>CAVPXZ010000019.1:0-319264 GCA_963709825.1 uncultured Alphaproteobacteria bacterium
AACAGATCGCAATGATGATCCTACGCAATGCTCTCATTCTGCGATGAACGTCGGACCATCTTGCTTTTCTGTAGTCGGGGTCTATTCCAATGTTGTTCGCGATCAAAAGGTAGCGGAGCCGAAATATCAGATAGCTGTAACGGAATGAAGGATGGTCGAGAAGAAATTCAAGAAGATATTGTCCATAGGGATGACGATTTATGTACAGGCGGATGAAGAGCAATTCTAAGTTATTGTACGCTCCTTTTTGGTTCATCGCCATGCGGAGAGATGTAACATAATCTTGGGCAGCAACAAAAATGTTACAAATGAGAGTACGTTGCGCTTGAATGACATAGTGCTCCGAAGCGCGGCCGGTGGAAATATCGAGCGCAAGCAGTTCTAGCCCACCTTATGCACGCGGACGGTTAATCTGAAGGCTAATTTTTGCGAGGCGAGCTCGTCCGTTCTGCGCGCTCCATCTTCGGCAGATTGATTGGGTCGAGAACACTGTCGACGCGTTGGGGGTGAATGGATCGGGGGCTCGGCGGGGCATCATCGCCCCACGAACTTATGGTCCAGACGGTTGCAGCTTGATCGCGACGAGACTGAACGTCTCGGCCTCGGGGCAGCATGAAGCGAGCGCGATGCGGATGCGGCTTGCCGTCTCGATGATGCGGCCAGCGATTTTCAACAGACGCAGACGGATGGTGGTGAACTCGGTCTGCCGCAGCGGATTCCAACTCGGGATCGCAGCGCGCAGGTCGAGCAGCAGCCAGTAGGCACCGGTGTGCAGGATAAGCCGCATCTGGTTGGCGAGCGGCGATCGGCAACTGGTGCGATCGGACGCCAGTTGCGCCTTGTGTTGCTTGATGAGGTTCTCGGCCTGTCCACGGGCGCAGTAGACCGTTTCATAAATATGCTCAGCATCGCTGCCCGGCAGCGAAGTGACGACGTAGCGGATATCAATGCCTCGGCGCAGCATGTCATCCGCATGGCTGGCGCTCGCCTCGATCCGTGCCACGACCCGGCGCTCTTTGTCCCACGACTTGGCCGCGTAGCGCGTCTCGGTAAAGCCACGGAACAGCTCGGCCTGGCTCTCGGCCCGGCGCACCCGGATATCATCGGCGGCAGGCTCGACGAGGCGGTCGAGCACAACATTGCCGGGGAGCCCGAAAATGTAGTCGACAACGTTGTTTTCGCACCACGTCATCGCCTCCTCGCGGCCGTAATGGCCGTCACCGCGGATGGTGATGCGAGTGTCGGGCCAGTGCCGACGGATGCGTCCGATCAGGCGGCTGAGAAGCTTACGCACTTCCTTGCCCGACGGCGTCTTGCCAGGACGCAGGATGACCACCACCGGTCGCCCGGTTGCGGTGTCGTAGACATGTATCGGCAGAAAGCAGCGCTCATCATAATGAGCGTTCCATTGCGCCAGCTGCTGGTGGCCGTGCACGACGTCGACCGTGTCGTCGATGTCCAACACCACAGATTTGGGCGGCTTCGCATAGCTCCTGCACCAGATGTCGACGAGTGTATAGGTGAGACGAATGATCTCCCGCAGCGTCGGCGCATTCTCCCAGCGCGAGATGGTGGGCTGCGAGCACAGGTCCTTGCCAGTGTCGGGTAGGCGTCCGCACGCCAGCTTGAAGGCGGGGTCGCGGCGCAACCAGTCGAAGTCGTTGCCATCCGGATAGCCGCAGCCGATCGCCAGCATGCGGGCTCTCAGCACATCGGCGACCGTGTGCGTGATGTGCAGGGGATCGCGCGGATCGGCAATGTGAGCGGCGAGTGTTTCGGCGACCTTGCGCCGGCGTTCGGCAAGCGCCAGCAACATGACGCCGCTGTCGGAGGAAAGTCGGCCTCCGTCAAATGCGGCTGTGACTTTCTTGCGTGAAACGGCTGGCAGACCGAAGATGAGATGGATATCGTTGGTCATGGCGGGTGTGGTAGCGGGGATCAACGCGCGTAGGATGGTCTCAACACCCATTCCCTACGCGAGCTCAATGCCTTGCGCCACACCCGTCAGATCAAATCGCACCTCGGCGGAATAAGATCGGCTAGCGTATTCAATACCTGTAGTCGCAGCCGAAATCAAATTCCGCGGCGATCACAACGGCCGCGCCATTTTTACACCACTCGACGGGACGCGATTGATAATGACGGTTCCACGATGCGCGCATCGTTGGACGAGCGAGCGTGGCTCGGATGGAGCATAGCGTAATCCGGGTCTCGTTGGCGGGAATGCAAGGCCCCGGATTTTGCTTCGCTCCACCTGGGCTACGAGGCGAGAGTTAATGCAGATGCCGCAGCTTGTCGGGATTGCGCACGACGTAGATGGCGGCAATCTTGCCGTCCTCGATGTCGAGCGCGGTGGTTTGGAGTTCGCCGTCGGCCTCCAGCGTGATAAAGCCGGGCAAGCCATTGACGAAGCCGGTACGCACAAGTTTCGAGCCGTTCTGCCGGAAGTGAGCGGCCAGAAACTCATTGACCTTCATGACGGCATCGAATCCGACGATAGGCTCCAGCGATGCCGGCCGCTTGCCGCCGCCGTCGGCATGGACACTGACGTCAGCCGCCAGCATTGCGCCAAGCGCCTTCATGTCGCCGCTGCGTGAGGCGGCGAAAAAAGCCTCGGCAAGCTTGAGGCCGCGTTGTTTTTCCACCTGGAAGCGCGGTCTTGCCTTGCGGACATGGCTGCGCGCGCGGCCGGCCAGCTGGCGGCAGGTCGGAGCGTCGCGCTGGATGGTCGCAGCAACCTCCTCGAACGCAAGCCCGAACACGTCGTGCAGCAGAAAAGCCGCCCGCTCGAGCGGAGAAAGGCGCTCCAGCGCCAGCATCAGCGGCAAGGTGACGTCTTCCTCCTGCTCCTCTTCCACGACGGGATCGGGAAGCCAGGGACCGATATAGGTCTCGCGCTGGCGGCGCGCCGATTTGAGCTGATCGAGGCACAGCCGCGTGACCGACCGGCGCAGGAATGCCTCGGGCTCGCGCACCTCGCTGCGGTCGGCTCGCATCCAGCGGATGAAGGCCTCCTGCACGGCATCTTCGGCGTCAGCCACGGAGCCGAGCATGCGGTAGGCGACGCGCGTGAGCTTGCGACGCAGCGGCTCGAAACTGGCCGCTGCGTCCTCTGCGTCCCCTTGGCTGACGCCCGCCATCACGCGGCGGCCCTCTCGGCGGCCTTGTCGACGGCATTGGCCGCGACGGACTTTGCTTCGGCCGGATCAACAAACTGGCTGAAGCCGACCGCGATGCGGTTCCACCCGTTGATGACGTTGACCATCAATGTCAGCTGGACCTGCTCCTGCGCGGTGAACTCCGCCTTCAGGGCTTCACGGGGAGCTTCCAGCCGGTGTCCTTCGGAGAGCCGGGTGAGCGCCTCGGTCCAGCCGAGCGCCGCCCGTTCGCGGTCGGTATAGCAGGGCGCCTCGCGCCAGGCCGACAACAGGTAGATGCGCTGCTCGGTCTCGCCCTTCTCACGCGCTTCCGCCGTATGCATGTTGATGCAGTTGGCGCAGCCATTGATCTGGGAGGCTCGGATTTCCACGAGCCGGACCAAGGCCGGGTCCAGGCTCGAAGCGATGGCGAGCGATGTGGCGGTCCATTTCTTCATCAGTTCCGGGGCCGCAGCAAACAATTCGTTGGCGTTCATGGTTCGCTTCCTTCTGTTGGGTTCCAACATCGTGTTGTTCTGTTGGGTTCCAACCTCATGACGAGCTAGAAACCGTCAATGTGACATCCACGCCGAAAATTTGGCGCATGGCGCCGACCCCGGCGATTAGCTTATTAATCGTTCCCGGGTTAACGCGGAGCTTGTCAGCGGGCCGCGCGACTTCGCGCGGGCCCGTTGGTTCCACCCGGGCTACGTGCTATTAGCCCGTCGGGGCCGCAATGCGCCTCGCGCGCTGAGCAATCTCGATTGACAGAACCAGCGATGACCAACTCGATTCTTTGTTGGGTTTCGATTCTCGCTCTCGTCACTGCAGCGGCCCCGGCCCGGTCTGGTGAGCAGGCGGCCAACGACAAGCACGGTTCGCCCAGTGCCTCTTCGCCAACGAATTCCGCCGCAGGCGATTGCGAAGCCAGGATGGAGAAGCTCGATGCATCGCCAACCGAGGGCGAGGAGCGCCTGGCCGAAAAGCACTTGGTGATCGACTACTGCGCCAGCCAGTACAAGAACGACAAAATGGTCGCGAGGCTGGTGAAGGAATGCGCGAAGTATGAGGAGCAGCCGGTCGTGAAGCAGCAGTTCGTCGCCGAGTGCCAGTTGGCGGCCTTCAATTACGCCAACGCCTTGTATGCACTCAAAGCAGAATACCGGAAGTAACGCGCGGGAGGGGCGATAACACAGCCATGAAAAAAGCGACCATAAGCATGAAGAAGACGACTGGCAGCGCGAAGGCAGCAAAAGGCGGAGACTCTCCCTCCCGGCTGATCGATGGGAAGATTAAGGATCTGGGTGACTGGCGCGGCGAGACGCTCGCCCGGGTCCGAGGTCTCATCAAGGAGGCCTGCCCCGACGTGGTCGAGACGTGGAAGTGGGGCGGGGTTCCGGTGTGGGAGCACGGCGGCATCATCTGCACCGGCGAGACCTACAAGGCCGCCGTGAAGCTGACCTTCGCCAACGGCGCCTCGCTGGCGGACCCCTCAGGCCTCTTCAACTCCAGCCTCGAAGGCAACATGAGGCGCGCGATCGATATTCATGACGGCGACAAGATCAATGAGCGTGCTCTCAAAAATCTCGTCCGCGCCGCTGTCGATTACAATCAGGCAAAGAAAAAGAAAGCGCCCGTGGGTACGCGAGCGAAGGAAGGCAAAGGTTAAAGAGACATGAAGCTATAGCGTTCTCTCGCTCATTGTCGCGCCAACTCGCGACCGCTGGCGCGGTGCCCGGCGGCACCTATAATGTCACGCGACTCGATCCGTCGCGAAGCCGGGGCCACATTGGCTATGAAATGGTGAGTAAAAGTCCGGCGGATCGAGCGAGAAAGCCAAATAAAATTGGCTGTGCGGGTGTAGCTCAATGGTAGAGCAGAAGCCTTCCAAGCTTATGACGAGGGTTCGATTCCCTTCACCCGCTCCAACCTTCGCACCTTCGGCGCTTCGGTTGGCAGGCCGGCGGCGACTGCGGCGGTGGCATGCCGCTAGTGACCGAAAAGCCCGCGCAGGGTTTCCGACTTGCCGTCGTGCAGCCAGGTGATGTTGCTGATCCGCCACTCTGTCCTGATCCTGATGAGATCGACCGTGACGGTTCTGGGCTCGCCCCGATTGGTGAACTCTACCTTGGCGCGCGCCCTGCCGGGCGCCTTATCGCGCACCTCGATGTCGAAATCTGAAATTTCCCAATCCTGAGCGTCGATGAACGGATCGAAGTCGAGCGACCCGACTTCCCCACGCTTGGCGGCGGCCTTTTGATCCCTGATGATCAGCGTCGCCAGCGACGGCTCGAAATAACGGCGGATCGCGTCTTCGCCATCGAGGGCAAGGCCTCTTGAGTGCGGGCCCTTATAGGTGTCGTAAATGGCGTTCACGAAGGCCGCAGCCGCATCGGCAGCCCGCGCCGGCACCCCGATGCCGGCGCAGACGGCGGCCAGCAACATGTTTCGTCGGGTCAGCATTGATCCATTCCCATTCCACACGACGGTCGTACCGCGGGCGCATAAGATTGGCCGAATGATCGGCGATGCGGTCAGATTTCGCAAGCGCGAGCGCCGGTGAAGGAAGGAGGCGCTTGGCAAGGACTTGCTTTGCCGAGCGTCAAGAGGCATGTGAACAGCCGCCTAGGAGTGTAGCTCAATGGCTAGAGCACCGGTCTCCAAAACCGGGGGTTGGGGGTTCGAGTCCCTCCACTCCTGCCAAGGCGCCCTCTTAATTTAGCCCCTGACGGCAAAGAAAAATGCGGCGTCGCTTGACGCTGCGGGCGGTCGGCAGTAGGAAGCTTGCCATCGTCAGCGGCCCGGTGACGGACTTCCGCGACGAACATCTCCCCCAAAGGATGCGCCATATCGGTCTCCTCCTGAAACATGGGCGGAGAATGACTATTTAACGAGCCATGGCGAAAATCAGTCCCTTCAAGTTCCTGCAGGAAGTGCGGGCCGAGGCGCAGAAGGTCACCTGGCCGACGCGCAAGGAAACCACCGTCACCACCATGATGGTGTTCGTGATGGTATTCGTCGCCTCGATTTTCTTTCTGCTGGCGGATCAGATCATGCGGCTCGGCGTCAGTATCCTGCTTGGTATCAACTCGTGAGCGGTTCCCATTCTCAATCGCCAAACATTCATGATCCCGGAATTCATCACATGACCAACCGGTGGTACGCGGTCCACGCCTATTCGAACTTCGAGAATAAGGTTGCGGATTCGATCCGGGAGCAGGCCAAACAGCGCGGGCTTTCGCACCTGTTCGCGGAAATCCTGGTCCCAAAGGAGAAGGTCGTCGAGGTGCGGCGCGGCCGGAAGGTGGACGCCGAGCGAAAGTTCTTCCCCGGCTATGTGCTGGTAAAAATGGAGCTGACCGACGAGGCCTATCACCTGATCAAGAATACGCCCAAGGTGACCGGCTTTCTCGGCTCCGACAACAAGCCAATGCCGCTGTCCGACGCCGAGGCGGAACGCATCATCCATCAGGTCCAGGAAGGTATCGAGCGGCCGAAGCCTTCGGTTTCCTTCGAAGTCGGCGAGCAGGTGCGGGTCTCGGACGGGCCGTTCGCGTCGTTCAACGGCACGGTGGAGGAGGTCGACGAGGCGCGCTCGCGGCTCAAGGTGGCGGTCTCCATCTTCGGCCGGGCCACGCCGGTCGAGCTGGAGTTCGGACAGGTGGAGAAGTTATAGATTTAACCTCTCCCCGCACGCGGGGAGAAGGAGAGGTGAAGTGAAGCGACCACGTGGGAGGTGAGGCGGTCGCCAGCCGTCAATAGCCGCACCACTAACAGGAGTAGCGAATGGCAAAGAAAATCACCGGCTATGTGAAGCTGCAGGTGCCGGCCGGGGCGGCCAATCCGTCGCCGCCGATTGGTCCCGCGCTGGGCCAGCGCGGCCTCAACATCATGGAGTTCTGCAAGGCGTTCAATGCGCAGACCCAGAAGCTCGAGAAGGGCACGCCGATCCCGGTAACGATTACGGTCTACGCCGACCGCTCGTTTTCCTTCGAGTTGCGCACGCCGCCGATGTCGCACTTCCTCAAGAAGGCGGCCAAGATCGAGAGCGGCTCGAAGGCGCCCGGCCGCGACGTGGCCGGGTCGGTGACGAAGGCGCAGGTGCGCGAGATCGCCGAGCAGAAGATGAAGGATTTGAACTGTGACACCGTCGAGGCGGCGATGCGCATGGTCGAGGGGTCCGCCCGCTCCATGGGGCTGGAGGTGAAGTCATGAGCTCGCTTGGAAAACGCACGAAGGTTGCGCGCGAAGGCATTGATCGCGAGAAGCTTTATCCGCTCACGGAAGCGGTGAAGATGGTCAAGGAGCGCGCCAAGGCGAAATTCGACGAGACTATCGAGGTGGCGATGAATCTCGGCATCGATCCGCGCCACGCCGACCAGACGGTGCGCGGCGTCGTCAATCTGCCGAACGGCTCAGGCCGCTCGGTGCGCGTTGCCGTGTTCGCGCGCGGCGTCAAGGCCGACGAGGCCAAGGCCGCCGGTGCCGACGTGGTGGGCGCGGAGGATCTGGTCGAGAAGGTGCAGGGCGGCGCTATCGATTTCGACCGCGTCGTCGCTACGCCCGATCTGATGCCGCTGGTCGGCCGGCTGGGCAAGGTGCTGGGTCCGCGCGGGCTGATGCCCAACCCCAAGGTCGGCACCGTGACCATGGACGTCACCACCGCGGTCAAGGGCGCTAAAGGCGGCTCGGTCGAGTTTCGCGCCGAGAAGGCCGGTGTGGTGCAGGCCGGCGTCGGTAAGGCATCGTTCAGCGAGGACAAGCTGATCGAAAACATCCGTGCCTTCGCCGATGCCGTGCAGAAATCACGGCCGGCAGGCGCCAAAGGGCACTTCATCAACCGCGTGGCCATTTCATCGACCATGGGGCCGGGCGTTAAGGTCGAACTGGCAAGCTTGTTCCCGGCTGCTTCGCAGCAGCCGCATTAAAACCGTCGCGGAGCTTGTCATTCCGGGGCGCGAGCTTTAGCCCGCGAGCCCGGAATCCATTTTCACCGTCGGTGGTTATAGATTCCGGACTTGCCGCTTTGTGGCAATCCGGGCTGACGAGCGATCATGCTGCCGCGCGCTTGCCCCACAAAACCTCGGTGGCGATGCGTGCGCCCTCGACCAGCGATTTCAGCTTGGCCCACATGATCGTCCGGTGGACCCGGCGCGCGAACGGACTTTGCGCGAAGCCGCAATCGGTGCCGCCGATGACATTTTCGCGGCCGACGATTTTTGCCAGCCGCACGATCCGCTCGGCGACCAGTTCGGGATGCTCGACGATGTTGGTGGCGTGACTGATCACGCCGGGGATCAAGATTTTTCCGGGCGCAAGTTTCACTGTTTGCCAAACCCGCCACTCGTGCTCGTGCCGCGGATTGGCGGCCTCGAACGAGTAGTGGCCGGTGCGCACCTGGAGCAGGAGATCGACGATGTCCTTGAGCGGCACGTCGAAGACATGCGGGCCGTTCCAGCTGCCCCAGCAGATGTGATAGCGCGAGCGCTCTTCCGGGATGCCGCGGAGCGCATGATTGAGGGCATCGACGCGCCTTTGCGCCCAACGCCGGTACTCCGCGTTGGTCATCGGCGGCACCATCCGCTCATGCATGTAGGGCAGGAATGCATCGTCGATCTGGACAAAGAGTCCGGCATCGACGATCGCCTTGTATTCCTCATGCAGCGCGTCGGCGAGCGCGGTCAGATAGGCCTCTTCGTCTTTGTAATATTCGATCTTCGCGCCTGGCAGTGCGCTTGCCGGGGCAACGACCGGCAGAAAACCAGCCACCGACAGGTGGCGGTCCTTCACCTTGGCGACGCCGGCCTGCAAATTCCGAATGTCGCGCGAGACCTGGGTGTTTGAATATTTGATCGGGCCGTTGACGATGACGCGGTTGCCCAAACGTTTGGCAAGACCGGAAGCGGCGTCATATTCGGCGTAGAATTCCGCGAAGGCCTCGTGGTCGCGGCCTCCGCCCATGGACGCCATGGGGTCTCTGGCTTCCTCGGATGTCGCCGGCCGTACCCCGATGCCGGTGAGCCGCTTGTGAACATAGAAGGCCCAGTTGGCGCCCTTGCTGAACTCGCCGTCGCTGACAATGTCGATGCCGATTTCGGCCTGCTGCCGGACGACTTCGGCCACCAATTCGGTCAGGCAGGTTTCGAAGGCCGGTTCGTCGTAAGACTTGCCGTCTTCGATGGCGCGCCAGAATTCGATGAGCTTCGGCGGCCGGATCAGGCTGCCGACATGAGTGGTCAGAATGCGATCGGCATTCCCCGGCATGGTCGCTCCTTCCTAGTTTCGCGGATGGTACGTCGCGAGGGCGCGACGGCAAAGCGCAGGTTGAACGCGAGGCCGCAAGCACAAAGCACTTGGCAAAACCGCTGAAAGCCGCTAAATGGACAGCGAGGGCGTGCCGGCCCGGTTTGTCGGCGCGCTTTTATGCGCTTATCGAAAACCACCTGGCCGGAACTCTCTTAGTGATCGATCCTGTGCGGATTTCTCTAAGAGAGGGAGAAGCTTGGCGGATTTTGTGAAGCGCTCCTGTCCGAGACTGCAGGCGCCGGAAACGGCTTAATCGGTAAAGCCTGCACAGACGGGTGAAGACTAAAGGGCATGAGATTGCCCTTCGGTTCTGACCTCGACGGCCTGGAACAGCGCAAGCTGCTTCGGGGGGCAGGATGCCTGGCATCAACCCGGCGGCTTCCGCAAGGAGGACCCGCCAACCGGAGAGAGCTCTCTTGGATCGCACGGCAAAGAGCGAGATGGTCACGGCCCTTGGCGAGGTTTTCAAGGCTACCAAGGTCGTCGTCGTCGCTCATTATTCAGGCCTGACGGTCGCCCAGATGCAGACTCTGCGTCGGCAGATGAAGCACGCTGGCGCGAGCGTGAAGGTCGCGAAAAACCGGCTCGCCAAAATCGCTCTTGAAGGCAGCGACGTCGCTTCGATCGGGCCCCTGCTCAAAGGGCCGACTTTGATCGCCTTTTCCGGCGATCCGATCGCGGCGCCGAAGGTTGCCGTCGATTTCGCCAAGACCCACGAGCAGTTCGTGATCCTTGGCGGAGCGATGGGCAAGACCACGCTCGACCCGAGTGCGGTCAAGGCGCTCGCCGCCTTGCCCTCGCTCGATGAGCTCCGGGCGAAGATCGTCGGCCTGATCATGGCGCCGGCGACCAAGATCGCGCAGGTGGTGAATGCTCCTGCCGCCAAGGTCGCGCGCGTGGTGCAGGCCTATGCCGCAAAGAGCGGAGAGAGTGCGGCTGCCTGAAGCCGCCTCAACTCCAAGGTTAGAACCGAAGGACAAAGTCATGGCTGATCTGCAGAAAATCGTGGACGACCTTTCCAGCCTCACTGTGCTGGAGGCGGCCGAACTTGCGAAGTTGCTGGAAGATAAATGGGGCGTTTCCGCCGCCGCTGCGGTGGCGGTCGCGGCAGGTCCCGCGGCTGGCGCCGCCGCGCCTGCTGCCGAAGAGAAGACCGAGTTCTCGGTCGTGCTCGCAGCGACCGGCGACAAGAAGATCGAGGTGATCAAAGAGGTACGCGCCATTACCGGCCTTGGACTCAAGGAAGCCAAGGACTTGGTCGAGGGCGCTCCCAAGCCGGTGAAGGAAGGCGTCAATAAGGACGAGGCCGCCAAGATCAAGGCGCAGCTGGAAAAAGCCGGCGCGAAGGTTGAGCTTAAGTAAGTAATGCTTACTTAAGCCGGGGTTCCCCGAAGCGAGCACTCCGGGGAACGATCCGGGCGGAAACGGTAGAAATCGGTGATTACGGCGGTCTAGTCCCGGAATCCCCAAGAATGCCGCCGGCGGCGAGCGTATTGTATCGATTCGGTGTTCCTGGCCGAATCGCTGAAAATAAGGTGGTTCGACGCCTGTCCCGACGGTCGCGATGGATGGCGGCCCTCTGGAGAGTCGTCTTGATCGCCTCGATCCGCGAGCCCGCAGGGTTCGCGGTAACGGCTTGAGCCCGTGGGTTTGACCTTTGGGCCAAAGCCCGGTGGTTCGATTGAGCGAGAGGACATGATGGCGCAGACGTTTATCGGTCGGAAGCGCGTTCGCAAGTTTTTCGGAAAAATCGAGGAAGTCGCTGAGATGCCGAACCTCATTGAGGTTCAGAAGGCATCTTACGACCAATTCCTGCTGGTGGTGGAGCCGCACGGCGGCCGGCCCAATGAGGGCCTGCAGGCGGTGTTCAAGTCGGTATTTCCGATTTCCGACTTCTCCAACACCTCGATGCTCGAATTCGTGAAGTACGAATTCGAAGGGCCGAAATACGACGTCGACGAGTGCCGTCAGCGCGGCATGACCTATGCCGCGCCGCTCAAGGTGACGCTGCGGCTGATTGTATTCGATATCGACGAAGAAACCGGCGCCAAATCGGTCAAGGACATCAAGGAGCAGGATGTCTACATGGGCGACATTCCGCTCATGACCAACAACGGCACCTTCATCGTCAACGGCACCGAGCGGGTCATCGTCTCGCAGATGCATCGCTCGCCCGGCGTGTTCTTCGACCACGACAAGGGCAAGACCCACTCCTCGGGCAAGCTCCTGTTCGCTGCCCGCATCATTCCCTATCGCGGCTCCTGGCTCGACATCGAGTTCGACGCCAAGGACATCGTTTACGCCCGCGTCGACCGGCGGCGCAAAATCCCGGTGACGTCGCTGCTTTATGCGCTCGGCATGAGCGGCGAGGAAATCCTCAACACCTTCTACAAGCAAGTGCCTTACAAGCGCGCCAAGGAAGGCTGGCGGGTGCCGTTCGATGCCAACCGGCTGCGCGGCTATAAGGCGATCAACGATCTCGTCGATGCCGACTCCGGCAAGGTGGTGCTTGAGGCCGGCAAGAAGCTCACCGTGCGCCAGGCGCGGCAGCTTGCCGAGAAGGGGCTCAAGGCGCTGCGGCTGACCGACGAGGAACTGATCGGCCATTACATCGCCGAGGACCTCGTCAATCCCAAGACCGGCGAGATCTACGCCGAAGCCGGCGAGGAGATCACCGAGAAGACGCTGAAGACGCTGAACGAGGCGGGCTACAAGGAACTGCCGCTTCTGAACATCGATCACGTCAATGTCGGCGCCTACATCCGCAGTACGCTCGCGATGGACAAGAACATGACGCGGCAGGACGCGCTGTTCGACATTTACCGCGTCATGCGTCCGGGTGAGCCGCCGACCATCGACACCGCGCAGTCGATGTTCAATTCGCTGTTCTTTGATTCGGAGCGCTACGACCTCTCCGCAGTCGGCCGCGTGAAGATGAACATGCGGCTCGATCTCACCGCCGAGGATACCCAGCGCACGCTGCGCAAGGAGGACATTCTTGCGGTGATCCGCACCCTCGTCGACCTGCGCGACGGCAAAGGCGAGATCGACGACATCGACCATCTCGGCAACCGGCGGGTGCGCTCGGTGGGCGAGCTGATGGAGAACCAGTACCGCATCGGGCTGCTCCGCATGGAGCGCGCCATCAAGGAGCGCATGTCCTCGGTCGATATCGACACGGTGATGCCGCAGGACCTGATCAACGCCAAGCCGGCGGCGGCTGCGGTGCGCGAGTTCTTCGGCTCCTCGCAGTTGTCGCAGTTCATGGATCAGACCAATCCGCTGTCGGAAATCACTCATAAACGGCGGCTTTCGGCGCTGGGGCCCGGCGGGCTCACGCGCGAGCGCGCCGGCTTCGAAGTGCGCGACGTGCACCCGACGCACTACGGCCGCATCTGCCCGATCGAAACGCCGGAAGGGCCGAATATCGGCCTGATCAATTCGCTCGCGACGTTTGCGCGAGTGAACAAATACGGTTTCGTCGAAACACCCTATCGCAAGGTCAAGGACGGCCGGGTCAGCGACGAGGTCATCTATCTCTCGGCGATGGAGGAGGGGCGCTATACCGTCGCCCAGGCTAATTCCGCCATCGACGCAAAGGGCCGCTTCACCGACGATCTCGTCGTCGTCCGTCACGCCGGCGACGTGCAGCTCATTCCGCCCGACAAGGTGGACTTCATGGACGTGTCGCCGAAGCAGCTGGTTTCGGTGGCCGCAGCATTGATCCCGTTCCTTGAGAACGACGACGCCAACCGCGCGCTGATGGGCTCCAACATGCAGCGCCAGGCGGTGCCGCTCGTGCATGCCGAGGCGCCCTTCGTCGGCACCGGCATGGAAGGCGTGGTCGCGCGCGATTCGGGCGCGGCCATTGCCGCCCGGCGCACCGGCGTGGTCGATCAGGTCGACGCCACCCGTATCGTCATTCGCGCCACCGACGAGCCGGATCCGACCAAGCCTGGCGTCGACATCTATCGGTTGATGAAGTTCCAGCGCTCGAACCAGAACACCTGCATCAACCAGCGGCCGCTGGTGAAAGTGGGCGATCAGGTCAAGAAGGGCGACATCATCGCCGACGGTCCCTCGACCGATCTCGGCGAGCTGGCGCTGGGGCGAAACGTCCTCGTCGCGTTCATGCCGTGGAACGGCTACAACTTCGAGGACTCGATCCTACTGTCCGAGCGCATCGTCAAGGACGACGTCTTTACTTCGATCCACATCGAGGAATTCGAGGTGATGGCGCGCGATACCAAGCTCGGGCCCGAGGAGATCACCCGCGATATTCCCAACGTCTCGGAAGAGACGCTGAAGAATCTCGACGAGGCCGGGATCGTCTATATCGGGGCCGAAGTGCGCGCGGGCGACATTCTGGTCGGCAAGATCACGCCGAAGGGCGAAAGCCCGATGACGCCGGAGGAAAAGCTCCTGCGCGCCATCTTCGGCGAAAAGGCCTCCGACGTGCGCGACACCTCGTTGCGGGTTCCGCCCGGAGTGCAGGGCACCGTGGTCGAAGTCCGCGTGTTCAACCGGCACGGCGTCGAGAAGGACGAGCGTGCACTCGCCATCGAGCGGGAAGAGATCGAGCGGCTGGCCAAGGACCGCGACGACGAGCAGGCCATCCTCGACCGTAACGTCTATGGCCGCTTGGCCGAGCTGCTGGAGGGGCGCCAGGGCATCGCCGGGCCGAAAGGCTTCAAGAAGGACACCAAGATCACCCGCACGGTGCTCGACGAGTATCCGCGCTCGCAATGGTGGATGTTTGCATCCCCCAACGACAAGGTGATGGCGGAGATCGAAGCCATCCGGAAGCAGTACGATGAATCGAAGAAGCGGCTCGAGCAGCGCTTCCTCGACAAGGTCGAAAAACTGCAGCGTGGCGACGAATTGCCGCCCGGCGTCATGAAGATGGTCAAGGTCTTCGTCGCCGTGAAGCGCAAGATTCAGCCCGGCGACAAGATGGCCGGCCGTCACGGCAACAAGGGCGTGGTGTCAAAGATCGTGCCGCTCGAGGATATGCCGTTCCTCGCCGATGGCACGGCGGTCGACATCGTGCTCAATCCGCTCGGCGTGCCGAGTCGCATGAATGTCGGTCAGATTCTCGAAACTCATCTCGGTTGGGCCTGCGCCGGCCTCGGCATCAAGATCGGCAATGCCGTCGATCTTTATCACGGCAAGCGGGATCCCAAGCCGCTCAAGGAACTGCTGCGGAAAATCTATGGCGACGAGGAGACCATCAAGTCGCTCGACGAGAAGGGTCTCATCGAGCTTGGCAGCAATCTGCGGCACGGCGTCCCGATCTCGACGCCGGTCTTCGACGGAGCGAAGGAAGCGGATATCGAGCACATGCTCGATCTCGCCGGCCTCGATCACTCCGGGCAGGTCAGCCTCTATGACGGGCGCACCGGCGATACGTTCGACCGCAAAGTGACGGTCGGCCACATCTACATGCTGAAGCTGCATCACCTCGTGGACGACAAGATCCACGCCCGGTCGATCGGCCCCTACAGCCTCGTCACCCAGCAGCCGCTGGGCGGCAAGGCCCAGTTCGGCGGCCAGCGCTTCGGCGAAATGGAGGTGTGGGCGCTGGAAGCGTACGGCGCCGCCTACACGCTGCAGGAAATGCTGACGGTGAAGTCTGACGACGTCGCCGGCCGCACCAAGGTGTACGAGGCGATCGTGCGCGGCGACGACACGTTCGAAGCCGGCATCCCCGAATCCTTCAACGTGCTGGTCAAGGAGATGCGTTCGCTCGGGTTGAATGTCGACCTGCACAATTCCAAGCAGCAGCGCGGCGGCGACGGCGGCGTTACCGAGGCGGCGGAATAAGCGACGAGGCGTCATGCGCGGGCTCGACCCGCGCATCCCGATATTTAAGAGAGCGGCCGACACGGTCGGCAAGCGGAGAATCCGATGAACCAAGAGATCATGAATCTTTTCAGCCCGCAGGCGCCGGCTCAGGTCTTCGACCAGATCCGGATCTCGATCGCGAGCCCGGAGAAGATTCTATCCTGGTCCTACGGCGAGATTAAAAAGCCGGAGACCATCAATTACCGGACCTTCAAGCCCGAGCGTGACGGGTTGTTCTGCGCGCGCATCTTCGGGCCGATCAAGGATTATGAGTGCTTGTGCGGCAAGTACAAGCGGATGAAATACAAGGGCATCATCTGCGAGAAGTGCTCGGTCGAGGTGACCCTGTCGCGCGTGCGGCGCGAGCGGATGGGTCATATCGAGCTGGCGGCGCCGGTCGCGCACATCTGGTTTCTGAAGTCGCTGCCGTCCCGCATCGGGCTCCTGCTCGACATGACGCTCAAGGATCTCGAGCGCATCCTCTATTTCGAATATTACGTCGTGCTCGAGCCGGGGCTGACGCCGCTCAAGGATCGTCAGCTGCTGAGCGAAGAAGATTACATCAAGGCGCAGGACGAGTTCGGCGCCGACAGCTTCACCGCCATGATTGGCGCCGAGGCGATCCGCGAGATGCTCAAGGCGCTCGATCTGGAGAAAATGGCCGCTGATCTGCGCAAGGAGATCGCGGAATCGACGTCCGATCTGAAGCCGAAGAAGCTCGCCAAGCGGCTCAAGCTGATTGAGGCCTTCATCCAGTCCGGCAACAAGCCGGAGTGGATGATTCTGACGCACGTGCCGGTGATCCCGCCGGATCTGCGGCCGCTCGTGCCGCTCGACGGCGGCCGCTTCGCCACCTCCGACCTCAACGACCTCTATCGCCGCGTCATCAACCGCAACAACCGCCTGAAGCGGCTAATCGAGTTGCGCGCGCCCGACATCATCATCCGCAACGAAAAGCGGATGCTGCAGGAGGCGGTCGACGCCTTGTTCGACAACGGCCGCCGCGGCCGCGTCATCACCGGCGCCAACAAGCGGCCGCTGAAGTCGCTCGCCGACATGCTCAAGGGCAAGCAGGGCCGCTTCCGGCAGAACCTGCTCGGCAAGCGGGTGGATTATTCCGGCCGCTCGGTGATCGTGGTCGGCCCGGAGCTCAAGCTGCATCAGTGCGGGCTGCCGAAGAAGATGGCGCTTGAGCTGTTCAAGCCCTTCATCTATTCGCGGCTCGACGCCAAGGGCCTGTCGACGACTGTGAAACAGGCCAAGAAGCTGGTCGAGAAGGAAAAGCCCGAAGTCTGGGATATCCTCGATGAGGTGATCCGCGAGCACCCGGTGCTGCTCAACCGCGCGCCGACGCTGCATCGCCTCGGCATCCAGGCGTTTGAGCCGGTCCTGATTGAAGGCAAGGCGATCCAGCTGCATCCGCTGGTCTGCGCGGCGTTCAACGCCGACTTCGACGGCGACCAGATGGCGGTTCACGTGCCGTTGTCGCTCGAGGCGCAACTTGAAGCGCGCGTCTTGATGATGTCGACCAACAACATCCTGCATCCTGCCAACGGCTCGCCGATCATCGTGCCGTCGCAGGATATCGTGCTCGGCCTCTATTACCTGTCGATCATGACCGACGGCGGCCCGGGGCAGTGGAAGTTTGAGCTGCATTCGGAAAAGGAGATCGAGCGCGACCGCAAGAAGCAGAACGTAGTGCAGGGCTTCTATCGCAACATGAGCGAAGTCGAGCACGCGCTGCAGGAAAAGGCAGTCGGGCTGCACAGCAAGATCAAGTATCGCTGGGAAGGCGTCGACGAGGAGGGCAAACCGCTCCGCAAGTGGTATGAGACCACGCCGGGCCGCGCCCTTCTCGGCGAGGTGCTGCCGAGACAGCGGAAGATTTCGTTCGACCTCGTCAACAAGCTCATGACGAAGCGCGAAATCTCCAGCATGATCGACACCGTCTATCGTCACTGCGGGCAGAAGGAGACCGTGATCTTCTGCGACCGCGTCATGGCGCTCGGCTTCCACCACGCCTTCAAGGCCGGGATCTCGTTCGGCAAGGACGACATGGTGGTGCCGCACTCGAAGCCCGCAAGCGTCAACAAGACCCGTGAGCTCGTGAAAGAATTCGAGCAGCAATACAACGACGGCCTGATTACCCAGGGCGAGAAATACAACAAGGTCGTCGATGCCTGGTCGAAGTGCACCGAGGAAATCGCGGAAGCGATGATGCGTGAAATCTCCACCTCCAAGCCCGCGGAGAAGGGCCAGGAGGCTCAGGTCAACTCGATCTACATGATGGCGCATTCCGGCGCGCGCGGCTCGCCGGCGCAGATGCGTCAGCTCGCCGGCATGCGCGGACTCATGGCCAAGCCGAGCGGCGAGATCATCGAGAGCCCGATCATCTCCAACTTCAAGGAGGGCCTCTCCGTTCTCGAGTACTTCAACTCGACGCACGGTGCGCGCAAGGGTCTCGCCGATACCGCGCTGAAGACGGCGAATTCCGGCTATCTGACCCGGCGTCTCGTCGACGTGGCGCAGGACTGCATCATCACCGAAGAGGATTGCGGCACCACGCGAGGCATCAAGGTGCGCGCCATCATCGACGCCGGCACCGTCGTTGCGTCGCTGGCAACACGTATCCTCGGTCGCACCACGGCCGAGGTCGTGCGCGATCCGACGAGCAACGAGCTGCTGGTTGAGAACGGCACGCTGCTGGAGGAGACGCACGTCGAGCGTCTCGTCAATGCCGGCGTTCAGGAGGTGAAGATCCGCTCCGTGCTCACCTGCAATACGCAGCCCGGTGTTTGCGGCAAGTGCTACGGGCGCGATCTCGCCCGCGGCACGCCGGTTAATATGGGCGAAGCGGTGGGTGTCATCGCGGCGCAATCGATCGGCGAGCCGGGCACCCAGCTCACCATGCGTACGTTCCATATCGGTGGCGCGGCGCAGATCTCGGAGCAGTCGTTCGTCGAGTTGAATTTTGAGGGCACCGTCAAGATCAAGAACTTGAACGTCGCCCGCAACTCGGACGGCGATCTGATCGCGATGGGCCGCAATCTGATTGTCGCGGTAACCGATCCGGACGGCACCGAGCGCGCCGTGCACCGTATCCAGTATGGCGCACGGCTCAAGATCGAGGATGGCCAGCATATCAAGCGCGGCCAGCGGATCGCGGAGTGGGATCCTTACACCCGCCCGATCCTCACCGAGGTCGAAGGCACCATCGGCTATGAAGATCTCGTGGAGGGTCAGTCGCTCACCGAGACGCTCGACGAGTCGACCGGCATTGCCAAGCGTGTGGTGATCGACTGGCGCTCGGGTTCCGCTCGCGGCCAGCAGGACCTGCGTCCGGCGCTGGTGGTTAAGGGTAAGGACGGCAAGATCCTCAAGCTCAGCCGCGGCGGCGATGCCCGCTCGTTGCTGGCGGTCGACGCCGTCATTTCGGTCGATCCGGGCGCGAAAGTGCGGGCTGCCGACGTGATCGCCCGTATCCCGACTGAAAGCGCCAAGACTCGCGACATCACCGGCGGTCTGCCGCGTGTCGCCGAATTGTTCGAGGCCCGGCGGCCCAAGGAATCGGCAGTCATCGCCGAGATTTCCGGAACGGTCCGCTTCGGCCGCGACTACAAGAACAAGCGGCGCATCACTATCGAGCCGACCGATAAGGGTGAGGAGCCGAGGGAGTATCTCGTTGCCAAGGGCAAGCATATCCACTTGCAGGATGGCGACGTGATCGAGAAGGGTGACTTCATCGTCGAAGGCAACCCGGCGCCGCATGACATCCTGGCGATCAAGGGCGTCGAGGAGCTTGCCGGTTACCTGGTCAACGAGATCCAGGAGGTCTATCGGCTCCAGGGCGTGGCGATCAACGACAAGCACATCGAAGTGATCGTGCGGCAGATGCTGCAGAAGGTCGAGATCAACGAATCCGGCGAAACCGACCTCATCCAGGGCGAGCAGGTCGACAAGGTCGAGATGGACGAGGTCAACGCTCGGGCGGCGGCGGAAGGCAAGAAGCCGGCGTCCGGGCATCCGGTGTTGCTTGGCATCACCAAGGCTTCGCTGCAGACGCGCTCGTTTATCTCGGCGGCTTCGTTCCAGGAGACGACGCGCGTGCTCACCGAAGCTGCTGTCAGCGGCAAGGCCGACACGCTCGACGGGCTCAAGGAAAACGTCATCGTCGGCCGGCTGATCCCGGCCGGCACCGGCGCCATGATGAACCGGCTTCGCGAGGTCGCCGTCAAACGCGATCAGCTCATTCTCGCCGAGCGCGAGAAGGAGGCCGCGGCGAAGGCTGCGGCTGCGGCCGCCGCAGAGCCGGCGGCGCTGCCTGCGGCCGAGTAGTTGCGCGGCGGCCGCAACGGAAGATCAAAAGGGCCGCCCATCGGGCGGCCCTTTTTTACATCGGGCGCCGGTGGGCCAGCGCGAAATCAGATCGCGAGCAGAATGATCCCGCACGCGACCAGCGCGATCGTCCAAACGATGTCGAGATTGATCCATCCGCGCCGCAGGAAGGCGACGCCGGCCCACTTGTACACCACGATGGAGATGGTTCCGATGGCGGCCAGCATCGCGCCGGTGTGGAGTGTGAGCGCAGCGAGCGCGATCGGCGTCGAGCCGCTGGCGGTCAACTCGTGAGCCGGCGACGCGGCGAGGCAAAGCGGCAGCACGACCGGAACCAGCATCAGCCCGGCGCCATGGGCGTTCGCCATCAGGAAAGACCACAGAAACAAGCCGCCGAGGCCGGTCTGCATGCCGACGTGCACAGGATGGCGGCGCCCATACAGGAGATGCCATGCGGCCCAGGCGAGGAGGATCACGCCGGCAAGGCGGCGGAGCAGGCCAGGGTCGACGATCAGACCGAGTGCCAGCACGGCAAAAAGAACGACTGCCACCGCTACGGCATGGCCAAGCGCAATCGGAATGAGCGCCAGCCAGACCGCGCGCTCGCTGTGACGGTTGAGGCCGAGCGCCACGGCGAACAGCCAGCCCATTGCCGGATTGATGCCGTGAAACAGGCCGAGCCCGGCGACCGCGAGCCACAGCCATAGCTCGCCGGAAATGCTCATTGCCGCTCGTGCAGAGCCTCCTGGTGTCCAGAATTTGTTTTTTCAGCCTACCGAGGATACCAGCCGCTTAGGCAGGGAGATACCGAATCCACTCGCGAAGATCGGCGAACGACATGCTAGTTTGCCGCGCGAAATGCCCGAGGGGACGTGAATGTTTTCCCCGGAGCCGGTCGGTTGGGTTGGTCCGCTGGAGCCAAAGCGCGAGCGTTGCGAACGCGCCGGCAACAGCGGCGATACAAGTAAGGATGTGCGCCGTGTCCGCCGTTTCCGCTACGGAAGTCACCGTGCTCAGCGGCGGCGCCATGCGCCGGTTCATGGCCGAAGCCGTGCCGTTGTTCGAACGCGCGAGCGGCAACAAGGTGTCTATCCGGTTCGCGCTGACCCGCGTGCTGAAAAAGGAGATCGAGGAGGGCGCCGCCTTCGATATGGTCCTTATGCCCAGGGCGGAGCTCGACCAGCTCGCGGCGGCGGGCAGGGTGGCCGCCGGAAGTCAAACCGACATCGTCCGTTCGCTGGTCGGTTTCATGGTGCGCACCGGCGCGCCCGAGCCTGACATCAGTACGGTCGAGGCTTTCAAGAATGCATTATTGGAGGCGAAATCCATTTCCCACAGCAAGGGTCCCAGCGGCCTGTACGTGGCCGACTTGTTGGAGCGTCTCGGGCTGGCCCCCGAAATGAAGGACAAGACGGTGTTTGCGGTCGGCCGCGCGGTCGGCGAGGTTATCGCCAGCGGCGAGGCTGAGGTCGGCATGCAGCAGATCATTGAAAATCAGCCGGTCAAGGGCGCCCACCTGGTCGGGCCATTGCCGCCCGAAGTGGGAAACTTTGTGCTTTATTCCGCCGGTTTCGCCGCCAGTACTCCGAACGGCGCCACGCTGCGCGCGTTGGTCGCCGCCCTCAAGTCGCCGGAAGCGGCCCGCATCATCCGCGCCAAGGGCATGGAGCCGGGGTGATGATTGCTACTCGACCGATAGCGCAGATGTCCTTGCGCCATCGCAGTTTTGGGCCCATATGAGCTTGACTTCACGCGGTACCGCCGATACATACCGCGAACTTTTCGGCAGGCGGTGAGCTTCGCCAGTCGGAACGGCCTGTCCGGGTTCCAGCTAAGCTATTGAAAGTCGTTTGCTTTCTTGGCTCCCCTTCTTGGGCAAGCGGGATTCGGCGCGACGCCTCGACGAAGGAAGCTCAAACGCTGCCTCTGACTTCGGAAAGTCAGATTAACGAACCGCACGACCGCGGGCTAACGCATCGTGGTCCTCTGCGAGATTGGAGCGCCCTTCCGCGCGGGATGCGGATGGTGCGCTCTCGTTTGCGCGAGCGTTTTCGCGCAGATCTAAAGGGCGTGAGCCCTAGAAGGCAAAATGGGCGCAAGCCCAAAAACGTAAATGGGGCGAACACCCCGGACAGAGTTTAGGCAAAGGGGCTGAGCCCCGCTTGGAGTCGAGATTACCGATGCCGACGGTCAATCAACTCATTCGCAAGCCGCGGGTAACCCAGCACGCGAAGAAGAAAGTGCCGGCCCTGCAACAGAGCCCGCAGAAGCGCGGCGTCTGCACGCGCGTCTACACGACGACGCCGAAGAAGCCGAACTCGGCGCTCCGCAAGGTCGCCAAGGTTCGGTTAACCAACGGCTTCGAGGTCATCGGCTACATCCCGGGTGAAGGCCATAATTTGCAGGAACATTCGGTGGTGATGATCCGCGGCGGCCGCGTCAAGGATCTGCCGGGCGTGCGCTACCACATTCTGCGCGGCGTCCTCGACACCCAGGGCGTGAAGAACCGCAAGCAGCGCCGGTCGAAATACGGCGCGAAGCGGCCGAAGTGACCCGAGCGTAGCGAGGGGCATCCTCGGGCAAGCACAGCGCGACCCGGGGATCCCGAGAGGCAAGATTTTAAGGCCGGCGCGAGCCGGAGACGAAAAAGGAAAGACGTGGATGGCCGGGTCAAGCCCGGCCATGACGAAGGAAGAGAGAGATGTCCCGCCGCCACAGCGCCGACAAGCGCGAGATCCTGCCGGACCCGAAATTCGGGAACGTCGTGGTAACGAAATTCATGAACTCGGTCATGCATGCCGGCAAGAAGTCGGTCGCCGAGAACATCGTCTATGGCGCGCTCGACATGATCGAGGGCAAGACCCGGCAGAGTCCGATCGGCGTGTTCGAGCAGGCGCTCGACAACGTCATGCCGTCGATCGAAGTGCGCTCGCGCCGCGTCGGCGGCGCCACCTATCAGGTGCCGGTCGAAGTGCGAAGCTCGCGGCGCCAGGCGCTCGGCATTCGCTGGATCATTTCCGCAGCGCGGGAGCGCAACGAGAAAACGATGACCGAGCGGCTCTCAGCGGAGCTGCTCGATGCATCGAATAACAGGGGGAACGCAGTCAAGAAGCGCGAGGACACGCACCGGATGGCCGAAGCCAACCGTGCATTCTCGCACTATCGCTGGTGAAGCCGGCGACAGCGAAGGATTGTCCCCCATGCCCCGTACCCATCCCATCGAGGACTACCGCAACTTCGGCATCATGGCGCACATCGATGCCGGCAAGACCACGACCACCGAGCGCGTCCTCTATTACACCGGCAAGAGCCACAAAATGGGCGAGGTGCACGAAGGCGCCGCGACCATGGACTGGATGGAGCAGGAGCAGGAGCGCGGCATCACCATCACGTCGGCCGCGACCACCGCGGTCTGGAACGGCAAGCGGCTGAACATCATCGACACGCCCGGCCACGTCGATTTCACCATCGAGGTGGAGCGTTCGCTGCGCGTCCTCGACGGCGCCGTCTGCGTGCTCGATTCCAATCAGGGCGTCGAGCCGCAAACCGAGACGGTATGGCGGCAGGGCGATCGCTACCGCGTCCCGCGCATCGTGTTCTGCAACAAGATGGACAAGATCGGCGCGGACTATTTCCAGTGCCTCAAGGACATCGTCGATCGCCTCGGCGCCAAGCCGGTCGCCATCCAGCTTCCGATCGGGGCTGAGAACCAGTTCAAGGGCATCATCGATCTCGTGCGCATGGTCGGCGTCGTTTGGGACGAAGAGACGCTGGGCGCGAAGTATCACGACATCGAAATTCCGGCCGAGCTTGCGGACCAGGCCAAGGAATATCGCGAGAAACTCGTCGAGGCGGCCGTCGAACTCGATGATGACGCGATGACCGCCTACCTCGAAGGCAAAGAGCCCGACGTCGCCACGCTCAAGCGTCTCATCCGCAAGGCCACCATCGCCAGCACCTTCTTCCCGGTGCTGTGCGGCTCGGCGTTCAAAAACAAAGGCGTGCAGCCATTGCTTGATGCCGTGGTCGACTATCTGCCGTCGCCGCTCGACGTGCCGCCGATCAAAGGTATCGATTCCAAAGGCAACGAGGTGGTTCGCAATCCGTCCGACACAGAACCGATGGCGTTACTCGCGTTCAAGATCATGGACGATCCGTTCGTCGGCACCATCACCTTCTGCCGCATTTATTCCGGCACGCTCGAGAGCGGTACCGGTGTCTACAATTCGACCAAGGAACGCAAGGAACGCGTCGGCCGCATGCTGTTGATGCATGCCAACAATCGCGAGGACATCAAGGAGGCTTTCGCCGGCGACATCGTCGCGCTGGCGGGCCTCAAGGAAGTCCGCACCGGCGACACGCTGTGCGACCCGCAAAAGGCGGTGATCCTGGAAAAGATGGAGTTCCCGGAACCGGTTATCGAGATTGCAATCGAGCCGAAGTCGAAGGCCGACCAGGAAAAGCTCGGCGTGGCGCTGGCCAAGCTGGTGGCCGAGGATCCCTCGTTCCGCGTTACCACCGATCAGGAATCCGGCCAAACCATCATCAAGGGGATGGGCGAGCTTCACCTCGACATCAAGGTCGATATCCTCAAGCGCACCTACAAGGTCGACGCCAATATCGGCGCGCCGCAGGTCGCCTATCGCGAGAAGATCACCCGGACGGCGACCGTCGACTACGTGCACAAGAAGCAGACCGGCGGCCACGGCCAGTTTGCCAAGGTCAAAATCGTTGCCGAGCCCGGTGCGCCCGGTTCCGGCTTCGCCTTCGAGAACGACGTCGTCGGTGGCGCCGTGCCGAAGGAGTTCATCCCGGCGGTCGAGAAGGGCCTCGAAGGGCAAATGAGTTCGGGCGTGCTCGCCGGCTTCCCGGTGGTTGACGTGAAAGTCAGTCTCGTCGACGGCGATTCCCATGAGGTCAATTCCTCGGCGATGGCCTTCGAGATCGCGGCGCGCGCCGCCATGCGCGAAGCGTTGCAGAAGGGCGGCCCGGTGCTGCTCGAGCCGGTGATGAAGGTCGAGGTGGTGACGCCGGAGGACTATACCGGCTCCGTCATCGGCGATCTCAATTCACGCCGCGGCCAGATTCAGGGCCAGGACATGCGCGGCAACGCCAACGTCATCACGGCGATGGTGCCGCTCGCCAACATGTTCTCCTACGTCAACAATTTGCGCTCCATGAGTCAGGGGCGCGCGACATTCACGATGCAGTTCGATCACTACGCCGAGGTGCCGAAAGGCATCGCCGACGAGGTCCAGGCGAAGTTTGCCTGATAACACTTTCACGAGGGTACAGAGAAAGCCGGAACGGAGAGTCCCATGGCCAAGGAAAAATTCCAGCGCACCAAACCGCATTGCAACATCGGCACGATCGGCCATGTCGATCACGGCAAGACGTCGTTGACGGCCGCGATCACCAAGGTTTTGGCCGAAAAGGGCCAGGCGACCTATACGGCGTACGATCAGATCGACAAGGCGCCGGAAGAGAAGGCGCGCGGCATCACCATCGCCACGGCGCACGTCGAGTACGAAACCGACAAGCGCCATTACGCCCACGTCGATTGCCCGGGGCACGCCGACTACGTGAAAAACATGATCACCGGCGCGGCGCAGATGGATGGCGCCATTCTGGTGGTGAGCGCCGCCGACGGCCCGATGCCGCAGACCCGCGAGCACATCCTGCTCGCTCGTCAGGTCGGCGTGCCGGCGCTCGTCGTCTTCCTCAACAAGGTGGACATGGTGGACGACCCGGAGCTGCTCGAGCTCGTCGAGCTCGAGGTGCGTGAGCTGCTGTCCAAATATAATTTCCCCGGCGACAAGATCCCGGTGATCAAGGGCTCGGCGCTGATGGCGCTTGAGGACAAGGATCCCAAGCTCGGCAAGGAAGCGATCTTCGAGCTGATGAAGGCGGTCGACGAGTATATCCCGCAGCCGGAGCGCCCGAAGGATCAGCCGTTCCTGATGCCGGTGGAAGACGTGTTCTCGATCTCCGGACGTGGCACTGTCTGCACCGGCCGCATCGAGCGCGGCGTTATCAAGGTCGGCGAAGAGGTCGAGATCGTCGGAATTCGCCCGACCCAGAAGACCGTAGTTACCGGCGTCGAGATGTTCCGCAAGCTGCTCGATCAGGGCGAGGCCGGCGACAACGTCGGCTGCCTGCTGCGCGGCACAAAACGCGAGGAAGTGGAGCGCGGCCAAGTGCTCTGCAAGCCGGGCTCGGTCAAGCCGCACACCAAGTTCAAGGCCGAGGCCTACATCCTCACTAAGGAAGAGGGCGGGCGCCATACTCCGTTCTTTACCAACTACCGGCCGCAATTTTATTTCCGCACCACGGACGTGACCGGCGTGGTGACACTGCCGGAAGGTACCGAGATGGTGATGCCGGGCGACAATATCGCCATGGAGGTCACGCTGATCGTGCCGATCGCCATGGAGGAGAAGCTGCGCTTCGCCATCCGCGAAGGCGGCCGTACGGTCGGCGCCGGCGTGGTCGCCAGCATCGTGGAGTGAGGATGACTTTGTCGTCATGCCCGGCCTTGTGCCGGGCATCTACGACTTAAGCAGACGGAAGACGTGGATGGCCGGGACAAGCCCGGCCATGACGAGGCAGAAAGAACGGACTCATGAACGGCCAGAACATACGCATCCGGCTCAAAGCGTTCGATCACCGCATCCTCGATGCGTCGACGCGCGAGATCGTCAATACGGCGAAACGCACCGGGGCGCAGGTGCGCGGGCCGATTCCGCTGCCGACACGGATCGAGAAATTCACGGTCAACCGCTCGCCGCATATCGACAAAAAGAGCCGCGAGCAGTTTGAGATGCGCACGCATAAGCGGCTGCTCGACATCGTCGACCCGACGCCGCAGACTGTCGATGCGCTGATGAAGCTCGATCTCGCCGCCGGCGTCGACGTCGAGATCAAGCTCTAAGGCGCGAAGGGGACTTGAAATGCGTTCCGGGGTGCTCGCACAGAAGGTCGGAATGACGCGGCTCTTCACCGAGGCCGGCGAGCATGTGCCGGTGACGGTGCTGCGGCTGGGCAATTGTCAGGTCGTGGGTCATCGCACCAAAGAGAAGAACGGCTACGTGGCGCTGCAGCTCGGCGCCGGCGCTCGCAAGGTGCAGCGCACCAGCAAGGCCGATCGCGGCAACTTCGCTGTCGCCAAGGTCGAGCCCAAGCGCAAGCTTGCCGAATTTCGCGTCGACGACGATGCGCTCATTCCGGTCGGCGCCGAGATCACGGCGGATCACTTTATTGTCGGACAATACGTGGATGTCACCGGCACTTCGACCGGCAAGGGTTTTGCCGGCGGCATGAAGCGCTGGAATTTCGCCGGGCTGCGGGCGAGTCACGGCGTGTCGATCTCGCACCGCTCAATCGGTTCGACCGGCGGCCGGCAGGATCCGGGAAAAACCTTCAAGAACAAGAAGATGCCTGGTCACATGGGCGTCGAGCGGGTGACCACGCTCAATCTCAAGGTGATGCAAACCGACGTGGTGCGCGGACTCATTCTGGTCGAAGGCGCGGTGCCGGGCGTCAAGGGCGGCTGGATCACCGTGCGTGACGCGGTGAAGAAGAAACTGCCGGACGGCGTGCCGAAGCCGGGCAAGTTCAAGCTCTCCGAGGCTGCCTCGGCAGCGTCTGCTGCGGCGAGCGTCGAGCCTTCCGCTCCCGCAGCGCAGGAGGGCGTGTGACATGGAACTGAAAGTCACCACCCTAGACGGCAAGAAATCCGGTTCGGTCACGGTTTCCGACGCCATTTTCGGACTCGAACCGCGCACCGACCTCATTCATCGGTGCATCGTGTGGCAGCTCGCCAAACGACAGAGCGGCACGCACGCGGTCAAAAATCGCGCCGATATCCATCGCACCGGCAAAAAAATGTACCGGCAGAAGGGCACCGGCTCGGCTCGCCATGGCTCGGCGCGCGTCAATCTGTTCCGCGGCGGCGGCCGTTCTTTCGGTCCGCACCCGCGCAGCCACGAAATCGGTCTGCCGAAAAAGGTGCGTGCGCTCGCGCTCAGGCACGCACTGTCCGCCAAGGCCAAGGACGACGGCATCATCGTCATCGAAGCGCTCGATCTGAAGGAAGCAAAAACCAAGGCGCTGCGCGGCCAATTCGAAAAGCTGGGTCTGTCGAACGCGCTCGTTATCGACGGCGCGGAAGTCGCCGCCGGCGTCCGCACCGCCGCCCGCAACATCCCCAATATCGACGTGCTGCCGATCGCCGGCATCAACGTCTACGACATTCTGCGGCGGCAAAAGCTGGTGCTGACCCGCGCCGCGGTCGATGCGTTGGAGGCGCGATTCAAATGAGCACCAACGATCCGCGCCATTACGACGTGATTCTTTCGCCGGTGATCACCGAGAAGGCGACCAACGCTTCGGAACACAGCAAGGTCATCTTCAAGGTCGCTCTCGCGGCAACCAAGCCGCAGATCAAGGAAGCGGTGGAGAAGCTGTTCGACGTGAAAGTCAAAAGCGTCAACACGCTGCGGCGGCGCGGCAAGTGGAAGGCGTTCAAAGGCCGTTTCGGTCTGCAATCGACGACCAAGCGCGCCATCGTGACCCTCGAAGAGGGTCAGAAGATCGACGTGACGACGGGCCTGTAAGGAGCGCACGCGATGGCACTCAAGAACTATAATCCGGTCACGCCTGGCCAGCGTCAGCTGGTGCTCGTCGATCGCTCCGGTCTTCACACCGGCGCGCCGGTGAAGGCGCTCACCGAAGGCAAGAATTCGAGCGGCGGGCGCAACAATTCCGGCTCCATTACCAGTCGCTACCGCGGCGGCGGCCACAAGAAGGCCTACCGCAGAATCGACTTCAAGCGCCGCAAGTTTGACATGCCGGCTAAGGTCGAGCGGCTGGAGTATGATCCGAACCGCACCAGCTTCATCGCCCTGATCAAATATGAGGATGGCGAGCTCGCCTACATCCTGGCGCCGCAGCGGCTCGCTGCCGGCGATACCGTGGTCGCCGGCGAATATGTCGACGTGAAGCCCGGCAATGCCATGCCGCTCGCCAACATTCCGGTTGGCACCATCGTGCACAATATCGAGCTGAAGATCGGCAAGGGCGGCCAGATCGCGCGCTCGGCCGGCACCTATGCTCAGCTCGTCGGCCGCGACGGCGCCTACGTGATCCTGCGGCTGAATTCAGGCGAACAGCGGCTGGTGCATGGCCGCTGTATCGGGACCATCGGCGCGGTGTCGAACCCCGACAATATGAACGTCTCGATCGGCAAGGCCGGACGCAATCGCTGGATGGGGTGGCGCGGTCATGTCCGCGGCGAAACGATGAACCCGGTCGACCACCCGCTCGGCGGCCGCACCCGCGGCGGCCGTCATCCGGTGACGCCGTGGGGCAAGCCGACCAGGGGCGCGAAGACCCGCAAGAACAAGAGCAGCACCAAGTTCATCATGGTGAGCCGTCACGCGCGGAAAAAGAGCAAGTAGGATCGTTAGGAGCAATCATGACGCGTTCGGTCTGGAAGGGTCCGTTTGTTGACGGTTATCTGCTGAAAAAGGCGGATACCGCTCGCTCGTCCGGACGCCACGAGATGATCCGCATCTGGTCACGCCGTTCGACGATCCTGCCGCAGTTCGTGGGCTTAACCTTCGGCGTCTACAACGGCCAGAAGCACATCCCGGTGATCGTCACCGAGGAAATGGTCGGTCACAAGTTCGGCGAGTTCGCGCCGACCCGCTCGTTCTACGGGCATTCGTCGGACCGCAAAGCCAAACGCACTGGCGGTTCGCCGGGCGGCGGCGGTGGAGCGTCGGCGGAAGCCGCCGCACCGGCGGCGCCGGCAGGCGGTAGTTCGTGAGGCGGAGAGAGGTGTCATGAGCAAAAAGGCGCGCGAACGCTCGCTCTCCGACAACGAGGCGAAGGCCGTATCCCGCATGCTGCGGGTGAGCCCGCAGAAGCTGAACCTTTTGGCCCAGCTTATTCGCGGCAAGAAGGTTTCGATGGCGCTCGCCGATCTGGAGTTTTCGCGCAAGCGCATCGCCCGCGACGTGCGCAAGTGCCTGGAATTGGCTATCGCCAATGCCGAAAACAATCACGATCTCGATGTCGACGATCTCATCGTCGTCGAAGCCCATGTCGGCAAGGCGCTGGTGATGAAGCGGCACATGCCGCGCGCCCGCGGCCGCGTGGGAAGGATTTTCAAGCCGTTCTCGAACCTCACCATCGTGGTCCGTGAGGTCGAGGCGCAGGCATAGGGTCGCAGCGGACGGGCGGCGAGGAGATAGCAATGGGTCAAAAGGTCAATCCAATCGGGCTGCGCCTTGGCATTAACCGGACGTGGGATTCGCGGTGGTACGCGGGCAAGGCGAGCTATGGCACGCTCCTGCATGAGGACATGAAAATCCGCGAAACCTTGATGAAGGAACTGAAGCAGGCCGCGGTGTCCAAGATCGTGATCGAGCGCCCGCACAAGAAGTGCCGTGTCACCATCCATTCGGCGCGGCCGGGCGTGGTCATCGGCAAGAAGGGCGCCGATATCGAAAAATTGCGCCGGAAGGTCGCCGCATTGACCGACAGCGATGTCGTGATCAACATCGTCGAGATTCGCAAACCCGAGCTCGATGCTCAACTGGTTGCCGAATCGATTGCGCAGCAGCTCGAGCGCCGCGTTGCGTTCCGCCGCGCCATGAAGCGCGCGGTGCAGTCGGCGATGCGGCTCGGCGCCGGCGGCATCCGCATCAATTGCTCGGGGCGGCTCGGCGGCGCCGAGATCGCGCGGATGGAATGGTATCGCGAGGGGCGGGTGCCGCTGCACACCCTGCGCGCCGACGTCGATTACGGCGTCGCCACGGCCTTTACCACCTACGGCACCTGCGGCGTGAAGGTCTGGATCTTCAAGGGCGAGATCATGGAACACGATCCGATGGCCCAGGACAAACGCATGGCCGAAGGCGAGGCCGGTCGGCCGCGTCGTGACGCGGCGTGAGTGAAAGCAAGGTTTGAGAAAAGGCGTCCGTCATGCTGCAACCGATGCGAACGAAATTCCGCAAGGCGCACAAGGGCCGCATCCATGGCATTGCCTCGAGCGCGGCGACGCTTGCGTTCGGCCAGTACGGACTAAAAGCGCTTGAGCCGGAACGGATCACCGCGCGCCAGATCGAAGCGGCCCGCCGGGCGCTGACCCGGCACATGAAGCGCTCGGGACGGGTCTGGATCCGGCTTTTCCCGGACGTACCGGTTTCCAAAAAGCCGCTGGAAGTACGCATGGGCTCGGGCAAGGGCACCCCGGAATTGTGGGTGGCGCGGGTGAAACCCGGCCGCATCCTGTTCGAGATCGACGGCGTGCCGATTGAGGTCGCTAAAGAGTTGTTGGCGCTGGCTGCCGCCAAGCTGCCGATCAAGACCCGTTTCGTCGAGCGGATCAGCGAGTAGGCGTTAAGATGAAAACTCCCGACATCAGAGCGTTGACGGTCGATCAGATCGACGACGAGGTGCTCAAGCTGAAGAAGGAGCAGTTCAACCTGCGCTTCCAGCGTGCCACCGGACAATTGGAGAATACCGCGCGCGTCCGTGAAGTGCGGCGCGATATCGCCCGCCTCAAGACGATTGCGCAGCAGAAGCGCGCACCGAAGAGCTAAGAGGATCAAATGCCCAAGCGCAGCCTGCAAGGCGTCGTGGTGAGCGACAAACAGAACAAGACGCTGGTGGTGCGGGTGGAGCGCCGCTTCACCCATCCGCTGTTCAAGAAGACGGTGCGCCGCTCGAAGAAGTACTACGCGCACGACGAGAACAACGAGTTCAAAGTCGGCGATATGGTCTGGATCGAGGAGCACCGGCCGATTTCCAAGCTCAAGCGCTGGGCGGTGGTGCGCGGCGAGAAGAAAAAAGCGTCGTGATCGCGACGCGTCGGAAATGGAAGTGAGTGGGGTAGCCCATGATTCAGATGCAAACCAATCTCGACGTGGCGGACAATTCCGGCGCGCGCCGCGTCATGTGCATCAAGGTGCTGGGCGGCTCCAAGCGCAAATACGCCACCATCGGCGATGTCATCGTGGTGTCGGTGAAGGAGGCGATCCCGCGCGGCCGGGTGAAGAAGGGCGACGTGATGAAAGCGGTGATCGTTCGCGTCGCCAAAGACATCAAGCGCCCGGACGGCTCGATCATCCGCTTCGACCGCAACGCGGCGGTGTTGATCACTCCGCAGATGGAACCGGTCGGCACGCGCATCTTCGGCCCGGTGCCGCGCGAATTGCGGGCGAAAAACCACATGAAGATCATCTCGCTGGCGCCGGAGGTATTGTGATGGCGGCCAAGATAAAAAAGGGCGACACGGTGATCGTGATTGCCGGGCGCGACAAGGGCCGCAGCGGCGAGGTCATCGAGGTCCGCCGCGATGACGGGCGGGCGCTGGTTCGCGGCATCAACGTCGTCAAGCGCCACCAGCGGCAAAGCGCGACGGCGGAGGGCGGCATCATCTCCAAGGAGGCGCCGATCCATCTGTCGAATATCGCGCTCGCCGACCCCAAGGATAAAAAGCCGACGCGTGTCGGCTTTCAATTCGTCGGCAAGGGCGACGACCGCAAGAAGGTGCGCGTTGCCAAGCGTTCCGGAGCAGAGATCGATGGCTGACACAGACGAAAAGAAAGCCAAGAAGTCCGACAAGGCGCAGCGCCCGGACGCATCCGGCCATGCCGAAAAGCCGGCGAAGCCGGACAGGGCGCCGAAGGCGGCCAAAGGCGAGAAGGGCGAGAAAGCAGCGGCGGACGCAAAGAAGCCTGCGGCGCCGCGGGAGCCGGAGCCGAAAGTGCCGGCGCGGCTGAAGGTCGAGTTCGATCAAACCATCCGCAGCCGGATTGGCGAGCAGTTCGGCCATAAGAACCGCTTTCAGATTCCGACGTTGGACAAGGTCGTCATCAATATGGGCATCGGCGAGGGTGTCGCCGATCGCAAGAAAGTCGAATCGGCCGCCGCCGATCTGGCGCTGATTGCCGGGCAAAAGGCGGTGATCACCAAGTCGCGGAAATCGATCGCGACGTACAAGCTGCGCGACGGCCAGGCGATCGGCTGCAAGGTGACGCTGCGCAAGGCGCGCATGTACGAGTTTCTCGATCGCCTGATCAACATCGCGCTGCCGCGCGTGCGCGATTTCCGCGGCCTGAACCCCAAGAGCTTCGACGGCCGCGGCAATTATTCGCTCGGCATCAAGGAGCACATCGTATTCCCCGAGATCGACTACGACAAAGCCGCCGACATCTGGGGCATGGACATCACCGTGTGCACCACCGCGCGCAACGACGATGAGGCGCGTGCGCTGTTGACGGCATTCAATTTTCCGTTCCGGCAGTGAGGGCAAGCCTCAAACGCGGACCGTTTGGAGAACGAGATGGCGAAGAAAAGTTCGATTGAGAAGAACAACCGGCGCCGCCGGATGACGAAGAAGTTCTCGGGCCGGCGCGCGCGGCTCAAAGCGATCGCGCGCGACAAGACCAAGCCGGTCGAGGACCGCTTCGCGGCGACGCTGAAGCTCGCCGAATTGCCGCGCAACTCCTCGGCCACCCGCATCCGCAACCGCTGCGAGATGACCGGCCGTCCGCGCGGCTTTTACCGCAAGCACAAGCTGTCGCGCATCGCGCTGCGGGACCTCGGCTCGAAGGGGCTGATCCCAGGTCTTGTGAAGTCGAGCTGGTAAGGAGGATCGCCCATGTCGATGAACGATCCGCTCGGCGATCTGCTGTCCCGCATCCGCAACGCGCAGATGCGCAGCAAGAGCAAAGTGTCCAGTCCGAATTCGCGGTTGCGCGAGAGCGTGCTCGAAGTGCTCAAGAGCGAAGGCTACATCCGCGGCTTCGCCGTGGTCGAGCGCGAAGGGCGCTCGGAGATCGAGATCGAGCTGAAATATTACGAAGGCGAGCCGGTGATCCGCGAGATCGAGCGGATTTCAAAGCCCGGCCGCCGGGTCTACACCTCGGTCAGGAATTTGCCGCGCATCAACAACGGGCTCGGGGTCGCCATCGTGTCGACGCCCAAAGGCGTCATGGCCGATCACGACGCCCGCGACGCCAATGTCGGCGGCGAAATCCTGTGCACGGTGTTCTAGGTCCGGGAACGAGAGCAACGGAAACAAAACCATGTCGCGTATAGGTAAGAAAGCCGTCCCGGTGCCTTCGGGTATCACCGCCAATGTCGAGGGCCAGACCGTGAAGGTGAAGGGCCCGAAGGGCGCGCTTTCCGTTGTGCTGTCCGACGACGTTGCGGTCAAACTCGACGGCGGGCAGATCAAGGTCGATCCGCGCGACGATACCAAGCGCGCGCGGTCGCAATGGGGCACCGCGCGCACGCTGATCGCCAATCTGATCGCCGGGGTGAGCAAGGGTTTTGAGCAGCGGCTCGAGATCAACGGCGTCGGCTATCGTGCCGCCGTGCAAGGCAAGAACCTGCAGCTCGCGCTCGGCTACAGCCACGACGTGGTCTATCCGATTCCCGAAGGCATCACGATCGCGACGCCGCGGCCGGTCGAGATCGTGATCTCGGGCACCGACCGCCAGCAGGTCGGGCAGGTCGCCGCCGAGATCCGCGAATACCGGCCGCCGGAGCCCTATAAGGGCAAGGGCATCAAATATGCCGGCGAACGCATCTTCCGCAAGGAAGGCAAGAAGAAGTAACGGAGCTGCCGATGACCAAGCTGAGTGATAGGATCAAGCGGCGGCAGGGGCGCGTGCGCGGGGCGCTTAGTCGCGCAGCGCATGGCCGCAGGCGGCTTTGCGTATTCCGTTCTTCCAAGCACATCTACGCGCAGCTGATCGACGATGACCGGGGCGCCACGCTCGTCTCCGCATCCTCGCTGGAGAAGACCGCACTGGAGGGCTTGAAAACCGGGGCCAGCGTCGATGCGGCCAAAGCGGTAGGCAAGCTCATTGCCCAACGCGCTCAGGAGAAGGGCATCAAGGACGTCGTGTTCGACCGCGGCGCCTATCTCTATCACGGCCGCGTCAAGGCGCTGGCGGATGCCGCGCGCGAAGGCGGTCTGAATTTTTGAGAATGGAACAAACGGATGAACATGGCAGACAAGAGTTCGGCGGATCAACATGGCACGTGAACCCCGCGAGCGGCGAAACGACGATCGCGACAGCGAGTTCGTCGACAAACTCGTCCACATCAACCGCGTCGCCAAGGTGGTGAAGGGCGGCCGGCGGTTCGGCTTCGCCGCGCTGGTCGTCGTCGGCGATCAGAAGGGCCGGGTCGGCTTCGGCCACGGTAAGGCGCGCGAGGTGCCGGAGGCGATCCGCAAGGCGACCGATGCCGCCAAGCGCGGGCTGACGCGCGTGCCGCTGCGCGAGGGCCGCACGCTGCATCACGACGTTTCGGGACGCCATGGTGCCGGCAAAGTGTTCTTGCGCGCCGCGCCGCCCGGCACCGGCATCATCGCCGGCGGCCCGATGCGCGCGGTGTTCGAGACGCTCGGCATGCAGGACGTCGTAGCCAAATCGCTCGGCACCTCGAATCCCTACAACGTGGTGCGGGCGACGTTCGATGCGCTGAAGCATCAGGACTCGCCGCGGGCGGTCGCGGCGCGCCGCAACGTCAAGGTGTCGGCGCTGCAGGCGCGTCGCCGCGACGTCGAGGTCGAACAGGCGGCCGATTAAGGCTTTGGAGCAGGCGATGAATACCGGCAAGAGTGCGCGCCATGGCGGCAAGACCATTACGGTCAAGCAGATCGGCAGCCCAATGCGTCGTGAACACACCCAGCGCGAGACGCTCGTGGGCTTAAGACTTAACAAGATCGGCCGCGTCGCCAACCTCGTCGATACGCCGCAGACGCGCGGCATGATCGCCAAGGTCGCGCATCTGGTGCGCGTGGTGGAGAAACAGCCATGAAGCTTCACGAGCTTGCCGACCGCACCGGAGCGCGCAAAACACGCAAGCGCATCGGACGCGGCATCGGCTCCGGCAAGGGCAAGACCGGCGGCCGCGGCGGTAAGGGTCAGACTGCGCGCTCCGGCGTGCGCATCAAGGGTTTCGAGGGCGGCCAGATGCCGCTGCACCGCCGCCTGCCCAAGCGCGGTTTCAAGAATGTGGCATTCGCCCGCAAGCTCAACGAAGTCAATCTTGGGCGTTTGCAGCAAGCAATCGATGCCGGCCGGCTCGACCCGACTGCGACTGTTGACGCCGCGGCTTTGGTCAAGGCCGGTATTTTGCGCCGGGCCAAGGATGGCGTGCGGCTTCTTGGCTCAGGCGAGATCACGGCCAAGATCACGCTTTCGGTATTCGGCGCGTCGAAATCGGCGGTCGCCGCCGTGGAGAAGGCCGGGGGCAAGGTTGAAATCCTCGCTCCCAAGCGGGAGACGGGCGAACAAGCGGCCTGATACGGCGTCATGCCCGGTCTTGTGCCGGGCATCCACGACTTCTACTTGTGAACGAAGACGTGGATGGCCGGGACAAGCCCGGCCATGACGCGAAAGAGGGGACTTAGGGCGGATGGTCTCTGCAGCGGAACAACTGGCAGCCAATCTCAACTTTGGCGCCCTGGCCAAAGCCGAAGAGCTGAAGAAGCGCATCTGGTTCACGCTCGGCGCGCTGCTGGTCTATCGGCTCGGCACTTACATTCCGCTGCCGGGCATCGATCCAAACGCGTGGAACCAGATTTTCAATTCCCAGGCCGGCGGCATTTTGGGAATGTTCAACATGTTCGCCGGCGGCGGCATTCACCGCATGGCGATCTTCGCGCTCAACATCATGCCGTACATTTCGGCGTCGATCATCATCCAGCTGATGACGACGGTGTCGCCGACCCTCGAACAGCTCAAGAAGGAAGGCGAGGCGGGCCGCAAGATTATCAATCAGTACACACGCTACCTGACGGTGGTTTTGGCCGCCTTCCAGGCCTACGGCATCTCCGTCGGCCTCGAAGGTGCCAGCAACGTGGTCATGGACCCGGGCCCGTTCTTCGTCATCTCGACCGTGATCACGCTCACCGGCGGCACGATGTTCCTGATGTGGCTCGGAGAGCAGATCACGCAGCGCGGCATCGGCAACGGCACTTCGCTCATCATCATGTCGGGAATTGTGGCTCAGCTCCCCTCGGCCGTCGCCGGCACGCTTGAACTCGGCCGCCAGGGTGCGCTCTCGACCGGCCTCATTCTGATCGTGCTGGTGATGGTGGTCGCCGTCATCACCTTCATCGTCTTCATGGAACGCGCGCAGCGCCGCCTGCTGATTCAGTATCCGAAGCGGCAGGTCGGCAATCGCATGTTCGAGGGCCAGTCCTCGCATCTGCCGCTGAAGCTCAATACGTCGGGCGTGATTCCGCCGATCTTTGCCTCTTCGCTGCTGTTGTTGCCGACCACGGTCGCCAACTTCACTGCCGGACAGGGGCCGGGATGGCTCACAATGATTACCACGCAGCTTTCGCACGGGCGGCCGCTGTTTCTGGCGCTCTACGTCGGCCTGATCGTCTTCTTCGCCTTCTTCTACACGGCGATCGTGTTCAACCCGACCGAGACCGCCGATAATCTGAAGAAGCATGGCGGCTTCATCCCCGGCATCCGGCCGGGCGAGCGCACCGCCGAATACATCGATTACGTGCTATCGCGGATCACGGTGATCGGGGCGGCCTATCTCGCCATCGTTTGCCTGTTTCCCGAGATGCTGATCTCGTACGCCGCGGTGCCGTTCTATTTCGGCGGCACCTCGCTCCTGATCGTGGTCAGCGTGACCATGGATACCGTTGCGCAGGTGCAGGGTTACCTGCTGGCGCACCAATACGAAGGCTTAATCAAACGATCGAAGCTGAGGGGACGCCGTAGATGAGATTAATCCTGCTGGGTCCGCCGGGGGCGGGCAAGGGAACGCAGGCGCAGCACCTGGTCGCCAAATACGGACTTGTCCAGCTCTCCACCGGTGACATGCTGCGCGCGGCTGTCAAAGCCGGTACTCCCATCGGCCGCCAGGTGCAGGACATCATGGCGCGCGGCTCGCTCTGTCCCGACGACATAGTGGTTGCCATTGTCGAGCAGCGCATCGAGCAACCCGACGCCCGCAAGGGCTTCATCCTGGATGGCTTTCCGCGCACCGTGGCGCAGGCCGAGGCGCTCGACCGCATGCTGAAGAAGCATGACCTTGAGCTTGAGGCGGTCATCGAGCTGCGCGTCGACGAGAATGCCCTGATCAAGCGCATCGAAAACCGCATCGCCGAAATGACGGCCCGCGGCGAACAGCTGCGGCCCGACGACAACCCGGAAGTGCTGCACCGGCGGCTCACGGCCTACCGCGAACAGACCGCGCCGCTGATTGCGTATTACCGCCGCCACGGCGTGCTGCGCACGGTGGACGGCATGGCGCCGATCGCGGAAGTCGCCCTTCAGGTCGAAAAGATGCTGGCGGGAGAGGCAGAAACACTGCAACTCCCGAAGGCTTCGGCCAAAAAGCCGGCGCAAAAATCTCTAAAGCCGGCCCGGATAGGAAAAAAGTCCAAAGCGCGAGGGACGGCCACACGCCGCAAGCCGGCGCGAGCCACCCGCAAAGGGGCCGCGGCCAAGCCTAAATCGAAGCCGAAGTCTACCGCGAGGATGAGAAAGCGCCGCCGGTAAGGAAGTTGTACACGAAATCGCTAGGCGGGTTGACGAAAGCGCGAGGAGTCCATTAATAAGCTTCGAATATCCGGTCGGAGATTAAGCAGCGATGCCAGGCCGCGGCGGCAGGCAGGCGTTGGCTTTTTACGTTTGTGGCCTTCTCAGGTGACATCCGAATCGATAGGTAGCGACCGAGCGGCACCGGGGTATTCCGGGCTGACCCGCACAAGGAGCAACTGACGTGGCCCGCATCGCTGGCGTCAATATCCCAACCAACAAGCGCGTCGTGGTCGCGCTGCAGTACATCCATGGCATTGGCTCCGCCAAGGCCAAGGAGATCGTGGCAAAAGTGTCGATCCCCGATGCGCGCCGGGTGTCGCAGTTGACCGATCAGGAAGTGCTGCAGCTGCGCGAGGTCATCGATCGCGACTATATCGTCGAGGGCGATCTGCGGCGCGAAGTTGCTATGAACATCAAGCGACTGATGGATCTTGGCTGCTATCGCGGGTTGCGTCACCGCCGTGGCCTGCCGGTTCGCGGACAACGCACCCACACCAATGCACGCACCCGCAAGGGTCCGGCCAAGCCGATTGCCGGCAAGAAGAAATAGCGCTTCGAACAGAGATTAAGTCGGCACCGGTGCGGCCGGTCCCGATCCGAAAGGGTTTAGAATGGGTAAGGAAGCCACGCGCGTCCGGCGCCGCGAGCGCAAGAACATCGCTTCGGGCGTCGCGCACGTGAATGCGACGTTCAACAATACCATGATTACGATTACCGACGTACAGGGCAATACCATTGCGTGGTCGTCGGCCGGCACGATGGGCTTCAAGGGCTCGCGCAAGTCGACGCCCTATGCCGCGCAGGTCGCTGCCGAGGATGCCGCCAAGAAGGCGCAGGAGCACGGCATGCGCACGCTCGAGGTCGAAGTCGCGGGCCCCGGTTCGGGCCGCGAATCGGCGCTGCGCTCGCTGCAGGCGGCCGGGTTCACCATTACCTCGATCCGCGACGTGACCCCGATCCCACACAACGGATGCCGTCCGCGCAAGCGGCGGCGGGTATAAGGACATCCGGTCGATGGAAGAAGTCGAACATTTGCCGCCGCTCGAACATGACACTGGCTTTGGCCCCACGGAACGGAGTGGGGCGCGCGACGCGTTCGCGCCGCGCAACGCGATGGGTGATAACGTGACGATCCAGAAGAATTGGCAGGAACTGATTAGGCCGGGCAAGCTGCACGTCAGCGCCGGTGCCGATGCGCGACGCGTCGCGACGGTGATCGCCGAGCCGCTCGAACGCGGCTTCGGCGTGACGCTGGGCAATGCGCTGCGGCGCATCCTGTTGTCCTCGCTGCAGGGCGCCGCCGTCCAGTCGGTGCACATCGACGGCGTGTTGCATGAATTCTCCTCGATTGCCGGGGTACGCGAGGACGTGACCGACATCGTCCTCAACATCAAGGACATCGCCATCAAGATGCAGGGCGACGGCCCCAAGCGGATGGTGGTGAAGAAGCAGGGTCCGGGCACGGTCACCGCGAGCGACATTCAGACCGTGGGCGACATCGTCGTGCTCAACCCGGACCTGGTGTTGTGCACGCTCGACGAGGGCGCCGAGATCCGCATGGAATTCACGGTCAACACCGGCAAGGGCTACGTACCGGCGGAGCGCAACCGTCCGGAAGACGCGCCGATCGGATTGATCCCGGTCGACAGCCTCTATTCGCCGGTGCGCAAGGTTTCCTACAAGGTGGAGAACACGCGCGAAGGGCAGATTCTCGATTACGACAAGCTCACGCTGTCGATCGAGACCAACGGCGCCGTGAGCCCTGAGGATTCGCTCGCCTACGCCGCGCGCATCCTGCAGGACCAGCTCAACGTGTTCGTGAACTTCGAGGAGCCCAAGCGCGAGACCGCGCAGGAGGCCATTCCCGACCTCGCGTTCAACCCGGCGTTCCTCAAAAAGGTCGACGAACTCGAGCTTTCGGTGCGCTCGGCCAATTGTCTCAAGAACGACAACATCGTCTATATCGGCGACCTGGTGCAGAAGACCGAGGCCGAGATGCTGCGCACGCCGAATTTCGGAAGAAAGTCGCTCAACGAAATCAAGGAAGTGCTGGTGCAGATGGGCCTGCATCTGGGCATGGAAGTTCCCGGCTGGCCGCCGGAGAACATCGAGGAGCTGGCTAAGCGCTTCGAGGATCATTACTGAGCAGGTAACAGCAATCGGATGTCGGTAATCAGAAGGAATTTCTGATTGCTGATGACCGGCTTCTGATGCCTGTCTGCGAAGGAGTCGTCCGTGCGTCACGCAAAGACCCACCGCAAATTCAACCGGCGCTCGGATCATCGCCGATCGATGCTGGCGAACCTCGCCGCCTCGCTGATTAAGCACGAGCAGATCACCACCACGCTGCCGAAGGCCAAAGACCTGCGCCCGGTGGTGGAAAAGCTGGTGACGCTCAGCAAGCGCGGTGATCTGCACGCGCGCCGCCAGGCGATCGCACAGATGCGCGATCTCGCCATGGTCAAGAAGCTCTTCGAGGTGATCGGCCCGCGCTACAAGGAGCGCGGCGGCGGCTACACCCGCGTGCTCAAGGCGGGCTTCCGTTACGGCGATTCGGCGCCGGTTGCGGTGATCGAATTTGTCGATCGCGACGTCGAAGCCAAGGGCAAGGATTCCGGGCCGGTCCAGGCCCGTGCCGAGGAGCCGGCTCCGGCCGCCGCGTAGGACGCCGGGCGCGCCCTTCTAACGCCCCGCTCGCGCGCCTATATGGGACGGCATTGATTCGGGGTGTTTTCATGCCGCAGCTTCAAATATCCGGCACCATTGTCGCTGCCGGCGTTCTGGCGTTTTCAACGCTGGTGGTGAGCGCGAGCGCGCAGGACCGCCGGGTGCCTTCCTCGGCGGCCGAGCTGCAGTTTTCCTATGCGCCGCTGGTCAAGCGCGTGGCGCCCGCGGTGGTGAACGTCTATGCGGCCCGGGTCGTCGAAAACCGCAATCCGTTCATGAACGATCCGATGTTCCGCCAGTTCTTCGGCGCGGTGCCGCGAGAGCAAGTGCTGCGTTCGCTCGGCTCCGGCGTGATTATCGATCCCGCCGGCCTTGTCGTCACTAATTACCACGTGATCGAAGGCGCCAGCGAGGTGAAGGTTGCACTCGCCGACAAGCGCGAGTTCGACGCCGAGATCGCGCTGAAGGATGAGCACAGCGACCTGGCCGTGCTGCGCCTGAAGGACGCCAAGGAGCGCTTTCCCGCGCTTGAATTCGGCAATTCCGACGAGCTGCAGGTCGGCGACGTGGTGCTTGCGATCGGCGATCCGTTCGGCATCGGGCAAACGGTGACGCACGGCATCGTCTCGGCGGTCGCACGCACGCAAGTGGGGATCAGCGACTATCAGTTCTTCATCCAGACCGATGCCGCCATCAATCCGGGCAATTCCGGCGGCGCGCTCGTCGACGTCAATGGCCGACTGGTCGGCATCAACACCGCCATTTATTCGCGCTCGGGCGGTTCGCAGGGCATTGGCTTTGCGATACCCGCCAACATGGTGCGCGTAGTGGTCACCTCGGCCAAGGGCGGCAGCGCCGCGGTCAAACGCCCCTGGCTCGGCGCCAAGCTGCAGGAGGTGACGCCCGAGATCGCTGAAAGTCTCGGTGTGAAGCGGCCGAGCGGCGCTCTGGTCGCGAGCTTGATCGCGGATGGTCCCGCCGCCCATGCCGGCATCAAAACCGGGGATCTCATTGTCAGCATCGACGGAACGACCGTCGATGACGCCAATGCCTTCGATTATCGTTTCGCCACCAAGCCGCTTGGCGGCACCGCCCAGGTCGGTCTGCTGCGGCAGGGCCGGGAAGTCGTTGCCTCGGTAAGCCTGCAGAGCGCTCCCGATATGCCGCGCGAGGAAATTGAAATTCGCTCCCGTTCGCCGTTCCTGGGCGTCACCGTCGCCAACCTTTCGCCGGCGCTGGCCGACGAGCTGCGGCTCGACCCGCAGAGCCGTGGCGTCGTCATCGTCGGCGTGGCGGACGGCTCGGAAGCGCAGTCGATCGGCTTCCAGCGCGGCGATATCGTGGTCTCGGTCAATAATCAGAAGATCGGGAAATCAGCCGATCTCGATCGCGTCGCGCACGCCGGCGGCCGGTTGTGGCGCGTCACCATTCAGCGCGGCAACCAGCAGATATCGGTCACGTTCAGTGGATGAACCGGGCCACGCCCTTTCGCTCGTCATGGCCGGGCTTGTCCCAGCCATCTCTGACTTTCTTCGCACAGTTGAAGACGTGGATGCCCGGCACCAAGCCGGGCATGACGGGTGTGTGTGAGTCGATGAATGAGCCAGCGCCCAAAGAAGAACGCGCCTAGCCTGTTTGCGGCCGCCGGTCTCGAGCGCGCCGCGCCGCGGCCGCTTGCCGACAAACTTAGACCCGACAAGCTCGCCGACGTGGTCGGGCAGGATCACCTGCTCGGCGCTGACGGCATCTTGACGCGCATGCTGGAGACGCGCTCGCTCGGCTCGCTGATCTTCTGGGGCCCGCCGGGCACCGGCAAGACCACGGTGGCGCGGCTTCTGGCGCGCACGACCGATCTGCACTTCGAGCAAATCTCGGCGATCTTTTCCGGCGTTGCCGATCTGAAGAAAGTCTTCGACGCGGCGCGGCAACGCCGCGAAATCGGGCAAGGGACGCTTCTGTTCGTCGACGAGATTCATCGCTTTAACCGCGCCCAGCAGGATTCCTTCCTGCCGGTGGTGGAGGACGGCACCATCGTGCTGGTCGGCGCGACGACGGAGAATCCGTCGTTCGAACTGATTGCGCCGCTGCTCTCGCGCTCGCGCGTGCTGGTGTTCAAGCCGCTCGACGCCGCTGCAATAGAGCAGCTCCTGGAGCGCGCCGAAACGATCGAAGGCAAAAAGCTGCCGCTCGACGACGACGCGCGCGCCTCGCTTATCCGCATGGCCGACGGCGACGGCCGTGCCGCGCTGACGCTCGCGGAGGAAGTCTGGCGCGCGGCACGCGAGGGCGAAAGCTTCGACGCCGCGGCCCTGCAAGAGGTCGTGCAACGCCGGGCGCCGATCTACGACAAGAAGCAGGACGGCCACTACAACCTCATCAGCGCGCTGCACAAATCAGTGCGCGGCTCCGACGTCGACGCCGCGCTATACTATCTCTGTCGCATGCTCGATGCCGGCGAGGACCCGCTCTATCTGGCGCGACGGATCGTACGCATGGCGGTCGAGGACATCGGGCTTGCCGATCCGCAGGCGCTGGTCGTCGCCAATGCAGCCAAGGACGCTTACGATTTCCTCGGTTCGCCGGAAGGCGAGCTCGCCCTCGCCGAGGCCGTGATCTATGTCGCCACTGCGCCGAAGTCGAACGCGACTTACATGGCGTTCGGCGAGGCCATGCGTACGGCGAAGCAGGCGGGCTCGCTGCTGCCGCCCAAGCACATCCTCAACGCGCCGACCAAGCTGATGAAGACCGAAGGCTACGGTTCGGGCTACGCATACGACCACGACGCGCCCGAGGCATTTTCCGGCCAGGATTATTTCCCAGAGGGGCTTGGCCGCCGGCAATTCTACGATCCGCCCGAACGCGGTTTTGAGCGTGAAATCCGCAAGCGCCTGGAATACTGGGCGAAGCTGCGCCAAGAGCGGAGCGAATCGTGAGAGGCGCTCGCGGGCCGCGGCAGCCGGGCGGTGGCAAGCAGATCGCCGCGCCAAGGCATCGTTCTGCTCACCGGCATCCTGAGGCGCCAGCGCAGCGAGGCAAAAAGTCCGCTGCCGCCGACTTGGCATTTCGAAATCCGAAATCAGGTAAGTCCGACGGCCGGGGCGCTCGGGCCGCATCTTTCGAGGCGCGCCTACGGCGCGCACCTCAGGATGACGCGGGAGAGAAAGTTGCGGCAGCCACGATGCCAACCAGCGTCCAGAATGTCGCGATAACCGCCGACGAATCCGGCATGCGCGTCGACCGTTTCTTGGAGGCGCGGTTTCCGGGCTTGAGTTTCTCCCACATCCAGCGGGTCATCCGCAAAGGTGAGGTGCGCGTGAATGGCAAGCGCACCCAGCCGAAGAACCGCCTTGAGACCGGACAGACAATCCGCATCCCGCCCTTGCGGCTCGAGCAGCCCAAGCCGCGCATGACCGGCAGCGAGGCCGACGAGAAGACCCGCGTGTTCCTGCAATCGATCACGCTGCACGAAGACGCGGACGTGCTCGTCTTGAATAAACCGATGGGGCTGGCGGTGCAGGGCGGCTCCGGCACCACACGCCATATCGACGGCATGCTGGACGTACTGCGCGATGCCCATGGCCAGCGGCCGCGCCTGGTGCACCGGCTCGACAAGGACACCGCCGGCTGTCTGCTCGTCGCCAAGACGCGATTCGCGGCGGCTTCCTTGGCAAAAACCTTCCGCTCGCGCTCGGCGCGGAAAGTCTATTGGGCGCTGGTCGCCGGCGTCCCCAAGGTGCAGCAGGGCCGCATCTCGACCTATCTCGCCAAGGAGGAACGCGAAGAGGAATCGTTCATGCGCATCGCCCGGCACGGCGAGAAGGGCGCCAGTCACGCCGTGACCTACTACGCGGTGGTGGAAACGTCCGGTCCCTTGCTCGCCTGGGTTTCGCTCAAGCCGGTGACCGGCCGCACCCATCAATTGCGCGCGCACATGGCCCATATCGGCCACCCGATCGTCGGCGACCCGAAATATTTTTCGCGCGAGAACTGGGCGCTGCCGGGCGGCATGCAGGACAAGCTGCATCTCCTCGCCCGCCGCATTGTCGTGCCGCATCCGCGCGGCGGCGTGATCGACGCCACCGCGCCGCTGCCGCCGCACATGCAGCAGTCATGGAATCTGCTCGGTCTCGACGCTGCGCGCTACGACCCGATCGTCGAGGCGCCGGAGGAGTAAAGGGCATCTTCACCGGGTGACGCCTCGATATCGCCGTTGCCTTCGACGATGCCGAACAGGATGAAGCGGTTGAGCGACTCTATCGTCACCGAATAGATTCGGCCCGCGCGGTCGCGATATTGAATGCGGGTTTGCCGTCCTTCGACCGTCACGTTGACACGCGTCCATCCGACGATATTGCGCAGCCAGGGCGCGAGGTCGCGGATGTAGTTCACCCGGCTGCCTTTCTCATCGAACTTCAAAATCTTCTTGGCGCGCGCATTGATCAGAATGATCCGCCCGTCGAGGCGGCCGCCGCTGCCGGTCCCGACCGGGACCGCGACGATGGTGCCGGTCGGCGAGCGATCGAGGACCATTGCAGCACGTCGGTCTTGTGGTCGATCGGCGTGGCATAGCTGGCCAAGAACCGGGTGCTGCCGCCGTCCTCGCCACTGAGCGGCAGAAACAGGCCTTCCCAGTAGATGCTGTCATCGGATGCCAGGTCGGTCACGAAGCGCGCATAGATCGCCGTCTGCTGCGCGAAGCAAGTGTCATAGAGTTCCTTGAGCACCACGCCGACCGATTGCGTGAATCCCGACATCGTGTGGCCGCGCAGGTCGCGGCCGATATGACGCATGCGGTCGGCGCCTTGCGTGACGACGAGATAGTCATCGTCGAGCTTGAGATAGAGCAGTATGTCCGGGTCGGCCTCGCGCGCGTCGGATTCCAGCACATCGCACAGGCGCGGCAGGCCGCCTTTGGCGAGTGTCCTCCACGCCGAATGCGCTGCGAGCAGGCGCTCGGCGCCGATCTCGACAGCAACATCGTCTCCCATCCAGTATTGAACATGCGCCTGGGTGCTGCGGTAGGTGACGCCGCTTTCGCCGCCGCGCGCGGTGACGACCGGCGGCCGGAAACCGGGAGCGCGGGCTATGGGCTGCTGGCGTGGGGCGGTCATCAGGTTCTCTCGGCCGAACCGCATCGGGGTTGCCCCGTGCGGGACTTTCTTGGCAGTCGCGCCGAGCATTACGACAAAAATCGTAAATCAATAATGCTGGACAATTTCAAATGGTATAATTTTTTCGAAGCACATCTTATCACGCGGGTTCGCCGGCGGCCGCGCCATTGCGATCTCGAGCCGACAAGCCGTCTGCACGCGAACCTCGTCCGCAGGCGGCGCGAGTACAAGCGTATCACTCGCGGAGCATCGGCACAGATGCGCGGGTCAAGCTCGGCGTGACGACGGCAACGGAAGCGCGTGCTCTACCGCAGGCTGGCGTTGAACTTCTGCAGCGCCGCCGAGCCGGGGCACAGGTCCTTTTCGCCGAGCGCGTTGAGAGGCGTATCGACCGTGTTGAGATGGCCATGCAGATCGGCCGCGTCCGGCGCGACATAAAGGAGGCCGGTGACGATCTGCCCCTGCGCGGCGTGATGCTGCAAAAAGCTCATCGCGGCGAGCCGATCATGCACGTCATATTCGGACTCGAGCTTGCGCAAGGCGAGCGTCGAGCCGTCGTGCTGCACCACCAGTTCCACGCTGCCCGGTGCATAGTCGACCTTGATGGCGTCGCGGCCGGTGATGAAATCGAGCCGGTTGACGGCGTCGTTGTGCTCGCGCACGTAGTCGAAGCTCTTGGTCGATCCGGCGTGATTGTTGAACGCGACACAGGGCGAAATCACGTCGATAAAGGCGCCGCCGCGGTGCTCGATCGCCGCCTTGATCAGCGGCGTGAGCTGCGCCTTGTCGCCCGAGAACGAGCGCGCGACGAAGGTGGCGCCGACCTGCAGTGCGATGGCGACGAGATCGATGGCGCTGTCGGTGTTGACGACGCCGCGCTTCGATTTCGAGCCGGGGTCGGCGGTGGCGGAGAACTGGCCTTTGGTGAGGCCATAGACGCCGTTGTTCTCCACGATATAGACCATATCGACGCCGCGGCGGATGGCGTGCGCGAATTGGCCGAAGCCGATCGAGGCGGAATCGCCGTCGCCGGAAACGCCGAGATAGATGAGGTCGCGGTTGGCGAGATTGGCGCCGGTGAGCACCGACGGCATCCGGCCGTGCACGGAATTGAAGCCGTGCGAATGCCCGAGAAAATAAGTCGGCGTCTTCGACGAGCAGCCGATGCCGGAAAGCTTCGCCACCCGATGCGGCGCGATCGAAAGTTCGAAACACGCCTCGATGATCGAGGCCGAGATCGAGTCGTGGCCGCAGCCGGCGCACAGCGTCGATACCGCGCCCTCGTAGTCGCGGTGGGTATAGCCGAGCTCGTTCTTCGGCAGACCGGGATGATGGAATTTCGGCTTGGCGACGTAAGTCATGACACAACCTTGCCCTTGCGCAGCGGCGTGACCTTGAGTGCGTCGAGACGATCGGCGATGGCGCTGGCGATGAACCGCGCCGTGATCGGCGAGCCGTCATAGTGCAGTGTCGGGATGAGCCGCACCGGATCGACGCCGCATTCGTTGACGATCAGCGAGCGTAGCTGGGCGTCGCGGTTTTGCTCGACGACGAAGATAAAATCGTGCTCGCCGATGAAGCTGGTCACGCTCGAATGGAACGGGAAGGCGCGTATGCGCAGCCGGTCGAGTGCATGGCCGCTCGCTTCGAGGAGCTGGATCGCCTCGTCCATCGGCGGCGAGGTCGAGCCGAAATAGATGACGCCGTATTTGGTCAGCTTATCCGCATTGGCCTGCAACGGGCGGGGCACCAGGTCCTTCGCGGTTTCGAACTTGCGCAGAAGCCGCTGCATGTTGTCGGCATAGGCCGGCCCCTCTTCGGTGTAGCGTGCATAGCGGTCGCGCGAGGTGCCGCGGGTGAAGAACGCGCCCTCGTTCGGATGCGTGCCTGGAAGGGTGCGATAGGGAATGCCGTCCCCGTCGACGTCGAGATAGCGGCCGAACTCCTTGCCGGCTTCGAGGGCGGCCGCGGTCATCACCTTGCCGCGGTCGAACTTGCGGCCGTCGTCCCAGGCGAGCGGGCGGGCGAGACGATGGTTCATGCCGATGTCGAGATCGAGCATCACGAAGATCGGTGTTTGTAGCCGGTCGGCGAGGTCGAAGGCCGCGGCGGCGAACTCGAAGCTTTCGGCCGGGTCCTCGGGGAACAGCAGCACGTGTTTGGTATCCCCGTGCGAGGCGTAAGCGCAGGAGAGGATGTCGGTCTGTTGGGTGCGCGTCGGCATGCCGGTCGAGGGTCCCGCCCGCTGCACGTCGAAGATCACGGCGGGGATTTCGGCAAAATAGGCAAGCCCGAGAAACTCCTGCATAAGAGAAATTCCCGGTCCCGAAGTCGCCGTGAAGGCGCGGGCGCCGTTCCAGGCAGCGCCGATGACGATGCCGATCGACGCCAATTCGTCCTCGGCCTGGATAATGGCGAACTTGCTTTTTTTCGTCGCCGTATCGACCCGCATCCGCCGGCAATGGCTGGTGAACGCTTCGGCGAGCGAGGAAGACGGCGTAATCGGATACCAGGCGCAGACCGTGGCGCCGCCATAGACGGCGCCGAGGGCGGCGGCCGAGTTGCCGGTGATGAAGATTCGGTCGCCGACCGCGTTCGCACGCTTGAGCCGCAATCCGATCGGGCAGTCGAGATTCATCATCGCCCAGTCGCGGCCGAGATGCAGCGCATTCTTATTGGCGGCGAACAGCTTCTCCTTGCTTTCAAATTGTTCGGCGATCAGCTTCTCGATTTCGCCAACATCCATGTCGAGCAGCGCCGACAACGCGCCGATGTAAACGATGTTCTTGAACAACTGGCGTTGCCGCAGGTCGGTGTATTCGCGGTTGCAGATGGCGGTGAGCGGCACGCCGATGACGGTGATGTCGTCGCGGAATTTCGACTTCGGCATCGGCTTGGTGGAGTCGTAGAACAGATAGCCGCCGGGCTCGATGCCGGCGACGTCCTTGTCCCAGGTCTGCGGGTTCATCGCGACCATGAGGTCGGTGCCGCCGCGCGCGCCGAGATGGCCGGCTGCGGAAATCCGGACCTCGTACCAGGTCGGCAAGCCCTGGATGTTGGACGGAAAAATGTTGCGCGGGGCGACGGGAACGCCCATGCGCAGCACCGCGCGGGCGAATATTTCGTTGGCGCTGGCGGAACCCGAGCCGTTGACGTTGGCAAACCGGACGACGAAGTCGTTTACGCTCTGGATTGGCATGCTTGATCTGCGTGAGTCATATCGATGAGGTACTTTTGCATGTCCCACGCGCCGGTGGGACAGCGCTCGGCGCACAGCCCGCAGTGCAGGCACACGTCCTCGTCCTTGATCATGACGCGGCCGGTCTTGAGGTTGTCGCCGATATAGAGGTCCTGCGTGAGGTTATTGGCCGGCGCCTGCAGCCGCGAGCGCAGGTCCGCCTCTTCGCCGTTTTCGGTGAAGGTGATGCAATCCATCGGGCAGATGTCGACGCAGGCGTCGCATTCGATGCAGAGCTGACCGGTGAAGACAGTCTGCACATCGCAGTTGAGGCAGCGCTCGGCCTCTTTCAAAGCGAGGTCAACATCATAGCCGAGCTCGACCTCGGCCCTGATGTCGCGCAGCGCCACGACCTTCTCGCGATGCGGCACGCGGTAACGCTTGTCGAGCGTGATCTCGTTGTCGTAGCTCCACTCGTGGATGCCCATCTTCTGGCTGGTGATGGCCATCTGCGGCGCCGGGCGGATGCCGACCTCCTCGCCGCGGCAGTGTTTGTCGATCGAGATCGCGGCCTCGTGGCCATGCGCGACTGCCCAGATGATGTTCTTCGGGCCGAAGGCGGCATCGCCGCCGAAGAACACCTTGGGATGGGTGGAAGCCATGGTTCTGGCATCGACCTTGGGCATGTTCCATCGGTCGAACTCGATGCCGCAATCGCGCTCGATCCACGGAAACGCGTTTTCCTGGCCGACCGCGACCAGCACATCGTCGCACGGGAAATGTTGATCGGGCTCGCCGGTTGGAATGAGATCGCGGCGGCCCTTGGCGTCGCGCACGGGTTTGACTTTCTCAAACGTAATGCCGGTAAGGCGGCCGTTGTCGTGGGTGAATTCCTTCGGCACCAGATAATTGAAGATCGGAATGTCCTCGTGCATGGCGTCCTCCTTTTCCCAAGGGGACGCCTTCATCTCCTCGAAACCGGAGCGCACGACGACTTTGACATCCTCGCCGCCGAGCCGGCGCGAGGAGCGGCAGCAATCCATGGCGGTGTTGCCGCCGCCGAGCACGATGACGCGCTTGCCGATACGGTCGATGTGGCCGAAAGAAACGCTGGACAGCCAGTCGATACCGATATGGATGTTCTTGGCGGCTTCCTTGCGGCCGGGGACGTCGAGATCGCGGCCGCGCGGCGCGCCGCAGCCGACGAAGATTGCATCAAAACCTTCGGCCAGGAGCGCTTTCATGCTGTCGATGCGCTTGCCGCCGACAAATTCAATGCCGAGATCGAGAATGTAGCGGCATTCCTCGTCGAGCACCTTCTCGGGCAGGCGGAATTTCGGAATCTGCGTGCGCATCATGCCGCCGGACAGCGGGTCTTGATCGAACACGATGCATTCGTAGCCCATCGGAGCGAGGTCGCGTGCCACGGTCAGCGAGGCGGGGCCGCCACCGACCAGCGCGATGCGCTTGCCGTTCGTCTTCTCCGGCGGTTTAGGCAGGCGGGACCGGATGTCGTCCTTGAAGTCGGCGGCGACGCGCTTCAACCGGCAAATCGCGACCGGGTCTTTTTCCACCCGCCCACGGCGGCAGGCTGGCTCGCAGGGGCGATCGCAGGTACGTCCCAGCACGCCCGGAAACACGTTCGAGTGCCAATTGATCATGTAGGCGTCGCTGTAGCGGCCCGCCGCGATCAACCGGATGTATTCCGGAACCGGCGTGTGAGCCGGGCACGCCCACTGACAATCCACGACCTTATGGAAATAGTCAGGGGCCGAAATGTCGGTAAGTTTCATTCCATTCCTCTTGCACGCAGCGTCCCGCTTTTTGATCAGGCGGTACTAACGCAGCTGCGCGGATCGGCGTCTCCCCCGCGGCTTGGTATGCGTCGCCGAATCCGGGCGCAAATCTAGTCGAGCGGGGTACGGATTTCCACCGCTTACGCTTCTTATAATGAGGTTTTATCGTTTGTGGTCCCGGACAAAAGCGCGCTATCCAGGCGCTGTGACGCGGCGCAACCGATCGCCGGACCCAGACGCCTCTTGGTTAATTTAAATTATTGAATATATTGCCGATTCGGCGTCATGGTGCGAATGTCGCAGCGCAACAGGTGCGGCCGGATGGGCGTCCTCTTCCGGTCGAGAGGTGATCGCTCTAGGTCTAAGGTCTTATGCGCGATCCGTTTGAGACCGTTTCTTCCGAAAACGCCGTCGAGGCGGCGCGGCGCGGTGCCGTGGCCGAGGGCTACGCGCTACGGCTCGACGACAAGCCGGTGCGCACGCCGGCGGGTCGCCTCCTCGCCGCGCCGACGCCGGCCCTGGCGGAGGCCATTGCCGCGGAACGGGAGGCGCAACACGATATGATCGACCCGGCGAAAATGCCGCTGACGCGGCTAGCCAACGCGATCATCGATGGTGTCGCCGACCGTCCCGGTCCGGTCGCGGCCGAAATTGAGAAATATCTCGCCTCCGATCTTATTTGCTACCGCGCGGCTGCCCCGCAAGGCCTGGTCGCGCGCCAGGCGCGTCACTGGGATCCGATCCTGCAGTGGGCAGGCGAAGCGCTCGGCGCGCGTTTCGCGCTGGGTGAGGGCGTCATCCACGTCCCCCAGCCCGAACCCGCCCTTGTCGCGATGCGTGCGGCGATCCCAATTGATCCCTGGTGCCTTGGTGCCGTCCATGTGGTGACGACGCTCACCGGCTCGGCGCTGCTCGCGCTGGCATTGGCGCACGGCCGGCTCACGCCTGTCGAAACCTGGCAGGCGGCCCATGTCGATGAGGATTGGAACATCGAGCAATGGGGGCGCGATGAACTGGCGCTCGAACGCCGCGCGTTTCGCTTCGCGGAGCTGGGGGCGGCGGCGACGGTGTTGAAATCTTTGTCGCGGGCGTGAGCCAAGTATCCGGTTCGAAACTGGCGCGCAGCTCCTGCTCGCGGTCCATGGCCGGGACAAGAAAGGCCAAGCGGTTGGGACCCGACCCAATTCAGTCGCGCAAGCCGGTCGGCAGGGTTTCGTGGCCCCAACGCTCGATCCACAACGCGACCAGCGCCGGCTTTGAAACGAAATAGCGCCGCGCGACGCGGTCGAAGCGGGCCAAAGCCGGCTGTTTTTTGACCCAGTTTCTTACGGTTTCCAGGTCACGGCCACACAATACGGCCGCCTCCTGCAACGTGATCTCGTCGGACAATTGAGGCAACTCCGCTGGACAGATTTCCGCATCGCCCCGCCGCCCTCAGCGTTCGGTCATGTGCCTAAGTAGCTACGGGGGCCGACGTCGGGAGTTTCAAATCCAAGCACGGCTGCGTCGGGCCGGGCCCCGCCATTTCCTTCGTTGCAACTCGGCCGTCCGGGACTGGCGACGTTGACCAGGGCTCAACGAGCGCGGAAACCGAATCTGATCGTTTCCAATCGCTCAGACGACGACCAATTTTTGGAACCCGCGGCACGTTCACAATCGACGTTGCCGTTGTCACTCATTCGTCCATTGCGGTTGTCGAACAGGACCTGATGGCAGATTGTGCCTTCGTCGGGCACATAAAGGATCGAGCCAGTATAGATCTCGTCATCACTTGGTTCGAGCGAAGTCGCGGCAGCGAGCTGCCTTGCGATTATGTATTTCCCGCTTGCGACCAGCCCAAGCGCGAGGAAGACCGCGAAACCGGCCAAGACCGCCGTTTGGCGGATGCTCTCGAAACGGCGCGGGCGAGCTTTCAATCCGCGTGGTCGGCGGCTCATGCGATGGCTGTCTTCGTGGTCGGGTTACGCTCGGCGCAGGATCGTTCGACCGAATGGATGGACGCGCTCAGGTTCTCCGGAATCGGTTAAAAGTTCGCTGCCTAGTCGCCTTCGCTGCGTGAAGCGGATGATATTTGCCCATACCCGAAGCAGTTATTGATCAACCGTTCCTCGCCAATCTAACTTACGAGTACGCGGTGTAGCGGGTGTTCAGGGCGCACGAACTTAACGGTCGCCAGGAGGGGAAAATGAAGCGGTTTGTCGGCTGCAGTGTTCTCGCTGTCGCAATATTGATCGCCGCAAGCCGGCATCCTGCGATTGCGCAGATGCCGCAGACATCTGGCGGCCCTGTCGATCCGGCTCTTATTGAGGACCTCGTTGCGGCCAACCACATCCTGGTCGCCCAGGGCGTGCTCGATGCCTACGGGCATGTGAGCGTTCGCGATCCGCGCAATCCGAACCGTTATCTGATGTCCCGCTCGCGGGCGCCGATCCTGGTGACCGCCGACGACATCATGGAATACGACCTCAACTCCAATCCCGTTGACCCAAAGGGTCGCACTAGCGTCCTGGAGCGGTTCATCCACGGTGAAATCTACAAGGCCCGTCCCGAGGTGAAAGCGGTGATCCACAGCCATTCGCCCGCGGTCATCCCATTCGGCGTCACGGAGGTGCCGCTGCGGCCGGTGTACCATCAGGCTACTTTTCTCTATGGCGGGGTGCCGTTGTGGGACATCCGCGGCGTGGCGTGTCCCGACGCACCCGCGATGCTGGTGCGAAACGCCTGCCTTGGTCGATCTCTGGCCGCAACCCTTGGCGACAGGCCGGTTGTGCTGAAGCGGGGGCTCGGCGATGTTGTCGTCGGCCCGGACGTGCAGACAGCCGTGAAGTACGCCATTTACACCGAGGTGAACGCCCGCCTGCAGGCGATTGCCATCAATCTCGGCGGGCCGATCAATTACATCTCCGCGGAGGAAGCCGCAGCCAGAGCCAACGCGCCCAGCGACCCGGCGCGCGCTTGGGAGCTTTGGAAAAAGCAAGCGCTCGGAAAGTAGCGATCCAGTGATGGTTTTTGCCATGTTTCAGTCAAAGCTTTCGCGATATTATTGCGTTGCACCGGGGAGGACCCTTTTGTCTCTAACACGCCAGTTTACTGCGGCGGTGACAGGTTTCTTGCCGATCGCGGGCGCATGCTTCGTCTTGCTTTTCTCAGGAGTTGATGCCCAGGCTGAAGGTCTATTCGGCGCCTGCGAAGACGCCGCCGGGCTCGCGGTCTTGTCCGCGCCGATCGCCCCGTGGAAGGGCGCGCCTTTGCGCGTCATCTTTGCCGCGGAGAAACCGCTCGATGGCGAGCTTTCGCTGATCGCGCCCGATGGCAGCGTCGCGGCCAAGTCGCGTGGACGGCACGGCGGACCGCCGTATTTCTGGTTCGCCGAAGTCGCGTCGCCGGCTGCGGGGACGTGGCACGCGACACTGAGAAGCGACCGCGCGCCGCCGGGGTGCGGCGCAATCACGCGCGAAATCGCCGTGCGCGACGACGAGCCGCCGCGGCCGCGGGCGACGCCGGGCAGTGTTTGGCCGATACACAACACATGGAACCGTGCGACGGAAAACTTGTATTCGGCCTGGATCGAAAAGCTGTTCGACGCGCCGCTTGACGCCGAGCCGTCGTGGCCGGCGCTGCATGAAGTGCTGCGCGATCAATCGCGCAACGTCCTGTTCAACTATTTGGGTCTCGGCGAAGACAGGGTGGGGATGGCGCTACGCCCCGACTGCGCCGACCTCGTGTATTTTCTGCGCGCCTATTTCGCATTCAAGATGGGACTGCCGTTCGGCTACACGAAGTGCTCGCGCGGCGGCGGCGGCCACCCGCCGAAGTGCTATGCGTGGTCGAGCAATCTGACGACAAGCGCGTCGTCGGCGGAGCAGGAGCCGGCCGAGGCTGCGCCGCCGAGCAAGGCTTCGTTGACGCCAGGCCAGGGCGAGCCAGCAAAGCGGCTGGGCCTTGCCGCGTCCTTCGGCCAATATTTGCGGGTCGTCGGCGACGCCGTTCAGTCCGGAGCCGTGCGGACGGCTGCAAACGACGACAACACCGATTTTTATACCGTGCCGCTGACGCAGGAGACGCTGCGTCCCGGAACCGTGTACGCCGATCCGTATGGTCACGTCATGATGCTGGTGCGGCGCGTGCCGCAGTCCGGCGGCGCGGCCGGTGTTTTCCTCTCCGTCGACGGCGAGCCCGACGGGACGGTCGCGCGCAAACGGTTTTGGCGCGGCAACTTCCTGTTTGCGCACGAACCTGCGCTCGGAAGTCCCGGATTCAAGCGCTTCCGGCCGATCATGCGCCAGCCGAACGGCAACCTGCGCCGGCTGACCAATGCCGAAATCGCCAAAGATGCGCAGTATGGCGATTTTTCGCTCGAACAGTCGCAGCTTGGGGTCGAAGATTTTTACGATCGCATGGATGACGTGATGTCGCCGGCGCCGCTCGACCCGTTACGCGCGATGAAGGACGCGATCAACTCGCTCGAAGAGCAGGTCAAGACGCGCGTGGGGTCGGTCGAGAACGGGCGGAAGTACCAGAACAACGGGCACGGCGACGCGACCATGCCGGACGGTGCTTCGATCTTCGCGACGACCGGCGCCTGGGAAGATTTCGCGACGCCGGCGCGCGATTTTCGTCTGTTGATCGCAATCGACGTGGTGCGCGGTTACCCCGATCGCGTCGCGCGGCAGCCGCAACGCTACGCAATGCCGTTTGGCAAGAGCGTCGCCGACGTGAAGGCCGAATTGCAGAGTGCGCTCGCGGCCGAGCTTTCGGCGCGGAAGTTTTCCTATACGCGCACCGACGGTTCCGCCTGGACGCTCACGCTCAGAGACGTGGTCGACCGCGCGGCCGATCTCGAGATGGGGTACAATTTGAACGACTGCGTCGAGCTGCGGTGGGGCGCGCCGGACAAGAGCGATGAGGCGTCGACCTGTAAGCGCCACGCGCCGCCGGCGCAACGCGCGAAGATGACGGAGTACCGCGCGTGGTTCCACGCGCGGCACTGGCCGGCGCGCGTTTAGCGGTCCGTCGTGCTGCCGAGGAGAGGGCGACGCTTCGGCGGTATGCCGAGCGCCGCCGGTAGACGGATTGTTGCCAAGCTTGGCTTTGTCGTCGGGCTCGCCATGCTCGCGGGCGGGACCTCTGCTGTCGCACAGGATGATCGGGCGCGCTTGGTGCTCGACAAGCTGGTCGCCGCTTACCCGCAAGCGCTCGCCGGGCATGACGGCAAAGTGCTGCGTTGGCGCGATGGAACGGTCATGCCGGTGTCCGATGGCGCTGATAACAAGACGTTCCCGGAACTCCTCCGGCACGCTTCCATCATCGATCAGTTCCGCATTCCGTATCCGCGTGGTCCGCTCGATAACCCGCCGGCCATCGATGCCGATCCCGGCCGGTTTCGTAATGCTGCCTTCTTCGCCCAGATGTATGGCGACTGCCGAAAGGGCGAGGTGTCGCCGCACCTTGTTGCCCTTTTCTGGCTTCCTAGAACGTGGGGCCAATCAATCCGCGTCACTTCCGTGAACGGCGTCGACGAGCATTTGCGCGCGGTGTCGGCGGAGATCGACGCGCTGCCTGAAAACATCAAACGCGCGGCGTACCCGATCGCCGGCACTTACAAGTGCCGGTCCGTGGCGGACACCGGCCAGCCGAGCCCGCACGGCTACGGCATTGCCATCGATCTCAACATCGCCGTCTCGGAGTATTGGTACTGGCGACCGCATGGCGGCCCCGTCGTTTATCGCAACCGCATGCCGTCAGAGATCGTCGCGATTTTCGAAAAGCACGGCTTTATCTGGGGCGGCAAGTGGTATCACTACGATACCATGCATTTCGAATTTCGACCTGAACTCCTTGTCGCGCGGTGATATAGGCGTTGTCTTCCCGGCGACAGCGTTGGGTTTGTGAGATGCCTCGCGTTTTGCTTCCTACGGATTGCGATGCCGCCGATCGGCACAGCTCGGACTGCGCTTATTCGTCAGACCCAACCGCCATCGACAATGAAATTCTGCGCCGAGCACATCCGCGCATTGTCGGAGGCAAGAAAAACTGCGAGCGCCGCTACGTCTTCGGGCTGCACCCGTCCGGCGAGACACTGGCTTCTATCGATCAAATCGTTGGCCGCGTCGTCCACCCAGAGCTCAAGTTGCCGCTTCGTCATCACCCATCCCGGCACCACCGTGTTGACCCGAATGTTATGCTGGCCGAGTTCCCGGGCGAATGACCGCGTCATCCCGTGCACGGCCGCCTTCGAAAACTCATAGACCGGCAGACCGGCCTGCGCCGCCATCCAGCTGATCGAGCCAAAATTGACGATCGAACCGCGGCGCGCGGCGATCATGCCGGGGGCGACCGCCTGAATAGCGAAGAAGGCGTGCTCCAGATTCACGGCAATGCGACTGGCAAACTCTTTCGGCGTGACTTGGCGCCAGTCGTGCCTGGTATCATTTGCGGCATTGTTGACAAGCACCAGGCACGGACCATGCAATTCTTCAAATCGTCTTATCGCTCGTTGGTATTGGCCGGTATCCGTAATATCGCAATGCTCAAACACGACCGTCTGGCCTGAATCTTTAAGCTCACGGGCCAGCGCGGCGCCCGCTTTCTGCTGAACATCAACAAATCCGACCCGAGCCCCCTGTGATCCGAAACTCCGCACCAGCGCTTCGCCAATTCCCGAGGCCCCTCCGGAGATCAAGACCGGCTTGTCTTTCAGGCAGGGGTATGTGGCGTGTAACATTGCGATCAACCTCCGAGGCCGTAAGCGCGGGCTGTGACCCAAACAAGCCAGCGTACGCGACACCCCGCACACGAGCTTTTGGCGCAGCTTCGCGTCGCCGAAACTCCGCATCGCGGAGCGCAGCGGGGAGGTGAACCATGCGGAGTATGGTGGAGGGGCGTGCGGCGGTAAAGCAAACCACCGCCGCGCAGGGTGATCTCCTTTTCCGCTTCGCGAGGCAGGATAAAAAACCGGGCGCCGACGCGGCGAGAGCGAATCCGATTACCGGCAGCCGATCACCCGCCGGTGATGCTCATGTGCCGGGCCAGCGCCGGCCGCTGGTGCCGGCGATCGATAATGAAATCGTGGCCCTTGGGTTTGCGCGAGATGGCCTCTTCGATGGCGGCATGGAGAAGATCGTTGCCCTCGGAGGCGCGCAGCGGCTTGCGCAGATCGGCGGCGTCCTCCTGGCCGAGACACATATAGAGCGTGCCGGTGCAGGTGACGCGCACGCGATTGCAGGACTCGCAGAAATTGTGCGTGAGCGGCGTGATGAAGCCGAGCCGGCCGCCAGTCTCGGCGACACGCACATAGCGTGCCGGCCCGCCGGTGCGACAATCGAGGTCCTCAAGCGAATAGCGGTCACCGAGGCGGGCGCGGACGAGCGAGAGCGGCAGATACTGGTCGAGACGGCCTTCGCCGATCTCGCCGAGCGGCATCACCTCGATCAGCGTCAAATCCATGCCGCGGCCATGCGCCCAATCGATCAGCTGCGGGAACTCGTCCTCGTTCACGCCTTTGAGCGCGACAGTATTGATCTTGATCTTCAAGCCGGCGGCTTGCGCCGCGTCGATGCCGGCGATGACCTGGTCGAGCGCGCCCCAGCGAGTGATGGAGCGGAATTTTTCGGGATCGAGCGTATCGAGCGACACGTTGATGCGGCGCACGCCACACGCTTTCAGCTCGGCGGCGTATTTCTCGAGCTGCGATCCGTTGGTGGTCAGCGTCAGCTCATCGAGCGCCCCCGAAGCGAGATGACGCGACAGGCTCTCGAAAAGCGTCATGATCCCACGACGGACCAGCGGCTCGCCGCCGGTGAGACGAAGCTTCCGCACCCCGCGTTCGACGAACGCCGAGCACAGCCGGTCGAGCTCTTCGAGCGTGAGCAGATCGGCTTTGGGCAAAAATGTCATGTGCTCCGCCATGCAATACACACAGCGGAAATCGCACCGGTCAGTGACCGATACGCGCAAATAGCTGATGTCGCGGCCGAACGGATCGATTAACGGCGGGCGCGAGTCACCAAGGCCGTGCCTTTGCACGTAATTCATTTCCACGCTGTCCATCGGCATGCGTTTCCATGACTTCCCTATGCATGATTGCTTGCATCATGCTTGCGGCTCCATATGAGCCTATGGGAGGCTCTTTATAGCAACCCATATAGTCAGTCTTTGTGCCCGATAAAGCCCTGATCGTCCACAACATTCTTCACGGACCCGAGATCGTCGATGACCGCCGGCAGTTCGGCAAAGGAACTGATGACCCGGTCCGGCCGTAATGTCGCAACGGGAACATCGGTGTAGCCGAAATCCACAGCGACGACCGGGACCCTAGCGGCGCGGGCGGTGCGGATGTCGGTGACCGAATCCCCGACCATGATGGCGCGCTCGGGCTCGCCGCCGGCGCGCATGACAGTCGCCCGGAATATCTGCGGATCGGGCTTCTGCACGCCGAATGTGTCCTGGCCGCAGATCGCGGCGAAGCGATCGGCGAGTTGCAGCGTGTCGAGGAGGCGCTTCGACAGCCACTCGAGCTTGTTGGTGCAGACCGCCAGCCGGTGACCCTGACCGGCCAGGCGGTCGAGCGTCATTTCGAGATGCGGGAAGGCACGCGAACGGACGGCGATGTGCTCGGCGTAATGCGCGACGAATGCCTGATACAGCCGGTCGACATCGGCGGGCGAACATGCGCGCCCCTCGACGACCAGGGCGCGTTCGATCATCCCCCGTGCGCCGCCTCCGATCAGGGGCCGGGCGGCGTCAAACGGCACCTCTGGCAGGCCTTGCCGCGCGAGGATGAGATTGAGCGTGTCGATCAGATCGGGGGCGGTGTCGATCAGCGTGCCGTCGAGATCGAAGACGATGGTGAGCATGATTTTGCCTAGCTGGCGATGCCCTGCGGCGCAAGCATGGCTGCGCCTCATGCAATCTTCTTTCACAGGAGGAGAGGGGGCCATTCGCATCTCGGCGCAATTTGCCCTACATACCGGCCATGGACGTCGAGGCTCAGAAACGCGCCGCCGCCGCCCGCGCGCTGGAATTCGTGCGGCCGGGCATGCGGCTCGGGCTTGGCACCGGGTCGACCGCCAAGCATTTCGTCGATTTGCTGGGCGACCGCGTGCGTGCGGGGCTTGAGATCGTGGCGGTCCCGACGTCGGAGGAAACGCGCGCGCAAGCGGAGCGGCTCGGCATTGCGCTCACCACCCTCGACGACACGCCGGAACTCGACCTCACCGTCGATGGCGCCGATGAGATCGCGCCGGATCTGACCTTGATCAAGGGCGGCGGCGGCGCCTTGCTGCGGGAGAAAATCGTGGCGGCGGCGTCTGCACACATGGTCGTCATTGCCGACGAATCGAAATGGGTCTCCTTGCTCGGCCGTTTCCCGCTGCCGATCGAAATCGCGCCTTTCGGCGCCACGGCGACCCACCGCGCCGTGGAGGCAACAAGCGCCGCGGCGGGTTGTCCGGGGCCGGCGCCGCTGCGCAAAGAGAAAAACGGCCAAGCATTCGTCACCGACGGCGGGCACTGGCTCCTGGACGCCCAATTGCAACGTATCGCCGACCCGCCAGCGCTGGCGGCGCGGCTCAGCGCGGTTCCTGGCGTGATGGAGCACGGTCTGTTCATCGGCCTTGCACGGACTGCTATTCTTGCCGGTCCGGACGGAGTCCGCATCGTCGAGCGGCCCTGAGTTCCGCACAAAAAGGAGAGCCACCGCCACATGTCCGACTACGAGGTCGACCTTTTCGTTATCGGGGGTGGCTCGGGGGGCGTGCGTGCCGCGCGCATGGCGGCGCAGCATGGCGCGCGCGTGATGCTTGCGGAGGAATATCGCGTCGGCGGTACCTGCGTGATCCGCGGCTGCGTGCCGAAGAAGCTTCTCGTCTACGCCTCGCGCTTTCGCGCCGAATTCGAGGACGCCGCGGGCTACGGCTGGACGCTGCCGCACGCGTCGTTCGACTGGGCCATGTTGATCGCCAATAAGGACAAAGAGATCGCCCGATTGGAAGCGGCCTATACGGCAACGCTAGAAAAAGCCGGCGTCACCATCGTCAAAAGCCGGGCGGCTTTGGCCGATGCCCACACGGTGCAATTGGCGAACGGCGATCGGGTGCGTGCGGCCCATATCTTGATCGCGACCGGCGGCGCGCCGAGCTATGGCGATCCGATCCCAGGTATCGAGCACGCCATTTCTTCGAACGAAGCCTTCCATCTGCCGCATCTGCCGGCGCATGTCCTGGTCCAGGGAGGCGGCTATATTGCCGTCGAGTTCGCCGGCATTTTCGCCGGGCTCGGCGCGCAGGTGACGCTGGTCTATCGCGGCGAGAACATCCTGCGCGGCTTCGACGACGACGTGCGTCAACATCTCCGCATGGATATGGAGAGGCACGGCATCAGGGTGTTTACCGGTTGCAAGGTCGAGGCCATCGAGCAGGCCAGTACGCGCTACTCGGCGCTTCTTTCCAGCGGCAATCGGGTTAGCGCCGATTGCGTGATGTTTGCTGTCGGCCGGCAGCCGAATATTGGCAAGATAGGGCTCAAGGAGGCGGGGGTCGGGATCGGCAAAAACGGCGGCGTCGGCGTCGACGAATACTCGCGTACGAGCGCCGCCAACATCTACGCCATCGGCGACGTCACCAACCGCGTCAATCTTACGCCGGTCGCCATTCGCGAAGGGGCCGCCTTCGCCGACACGGTGTTCGGCGGCAAGCCGACGGCGGTCGATCACACCAACGTGCCGACCGCAGTGTTCTCCGATCCCGAAATCGGGGTCGTCGGGCTTACCGAAACCCAGGCCCGCGCCCGACTGGCGCAAACGGATATCTACCGGGCCATGTTCAAGCCGCTCAAGGCGACCTTGTCAGGCCGCGATACGACGGTGCTGATCAAGCTCGTGGTCGACGGCCGCTCCGATCGCGTAGTCGGCTGCCATATCGTCGGGGAGGGCGCCGCCGAGATGATTCAGGTCGCCGCCATTGCCGTCAAAATGGGAGCTACCAAGGCTGATTTCGACGCCACCATGGCGCTCCACCCGACCACTGCCGAGGAGCTGGTGACGATGCGGCATAGGAGCGCCAGTTACGCCCGCGCCGCAGCGGAATAGGCGGCATTTGGCGGGCTGTCCCGGCCGCGAGCCGTTGTGTATATATGCCCCATCATTCCGGCGCAGCTGCGACAAGGCGAGAGCCGGAATCCATAACCACAGTTCGTAACTATGGATTCTGGGCTCACGGGCTCAGGGCCGCGCCCCGGAATGACGGTTTGGAGATCCGTATGACGAAGCTGACAAACTCGGCCAAGTGGAGCCCGGAGTCCTGGCGGGCAAAGCCGATCGTGCAGGTGCCCGACTATCCCGACGCCAAGGCGCTCGCCGACGTCGAGGCGCAGCTCGCCAGCTTTCCGCCGCTGGTTTTTGCAGGTGAGGCACGCAACCTCAAGCGCGCTTTGGCGCAGGTTGCCGCCGGCCAGGCTTTCCTCCTTCAAGGCGGCGATTGCGCCGAGAGTTTCGCCGAACACGGTGCCAACAACATCCGCGACTTCTTCCGCCTGTTCCTGCAGATGGCGGTGGTGCTGACCTATGCGGCGGCATCTCCGGTGGTGAAGGTCGGCCGGATTGCCGGCCAGTTCGCCAAGCCGCGCTCTTCACCGACCGAGAAGCGCGGCGGAGTCGAGTTGCCGGCCTATCGCGGCGACATCATCAATGCCACCGAATTCACGACCGAAGCGCGCACGCCCGATCCGCGCCGGCAACTCGAAGCCTATCGGCAGTCGGCGGCGACGCTCAATCTCCTGCGCGCCTTCGCCACCGGGGGCTATGCCAATCTATCGAACGCGCATCAGTGGATGCTGTCCTTCGTCAAGGACTCACCGCAGTCGAAGCGTTATCAGGAGCTTGCCACCCACCTCACCGAGGCGCTGAATTTCATGCGCGCCTGCGGCATCGATCCCGAAGTGCATCCGGAGATGCGGACGACCGATTTCTTCACCAGCCACGAAGCGCTGCTGCTCGGCTACGAGCAGGCCTTTACGCGGGTCGATTCAACGACCGGCGACTGGTACTGCACCAGCGGCCACATGCTGTGGGTGGGCGATCGCACCCGGCAGGCGGATCATGCGCATATCGAGTACTGCCGCGGCGTCAAGAATCCGCTCGGATTGAAGACCGGCCCGACGCAAAAGCCGGACGAACTTCTCAAGCTCATCGACATCCTGGATCCGGAAAACGAACCCGGCCGCCTCACCCTGATCTGCCGTATGGGCGCGGACAAGGCTGCCGATCACCTGCCGCGGTTCGTTCGCGCGGTGAAGCGCGAGGGCCGCAACGTGGTGTGGTCGTGCGATCCGATGCACGGCAACACCATCAGCTCTGTGACCGGCTACAAGACCCGTCCGTTCGATCAAATCCTCAAGGAGGTACGAACCTTTTTTCAAGTGCATGCGGCCGAAGGCACTTATGCCGGCGGCGTGCATCTGGAAATGACCGGACAGAACGTCACCGAATGCACCGGCGGCGCGCGGGCGATCAGCGAGGAAGACCTCAATGATCGTTACCATACCGTGTGCGATCCGCGGCTCAATGCCGAGCAATCGCTCGACCTCGCCTTTCTTGTGGCCGATCTCCTGAAAACGGAGCGCGAAGGCAAAGCAAAACCGGTGCCGGCGGTGGCGGCGCTGTAGCGCCGGACCAAACTTCAAGATTTGCATCTCGTACACCATCCGGCTTTACGAACCGCTCAGGCTGATCCGCGACCGGGCGTGGCGATAAAGAAACACGCAAGCAATTTGATTCAAATCTTCCGCGTCAGAAAAAGACTGCAACGGGCGCGGGGCGTGCGGTGCAGGTACAGTTTCATTTACCGCGTTGGATCGCGGTTGCGTGGCTGATTGGGTCTCCCGCTTATGCGGCCGATCAGGCGGCGCCGCCGCTGCTGTGGCCACCGCAGCTTTCCACGCCGTGGCCGTCGCCGCTCGTGACTAAAGCTGCGGCGGTGCCGGATGTTGAGTACTTCGTCCCGCATTCGGCTCCCGCCTGGCAAGGCGAATTCGGAGCGCGCTTCTGGTACGGCAGCGCCACGACCGGCAAGAGCCTGTTCGACGTACCAAGCGCTTCCAATGCGATGGTCTCGCGCCTGACCTACAGCGACATGACGACGGCGGCCGGCGAGCTATTCGGTCGCGCCGCCTTCACCAACGGCATCTTTGTGAAGGGCTATGCGGGCGGCGGCGGGCTGCTGGGAGGAAACTTGAAGGATGAGGATTTCCCGCCGGGCATCAATCCCTATTCGAGCACGAACAGCAGCCAGTACAATGGCGAATTGGCTTATGCCAGTGCCGATCTTGGATACGACGTCGTGCGCGGCGGCGATTTCCGGATTGGGGCGTTCGCCGGCTATCACTATTTCAATGAGCAAATGAACGCTTTTGGCTGCACGCAAACGGCCGGTAACCCCGACGTGTGCCAGCCGCCGATACCAAACTCAATCGAGGTGATTTCACAGAACAATCATTGGCAGTCACTGCGGCTCGGCGTCGACGGTTCGGTGAATATCGGAGACCGTTTCAAGCTGAGCGGCGAAGCGGTGTGGCTGCCCTACGTGTTCCTCAACGGTACCGACAGTCACTGGCTGCGTATCGGCACGGCAGTCGGGGATTTCACCGGGCCGATCCCGGAGGACGGCCGAGGCATGGGCTATCAGTTTGAAGCGCTGCTGACATACCAGGTGACGGAATACGGCAGTATCGGCATTGGTGCTCGCTACTGGCACATGCAGGCCAATGGCAACACCGACTTTCAGGGCAATGTCGTCAGCGAGACGGCCTTCCCGCAACCGGTCGATTGGAAGACCGATATTATCGGCGTGTTCATACAAGGCAGCCTCAAGTTAGGTCCCTATCCCCTCGGCAGCCTGATCTGATAGTGTTCGGGCGTGCAGCAAGCCCATTGCCGGGGAATGGCGCGAGCCTGCTCAATTCGCCGTTCGGCGGCGATCTGCCGGCCGATTATCGAACCCATCCGGGACAGAAACGCTGGTGCGAGCCCGCACTTGCGTCAAACGGAGAATGATATGGCGCAGCGTGTCGTCGATTTGAGCCTTCTGATCGAAGACAACATGCCGGCCCACAAGCTTTTCCAGCGGCCGGTCATCACCACCCATCTCAGCCACGAATCCTCGAAGGCCTTCAATCTCGGCGTGCCCGGCGATGCGATGACGTTCCAGACGAACTTCATCGCCACGCTCGATCACGTCGGTACCCATGTCGACGCATTCCGGCACGTCAATCCCAAGGGCCAACCGATCGATGAAATGCCGCTCGAACTGTTCATGGGCAAGGCGGTGTGCTTCGACCTGCGTCATGTGCCCAATCTCGGCGACATCACCGTGCCGCGCATGCAGGAGGCCGAGAAGAAGTCCGGCGTGAAGGTGGACGGACACATCGTGCTGTTGTGCACCGGCTTCCACAAGCGCACCTATCCGACGCTCGATTCGGTATGGAAAAATCCGCAGCTCACCGTCGAGGCGACGCAATGGATGTATGACCACGGCTCGCGCATGCACGGCGTCGAGGGCCCGTCGACGGACAAGCCGAGCGACGACGTGTTCGCCCAGCACCGGCTATGCCGCAAGCTCGGCATCAGTCATTGGGAATGGCTGGTCAATCTCGAAGAGTTGCTGGGCAAGGGCGAGTTTCAGTTCTTCGGGGTGCCCTTGAAGTTCAAGGGCGGCTCAGGTTCGCCGGTTCGCGCTTTCGCCATCGTTAACGACTGACGCGCTTGCGGCTCCGGTGCGATGAGCCTTGGCCCCGCGGCTCTGATCGGAAGGTGCGCATGTCCGCAGACCTCGACCTGATGACGGCCGCGGAACTGCGGCGCCGTGTCGCCGCCAAGGATGTCTCGCCGGTCGAGCTGACCCGGCGGGCTCTGGCCAAGGCCGAGGCGACGCAGGGGAGTTTGAACGCGTTTTTCGTGCTGCTCCCGGAAGCCGCTTTTGGCGCCGCTCGTGCGGCCGAGGATGCCGTGATGCGGGGCGAGACGCTCGGCCTGCTGCACGGCCTGCCGTTCTCCGCAAAGGACCTGATGGCGGTCGCGGGTGCGCCCTACGCATCAGGCTCGCGCACGATGGCCGGCAACATCGCGTCGGTCGATGCGCCCGCCGTGGAGCGCGCCAAGGCGGCAGGGGCCATTCTTATCGGCAAGACCACGACCAGCGAATTCGGCTGCAAGCCGATCGGCGACAGTCCGTTGACCGGGATCACGCGCCATCCGTGGAACCTCGCCAAGACGCCGGGCGGATCGAGTGCGGGCGCGGCCGCTTCCGTCGCCGCCGGCATCACGCCGTTCGCGCTCGGCACCGATGGCGGCGGCTCGGTCCGCATTCCTTGCTGCCTGTCCGGGCTGGCCGGTATCAAAGCGCATTTCGGCCGCGTTCCGGTTTGGCCGGCCTCGGCGACGCCGACGCTTGCCCATGTTGGTCCGCTCGCCCGTAATATCGGCGATGCCGCGCTTTTGCTGATGGCGATCGGCGGCTACGACCCGCGCGATCCATTCAGCGTGGCGGCGGCGATGCCGGACCTCGCTGGCGCTTGCGACGCCGGCGTGGCCGATCTCCGCATCGCGTACAGTCCGACGCTGGGCTACGCGCGGCCCGATCCGGATGTCGTTGCCATCGTGGCCGAGGCCGCGCGCGCGTTTGAAGGGCTTGGCTGCAAGGTCGAACTGGTCGAGAACGTGTTCGACAAAGATCCGGCCGATTTATGGACCGCGGAGTTTTATGCCGGCGTCGGTACGCGCCTGCGCAAGTTTGTCGAGACGCAGCGTGATGTGCTCGATCCGGCGGTTGCCGAAGTCCTCGACGCCGCGCTCGTCCAGGACATGCGCGACTACTATGAGAAAGTGTTCGAGCGCTACGCGCTGCGCGACAAGGTGCGCACGTTCTTCGAAACTTACGATTTGCTGCTGTCGCCGGTTCTGCCGGTTTCTTCGCTCGATGCCGGCAAGAACATTCCAGACCATTTGCAGGACCGTAACCTCGTGTCCTGGGTTTACTACACCTATCCGTTTAATCTGACCGGCCAGCCTGTGGCGACGGTTTGCGCCGGCATTGCCGCCGACGGCATGCCGGTCGGTCTGCAGATCGTCGGCCGCGCGCTCGGCGAATATGACGTGGTCCGTGCCGCCGCCGCTTACGAGCGAACCAAGCCTGCGGGCTACAATTTGCGGCCGTTCGCTGTTTGAGGGTCGCAACCGCCGCCTTAGGATTCCGGCGGAATGGCGCCGGCGCGCTCGGTGATCAACTGGTAGTGCTCGATGCGCCGGTGTTGGGCGAAGTTAAACATCGCCTCCTTGTTGTAGCGGCTGATGTCGAGGTTGCACTTGGCGGTGAACACCTCGTCGCCATTCGTGGTCGCCATCGCCACGATCTCGCCCGAGGGCGCTACGATGCAGCTGCCGGCCAGAAGCTCGCTGCCTTCCTCGTTGCCGGCCTTGGCGATACCGACCACCCAGGTGCTGTTCTGGTAAGCGCCGGCCTGCATGCACAGATGGTTGTGGAAATCCGATAGATGATCGTAGACCGGGACCCACGGCAGATGGGTCGGCGTGTTGTAGCCGAGCAGGATCAGCTCGGCGCTCTGCATGCCCATGACCCGGTAAGTCTCCGGCCAGCGCCGGTCGTTGCAGATGCACATGCCGACATTGGCGCCGAATGCGCGCCATACCGGAAAACCCAGGTCGCCCGGTTCGAAATAGCGCTTCTCAAGATGCTGAAACGGATAGTGCGAACGGTTATCGGCGTGGCCCGGCAAATGCACCTTCCGGTATTTGCCGACGATCCTGGCGTTCTTGTCGACCAGGATCGCCGTGTTGTAGCGATGCATCGTGCCGTTGTGCTGCGCCAATTCGGCGTAGCCGAGATAAAAGCCGATCTCCAGCGACTTCGCGGTCTCGAACAGCGGCCTAGTAGCCGCATTCGGCATTTCCCGCTCGAAGTAACTGTCGATCTCGGCGTCATCTTCCATCCACCAGCGGGGAAAGAAGGTGGTCAGCGCCAATTCCGGAAAGACCACGATATCGCTGCCGCGCGCCTTGGCCTCGCGCATCAGTTCGAGCAACCGGGACACGACCTGCTGACGCAACTCGTTGCGGGCGATTGGTCCAGTCTGGGCTCCGGCAACATTGATGAATCGTTCCATTGGCGCACTCCTGCTTGCAGCTGAGCGTACTCTAACAAGTTCCCAACCGACTTTCCTCTCCCACGCGCTAGCCCGCCGCCAGAGCGCAGGATCCGTTCGTTCGAGCGGGTCCGGTTCGGAAACCGGGTTCCACTTTTCGTGATCCGGGGCTAGACCTTGGGCATGAACGAGCGTCCCGCCGACCGCCTGGCCATTGCCGTGGCACAGCTCAACCCCATTGTCGGCGACGTCGCCGGCAATCTTGAGCGTGCCCGCGCTGCGCGTGCGCAAGCGGCCGGCGACGGCGCCGATATCGTCGCCTTTTCCGAGCTTTTCATTGCCGGCTATCCCCCGGAAGACTTGGTGTTGAAGCCGGCATTCCAGGCTGCCTGCCACGGCGCAGTGGAGACGTTGGCGCGCGAAACCGCCGATGGCGGTCCCGCGGTGCTCATCGGCACGCCCTGGCTTGAGGATGGCAAACTCTACAACGCCTATGCGCTGCTTGCCGGCGGACGGATCGAAGCGATCCGCTTCAAGGTCAACCTGCCGAATTACGGTGTGTTCGACGAGAAGCGAGTGTTCGCGCCCGGTCCGGTTCCCGGCCCGGTGAGCTTCCGCGGCGTGCGGCTTGGCCTGCCGGTCTGCGAGGATACCTGGACCGACTGGGGCGACTACGAGAACGTGGTCGAGTGCCTGGCCGAGACCGGCGCCGAACTGCTCATCGTGCCCAACGGCTCGCCGTACTGGCGCGACAAGGCGGACGTGCGCCTCAATGTGGCCGTCGCGCGCGTCACCGAGGCCGGGCTGCCGCTCCTTTACATCAACCAGGTCGGTGGCCAGGACGAGCTTGTCTTCGACGGCGCATCGTTTGCGCTGAATGCGGATCGTTCGATCGCCTTCCAGCTTCCCGCCTTCCGCGAAGCGGTCGTCACGATGCATTGGTCACGAACGCAAGGCGTGTGGCGCTGCGCACCGGGGCCAATCGCAGCGGCTGAAGAATTCGACCGGGCGGATTACACCGCCTGCATGCTCGGACTGCGCGACTATGTCGACAAGAACCGATTCAGGGGCGTTGTGCTCGGCCTGTCCGGTGGCGTCGACTCGGCGTTATGCGCGGCGCTCGCGGTCGATGCGCTGGGAGCCGACCGCGTGCGCTGCGTCATGCTGCCGTTCCGTTTCACCTCGCAGGAATCGCGCGATGACGCCGAAGCCGTCGCTCGCGCGCTCGGCGTCCGCTACGACATCGTCCCGATCGAGAGCGCCGTAGTGGGGCTCGAAGCGGCGCTCGCGGGCATCTTTGCCGGCGCGCCGCGCGACGTCACTGAGGAAAATTTGCAGGCCCGCGCCCGCGGCACGATCCTGATGGCGATCTCCAACAAATTCGGCCTGATGGTGGTGACCACCGGCAACAAGTCGGAAATGTCGGTCGGTTACGCCACGCTCTATGGCGACATGAATGGCGGCTTCAACCCGATCAAGGATCTCTACAAAACCGAAGTCTACCAGTTGGCGCGGCTGCGCAATTTCTGGAAGGCGGATGGCGCGCTCGGCCCCGATGGGGCGGTGATTCCCGAGAACGTGCTCACGCGGGCGCCGAGCGCGGAACTGCGCGAGCATCAGACCGACCAGGACACGCTGCCGCCCTACGACGTACTCGACCAGATTCTGGAGCGGTTGGTCGAGCGCGAGGAGCCTGTCGCCACCATCATCGCCGCAGGCTTCGAGCGCGAGACGGTGATGAAGATCGAGCGCATGCTCAATCTCGCCGAGTACAAACGCCGGCAGGCGGCGCCAGGCGTCAAAGTGACGCTGAAGAACTTCGGCCGCGACCGGCGCTATCCAATCACCAGCCGCTTTTTTGACTCCGGCACCGAGCCGCCTGCCGCGGCCAGCACGCCGATCAAGAGCTACGCCGCGGCCGGGGCCGGCGTTGCCGACTTTTGATGACGGGCTCTAGAGCATGACCCGGAAAAGTGGAAGCCGGTTTTCCGAAAAGGTCATGCTCCACCAAAAAGTTAGAGCGCCAATCGATCCAATCTGAAGTGATTGCGCTCTAATGCGCCGCGACGAACGGCGGCCCCACGGTACGCACGCCGCCCCGCGTCGAAGCATCAGCGCCGGAGGCGCTTTGGCCCGTCGCCACGGGCGTTGTGCCCGGCGCCACAGGCGTTGCGTCCGCGTCCTGCGGCTTAAAGCCGGGTTTGAGCGCCGGCTTCGTGTTGGTGCCTTTCGATTGCGGCGGCTGCGACAGGGCTTTGGCGTTCTGATCCGTTACGACGATGTCGCCGCTCTCGAGCGTGGTTGCGTCGTCGGTATTTTTCAGAGCATCGGCCCAGCTTTGACCCGGCCGTCGGCAGGAACAGGCCGCCGTGAACTCCTTGCGATAGTGAAAGGCGTTCGGCAATTCAGTATACGGCTGGCCGCTGATCGACACCGCCTGGTTGATGTCCTCGCCAGGATTGCGATAGCTGTAAAGTACGGCTTCAGCGGCGGGGCACTCGCGCTGACAGGCGTGCTGATCATCTGCAAACCGGTTCGGCACCGTCGAGTAGGAGATCGGGAAGTAATATCCGTCGCAAGTGCGCACGCAGACGGTGCGATAGGTGCCGGACGGCGCGCCGTCGCCGCCGGGATTGATGATCGTGCCGGAAAACAGCGCGTCGAGGAATCCGCCCGGTCCCGCGGCCGCCGCCGCGGCGCGATATTGCGGTCCGCAATTATTCTGCGCCAGTTGTCCGATCAGCGCGCGACGCGGCCCTTCCTGATCGGTGTTGCCGCTCTTGAGCCGCTCGAGATCGCTCATGGAATGATCGAGGTTGTCGCGTATCTGCTGGATTTGCGCGTTCAGCGGTTGGCATTGCGGCGCTCGTCCGGTGAACAGCGCAAAAAATCCACCACCCTCGCAACCCTGCTTTTTCGATTGCACCAGCGCGCGGTCGAGGTCTGTCTGCTGCTTGGAGATCGCGTCCTCATAGCGCTTGATCTGGTCGGCGCGCGCGGGATCGGCAGAACCGCGGTTGAGGATCGCCAATTGGCTCTCGAGGCGCACGCAAACGGGATTGGAAGCCGCCTGATCCGGAACCGGTGCAGGCGGTGAAGTGGTCTGGGCGATAGCGGCGATTGAAAGCGCGCCCGCGCTGACGACAGCGAGTCCAAGGCTGCGCACGTGGTTGATCATTCTACAGTCCAGACTCTGTGCTGCCCCGTGGCGGCGCAATCAAGCGATGGAATGGTGACCAAAGTGTGAACGCGGCCCGTTTACACAGCGTCCGGCTGGTTTTCCGGACGGGCCCGGTCGAAGGCGGCAAGCTTCAGGCAAGCGGCGTCGATGCCGACGATCTTGGGAAACTTTTCCAGCGGGACGTTCAAGCGCCGCGCATTGGCGACCTGCGGCACCAGATAGACATCGGCCAGCGTGACCTGGCTACCGCAGGCGTACGGGCCGGGCTGCACCAGCGCCTCGATCGCCTCGAATCCCTCGATGACCCAATGATGGTACCAGGCATCGATGGTGGTTTGCTCCTGCTGCATCTCGCGTTTCAGGTAACGCAGCGTCCCACTGTTGTTCAGCGGATGGATATCGCAGGCGACGATGTCTGCGATCGCGCGTACCCGGGCGCGCGCGATCGGTTCGTTAGGCAGGAGCGGCGGATCAGGATGCGTCTCGTCGAGATATTCGATGATGGCGAGCGACTGAATGAGCACATCGCCGGTCGGAGTGACCAGAGCAGGTACGCGCATCTGCGGATTCACCGCGCGAAATTCAGGCCGCCGGTTGTGGCCGCCGTCCTTGACCAGGTTAACCGCCACCGTCTCGTAGCCAAGGCCTTTAAGATTAAGCGCAATGCGCACACGATAGGCAGCCGACGAGCGGAAATACGAATAGAGTTTCATGCTGCTCAAACTGCTTCGCGGCCGGCTCTAAGCGAACACGGAATAGGCAACCGCCGCCAAGGCGCAGCCGATGATCGAGAACTTGACCGCGTAGTACACGTTCTTATTCCACGCCTTCATGCGCTTGCCGACGAGCCGCACCTGATAGAGGTAATGGAACATCTTGTTGAAGACGCCGACCGGCTCGCCCTCGACGTTCTGTGTTTTGGTCTGCTGAACGATATGATGACAGACCCAGCGGTTGATGTTCGTCATAATGCGGGTGCGCAACGGCCGCTCGACATCGCAGAACAGGATGATGCGCGTCTCGTTGGTCGTGTTCTCGGCGTAGTGCACGTAGGTCTCGTCGAACAGCAAATCCTCGCCGTCGTGCCAGGTGTACGGCTCGCCGTCGACGAAGATGCGGCATTCGCCGGGCGATTTCGGCGTCACCAATCCGAGGTGATAGCGCAGCGAGCCGGCATACGGATCGCGATGCGTCACCAGCCGGCTGCCGGGGCCGAGGCTGGCAAACATGGCACCTTCAATACCTGGAATTGATTCGAGCAGTGCTACCGTCCGCGGGCACATCGCCTTCGCCGAGGGAAGGGGTTCGCCGTACCATTTGAGATAGAACCGCTTCCAGCCGGTGCGGAAGAACGAGTTGAAGCCGAAATCGTTGTACTTGTCGGCCGCCTTGATGCGGCCTTGGTCGAACAGCGCCAGCGCTTCTTCGCGGATGATTTCCCAATTGTCGCGCAGCTTAGCGAGGTCCGGAATGCTCGATGCCGGCAGTACCGGGCGACCGGGCAGCGCCGAGAACCAATACATCAGCACGTTATAGGGAGCGAGCAGCGTCGAGTGATCGGTCAGCTGCCGCGTAAAGCTCAACCGCGCGCGTCCGCGGAAATGAACGATCATCGCGGTAATCGCAAACCAGTAAAGCACGAGGAATTGCGGAGCGAACAGGCGCGCAATCATCACGAACGTCCCCCGGTGGAACCGCCAGAAGGCAAGTCTCTAGCATGAAACCAAACCGTCTTGAATACCGTCAGGCCGTCACTCGTCTTCGCCCGACCGCCCCATCTTGGCAACCAGCTGCCCGGATCGCGCGATCAGCAGCTGCAAGGCGCGATTGAATGCTTCGCGGTCGCCCGGCGTCAGGATTTCCGTCAACCGGCTCGCGAAGTCGAGAGCGTGCGGGGCTAATTCCTCGTACATGGCCCGCCCGGCAGCGGTAAGCGAAAGGAAGGCCTCGCGCTTGTCTTCGCGGTTGGCGCGGCGCGCCAGCAGCCGGCGCTTTTCCAACAGCGCAACCGCGCGCGACACTTTGGTCTTGTGCATATGGGTGTGGCCGCCGATCGCCTTTGCGGTCATCGCCTGATATTGGCCGAGCGTCACCAATACACGCCATTCCGGCACGCCGATGCCATAACGCCGCGCATAGACGCGCGACAGCGCCTGGGAAACGAGACTTGCCACGACGTTGAGTTGGTAAGGCAGGAACTGCTCGAGCTTGAGCGGCGCATGAGCGTCGGATGTCGCCTTATCGGAGGCCAAATCGTTGCCGATTGGGCCCTCGGTCGCCCGCTGACTAGCCATGGCTTTATCCGCGGCATCCTCGTGGCACGCGCTCGACGTGCCTCAACCGCCGGCCGCCCCCGGGCGTCAGGCGCATCGGCACAAACATGAACGAAGTCGAGGAACCACGCAACGGCGTAGCGTCCTTGCTCGCGATGTTGGGGCTGCTTAAACATGGGCGCAGGATCGTCCCATGGTCGCGGTTAAGCGCAGACCGGCTGGCTGACGCGACGCAATGTAGTGAGGGGCGATGGCCCGGAGCGAAATCGACGCCATCCGCGCATTGTTGAGTTCGCAGCCGCGGCCAGTCGGCTGGGCAAATCGGCGCCAACGCCTTGATGATATCGGCAGCGCTTGGCCGATCGCCGATGACGTGAAACTCACCGCGGTCGATCTCGGCGGCGTGCCTGGTGAATGGTCGATTGTTCCCGGCAGCGATGCCAGCCGCGCGCTGATGTTTTTTCATGGCGGTGGCTATTGTTCCGGATCAATTCGCGGCCATCGCCGCATGGTCAGCGAGGCCGGACGCGCGGCCGGCGTTCGCACCTTGGCGGTCGGCTATCGGCTGGCGCCGGAGCATCCTTTCCCGGCGGCGTTTGACGACGCGCTGACCGCGTGGCGTTTTTTGCGCAAAGAGGGTATCGCGGCAGCGCATATTGCAATCGGCGGTGACAGCGCGGGCGGCGGTCTCACGGTTGCGCTCATCAACCGGTTGCGCAGCGCCGGCGAGGAGCAGCCCTGCTGCGCGTGGCTGGTCTCCCCCTGGACCGACCTGACCATGTCCGGCTCGACGCTCGCCAGCAAAGACGCCGTGGACCCGCTCATCCACAAGGGCTATCTCGGCGAATTGGCCGACGCCTACCTGCCCGCCGGCCTGGGCCCGAAGGACCCGCGTGTTTCGCCGCTTTTCTCGGACTTAAAAGGATTCCCGCCGGCGCTGATCCAGGTAGGGTCGGACGAAACCCTGCTCGCGGACGCCACGCGTTTCGCGGCCGCCGCTGGCGCTGCCGATGTTGCCGTGACGTTGGAGATTTGGCCGCATATGATTCATGCATGGCCGCTTTTCAACGCTCGCCTGGAAGCCGGCCGTCGCGCACTGGCCAGCGCCGGAAGGTTCATGCGAAGTCACCTTTGAGATAGGGCGATACGGCGGACCGCGATGCCGCGGAGAATGCCGGGAGGAAATCACGATGAGCGCGGAGTTCGCCTCGACTGCCGATCTGGCCGACAAGACCATCACCTTCGACGCCATCGGCCCCGATCTTTATGCGTTTACCGCCGAAGGCGATCCCAATTCCGGAGTCATTGTCGGCGATGACGGGGTGATGGTTGTCGATGCCCAGGCCACGCCGGTGATGGCCAAGCAGGTCATCGATCGCGTCGCCAAAGTCACCGACAAGCCGATCAAATACGTCTTGCTTACGCATTACCACGCCGTGCGCGTGCTCGGCGCGTCGGCTTATGGGGGCGCCGAAATCCTGGCGTCGGCTGCGACGCGCGCCTTGATTGCCGAGCGCGGCAAACAGGACATGGATTCCGAGATCGGCCGCTTCCCGCGGCTGTTTCGCGCGGTCGAAAGCATTCCCGGCCTCACCTGGCCGTCGATTACATTTCCCGACCAGATGTCGGTGTGGCTCGGCACCCGCGAAGTCCGGATTATGCACATCGGCCGCGGCCACACCGCCGGCGATGTCGTTGCCTATGTGCCCGACGCCAACGTCGTGTTTTCCGGCGATCTGGTCGAGTACCACTCGGCCTGCTACTGCGGCGACGCGCATTTCACCGACTGGCCGGCCACCCTCGACCGGCTTGCCGAGTTCGGCGCAAACGCGCTGGTGCCGGGCCGCGGCGCGGCGCTGAAAACGGCGAAGGAGGTCGCCGACGGCATTGCCTTGACCGAAGATTTTCTCACCACGCTTTATTCAGCGGTATCCGAGAGCGTCGGCAAGAGCCGCTCGCTCAAGGAAACCTATGACATCGTTCGCCGCATCATGGACCCGAAGTTTGCGAGCTTCGCTATCTACGAACATTGCATGCCGTTCAATGTCGCGCGCGCTTATGACGAGGCCAAGGGAATCGAGCATCCCGTGATCTGGTCGGCGGAGCGCGATCGCGCCATGTGGGCATCGCTGCGCGGGTGAGCCAAGTACCTTAAACAATGAGCACCATCCGCAAATCGGTCTATCGCTACGATTATCGCCGCTCGCCCGATCAGGACGAGGGCGCGGCAACGCGTCATCCTGTCGTCGTGGTCGGAGCCGGACCGGTTGGGCTCGCCGCCGCGATCGATCTCGCGCTGCGCGATGTGCCGGTCGTGCTCCTCGACGATGCGGACCGTATTGGCGAAGGTTCGCGCGGGATCTGCTGGTCAAAGCGCACGCTCGAAATTTTGGATCGGCTTGGCGTCGGCGACGGCTTGGTCGCGCACGGCGTCACCTGGAAGCTCGGCAAGGTTTTTTGCGGCGATGAGCTTCTGTTCTCCTTCGACCTGCTGCCGGAGGAAGGGCACAAAATGCCCGCCTTCATCAACCTGCAGCAGTTTTATCTGGAAAAGGCGCTGGTCGACCGCGCGCTCGAACTGAAAAACATCAATCTGCGCTGGAAGAACAAGGTCGTCGGCCTTGATCGGCTCAATGACGGCGTGCGGTTGAGCATCAAGACGCCGGAGGGAACTTACGGGCTCAATGCCGACTGGCTGATTGCCGCTGATGGCGCGCGTTCGACCGTCCGCGGCCTGCTTGGCCTCGACTTCGCCGGCGTCACCTTCGAGGACAAGTTCCTCATTGCCGACGTGCGCATGGCGGCGGATTTCCCCACTGAACGCCGGTTCTGGTTTGCCCCGACCTTCCATTCCGGCCAGTCGGCGCTGATGCATCGTCAACCCGACGATATCTGGCGCATCGACTTGCAACTCGGGCCCGATGCTGATCCGGTCGCCGAGCAGGAGCCGCAACGCGTCCGCGCCCGGCTCGACAAAGTGTTGGCGCCGCACGCTTACGAGCTCGAATGGGTCTCGATCTATACCTTCAACTGTCGGCGCCTCGATCAATTCGTGCATGATCGGGTGATCTTCGCCGGCGACGCCGCGCATCAGGTATCGCCGTTCGGCGCGCGGGGCGCCAATTCCGGCATCCAGGACGCCGAGAACCTGGCGTGGAAGCTGGCCGCGCTCCTCAAGGGCGAGGGCGGGGCAGGGCTGATCGAAAGCTACGATGCCGAACGTATTCAGGCCGCCGACGAAAATATCGGCCACTCAACGCGTTCGACCGATTTCATGTCGCCGCACTCGAGCGCCGAGCGGCGGCTGCGCGACGCCGTGCTGGCGCTGGCGCCCAAGGCCGAGTTCGCGCGCCGCATGGTCAATTCCGGACGCTTGTCGCTGCCGGCGGTTTACAATTCACCGCTGTCGACGCCGGATACGACGCCGTTTGCCGGCGCCGCCAAACTTGGCGCGCCACTGCCCGATGCGCCGCTCCTTCGGGCGGATGGTGGCGCGACGCATTTGCTCGAGAGTTTAAGCGGCGGTTTCGAGATCATTCATGTCAAGGATCGTCAGGGCAAAAATGGCGAACGGGCCCGCGCCCCCGACCAGATTGCGTTGACCATCATCGGCGAGGATTGTTTCGATCCGAACGGAATCTTCGCGCAGCGTTTCGACGCGACGCCGGGCGCGACTTATCTCGTTCGACCCGACCAGCATTTATGCGCGCGGTGGCGGGGCTTCGATGCCGCTGCCGTCGCGCGCGCACACCAGCGCGCGTTGCAGAGATGACTTCGATGCCGAAGCTCGTCACCGCCTCGCAATTCGCCGATCCCGACGCCGCCTATCTCGCGCTTGTGGAAGCGCGCCGCAAGCTGTCCGATGCCGAGGCGGCGGAGCTCGACGCGCGGCTTGTGCTCATCCTCGCCAATCATGTCGGCGACCTCGATGTGCTGCGCGAAGCCATCGCGCTGGCCAAGCAATCGCGATGAACGACACGACCGTGAGCCGATTCCCGTCGGGACGGCTGGTGATCGGTCTTCTCCTCGCGAGCGGCGCGCTGTGGGCCGTGCTTTTCTTTGTCACGCTGCCGCACCTCCAACATTCGGCCGGTGGCGCGGCGCCTTTCGATCTCCGGTGGTCGGGCTACAGATATGAGGAGGCCCAGGCGTTTCTCGCCGCCATCGGCGAGCACGGACGCGCCTATTATCTTGATCCCGAACTCGTCCTCGATACCTTTTTCCCGCCGCTCTACGCGGTATCGCGTGGGCTGGCGTTACCGGGTCGGTCGCATGACGGCGCGGTGCCGCTTCGCTGGCGCAGGGCGCTGATCGCGCTTCCCGTCGCCGAACTGATCCTGGATTGGGGCGAGAACGCCTGCGTCGCGGGAATGATATGGACGTGGCCGGAGCTGTCACCGGGGCTCGTGCTCGTTGCCAGCCTGGCAACCCGGCTTAAGCTCGTTGCCGCGGCGTCGACGGAAATTGCGCTGGTCGCGCTCGCCGCCGCGGCGCTGCTGCGGTGGAGCAAACGGCGCGCAACCGGATCAGCGTGTTAGCGCGAGCAGGTGATGGCGACGAAATCGTCGCAATTGGCGCCGTGGCAAGAGCCCGGGCCGCTTGTCGGGATGGCGCCGGTGATGTCGTCGCGGTCGACCTTGCGGTACGACAGCGCCTGGCCGAACTCGTGCGTGCGGCAATAGGAATTGGCCGCCGAAGCGCCGCAGGCCGCGCCGGCGGCGAGGCAACGGTCGACGCCATAGCCGTCGCCGTTATTGGCGATGATGAAGACGCGCTTTTCCGCCTGGGCGGCGGTTGCGCCAACCAGCGCGGCGGCAAACGCCGCGGCCGCGATCATGGACCGCATGAAACCCCCACCCGGCGCCGGACGCGCCGCACCCACCTTGCTATGAACACGAAGAATGCGACGGTTGAGTTAAGGGTGCGTTAACTTCCACAATCCGAACAGGATTCGACGTCGACGGCAGAGGCGCGTGGCCATACCGCCTGTTCGACGTTATATTGGGCCGGCGTAGTCGCGCGGCGATGGTGGAAGAGGTCCAGGGTTGATCGCGGAATCGATACTGACCTGTCCCAAATGCGGGCACCAGGCGACGGAAACAATGCCGACGGATGCGTGCCAGTTCTTCTATGATTGCAAGGGGTGTGGAGAGCGCCTAAAGCCTCGCTCGGGCGACTGTTGCGTGTTCTGTTCGTACGGCTCGGTACCGTGTCCGCCGGTTCAAGCTAACGCCTGTTGCTGCTCATAGAACTGCGAAAGGCCCGAGAGCCCAATAGCAAAACGGTCACGGAAAATGCAACTTGGCCATTCCTGTCAGCGCCAACTCTTGACGCAATGCACAGCCTGGCCCATTGTAGGTTTATGAACGGCCACAAGCTCAGCTTCGGCATTTGCCGGGAGATTATTCGCTAGCGACAACGCTGGCGGTGGCCGTCTTTATCTCATCATCGAGACCGATGGACGCCCGGCCAGCAGGCTAAAGGCGTATAATTCGATTCGATGCCCATGGACCTTAAACTCTACGATACGCTGACGCGCGAGAAGCGGGTTTTTCGTCCGCTCGATCCGTCCAACGTGCGCATGTATGTGTGCGGGCCGACGGTCTACGACTTCGCCCATATCGGCAATGCGCGGCCGGTGATCGTCTTCGACGTGCTGTTCCGGCTCCTGTGTCACCTTTATGGCGCCGATCACGTCACTTACGTTCGCAACATCACCGACGTCGACGACAAGATCAACGCGCGGGCGGCCGAGGAATATCCCGCGCTGCCGCTGAATGAGGCGATCCGCAAGGTCACGGAAAAAACCGACAAGCAATTTCACGAGGACGTGGCTGCACTCGGCTGCCTGCCACCGACCTTCGAGCCGCGGGCGACCGAGCATATCGCCGAGATGCGCGCGCTGATCGAGCGGCTGCTGGCATCGGACAATGCCTATGTCGCCAAGGACAACGTGCTGTTCAGCGTGGCATCGATGGCCGATTACGGCGCGCTGTCGAAGCGGCCGCTCGACGAGATGATCGCCGGCGCCCGCGTCGAGGTCGCGGCGTACAAGAAAGACCCGCGGGACTTCGTGTTGTGGAAGCCATCGAAGCCGGGCGAGCCGGCGTGGCCGTCGCCTGCCGGCATCGCCGTGCCCGGGCGGCCCGGTTGGCACATCGAATGCTCAGCGATGGCCTGGCGTTATCTTGGCGAGATTTTCGACATCCATGGTGGTGGCATCGATCTCGTCTTTCCGCACCACGAAGACGAGATTGCGCAATCGCGGTGCGCCTTCCATACCCCGGTGATGGCGAATTACTGGGTGCACAACGGCTTTCTTCAGGTCGAAGGCGAGAAGATGGCCAAGTCGGCCGGGAATTTCGTGACGATTAGGGAGTTGCTAAAACCGTGGCCGGGGTCTGTCATCTGCTTTCAGATGTTGAAGACCCACTATCGACAGCCGATTGATTGGACTCATAAGGGAACAGTGTCTGCATCCATTGAAATAGGTGTTTTTGAGACCTTCACTGAGGGTGTGCGAAGGCGCCAAACTCGTAATGGCGAAGTGCCGCCTGAGCTACTAACGGCGTTAAGTGATGATCTAAATACTCCCTTGGCGATTACGGCTCTCCATAAATTGGCCGAAGAGTGCAGACAGAGCGGCGACCCGTGGTCACAGCCAGCACATGACCTGCTAGCCGGCTGTGACCTTCTTGGCCTTGATCTTAACGACGTCAGCTTTCGCCAGATCTACGAACGCCAACATGGTCAAACCGACGAAGGCAAAGTCGACAATCTTATCGAAGCGCGCACTAGGGCGCGCGAGCGCAAAGATTGGAACGAGTCCGACCGCATCCGCGACGAACTTGCGAAAATGGGCGTCGTCTTGAAAGACACCAAAGACGGCACCACTTGGGAGATCGCGCGATGATCTCCCGCCCGCAAACCAGGCTCGCGATGCGGCCGATGCTGCCGACGGACGTGCCGCTGCTGGCGGAGATCTTCCGCGCCGGTATCGAGGAGCTGGCCGGGGATGATTACAGCGAGGCGCAGGAGGAGGCCTGGGCGTCGGCGGCCGACGACGAGGAGGAATTCGGCGCCCGGCTGGCCGGCGAGTTGACCCTGGTCGCGACCCACGCCGGCTCCGCGGTCGGCTTCGCGTCGCTGGCCAACAACACGCGCATCGACATGCTCTACGTGCATCCGGCCGCAGCGGGGCAGGGCGCCGGCTCGATGTTGTGCGACGCGCTGGAAAAGCTCGCCGCCGCCCGCGGTACAAAGGAACTGACGGTCGATGCCAGCGACACGGCGCGCGGCTTTTTCGAACGGCGCGGCTTTGTCGCAAAAACCCGCAACACGGTGGTGCTCGCCGGCGAGTGGCTCGCCAACACCACGATGGTGAAACCGCTCACCGCCGTGGCTGCAAAAGGAACGCTGCAATGAAACGCGATGACATGCCGTTCCAGCGGCACTGGCTGTATTATCTGGTTCTCAAATATGCGGTGATCGCGGCAGCGGTCGTGATCGCGCTTTACACCGCCTACAAGCTTTATTCGGGGTGAAAAATATGCCGCGCTCAACCTTTTTCGGCATGCGCACGCACCATGTGGTGATCGCGCTGATCGCCATCCTGATCGCAGTCGCGCTCGCCTCGAACTATTATCTCTGGTGAAGCTTGATGTCCCGCGAGCGCCTCTATCTGTTCGACACCACGCTGCGCGACGGCGCGCAGACCAATGGCGTCGACTTCACGCTCGCCGACAAGCTCGCGATTGCGCACATGCTCGACGAGCTTGGCATCGACTACATCGAAGCCGGCTACCCGGGCGCCAATCCGACCGACACCAGTTTTTTCTCCGAGAAGCGGCCGATGCATGCCCGCGTCACCGCCTTCGGCATGACGCGCCGGCCCGGGCGTTCGGCGTCCAACGATCCGGGCCTGGCGGCGGTGCTGTCCGCCGAGGCGGACGCGATCTGCTTCGTTGGCAAAGCCTGGGACTATCATGTGCGCGTCGCGCTCGAGACCACTGAGGAGGAGAACCTCGCCTCGATCCGCGACAGCGTGTGCGCGGCCAAGGCTAAAGGCCGCGAGGTGCTGCTCGACTGCGAGCATTTCTTCGACGGCTACAAGGCCAACCCGGCCTACGCGCTCGCCTGCGCCAAGGCGGCCTACGACGAAGGCGCGCGCTGGGTGGTGCTGTGCGATACCAATGGCGGCACGCTGCCGCATGAGGTTGAAAACATCGTCGCCGAAGTCTGCCAACAAATCCCCGGCGACCATGTCGGCATTCACGCCCATAACGACACCGAGCAGGCGGTGGCAAATTCATTCGCCGCCGTGCGTGCCGGCGCCCGCCAAATTCAGGGCACGCTCAACGGCCTCGGCGAGCGCTGCGGCAACGCCAATCTCGTCTCCATCATCCCGACGCTGAAGCTCAAGCCGGAATACGCGGAAAAGTTCGACATCGGCGTGTCCGACCAGGCGCTGACGAAAATTACCCGCGTTTCCCATAAGCTGGAAGAAATTCTTAATCGCGCGCCGAATCGCTATGCGCCCTATGTCGGCGAAAGCGCGTTCGCGACCAAGGCCGGGATTCACGCCTCCGCGATCATGAAGGAATTGAACGCCGGCATTGACGATCCGGCGAGCTATGAGCATGTGCCGCCGGATACGGTCGGCAACAAGCGCAAGCTCTTGGTGTCCGACCAGGCCGGCAAGGCGAACCTGCTGGCCGAGCTCGACCGCATCGGCTTCGCCGTTGACAAGGACGATCCGCGGCTTTCGCGCCTGCTCGACGAGGTCAAGGAACGCGAGGCGGTCGGTTACGCCTATGAAGCTGCGGATGCCTCGTTCGAACTGCTCGCTCGGCGGCTCCTCGGCAAGGTCCCGCGTTACTTCGAGGTCGAGAAGTTCGACGTTAACGTCGAGCAGCGCCTCAACGCCAAGGGCGAGCGCGTCAGCGTGAGCCAGGCAGTCGTCAAGGTAAAGGTCGGCGACGAGTTTCTCATTTCGGCCGCCGAGGGCAACGGCCCGGTCAATGCGCTCGATGTCGCGCTGCGCAAGGACCTCGGCAAATATCAAAGCTACATCACCGGGCTCGAACTTACCGACTATCGCGTGCGTATCCTCAACGCCGGCACCGAAGCGGTCACACGGGTCCTGATCGAAAGCACCGACGAGAGCGGCGAGCATTGGACGACCATCGGCGTCTCGCCGAACATCATCGATGCGTCGTTCCAGGCGCTGATGGATTCGATCGTCTACAAGCTGGTGAAGTCAGGCGCGCCGGCTTGAAAGGGCAGGGGTCATGATCGACCACGTTTCCCTCGCGGTGCGCGATCTGCGCGCGGCGGAGGCGTTCTACACGGCGCTGCTGGCCCCGCTCGGCCTCGCCAAGATGCGCGAATGGCCCGATGCCGCGATTGGCTATGGCAAGAAATATCCGGAATTCTGGATCAACCGGCGCACCGAAATGGATTGCGTCGGCAACGACAGCGGCGTGCACATCTGCCTGCGCGCGCCCAATACCCCAGCGGTCGATGCCTTCCACGCGGCCGCGCTCAAGGCCGGCGGCACATCCGATGGCACGCCGGGCCTGCGGCCGCACTATTATGCAGGTTACTACGCCGCTTTCGTCCGCGATCCGGACGGCAACCGCATCGAGGCGGTTACGTTTTTGCGGGAGTGACGGTCACAGCCGCTCGGCTGGAATGGCCATTGTCTCTTCCGCTTCGGTCACCACGCGCGCTGCCGCGCGCAGCTTTGGCAGAATCTCTTCGATATGGTCGGCGACGAGAAGTTCGACGCCACGCGCCGGCAACGGCACGAGGCCTAGCGCCCGCATGTGATCGATCAACGCCAGCAGCGGGTCCCAGAAGCCGTTGATGTTGGCGATGAGGATCGGTTTCTTGTGGCGGCCGAGCTGGGCCCAGGTCATTTGCTCGACCAGTTCCTCGAGCGTGCCGAGCCCGCCCGGCAAGGCGACGAAAGCATCGGCGCGCTCGAACATGTTGCGCTTGCGCTCGTGCATGTCGCGGGTGATGATTTGCTCCTGCGCCAGCCGGCGCGGGCGCTCCTTCGCCGTCAGGAATTCGGGGATGATGCCGGTCGCTGTGCCGCTGTGCTCGATCACCGCACTGGCGAGCGCCCCCATCAGGCCGATAGAACCGCCGCCATAAACCAGCCGCACGCCGTTTTCGGCAAGGATCTTGCCGAAATCGCGCGCCGTCTTGACGAAAGCAGGATCGGTACCCGGGCTCGATCCGCAATAAACGCACACAGCATTGATTTTGCTCATAGAGTTACACTCATGAAACAACAGATGTGGCGGCGATTCGCCCGCAGTGCAAGCGGCTTGAGGCGAATAGAGGCGTCCGCGTGCCGGTGCAGAAAAGCCGGAAAGTCTCTATATGGCAATAAAGTAGCGGCCCGAGCAGGGGTCCGTCCGGGTCACCCAATACGATGAGAGAATTTGCGACAGCCCCCGATCGATCGACACAGCACGTGAAGGCCGACGGCGGCGCCTTGCTCTCGACACTGTTTCATCTGTGGCCCTACATCTGGCCGGCGGACCGGGCCGACCTGAAGGCCCGCGTCATGTTCGCGACGGTGCTGATCTTCGCCGCCAAGCTCGCGACCATCGCGGTGCCATTTACCTTCAAATGGGCGACCGATGCGCTGGCCGGCCACGGGACTGCGCCGATCGGACCGAACGATTGGCTGGCGTGGGCGCTGGCGACGCCGGTGATGCTGACGATCGCCTATGGCGGCATGCGCATCCTGATGGGCGTGCTCACACAATGGCGCGACGGCATTTTTGCCAAGGTGGCGATGCACGCCGTGCGCCGGCTCGCGATGCTCACCTTCGAGCACATGCATCTGCTGTCGCTGCGGTTCCATCTCGAACGCAAAACCGGCGGGCTGACGCGCGTCCTCGAACGCGGGCGCAACGGCATCGAGACCATCGTGCGCATGCTGCTGCTGCAGCTGTTGCCGACGATCGTCGAGCTGGTGCTGATAGTCTGGGTCCTGCTGTTCCATTTCGACTGGCGCTACGTGGCGGTGATCGTGTTGACGGTCGCGCTCTATGTCGGGTTCACGTTCTACGCCACCGAGTGGCGCATCGGCATCCGCCGCAAGATGAACGAGAGCGACACCGACGCCAACGCCAAGGCGATCGACTCGCTGCTCAACTACGAGACAGTCAAATATTTCTCCGCCGAGGAGCGCGAGGCCAAGCGCTACGATGCCTCGATGGCGCGCTACGAAGACGCCAGCGTCAGGGCCTACACCTCGCTCGCGGTGCTCAATGCCGGGCAGGCGATCGTGTTTACCATCGGGCTTGCGGCGGCCATGGTGCTGTGCGCCTACGGCATCGAAGCCGGGCGCAATACGGTCGGTGATTTCGTCATGATCAACGCCATGATGATCCAGCTTTATCAGCCGCTGAATTTCATGGGGCTGGTTTACCGCGAGATCAAACAGGCGGTGATCGATATCGAGATCATGTTTTCGATCCTCTCGCGCAAGCCGGAAATCGAGGATCGGTCGGACGCGCGTTTGCTCAAAGTGCGCGACGGTTCGATCCGCTTCGAAAACGTGTCGTTCGCCTACGAGCCGGCGCGGCCGATCCTCAAGGGCTTGAGCTTCGAGGTGGCGGCCGGGCGCACCGTCGCCATTGTGGGCCCTTCCGGCGCCGGCAAATCAACAATCTCGCGACTGCTGTTCCGCTTCTATGACGTGACCGGCGGCCGCATCACGATCGACGGCGAGGACATCCGCGACGTCACGCAGACCTCGCTGCGCGCGGCCATCGGCATGGTGCCGCAGGACACGGTCCTGTTCAACGACACCATCCGTTACAACATCCGCTACGGCCGATGGGATGCGACCGATACCGAGGTCGAGGAGGCGGCTCGGCTGGCGCAGATCGACGGCTTCATCCGGATGGCGCCGAAGGGCTACCGGACCGAGGTCGGCGAGCGCGGATTGAAGCTCTCCGGCGGCGAAAAGCAGCGCGTCGCCATCGCGCGCACGATCCTCAAAGCGCCGCCGATCCTCCTGCTCGATGAGGCCACCTCGGCGCTCGACAGTCACACCGAGCGCGACATCCAGGACGCGCTCGATCGCGTCTCGAAAAACCGCACCACGCTGGTCATCGCCCACCGGCTCTCGACCATCGTCGGCGCCGACGAGATTCTGGTGCTCGATCAGGGCGTCATTGTCGAACGCGGCACTCATGGCGAATTGCTGGCACATGGCGGTCTTTATGCCAGCATGTGGAATCGCCAGCGCGAGGCCCAGATGGCGCGCGAAATCCTCGCCGAGGTCGGTGACGACACGGCTGTGCCAGACCGCATCCCGCCGCCCAAGGGTCCGGATTTGAACGAGAAAGAACTCCTGCCGGCGGCAGACGCCGCGGAGTAATACCGCCAGACATTTTTACTAATCGCTGAGAGCTAATGTCCGTCATCAACTCCATCCGATCGCAGCTCGCGCCAATTCATCCGCAAGGCTATCCCTTTATCGGCGGGTTCGCGCTCGCCAGCCTTATTCTGTTTTGGCTGTGGCCGCCGCTCGGCTGGCTCGCCACCGTGGCTACGCTGTGGTGCGCCTATTTCTTCCGCGATCCGCCGCGGGTGACGCCGGCACGCGAGGGTATTGTCGTCGCGCCAGCGGACGGCCGCGTCAGCCGCATCACGAGCGCCGCGCCGCCGAAAGAACTCAATCTCGGCCAGCGGCCGTTGCCGCGCATCTCCATCTTCATGAGCGTATTCGATTGTCACATCAATCGCAGCCCGTTCGCCGGGCGCATCGAGCGCATCGTCTATCGGGCCGGCGCTTTTGTCAGCGCCGATCTCGACAAAGCGAGCGAGAGCAATGAGCGCAATGCATTCGTGATTGCCGCCGCCGGCGGCGCGCGCATCGCAGTCATCCAGATCGCCGGATTGGTGGCGCGGCGCATTGTGCCGTTCGTACGCGAAGGCGAGCCGATCAGCGCCGGTCAGCGCATCGGCATGATCCGTTTTGGCTCGCGCGTCGATGTTTATTTGCCGGAAGGCACGCGGCCGCTGGTGGCCGAGGGGCAGACGGCCATCGCCGGCGAGACTGTGCTCGCCGATCTTAAAGTTTTGGAGCCAGGCCGCACGTTTACCGTCAGTTGATCGGCGCAATGGTGCGTTGCGTCGGTCGATGGCGGGACCGGTGCCGAAAGGCTATATTGCCGCCATGGCCATGTATCCGCCCCCGTTCGAGGATCAGCGCCTGCGCCGGCGGCGCTTTCGCCGCGTCCCGGTGCGAACGCTGGCGCCGAACCTCGTCACATTGCTGGCGCTTTGCGCCGGGTTGACCGCGATCCGCATGGCGTTCGAGGACCGCTATGCGCTCGCGCTGGCCGCCATTGTGTTCGCCGCCGTCCTAGATGGCCTCGACGGCCGCCTGGCGCGGTTTCTCAAGGGAACCTCGCGGTTTGGCGCCGAGTTGGACAGCCTGGCCGACTTTGTGAATTTCGGCGTCGCGCCGGCGCTGATCCTCTATTTCTGGGGCCTGCACGACTTGAAGTCGGCCGGCTGGATCGCGGCCATGGTATTTGCCATTTGCGCCGGGCTTCGGCTTGCTCGCTTCAATGTGATGATCGAAGACCCGGAACGGCCCGCCTGGGCCAGCAATTTCTTTGTCGGCGTGCCGGCGCCGGCCGGCGCCATCATTGTGCTGTTGCCGCTATACGCAGCCTTTCTCGGCTTGTCGCGTTCGCCTGTTTTGACCTGGGCGATGCTGATTTACACGCTTGGCGTCGCCGTATTGATGGTCTCGCGGCTACCCGTGTTCTCCGGCAAACGCGTCGGCACGCGCGTGCCGCCGGAAATGGTCGGACCGCTGGTGATCGTGGTGGTTCTATTCGTGGCGCTGCTTATCGCTTATCCGTGGATCATTCTTACTGCCGGGACGCTGGCCTATCTCATCAGCCTGCCGTTCGGCTGGCTGTCCTACCGCGCGTACCAGCGGCGCTCTGGCGAGACCAAAGCCGGACCGATACCCGCTTCGCCGACACAGTCCGCGCCATTGGCTCCAACGATCGTCGGTCCTGCCGGCGACGACGAACGCCCATCGCGCCTCAATTGAGCCGCATCGCCAACGTTGCTGAACCGCGGGAGAGAACCATGCGAGTTGCTCGCCGCGCGCTTCTGGCTTCGATGATGGCATCGGTTGCGGCTCCCGCCGTTCTGCGCCTAGCGCATGCCGAGGCGCCGCAGGTAACGCTCAAACTGCATCATTTCTTCTCGTCGGTATCGAGTTCGCACGACAAGTTTCTCGCGCCATGGGCGCGCAAGGTCGAGGCCGATTTGGGCGGCCGCATCCGCATCGAAATTTTTCCCTCGATGCAGCTCGGCGGTGCACCGGCACAGCTTCTTGATCAGGTGCGCGATGGGCTCGCCGACATCGTCTGGGCGATGCCGGCCAGTACGCCCGGACGCTTTGCCAAGATCGAAGTGTTCGAGTTGCCGTTCGTGCCATCGGGCCGGGCGTTGGTCAATTCGAGGGCGATCGAGGATTACGCCGCAGCAAATCTGCTGGACGAGTTCCGCGAGTTTCGTCCCATCTGCTTCTCCTGCCGCGACCACGGAGTCCTGCACGCCAACCGCACCATCCGGTCCATCGAGGATCTCAAGGGTTTGCGCCTGCATGTCGCGAACCGTCTCGCCGGCGAGGCGGTGCACGCGCTCGGCGCGCAGGGAGTAAGTTTTCCGATCCCGCAGGTGCCGATGGCCGTGACCGGGCACGTGATCGACGGCTGCCTCGATCCTTGGGACGTGGCGCCAAGTCTGAAGCTTCACGATCTCCTGAAGTTTCACACCGACTTTGCCGAATCGTCGCTGAGCACGACGACGTTCGTATTGGCGATGAACAAAACCGCGCATGACCGGCTGCCGCGTGATCTGAAGACGATCATCGACAATAATTCGGGGCAGGTCGCGGCTGGCGTGGCCGGCGCCATGTGGGACATCGAAGCCAAAACGGTCGCCGACATGGTACGCGAGCGCGGCGATCCCATCACCGTGCTTGCGGCGGAAGAGGTTTCGCATTGGCGCAAGGCGACCGAGCCTGTGATCGCTGCGTGGCTGAAAGAAATAAAAACGCACAAGATTGACGGCGGCAAGCTCATCGCCAGCGCCAATACGCTCGTGGCAAAATATGCGAACGAACCGGAGCCGCAGCCGTCGCAGGTGCCCGAGCAGAAGGTTGTCACGGAGCCGCCGCCGCGGCCGGAAGCCAAGGCTCAGGTCAGTGCGGTGCCAAAAGCGGATGCTCCATCAAGCCCGCCGATTGCGAAGCCCGTTCCGCCGAAGCGATTGGACATCCCGCTGTAATCCGAACGCGCGGCGTCATTGCGACAATGATGTCTCAGTGTGCCGGCTTCATTTGCGTGACAGCAAAAGCGCGCCGCCCGTTTGGTGTCCTTCGAAGCGGCCGTCGGCGAACGAAAGCTGTGCCAACGGTTCGCCCTTGTGGTCGCGGATAAACAGGGTGCCGTGCTCGAACGTCCACTTGCGGCTGGTGAAGAAATTGCCGGGACAGCCGCCTTCCGGCGCGATTGTGCCTTGGACGGCGCCCGGGGCGTTGCCAAAGCTCATGAAGCAAGCGCGGCCGCCCTTCTCCGCAAGCTTCCAGCGGCCGGCAAGATCGATTGGCGGCGGTGCAGGTGGCGCGGGAGGCGGTGGCGGCGGCGGAGCTGCGTTGGCTTGCGGCTCGGGACGATCGGGGACGGTGCTGGCGCAGCCGGCGAGCGCCGCCAGCACGAGCAATGCCGCGGCGGCCTTGGCCGCCCGCGCTCTCATCGTCGTATGCGCTAGATCCATCATCCGCGAACCAGAAAACCCCAATTGTGGCGGCAAATGAAGCCCTAAAAGCCGCCCGGCATGGGCAGGACGCCCCACTTGCGCCAATATTCCTAACCGAAATCAACCCTTTTATGGAACCCGTGTCGAGGGAAGCGCCCCATGAGGGAACCATTGTTCGCAATTGCCCAGGGCAAACGGCCTCGCTTTGCCTTCGCGGCCTTGTTTGCGGTTCCGGTCGCGCTGTCAGGGACCGCGGGGATCGCCGAAGACGGCAACAGCGCCCCCGGCAACGCAACCTCGCCGGTCGAGGAATTCTCGCAGCAACTCGAGGCGTTTCAGAAAAGCGTGCCGGAACTCAACAAGTCGATCCAGGACTCCGCCGGCACTATCGACAGCATCACCGATGTCGAAAAAGCGCGCGCCGAGATCGACACGCTGCGCGAGACCGTTTCAACGCTCTTAGGCGCCGTATCCGACAACGGGCCGGTCTCGCAACTCGGCGCCAAGGCCCTCGATCACGTCCACGACAAGCTCAAGCGGCTTTCGCAGGAAACGCGGTTCAAGCCGGAGGAACGGCAATACCTGCTCGATCAATGGCGCAGGCTCGAGGTCGAAACCGAGAGCGCGACCAAGGAGCTCGACGACGCCCGCGCGCAGTTCGCCGGGCTGTTGCAGACCTTGCAGACCAACGAGGACTTTATCGGCGAGTTGCTCGAGATCAGGCAGGCCGAGAAGGCGCTCGAAGTCATCCGCAATCTTACGCACGACATCCGCGATGCCTCGACCCAACTCAACAAGCTGATCGGAGGCATCAAGCCGCCGGGGGCGTAAAGTGTGCGTGACGTGAGCGCGACCATGTGGCGTCTGCTGGGGCTTGCCGTCAGCGTTGCGTTCGTCGGCGCGGCAATCGCCGCGTGCCGTCCGGGAGGGCGTTTTATCTCGATTCCACAAAACTCGCTCCGATCAAGAAGGGCAGCGCCATCCTGCGGCAGCGGGTCGGCACCCTTAAACTTCAGGCCGACGGTTTCGCCGGAGCATTGGCGCCGCTCTGCGACATCGTGGTGAAGCGAAATCGCATCACCACCGTGACGGTTTCGGTGCTGGTGCGCCCGCCACGTTGCCAATGCCGTTACAGCGGTTCGGATGCTGCCGCTCGCGCGTGCGTGAGTTGACGCCTGGGAGCGTCACTTCATCGTCGGAATGACAAACTCGGCGCCTTCCTTCACGCCCGAGGGCCAGCGCGAGGTCACGGTCTTGGTCTTGGTATAGAAGCGCACCGCGTCGGGGCCGTGCTGGTTAAGGTCGCCGAAGCCGGAGCGTTTCCAGCCGCCGAAGGTGTAATAGGCCAGCGGCACCGGAATAGCGAAGTTCACGCCGACCATGCCGACGTCGACGCGGCTGACGAAATCGCGCGCCGCGTCGCCGTCGCGGGTGAAGATGGCGACACCGTTGCCGTATTCGTGCTCGGAAGGCAACCGCACTGCCTCCTCGTAGTCCTTGGCGCGCACGACCGAGAGAACCGGGCCGAAAATCTCCTCCTTGTAGATGCGCATCTCCGGCGTCACGTCATCGAACAGGCAGCCGCCCATGAAATTGCCGCGCTCGTAACCCTGCAGCTTGAAATCGCGCCCGTCGACCACGAGCTTGGCGCCCTCTTTGACGCCGATGTCGACGTAGTTTTTGACCTTTTCCAGATGCGCCCGGGTGATCACGGGACCGTAATCGGCCTGTGCATCGGTCGAAGGCCCGATCTTCAGGCTTTCGACCCGCGGCACGAGCTTTTCCAAGAGTATGTCCGCGGTTTTCTTGCCGACCGGCACCGCGACCGAAATCGCCATGCAGCGCTCACCGGCAGAGCCGTAGCCGGCGCCAATGAGGGCATCGACCGCCTGATCCATGTCGGCGTCAGGCATGACGATCATGTGGTTCTTGGCACCGCCGAAACACTGCGCGCGTTTGTTGTTGGCGGTCGCCGTCGTATAGACGTATTCGGCGATCGCCGACGAGCCGACGAAGCCAATGGCCCTGATGCGCGGATCGGTAAGGAGCGTGTCGACGGCCTCCTTGTCGCCGTTGACGACGTTGAGCACGCCCGACGGCAGTCCCGCCTCCATTAGCAACTCGGCAAGCCGCATCGGCACCGACGGATCGCGCTCCGATGGCTTGAGGATGAAGGCGTTGCCGCAGGCGAGCGCCGGCGCAAACTTCCACATCGGGATCATGGCCGGGAAATTGAACGGCGTAATGCCGGCGACGACGCCGAGCGGCTGACGCATGGAAAACAGGTCGATGCCGGGGCCGGCGCCTTCGGTGTATTCGCCCTTGAGGAGGTGCGGAATGCCGCAGGCGAACTCGACGACTTCGAGGCCGCGCTGCACGTCTCCCTTGGCGTCGGCGAAGGTCTTGCCGTGTTCGGAGGACAGAAGCCGTGCGAGGCTGTCGAATTCTTTCTGCGCGAGGTCGAGGAATTTCATGAGCACACGCGCGCGCCGCTGCGGATTTGTTGCCGCCCAAGCCGGTTGCGCAGCCTCGGCGACCGCTATGGCGTGCTCCACCTCGGAATGCTTGGCGAAGGCCACTTTGGCCTGTACCTCGCCGGTATTGGGATTGAACACGTCGCCGAAGCGTCCTGATCCCCCCTTCACCTCTTTGCCGCCGATGAAGTGGCCGATCTCACGCATGAACTTTCTCCCCTGGATGATGGACGGCAGCTCGGCCGTTGCTATGAGCGCCTATTGTGCCGCCTTTTTCCGCAGCGGTCACGAGGGCGGCGGTGCGGCATCGTCAGCCTCCACCAGTTCTACCTCGTCCGTCGGATTTAACCGGCCAAGGGAAGGGCGTTTCGGCGTGCGCGTAAGCCACCCGTTTCGGCGTTTTACCGCTCTTGCGCCCGTCCGCCGGCAGGCAACCGGATACCGGAGGGTAACCGTCCCTTAAGCGCCATGACGGTACCGTGCAGTGCGGGCCGCATTACGCATTGCCGCGGGACTCGGGCGCTTAAGGGGGGCCTTAAATGGATATCGCAACAGGCCTGGGTCTCGCCGCCGGGGCGGTTGTCGTCCTGACCATGATGTTGTTGGGCGGCGAACTGCGCATGTTCTTGAGCGAACACGCCATTATCATCATTTTCGGCGGCTCATTTGCAGCGACGTTGATCCGCTTCCCGCTGACCGCGATGTTTCATGGGCTGCCGCTGGGCGCGAAATTTGCCTTCACCATGCGGCGCACGACCCAGCGCGAACTCGTCGACGAGATTGCCGGGCTTGCCGAAATCGCGCGCAAGCAGGGGCCCATCGGGCTCGAGAAGGTCGAGATCGAAGACCCGTTCCTGGCCAAGGGAATTCGCTTCGTCGCCGACGGTTACGACGCCGAATTCATTCGCGACAATCTTGAGCGCGACCGCGACAACTTCCTCACCCATCTGGATGAAGGCCAAAAGATCTATCGCGCGGTCGGAGACTGCGCGCCGGCCTTCGGCATGATCGGGACCTTGATCGGCATGGTGCAGATGTTCGCCAACATGACGGACCCTTCCAAATTAGGACCGTTTATGGCGACCGCGCTCCTGGCGACGCTCTACGGTGCGGTGCTGGCAAACATCCTCTGCCTGCCGATCGCCGACAAGCTGCACCTCAAATTGGTCGACGAGGAGATCAACCGCACGCTGATCATTGACGGCATTCTGATGATCCGCGAGTCAAAGAGCCCGACGCTCGTCCGCGAAATGCTGATCGCTTATCTGCCCGAGAAACACCGGGAGATGGAGCCGGAGGCGGTGCCGGCCTGAGCGTGAATCCCGAACAGCGGACGGCTGACGGCGTAAGGATATAAGCGATGGCACGGCGCAAGGAAGCGCATGGCGGCGGCCACGGCTGGTTCGTCACCTTCGCCGATCTCATGGGCCTGCTCGTGAGCTTCTTCGTGATGCTGGTCGCGTTCTCCAATCAGGACCAGAAGAAGCTGCAGATCGTGGCCGGTTCGATGCGCGACGCCTTCGGCGTGCAGGCCAAGGTCCGCTATTCGGGCGTTATCGAGGTCGATGGCTTGCCGACCCGGCCCAAGCTTAAGAACGCGGCGCATGTCACTCCCGAGGACGCTTCGCCGACACCGACGCCGGATGACCAGGATCACCGTCGCGAGCTTGGGGCCAAAGTCACCAACGACCAGGCCTTCGCGCTGGCGGCTGCGTCGCTGCGGCAGGCGCTTCAGGACATGCCGGAACTGACAGAGGCCTCCAAACACATCATGGTCGAGGAGTCCAAAGAGGGATTGAACATCGAAATCGTGGACCAGGAGGGTCGCTCGATGTTCGCGGAGGGTTCCAAGGAACCTTACGAGCGGACCCGCCGCATCATCGAGAAGCTCGCCGGGCCGCTCAAGGCGACGCCCTATCGCCTCTCCATCACCGGCCACACTTCCGCCTCGAAGACGCCGCCGCGGCCCGACTATGGACCGTGGAACTTATCGGCGGATCGCGCCAACGCCGTGCGCCAGATTCTGGAGGAGGAGGGCTTGCCGTCGGGCAATATCTACGCCGTGGCTGGCAAGGCCGACACTGATCCGCTGTTCCCCGACGATCCCTTTATTGCCGCCAACCGCCGCGTGACCATCACGCTGATGCGCGAGGCGCCCCCGGTTCCCCCGGACTTGCGGCCGTAAATCCCTCCGGATCGCCAAAAGCCGGCGTTTTGCGTTCGCGGCGGCCTTACATGCGTTGATCCGGACAATGACTCCCCGGCACGGAAGGTGTATAGGCGCGACCCTGCATCGTCTTTCGAGGCGGCATCAGAGCCGGGCGAGGTCCTGTTTCAAAACTCCATGACAGAAGGTGTAAGCGCTCCGGTCGGGAGCGAAATTCCGGTCGACGGCAGCGCCGACGCTTCTGCCCACACCGGATTGTGGGGCGTGGCTCTTGGCAGCATCGGCGTCGTTTATGGCGACATCGGCACCAGTCCACTCTATGCGCTGCGTGAGGCGGTCGTCGCCGCTTCGGGTCCGGACCACGACCAGCTTACCCGCGGCGCCGTACTTGGCGTTGTGTCGCTGATTCTGTGGGCGCTGATCGTTGTTGTTACGCTGAAATACGTCCTGATCCTTTTGCGCGCCGACAACAACGGCGAGGGCGGCACGCTCACGCTGATGGCGCTCGCTTCGCGCGCCGTCGGACGTTTCGGCAAGGCCGCCACAACGGTGGCGTTGCTCGGCATCATCAGTGCGGCGCTATTCTACGGCGATGCCCTGATTACGCCGGCCTTGTCGGTGCTCTCCGCCATCGAGGGGATCGACGTCGCCACGCCGGCGTTCCATGACTTCGTGGTGCCGTTGACCGTCGTCATTTTGGTCGTGCTTTTTGCGTTCCAGTCCCGTGGCACGGCAAAAGTGGCAGCTCTGTTTGGTCCGATTATGTCGGTCTGGTTCGTGGCTATCGCGATTCCGGCGTTGATCCGCGTCGCTATCGATCCCGGTATCCTGTGGGCATTCAATCCGTTCTACGGCATCGATTTTCTCCTGCATCACGGCATCATCGGTTTCTACACACTTGGCGCAGTCTTTCTCGCAGTCACCGGCGCCGAAGCGCTCTATGCCGACCTTGGTCACTTCGGCCGGCTGCCGATACAGATGGCTTGGCTCGGCTTTGTTCTGCCGGCGCTGGCGCTGAACTATCTGGGCCAGGGTGCTCTCGTCTTTGCCCATCCGGAAGCGATCGCCAATCCGTTCTTTCTGCTCTATCCCGACTGGGCGCGCATTCCGATGGTGGTGCTGGCGACCGCGGCAACAGTGATCGCGAGCCAGGCGGTCATCACCGGCGCCTATTCGCTCACCAGCCAGGCGATTCAGCTCGGGCTGTTGCCGCGCTTCGAAATCCGTCACACCTCGGCGCAACAGGCCGGCCAGATCTACATGCCCCGCGTCAACGGGCTGCTGCTCGTCGGCGTGCTGTTGCTGGTCGCGTTGTTCCGCTCCTCGAGCGCGCTCGCCTCGGCTTACGGCATTGCCGTCACCGGCACTATGGTCGTGACCGGCATAATGGCCTTCATCGTTATTTGGCGGATGTGGCGCTGGTCTCCGCTCGCCGCGGCGGTACTGATGCTGCCCTTCATTTTCATCGATCTGACTTTTCTTTCCGCCAACATGCTCAAGGTCGTCGAAGGCGGGTGGGTGCCGTTAGCACTTGGCGGCTTCGTCATGCTGGTAATGTACACGTGGCGCCGCGGCAGCAGGCTCTTGTTCGAGAAGACCCGCCGGCTCGAGACGCCGCTCGACGATCTTGTTCGGATGCTCGAAAGAAAGCCGCCGCAGCGTGTCGCGGGGACGGCGGTGTTTCTGACCAGTGATCCAAAGAGCGCGCCGACAGCGCTTCTGCACAGCCTCAAGCACTATCGGGTGCTGCACGAGAAAAATATCATCCTCAGCGTAGAGACCACGCACACGCCGCGGGTCGAGGCCGCTAAGCGCGTGCGCATCGAGCCGGTGGGCTCAACCTTCATGCGTGTCCTGTTGCGCTTCGGCTATATGGAGACGCCGAATATTCCCAAGGCGCTCGCGGTTGCGCGCAAGCTTGGTTTGCAGTTCGACATCATGTCGACATCGTTTTTCCTGTCACGGCGCGCATTGCGGCGGGCGCCGCGCTCGGGAATGCCGTACTGGCAGGACCGTCTGTTCATTACGCTTGCCCGCTCGGCCAACGACGCGACGGATTATTTCCAGATTCCGACCGACCGGGTGGTCGAGGTCGGCACGCAGGTCACCATTTGAGCACGATCCCGAAAAACGTGTGCCCCCGGGACTTGATCCCGGGGACGCCGGTGTGTCGGGAAAAACATCGTGCCTAGCGAAAATCCCGCAAAAGCCGCTTGATTCCGCGTGCGGGTGACGCAAGTTGTCGGTCACGAAGCTCGTCAGGAGTAGGGGACAATGTCAGATCATGCCGGAGGCGGACGCGGCGTGCGCGATCTGACGCCGCAGGAGGTCGCGCGTGGGCTTAAGGAAGGCAATGTGGTGCTGGTCGATGTACGTGAGCCGAACGAAACCGCGGTCGAGCGTTTTCCCGGCGCCGTGCTGGTGCCGCTCTCCGCTTTCGATCCGGCCACGATCCCGGCGCCGCCGGGCAGCGAAGTCGTGTTTGCCTGCCGCTCCGGTCGCCGCTCGGTGACGGCCTCGCTCGCGGCGCAGGAGCAGGGCTTCGCCTATGATTCTCATCTCGCCGGCGGAATTCTGGCCTGGAAGGCTGCCGGGTTGCCGACCGCGACGTGATACGGTTCGTCCCGGCTATGGCTTCGCATCATTCTCCGTTCGTTGCCGCGCCTGCGGGCGTCCACCGCTCGGCGGCACGCCAGAGTTGGGTTCGCGGTATCGCGAAAGCGAGCGGAGTTGTTGTTGCGGTAGCGGCAGCGATCGCCGCCGGTTCCGTTGCGGCGCAGCCCGAGCGCGTCGTCAATTTCTACAACTGGTCGGATTATATCGACCCGACCGTGCTCGACGACTTCACCAAACAGACCGGCATAAAGGTCCGCTACGACACCTTCGACTCCAACGATACGCTCGAGGCCAAGTTGTTGGCTGGCAAATCCGGCTATGATGTTGTGGTGCCGACCGGGTATTTTCTCGCCCGGCAGATTATGGCCGGCATTTTTCAAAAGCTCGACAAGTCGAAGCTGCCGAACCTCGTTAATGCCTGGCCCGAGATCGCCAACCGGCTGGCGAGCTACGATCCCGGCAATCAATATGCAGTCAATTACATGTGGGGCACGACCGGGATCGGCTACAACGTCAAGGACGCAAACGACATCCTCGGGGCGGCCGCGGCGATCAATTCCTGGAATGACGTATTCGATCCGGAACAGATCGCGCGGTTCAAGAGTTGCGGCATCCACCTGCTCGACTCGTCCGACGACATTATGCCCGCGGCGCTGCACTATCTGCATCTCGATCCGAATTCGAGCGACCCCGGCGATTTGGAGAAGGCCGCCGATCTGCTCACCAAGATCAGACCCTCGGTCCGCAAGTTTCACTCCTCCGAATATCTCAATGCCCTGGCAACCGGTGAAATCTGCTTTGTCGTCGGATTTTCCGGTGACGTCATTCAGGCGCAAAAACGGGCAGCGCAAGGCAAAGCCGGGGTCGCCATTGCCTATGCGATCCCCAACGAAGGCGCGCAATTGTGGTTCGACAACCTCGCCATCCCCAACGATGCTCCCGACGCCGCCGAGGCGCACGCCCTGATCGACTATCTGCTCAGGCCGGAAGTCGCGGCAAAGAACACCAACTTCATTTCCTACGCCAACGGTAATTTGGCGAGCCAGAAATTTATCGACAAATCGATCCTCGACGACCGCGGCATCTATCCCGACACCGCCACCATGGCTAAGCTCTACACCATCACCGCGCACGACCAGAAGACGCAGCGGCTGATCAACCGTCTCTGGACCCGGATCAAGACCGGAAGGTGAAGACAGCGTCGGGCTTCGCGCGTTAAGGTGACTGACAGGAGATTGAAATGGGCGTGCTCAATGGGAAAATCGCCATCGTCACTGGCGGGACGAGCGGTATCGGCGAAGGCATTGTCGAACTTTTTGCCGCGGAAGGCGCCAAAGTCGTCGCGGCGGCGCGCCGGCAGGAAGAAGGCAGCGCGCTGGAAAAGCGCCTTGGCGTTCGCTTCATCCGCACCGATGTGTCGAACGAGGCCGACGCGAAGGCGATGATCGATCAGACGGTCAAATGGTTCGGCCGCATTGATTGTCTGGTCAATAATGCCGCCCTTCCGGCACCCATGGTCAGCATCACCGAGATCGATGTCGCGACCATCGATCAGCTTATGGCGGTCAATGTCCGCGGCGTTTTGCTGGGTATCAAGCATGTGGCGCCGGTCATGCTGGCACAAACATCCGGCAGCATCATCAATATCGGCAGCATGGCGGGGCTGCGCGGCGGCGTTTCTGGCCACATCTACAGCGCGACGAAGGGCGCCGTGCTCGCGCTCACGCAGTCGGCAGGAGCGGAACTCGGGGAAAAGGGCGTGCGAGTCAACTGCATTTCGCCGGGTGCGATCGTGACCGGCATCTTCGCCAAGGCCGCGGGCGTTGAAGGCTCCAAGGCGGACCGGTTGACGGATGTCATCAAGAAAGCATTCGCCTCTGTGCAGACAATTCCCCGGGCGGGACTGCCCGACGATATTGCGCGAGCGGCGGTGTTTCTGGCTGGCGACGGTTCGAGCTTTATCAATGGCCAGAATATCGTGGTCGATGGCGGCCATTCGAGCGTGACCAAGGGCTGGTCGTATGTCGCCGGCATGCGCGGCGAAATGACCAAACGCCTCAAGGAAGCGGCGGCGGCGCTGTAAGCGCCTCGTGAGTGCTTGCCGATGGGACGATAATGACGGAAGGAACTTCTGTGCCGTTCGGCCGGTTTAATCCCAATTGGCAGGCCGACAATTGATGGTCGGGGTCAACAATGCGCAGAATGACGCCGCCTGGTGCGCGGAAGGTCGAGCGCCGGACAGTCCTCAAAGCTGGGTTGGCGTGGACCACATTTGCCGTTGCCGCGCCGGTCTCGATCCATGCCCGCGACGAAGAACCAATAAAAATGGGAATGGTCGAGCCGCTCAGCGGCTCCTATGCGAAGCTTGCCGAGTCGGAGGTTGACGGTGCTCGCCTCGCGCTCGACGAGGTCAATCAGAAGGGCGGCATCCTCGGCCGGCCCGTGCAACTCCTTGTCGAAGACTCCGCCAATGAGATCGACGTCGGCGTCGCGAAAACCCGACAGCTGATCGAGCGCGATCGCGCCGATTTCATCCTGGGAAACGTAAACTCTGCGGTCGCGCTGGCGATGACGCGGGTCACCGCTGAGAAGCGAAAACTCCACATCGTGACTGGGGGGCACACCGACGAAATCACTGGAAGTCAATGTAGCTGGAACGTCTTTCGCATCTGCAAGACCACGACGATGGAAGCGAACGCGATTGCCGATACGCTGATCGAGAAATTCGGCAAGCGGTGGTATTTTCTGACACCGAATTACGCTTATGGTTATGCGCTGCAGTCGGCTTTTGAGCGAAAGCTCCGCCAGCATGGCGGCAAGTGGGCTGGCGACCTCATTCCGCTCGGCACGGTCGACTATTCAACCTACGTGCTGAACGCAGGTGCCTATCGACCGGACGTCCTCATCGACATCATGGGCGGCCAGGACCAGGCCAATAGCCTGGAGCAGATTGTGCGGTTCGGCCTGCCCCAGGATATGGCGGTCGGCGGCGCACTGTACGAGCTTGAGAGCATCCTCTCGGTGTCGGACGCGGCGCGGATCGGATGGTGGACGATGGAATGGTGGTGGAACCAGCCCGACGTCCCCGAGATCAAGGCTTTCACCACCCGTATTCGACAGCGGACTGCCAAACCGGCGAGTGCGCGCCACTGGTTCGGGTACGCAGCCGTCCGGACGCTAGCGCTCATCGCCAATCAGGAGCGGTCGTTGGATCCGGTCGTCCTCTCGCGAGCGCTGCAGGGATATGCGCTGCCCGCGGATGTAGCGCTCGGACCTGACCGTACGTTTTTCCGCGGTCGGGACCACGAGCTTATGAGCTCTATTCTCGTCGGTGAGGTGCATCCCCCACGCGGTGGCACTTTCGACGTCTTCACTAAGCACGCGACCGTCAACGGCGAAAACGCTGCACAGCCCAGCGAAGCGAGCGCGTGCAGGTTAGCGTTCCCCAGCTGAGCGCTGCGTTCTTGTCACGACATCTGCGCCGGTGGACCGGGCCGGACCTGGACCTTGCGGCCATCGGTTAGATCCACAGCAGGATTGAGGATCACCTGATCGCCGTCTTTGACACCGGCGTTTACCTCGACTGTCGTTCCGAAGTCGCGCACGACACTGACCTTGTGGAAGTGCGCGACGCCATCCTTCACCACCACGACACTGAGACCTTCCCGGTTGAAGACGATCGCCTCGGAGGGAACAATGAGCGACGGGGTCTTGCGCGGGATCTTCAGTTCGACGTTGCAATAGACGCCGGGCGATAGCGCATGGTCCGGATTGGGCACGTCGATCTCGGTCAGAAGAGTTCGGGTGCCCGGCTGCAGGGCGTCTGCAATCCGGGCGACCTTTCCGGGAAACTCGCGGTCCGGTATCTCCGGTACGCGCACCACGGCCTCAACTCCCGGAGTGACGCCGAAAGCTTGGTCTTGTGGCACATAGAGCTGAATGCGCAGCACATCGCTGTGCATCAGGGTGAAGAGGAACGTCCCGCTGGTCGCGTCGGCCTGCACCAGGCTACCGACATCGATGTTGCGCTGGGTGATAACGCCATCGAACGGCGCGATTACGCTTTGATAAGTTTTCTGCTGATTCAGCACCTGCAGTTGGGCGGTCTGCGCCTTGATGTTGGCTACCGCCACCGCCACCGCGGCTTCCTGTGCCTCGAGGTTCAGTCGGTCGGTGTCGCCTTGTTGCTTGGTGACCCAGCCCTGCTGCACGAGCTTGCTGTCGCGGTCCCAGGTGACTTGGGCGAGGTCCCGGTTCGCCTTTGCCTGTTGCAGCGCCGCCTGCATCTGCGCGAGGGTTCCCTCCGCCTGTGCAATCTGATGCTCGACTTCCGGGGCCGTTATCTCAACCAGCAGATCGCCGGCCTTGACCTGGCTGCCGATGTCGACGGTACGCTTGGAGATATAACCGCTGGCTCGGGCATAGATATTAGCCTGCTCGAATGCTTCGGTGGTGCCAGGCCAGTTTACCGACATCGTACTGTCGCTCGCCCGCACCGGCGCGGTCCGCACGCTGGGGACGAAATCGCGGCGCTGCTCGGCGGTCGACATCACTTGCGCGTGCAGCCTGTAGTGCTGCCAGAAGCCAATGCCCAGCGCACTGCACAGCAGAACTAACATACCTCCCGCCAGGATCCGGCCGCCGCCGAGCCCCTTCGCCTTGGTCGCGGGGCGGCCGGGTTCGATTGCCCGGCCGCCGGGCTTGCGGTCGTGCGGCCGCTCGCGAGCCTCAGTGCCGGCGTCTATCGTCGGAGGCGGCTGAACGTCATTCATTGCGGGTCCTCCGCGAATACACCATGTGCGGGCTTGCCGTCATTGCCCTTGCGCAGCAGGGCGAACAGATATGGCACGGCGAGCAGCGTCGTCGGCGTTGCAAAAAGCAGGCCGCCGATCACGGCGCGCGCCAGGGCCGCGTTCTGTTCCTCGCCGGCGCCCCCGATTGCCATCGGAATCATGCCGACGATCATCGCGGCTGCGGTCATTAGAACCGGCCGGATACGGGTGCGGCCGGCGGAGATCGCCGCGTCGAACGCCGTCATGCCGGCGAGCTGCTGCTCGCGCGCAAAGGTCACAAGCAGGATCGAGTTCGCCGACGCCACGCCGATCGCCATGATGGCGCCCATCAGCGACGGCACGCTCAACGTGGTGCCGGTGACGTAGAGCATGGTGACGATGCCGCAGAACGTCGCCGGCAGCGCCAGAATGACCACGAACGGGTCGCCCCAGGTCTGATAATTCACCACCATGAGCAGATAAACAAACACGGCCGCGAACAGAATGCCGATGGCGAGGTCGCGAAACGCGGCGTTCATGCTGTCGATCTGGCCGATCACTTCGATCCGGTTGCCCGGCGACAGCTGTTTCTGGTACTCGGCCACGATTTTGCTGATGTCGCCGGAGATTGATCCCAGATCGCGGCCCTCGGCATTGGCATAGACTTCATAGACCGGCTGGATGTTGGCCTGATTGGCATTGGTCGGAATCGAGTCGCGCTTGAGGGTCGCGACATTGCTCAACAGCCCCGGCACGGGATCTCGGCCCGTCCTCGTGAACTTGGTGACCGGCGTGTTCTTCAGATCGTTGAGCGAGCTGATGCGGTACTCGGGCGTCTGCACCGCCAGATAGTACGGCGTGCCGTTGCTCGGGTCGGTCCAGAAGTTCGGCGACACCTGCTCCGACGAGCTCAGGCTGGTGTTCAGATTAAGCGCAATGTCGTTCACTGTCAGGCCGAACTGGGTGGCGCGGGCGCGGTCGATTTGCGCGAAGAACTCCGGGCCGTCAACCTCCTGCTGCAGATGCACGTCGGCTACTCCCGGGATCGCTGCGATCCGCGCCCGCAGCTGCTTGGCGATGCGCAGGTTCTTGATCCGGTCGTAGCCGACCGCGCGCACGTTGATCTGCGCCGGGATGCCGAAGTTGAGGATTTGGGTCACCATGTCGGCGGGCTGGAAGTAGAAGATGCTTTCCGGGAAGGCGGCAGGAAGGACCTGACGCAGCTTGCTGATGTAGGAGGCAGTCGGAGCATGATCCTCCTTCAGAGCGACCAGGATCACGCCGTCGTTGACGCCGATCGCTGTCCCGTCACCGAAAGCGTAATTATAGGAGCGGGCCGGCAAACCGATGTTGTCGACAATGAGGTCGCGCTGGTCTTCCGGGATGACGTCGCGAATCTTGTCCTCGATGGCCTGAAAGATCTGCTCGGTCTTCTCGATGCGGGTGCCGGCCGGGACGCGTACATGCAGCTGAATCTGGCCGCCATCGATAACCGGAAAGAAGTCGCGGCCGACGAACAGGAACAGCATGCCTCCGAGCGCGAGCACGACGACAGCGGCCGCCGGGACGATCAGCCGGCGTGTCAGAAGCGTGTGAAGCACGTCCGTATAACCGCTGCGCATGGTTTCGAATCCGCGCTCGAACCTCGCAAATAGACGCCCAAACCAGCCAGCGTCCTCGCCATGACGCTCATTCTTGAGCAGCAGGCCGATGGTGATTGGCGTCAGCGTTCGCGAAAAGCCGTAGGACGCCAGCATGGCGAACACCACGGCGAGGCCGAGCGGGGTGAAAAGGTATTTTGCCGGGCCGTGGAGGAACACGACGGACACGAACACGCAGCTGATGGCGAGCGTCGACACCAGTGTCGGCACCGCAATGCCGGCAGCGCCGTGCAGCGTCGCCGAAGGAAGCGGCATATGCTCCTCGCTGAGCAGGCGGTGCGTATTCTCGATCGTGACGGTGGAATCGTCGACCAGGATGCCGATCGCAAGCGCGAGGCCGCCCAGCGTCATCGTGTTGATGGTGTCGCCGAGGAAGTAGAGGACCACGAGCGACGTGAGGATGGACAGCGGGATCGAGATCATCACGACGAGTGTCGACCGCCAGGATCCGAGAAACAGCACGATCATCAAAGCCGTCAGGCCGGCGGCGATGGCGCCTTCGCGCAACAGTCCCTGAATTGAGGCTTTGACGAATACAGACTGATCGAACAGCTCCGTGATCCGCATGCCGGGGGGTGCCGACGCACGTGCCACCGCGAGTGTCTGCTTCACTGCGTTAACGACGGCCAGGGTCGAGGCGTTGCCGTTCTTGATGACGCTGAGCAGGACCGAGCGGCGTCCGTCGATCCGTACGACATTCTGCTGCACGGCATTGCCGTCGTGCACTTGCCCCACGTCCTTCACGAACACGGTAGCGCCGTTGACGAATTTCACCGGAATGTTGTTCAAATCCTCGATGGCGGTAGGAAGCGAGTTGGTGCGGACCGTGAACTGCGTGTCGCCGATCTTTGCCGTGCCGGACGGCAGCGTCAGGTTCTGGGCGTTGACAGCATTGACGACATCAATCGGGGTCAATCCCTTGGCCTGCAGCTTCAGCGGGTCGATATCGACCATGATCTGGCGGTATTTGCCGCCGGCTGGCGTGGGAAACGTGACGCCGTGAATGGGCGCGAGCTGCTGCCGCAACCGGTAGATGCCGTAATCGTAAAGTTGCTGCTCGTTGAGCGAGTCAGAGCTTAGCCCAATCTGCAGAACCGGCACGCTCGATGCGTTGTATTGGACCACGATCGGGGCCTGAATCCCCTGGGGCAGCAGAGAACGGATCGCATTTGTCCCGGCCACGATCTGAGCGATAGCAAGGTCGAGGTTCACATCGGGCTGGAAAAAGACCTTCTGCACCGAGATGCCGTTGATGGTCTGCGCCTCGATATCCCGGATGCCGTTGACGCTCGAGGACAGTACATACTCGCTGTAAGTCGTGACCCGCTGTTCCATTTCCGGAGTGCTCAGCCCGGTGTACTGCCAGATGATGGTCACGACGGGGATGTCGATCTCGGGGAAGATGTCGGTCGGCATCGTCAGCACGGCGGTCGTGCCGAGGAACAGCACGAGCACGGCGAGCACATAGAAAGTGTGCGGCAGCCTCAGAGCAAAACGAACGATGCCCATTTGATCATCGACCTGTGAAACGCTTCGATCCGATTATACTCCCTCGGCGTTCTCCCAGGCGAGCCGCGGCGGGCAGGGGTCAAGTGGGGCCTGCTCGGCGAGCACTATGCAACCAACGTGCTCGATTTGACTTGTTCTTGTACGAATTTGCGTCCGGCCGGCTTCGTGCCATCAGTCGATAACAAAGGTCGGCGCGTCACCCGCGGCATGTCGCTGGATATGGGAACGCGGTCGCCGGCTAGCCATCTACTTTTTGCATAACACTTAGGACGCCGATCGGTTTCACTGATTCGTGACCGCTGATGATGCCGACGCAGTCGCGGCGGCTGGCTTTTGTCACTTCGAAATTCCGCGAATTTTGGCAGAAAATGCCCGAATTTCCGTCCTGCCGTGGAGGGTAAAGCGGCGCGTCAGTCGAGGCTAAGATCGACGGTCAGGTCGGGCTGAGCGCGCGCAAATTTCGAGCCCCGCTGCCTCTACGCTCACGCAACAGCGCGCTCACGCAACAGTCAGCTATGCGATCCGCCGCGTATGCTACTCTTAAGCGTCACGGCAACACGGGACCTAACAAGGCGCAACTTGGCTGCCACACTCGTCCTGCCGGATCGCGGCCCGACGAAGGAAACACTGTCATGAGCGAGCTCACGCTGCATGTGAACGGGCAGGATCAAAGGATTACCGTCGACGACCCCGACATGCCGTTGCTTTATGCGCTGCGCGACGATCTTAAGCTGCGCGGTCCCAAATTCGGCTGTGGCCTGGGGCAATGCGGCGCTTGCGCCGTTCTGCTCGACGGTGAAACCGCACGATCGTGCGTGACCCGTGCCGTGGATGCCGAAGGGCGCCAGATCACGACACTGGAAGGCCTGGGCAGTCCCGAATTGCCGAGTCGCGTGCAAGCGGCGTTCATCGCCGAACAGGCCGCACAATGCGGATACTGCACGAACGGCATGATCATGACCGCGACGGCACTGCTGGCGCGCATGCCGCATCCGAGCGAGGGCGACGTGCGTGAGGCGCTGGCGCAAAATCTCTGCCGCTGCGGCAGTCATGTGCGCGTGCTCGCCGCGGTGCTGCGGGCGGCAAAGGAGGGCTGAGCGCCATGGCGTACATCACCCGCCGCTCACTCATGCAAGGCGCCGCCCGGCTTGTTGTCGCTTTGCGTTTGCCGCGCGCCGCGGTAGCGGGCGTCAGCACTGTGGCCACCGACAGCGTCGACGCTTATCTCGCCGTGGCGCCGGATGGCGGCGTGACGGTGTTCGCCGGCAAGGTCGATCTCGGCACTGGCGCGCGCGCCGCAATCCGGCAGATCGTTGCCGAAGAGCTTTCGCTCTCACCGGAACGCATTGCGCTCGTCGAGGGCGATACCGCGCTCACCCCCGATCAGGGGCCGACCGGGGGCAGCACGGGAATCATGGTCGGCGGTGTGCAGATTCGGCAAGCTGCGGCGACGGCGCGGGCGCAATTGAACAAACTCGCCGCAGCGCAGCTCCAGCGCCCGGAGAGCGATCTGGAGACGCGCGGAGGCGCGGTTGTGGTCCGCGGCAGCGGCGAGGCGGTGAGCTTTTCAGCGCTGATCGGTGGTGGGGCTTTTAGCGTGCCGGTCGATAAGTCTGCGCCGCTGCGCGATCCGGATACTTATACGATCGTTGGTAAATCCTATCCGCGGCCCGATCTTTCTGCCAAGCTGACAGCGCGCCACGTCTACGTTCAGGACCACCGCGTTGCCGGCATGTGGCACGCGCGCATTGTCCGCCCGCCGGCGATCGGGGCGAAGTTGCTCGGCGTCGACGGTGCCTCGCTCGCCGGCATCCCGCAGGTGCAAATTGTGCGCGTACGCGATTTCCTTGCGGTCGTGACGCCCCGTGAATGGGACGCCGTACGCGCCATGCGGGCGCTGAAGGCGACCTGGAGCGAGGCGGCGACGCTGCCCGGTTCGGACGCAGTGTTCGAGGCGGTGCGCGCAACGCCTGTCACCCGCACCGATATGTTGCGCGAGGTCGGTGAGGCGGCCGGGGTGCTCGATGCGGCGCCGCAGGTCATTCGGGCGTCTTACGCCTGGCCGATCCAATCGCACGCCCCGATGGGCCCCGCCTGCGCAGTCGCTGATATGAGCGATGGCGGCGGCACGGTATGGACTGCCGCCCAGGACACGCATCACCTGCGTAAGACGATCGCAAAGCTCCTGGGAATCGACGCTGCCAAGCTTCGCCTCATCTACATGGACGGCTCGGGCAGTTACGGCACCAGCGGCAACGATGACGCCGCTTTCGAAGCTGCGTTGCTGTCGCGGGAACTGCGTCGCCCGGTGCGCGTGCAGTGGATGCGGGAGGACGAGCACGGCTGGGATCCGAAGGGCCCGCCGCAGCTTCTTGACCTGCGTGCGACCCTCGGCGCGGACGGCGACATCGCCGCTTGGGAAACCGTTACCATGGTGCCGGCGAATACGCCGAACCACGCGGAAATCCCGCTGCTCGCTGCCGTTGCGGCGGGGCTCGACGAGGGCAGCGGGCTGTTCGCAGGCCTCCTGGCGCTTAACGCCGACCCGCCTTACGCGATTGCCAATATGCGCGTCGCGATCAAATGGCAGGCGACAACGCCCTTGCGGCCTTCAAATCTCCGCGCGCCGGGCAAAATCGGCAACGTCTTTGCCGTCGAAAGCTTCTTCGACGAACTGGCGGCCGCGGCCGGCGCCGACCCGCTTGCTTATCGGCTTCGCCTGTTGCGCGATCCGCGCGGCCGCGAGGTTTTGCAACGCGTCGGCACGATGATGCAATGGGCACCGCACGCCGTGCCCGCCGACCGCAACGGCAAGACTCTCAACGGCCGCGGCGTCGCCTATGTGCACTACAAACAAGCCGAGAACTATGTCGCAATGGGCATGGAAGTCGCGGTCGAGCCGTCGACCGGCGCGATTCGGGTGTTGCGCGTGGCCTGCGCCCACGAGTGCGGCTTGATGATCAATCCGGACGCCGTGCATGCACAGGTCGAGGGCTGCATCCTGCAGACCTTAAGCCGCACGTTGTTTGAGGAAGTGACGTTCGATCGTTCCCGCGTGACCAGCACCGACTGGGCAAGCTATCCGATCCTGACCTTTCCCGACGTTCCACAGCTCGACATCGCCCTGATCGATCGTCGGCATGAACGTCCGCTTGGCGCCGGCGAAGCGGCGACGGCGGCGGTCCCGGCGGCACTCGGCAACGCGGTGTTCGACGCCACCGGCGTCAGGTTGCGCCGGGCGCCCTTCACACCCGCGCGGGTCAAGGCGGCGCTTGCCGGGCGGGCGACGTAGCAAAGTCAGGCCCGTGCCGTCCGAATCGCGACAGCGCCGACACAGGCGCACCGAGGCGACCGTTCGCTTGAAAACTTGGAACAAACTCGGCCCGTCTTCGTTTTTTGTTTTCGAGGGGGAGGTCGAATGGTTCCAGCCGAGGTCGTCGCAATTCGCGGTCCGGTCCTTCTTGTCGTTGAGGACGAAGTCCTCATTCGTCTTTCTGTCTGCGATTTTTTGCGCAACGCGGGGTTCACCGTCATCGAAGCCGGGAGCGCTCGTGAAGCACTCGCCGTGCTGAAGGTGCGCAGCGACATCGCGCTCGTTTTAACGGATATTCACATGTCCGGCGCCACGGAGGGCGTGAAACTGATTCGGGAAATTCGCAAATCCTATCCCGCGATCAAGGTGATCACGGCTTCCGCTTATCGAACCACGGAGCCGGTCGAGGCAACCGTTACTAAGCCTTATTCTTTGGAGGGTTTGCTCGCCGTTATCAAAGCCGTCCTCAACATGTAGGAACTTGCTGGTTGCAAAATCGTTGTCTATTCGATGAACAGCGCCGCAATACGCCCTGATATTTCCGGTCAGGAACCAGCAACCGTGCTTGTTCTGGAGCAGGAGGTGCTCACCCGCGCTTCGTTGGCGCAATATTTGCGGTCATGCGGCTATCGGGTTTTTGAAGCGCGCAACGCTGCAGAGGCGCTCACCATCTTGCAGGAGTCTTCAGAGCCGATTCGCGTCGTGTTAAGCAGCGCGGAAAATGGGTTCACGCTTTCCGGTTGGGTGAAGGCAAATCGACCGAAAACCAAAATCATTCTCGCCGCAACCGCCGAACGCGCCTCGCAGGCAGCCGCCGATCTTTGCGATGCGGGCCCGCACGGCAAGCGCCCCTACGATCCGCAGTTGCTTGCCCAACAAATCAAGGCGCACCTGGCGAAGGGCCGAAGCTGATTGTGGGGTGACGCGGCAAAAGACGCAGCCGCGCGAACGATAAGCCCTAGCAGGCCGTTGAAAAAGTCAGGCACGATCGCATACGAAGCCTGAATCGTCTCCGTTGTGTATGTAGAAGTGTCCGACGAGGCGGCCTGCAGTGCCAAGGACAACCCACCCACGACCGGAGGCCGGGTCGTTCTCATCATTTCCCTCCCACGAGAACTCCGCGCAGGCCGAGCCAGCGCGACCAGCGCCTCGTTCACAAGCCCTCTGATCGCTCTTAGCGGATGACCCGACCGAACCCGCTTCTCAAGGTCGACGTAGCTGAAAAGCTCGCCAGTCCGCTTATCCCCACCCCGCATCACCTAACCTCCGAATCGTTTCGGAGAAAGTGAATCATTGAACCAGCCAAACCGCGACCTACTTCTTCAACAGCCTGCTAGAGGACTTACCGCCAACGGCGGTGCAGCCAGAGCCACTGCTCCGGATGTTCGCGCACCCAGCCCTCGACCACCGACGTGATCGACTGCATGGTGCCGGCGATGTCGATGCGACCGTCCGCGTCGCGCACCGGCGCGACCGGATCGGTGATGTCGACCCAGAAATTGTTGCCGTCGGGCTTGCGCACGACGCGCGTGCCGTGAATTGGACATTCGGTCTGGCGTGCCAGCAGCGCGATTAGCGGATTGGCGCGGCAGCGCCGGCCGAAAAAGACCACGTCGACGCCCTTGCTGAAATGCTGATCGACCAGCATGCCGACATGGGTGCCGGACTGCAACAGCCGGGCGAGCTTGATCGGCGCGTCGAGGCCGGTGGGAATGAGTTCACCCATCAGCGGTGCACGAAGCTTGACGACCACGTTGCTGATCGGCCGGATATTCGGTCGCCGATAAAGCACGGCAGAATGCTCCGTCAGCAATTTTGCGGCGACGGCGGGAAGTTCCCAGTTGGCGAGATGGGCGGCAAAGCCGAGCATCGGCCGCCCCCCGCTCACGATGCGCCGGTAGCGCTCGGCGACTTCCGGCGCGTAGGTCATGACGTCGGGCGATTGCTGGCCGACGCCCTCGACGCAGAACTCATCGAGGTGCGCGAACTCGACCGCAATGCGGCCGAGATTATCCCACGCGCCCGCCAGGATCTGCTCGATCTCAGTGTCGGGTTTGTTCGGAAAGGCGGTATGCAAATTATCGCGGCCGACGCGATGCTCGGGCAACAGCGGGCCGACTTTGCGCATGAAGGCGCCGGCGAAATTCGCCGTGCGCTTGCGATCCATGCGCTTGATCGCGCCCAAGAGTCCAACTGCGGCCGCGCCGATGCTCGCATCGAAGAGCTTGGAACGCGGTTCGGCCATCAGCGTGATCGCGCTTAGAACGTGACGATGATCTTGCCGAAAACCTGCCGGCTCTCGAGCCGGGCGAGACCGCGCTCGAAGTCGGCGAGGGTGACCTCGGTGTCGATCACCGGCAGGAGGCCCGATGCCATCTTGGCGAGGCTCTCGCGGATATTCCGCAGCGAGGCGCCGAATGAGCCGAAAATGCGATATTGCTGCAGAAAAAGCTGGAACAGATTGATGGTCGTCGATTGCCCGGAGGTCGATCCGCAGGTGACGAGCCGGCCGCCGCGCTTGAGGCAAAGCAGCGAGCCGTTGAAGGTATCGGGGCCGACATGCTCGAAGGCGACATCGACGCCTTTCTTGCCCGTGAGCTTGCGCACGATGGTTTCGAACCGCTCGGTTCGGTAGTTGATGACGTGATCGGCGCCAATAGCTTTGGCTTTAGCCACCTTCTCGTCGTCGCCGACCGTGGTGATCACGGTACAGCCGATTGCCTTCGCCATTTTGATGGCAACCGTGCCGATACCGGAGCCTCCGGCCTGGACCAGAATGGTCTCGCCCGGCTCCAGCTTGGCGTTGTCGAACAGCATGTGTTGCGCGGTCGAAAAAGCGACCGGCGCGCAAGCGGCGTCGCGAAAGCTCAATCCGGCCGGTACCGGGACGACGAGCCGCGCCGGCATGTTGACCAGATCGCGCGCGAAGCCGTCGACATGGAAGCCCATGATACCGCCGACGTTCTCGCAAAGATTATCGCGGCCCTCGCGACACGCCTTGCAGGTCCCGCAGGTTAGCGCGCCATAGGCGACGACGCGATCGCCCACCTGCAAGGCGGTCACGTCGGGACCGACGGCACGGATTTCACCCGCAGCCTCGGCGCCGACCACGAGCGGCAGTTTGCGCTTGGCGAACGCCATGCCGCGCCAACCCCAAACGTCGATGTGATTAAGCCCGATCGCCTTGATGCCGATCTGCACCTCGCCCGCCGCGGGGGCGGGCGGGCTTGCAATATCGACAAGCTCGATCTTGCGATCGGCGACGAGGGTGAGCGCGCGCATGGATTGCTCCGAGACCGATTTGGGCCGCTCTTCCCGTAAGGCTGCGCCCGCGACGAAGCTCACGCCGGCTCCAGCGCCATGACCAGGCAGACATTCTGGCCGCCGAAGCCGAATGAATTGGAGATGGCGCGATGAATTTTTGCGTCGCGCGCCGCGTTGGGCACGACATCGAGCTGGATCGCGGGATCGGGAATGCTGTGATTGATCGTCGGCGGGAGCCGCTGGTTTTGCAGGGTGAGGAAAGTAAAGGCCGCTTCAACCGCGCCAGCCGCGGTCAGGGTGTGCCCGATCATCGATTTGTTGGACGAGATGGGAATGCCCCCGATGCGTTCGCCGAAGACCGCGGAGACGCCGAGGTGCTCCATCTTGTCGTTTTCCGGCGTGGAGGTACCGTGAGCGTTGATGTAGTCGATATCCTCGGGTCCGACGCCGGCATCGGCCAGCGCGTTGCGCATGCAGGCGATGATCGGTTTGCCGTCGGGGCTTGATCGGGTGCGGTGGAACGAATCGGATTTTTCTCCGTAGCCTTCGAGGATGCCGAGCACGCGCGCACCGCGGGCGCGTGCGTGATCGAGATCTTCGAGCACCAGCGCCGCCGCGCCTTCCGCCAGCACGAAGCCGTCGCGATTTTTGGAGAACGGCTTTGAGGCCCGCTCCGGCGGATCATTTTGGGTCGAAAGCGCGGAAAGTAGCGAGAAGCGCACCAGGGATTCCGGCGTCAATGAAGCGTCGGCACCGATCGCGAGCGCGGCTTCGCAATCGCCACGCCGTATTGCCTCCATGCCGAGTTGGATGGCGCTGGCGCCGGAGGCGCAAGCGGTATTGAGCGAGATCGGCGATCCTTCGGTGCCGAAATGCTCGGCAAGGTGCTCGCCGATGATGCCGAATTTGAAGATCCCGTTGTTGGCGGCAAATTCGCGAGCGACGCGCATCAGATCCGGATAACCGGTGTCGGCATTGGCCGCGGCCATCTCGGCCATCTTGATACGGTCGTGCCATTCGATTTCGAGCGGCGGCGGCGCGAGATACAATGGCCCGGGGAAACGGCCCTTAGCACCGATACCGGCTTCTGCGATCGCCTCCTCGCCGGCGAGAAGCGCAACGCGCTCGGAGATCTCCGCCGGCGACATGTGATCCCGGTACACCGCATCGACCGTGCCGGCGATAGTGGTGCGCAGACCTTCGGTCGGAAAGCGAGAAATCCGCCGGATGCCGGAGACGCCGCTGGTCAACTTCGCCCAATTGTCGGCTTTGCCGACGCCGAGCGAAGTGACCACGCCAATCCCGGTGACGGCGACTATGGGACGATCAAGCTTATCCCGTGTTGTCGCGGCCATGACGCTCTCCTCAATCGACCCGTTCGATCAGCGCCAAGCCTTCGCCGCGCCAATTGCCGACGCTGGTGACGACGATCTGGGACAGGCCGGGTGGACTTGACCCGGCATCTCCCGTGCCGGTTGGTGCGAACAGTTGGGCATGCCCGAGCGCCGCGCATGCGATCCCGAGATTGGCCATGAACTGCGTCTCGACACCATGACCGATATAAGTCCCGGTGTTACGCACGGGAAGGCCAATCTGCATGAGTACGTCGCGTTCCGCGGAGGTTGCGGGTTCGAGCCCGGCCGCGCCGGAGATAACTCCGGCATGGTTACGGTCCACCTGGGCCGCGATCGTTTCCCATTGGCGACGGAGCGTCGCTTCGATGTCTCCCGGTTGCCGCCGATTGCGGTCGGAGCAGACCGATGAAAGCCGCGCCCGCGCGCGTGCACCGCGGGCGTGCGCGTGATCGCGGCTTTCGAGCACGAGGAATGCTCCCATATTGCCCAAGGCGATGCCGCCTTCCGGGCCGCGATCCCATACCGGGGCGAACGAGCCCTTCAGCAGCGCGCCGGCTTGTTCGAAGATGAGGAGGACGTCCCAGCGCGCGCCGTTATAGGCGCCGCCAACCAGCGTCAATTCGCTCTGCCCGGCGGCGATGCGGGCGTGCGCGATGCGTACCGCATCGACGCCTGCGGCCTCTTCGCCCAAGAACGTGCGCGAGGATCCGACCACGCCGTGAACGAGCGAAATGTTGCCGGCAAGGAGGTTGGGCAGCTGCGCCAAGAACAAGGTCGGACGCAAATCGCTCATCAGCCTTTCGTTGAGAAACGCGCCGGGCGCGGCCGCTTTGCGCGCACCGGCGAGGATCGCCGTATCGACCGGGATATCGCGCTCGCCGCCGCCGGCGGCAACGATCATATCAGTGCGGTCGAGCAGATCGGGTTTGCCGGCAACGCCGGCATCGGTGAGCGCAAGGCCCGCCGCATAAACGCCGATGCGCTGCCAAGGCTCCATCTGCCGCTGATCGCTCTTTTTCGGTATTTGCTTGTCGAAAATGACCGGTGCGAGCGGGTGCACGATGTAGGGCGCAAAGGTCTGGTCATCGCACTGCGGCGGACCGCCCTGTTCGAGTTGTTGCCAAGTGGCTTCCAGCCCCTCGCCAAGGCACGTGAGCAGACCGACGCCGGTGATCCACACCTCGCGGCGTCTGCTCACTTGGCGAGTTCCTTGACCGGCACATCGAGCCCCTCAGCCCTTTCGAACAGCGCTTTGCGGAATTCGGGGCTCGGAAAGGCCAACATCCGATAGGTGATGCGAGCGCTGCAAATGGCCTTGCCCTGCCGCAACCCGTTGCATTCGCCGATGGCGTAGCCCGAGCCTTCGTGGACCATCCGGCCTTCGAATTCGAGTTCGTCTCCCGGAAAAACTGCAGTGCGGAATTTGGCCTCCTTGACGCCGGCGAGAAACGGCATCGCGCTGAAGCCGCCGAGCGCCATCACCAGCCATCCGCCAGTCTGCGCCATGCATTCGATCAGCAGCGCTCCGGGCATCAGCGGATAACCGGGAAAGTGGCCTTCGAACACGGGGGAAGTTTTGGGCACGGTGCAGATCGATCGGACCGAACGCTCGGCAACGTCGAGCGCGACAATGCGGTCGAGCATCTGAAAATATTCGAGACGCATCAGCGGCGCCTCAGGCGCCTTTCGCCGCAATCAGCTTGTCGATCTGCTCGCTCAGATTGCTCAGCACGAAATATTGGTCCGTCGTGGCCTTGCCGTCGTTCACCTCTTGGGTCCATTGCTCGAGGGGCAGCTTGATGCCGAAGGTCTTGTCGATGGCAAAGGCGATGTCCAGGAAGTCCAGACTGTCGATTTCGAGGTCGTTGATGGCGTGGCTTTCCGGCTTGATACTCTCACGCGGAATGTCGCAGGTTTCTGCAATAATATCAGCAACTTTATCGAACGTGGCAGACATCAGGCCTCTAAGCCCGATCGCTGCGGGCCCCTCCGGTCGTTGCTGCCCGTATAGCGAAGGATATCGGTAAGTTCAACGGCTTACCCAAATCGCGCATTGCGCCGACTTTGCCACATTTCAAGCAGCCGCAATTCGTCCTAACATCTTCATCGAGGGCGTCCGCAGATAGCGATACGGAGGAATTTCTATGTCTCAGCGCGCCGGTGGATACGCAGGTCGCGGCCTCGCCGCCGCTTTCGCCTTTTTTGCGGTGCAGTTCGCAGCTGCTGCCGCCCAAGCTGCCGATTTCGACGTCGGTCCGATGCACATCACGGAGCCTTGGACGCGCGTAACGCCGAAGGGCGCCAGCACGGCCGCCGGTTATATGACGGTCACCAACAAGGGCTCCACGCCGGACCGCCTGAGCTGCGCGTCAAGCGATGCTGCCGTGCAATGCCAAATCCACACCATGAGCATGGAAGGCGGCGTGATGAGAATGCGCCCGGTAGAGGGCGGCCTTGAAATCCTGCCGGGTCAGAGCGTCACGCTCAAGCCGGGAGGATTGCACGTGATGTTTATGGATCTCAAACACCCGCTGGAACCGGGCAAGACGCTCGAGGCGACGCTCAAATTCGAGCACGCCGGCACGGTCAAAGTGGAATATCCCATTCTGGCGCTTGGTGCGCCGGTCCCCGGTGCTGCGGCAGGTGGCGGCACGATGATGCAGGGCGGCCGCATGATGCAGATGAGCCCAAAACATTAGCGTGTAATCGGAAAAAGCGGAGGCCGGCTTTCCGAAAGCTTATGCTCTGCTCAAGGGCTACTGAAGTGCACCTTACGATTGGTTAACACTCGCCGACGTATACGGATGCTGAGGCATGAGTGGCTTTTGAGCATGAACGATTCCGATTTCAGGGACGTCCGGAATTGGTCCGGACCGATCAAAAATTTGCCTGAGAATGAGCAAAACGCGTTAGCCGACGAGATGGGCGGCGCTGCGCGGCCGCGGGTCGCCGTGGCCGAGGCGCTGCGCAACAACTGGTTCGAGATCTGGTACCAGCCCAAGATCGATCTCAAGCGCAAATGCCTTGCCGGCGCGGAAGCGCTGGCGCGCATTCACCATCCGCAACTCGGCGTTTTGCAGCCCGGCAATTTTCTTCCCGAGGTCGATGAGGATAGCGTTGCGGAGCTCGCCGAGCATGCGCTGTTGGCGACGCTCTGCGACTGGACGATGTTCGATGAGGCGGGGTTCAATCTTCATCTCGCCGTCAATGTGCCGGTCAGTGTGCTGTTCAAGCTGCCGATCCCGCGATTGGTCGCCGAATATCGGCCGAAATCGGAGCGCTGGCCCGGATTAATCCTCGAAGTGACCGAGGACCAGATCGCTCGCGACATAGCGCTCGCCAACGAAATCGCCACGCAATTGCGGGTCAGCGGCATCACCATCGCGATCGACGATTTCGGTGCCGGCTATTCGTCCTTTTCGATCCTGCGCGATTTGCCGTTCGCGGAACTCAAGATCGACCACGCTTTCGTGGCCGGCTGCGCCACCGATGCGGCCAACGCCGCTATCTGCCAGACCGCCATCGACTTGGCGCACCGCTTCGGCAGTGCCGCAGTCGCCGCCGGCGTCGAGCGCCAGGCGGACCTGCAGGCCTTAATGGTGATGGGCTGCGACTTCGGGCAGGGGGTGCTGATTGCGCCACCGATGCCGAAAGAACGCTTTCTCGAGCTCTTGCGTCAACGCATGAACAAGCCGCGCGCGGCCACGCCCAAGGATGCGATCAAGTCCGCGCAGAAAACCGTCGGCCGCGTCGCCTAACCTTTGCCTTCCGGCTCGCGGAACGGCACCGGCGTGCCTTCGGGCAGCGGCATGCGGAAGACGTTGAGCGTCATCGATATCAAGACGTAATAGCCGAGGATGCCGACCAGCTCGACCATGCCGGCATCGCCGAGCAGCTTGTGGACGCGGGCGTAGGTTGCATTGCTCACGCGCCGCGTCGCGTACAGCTCTTTGACGAAGGTATAGATCGCCATCTCGTCCCGTGGCGCCGATTTCGGCACGCGTCCCGCGTGAAGATCGCGGATGGTCGCCTCTTTCACGCCCTGCTTGGCGGCGATACGCGCGTGCGCGTGCCATTCGTACTGCGCCTTCCAGTATCGGCCGGTACACAGAATCGCGAACTCGGAAAGCCGGGGCGGGAGGCTGGTGTTAAAGCGCAAGTGCCCCCCGAGTTGCTGCGCCAACATGCCGAAGACGGGGGCAAGCAGAAAGACCGCGAACGGACCCTCGTTGCTGAACCGGCCGCGCGGGCCGGAATTGATCGCCTCAACGATCGCCTGCTGCTCCGGCGTCAGGCTGTCCAAGGCGATCGCCGGCAGGCGAGGAGAGGGCTGCTTACTCGGTCGCTTTGATCGGGAACGCGGCGCGAATTGAGGCATGTAGTCCTTCTTGCACTGATTTCATTTTCTACCGACGAGATCGATCAACGCCGACATTCCGACATGGGCCGTACCTTCGTTGAGGACGCTGTCATGCTCGTGGATTTCGAGTTCGGCCATGTCGCCAAAGCTTTCCTCGATGAGGGCGCGCGTATAGAGACGCTCCGCCTCCGGCGGTCCGCCGGTGCGATAAGTAAGTTGCTCCGTGCGGTAGCCTTGCATCAGCAGAAGGCCCCCGGGCCTGAGCGCATGCTTGAGGTTGGCGAAAAAGACGGAGCGTTCGGCGGGAAAGACGACTTGGACGAAGATCGCGGCAATGACGTCGAATGCGGCTTCCGGCCAGCGCCAATGGGTGACATCGGCAACTTCTGTGCGCAGCCCCACGCCGCGCTCTTGCGCCAGCGCGCGCGCCTTGGCGAGCGCGGCCGCAGAGAAGTCGATGGCGAGCACGTCAAGCCCTTGTTCGGCGAGCCAGACCCCGTTGCGGCCTTCTCCGTCCGCCACCGACAATGCGGTCTGGCCGGGGCGCAAACGATGCGCCTGCGCCTTGAGGAACGCATTCGGTTCCTTGCCGAACAGATAGCCGGGAGGGCTGAACCGCGTCTCCCACCGTTCCAGCTCTGCCATGCTGCTTTCTTCCCCGGGCCGTTCTGTGCCTTCGCCACGCCGCTTTTGCCAATGCGGCTGGCGTTACGTTAAGTGTACCCGATGCCGCTCGCCGTGAAAGCTCTGTTCTTCGATGTCTTCGGCACGCTGGTCGACTGGCGCGGCTCCATCGCGCGCGAGGCCAGCGCCATGCTCGCACCGCGAGGCTACGCGCTCGATTGGTTTGCTTTCGCCGACGCGTGGCGCGGCGAATATCAGGGTGCCATGGAGGAGGTGCGCGCCAGCCGCATACCGTTTTGCAAGCTCGACGTATTGCATCGCCGAAATCTTGACCGGATTCTCCCGCGGTTCGGTGTCGATGCGCTGAGCGACGATGACCGGCGCGATCTCAATTTGGCATGGCACCGGCTCGATGCCTGGCCCGACGCGGCACCCGGTCTTGTTCGCCTGAAGCGTCGCTACCTTCTGGCGCCGCTGTCGAACGGCAATATCTCGATCATGGTCGACCTCGCGCGGCGCAACAGTTTTTCCTGGGACGCTATTCTGGGCGCCGAGCTTGCCGGCGACTATAAGCCGAAGCCGAGCGTCTATCTCGCGGCCGCCGCCGCTTTCGATCTTGAACTGCATGAGTGCATGATGGTCGCCGCGCACAGCAGCGATCTGGCAGCGGCCGCCGCCGTCGGATTGCGGACGGCGCACGTGGCGCGTCCGGACGAAGCCGGACCGGGACGCGGCGAACCGGCGCCAACGGTAACGGTCAACATCGCGGCGAAAGATCTGCAAGATTTGGCCGATCAGGTCGGCGCGTGATGCAAACAATGATTAAGGCCCCCACTCTATGCGGCTTCTTTGCGAACGGCTGTCGTTGCGGGGAGCGACCCGCGCCTCGCAGCGACGCCTAGTTTTCACTGGGCGGTTCGACCCGGAAGCCGCCGCCCGCTTCGAGAGCGATGCGGCCGTCGGCGACGGCGCGCGCCCAGCGGCTGGTCGCCGGAATGCCGCCAAACGAAAAGAAATGAGGAACAATATCGGCGGGCGCGGCTTCGGCCAGCGTTCGCAACAGATCGTCCGGCGTGGTCATGGCAAACATCTGCCGCATCAGGCCGGAGCGCCGCGCCAGCGCCTGCGCGGAAGTCCGTACGCCGCAGCGGCTGGCATAACGCATCAGCGAGGTGAGGCTGGTCGGCCCGACGAGCCCAATGCGGAGGCGATGCTCGAAGCCGAAAGAGCGCAGACGGGCGATGAAATCGAGGATCGCGCGAGCATCGAAGCAGAACTGGGTGACGATCTCCACGGAAAGTCCGGTGGCCTCCGCAGCCGCTATCTTTTCGGCAAGCGCACGCCTGAGCTCTTCATTGCCGATGCGCGGATGGCCTTCCGGATACCCGGCGATGCCGACGGTGCGGACGCCGCGCCGTCGCAGCACACCTGAGTCGATGGCGTCCAGTGCGCTCCGAAACGGCCCGCAGTCGCTGCGGTCACCGGCGATGACCAGGATGCTTTCGACCGCGGCCTCGCCATTGAGGCGCGCGATGAAATCATCTAGCGCCTCGACGCTTTCGAAGTTGCGCACAGCGACGTGCGGCACCGGCTCCAAACCCGCCGCGCGCACCCGGACGGCGGCGGCGACGGACTCCGCGGCGGGCCGGTTCGGCACCGCGCTGAGATAGATCCGCGTGCCGCGTTTAAGGACCGCGAGCGCCGCGATGTCAGCGTCCGAGGGCCGTGTCGCCTCGATGGAAAACCCCGCCATCAAAGCGGCGACGCGCGCGACCGGGTCGGTCGGGCCGTGGTCCGGCATTGGGACTGCGGTCATCATGCGCCCACCGCTTCCCCGTCAGTCCCAGACCGCGCGGAAGAAATCAGGAGCGCCGGCGCGAGATCACGTAGGACTCGTCGAAGAACCACAGCCCGCCGCGCTCGCGCAGCACCGAGCGGGTGGCGTCGATATAGCGCCCGTCGGCGACGACATCGCCGAGCCGCTCGTCTTCCACCTGCGCCACGTAGATCGCCGCGTTCCAGGCCGCAAACAGCGTCGAAGTACCGATCAATTCCGAGATTTCCGATGGCAGCGTGTGCATGACGTAGCGGAACAGCGAGCGGTTGTCGGCGTAAGCGTTGAAATTGAGATCGCGGCCGGCCGGTCCGAGCTCGAGCTTGACCGCTTTCAGGATCTGATGACGGTCATGGATGAACGGATTGTCGTCTGGCCAGACTTTCTGGATGATCTCCATGCCGGGGTCGTGGCCGTGCGAATGGATGGCAATGAGCCGGCCGCCAGGGCCGAGCGAGCGCGCCAGCGGGGCGATCACGCGCGTCGCCTTGAATTCGAGCGAGGCGCGCGCGCGATATGGCTGCGAGGCAATGACGAGGTCATAGTTGGCGAGTGTGCCGCCGGGCCTGGGAATGATCGGATCAAGCAGGAAGCGGTGATCCTCGCGATAGATCACAAGCACGACCGGGCGCTCATAAACCGGGTTGCCGGTGCGCGGGCTCACACCGGCTTTCCAGTTGAGCGCCAGGAACGGCTCCAGATCGATGATTTGCTGCTCGAAGCGATGGGCGGAATTACCCATCAGCGGAAGCTCGTGCCACACCAGGCTCGACGCGGCGTTGAGCGATTTCACCGCCAGCCACGGCGCGTCCGCATAGGCGAGATTGGTCAGCACCAGCACCGTCGACGGATGCTCGAAGAAGCGATCCGACATCTTTTGCAGCGTCAGCCGCACGTCCTCGAGGCTGATCTCCTTGCCGACCACGTAGAACGGCATGTGGGTGAAGCGGTCATGCATCGCGCGCATCACCCGCGCCAGCACCGAACCGTCGCCGACGCCGGCGTCGAACACACGCACCGCGGGAGGCCGGGGATGGATGTGGGCAAGTTCCTCGGAAACCCGGTGGGCAACCTCCCATTTTTCGCTACAGGTGTTGACGAAGAGGAGGTATTTCTGCCGGTTGTCAAAGAAGCGGAAATTGCGCTGTGCATCGCCGGACTTTGGGGGCACGGCGAGCGGCTGTAAGGGCGGAGCCGCCGGACGGGTTTCGCGGGACCGTTCGATCACGATAGGACGACCTCCCTGTGGCGGGTGTGCGGCCATAAAGCCGTGGATGCGATCGAGCGTATCGGTCGTGATCCGACCGCCATTGCGCAGCCGTGCGGCGAGCTTGCCGTCATTGACGGCACGGCGCCCGAACGTCAATTCGGCGAGGCCCGTTTGCCGGCAATAGTCCGAGATCTCTTGGAGCAATTCCTGAGCGTTCATGGCACGCCGCTCCCGACAGTTTCCTCAATCGGTGCGCCAGCTTTCCGCCTTTGTCCGCGCACGCATTTTCGTCCGTTAGCGAACCAACCAACCCAACCCGGGTCAACCACAAAATATCCCACTGCCATAGTGGGCTAGATAGTGGGCGCCCTTTAGAAAATCACTAGCCAGAATTTCGATCTATGCGCCCAGCATTGACGCTTGGCCGGGGACAGGGAACAGAACGGTGGTGCCCCGCTTTGCCGCCAATCTCGGCTATCTCTTCACCGAAAGGCCGCCGATCGAGCGCTTCGGCGCCGCGGCCGCGGCCGGCTTTACTACCGTCGAGCTGCTATTCCCCTATGAAGTCGCGGCTACTGCGGTGAAGGCTGAGCTGGCGCGGCACGGCTTGACGCTACTCGGGATCAACACGCCGGTAGGCCGCGCAGGCAAATCCGGTCTCGCGGCGCTACCTGGGCGCGAGCAGGAGTGGCGGGCCGCGTTCTCGCGTGCGCTCGATTATGCGGTCGCGATCGGCGGGCGTGCAGTCCATTGTCTCGCCGGATGCGTGGCGCCCGAACAACGGCCGGCGGCCGAGGCGGTGTTCATCAGCAATCTGTCGCGCGCCGCCGAGGAGGCGGCAGGTGCCGGCATTACGCTCTTGATCGAGCCGATCAATCCGCGGGACCGTGCCGGCTATTTCCTTACGCGCGTCGAGCATGCCGCCGACATCGTCGGCAAGGTCGGCAGCCCCAGCCTGCGCATCCAATTCGATTTCTATCACGCACAGATTGTCGGCGGCGACCTTATCCGCCGCTTCGAGGCACATCTGCCGCTCGTCGGTCATGTGCAGATCGCCGCAGTGCCGACGCGGTGCGAGCCGGATGAGGGTGAAGTCAACTATCCGGAGATCTTCGCGGCGCTCGATCGGCTCGGCTATGCCGGCTTTGTCGGCTGCGAATACCGCCCGCGCGGGCGCACCGAGGATGGGCTTGCCTGGGCGCGGCCTTACGGCATCGCACGGCGGGAGCCGGGGGCCGGCCGAGTTTAATTGTGCCCTCAGCTGCCGTTTCGCTGGGAATCGGCTACGATTCTGGGTCTTTGGAGCATCCGGCTGGGCTGGCCGCACTTCAGCAAAGCTTGCCGCCGGTGTATCTTCGCGTTCAAGGACGGATTTATGTGGGGTCGAAAACCTAAATCCGCGTCGCTGGCGAGCGAGAGCCCGCCGCGCTCGCCGCTGAAAGAGGCGATGCATCAGGCGCGCGTCGAGGCGGCCGAGCGCACCAGCGTGGTCGTCGATCTGCGCGACGCGGAGGTCGCGCGGCTCGAACTCCTCAATGAGGCACTCGATCCGGTTTTTGCCGACCTGCCTCCGGAGGTGGAATTGTTCGATCGCGGCGTAAGCCATGGCGACACGCCGCGGCTGTGGGTCGACATGGTCGCGCACATCGCCATGGGGCGCGATAAGCGGATGTACCGTTTTCTGCTCGATACCCGCATCGGCCGCCGCGTGCTCGCTGAGTCGCATGAGATTGCGGATATTGTGAAGGCGGTCACCGACTATATGGCGCGTCGCCTCGTCGAGCGTGAACGAGCGCTCGCGGAAGACCCCGAATTCATCGGGCGGATTGGGCGGCAAGAGGCTGCGCGCGTCCGCCGGCGGTGGCGGTGGCGCGGATTTGGGTTGCTCGTTCTTGGCTTTCTGTTAGGCCTTATTTCGCTCACGCTGGCCGCCTTGCTTTTCGCCAGCCGGTCTTAACAGCACGCTCCGAAGCCCTGACTGGCTTTTCCGGAGCGACGCACTTCGCGCTAGAACAGCATTTGGCGCTCGACGTCCCTCACGCTGCCGCCAACATTGCGCTCCCGGCCGATCATTTCGCAGCGCCAGCCGCCTGCCTCGCCATCGATGCGATACAGATTGTACCCGGCGGCACCTTCGTGGCGGTGCGGCGCGCGCGCCGACGCCGATGTCACGCCGACCGCAGGAATGGCCTTGTCCGGGCCATCAAGCCAGATCAGCGAACGGCGGTGATCATGGCCGTGGAGGACAAGTTCGGCGCCCTGTTCCGCGAGTACCTGGCGAAACTCCGCGGCGTCCGTGAGCCGCCGCAGATAGCGATTGGGCGGGCTCTCCGGCGGGTGATGGATCAGCACGACCCGAAACAGCCCGCGGGTTTCGTCGAGCGCCCCGGCAAAGCGGGAAAGCTGCTGTTCGCCAAGCCGTCCGGTCGCCAGGAACGGAGCCGTCGGCAGCGCCGAGGACAGCGCGATCAGCGCAATCGGTCCGCGCCGGCGCAGGAACGGAAACGTGCCGCTCTCGGCGCCGTCATCCCCGCGCATGTATTCGCCCCAAAACCCGACCGGCTGGTGCTGGGCGTCCGGCACATAGATATCGTGATTGCCGGGGATCACCGTGACGTCGTGCGGCGGCCCGAGCCGATCGAGCCATTCCCGCGCCCGGGCGTATTCGGCTGGAAGGGAAAGATTGACCAGGTCGCCGGTCACGGCGATGTGGTCGACCGCGCACGCCTTCAGATCGCGCGTGATCGCTTCGAGGGCCTCGACGCGGTGGATGTATTTGCGTCCGCGCTGCCAGTTGATGAAGCCGAGCCCGCGCTTGCCGGCCAGCTCGCTGAGCCGCGGCCTTGCCGCCAGATGCAAATCCGATAAGTGCGCGAGCACGAACATCGCGGCATGATGATATGCGAATCATGCGCGTACCAACGTTTTTCTGGCGCCGGTTGGCGGTCGATTTACGAGCTGCCGATGAGGATGCCGGCGGCGAAGACGAGCACGCCGCCGAGCACGACCTGAAAGGCGGCCTGCAGGAACGGCGTGTCCATATAGTGGGTGCGGATCCAGGAGATCGCGGCAAGCTCGATTGCCACCACGACGAACGCCAGCGTGGTCGCCAGGTAAAAATGAGGAATAAGATACGGCAGGGTGTGGCCGAGTCCGCCGAGCGCCGTCATTACACCGCAGACCGCGCCGCGCACCAGCGGCGCCCCGCGGCCGGTGAGCGAGCCGTCATCGGACAACGCCTCGGCGAAGCCCATGGAAATACCGGCGCCAACCGCCGCCGCAAGCCCGACCAAAAACGTCGCCCAGGTATTGTGCGTGGCGAAGGCCGCCGCGAACAGCGGCGCAAGCGTAGAAACCGAGCCGTCCATCAGGCCGGCCAGACCCGGTTGCACGTATTGCAGCACGAACATGCGCCGCGCGGTCTCGTCCTCGGCGGCGCGCGCACTCGGTTCGATCCTTTCGCCGAGTTCTTGCGCGAGCTTCTCGTGCTTGTCTTCGGCGGCGGCAAGGCGGATCAAAAGATCGCGGATCGCGGCATCGCCGGCGGATTCGGCCGCGCGCCGGTAGAACCGGGCGGTCTCGAATTCCATTTCCTCCGCGTACTTGCGGACGGCGTCGAGGCCGAGCGGCCGGTTGAGCCAAATCGCCCGGCGCGTGACGAAGCCCTTGACGTCCTGCCGCCGGATCAGCGGCAGAGAATCGCCGTATTTCTTGCGGTAGAGATCGAGCAGCATGTCATGATGGCCGATCTCCTCTTCGGCCATCTTGTCGTAGATGCCTGCCGTATCCGGATACGATCCGCGCAAGGCATCGGCGAAGGAGCGGTAGATGCGGTTGTCCTCATATTCGTTGGAAATCGCCAGCGCGAGGATTTCCTGTTCGCTCAAGTCGGCAAAGCGCTTCACAAAAGTCGCCTCGATGAATCGACGCGCGTGACGGACTAGGGAATGCAATATTAGAATGTTTCTAAATCGGAAAGCTAGTATTTCAGCGCTTTTAACCGGAGATCTTTGCAGGAATTTCGCATGAGCTTTGGCCTTGACTTTGATTTTATGCGCCGGTCGTGCGAGCCGGCACTACGGCGCTTGCTGCATTTCTATTGGCGCTTCGCCCGTGGGCTCACGATTGGCGTACGCGGCCTTGTCATCGATGCGGATGGCCGTGTGTTCCTGGTCAAGCACAGCTACGTAGTCGGCTGGCATTTGCCGGGCGGCGGCGTCGAGCCGGGCGAAACGCTCGCGACCGCACTCGCGCGCGAATTGCGCGAGGAAGGAAATATCGAACTCAGCGCTCCGCCGGTTCTGTTCGCCGTGTACTTTAATCGGCATGTCTCGCGGCGCGACCACGTCGCGCTCTACGTCGTGCGTTCGTTCCTCCAAGCCACCGCGCCGCAGCCGAATAACGAAATCGTGGCGCACGGCTTTTTCGCGCCCGGTTCCCTTCCGGAAGGAACAACGCGTGGGACGCGTGAACGCATCGCCGAAGTGCTCGACGGGCGAGAAACCGCTGCGTTGTGGTGAACCAGACCGCTAACGTTACCGCTGCGTAATTAAAGCCGCGTCATTTGGTCATATCCGGCCTTCTCGCTGCGGCGCTCTGGCAACCAACGCAGTTTGTGCGCGTTGGCTGGCATGAGCGGCCTGGGGCGGCAGAAGGAGAGGTTTCCATGCGCAGGAAAATCCTTGCGCTTGCCGCAGCCACAGCACTCGGCACGGCAACGATGACGACCGGTGCGCTCGCTGCGCACGGTGGTGGCGGCGGCCACGGCGGCGGAGGTCACTTTGGCGGTGGCGTCGGCCACTTCGGCGGTGGAGCCCATTTTGGCGGCGGCGGCCATTGGGGCGGCGGCGGTCGTTGGGCCGGGCACGGCGGATGGGGCCGCGGTTATGGTTGGCGTGGTTACGGTCCTGGCCTCGCGTTGGGCTTGGGTGGCCTCTACGCCTTCGGCGGCTATCCGTACGGCTATTGCAATCCCTATTACTACGGCGGTTGCAGTTCCTATTACGGCTGGTAGCCGTCTGCGGTGAACTCAACGCGTCGCGCCCGCGTTGGGCGCGACGCTCCTTTGATTCAGCGAAAACGTCCGCGGTCGTGCGGCAGATTGAAGTCGAGCAGCGGTCCAATCGGCACAATGCCGGTCGGATTGACGTTGCGATGGCTGCCGTAATAATGCCGCTTGATGTGATCGAAGTTGACGGTGTCGGACACCCCGGGCACTTGATAGAGATCGCGCAGATAATTCCAAAGATTCGGATAGTCGATGATGCGCCGCAAATTGCATTTGAAGTGGCTGTAATAGACCGCGTCGAAGCGAACCAGCGTCGTAAACAACCGCCAGTCGGCTTCGGTGATCTGTTGTCCTACAAGATATCGCTGCCGGGACAGCCGATCTTCGAGTTGGTCGAGTGTCGCGAACAAAGCCCGCGCTGCTTCTTCATAGGCCGCCTGCGTGGTGGCGAAGCCGGCGCGATAGACGCCATTGTTGACGGTCTCGTAAACGACGTCGTTGATGCGGTCGATCTCGCCGCGCAGTTCGAGCGGATAGTAGTCAGTGCGCACGTCGGTGAACGCGTCGAACGCCGAATTCAGCATCCGAATGATTTCCGACAATTCGTTATTGACGACCGTCCGCTGCTTCTTGTCCCAGAGCACGGGCACGCTGGCGCGACCGGTGTAATGCGGGTCGGCCAACAGGTAGACGTCGGCGACGGTCGATCTTCCGTTAATGGCGTCGAGCGTCGCACCCGGCTCGGTACCGAATTCCCAGCCCTTCTTGCTGAGCAGCGTCGCGGTCACCGAAATCGAGATGACGTTCTCCAGCTTCTTGAGCTTGCGGAAAATCAGGGTACGGTGTGCCCAGGGACACGCCAGCGAAACGTAGAGATGATAGCGATCCGCTTCGGCGGGAAAGCCGCCTTCGCCGGTCGGACCAGCGCTGCCGTCGGCCGTGACATAGTTGTGGAAGGCCGTAGCGGGACGGACGAAATACCCGTCCTTGGTGCGCGAGCCAAATTCTTTGTCAGTATCGTCCCGCCAGGCGCCGTCGACCAGGAAGCCCATCTTCATCTCCGCTAATTTTGCACGGGCGTTCTCAACTCTTTGTCGAGTACCTCATGTAAGCATTCCCACAGGCGGCGACAGGCCACCGGCAGCACGCCAAGCGCGGGCGATTGCGAATGGACTGCCGCTGGACCCGGGCCGATCCAGATGTTAGGCGGCAGCGCCATGACCGATATTTCGCTGACTATTCTGCCCGAGACGAAAGCCGATGCGCCGGCGATCGAGCGCCTGCATGAGCGCACCTTCGGTCCTGGCCGCTACGCCAAGACCGCGTACCGGCTGCGCGAGCAAGTGGCCCACAGCCTCGCTCTGTCGTTTACCGCGCGCATCGGCACCCTGCTCGTCGGCTCGGTCCGGCTTTCGCCGGTCCGCATCGGCGAGACCAAGGCGCTGCTGCTCGGCCCGCTCACGGTAGAGCCCCCGTTTCGCGATCGTGGCGTCGGCCAGGCGCTGATCGAGCGCGCGCTCGAGGAAGCTCGCGCCAACGGCCACCGTCTGGTGATCCTGGTCGGCGATGAGCCTTATTACGGCAAATGCGGCTTTAAGCGGATCCCGCCGGGCCGGGTCGCCATGCCCGGTCCGGTAGACCCTGAGCGTCTCCTCGTCGCCGAGCTCATAGACGGCGTTTTGGAAGGCGTAGCGGGGCCGGTTCGACCGGAATGGGAGGGATAGATGTGGGGAGCCGCTAACGCCCCTCGCGTGCCCAGGTTCCGGCGAGACTGCCGAGAAGAAGCAGGAGGCCCAGAAGCCCCCCGAAGATCGGCAGTACGCCAATGCCGCGGACCACGCTCACATCGCGCATCTTCAGGCCGATCCAGTCGTCACCCTTATACGTGTCACCGGACCGAACTGCGAGAACGCGCGGCACGTTCAGCCCGTTTCCGTCGTCAAGCCGGCGTAAGTCACCGCCAGTCGCTCCGGCGATCGGTGCAAGCACATCCGTCGTCGAGGTCACCTCAGCGAACTCTCGCGGATTGACCGGGCCGATATTGACGAGAGCGTTGAGCTTGCCATCGGTCGCGCGCCACAGGCCGAACTCGTTCGCCGCCACACGCGATTCCCAGACGCCGGGTTCAGTCGGCGCCAGCTTGATCGTGCTGGTGGTGCCGGAGGGCGAGGTCACCGTCACCGGAGAAACATCATCGGCCATGGTCTGCCGCCGGACCAGGAGTTGGTGCCCGCTTACGGTAAGCCGCAGCGCCTCTTCCTCCAGATCCGGCTCTTTCATCAGCCAATGCGAAAGCCGGCGCAGCAAATCAAGATGCGGGCCGCCGCCTTCAAATCCGCGCGCCCAAAGCCAGAGTTGATCGGATAGCAGCAGCGCCACGCGGCCTTCGCCTTCGCGCGAGAGCACAAGGAGCGGCTTGTTGTCCGGTCCATGCATCACGGCCGTACCGGTGGGATTTCTGGTATCGACCAGGCGGAACCACTGGCTCCAGTGCGGCGGATCGCTGTCGGAGCCTTCCAAGTCGCGGGTCACCGGATGGCGTTTGCCAAGCTCGGTCAAGCGAGCCCGGAAGCCTTGTTCGGTGACGTTGCCGCTCGGCTCGGCAGGCAGAATAGCATCGAGCGGCGTCCGCCAGATGCTGGTTTGGCTCGCATAATCGGGACCAGCAGCCACCAGCACCGCGCCGCCATCGCGGACATACCGGGTGATGTTGTCGAAATAGATCATCGGCAACACGCCCTGTCTGGCGTAGCGGTCGAAGATGATGAGCTGAAACTCGCCGATCTTTTGTTGAAACAGCTCGCGCGTCGGAAATGCGATCAGCGACAACTCGTTGATCGGAGTCCCATCCTGCTTCTCCGGCGGGCGTAGAATGGTGAAATGTACCAGGTCGACGGAGGCGTCGGACTTGAGCAAATTGCGCCATGTCCGCTCGCCGGCATTGGGTTCGCCGGAAACCAGCAGTACGCGCAACTTGTCGCGCACGCCGTCGATCGCGACGACGGCGCGGTTGTTGACGAGGGTAAGTTCCCCGGCGAGCGGAGAAGCTTCGATCTCGACGATGTTCTGCCCGCCGTGAGGAATCGGGATGTCGATACGCTGCGGCACCCCGACGGGAACGGTGAGCGTCTCCACGACATCGCCGTCACGGCGTACCGTTACCTGGGCAGATCGCTCCTTGGCGCCGTGATCCTCGACTTGATAGGCGATGGTCTGCGACTGGCCGACGATGCCAAACCGCGGCGCGGCGATAAGCGCGACACGCCGGTCGCGCTCGTTCTTGTTGCCGGTGATGAGGGCGTGAATGGGCGCGGCAAAACCGAGCGCGCTGGCGTCGGCGGGCACATCGTGGACGCGCCCGTCGGTGATCATGATAGCGCCGGCGACACGATCAGGAGGTACGTCGGCCAGCGCCGAGCCGAGGGCGGCGAACAATCGGGTGCCGTCGGTCTCGCCATCCGACTGCCCGGCCTCCACCACGCGCACGTCGAGTCCGGGAATGTGAGCGAGGCGGCCGGCGATCGCGGCGCGCGCCGCTTGCGTCTGACGCGCGCGGTCGCCGAAATCCTGGCTCGGGCTTTTATCGACCACGACGACCGCGACCGAGGACAGCGGGTCGCGATCCTCGCGCGTGAGCGACGGGTTGGCGAGCGCCAGCACGATGAGCGCCAGCGCGAGCGCACGGACGACGGCGCCGCGGCTGCGCGATATCAGGAGCGGCAACGACAGGATGCAAGCCGCGGCGATGGTGGCCCACAGAACCTGCAGGCTGACGAGCGGGGCGAACGCGACGCCGAGATTCAAATTCGTTCTCCTACTGCCCGAGCCGCTCAAGCAGCGCCGGCACGTGCACCTGGTCCGCTTTGTAGTTTCCGGTCAGCGTGTACATGACGATATTGACGCCGGCGCGGAAGGCGAGCTCGCGCTGGCGCGGCTCGCCTTCGACCACCGGCAGCATCGGCTGACCATCGGGCCGCAGCGCCCAGGCGCCGGCCAGGTCGTTCGAGGTGATTATGATTGACGATACGCCGTCGCCGGCGCGGACAGGGCGGCGCGACGCCTCGTCGTCCTCGCTTACCGCCGGCAAAGCTTCGACCCACAGCTGGCCAGAATTGAAACGGCCCGGGAAGTCGCGCAGCAAGTAGAACGTCTTGGTCAAGACGTGATCGCGCGGCACCGGTTCGAGTTCGGGAATATCGAGCGCGGAGAGGATTTTACGCAGTTCGAGCATGCCCGCACTGCGGGTCTCGCCGCCAGCACCCGGCGGCGCGGTCACCGCGTCGCGGGTATCAAAGAGAACGGTGCCGCCTTGCTTCATGTACGAGTCGATGCGTTTGAGCGCTTCTTCAGGGGGCCGCGCGGCGCCGGGCACGATCGGCCAATAGATCAGCGGATAGAAGGCAAGTTCGTCGCGGCCGATGTCCAAACCGATCGGATCGCCCGCCTCGAGTGCGGTACGCTGCGCGAGGAAGAGCGTGAGCCCGCTGAGGCCGGCTTTGCTGATCGAATCGACGTCGCGGTCGCCGGTGACGACATAGGCGAGTTTGGTTTCGAGCGCCGAGCGCGGCACGTCGCTGACCGACTGCTCGTCAGCGCCGGCGCGCGGAAGCACCAATACCAGCGCCGCAAGGACGATTACGCTCGCAGCCGTGGCTCGCGACATGCGCGGCATGAGGCGGGCAAGGCCGCCGCCGAGGTAGAGCACAATCAGGCTATCGAGCAGCAAAAGACCAAGCGCTGCGAGCAAAATCGGCCCGCGCAGATCCTGCGGTTCGCTCTTGCGGTAGATTTCAAAGTTAGCGTGGCTAAGCGCGGAGAAATTGAGCGGCGCCAGGCGATCCGTCGGGGACAGCGTATTGACGGCCAAAAGATTCTCCGGCGGGCCATAAAAGCCGGGCGGATGGTCGGCGGTGGCGTTTCCAGAAAAATCCGTAGGTACCGGGCGGGCGGTCGGGGGCGGGGCGACAAAGCTGCCAAAGCCATCGAGCACGCGGCTCGGCGCCACCGCCTCGTGTACATCCTTGGTCTTGGCGTTCGTACTCTGGGCGACGACATTCGCAGGGCCGGCGAGCGCGACGATGCGTTTGAGCATTTCCACGAACGTGCCCGATAGCGGCAAATCCGACCAACGCGTGTCGCCGGTGACGTGGAACAGCACGATCAGACCTTTGCCGCGCCGGGCGGCGGTGACGAGCGGCGTACCGTCGGCGAGCGTCGCCCAGGTATTTTCCGTCAGCGCGGCATCGGGCTCGGCCAGAACCTGCCGGCTCACAGTCACATCGCTCGGCACGGTCATGCCGTTGAATGGCCCCTCGTGCGAAAACGCGGCCAGCGGCTGCGGCTTGTCCCAGCTTAAAGCGCCTCCAAGGGTGCGACCGCCGCGCCGCAGCCGCACCGGAACGAGATCATCTTCGGACGCGGCAAGTCGCGGACCGGCGAAACGCACCAGCACGCCGCCGTCCTCGATCCAGTGTGCCAGCCGATCATGCGCCTCACCCGCGACATTGCCGACATCGGCGAGGATCAGCATCGGCAGATGCTGATCGAGGAAATGGGTAACCGCCTCGGCCGGCGACTCGCCTTGTGCGAGCCTGACGTCGGCGAACGGCCCGAGCGCGCGGTTGATGTAATAGCTCGACGACAGGAGCGGCTGCGAGGTGTCGGCGGTGGCACCGGAAACGATGCCCACAGTGCGACGGCTCCAGCGCTTATCGAGCAATTGCACTGCCCCGGCGGAGCGTTCGCCGGTTATCTCGACGCGGGCGATGTCGTTGCGGATTTCGACCGGCAGATCGAATCGCGCTTCGGTTTCGCGATCGGCCGGCTTGAAAGCGAACGGCGCTTCGCCGAGCACCAAGCCCTTGAGGTCAAGCGCCCGCGCTGTACCGGTTGCAGCCCCGCCCGAGGAGGCCCGCAGCACCCTCACGCTCAGTCCGCCGGCCGCATTGTCGGCCGCGGTCAGCGCCAGCGTATCTGACACGCCTCCGGCGACAATCGTGATCGGACGCGTGTCGATGGTCTGCGCGAGGCCGTTGACGAATTCGGCACCGTGGCCGACGTCGGTTGCGTCCGACAGCCAGATAAGCTCGACATCGTGGGCGTCGGCAAGGAACCGCGTGATCGCGGGCAGCGCCTCCATGCGTTCGACTGTATGCGGCTTCGGCTTGATCTGATGCAAGCGCACGCGCGCCGAGCCCGCGGTTGCGAACGAAATGTCGCGGGTGCCCTCGGAGAGAGGAATGAGCGCCACCGCGCGATGGTCGTTCTCCGCGCGCGCGATGACGTCATCAGCGGTGCGCAGCCGTGCGTCCCAGGAAGCGGCCGCCGCCCAGCCGTCGTCGATCAGTATCGCGATCGGCGCGTGCGTCTTCATCGTCGCCAGCGGCGGATTCCATAACGGACCCGCAGCCGCGATGATGACGAGTGCGGCGAGCGCCAGTCGTATGAGGGTGAGCCACCACGGCGCACGGGCAGGGGTTTCCTCCTTGGGCGCGATTTCGAGGAGCAGGCGGGTCGGCGGGAAGTTGATGCGGCGTGGACGCGGCGGAACGAGCCGCAACAGCCACCACAAAACCGGAAGGGTCAGGAGACCGATGAGGACCAGGGGTTCGGCAAAGCCGAGCGGCAATCCGCCAATCATGCCGAAACCCTCGGCTCGGCGGCCGCACGCGAGCGCATTCCACCGTCGGCCAGGCCGGCGCCGATGCGGGCATGAAGAGCGAGAAGTAACTCGCTCGCCGGTCGGTCGGTGCGGTGAATCGTGAAGCTCCAGGCCAGGCGATCTGTCTCGCCGCGGATTTCGGCGCGGTGGCGCCGAACGCGCGCCGTATAATCGGCTCGCCAGGTTTGTGCACGGCCCGCGGTAACGCGGCCGCCGCCTTCCGGCTCGACGAATTCGATGCGGCCCCAATAGGGGAAAGTCTCCTCGGCAGGGTCGACTATCTGCACGACGTGACCGTGGGCGCCGCTGCCGGAAAGCTGTGTGATCGTGCGCCGCACTTCGCCGATTTCGCTCCACAGATCCGACAGCAGCACGACCTCGGCGAGCGGCGACGGTGAAAAATTCGGCGGCAGGCTCGCGCGCTCGCTGCGATCATGAACGATCGCCTGCGCCATGCGCTCGATCACATTGCGGCTGCCGGTTGGTCGCATCAGGCCGGGAATTCCCACCCGCTCGCCGCCTTCGACCAGGACTTCGGCGAGCGCCAGTGCGATCACCAGCGCGCGGAACAACTTGGTGTCGCGCACGAGCGGCGAAGCGAAGACCATTGACGGCGAACGATCGGGCCAGATCCAGACTGTGTGCACCGCCTCCCACTCCTGCTCGCGAACGTAGAGATGATCGTCACGGGCCGAACGACGCCAATCGACCCGGGAAGCCGGCTCGCCGGAGACGAACCGGCGATACTGCCAGAAATTCTCGCCTGAGCCGGCACGGCGACGCCCATGCATGCCGTGAAGCACGGTTGCCGCGACCCGGCGCGCTTCCAGCATCAATCGCGGCATGGCGGCTGCAAGAGTGCGGCCTTCACCTACCGCGCGCTGAACGACCGGGCGGTCATGGTCGGATGTGCGCCTTCCCTCGACCGCCATCCGTTTATCCGATCCGCGCTTTCAGGCGCGCAATCACCCCTTCGATGCTCTCGCCCTCCGCGCGTGCGGTGAAGGTGAGCGCCATGCGATGCTTCAGCACCGGCTCGGCAAGATCGAGAACGTCGTCGACCGAGGGCGCCAGGCGCCGGTCGAGCAGTGTGCGCGCGCGTACCGCAAGCATGAGTGCCTGGCTGGCTCGCGGCGAAGGCCCCCAGGCGATGAGCTTGGCCGCTTCGCCGCCTTCCGGCCCAGGCCGCGCCGAACGCACCAGCGCCAGGATGGCCTCGACGACCGATTCGCCGACCGGCAAGCGCCGCACCAGCCGCTGCGCTGCCATCAAATCCTCGGCGTTCATGGCCGGCTTCGCGCGGGTTTCGTCCGCGCCCGTTGTCTCGAACAGGATCTTTCGTTCGGCGGCGCGGTCGGGATAGTCGACGTTGATCTCCATCAGGAAGCGATCGAGCTGAGCTTCAGGCAACGGATAGGTGCCTTCCTGCTCGAGCGGGTTCTGCGTAGCGAGCACGTGAAACGGCCGCGGCAAATCGTGGCGCGTACCGGCGACGGTGATGTGTTGCTCTTGCATAGCCTGCAGCAGCGCCGACTGGGTCCGCGGGCTCGCGCGGTTGATCTCGTCGGCCATCAGGAGCTGGGCGAAGACCGGGCCGGAGATGAAGCGGAAGCTGCGCTTGCCCGCGGCACTCTCCTCCAGCACCTCGGTGCCGAGAATGTCCGAGGGCATCAGGTCGGGCGTGAACTGAACGCGTCGCGCATCGAGCCCGAGCACGGTGCCCATGGTTTCGACGAGCTTGGTCTTGGCGAGGCCCGGCACGCCAAGAAGAACCGCGTGCCCGCCGGACAGGATGGTCACGAGCGCCTGCTCGATGACCTTGTCCTGGCCGAATATGACGGTACCGATTGCGGCCTTCGCTGCGCGGACGTGGTCCGCGCTCGATTCAGCCGCACGAACGATCATGTCTTCGAGCTTTTCAAGCCCGTCACCGCCGAGAGCGGGCATGCCTTGAACTCCCTGCCTTGCGCCGCATCCCGCAGCGAATCAGATTGGTGATGCTTCCATGACTGTAAGCCGTCAGCTTTGCAGCGCTATCGCGCAATGCAATATACGCGCCAGCATGATGGAAGCAGGACCCCTCGTCGATTGCTACATTCACCGGGAACACAACTTATTTTGGCGCGGCGCGATTGCGGGCCGGCAATCACGATCCCGCGAGTGACGTGCCCCCGGAGTTAAGGTCCGAGCGAGTAGGTTCAAGGCAAACCATGGCGAAGGAAGGGCAATCAGGCCTGGAGGGGATCACAGACGCGCTACGTCGCGCCGGCGGCGAAGCCAAAGGTCCGCCGCCGGTCGAGCGCTGGAACCCGCCCTTTTGCGGCGATCTCGACATGCGCATCGCCACCGATGGTACGTGGTTCTACCTTAGGACGCGCATCGGCCGGCCGGCGCTGGTCAAGCTGTTCGCCTCAGTGCTCAAGCGTGAGGGCGACAAGTACTTCCTGGTCACGCCGGTGGAAAAATGCGGTATCCAGGTGGATGACGCGCCGTTTCTCGCCGTCGAGCTCAGTATTGAAGGATCGGCGGCTGAAAGGGTGCTCAACTTCCGCACCAACGTTGACGACTGGGTTGCCTGCGGGCCATCGCACGCGTTGCGGTTCGATCCGCAAGCCAGCACCGGGGGTATAAAACCTTATCTTCACGTCCGCCGCGGCCTGTGGGCGAAAGTGACTCGCACGCTGTTCCTCGACCTTGTCGAACTCGGCGAGGAGCGCGAGTTTGAGGGCAGGGCGATGTTCGGGGTGAGATCGATGGGCACGTTCTTTCCCATGGCGTCGGCCGACCAGGTGAGGGATTTTGCGTGAGCGACCGGCCTGTGCGGCTGCGCGATGCGGCGACCGAAAGTTTTTTTGACCGGGCGCGCGCACGTCTGACGCTGGAGGTGCCGCCGTCGCTGACCGATCCGCTGGCGCAAGGCGCGCGCGGCGATCTCGATCTCAATCCGTCGATGTGGGAGCGTGCCGGCGTGACTGCCGCCAAGCCTGCAGCGGTCCTGATACCGGTCATCGATCGCACCGAGCCGACAGTGCTGTTGACCATCCGCACGCAGGAACTCGCCAGTCATGCCGGACAGGTGGCCTTCCCCGGCGGCAAGATCGATCCCGGCGATGAAAATCCGGTTGCGGCGGCTTTGCGTGAGGCCGAGGAGGAGATCGGTCTTGCGCCAGCTCTGATCGAACCGCTCGGGTATCTTGATCTCTATCTGACGTTTTCCGGCTTCCGCATTCTGCCGACGGTCGCGCGGGTCAAGCCGGACTTTACGCTCGCGCTCAATCCGCGCGAGGTCACCGAGACATTTGAAGTGCCGCTCGCGTTTCTAATGACGCCGGCCAATCACCAGCGAAGAAGCCGCGATTGGAAAGGCATCGCCCGCGAATACTACGCGGTGCCTTTCGGGGACCGCTACATTTGGGGCATCACCGCAGGTATTGTGCGGAACCTCTACGATCGGGTTTACGCATGATTCGGCCAATCTTCACTGAGATCGGTCTGTTTCTCACTCCGTTCGTGGTCTATGCCGTGTTTCTGTTGGCGACGAATACCGGCGTCCTGCAGCCGAAATCATGGACCGTCCGCCGCATCGCCAGTCTGGTCATCGCGTCGCTGGTGCTGATGGTGGGAAGTTTTCTCGTCCTGGCGCAATTCTCGGGCGCCCCGCCGGGCTCGACTTACGTGCCGGCGCATATCGAGGGCGGCAAGTTCGTGCCGGGCACGACGCGGTGACGCCAGCGCCGCATCTTGGCGAGGCCGCTTGGCTCGGAAGAGGTGAAGTCGCCCGGCTGCTCGCGCTGTTCAATCGCGACGGCGAAGAAGCGCGCGTGGTCGGCGGCGCGGTGCGCAATGCCTTGCTGGGACTGCCGGTCGACGAAATCGACGTGGCGACGACGGCTGTGCCTGAGGAAGTCATGCGCCGCGTCGAGGCCGCCGGCGGCAAGGCGATCCCGACCGGCATCGAGCATGGCACCATCACCGCCATTATCGACCACCGTCCGGTCGAGGTGACAACGCTACGCGAGGACGTCGAAACGTTCGGGCGCAAGGCGCGCGTCGTGTTCGGGCGCGATTGGCGCGCGGACGCCGAGCGGCGCGACTTCACCATCAACGCGCTCTCGGCTACGGCCGACGGAATTGTGCACGACTATGTCGGCGGCGTTGACGATATTGCGGCGCGTCGCGTGCGCTTCATTGGCGAGCCGCAGCGGCGGATTGAAGAGGACTATCTGCGCATCCTGCGATTCTTTCGCTTTCATGCGCATTTCGGTGCGGGCGCGCCGAACCCGGCCGGCATGCACGCCTGCATCATGGCGCGTGCCGGCCTGAAGACGCTGTCGCGCGAACGCGTGCGTACCGAAATGCTCAAGCTTTTCGTCGCGTCGCGCGCCACGCCTACGCTCGCGGTGATGGCCGAGAGCGGCCTTCTCGGCATGGTCCTCGGCGGTGTCGCATTCCTCTCGAGCTTCGAGAACATGATCAAAGTCGAAGCCGCGCTCGACGTCGAGCCCGACGCGGTCCGCCGTCTTGGCGGGCTCGGTGTCTGGGTTGCAGAGGATGCTGAACGGCTGACGCAGCGGTTGCGGCTGGCCAATGCCGAATCCGAACGGCTTTTGGCACTCGAATATTGGTGGCGGGTGGTGCCGGAGCCTGATGCCCAGGCTGCACACGCCCTTCTTTATCATCTTGGGCCGCAATCGTTCGTCGATCGCGTGTTGGTCGCTTGGGCGCGCTCGGAAGCCGGCGCCGCCGACGCCGCTTGGCGCGAGCTTGCGAGCTTGCCGGGACGTTGGACGGCGCCGGTTTTCCCGCTCAAGGCGGCGGACTTCATCCGGCGCGGCGTTCACGCCGGGCCTCCTCTCGGCGTCGCGTTGCGCGCTGCCGAAGCGGCCTGGATTGCGGCCGATTTTCCGGCCGACCGCGCGCTGGTCGAGGCCATCGCCGACAATGTCGCGCAACAGGCGGCCGCTTCCGGCTAGGACCCGGATTTTCGCTTATCGGTCAACTAAAGCAGATCGTCGCCATCATCACTGAGTGAAATCACGGATGACGACATCCGGGCACGCAGGGAGCGCAATCGCCGGCGCGCTCCCGGAGCAAGCTCGGTCAAGTGTGGACGAACCAACGCCATCATCCCCCGCGTCCGCAACCGCTCAACCTGCATCTCGTTGCCACGCCAGACGAACTCATGGCCGCGCAACGCGGTGACAAACAGTACGGGCAAGACCAAGTCGCGCACGAAACAATAGAGTGGATAGCGGACCGAAATGTGCCAGCCGGCAACGGCCCCGAGCACCATTTCCGCGCCATACCAAAGCGCCGCAAGCGTCGTGACGCTCAGCAGCGGCGAAAGCCCAGCGCCGTGTGCGACGATCGCGATCGCAAGCATCGGCAGCACGGCGCCCGAAAGCGCTTCCGGCAGGAAAAAGGGCAAAAAGCTTGAGCGCCGCAGGCGCGCCCAGCGTAGCTGCCGATTCCACACTTCGGCAGCGGCGCGATGACCGAGTGGCTGGGCGAATGGATCGTCGACCAGCCGCACTTTGAGACCAGCCCCACGCACCACTTTGGTCGAGGCTGCGTCTTCGGCGACTTCGTTGGCGAGGGCCTCGATGCCGCCGGCGCGTTCGAGATCGGGGCGGTGCCACAACATCGTCTTGCCTTGGGCAAAGCCGAAACCGAGCGTGTCGGCAACGTATTGCCAGCGCGCCTCATAAGTGTTGAGGAAGGCGCATTCGACCTCGGCCCAGAATCCGCGCGGCCGGCAGGCGATCGGCGGCGAAGCGACGAGGCCGGTATCCTCGCGCCAGCTCGCGACCAGGCGTCGGATATAGTCGCTTGGCATCAGCACGTTTGAGTCGGCGAGGATGATCCAATCGTGGCTCGCGGCGCGCCAGCCTTTGACTACATTATTAAGCTTCGGGTTGCTGCTGATCCGGTCATCGCCGATGAGCAGTCTGGCGCCGGCCCCGGGGTGCTCGGCCATCAGCGATTCAACCACCGGGACGACCGGGTCTTTTGCGGAGGCGACGCAAAACAGTATCTCGTACCGCGGATAGTCGAGATTGAATGTCGAACGCAGCGTTTCGACCGCGTAGTTGTCGATCCCGCAAAGCGGCCGTATCAAGGTGACGGGCGGCAGGTGCCGGCGCGGCGGTGGTTCGTCTCTCGCGGTTTTACGGAATCGGTAAACCGCGATCACGATGCTCAAGACGTGAAGAGCGGTGATTGAGATGCAGAAGGTCGCGGCGGCGAGAATCAGCACTTTCATCGCTCCGACGCATAGCCAGACGTTGTGACGTAGCCGTGACCGCACAAAAAAGGCCTGCACATCGTTGCAACTTTTCCTGTCATTGTCTTGCCATGGAACGCCTTTATGTGCCCAAATGCTGAAGCGGTCAAACAGATTGAGAAGGATGTGAATCGTTGACTGAGCACGGCACTCATCTGTTCCGTACTCTTTTTATTTCTGATGTTCATCTGGGCGCGCGCGGCTGCCAGGCCGACCGCCTTCTCGACTTTCTGCGTTTTCACGATGCCGAAACGATCTACCTGGTCGGCGACATCGTCGATGGCTGGCAATTGAAATCGAGTTGGTACTGGCCGCAGCCTCATAATGACGTGGTGCAGAAGCTGCTGCGCAAGGCCCGCAAGGGCGCGCGCCTGATCTACCTGCCCGGCAATCACGACGAGTTCCTGCGCGATTACTATGGTACGCATTTCGGCGGCATCGAGGTGGTGGAGACGGCGATTCATGAGGGGGCCGACGGCCGCCGCTATCTCGTCGTCCACGGCGATGTGTTCGATTTGGTGGTCAAGCACGCGCGCTGGCTCGCGCTCCTCGGCGACACCGCCTACGACTTCGCCATCCTGGTGAACCGCTATTTCAATGCCATTCGCCGCCGGCTGGGCTTTTCCTATTGGTCCCTGTCGCAATGGGCGAAGCACAAGGTCAAGAACGCCGTCAACTATATCGGCGCGTTCGAACGGACGCTGGCCGACGAAGCCCACCGCCGCCGGGTGGACGGGGTCATCTGCGGTCATATCCATCACGCCGTGATCCACGATAGTTTCGGCATCCGCTACATGAATTGCGGCGATTGGGTCGAAAGTTGCAGCGCTCTGGCCGAACATGCGGACGGGCGATTCGAGATCATCACCTGGTTCGAAACCGGCAACGAGGAGCCGGTCTCGGAACCGCGCCTGATCGAGCAGGACCACGAGACGGAGATCGCCGCCTGAACGGCGGCATCTTTTCGTGGAGTCCGTCAGGATTGCTTCGCCCGCAATGGTATCGGTCGCGGCTGATCTTCTTTCGCTAAGCCGGTTTCCGTGGGCGGCCTGAGTAATACCGGCGCCGCCATTCTGATCGGCAGGGATGGTCGGCGGCCCGTTGCTGTCGGCGACGAGTTGCGCGACCCTTGAGCCTGCAAGACAGTCCGGCTCATAGCGCCCTCGCATGGAACTCTTCGTACGAATTGAGCGCTGGCCGCTGGCCGGCGCCTTCACCATCAGCCGCGGCAGCAAGACAGAATCAGTTGTGGTCGTGGCCGAACTCAGCGACGGCGCCCACCGCGGCCGCGGCGAGTCGGTCCCATACGCGCGCTACGGTGAAACTGTCGGCGGCATTGTGGCAGCGATCGAAGCCATGCGTCCGAGGCTGCGGCAAGGTCTCGATCGCACCGCGCTCCAGCAGGCCATGCCCGCGGGCGCCGCCCGTAATGCACTTGATTGTGCTTACTGGGACATCAGCGCCAAGCAAACAGGCCGGCGGGTTTACGAATTGGCGGGGATCGGCATGCCCGCGCCGCTCGTGACCGCCTACACGATTTCGCTCGCCTCCGCCGCGGACATGGCGGCCGCGGCGGAACGGGCGTCTTGGCGGCCGTTATTGAAGGTGAAGCTCGGCGGCGATGACGATGGCGCGCGAATTGCGGCTGTGCGCCGGGCGGCACCGCGAACCCAGCTCATCGTTGACGCCAACGAAGGCTGGTACGCGGACAACTTCGAGCAAAACCTAGCCGCCTGCGCCGACGCCGGGGTTACTCTGATCGAACAGCCCTTACGCGAGGGTTATGACGACGCACTTATGCACATCAAACGCCCGATTCCAGTGTGCGCGGACGAGAGCGTGCACGACCGCGCTTCGCTCGATGCGCTTGCCGGCAAGTACGACGCCATCAATATCAAGCTCGACAAGGCCGGTGGACTCAGCGAAGCACTCTCGCTGGCGGCGGAAGCTGAACAGCGGGGCCTTGCCATCATGGTCGGCTGCATGGTCTCCACTTCGCTGGCCATGGCGCCAGCGATGCTGGTGGCGCAGCATGCGCGCCTGGTTGATCTCGACGGCCCGCTGCTGCTCGCCAAGGATCGTTCCAACGGCTTGCGTTATGAGGAAAGCCTTGTGTATCCGCCCGAATCGGCGCTGTGGGGATGAGTGCGGGTCTGCCTGTCCGCGTGAGGACGTACGAGTGGCTCGGGAAATTCCTTTGCGGAGCCAATTGCAGGCGTGCGGCCGTTGTACTGTTTGAATCGCCGTTAACCGGTGGGACGATGTCCAACGATCCGTTGCTGTTCTCGGAAATCTCGATCGGGCCGGCCAACGATGCGGAATACGACGTCGTTTACGCAGCGATCACGGCGAATGAGCGCGGGCGCAGCTTCCTCAGGGAATATGCCAGTCGCATCGGTCGGCCCGATACGCAGAGCCTCATCGGCACGATCAGCCGTCTCGAGGCGGCAATGCGCGACAATGCGCTGCCACAGTTACCGCCCGTGCTGGTGCGCGGTTTGGTAGATCTGGCAGCGGCCATCCAGCAGGTTGAGACGGTCCTTGCGATAAACGGGAACTCGGTGTCCGACGATCTTTTCGCCGCCGAGCGCATCCAGGATATCGCCATGGCGCTGCGCCGGCGGGATGTTGAGGCGGCGTTGTGCGACGCGCTTGAGGCCAGCTCCCGTGAAGTCGGCGACGCCATCGTGCGCAGTAGCGCGGCGGCCGCGCGCGCGATGAGCGCGGCTTCGCAGCTGCGCGACCTGATACGCCGCGTCAGCGAGTTGATCGCGCTTGTGGTCGCCGTGGCGGGGCCTGCCGCTTTGTCCGGAGATCGGCCTGCCGCTGGCGAAATGCCAGACCATCCCGCCGCCGAGCGCTTTGATGAGACCCGGCGAGAATCTTCGACAGGTGCCGTTGACGCGCAATTCTCCGTCGAGCAGCCGGCAGAATCACGTCTCGATGCGGCTCTGGTGTATCCGTTACTGCCCGATATGCAGGCACCGGCGGGACTTGACGATGGGGCCGGCAACCCGCGCGAATCAGCCGCGTTGCCGATTCCAAGTCCAATTTTCACGGCGGTGCAACACGCGGCGCCGTTGAAGAACCAAGCGCCGAACGGAAATTTGTGGGCCGAGTCTTCGGCGCCCGACGTCTCTGTGTCCTCTCCGGTGGAAGCAAAAATAGAAAAAAAAACGCAACCGACTTCGCTGTTGCGACAGCCTTATTTCACTGAGAGTTCGGCGGCGCCGGCACATCCACGCGTGGTGGCCAACGATCCGCTTGCAGCCGTGCTGGCGCTGAGCGAGGAAGAGCTCATCGCGCTGTTCAGCTAAGCGCCATCCGTCAGCACGCCGGCAGAATTCAATACTCGGTCCGAGTTTATTTGGCGCACACTGTCGCAGCGTTCATTGTTTTTTAACTCGAAATGTTCTCCCATTGAACCGATTCGGTAAACGGCACGGAAGTTGCTTTCCATGAGTCGATGCGGATCAACAACACGGAGCGCAGGCGAACGCATTCTTCAGGTCTGCCGGACCTTCCCGTTGTCGGTTCGCGTAACACGATGTTCTGGAGGCCACGATGCACAGACTCACCGGTCCCACGTTGGCGGTTGTAGCGTTGTGCTCGAGTGCTTTGATTTCTAATAACGTCTCTGCGCGTGACGACGGCCGCTACGCCAATGAACCACTTCATACGTGGTTCGATCAGCTCGCCAGCGGAAAAGGCTTGTGTTGTTCCTTTGCCGACGGCGTCAAAGTAGAGAATGTCGACTGGGATACCCAGGACGGCCGCTACCGCGTCCGGCTAAATGGGGAATGGATCGTCGTTCCCGACGCTGCGGTGGTGACCGAGCCGAACCGGTACGGGCCGGCGGTGGTCTGGCCCTATATGAATGCGGATGGAGCGACGCAGATTCGCTGCTTCTTGCCGGGCGCCGGGGCGTAATTAGGATTAGTGCCGGGCTAGCCATCAGCCCGACCGCAATCGACGTTTCGCCGTGAAGCGGCGATCGCCGTGACTTTGCCTGCGCGGGTGCGGATCAATCAGCCCTCTGGGACCCGAAAATGAGTAGTAGCTGCGGGTCTGATTTGGGAATCGTTCCCTCACCTAATTTTATCGCGAAGCTTTGATCTTCGACGGTCGGGACTCTGAGGAGCCATCCGTTCAACTGTGTCTGATGCTGCACATCATCAAATTTTGATGCGTAATTAACGCACACTGTTATAATAGGAGAGATCGTATCTCTTCGCTGCGTCGCAATTTTGATTTCGGTGGCGTCGGCACCCGCGGTATAAGAATGAGACACCGTATCATACGGAAAAATAATCTCCGCTGGTTCCACGTCCGTCATGTTGTCAGCCTGGAACGTCGCCCTACGAGCGCGCCGCTGCTCACAGAAATCAGGTCCCTTGCGTCCGCCGGGCGTCGGGTCAAAGATAACGAAGTGTCGAACGTTCAGGGCCGGGCTGTGCCCATGATTCTTGAGCTGAAGTCCGATTTTTATCTCTGCCCCGTTCTGATCAAAAGTAAGCGGGCCCGACAGGGTCATGTCGATCGAAATCCAAGGCCGCTGCGCGGAGATCAGCGTCTGCCTGCTGTTCTTGAGGGCTTCCTCGCTGATTTTAATGCTCTCGCGGGTTAGGTCGCCGGCTGCCTGCATTTCGCGCAACTGGTAGCCGAAAATGATGGCGCTGATCAGTCCACCTGTGGCTATCGCGGCTGTCAGGCCAATCATCCATTGGTCGCTCTTTCTTGGCCGATCAACGAATGCCCGTTCAGATATTGATGGTGGTGTTTGTACAGAAACGTGAGTATTTTGCTCGGAGTCGAAAACTCGAATGTCCCTGGAGAGACATTTCTGGTTTGGCCAATCGGCGCCGGTGACGGTTCTTCTGAGCCGGAACGACTTTCGGCTGCTGAGCTGGCACTATTCTTGTTGTTTTCGTCTGGCAAGAAGCGACCTCTGTTTAAGGCTACATTTATCAGCTCTTTAGTGGGGCCGGCCTTTAAGCGACCAGCCGGGAGAACATCTCCGGATCGATGTTGCCGCCGGAGAGGAGCGCGACCGCGACTTTGCCGGTGACGTCAACCTTGCCGGTCATCAGCGCGGCGAGCGCGACCGCACCGCCAGGCTCGACCACGAGCTTCAGTTCGGCGAAGGCGAAGGCGACGGCTGCGGCGACTTCGGCATCGCTGGCTACGACGCCGGCTCCGACCAGGGAGCGGTTGATGGCGAAGGTGAGTTTGCCCGGCGTGCGCGCCATCAGCGCGTCGCAGATCGTCCCGCTTAGCGCGGCGTTTTGCTCGCGCTGGCCGCTGCGAAACGAGCGCGCATGGTCGTCGAAGCCCTGCGGTTCGGCGGTGTAGATCGCTGCCGTCGGCACCCGTGCCCTGACCGCAAGCGCGATGCCGGCAGTGAGCCCGCCGCCGGATGCGGTCACCACGACCACGTCGGGTATGAGGCCGAGCGCCCTCAAATCCTCGACGATTTCCAGACCCGCCGTGCCTTGGCCGGCGATGATCAGAGCGTCGTCGTACGGCGGAACCAGCACCGCGCCCCGGCGTAACGCGATCTCGTTGGCGATCGCCTCGCGATCGTCGCGCGCGCGATCGTAGAGCACGAGTTCGGCGCCCAGCGCCGCAGTGCGCTCGCGTTTTGCCCGCGGCGCATCACGCGGCATCACGATTACGCAGGGCATGCCGAGAAGCCGCGCTGCCGCCGCCACTCCCTGGGCGTGATTGCCGGACGAGAACGCCGCCACGCCTGCGGCTCGCTGTTCGGGCGCGATCGCAGCGAGTTTGTTGTAGGCGCCGCGGAACTTGAACGAGCCAGTGCGCTGCAAAGTCTCGGCTTTGAGAAAAACGCGTCCGCCGGTCATGGCATCGAGCGTTGCCGAGGTGAGCAGCGGCGTGTGCAAGGCGACACCGGCGAGTCGACGGGCGGCCTCATCGACGTCCGCGGCGGTGGGTAAGGAAACCAAGGCTTCCATGTAGGGACGGTACCGCCGTGATCGCTTGCCAAGCAAGGCCGCTGTCAAGGGTTTTGGCGGGAGCGCCGGCAGCCCGCCGCAATCGCGGAACCGACCGACAGAGCCGTGCGCGCGTCCCGCGCCGAGCGTCCGCAAGCGACCTTACGCCAACAGCGCGCTACTGATCGAACCTTCCGGCGGCATGCGCCAGCATGGTGTAGACCTTGCCGGTGTCCGAAGTCAGATAATTGCGGACGACGGCGGGGCCACGATCGCCGCGCGAGACGTCCTCAAGGAGCCGCTCGAACTCGTGGATGTACTGCTCCACGGTCTGCCGGAATTCGGGATCGGCGCGGTACTTGCGGCGGATTTCTTCAAACGCCTTTTGACCCTGGGCCGTATAAAGGCGCCGGCCGAACAAGCCGCGTTCGCCGCGCTTATAGCGCTCCCAGATTTCGGCGGCAGCTTCGTGGTCGATCATGCGCGCGACGTCGACCGCAAGCGTATCGAGCGCGTCAATATTCTCCCGCGGCGGACGCTCTTCGCCGCGGGCGGCCTCGCGCGGAGTCGGCGGGGTAATCGGCGGGCTTTCCTCACGCGATGCGCGGGTCAAGAGATCGCTGAGCCAACCGCCATTGCGGCCGTTGCCGCCGTTCTGGTTAGGGGGCGCGTCGGCGCGGCGCGGCGGCGCGCCGGTAATGTCGCTGCGCATCGGGGGCGGCGGCGCGGCGGTGATATCGCCGCGCGCCGGCCGTGCCGGTGCGCGTGCACCAGCGGAGGCATAAGCCGGTTCCGGCTCGCGACGGACCGGCTCGGGCCGTGCAGGTTCCGAACGAACCGGCTCGGCGGTGTCGAGCGAACGCCCATGCCGGGCGACAATGCGATTGAGCTCGGCCAAGGCTTCGATCTGGTCGACGATGACGCGCCGCATTTGTGCGGCGCTCTCGGCTGTCTCCTGCGGCAGCTCGAAGATGCCGCGGCGCAGCTCGGCGCGCGTCGTCTCCAGTTCCTGCTGCATTTCGGCCGCCATTTGCTTCATGCCCTGCATGATCTCGGTGAAACGCTCGGCGGATTGATGGAACATCGCGTGCACTTGCGTCGCCGCCTGGTCGTAGACCGTGTTCAAGGTCTCGCCAGTGCGTCTGCGCTCCTCCTCAGAAGTCGTACGCACGAGCTCATACTGCTGCTCGATGAGCTGCACGCTCTCATTGCTTGTTTCGGCGACGAGGCCGGCAATGTCTCTTGCCCGCGTCGTCGCCGCATCGAGCGACTCGTCCAGCAGGCCGGAGAAGCGCTGCAGGCGCTGGCCGAAATCGTCCGTGCGCGTATCCAGCGTCGAGACCAGCGCCTCGATATTCGCGCGTCGATTGTTGACTGACTCCTCGGTGCGGCGATTGCTCTTCTCCAAAAGCTCCACCGCCTCGGCGAGCGAGCGACCTTGCACGCTGAATTGGGCGGCGAGTTCGCCGAGCTCGCGCAGTACCTTGCTGGTCACGGCGTTGAAAGTGCCGACGTGTTGCTCGACCACGCTCGTGGAAGTGTCGCTCTTGAGCGTGAGATCGTTCATGGCGGTGACGAATTCGGAAACGCGCGTTACCATCGTGCGCTCCAGCGAACTCATGTTCTCGTGGGCGCCGCTGAGCACTTCCTGCAGCAAGATATTGGCCTCGCGCAAACGCTCGAACAGCGCAGTGGTGTCGGACCGCAACATGCCGTGGGTCTCCAGCATGTCGGCAACGGTCGCCGAGGCGGTTTGCCGCAACTCCTCGATCGCGGCGCTGGTCGCGCTGCGCAAGTCCTCAAGGGTTCGCGTGATCGTCGCCTTGGCTGCTTCGCTGACGCCCTGCGTGCCTTCCTGCAATTGCCCGAGCGTGCGCGTCATGGCGACGGTGGCGGTCTGGCTCGCTTCGTTGATGAGCCGTGCGATCTCCTCGCTGTTGTCCATCATGGTCTGGGTGAAAACGAAGCTCTTGGCTTCGATCGATTTCACGGCTTGGTCGGTGATGCGGGTTACCTCGCCGGCGAACTCCTGGCCCTTGCCCGAAAGCGCGACCAGCAGCCCATTCGACTTTTCGTCGAGCAGGCTTGTCATTTCTCCGACACGCTGCGACACGGTGGCACTGAGCTCTTCGGCTCTGGCGGCCACATTGCGCGCCACCTCCGCACTGACCCCGCTCAACGTGCGCTGCGCCTCATTGGCGCTGCGCCCGATCGCCTCGGTGGTGGCGGCGGCACTGCGGCCGAGCTGGTCGGTGGCGGATGCGCTGGTCTTGCCGATCAATTCGTCAGCCGCGGCGGCGCTGCGAGTGATGAGATCAGCCGCGGTTGCACTGGTCTTGCCGAGGGATGCCTCCGCCGCAGCGGCACTGCGTGCGATCAGATCGGCGGCGGTCGTGGTCGTTTTTGCAATGACTTCGTTGGCGGCGGCGGCGCTCTTGTCGATGGTGTTGCTCAGCACGCCGGCGCTGCGGTTGAGCGACACGGTAGCGTCGGCGGCGCTGCGATTGAGGGCTTCGGTCGCCGCCGCACTCGCGGCCGCGCTCTTATTGAGCGCTTCGACCGTCCGGGCGGCAAGCTGACCAAGCGCCTGCTCGGCGTTTCCGGAATTGGTCTTGATCGATACCGAAAGCTCTTCCAGCCGGGCGTTGAGGAGGTCGGCGGCAGCGCGGCTACGTACCTCGATCTGCTGGGTTACGGCTTCGGCCCGTCCCACGAGCAGTTGCTCCAGATGTCCGATCCGGCCATCAAGCGTGTTAGCGACCCGCAACGCCTGCACGCCGAGGGCCTTGTCAATTTCGGCGGCCCGTTGGCCGATGGTCTCGGCGACCTTTGCCCCGCGCGCATCGATCACCGAGGTGACGTCGACGATGCGCTTGTCGACCGCAGTCACGACCTCGCGGCCGCCTTCGGTGAGCGTTTTGGCAATGTCCATAATGCGGGCGGATAGTGCTTCGGTGAGCGTCTGCGCGCGGCTGTCGAGGGTTTCCTGGAAGTGCGCGAGCCGCTGGTCGAGCGACGACGTGACTTCGTCCGCCTTGGAGGTGACGCGATTGTCGAAAGTATCGACGTAGCCGCGCATCGATTCGGAAACGTCTTGCGTCCGTGCGCCGAGGCGTTCGACGAGTTCCGACCCGTAGGTCTTCACCGTGCGCTCGAATTCGGCGAGATGCCGGGTGATCAGGTTGCCGAGAGTCGATGAATCGCGCGAAATCTTCTCGCCGAGTTCGACGCCCGAGTGGTTCAATATGTCCTCGAATGCGGCGAGCCGCGTCGACAGCAGTTCCTTCATCTCACCGCCGCGCGTGGCAACCACCTCGGCAACGTGGTCGGCGCTCTCGCGCAGCTCATCGGTCACCTTGGTGCTGCGCGAAATGAGGTCCTCGGCGATCTTGCTCCCGGCCTGTTCGAGCTTCTTTGCGACGTCGCCGCCGCGCAGATTGAGGTCCAGGATGATCGACTCGCCGGAAGCCTTGAGCGTCCCGTTCACCTCGTCGGCGCGGGTCGCAATGGTCTCGGCAAGCTCGCTCGACGTGTTGACGATCGCATCCGTAAGCTCTTGCGAGCGGCCAACCATCATGTCGACGATCGCCAGCGATTTTTCGGAAAAGCTGTCGGTTACGCCGTCGAGCCGCGACGTCATCATGTCTTCGAGGCCGCGCGCGATTTCGGCAAAGTCATCGCCGATGTGATCGGTCTTAAAGTTAAGGCCGGCGGTGAGCTGATCGCTTGCCGCTGCAATCGCGCGTGCGGTCTCGCTGCTGGCGGCCTCCAGCCGTACCAGCAGATCTTCGCCGCGTTCGTTGAGCTGCTGGATCATGTTGTCGCCAATCTGGCCGAGTGCGACGGTTATGTGCTCGCCTTTCTCGGCCAGCGAGTTGGTGATGCGCTCGGCGGCCTCATTGACCTGCTGACCGACGAGATCGCTGATCGTGGAAAGGTCCTGCGTCAGATCGATTTGGACGTTGCTGATGGCCGAGCGAACCTGCTCCGCCTGCCCGACAAGCGTATCGCGCTCGTTGGTAAGGTCCTGGAGCAGGCTGCGGATGCGGATCTCGTTGTCGCCGTACGTGCGTTCGAGCGCGGCAACTTCATTGTGCACCAGCGCTTCGAGTTCGCTGGCGCGGGCGAGCGCACGCTCGACACCATCGCCCATGGCCGCGACCTCGCGGCGGATCGCCTGCCCGACGGTAACGATTGAATCTCGCGCCACGCCTTCCGGCTCGGCGAGCCGCATGGCGACTTTGGCCATCGATTGTGCGACCAGCCGCAACTCCTGTGCGCGCCAAGCCATATGGGCGACGCCGAAGAAAAAGATGATCGGCAGCAATGCCGCGGCGCCGAGACCGATCATGATGGCAGCCGGGGAATGACCGGGGCCGAGGGCGGCATTGAGGTCCGCCAGATAGGCCCAGGACAGAGCGAGGCACCCGATCACCCAAGCACAGGAAAACACCGAGGCAACGAAATATGACGTGCGCGGGGGGCGCTGCTGCAGCGCTTGCAGCACCTGCCCAATCGACTGCTGGTCGTCATTGGCGGCGCGAAAGGCGCGCGGGTCGCTGCTGCGGGCGCCGATCTCGTCAGCGTCAAGGAGCGCATTGGAGGCCGGCACGGGCGGCGCCTCGCTCCAGCGCTCGGCGCTGGCTCCGAATGAATCGGGGACGCCTTCAGGGTTGCTGTCCGGCGGGGTCTCGTCGTTGCGGGTTTTCAGGGCTTCTTGGATCGCCGATAGTGCCGCTTCCGTCGGATCCACGATCTTCTTTGGGTTGTTGGCCATGTCGGTCGTCGCCTCGCCAGTTACGCCGGACTAGGGCGGCCAGAGGAAGACCAGGCCGCGCCACGAGCGCGTGATCGTTTAAATTCTCGTCGGCACACAGGGCTCCCCGCCCTCACGTCATATTGCCGTAGCCCATCCTATCGGTCTGGCGGATCAAAAGAAACCGGGATTGGTAACGTCCCTTTAATCATCGTTAACGCTTTGGTCACCATAATTTCCCTGCCCAAACAGCAGGAAAACTTCCCGTCATTCTGTTGCCAACAATGCGGCCAGCTTGGGGCCAACGAGGGTCATGGGTTTGGCGCTGGGTAGTGTTCTCGAAAGGCCGATGCCAGGAAACGCCTCACCGTGCCCGCCATTGCCGCTTCCGCGGCCGGGCGCGGTAAGCATCAACTTCGAGCGGTTTGGGTAAGAACTCCCTTACTATTGCCGTGGAAGAAGGCCCTCCGAATCTCTCTGCGGCATGGGGATTTACCCCGTCTTCGCCGCTCCCATTCATAATGTTGTTCAAGTCGCGCTGTAGATCGTCAGGGAGGACGTTATGGCCGCATCGAGCCTGTTGGCCGAGCCCAATCGGGAGCAAACGCAAAGCATCATTGATGAGGGCCATCTCGGCCGAATGACGCTTGGCGATCGCAGTCTCGAGCGGGAGGTTTTGGAGATTTTCGCGCGCCAGACTGTGCTGATGCTGGAGCGAATAGTGGCGACGAAGCCCGCACTGGCCGCGGCCGCGGCCCATACACTCAAGGGCTCGGCGCGCGGCATAGGAGCCTGGCGCGTGGCGCAAGCCGCCGAACGGCTTGAGCGGGCGGTCGGTGATGACGGCGGCGACGAAGCCGTCAACGCGGCAGTCGCCGAGCTCGAAGCGGCCGGCCTCGAGGTGCGCGAAGCGATCGGCGCGCGTTTCGCCGATTGCAGCGAGCCCTCGGGCTTGGATACTTTCGGCGACCGGTCGCGCGAACACTAGTCAATCTGAACGTTGCTGCGCTGGCGTCCGACGGCGTGAGCCGATAGAAGACCCGCGGCCGGCACTCTCAACCTATTCGCCGCTCCTCGCCGGCCGACAGCGTTCTGTTTCATTCCTCATGGTCAAAATCACCTTCATCGACGCCCAAGGCACGTCTCGCACCGTCGAGGGTGAGACCGGTTCGACGGTCATGGAAACCGCGATCAAGCACGGCGTGCCCGGGATCGAGGCCGAATGCGGCGGCGCCTGTGCCTGCTCGACTTGCCACGTCTATGTCGAGGAGGCCTGGCGGGAAAAGGTCGGCAAGCCCTCGCCGATGGAAGAGGACATGCTCGACTTCGCCTATGGCGTACAGCCGAACTCGCGGCTGTCTTGCCAGATCAAAGTGAGTGAGGAACTCGACGGCCTTACTGTACGGACGCCCGAGCGGCAGGCATAGCCTTGCACAAATCCGGGCAATGCTAGAACAAATCCGGCGCGCCATTGGCCCTGACGCCTTCCTTGTGCTTCCGCGGCCGCGCCGAGCGGGCCGGAGCATCAATTCAGCGTTAATCGACTGATCTCCCGTTCCCTAACGGGCGGCATGACCTTTGCGGAAATCCGGCTTCCACTTTGTCGGCTCATGCTCTAGACACTCGCCACCTCATCACATTCCCTCATCGAGACGAGTACGGATACGCCATGGGCGAACCTATCAAGACCGACGTTGTCATCATTGGTGCGGGGCCGATCGGCCTCTTTGCCGTGTTCGAGCTGGGCTTGCTCGACATGAAAGCGCACCTCATCGACATTCTCGACAAGATCGGCGGCCAGTGTGCCGAGCTTTATCCGGAAAAGCCGATCTATGATATTCCCGGGATCCCGTACACGAGCGCGCAGGGCCTCGTCGACGCGCTGATGCTGCAGATCAAGCCGTTCAACCCGCAATTTCATCTCAGCGAGATGGTGGAGAAAGTCGAAAAGATTGGCGATCCGCTGTTCCGCGTGACCACCGACCAGGGCAAGCAGTTCGAGAGCAAAGTTGTGGTCATCGCCGCCGGCGGCGGATCGTTCCAGCCGAAGCGCCCGCCGATCCCGGGCGTCGAACCTTACGAAGGCAAGTCGTTGTTCTATTCAGTGCGCAAGATGGAAGCCTTCCGCGGCAAGCGCGTCCTCGTCGTCGGCGGCGGCGACAGTGCGCTCGACTGGACGCTCAATCTTGCGCCCATCGCCGAGCGCCTCACGCTGCTGCACCGGCGGAGCGAATTCCGCGCGGCGCCGGATAGCGTCAACAAGATGAAGGCGCTCGTCAGCGACGGCAAAATCGATCTCGTACTCGGTCAAGTGACCGCGTTGCACGGCGAGCAGGGACAGATCAGCAAGGCCACGGTCAAAACCAACGACGGCGCCGTCACCGAACTCGCCTGCGACGCGCTGCTGCCGTTTTTCGGCCTGACCATGAAGCTCGGTCCGGTCGCCAATTGGGGCTTCGAACTCAAGAACAACGAACTGATCCCGGTTGAGACCGCAAGCTTTGAGACCAGCATGCCCGGCATCTTCGCCATTGGCGACATCAACTGGTACCCCGGCAAGCTCAAGCTCATCTTGTCCGGTTTCCACGAGGGCGCGCTGATGGCGCAAAAGGCATACCACTACATCTATCCGGAGAAGCGGCTGGTGTTCCAGTACACCACCTCGTCTTCGAGCCTGCAGAAGAAGCTCGGCGTGGCGCCGCAGACCGCCCAGCCGGCTTGAACGCTGATCGCGCGCTCCCGCTACGAAGCGAGGCTGTCGAAATGCCGCCGGCACCGATCGACACCCAGTGTTGCATTGCCGGCGGCGGCCCAGCGGGAGTGATGCTGGGCTTTCTTCTGGCGCGCGCCGGCGTCGATGTTGTCGTGCTCGAAAAGCACGCCGACTTCTTTCGCGACTTTCGCGGCGACACCATCCATCCGTCCACGCTTGAGTTGATGCACGAGCTCGGCTTGCTGGATGAATTCCTCCAGCTGCCGCATCAGAAACTCGACCGGCTGACCGCCCAGATCGGAGACGAGCGCGTCGGGATGGTCGATCTGACCCACCTGGCAACTCGTTGCAAATACGTCGCGCTCATGCCGCAGTGGGATTTTCTCAATTTTCTCGCCGCGCATGGCAAGGGCTACAAGACTTTCCACCTGCACATGCGGACCGAAGCCACCGATTTGATCGACGAGGGTGGCCGCATCGTTGGGCTTCGCGCCCAAACCCCGGACGGCGAAATCGCGATCCGTGCCGATCTTATTGTTGGCTGCGACGGCCGGCACTCGACAGTGCGTGAAAAGGCCGGCCTCAAGAGCGACGACTATGGCGCTCCGATGGACGTGTTGTGGTTTCGTCTGCCGAAGAAGACGACCGACGAGACCGACACGTTCGGCCATATCGAGGCTGGCGCAATGATGATCATGCTTGATCGCGGCAATTATTGGCAGTGCGCCTATGTCATACCCAAAGGCGGCATTGACCGCGTCAAAGCCGAAGGGCTCGACGCCTTCCACAAGCGGGTAGTGATGATGTCGCCTTTTCTGGCCGACCGGGTCGCCGGATTGAAAAGCTGGGATGACATCAAGCTGCTGAGTGTCGCCGTCGATCGCCTGCGGCAATGGTGGCGGCCCGGGCTGATCTGCATCGGCGACGCGGCGCATGCGATGTCGCCAATCGGCGGCGTCGGCGTCAATCTCGCCGTCCAAGACGCCGTGGCCGCCGCCAATCGCCTGGCGGCGCCGCTCAAAGCCGGCAAGGCGAGCAGCGAAGACCTCCAGGCTATCCAGGACCGGCGGGCCCTGCCGGTGCGCCTGACGCAGTGGATTCAGCTGACCATACAAAATCGGATCATCGGTCCGGCGCTCTCCGGCACCCAACGGCCCAAGCCGCCGCTCCTGTTCAAATTGTTCGATATGTTTCCGGTCCTACGCCGAATACCCGCCCGGCTGTTGGGCGTCGGTGTCCGGCCCGAGCACGTGCACACGCCGGACGTCCTGTCAGCGTCATAGCGCGTCCGTCAGCCCCCCGCAGAACGCGACATGGAAGGGGCCCGCGAGGTCTTGAACCGGCGGCGCAGTCTCGCCATTTCCGAGCCAACACATTTTCGCTGGGACCGCCATCATGACCGTGATTGAGGAGAACCGATCGGAAAGCCGGCCGTTCGAAGCCGATGTCGCCAAACTGCTGCAGCTGATGGTGCATTCGGTCTATTCGGAAAAATCGGTGTTTCTGCGCGAGCTGATCGCGAATGCCGCCGACGCCTGCGAGCGGCTGCGTTACGAAGCCATCGCCGCGCCGGCGCTGCTTGGCAACGATCCGAAGCCGCGCATCGCCGTCACGCTCGGCGCCGAGGCAAGCCGGCTGACGGTTGAGGACAATGGCATTGGCATGAGCCGCGAGGAACTGGTCGAGGCGCTGGGCACGATTGCGCGCTCGGGCACCAAGGCGTTTCTCGATCGCATCGAAACGGCGGCGCAGAGCGATGAGGACACGGCGCTGATCGGCCGGTTTGGCGTTGGCTTCTATTCGGCGTTCATGGTGGCAGAGCGCGTCGAGGTGATCTCCCGCCGCGCCGGGGCCGAAGAAGCCTACGTCTGGTCCTCGGACGGCAAGGGGACGTTCGCCGTAGCGCCGGTCGATCCAGTGGCGACCGAAGCGCCGCCGCGCGGCACCCGCGTGGTGCTGCATCTGCTCGAAGACGCCAAGTCCTACACTGAGCGCCCGACCGTCGAGCGGCTCATCAGGGCCCAATCGGGCCACGTGCCGGTACCGATCGCGATCGTCGAGAAGGCGGGGGCCGAGCCGACCGAAGTCACCGACGGGGCGGCGCTGTGGGCCAAGCCCAAGTCAGAGATCAAGGCCGCGGACTACACCGATTTCTATCGCAGCATCGCCGGCCAATTCGATGAGCCGGCGCTCACCATCCATTTCCACGCCGAGGGACGGCAGGATTACACGACGCTGCTGTTCGTTCCCGGCGCGCGGCCATTCGACCTGTTCGATCCGGATCGCAAGGGGCGCATCAAGCTCTACGTCAAGCGCGTATTCATCACCGACGACGCCGACATCCTGCCGCGCTACCTGCGCTTCGTTCGTGGCCTGGTCGACAGCGCCGACCTCCCGCTCAACGTTTCGCGCGAGAAAATCCAGGAGAGCCCGCTGCTCGCCGCCATCAGGAAGGGCGCGACCAGCCGCGTGCTCGGCGAGTTGGAGCGGCTTGCCGACAAGGAGCCGCAGACTTATACGAAGATTTGGGACCTGTTCGGCGCCGTGCTGAAGGAAGGCCTCTATGAGGATTTCGAGCGCCGCGATGCGCTGCTCGCGCTCACCCGCTTCAAGACCACCGGCCCGGCCGATGAATGGCGCAGCCTCAAGGACTATGTCGCCGCGCTCAAGACCAACCAGACGGCGATCTACTATCTGGCCGGGGACGATATCGAGCGGCTGAAGTCGTCGCCGCATCTGGAAGGGTTTCGCGCGCGCGGCATCGAAGTTTTGCTGCTGCCCGATCCGGTCGACACGTTCTGGGTGATGTCGGGCGCGTCGTTCGACGGCAAGCCGTTCAAATCGGTAACACAGGGCGCGGCGGATCTGGAGCTTATTCCCCGCGTTGACGCCGAGGCAGCGCAGGCGGCGGAGTTGCACGATTCGGTCAAGAACTTTCTCGTCTTCATGCAGGGCACGCTTGGCGACGCGGTGGCGCAGGTGCGCGCCTCGGACCGGCTGACGGATAGCTCAGTCTGCCTTGTGGCTGCCGACGCGGGTCCGGATCGAGCGCTGGAGAAGCTGTTGGCGGGGGCAGGGCGGTTGAACGCCGCCTCCAAGCCGATCCTCGAAGTCAATCCGCGACACCAGCTTGTGATGGCGCTCGCGGCGCTCGGCGAAGACCAACGAACGTTGAAGGAAGACGCAGCGCATCTGTTGCTCGACGAGGCGCGCGTGCTCGAAGGCGACCGCCCGGCGGATGCGAAGTCGTTTTCCGAGCGGCTCGCGCGGGTGCTGGGAAAGTGCGCCGGCAAGGCCGCCGTGCCATGACGTCGGGCATCGAAGCGGATCGCCGCGCCGCTTGGGAACAAAAACTCAGGACATCTTATTTCAGTTCGGCGCCGCACTTCTTCTCGACGACCTGAATTGTGGCCTGATCCGAGAAGGTGTTGCCGGTGATGACGCTGTGAGTGCTGCCGACGACGATCGTGCCTGTTTGAGTGAGGCTTCCATCCGGGTTCTTCTTCCAAGCCTCGCATGGCACCTTGTCGAGATCGTCGGGCCAGGTTCGGATGTTGTACATTTCCGCCTTTGCGACGCCGCAAATCGCCAAGGTTATCGCTGCGGCGAGCAACATTCGTGGCATGGCCCCCTCACTCGGATGTAGCTGATCGCAGCACCCGGCGAATACTACCCTTGGTTCGAAAGTTTCATCAAGAGCGCGGGCGTTGACTTGCTTTTGTGATTCCATGCGGCGCATCAGTGAAAGTCGCGGCTCTTGAGCAGAAGTTGCGTATCCAGCGGATGCGCTCCGGGAAGCGGGCTTGGAAAAAGGTCACCGCTATCGCGCTGCGGATCGTCACGCAATGTCGCCAGCACCGCGGAAAGATCGACAAAGCTTTCCGCAACAACATGGATCACGAGGCCCGCGCGTTGCAGGCGCCCGCGCACCGCGAGAAAGCGCGCCGTCATCACCATGAGGCGATTTTTTTCGAAAGCTTTCGGCCAGACGATGATATTGGCAATGTCGGTCTCGTCTTCGAGCGTCATGAAGATCACGCCTTTTGCCGTCCCCGGCCGCTGCCGCACCAGCACGAGGCCGGCGACGGTGACCGTCGCCTCCTGACGTAAACCATCGTCCCTAAGCTTGGTATTGGGCATGGCGCCAAGCGCGGTGAGACGATCGCGGAAGAAGCGCACCGGATGCTCCTTCAGCGACAGCCCGGTGGCCACGTAATCCTCCACGACATGTTCGGAGAGTGCCATGGCGGGGAGCGTGACCGACGGCTCCGGGAAAAGCTCGTCGCTCAAATGCGGCGTCAAGAGCGGCAGCGCGTCCTCAACCGGGGCCGAATCCGGCCGGCGCGCCGGACGGGCGACGATCACGTCGAGCCGCCGCGCCGCCCATAACGCAGCGCGGCGATCAAGACTTAACGAGCGGAACGCATCGGCCTCGGCCAGCCGCTCAATGGTGAAGCGGGAAATGCCGGCGATCGCCGCCAGCCGCTCGATGCTGGAAAAGCCATTGCCGCGCGCCGCGATGAGCTTTTTCAGCTCGTCTTCGTTAAGCCCGTGAACGAGGCGGAAGCCAAGGCGCACCGCATGCCGATCGTCTGCGCCAGGCTCCAGCGTGCAATCCCAGTCGCTGAAGTTGACGTCGACCGCGCGGATTTCGACGTCGTGCGCCCGCGCATCGCGCACGAGCTGCGCCGGCTGGTAAAAACCCATCGGCTGGCTGTTGAGGATGGCGGCGCAGAACACGTCGGGATAGCGGCATTTGATCCATGCCGAGGCATAGACCAGAAGCGCAAAGCTCGCGGCGTGGCTTTCGGGAAAGCCGTATTCGCCAAAACCTTCGATCTGGCTGAAACAATGCGTAGCAAAATCAGAGTCATAGCCGCGCGCGGTCATGCCATTGATGAACTTATCGCGGAACAGATGGACGTTGCCGGTATGGCGGAAAGTGGCCATGGCGCGCCGCAACCCATCCGCCTCGTCGGGCGTGAATTTGGCCGCGGTGATGGCGATCTGCATCGCCTGCTCCTGGAACAGCGGCACGCCAAGCGTTCGTTTGAGAACCTCCTTCAATTCGTCCGCCGGCCCGTGCGCCGGATGCGGCGATGGATAATCGGGTTCCTTGCCGTTCTTCAGCGCGTCGCGCCGGCGCAGATAGGGATGCACCATGTCGCCCTGGATCGGCCCCGGTCGCACGATGGCGACCTCGATGACGAGATCGTAAAAACATTGCGGCTTTAATCGCGGCAGCATCGACATCTGCGCGCGGCTTTCCACCTGGAACACGCCGACGGAGTCGGCGCGCGACAGCATTTCGTAAACCGCTTCGTCGTCCTGCGGCAGGGTGGCGAGCGAATAGTCCTTGCCGTAATGGTCTTTGAGGAGATCGAGGCCGCGCCGCAGGCAGCTCAGCATGCCGAGCGCGAGCACGTCGACCTTCATCAGGCCGAGTGTGTCGATATCGTCCTTGTCCCATTCGATGAAGGTGCGGTCGTCCATGGCGGCATTGCCGATAGACACCGTTTCGTCGAGTGGCGTGCGGGTAAGAACGAAGCCGCCGACATGCTGCGAAAGGTGGCGGGGGAAGCCGATCAGATCGTCGGCCAACGCGACCGCCTGCCGGATCGACGGATTTGAAGGGTCAAGGCCAACCTGGCGGATGTGATCGTCCGGCAAGCCGTCGCTATAGCCCCACACCGTTTTCGCCAGCGCCGCAGTCACATCCTCCGTCAACCCCAACACCTTGCCGACTTCGCGGATGGCGCGGCGCGAGCGGTAGTGCACGACAGTCGCGCAGATCGCCGCGCGATGGCGGCCATAGCGCTGGTAGATGTACTGGATCACCTCCTCGCGCCGCTCGTGCTCGAAATCGACGTCGATATCGGGCGGCTCGCCGCGGTTTTCGGAAATGAAGCGGGCAAAGAGAAGATTGGTCTTGTCCGGATCGACTTCAGTTATGCCGAGACAAAAGCAAACGGCGCTGTTCGCTGCGGAACCGCGGCCTTGGCAAAGAATATTTTTTTCTTTGCGCGCGTAGGCGACGACATCGTGGACGGTGAGGAAATAACGCGCGTAGTCGAGCTTGGCGATGAGCTTAAGCTCGTCGGCAAGCCGCTCCTCGACGTCTGACGGAATTCCGTCTGGATATTTGTCTTTCGGGTAGCGATCCCGCGCGCCCGCCCAAGTGAGATCCTCAAGATGCTGCTGGGCGGTTTTGCCTTCCGGCACCGGCTCGTCGGGATATTCGTATTTGAGTTCGCCAAGCGAGAAGCGGCAGGCTTCGGCGATCTTGACGGTGCGGGCGATGGCTTCGGGGAAGTTTTTAAACAGCCGCGCCATCTCCGCCGGGGCTTTCAGATGCCGTTCGGCATTGACGGCAAGCCGCAAACCCGCCTGGCGAAGCGTGCATTTCTCGCGGACGCAGGTGAGCACGTCGGCGAGCGGCCGGCGTTCAGGCACGTGATAGGAGACGTCATTGACGGCGACCAGCGGCGCGTCCATGCGCTCGCCGAGTTCGGCCAAAAGCCTGAGCCGGCGCGGCTCGTCGCCGCGATGATAATGGACGCCGGCGAGGAATGTGCGCCCCGGCGCCGCGCGGGCCAAGGCGGAGAGGCGCTCGGTGAAATTTATCCTCCCCCGCAAAGCGGGGGAGGGGGACCATGCGCAGCATGGTGGAAGGGGCTTCGGCGGTGAGGATAATCCTCCAGGCTGCACGCCCCCTCCACCGCGCTCCGCGCGGTCCCCCCTCCCCCGTTCCGCCGCGCTCCACGGGGGAGGATAGAGAAAACAGCGTCGCCGGCGGTATCGCAATCAGCATCTGGCCTTTGCTGGCGCTCAGAATCTGCTCGAAGGTCAGATGGCATTCGCCTTTCTTGGCCTTGAGATTGCCGGCGGTGATGACACGGCAGAGCCGGCCATAGGCGGCGCGATCGGTCGGATAGGCCAGCACCTCGAAACCATCGATGGTTGTGAGCCGTGCGCCGACGAGAAGCTTTATTTTTCTCTTTTTGGCTTCGTCATAAGCGCGCACCACGCCGGCAAAAGAGTTGCGGTCGGCAATGCCGATAGCGGCAAGCTGAAGGCAATCGGCAGTGGCCACCATCTCCTGCGGGTGCGAAGCCCCGCGCAGGAAGGAAAAATTAGTTGTCACGGCCAGTTCGGCATACAGGCTCATCTGCCTTCTCACGCGAAAAGCATCACCCAAACAACCCGCTACGCAAACAAGCCTTGCACGAACCAGCGCGCCGCTGTCGTCTCGCGCTCGTAGAGGCCTTCGCGATAGAGCCAGAAGCGGTGGCCGTCAGCGTCCTCGACGAGGTAGTAATCGCGCGTGAGAGCGGGCTCCCGCTCGTTCTCGCGAAGGCGGTGCCCCAGTTTTTCCTCCTCATCCGGAACTGGATTCCCGCGGGCACGGGAATGAGCGGTTAGGTTTCCCTGGCGCCACCATTCGCTGACGATGCGTTCCGGGCCTTGCGAGCCTGCGACCTCAAAGGTCACGCCGCGCCAGCGGAAACGCCGCGGCGGGCCGTCGGGAACCAGCGCGGTGACCTCGGTCGGCTCCGCATGGGGCAACAAAAGCAGCGGCCGCGTTTTTTGCTCTACCTCCGGCCATAATGCCGGCCGTGAGACGGGAACCTCGCCGGTTACCGGCAACAGTACTTCGGCGCGCTCGGGAATGTGGCTGGCTACGGCGATAAACCGCCGCACGCTCTGCGGCCCGAGACGTTGGCGCAGCGTATCGATCAACGCCGCGGATCGCTCCGTTCGGTCGGCTTCGCCGGCATCTTCGCCGAAGGACGTAAATTCGTTCTGCCGCGCGGCGATGGGTTCGGCGCGGGTGACCCCTAGCCCAATCGCCTCGAAGCCGAAGCCGGCATCCTGCGTTGCCGCGACCGCTTCGAGCTTGAGATCGATGAGCCGCACCACATGGGAGACGTCGCGCGTCGGCAGCGTGAGCCCGATATCGACCGTCTCTACCGCGCCATCGACGCGATAGAGCGACAGCCGCAGTGCGCGCGCGCCCACATCGTCGCGTGTCAGCACATGCGTAAGCGTCTGCATAAGGCGGCTTGCGAGCGCAACCACCGCCTCCTGGGTGATGATTGGTTCGAGCAGATAACGCAGGCTGTGATAGGCCGGCGGCGCGACAATGGGGACGAGCGGCTCGTCGAGGCGGCCGAGCGCCTGGTCGATCCGCCGGAGCAGCTCGGCCGGAAAACGCGCGGCAAAGGGCGCACGCGGCTTGTCGAGGAGCGAGCCGACCGATTTGAAGCCGAGCCGGCGCAGTGTCGTGCAGGTTTCCGGCGAAAGTCGCAATGCTTCGACGGGAAGAGGCTTAAGCGCCTCGGCTTCTTCGCCCGGCGGCAGCACGCAATAGGCTGCAGGGTGAAATCGCGACAGCGCCCACGCCGTCCCGGGCGTATTGGCGACCGCAAGCCGTGCCGGCAAGCCGAAATTGTTTTCGAGCCGGGAGGAAAGATCGGCGATGAGGCTCTCCTCGCCGCCGAACAGATGCGCGGCGCCTTCGATATCGAGAAAAAAACCGTCGGCGCCGTTTTCCGCGCTCCAAATATCCTTGCACAAGGGCGAGGCGGTCGGCGTATAGCGCGTCGCCCACAGCGTCAGGCGGCGGAGCGCAGCGTCATCGGCGGCTTCATCGAGGGGGCGCGCCTGCAAGGGTCCGGCTTTCGCGCGCGCGTCCGCCAACGGCTCGCCGCGCGCGAGCCCCGCCGCTTCGGCGGCCTCGTTCAGGGCGGCGATACGCGGTCCGCCGGGGGCGGTGATGGCGAGCACGAACGGCCGGTCGGGATCAACAGGCTTGACGGACGGATTCTTCGCCTGGACTGCGAGGAAACGCAGGATCGGCCAGCGCGGCAGCCAGACTGAAACGATGCGCGACATGATCGTACTCCACCATCCATTCGCCCGCTCGTCCGCTGCGGCAGCGTTCAAGCATGAGCTGCCAACGCGAGCGCGTCATAAGACCGAAGCGGTCGCGCGCGGCGGCAGCCGTGCCGACGCGCCAGCGCGTCGCCGCAGCGCTCGATTCCAAAATTTCCGCCGGCCGCAGCAGGAAGAGAGGTAAGCCCGCATCGGTCGCGGCGAGTTGCAGCCTTTGGCTCAATTTCAGATCGAGCTTGTCGATCACGCCGGCGACGGCGGCAGGCGCGCCCGAACGCAGCGCCTCCTCCATGGCCCAGAGGGTTTCTTTCCGATGCGCGGTCTCGACCAGGATCACGCGGCCCGGATCGAGGCCGAAGGCGTTGAGTCCATGGCCATGCGGACGGCCGTAATCCCGCAATCCAAAAGCCGGCATGACGAGGAAGATCTGTTTCCTCCCTCCTTGTGGGTAGGGAGGGGGGTCGTGAGGTGAGGCCCAATCGTCGACGCCAGCGCAAAACCTCCTGACCCCCACCCCTAACCCCTCCCCACAGGGGGGAGGGGAACCAAGGCGGGCCAACAGCGCCACGATGAAACCGAAGGCGGCTGGAGTGGCGCCTGCTTCGGGCACGATCTCATGCAAAGCGCCACAGGTGAGGCCGCCCTGCGGCAGGCATCGATCAATGGCCGAAAGGCCGAAAGAGAGGGTTTTGGCAGTCCGAACCCCCTCCATTTTTGGCAATAGACGCCGCAATTCCTCCGCGACGGCGGCGCGGTTGCGCATGACGGAAAGGGCAGTCGGCTGGGCCATGGTCAGCATCGTCCCGAGGGAAAACGATACTAGAACAAAACAGGAACAATGCCAAGAGGCCCCTTTGCCGGCTCGTTAGAAAGTCGCTCGCAATGCGGGTCGTCTTGCTGCCGCGGGACCGATGGCGCATACGTTCGCTCCGCTTCTCCGCGCGCGGAAAATGAGGAACCTCAATGCCGGAAGCCGATAAGGAAGGGGAACGCTACTCAGCCGATCGGCCGCAGCAGACGCCGGGCTTTTATCTCAAGGGTTCCCACCAGCTCGATTGGGGAATGAAGAACCGCCTGGCCCGCGTCTTTGCGCCGGCAACCGGCCGCACCGTCATGCTGGCGATCGATCACGGCTACTTCCAGGGCCCGACCACCGGGCTCGAGCGCATCGACCTTTCCATCGTGCCGCTGTTGCCGTCCTGCGATGCGCTGTTCTGCACGCGCGGCATTTTGCGCTCGATCATTCCGGCGGATTCGGGAAAACCGATGGTGCTGCGCGCGAGCGGCGGTCCGAGCATCCTGCGTGAAGAGCTGTCCGACGAGCAGATCGCGATGGACATGGACGATGCGGTCCGATTGAACGCCGCCGGCGTCGGCATTCAGGTGTTCATCGGCGGCGAATTCGAAACCCGTTCCGTGCACAACATGACCAGGCTGGTCGATGCCGGCCTGCGCACCGGCATTCCGGTCATGGGCATTACCGCCGTCGGCAAGACCATGGTGCGCGACGCCAAATACTTCCGTCTCGCCTGCCGCATCATCGCCGAGCTCGGCGCTCAGTATGTGAAGACCTATTACGTCGACGAGGGATTCGAGACCGTCACAGCTTCCTGCCCGGTGCCCATCGTGATGGCGGGCGGAAAAAAACTCGCCGAGCTCGATGCGCTGACCATGGCCTACAACGCCGTCCAGCAGGGCGCGGCCGGCGTCGACATGGGGCGCAATATTTTTCAGTCGGAAGCGCCGAAGGCCATGATTGCTGCCGTCAATGCCGTCGTCCACAAAAACTTGAAGCCCAAAGAGGCCTACGAGCTTTTCAGCTTGCTGAAGACTAAAGAGCGCGAATAGTGAATTAGCGAATGGAGAAGGGCTTGTCGCCCGCGACCATTCGCCACTCGCTACTCACCATTCGCCGCTAAACGATTTTCGGAAGCGTGCTTGTCGCTTACCCGTAGGTCCGCTGCGGCGCCGAGCCGATCAGAAACCAGGCCACCGAGCCGGCCGCGACCGCGCCGCCAAGCGCGGCGAACACCTGCAGTAACCAGGAGGTGCTGCCGACGGGATTGACCGGCGGCTCCGCCGCTGCGGCATTCATCGAGTCCGATTTCGCGGTTGGCTCTGCGCCATCGCTCGCCGAAACAGTGCTGGCTGCCGCGCTACCCGCTGCGGCCAGGCTTGCTGTTGCGCCGCTCGGCGTCGCAGCGGTCCCCTGCGCATCTTTGTCATTGGCGGCAAGATCGATGTCGTTGACGGCGTTCGGTGAAGCGACCTGCACCGTCTGGCCGCCGACGACCAGTTCGCTGGGGAACGGCGCGCTGGGCGTCGGAGCGAGCTGGGGCGCCGGCGCAGGTTCGGCCGCCGCGAAACTCATTGGCGCGGTGGAATTGGGTGCCGGCAACGCGCCTGCGGGCGTAGGCGCTGCAGCTGTCTGCACCGGCCCATGCGCATGCGGCCGCTTGTGCTCGAGCTTGGCGATATGCGTCCTGGGACCTTTCACCGCTGCCGTCTTGGGATGACGGTGAAGTTTCGATTTAAGCCTGTTCGGCTGCTCGACGATCTTCAGCAATTGCAGTGGCTTGCCGGGGGTCTCGTCGGTCGCAGTCTGCGCCGCCGCGCTACCAGCCGCCAGGCCCAAAACAAGCAACGCGGCCGCGCCTGCGGCGCTGAAGCGAGTATTCAGCATTACGCCCTCCGCTTTGGTCATTCAGGCCATTCGGGGCAGGCCGGCGTGACCTCAGGGTGACGCAATTGGGGATTTTTTCGCACAAAGCGCGGACAAAAAGCGGCGGCCTTAACCATTCTTCGTGAGGGGAACGCGGGTAGCACCGTCCTCCTACGGTGCGGTATCGTTGTTAGAGCTATCGCGTGATTGACCGACAGGGACGCCTGCAGGCGGTGGGCCGAGCATGATCGAGCTGAAAAACGAAGACGGCATTGCAGTGGTCACCACCAGGCATGGCAAGGCCAATGCGCTTGACATCGAGCTATGCGAGGAGCTGGCGAAGTGCTTCGTCGGGCTTCGCAATGCGGACGCCCGCGCCGTGGTAGTGACGGGGCAAGGCCGCATATTTTCGGCCGGGGTCGACCTGATCCGGCTGAGTTCCGGCGGGCCGGACTATGTCCGCGCGTTTCTGCCGGCTCTGCATCGCCTGTACGATGCTGTGTTCTTCCACCCCAAGCCGGTGGTGGCGGCGATCAACGGTCACGCCGTCGCCGGCGGCTGCGTGCTCGCCTGCTGCGCCGACCGGCGGATCATGGCGCGGGGAAGAGGACGCATCGGCGTGACCGAGCTGTTGGTCGGGGTGCCGTTTCCGCCCTCGCCTTCGAGATCGTGCGGTTCGCCGTTCCAGCGCGTTATCTGCCCGAGTTCACCTTCGGCGCCGCTACCTACGATGCCGATGCCGCATTGCAGCGCGGCTGGGTCGATGAGCTGGCGGAAGCGGATGTGTTGATGGATCGTGCGATGGTCGCCGCAAAGCAACTGGCGGGTCTTTCGCCGGCGGCCTTCGCTCAAACCAAGAAGCAGCTCCGCCAGGAGGCGAGCGAGCGCGTTGAACGCAGCCGCGCCGCGACCGACAAAATCGTGACCGATATCTGGGCCGCGTCGCCGACGCTCGACTATGTCCGCGATTACGTCGCGCGAACGCTCAAGAAAGCCTAGCGAAAGGCTCAGCCGAGTTCGGTGATGATTTCGGGAAACCGGTGCAGACGCTCGCCCGGCCCGCTCGCCTCGATCAAATAGTTGTCGCAGACCCAGGAGAGCACGTGGCCGCGAATGTAGGTCGGGTGCACGACGATGTTCATGTCGGTCTCGATCGACATCGGCTCGTCATGACGGATGAGCGGCCGCTCGACCAGGTCGTAGCCCTGGCCGTGACAGTGGAGGCGCTTCTCCTCCGGACGGCCGTTTTTGCGCATGAAATCATTGTAGGCGGCAAAAACATCCGGGCACGGCGTGCCCGGCTTGAGCAGGCCGAGATTGAATTTGCGTGCTTCGAGCGCGAACGCGAACTCGTCCTTGAGTTCGGCTGACGCCTTGCCCACGACGCAGGTGCGGCCAAGCTCGGCATACATGCCGCCGGGACCTGAATCCTCGACCAGAAGCGCGACGGTGTCGCCTTCTTGGATGATGCGGTTCTGGTAGTGGCGCTGGCTGAACTGCGCCGGTCGTCCCGGCGGCATCGAGGCACAGAGATAGATGCCGTTTTCGCTGCCGTGGCGCTGGCTGTAGCACTGCGCGATCGCGGCAATGTCGCGATCGCGCATTCCCGGCTCGACAGCGGCAAAGGCGGCCCGCATGGCGCCATCCTGCATCGCGGCGGCCCAGCGGACGAGTTCGCGCTCCTGGGCGCTCTTGATGACTTTGATGCGGTCGACCAGATCGGACGCATCGACGAAGCGCGTGTTCGAAAAGCGGCCCTTTTGCAGGTAGTCGACCAGCGCGAACGACATCTGATAGGTGCCGAGGAGGCCGATGGTGCCGCCGGCGTAAGGTGCCAGCGCTTTTGCCGCGAGCTCCGGATCGTAGCTCGCCGTATAGGCGCAGGAGGCAAAGCTCGGCGTGGTGAGCCACTGTTTGACGCCGCGGCTCACGCCGTCGGCGGTCGCCGTCGGATTGCCGAAAAAGTGCTTCGCACCGTCGGCCGCCACCGTCGGATTGCCGCCGCCGAACGGGCCCTGGCTCACCAGCGTCATGAGGTCGTCGCGCGGAAACACCACGGTGAGCGGGTAACCGTTGGTCGCCGGCAGGTCGGTGAAATATTTGACGTAGCCGCCCATGTAATCGTTGTTGTTCTGCATCAGCAGCACGTCGATCTTCTCGCGCTCCATCTCGGCGCGAACCGCGGCCCAGCGGCGTTCGAGCTCGGCGGTCGAGATCGGCGTCTGCAAGCGTTCCGAAAGAAGCTCCATGTGCTGTTTTCTCCCGCCGGCGCCGGTCATGCGCCTGCTGCAAAATTGGCTATAAGACAGGCCCCCAGCCGCCGGGCGCCGGAGCTTTATAGCGGTCTGCGGCGAGCGAGGCCAAGCCATCGCGCGGCGGCGAAAGCTCGGCTAGACTGCGCGGATATCGTTCGACTCGCTTTGGCCAGGAGCACACAATGCCTTCTCTGTCTTCCCTCGACATGTCGCACGTCGATTGGATCTTTGTTGGTTTGATGGCCGTGTTCGCGTTCATCGCCGCTCTGCTCGGAAGTCTGATTGCGTTCAGAAGCCGCTTCTTGGGAGCCATCATTGCGGGCATTCTGTTCGCGGCGATCTTCGTTTTATGGAATAGTTACCCGCACCCGACGCTTCCGCTGCCGATCGTCACGTCATACGCCTACCCGAACGGTTGACCTTTCCGCGCGCTTCGCTATGCGTAGAATGATACCTCGCCGGGAGAAATGGAGCGGACATGAACAAGGTCTATGCGGATGCTCATTCCGCGTTGGCCGGGTTGCTGAAGGATGGCATGTTGATCATGGCCGGAGGCTTCGGCCTGTGCGGCATTCCCGAGACCCTGATCAACGCCATCCGCGATTCCGGGGTGAAGAACCTGACGGTCGTCTCCAACAATTGCGGGGTCGACGGCAAGGGCCTCGGCGTCCTGCTCGATACCAGGCAGATCAAGAAAATGATCGCCTCCTATGTCGGGGAGAACAAGACCTTTGCCCAGCAATTTCTCGCCGGTGAGCTTGAGATCGAATTCAATCCGCAGGGCACGCTCGCCGAGCGCATCCGCGCCGGCGGCGCCGGTGTCCCGGCCTTCTTCACCAGGACCGGCGTCGGCACCCAGATTGCGGACGGCAAGGACGAGCGCGAATTCGACGGCCAGCGCTACGTGATGGAGCGCGGGCTCGTCGCCGACCTTTCGATCGTGCATGCCTATATGGCTGATACCGAAGGCAATCTTGTCTATCGCAAGACCGCCCGCAACTTTAATCCGGTCATGGCCACCGCGGGCAAGGTGACCGTTGTCGAGGTCGAGCACCTGGTACAGCCCGGCGATATCAACCCCGACCACATCGTGACGCCCGGCATCTACGTGCAGCGCATCATCCACGTGCCGAATGCGACCAAGCACATCGAGCAACGCACCGTCCGCAAACGCGCAGCAGCCGATGCGCCGGCCGGAACAGGGGAGGAAGTCTGATGCCTTGGACCCGCGATCAGATGGCGGCGCGCGCCGCCAAGGAGCTGCGCGACGGCTTTTACGTCAATCTCGGCATCGGCATTCCGACGCTGGTGTCAAACTTCATCCCTGACGGGATGAGCGTACAGCTGCAGTCGGAAAACGGCATGCTCGGCACCGGCCCGTTCCCATTTGAAGGCGAGGAAGACGCCGATCTCATCAATGCCGGCAAGCAGACCGTCACCGAGCTGCCGACCACGAGCTATTTCAGTTCGGCGGACTTTTTCGCCATGATCCGCGGCGGCCATATCGACATCGCCATTCTCGGCGCCATGCAGGTGGCGGAGAACGGCGACCTCGCGAATTGGATGATTCCCGGCAAGATGGTGAAAGGCATGGGCGGCGCCATGGACCTGGTCGGCGGTGTGAAAAAAGTCGTCGTGGTCATGGAGCATTCGGCCAAGAACGAGGCGAAACTCCTGCGTCAGTGCACGCTGCCGCTGACCGGTGCGGGCGTGGTCGATATGGTGATTACCGATCTCGGCGTGTTCACCGTCGACCGTAACGGCAGCGGCATGACGCTGATCGAGCTCGCCCCCGACGTGACCCTCGACGACATCAAGGCCAGGACCGAGGCAAGCTACAAGGTCGCCAATACGCTCGTGCACTAGGCCGCGCTCGATACTGGCCGCGGATTAGCTGCTTTACGCGCGCACTGAAGGCGCCGAGAATGGCCCTCGAGGGAGCGCTATGGCCGAAAATCCGATTCTCGAGACGCAGGATCTGACCAAGGAATTTGCCGGGTTCGTCGCCGTGCGTTCGGTCAATCTGAGCGTGGCGCGCGGCAGCATTCACGCTCTGATCGGGCCAAATGGCGCCGGCAAGACGACCTGCTTCAATCTCCTCACCAAATTCCTGGCGCCGACACGCGGACGCATCGTGTTCGATGGCCGCGACATTACCGCGCTTAAGCCGGCGGAGGTGGCGCGGTTGGGACTGGGACGCTCGTTCCAGATCTCGGCGGTGTTTCCGCACCTGACCGTGTTGGAAAATGTGCGCATTGCGCTGCAGCGCCGGCGCGGCAATTCATTGGATTTCTGGCGCTCGAAACGTGCGCTGGACGTTCTCGAAGATCGGGCCAAGGAAATCATCGCCGATGTCGGGCTGGCGCCTTACGTCGATGCGCTCGCGGTTGAACTGCCGTATGGCCGCAAGCGGGCGCTGGAAATCGCGACCACGCTCGCGCTCGAGCCGGAACTGCTGTTGCTCGACGAGCCCATGGCGGGCATGGGCCGTGAAGACATCGTTCGCATTAGCGCGCTGATCAGAGCAGTCGCCGTCGCGCGCACGGTGCTCATGGTCGAGCACAATCTCAGCGTTGTTGCCGATCTGTGCGACCGCATCACCGTGCTCACGCGCGGGCAGGTGCTGGCCGAGGGCGACTATAAGACGGTGTCGGCCGATCCGGCCGTGCGCGAGGCCTATCTCGGGACCGGCCATGCTTGACACCCCCGCGCTGCTCGCCGTGAACGAGCTTGAAGCCTGGTACGGGGAATCGCACGTGCTGCACGGCGTCAATTTCGAGGTGCGGCCGGGCGAAGTGGTGACGCTTCTTGGCCGCAACGGCGTCGGCAAGACCACGACGCTCAAGGCGATCATGGGCATCATCGAAAGCCGTACCGGCTCAGTGCGCTTCGAAGGCATGGAACTCATCGGCCGGCCCTCCGATGCCATCGCTCGCGCCGGCATCGCCTTTTGCCCGGAAGAGCGCGGCATTTTTTCGAGTCTCGACGTCAAGGAAAATCTGCTGCTGCCGCCCCAGGTGCGGCCCGGCGGGCTCGATCTCGATCGCATCTTCGAACTGTTCCCCAATCTGCGCGAGCGGCTGTCGAGCCAGGGCACCAAGCTTTCCGGCGGCGAGCAGCAGATGCTGGCGATCGGCCGCATCCTGCGCACCGGGGCACGGCTTTTGCTGCTTGACGAGCCGACCGAAGGATTGGCTCCGGTCATCATCCAGCAGATCGGGCGCACCATCGGCATGCTCAAGTCGCAAGGCTTCACCATCCTGCTGGTGGAGCAGAACTTCCATTTCGCCGCCACCCTTGCCGATCGTTACTACGTCATGGAACATGGCCGTATCGTCGACCACTTCTCGGCTGCGGAACTGAAGGCCAATACCGAAAAGCTGCACGAGTATCTCGGAGTTTGATATCAAGGGTCGAGCCGCTTAAATCGGTGCCCGCGCAGGCGTTCGCCGGCACAAAGGAAGGCTTGAATGAAGCTTATGAGCAGATCTGCGGTCATGGTCGCCGCACTGATGTGCACGATGGCGGCCGCACAGGCTCAGAGCCAGGTCAGCGTCAAAATCGGCGTGCTGACCGACATGTCGGGTCTCTATTCGGATATCGGCGGGGTGGGTTCGTTGGCCGCGGCCAAATTGGCGGTCGAAGATTTCAATCCCGCGGCCCACGGCATGAAGGTCGAGGTCGTCGGCGGCGATCACCAGAACAAGCCGGACGTCGGCGCCAACCTCGCCCGGCAGTGGTACGACGTCGACCATGTTGACGTCATCGCCGACGTGCCGACTTCAAGCGTCGCTTTGGCCATCAGCGAGGTCACGCGCGAGAAGAACAAAGTCTTCCTCGGTTCCGGCCCGGCCAGCTCCGATCTCACCGGACCGAAATGCTCGCCGAACACCATCCAGTGGACTTACGATACCTGGATGCTCGCCAACGGCACCGGCAAGGCGGTGGTCAAAACCGGCGGCGACACCTGGTTCTTCCTCACGGCCGATTATGCCTTCGGTCAGGCCCTTGAACGCGACACGACCAAGGTCATCGTGGCCAATGGCGGTAAGGTGCTCGGCAGCGTGCGCCACCCGCTCAATACCAGCGATTTCTCGTCCTTCCTGCTCCAGGCGCAAGCCTCAAAAGCTAAGATCATCGGTCTCGCCAATGCCGGCGGTGACACCGTCAATGCCATCAAGCAAGGCGCCGAATTCGGCATCGCCAGCGGCGGGCAGCAGTTCGCCGGTTTGCTGGTGTTCATCAACGACGTTGAAGCGCTTGGGCTCAAAACCGCGCAAGGTCTGGTGCTGACCGAGACCTTTTACTGGGACATGACCGATGCCAACCGCGCCTTCACCAGGCGCTGGCAGGTGGCGGCGGGCCGGCCTGGTAAATTCCCGAGCATGGTGCCGGCCGGCGTATACTCCTCCGTCATCCATTATCTGAAAGCGGTCGATGCGCTCAAAAGCAGCGCCGACGGCCGGGCGGTGGTCGCCAAGATGAAGGAAATGCCGACCGACGATATTCTGTTCGGCAAGGGCTCCATTCGTCCCGACGGCCGCAAGCTGCATAACGCGTATCTGTTCGAAGTGAAGAAATCCGACGAGTCGAAATATCCGGGCGACGACTACAGACTGCGTGCGACTATTCCCGCGGCCGAGGCATTCCGGCCGCTCAAGGATGGCGGCTGTCCGCTGGTCAGTGGCTAGGCATACGTTCGAGCGTCACCACCGGGTCCAGCCCGGCAATGACGGGTTGGTAGATGGGGGAGGGTGGGTTCGGCGGCGATGTTTGAGATTTTCGGCATTCCTTCGCACGCGCTGTTCGGGCAATTGCTGCTCGGCCTGATCAACGGCTCGTTCTACGCGCTGTTGAGCCTCGGGCTTGCCGTCATTTTCGGCATGCTCAACATCATCAATTTCACTCATGGCGCGCAGTACATGATGGGCGCGTTCGCCGCTTATTTGCTGCTGCACCACATCGGCATCGGCTATTGGGAAGCCCTCGTGGTCGCGCCGATCGTGGTCGGCGCAACCGGCGTCGTCATCGAGCGGCTGTTTCTCCAGCACCTGCGCAAGCTCGACCCGCTCTATGGGCTGCTGCTGACGTTCGGTTTAGGGCTCGTGATCGAGGGGCTGTTCCGTAATTACTACGGCTCGTCCGGGCTGCCTTATCAGGTGCCGCAGGCGCTGCAGGGCGGCCGCAATCTCGGCTTCATGTTCCTGCCGAATTACCGCGCCTGGGTCATCGTGCTCTCATTGACGGTGTGCTTTGCCACCTGGTTTGCCATCGAGCGCACGCGCCTTGGCTCTTACCTTCGCGCTGCCACGGAAAATCCGGTTCTGGTTCGCGCTTTCGGCATCAACGTGCCGCGCATGGTGACGCTGACCTATGGTTTCGGCGTCGGGCTTGCGGCGCTCGCCGGCGTCATGGCGGCGCCGATCTACAATGTCTCGCCGCAAATGGGGTCCGATCTGATCATTGTCGTGTTCGCGGTCGTGGTGATCGGCGGCATGGGATCGATCATGGGCGCGATCCTTACCGGATTTGCGCTCGGCATCGTCGAGGGACTCACCAAGGTGTTTTATCCGGAAGCATCGAACACCGTGATCTTCGTGATCATGGCGATCGTGCTGCTTATCCGCCCGGCCGGACTTTTTGGACGGAGCGCGTGATGGAGCGCGTCCTCGACCCGTCGGTTCTGCCAAGCCGCCGCGAGACGGGCTTAAGTCTCGGCGCGGCATTCGCGGTCATGCTTGCGGTGTTCATCGTCGGGCCGTTCGTGCTCTATCCGGTGTTTCTCATGAAGGCGCTGTGCTTTGCGCTGTTCGCCTGCGCCTTCAACCTCTTGATCGGCTATGTCGGCCTGGCCTCATTCGGTCATGCCATGTTCTTTGGATGGGCGAGCTACGTCGCCGCTTACACCGCCAAGAGCTGGGGCTGGCCCCCGGAGCTGGCGATCATCGCCGCCACCGCCGTCGCCGCCGTGCTTGGCCTCGTTGCCGGCGGTCTCGCCATTCGCCGCCAGGGCATCTATTTCGCCATGATCACACTGGCGCTCTCGCAGATGATGTATTTCTACGCGCTGCAGGCGAAGTTCACCGGTGGCGAGGATGGCGTCCAGGGCGTCCCGCGCGGTCATCTGTTCGGCCTCTTCGACCTGTCGCGTGAAACGACGATGTACGTCTTTGTTCTGGTCGTCGTTCTCGCCGGCTTTCTGCTCATCTACCGGATCATCAACTCGCCGTTCGGGGAGGTCCTCAAGGCGATCCGCGAAAACGAGCAGCGCGCGATCTCGCTCGGTTACAACACGGAGCGCTATAAGCTTGTCGCTTTCGTCCTGTCGGCAACGCTGGCAGGACTTGCAGGTTCGCTCAACGCGCTGGTCTTTCAGCTTGCTTCGCTGACCGACGTGCACTGGACCATGTCGGGAGACGTGCTTCTGATGACATTGTTGGGCGGTCTGGGCACGGTGTTCGGTCCCGTGGTCGGTGCCTTTGTCGTGATTGGGATGCAGAATTATCTGGCGCCATTCGGCCAGTGGGTGCTGGTGATCCAGGGCGCGATTTTCGTCGTCTGCGTGCTGGTCTTCCGGCGCGGCATCGTCGGCGAGCTTGCGCACGCTTTGCGTGTGCGGCTCTGAGGCCCGGTTGTATTGTTGCACGTAGTTATCCACAGCGCAGATCAACCAAAGCCAAGTGTTCCACAGCGCTGCGGGCTTATCTGTTTGCATTTTGATTGCCGAATCAGTGTTCACAAGTGAACATGCAGAAGCGCCGATTCCACGGGCGCTTCTGGCTTATCAATGTCGGCACGGCCGCCCAGCCCGTACGACAGTGCCGCGCGCAAATGGCTCGCCTTGGCGGAGCGTCGAAGGGTGCATGTCGAGGAGCTGCGCGACAGCGGCCGATGGCGGCACTACTACACTTGGGAAGAACTGCTCGATGCTCTGCGGGAGGCGGCCAACAGCCGTGACGAGTGGGCGAGGCTTGCCGGCGTTGAAGTAGATGAGGCGGCGGCCTAAACGATTATCCCGCCCTGCATCGTTGCTTCCTAAATCGGCGCCACGGTCCTATGTGATGGGGCATGACGAGTGCTCTGTTCTCGCCTTTGCGGCTTGCCGATCTCAACCTCGCGAACCGCATTGTGGTTTCGCCAATGTGCCAATACAGCGCCAATGATGGCGTTGCTTCCGATTGGCACCTGACCCACCTTGGCATGCTGGCGAATTCCGGTGCCGGGTTGCTGGTGGTCGAATTGACCCATGTCGAGCGCTCCGGCCGGATCACGCATGGCTGCCTCGGCCTTTATTCCGACGCCTGCGAGGCGGCGCTGGAGCGGATCGTCGCCCATTGCCGGCGCATCGGGAGCGCCAAGTTGGCCATTCAGCTTTCCCATGCCGGACGGAAGGCTTCCGCCCAGCGGCCGTGGGAAGGCGGCAAGGCGCTGCCCGCCGGGGAGGATCCGTGGCCGACGATCGCACCCTCGGCGATTCCTTTCGGTCCGGGCTGGCACATTCCGCGTGCCATGACCGAAGACGATATGGCGCGCGTACATGGCGCCTTTATCGATGCCGCCAAGCGTGCGGTACGCATCGGCTTCGATGCGGCCGAACTTCACTTTGCCCATGGCTATCTGCTGCACGGCTTTGTCTCACCCCTATCCAATACGCGTAACGACGCCTGGAGCGGCTCGCTCAAAGGCCGTATGCGCTTTCCGCTCGAGGTCGTCCGCGCGGTCCGCGCCGTCATTCCGCCCGGAATGCCGCTCGGCGCGCGTCTTACCGGCAGCGATTGGCTTGACGGCGGGCTTACCGTCGGCGATGCGGTGATCCTCGCCAAAGCGCTGAAGGAAGCCGGGCTCGATTACATCGATGTCTCCTCCGGCGGGGTCAGTACGCAGGGCCAGGCGGCCGTTCCGGCGAAGCCCGGTTACAACGTGCCGCTGGCCGAACAGATTCGCCGCGAGGCGGGGCTTCCCACGCGCGTTGTCGGGCTGATCGTCAGCCCGCAACAGGCCGAGGTCATCGTCGCTGAGAGCCGCGCCGACATGGTGGCATTGGGGCGCGCGTTTCTCGACGATCCGCATTGGGCTTGGCACGCAGCGCAAGCGCTCGGCGGCGAAGTCACTCACCCGCCGCAATACCAGCGCGCCGGCGCGGCGCTGTGGCCGGGCGCGAAATTGCGCGCCTGAAAATGACTAATCCGGTTCTTGTCGAAGTGATCCGCGGCGGCTTGGTGGAGGGCCGCCATCGCGGCGCCATCGCCATTGCCGATGCCGATGGCGCGTCGGTGCTGGCCATCGGCGACGTGACCAAGCCAGTGTTTGCGCGTTCGGCGGTCAAGCCGCTGCAAGCGCTGCCGCTGGTGGAATCGGGCGCCGCCGACCGTTACGGCTTCGGCGACGAGGAACTCGCGCTTGCCTGCGCCTCGCATGGCGGCGAGCCGGCGCATGTCGAAGGGGTCGCGCGCATGTTGGCGAAGGCGGGGTTCGATGCATCGGCGCTCGCCTGCGGCACCCATTGGCCAAGCTCGCAAGCAGCGGCTTTCGCGCTGGCGCGGACCGGCGCGCCTTCGGCGCTCCATAATAATTGCTCCGGCAAGCATGCGGGCTTTCTGTGCGTCGCGTGTGCAATGAGGGTGGATCACGTCGGTTATTGGCAGCCGGAGCATGCGGTGCAGCGAGCAGTGCGCGCGGTGCTGGAAGATTTGACCGGTGCTGTTCTATCAGACGACTGTTGTGCGATTGACGGCTGCTCGGTCCCGACCTGGGCCGTACCGCTGCAAAATCTCGCCCGCGCTTTTGCCAAGTTCGGCACCGGGCATGGCCTCGGGCCCGAGCGTGGCCGCGCCGCCGCGCGACTGCGAACGGCCTGTGCGCAAAAGCCTTGGTACGTCGCCGGCACTGGTCGTTTTTGCACGGAGATCGTGCGATTTTTAGGTTCTCGAGTGGTGGTGAAAACCGGCGCCGAAGGCGTCTTTTGCGGCGCGCTGCCGGAGCAGGCCCTGGGCATTGCGATCAAATGCGACGACGGTGCCGGCCGTGCCGCAGAGGCGATTATGGCCGCCCTGATCGCGCGCTCTATACCGCTCGATGATCTGGAACGTACAGCTCTCGCACGCTTTATTCGGCCGACGCTGCGCAACTGGAACGGCATTGCTGTCGGCGAGTTGCGCGTGACCGGCGCAGTCAGTGCAAAATCGGCTTAGCGGACGCGGTTGCCGACGATGGACAATTGCGCGTAACGCGCGGTATCGCCCCTGGAGAGGTCGCCGGTCACCGGCTTATTCCATTCCATGCCGACGATCGCGCCGCTGCGGACCTCGGAGATGAGATTGTCGGCGATCACCGCGGCGCCCGCGCCCGGCGCAACGGAAACCGTGATGCCGTAATCGGCGCCGCGGATGATATTCGAACTGATGGCGACATCGCGCAGATATTGTCCCCAACCGGCGGCAATTCCGGTGTTAACCGCGTTTTCCACGACATTGCCGGTGACGGCCGTGTCGGCTTCAACGCCGATACCAATGCCGGCACTGTCGTTCGGATCGGTCCCCGGCGGGCGCCGGCCGACGAGATTGCGGATGAGATTGCCCTGCACGACTGCGAGCCGGCCGCCTTTGTTGAAGTTGGTCACCGACACGCCGAGTGCCGCGCCGTCGACAATGTTGTTGGCGATCAGCGCGCCTTCGAAACCGAATTCGGCATAGAGCGCGACCTCGCCGAGCCCGGTGCAGGTGTTGCCGACGATCTGCAGGTTGGAAGCCGCGTTGCCGCGCACCGCCGAGAAGGCGGCGTTGCGGATGCGGTTGCCGCGCACGATCACGTTGTTGGCACGAAAGACGTTGATGGCGTTGCCGTACTCGCCGGAGCCGCCGGACTTGTTGGCGATGCTTTCGATGCGGTTGTCGATGACGAGTGTGCCGTCGTCGCCCGGTGTGGTGCGCCAGACGAGGATGCCGCCATTGCCGGCGCTGCGTACGGTGTTGCCGGCGATCCGCAGCCCGCGGGCATCGAGCGAGAAAATGGCGTTGTCGGCGGCGCTGATCGTGCTCCCGGTCACTTCGCCGTCGACGGCTTCGAGCGTCATGCCGTTGCGCCCGGCATTGACGATTTCGCAGTCGGCGATGCGCGTCGAGCGGCTTTGAGCGAAGTGCAAAAGCCCGCGCCGCTCCGGCAGCGGAATGCCGGCGCCGTCGAGCACGAGACCGCTGATGCCGATGTGATCGCTGCCGCTGGCCGACATCATCGACGGCCCTCCCGACATGACGATGCGGGTCGCCCCCGGCACGCCGGCGAGCGTCGCGTATGCCGGCAGCTGTAACGACCCGGCACGATAGAATCCGGATGGCAACTTCAACACCGCGCGGGCTGCAGCCGCCTGCTCGATGGCGCGCTGCAACGCTTGGGTCTGATCCTCGGAAGCGTTCGGCCGCACGCCGAGCGAGGCCGCATCGATCTCGGTGCGCGGGCCAAACTCGCGGGCTGCAACGGATTGCACTTCGCCGGCGGCGACCGCAGCGCCCGCGCCGGCAAAGGCCGCAAACAAACGGCGGCGATCGATGCTCATCAGAGAGGCTCCTGGCGGTCCGGCCACAGAAGGCGCGGCACGCCCCGCGCGGCAAGACCGTGACGGCCCGACGCGGCGACTATTCCACCGGCGCGGTTAACGGCGGCTTGCGGCGATCAGGGCGACTAGGAGGGCTTCGGTGGCCGCGACGAGTGAGCGAAACGACGGCGAACGGCGCCTACGCCGGCGTTGCGGCCCCGGGCCGAGCCCGATGGGCGGAATATGAGCGAACTGGATCTGTGGGTGTCCGTTGCGGGCGCGCTCCAGTGCTCGCCGGTAGGCGTAATTACACAAATACCGCCCGGCATCGCGTGACAATCGCGCCGGGAAATGGCTTGCCCGCACCGCGCCGAGCAATACGCTAAACGGCGCAGGGCCGCGCAGTGCCGCTTGCCCGCCAGGCCTAATGACGCCGCGTTGCGGGCGATATCCGCTCGCATCCGGGAACAACAAAGAAACCGCATTGCGCGCCTGCGTCTCGATGCAGAGCTGACGGCGGCGCCCGGCAAGCCCGAACATCAGGACAATATCGGGCTTTGCGGCAAATAGCTTAGGAAGGTCACGATCGACCGCCGCATAGGTCGTTTCGAACACATGCGTCGTGCGCAAGATTTCAGCGAGCGCCGGCCGGCGTCTGCGGGCGAGCGCCTTGACCAAAGCCGCGCTCGGGTTGAACGGCGCGCCAGGGAAAGGCCCGAAGCCAATAAGCAGCACGCGCATCACAACTTAAGTATCTCGGTAATTTCCTCGACGGCCGTGGCCGGCGCCAGACGGCCGGCTGCGACCTCGGCCTCAATCCGCGGCAGGGCCGCCTTGAGCGCGCGGTCGGACCGCAATGGCGCGAACAGGCGCTCTTCGAGCATCGCCCACATCCATTTCACCTGCTGCTCGCCGCGGTGCGCGGCGAGCTCGCCCGATGCGGTGAGCCGCTGCCGGTGATCGAGGATTTTCGTCCATAGCTCGGCGATGCCGTCGCCGGTCAGCGCCGAATAGGTAAAAACCGGCGGCGACCAGTTCGCCGAACGCGGCGACAGAATATGCAGTGCGGCGCGGTATTCGGCCGCCGCGGCCTTGGCGCGGACGAGATTATCGCCGTCGGCCTTGTTGACGGCGATCATGTCGGCGAGTTCGACCACGCCTTTTTTCAATCCCTGCAGCTCGTCGCCGGCGCCCGGCAGCATAAGCACAAGGAAAAAGTCGGTCATGTCGGCAACGGCGATTTCCGACTGGCCGACGCCGACCGTCTCGACAAGCACCACGTCGTAGCCGGCGGCCTCGCACAACAGCATGGTCTCGCGGGTCTTTGCCGCCACACCGCCGAGGGTGCCGGAAGCGGGGGAGGGGCGGATGAAAGCGTCGGCGTCGTTGGCGAGGTGCGCCATGCGCGTCTTGTCGGCGAGAATTGACCCGCCGGTGCGGCGCGACGAAGGATCGACCGCGAGCACGGCGACCTTGTGCCCTTCGCGGGTGAGCATGCTGCCCAGCGCATCGATGGTCGTCGATTTGCCAACGCCCGGCGCACCGGTGATGCCGACGCGCACCGCTTTGCCGGTTGTCTCGAGCAGCGTCTGGGTGAGCGCGGCGGCGGCGCGGCGGTGATCGGCGCGCTTGCTTTCGATCAGCGTAATCGCCCGCGAAAGCACGGTGCGGTCGCCGGCACGGATATCGTGCGCCAGGCGGCCGACATCAACGGGCGGGGCGGATGTGGCCATAATGTTTTCTTCGGCGAGCAGGCGCGTTGCGTCAAGCTACCGTGATTCCCGTCGCGCGGCATGGCGTGCCGTCTCAGTCTTGAGGTTTGCTTCGCCGAACGCGAGTCTCCGCGTATGAATTTACCCTTCGCTAGCCTCGCCCGACAGGAACCAGAATTCTTCGCCGAAAGACCCCGATGTCGCCGAATTGCAGCCGCATCGTCGGACTGTGATCCCGGCGTTCTCGAAGGGGCGACGCGAAGTCAGAAGCAACAGGAGACGCTGATGAATTGGGATCAGATTCAAGGCGACTGGATGCAATTCAAAGGCCAGGTGCGGGTCAATTGGGTCAAGCTTACCGACGAAGATCTCACGCGCATTGGTGGCCGGCGGGAGGAACTGGTCGGACGCCTGCAGGCCCGTTACGGCTTTGCCAAGGCCGAGGCCGAACGCGAGATCGACGCCTGGATGAAGACACAGCGGCGCGTGGCCGCATGACGGCGCTGACCGGCCCGACCAGCTCGGGCCGGTCGCGGGCTCTGGGTCTAGGGCAGGATCGCGAACGCGCGGGCCGGAAAGCCGAGACCGTCACGCACCTTCGGCCAGCTCACGACGATGACGGCACCGGTTGCCGGCACTTTGTCGAGATTGGCCATCACCTCAATCTGATAATGGCCGTGCTGCAGGATGTAAGTTTCTGAATCCATTTTGTCAGTGATGTCGGTGTCCATGGATTCATGGCCGGTCGCGGTCACCCCGCGCCGCTCGTAGAGGAACTTGATTGTCGCGAATGCCCAAGCCGGAAAAGGGTTACGCTTGAAGCGTTCGGGATCCGAATCCCAGTCCTTGTACATGTCGGTGCGCAGGGCAGCGAACGCGCCCTTGGGCACGCGCCCGTGTTTTCGCTCCCAGGCCCTGAGGTCGGCGACTGAGAACGCATGGTTCGGGTCCGGACCGAGGTAAGGCGTATCGTCGAGCACCACGAGCGGCAAAATCATTTGGTTCAGCGGAATCCGGTCCATGGTGATTCCGTGCTCGGCAAAGTGGGCCGGCGGATCGACATGGGTGCCATATTGCCCGACCATCTCGTAATAGGTGGTGCGGAAGCCGTCCTTGGCGATGGTGTAGGGCTCGTGGGTCTTGGGATCGGCGGCCGGCGAGAACTTCGCCTGGCCGAAGCCGGCCCAGACCGGCGTCTGCGGCCCATAACTGTGGGTCAGATCGACGAACTTTTTTGATGCGATGGTGCGGTAGGCGCGCGCGAGCTCCAATTCCGCATGCGCAGGCGAAGTGATCGTCGGCAACGCATAAAATGCCGCGATCAGAGCGAGAGTCGCGCCGGAATGGATGGCTGACTTCATCTGCCGCCTTCGGTCATCAGCTGCGGCCGACGCCACGCCGCAGCGGTGCAGTGTTCAGCGCCAAAGTTCGCGGCTCGCCAAGGCCGCCCCCTGAGCCAGCGCCTCGAGTTTGGCCCAAGCGATCATCGGGTGAACCCGGCCGCCGAGGCCGCAATCGGTCGCGGCAATGACGCGTTCCCTGCCGACGCTTTTGGCGAAGCGCAAAATGCGCTGGGCGACCAGTTCGGGGTGCTCCACCACGTTGGTGGCGTGGCTCACCACGCCGGGCAGGATGATCTTGCCGTCGGGAAGCTTGACCTCGTCCCACACCGTCCACTCGTGCTCGTGGCGGACGTTGCCGGCTTCGAACGAGTAGGCTTGGCATTTGACCGCCAACATGACGTCGACGATGTCGCGCATCGGAATATCGGTCGTGTGCGGGCCGTGCCAGCTGCCCCAGCACAGGTGGAATCGAATGCGGTCTTCGGGCAAGCCTCTGATGGCGTGGTTGAGCGCCTCGATCCGCACCAAGGAGAATTTCTGATATCCCTCGACCGACGGCTCGGGATTGATCATGTCCCAATTCTCGGCGATCGCCGGGTCATCGAGCTGCAGGATCAATCCGGCGTCGACGATGGCCTTGTATTCCTCGCGCATGGCCTCGCCGACGGCCAACATGAACTCTTCATCGGTCTTGTAATAGACGTTGCTAAAGCGTGCCGCACTTGCCGGAGCGACCGAGGTCATAAAACCCTCTTCGACCCCGCTCGCCTTAAGCGCGGCTTTGAAGTGGGCAATGTCGGCTTTGATGGCTTCCTGGCCTTTGTAAATGACGGGACCGGTGCACACCGGCCATTTGGCCATCCCAGGTCCGGTGGTCACTTCCTCCTTATAAACCTGCAGGAACTTGTTGCGATCGCGCCGATTGGCGAAGCTCGTAAGCGCGACTTCACCCGGCTTCACCGGTTTCGGCGGCGTCTCGTACAGTCCCGGGCCGGCGAGATCGAGGCCGCCGAGACGATTGAAGCAGTAGCTCCACCACGCCCGGTAATTGACCTTGTGGCCCATGGCCTTGCCGAATTCGCCGTCACCCGGAATGTCGATGCCGATGTCCTTTTGCCGGCGCACGACGTCGACCACCGCGCGTTGCAGCGTCTCCTGGTAAGCGCGTTCGTCGGTCGTTTCGCCGGCCTCGCGGGCGCGGTTGGCTTCGATCAGATCGTCGGGACGCGGCAGGCTTCCGGCCTGGCTGGTCAGAATATGGTCGCGGCTCATTCTCATGGGCGTCTCAGATGACCGAAGACGGATGGCGGCGACGGAACCAAAGGCTCCGCTCCTTACGTCATCCATCGCCTGTCCGCTGTCCTCTGCTTTCAGATTGCGTGGAACGGCTGTTCTTTGACCGAGGCGACCAATCCGTGGAACACCTCGTTGACCGGGCCCCAGCTTGGCAGCTTTTTCATGTTGTTGAGCCAGCGCTCCACATTGGGATAAGCCGAAAGATCGCAGCGAATGACTTCGCCGAGTGTCACCAGCGCGGCGCCGAAATAATCGGCGATCGTCATCTGGTTGCCGCACAGATACTGGTTCTTCGGACCGATCCAGTAGTCGTTGAGGATCTTCAGCCAGCGGCGCGCATTTTGCTGGCCGATCTCGATCGTGGCCGCTTGCGCCTCCTCGCTGCGCCGCTTTTGATTGGGGAATAGCTGAGGATAGGCAAGATTGTAGGCCCAGTCGCGATAGAAATTGGTGTTAAACCAATCCATCATCTCGTTGACCTTGGCGCGCTGCTTCAAATCCTTCGGATAAGCAGGCGAGCCGATCTTGTCGGCGAGATATTTGAGGATTGCCGAGCTTTCGGTCAGGCGCAGGTCGCCATCCTCGATCATCGGCACGAGATTATTCGGATTGAGCGCCGTATAGGGCGCCTGGTAATGCTCGCCGGTAAAGAGATCGACTGTCACCTCCTCGACCGGAATTTTGTTTTCGGCGATGAACAGCCGCACCGGGCGGCTCGTCATCGACACCGGATGCATGTAGAGCTTCATGACAATTTCCTCCCAAAGAAAGTGTTCTCGGCGAGGCTTATAGAGCATCTTTGTCAGAGGTGAAATGCGGTGTTTGCCCACTAAAAAATATGTGACCGACGCGTGGGCAAGGGCCTGCCGGCAATCATTCAAGCCCACGCCGCGGCCGGTTGTCGACGCCGGCCTATTTCATCTTCGCGGCGTTGCTCCGGCCACCACGTCAGCGATGAAACGCGGCAATGCGAACGCGGCGGCATGGACCTCCGGCGTCCAATATTGGGTCGAAAAGCTGCCGGCTTTCCGATAACGCGCGGCCAGCGTTTTGACCGACGTGCCCCGCAGCTTGCGATCGTCGGTGGCCCAGCCCATCGCCATGTGGCCGCCGACATAAGTCGGGATCGCGGCGATGTAACAGCTGCCGTCGGCAAACAGCCGACGGAATTTTGCGATGCTCGACGTGAGTTCGCGCGGTTGAAAGATCGGCACGCCGTTCTGCGTCACCATGATGCCGCCCTTGTTCAGGCAGCGTTTGCAGGCCCGATAGAACTTTTGGCTGAACAAAACCTTGCCCGGCCCCTGCGGGTCGGTGGAGTCGACGATAATGACATCAAAGCGCTTCGCGGTCCGAGCGACGTATTGCATGCCGTCGCCGATCACGTTTTCGAAGCGCCTGTCGGCAAAGACCGGCTTGGTGAATTCCGGGAAATGCTCTTTGGAGAATGCGATGACGGCGGGATCGATTTCCACCTGGGTGAGGTGCCTGACCGTCTTATGCCTGAGCACCTCTTCGGCGATACCGCAATCGCCGCCGCCGATGATCAGTACCTCGCGGGCGCTGCCGTGGGCGAACAGCGGCACGTGCGCCATCATCTCCTGATAGATGAACTCGTCGCGCTTGGTGATCTGGGTCGCGCCGTCGAGCATCAGCATCTTGCCGAAGAACGGCTGCTCGAACAGCACCAGATGCTGGTGCTCAGTATGAATCTCGTAGAGCACCCTGTCGACCTGGTAGCTGATGCGAAAGCCCAGGTCGTCAAACAGCGTCTCGGCGATCCAGCGCTTTGCGGCCATGACATCTCCTCCAGAGCTCGGAGAAAGAGAAACGGCCGGGACTTGAGGCCCGGCCGCTCAAGCCCGGTCCGGCGTCGCCGGTTTTACGCCTTCTGCCCCCGCAAGATTTCGTTCACGCCGACGCGACCGGCGGAAAACGCCTCGCGCAGCACAGGAATGCAGGCGTCGGGATCGGCGGTACCGCACATGAAGACGTCGAGCGCGGCATAGCCCGCGTCCGGCCAAGTATGGATGGAGATGTGACTTTCTGCCAGCACCGCCACGCCGGACACGCCGTTCGGCTGGAAATGGTGCACGTGGATGTGCAGGAGCGTTGCGCGCGATGCCTCGACGCAGCGCCGCAGCGTCGCCTCGATGTGCTCAATATCATCGAGCCGCTGTGCCCCATGCAGATCGATTATGAGGTGCACGCCGGCACAGCGGACGCCGTTGCGAACAGCAAAATGATCTGCGCGGTCTTCCACCGGCACCGGCGCCGCCACTTTGAGTTTGGTCTTTTGGTCTTCCTTTCGGGCGGTACCTGGGATCCCCAAGCCCTTCCCCGATCGCAAGAGGGCGTTCTGGCTCATGCCGTCCTCCCCAACCAGAGATAAGAACCCGAGATGCCGGCAAGCCGGCGCCACGGAAAGTGAAAGCCGCTTGATCGTGCCCGCGCGGACCGATCAACAGCGGCAAAGTCCCCACATAAATGCAAACCCTTCGGAGTCAAGCAAATTCTTGACAAAAATCCGTCATCTACGATGTCAGCTAATGAGCGGACGTGAAAACGCCACTGCAGACACGAAGATCGCGTCATACTCTCGCCTGCGGACGTCTCATGATGGTTGACTGCTGTTCGGCTCGCACCTCTGGAACGCAAGTTCGCCACTAGCCACTGATCGCCACCGCCGGCGGGACCATCGGCTGCGCCGGCTTTTTGACGCGGGTGCGGAAGAAGCCGAGCACCCGCCGGGCCGTATCAGGCTGCAGCCGGTTGAAGCTCGCCAGCGCCTGCTCGAGATCGTTCGCCGACATACCGCGGTCGGCCGCGCGCAACAGCAGGATCGCCTTGGTCGTCGTCGACGACAGCCCGGCGACCTTGGCGAGGATCAGCACAATCTCGGCGCCTGGATCGAGCAGCGCCCGCTCGACGACATCGATCGGTGTATCGCACAGGATCGACAACGCGATCGCCGTCTCCTCGAACTTGCGCTCGCGCGCGTATTGATAGATTTCAGCTTCGCCGATGCGGCGGATGCGATGCTGCCGCTCCACGGCCGCCTGCGCGGCGGCAAAATCCGGCGAAGCGTTGCGGGCATCATTGCGAATGCCGCCGACGACCTCGGCCACCACCCCTTCGATGGCGGTGCTGGCTTGCGGGTTCTCAGCAGCAAGGCGCGCGCGCACCGCGCTCGAAGCCTTTTCCAGCAGTACGAGAAAATGCGGACGCGGGATGTCGCTGCGCATGCCGACTTCCGTCGCAAGGTCGTCGTCGCCGACCGAACGCTTGACCAGCATGCGAAAGCCGGCATCCGAAAACCGCGCGCCGACGTTCTTGACCACCGAATGCACCACATCGCGATCGCCGCGCTCGACCAGCACGTCGGTCACGGCTTCGCTGAGCGACATGCGTTGCGAGATCGCGAACAGGTGCTGTTGGCTCTTGGTGTTGGCGTTGGCGAGGAGGGCGGGATCGTCGAGCCGTTCCGACTGTCGCAGGATCGCTCGCGCAACTTCGATGTCGTCATCGAAGGCGAGCATATGGACCACGCTCGAGGGAGCATTAGCGATCGGCGCCAGCCGAAGCGCCAGCTTGGCGCGCGCTTTGGCCTCGATCGTGCTCACCAGGCGCGTCATGACGTCGTCGAAGACGTCGATCTGCTCCTTGGAATAGCGTGATGCGCCGCCGACGAAAAGATCGGTGATGCGTATGAGCATCTCGATCCGGCGGGTATTGGTACCCGAGGTCAGCGCGGCTTCGAGCTCATCGATCAGAGGAAGAGTTCGCATCATTTGCCGGCACCGACCCACTGAAACGCCGACAAACAATGCCGCGGGAACGGTGAACAAAGGCTTGCGATAAGCGTCCCGGGTGCAGGCGGCTTAAGAAATCGTGAATTCCCTTAAGCTGACGCCGTGCGGCGGCTGGCACCGCCAAACACTCCCATGCGGTTTTGCACCTTGGCCGGAATGCGATACTCCCGGACAATCAACCGCTGATCGCATAAGCCGAAGGCCTCGCGTTGGACGACGAAGCACCACAGCGCGTCGCTTGCTTCCCGCGCCAGTTGCCCACGAACCGTCGTGGCGGGCGAGGCCGGCGCGGGGATTTCCTCGCCGCGCTGAGCGCGCGCCTGGTCGTAGTTGGACAGAGCAGCAAGTGCCGCTTCAAGAGCGCGGCCAAGCCGGCCGAGAGCCGCCACCTGCTCCTGCGCAATTTCGTAGTCCAGCGCGTTCTCGCGCGCCTTGCTCGAGTCGTATCGGGGCGGCGAAGCATCACGCCGACAAGATAAAGCGTCTTTGCTTTCGCGCGAACTTTATCATTGGCGCTCACGCGTCCAGGTCGTCAGCGTTACGCCGGCGGCGGCATCGATATCGCGTCGCGGGCCGGGTTGCAGGCCTTGACGAGCGAGCACGTCATCCGGGGTTGCATGCAAGCCGCTCTGCGGAAACAGCGGCCGGCCGCCCGGAATTTGGGCCCGTGCGGCGCGCGTGAGGTGGAAGGCATCATAGATCGGCAAAAACAGGCCGAACACTTCGGTGCCGCCGATGATTGCGATAGTGCCGTCTGCGGCCGCGATTGCGGCGACGGCCTCTGCGGGCGTTGCGCCGGCCGGATTCCAGAGCAGCGCATTTGGATGTGAGGGGTCGGGCGCAATGGAAGCGATCTGGCGGGTCACGATGATGCGTTTGCGGCGCGCGGCCCGCGGCCCGCCTTCGTTCGAGTGACGCCCATGCACGACGACCGCGGCCCGATCGAGCTCGGCTTGCAAGAAGCGCTGATCGGCGTCGTTGCGGATGGTATCCGGCATCACGCCGTTGCTATCGGCGATCATGCCGTCGGCGGAAACGATGGCGTAGCCCTCGACGCGGTGCGGTTCGATCATCCAGCAACGATAGCGGGACCCCGGCGCCAAGTCATTGCGAACGAGATCGGCTCCGCCATAATGCGCCACCGGCGCGGGACGAGCGGCGCGCTTGTGCTCGTGCAACTGAAAAACGAACTGATAGTACCATTAAGGACTGCCGCATGAACGGGCCGCCAGTCGACCAGCAGACCAAGGCGCTCGAATTCGTCCACAGCGCGAGCATCTACGTCCTGCTCGCCAGCATTGCACTGCTTGCCTGGGTAGCGTCCGCGGTGGAATTTTCCAACGGTGGCCTGCGCCTTGCGGCGATGGCTTGCCTGACCCTGTCGGCGATTTTCGGTGTCGGGACGCTTGCGCTCATTCCGCTGATTCAGGCGGGGCGGCGTCCCGGTCAATCGAATTTCGACGTCGAGGCGCGGTTTTCGCTATTCGGCCAACACCGTTTCCGCCTTAAGGCGCTATGGCTGCCGCAACACCTGCTGCTGCTCGCAGGCCTGATCCTCTACGTGCTCGGCATGATCGATTGACCGGCGGGCCCTGCCGGAAATTGCATTTGCCGCGCCAAACGCCTATTTGGAATTCGAACGAGAGTTTGAAAAATGGGCCGACCATGACGCGACCGTCCGAAATCACCCGCGAGCGCATCCTCAAAGCGGCCGAGCGGCTGTTCGCCGAGCGCGGCTACGACGGAACCAGCGTCCGCGCCATCGTCGCCAAGGCGCGGGTGAACCAGGCCGCCATCAACTACCACTTCGCTGGCAAGGAAGGACTGTACCGCGAAGTGCTGCGGGCGGCGTTCCACGCGCTCACCGAGGACCAGCTCGCTCACGCCGCCGAAGCGAAAACGCTGTCGCGTGAAGCGGCGCTCGGCGAATTCGTTCGCCGCCAGCTTCGGCCGCTGATCGCGCGGGACGAGTACAGCCGTCACACGCGGATTTTCAATTGGGAGACGGTGCGACCGACCGCGGTCTTTCGCCAGCTTCTGCGCGAGGAAGCGGCGCCGTTCATGGGACTGGCGGTCGACCTCGTGCGCCGCTTCATGCCGGAGGCGGATCACCGCACGCTGGTGGTCGCAGCGATTTGGCTGATCGGCCAATGCGGCGTGTTCATCCGCAACCGCGAACAGCTCGCCGAGCCCCCGGTCTCAATCTCGCTCGAGGAATCGGCCATCGAGCAGCTCGCGCAGCTGGTCAGCCGGTGGGCGATTGGCGGCCTGACGCAGGCGGCCTGAAGCTTTTTTCCGCAGGAAATCCGCGGCGGCGCCGCAAAAATTCCTTGTTCTCGGCCACCGGACGCCTATAACACGTGTTTGAAATTCGACCGATCGTTTGAAAAACGCCGAGGCGCGGAGGAGATCGGATCATGCGGTACGATAGGCCATTGCTGGGGCGCTTGTTCGCTAAACTGGTTTTCGATGTTCTGCCGGCGGCGCTGGCGAGCCTAGTCGGCGGTTTCCTGTTGACGCATTATGGGTTGGGCCGGATGCCCGCGCCGGCCGCCCAGGCGGCTCCGGCATCGGCCGAAATGATGCAGCTGCTGCGCGACGAGCACGGCTTGATCGTGAATTTTCTCAAAGCGGAAATGGCGAACGAAAAAGCGCGGCTCGCCGCCACAAGCGGTGGGCCGCGCGTTGCTGCCGGCGCCGCCGAGGCTGAGCCCGCAGCGGCCGTTGCGATTCCGCGACAGGCGTTTGTCGCCATGGCTGCGGCGAAGCCGGCTGCACCCCGCACCAAAACGCCGATCGTTGGCGCCTCGCTTCCGCCGCTCGTCATCACAGAGGCACAACCGCAGCAAAATGGCAGCCTCAAACCCGCCGCCAACAATTCCAACTCACTGCTCGCCAAGACGATCGGCATCAAGGACAACGTCGTCGCCGTCACCTACCGGGTAGTTTCGGTGATCGGCGGCATTCCGTCTTGGTTCGGCTCGATCGGCGACCGGATCGGTGGCGGGGGTGCGCCGCGCCCTGCCGTCAACTTGGTCAGCGCCTCCTAGCGCGTGACGGTTTGGAGACTAATGCCGCATCGGACCGAACCGTCCTTGCGCGCTGTCAGCAGGCCGTCAGCGTACGTGTTTTTGCAGCTTGCGAGTGTCTTTGATGATCGCTAACCATTTCGCCGCGGAGCGGGAACCGGCTTCGCTGTCGGTGCGTTTCCACGGTCGGCGGTGGCGTTGGGTGGGGGCAGCGGTCGGCTCGCCTCGGAGGTCCTGATGCGTTTCGCCAATAACTTCAATCCCGAATGGGGTTATCTCGCGCCGGCGCCGAGCTTCGCGCGCACCGTGCGTACGGTTGTGGTCGCCGCCGCCATCGGCGCCAGCGCCGGTGGTGCCGTGGTATTCTCGTTGGTCGTACACCCGGCGGCCGAGGAATCCTCGGTGGCGGCGCGCACATTGGTGCAGCCGGCGGCCCAGCTGCAGGCGATGACGCACTCATCGGCGCCACAGCAGCGAGTTCAGGCCGACGCGCGGACCGCCATCGAGAGTGAGCCCGCGATGCTGTCGAATGCTCATGCGGGGAGTCCCAGGGCGAGCGAGTCGAGCACAAGTTCGACAGTTCAGGGTCCGGCGAGTGTTGCCGGGCTGGCCGAGGCTCCAGCCGCAACCAACTCCGCGCCGCCGGCAACGCTCAACGAGACGGTTGCGGCGGCCGAGCCACCCCCGGTGCAAAAGAAGGTCGCCAAGAAGCAGCGCCTCAGCTGGCCTGGTGGCACGCCCGGTGAACAGGTCCGTGGCGGCACCAGAGGGCCGCTGGCGCTTCTGCGTCCATTCACCAGCCCAGGCCCAACCGGCGTCTACCAGTCTGGCGTCTACCAGTGGCGGGGCGAGTATTAGCCCCTTGAGCCGACCGCCGGCGCCGGCCGCGGAGCCCCGTTTGGCTTATCGGCACATACTTTGCGAAATTGCGCCGTCGAGGGCGGTCTGTGCTGCGTCATAATTGGGCAGGCCGACCGCAATCTTGCTCCACCGCGTGCCCCAAGGAGTGCCGGCGCTGTCCCACCAGATCCGGCAATAGCCATCGCCGAATTGGACTATGGCGAAATCCGCGCGGGCGGGCGTTGCGGCGGCAAAACCGATTGCCAGCAAACCGACTGCCAGTGCCAATCGTTTCATGGTGAACTCCCTGATCTCCGGTCTGGGCGAAACCGGGGAGCCGGCCGATAGTTCCGGCTTGTGATTTGTGCTCAATTGCGTCGGCGAACCAACACGGAGGACTCGATGCCGGAAATTGTCGTCTATCTGCTGCAAGGCCGCTCGGTCGAAGAGAAGCGCGCGCTGGTTAAGGATGTCAACGGCCGCGGTGGTGAAGAGTATCAAGGTGCCGATAGAATCGGTTACGGTCTCGCTGGTCGAGACGGCAAAGACCGACAAAGGCAAGGGCGGCGTCCTCTTCAGCGACATGGTCCCGCGCTAGTCCGCCTAAAAGCGCGAGCCGCCGTCTGTGCGATTGCGTATCCGGGGAACCGGCCTCGACGCTCGTGCTTGAAGTTTCCGCGATGGCCGTTAAATGCTCGTGGGTGCATTGCACAATTTCCTTGCTGCAATGCGGTAGAGGGCTGATAATCGGCCCCGACAGGAACGGCAATGATCACAGGTGCGGACATGAGCGACATTTGGGAAACAAAGGACGGCCGGCGGCGGGTGCGACGCGATCCGCCGACCGTCGAGGAGGCGGTCGTAGCGGCACAGGGGCTCACCGAAGTTTTCAAGGAGCAGATCGAAATCGTTGCATCGCTGATGGAAGTGCCGCTCGACGAGGCAAGAGGCGTCGTATTGCGCATGGGGCAGCGTAAGGACGCGAACCACGTCACCATCAGCAGCCGCGTGGGCGCGCCGCGCGCCGTCGTGGTCGAGCGGCGGACGCCGCGCTTTTCGGTGGTTCAGCGGCGATCGGCGGGGCGTTAGCCGAGCCGGGTCAAGCCTCGCTCCGTTACAGCCAACGGCGGCCAGGATCGGAGATCACTCCGTTCCTGACCAGCGCGTGCCAAACAGCCAGGATCACCACCGCGCCGACGATCGCGCCAATGAAACCGGCACCCTGGTTCCGGCCGTACCAGCCGATGGCTTGGCCGATGAAGGTGGCGGCGAAGGCGCCGACGATGCCGAGGATCGTGGTGAGAATGAAGCCCGCCGGATTGTTCGGCCCCGGCGCCAGAAAGCGGGCGATAATGCCGGCGACGAAGCCGATAATGATGATCCAGAGAATGTGCATGGCAACCTCCGTTCGACGCGCCGATTAACGCCACAAATCCGGGTCAGTTCCAAGACGTCCAAGACGGAACGCTGCTTGCGTGGACAAGGGCGGGCCGCGGCTGTCCCGGCAGAACCTCGAGATCCAAGTGCTGGGAGAGACCGGCGGCGCGGACTATACTTTGCCGGCCTCGCCGCGGGGTACCGGGCGCGGAGCTTCGATCAATGACCAAGACCGTCGTAAAACCGCGCACCAAAGTGCGCACCAAGACGCAGCGGCCGCCGCTGTACAAGGTGATCCTGCTCAACGACGACTACACGCCGCGCGAATTTGTCGTGCAGGTGCTCAAGGCGGTGTTCCGCATGAACGAGGACCAGGCCTATCGGGTCATGATGACGGCGCACCAAAAGGGCGCCTGCGTCATCGCGGTTTACGCCAGAGACGTCGCCGAGACCAAGGCCAAGGAAGCCACCGAGTTCGGTAAGCAGAACGGCTACCCATTGTTCTTCACCACCGAGCCTGAAGAATAATAGGGGCGTTTCTGCCCCACTCGTTGCCGTTGAGGCTTCCGAAATCCATGCTGCGGCACCGGTGGAACCGCGTTCCGCGCGCATCACGAAAATATTGAACCAAGGAACGTCGCCGCATTTGCCGGCGTTGGCTTCGGCGATGAACGCAACGGGGGCAGGATGACGGAAGGAATGTTGCCATGGCGCCGGCAAACAATCCCGGCTTCCGTCCATCGGGCCGATTGGACCGTGCCATCCGAACGGTCCTGGTCGCTGCATTCGCCGCGCTCATTGGCCTGATCGCAGGCGGCGCGAGTGTGTTCGCCATCGTCAGCGCTTTGACGTCACCGCCGCGCCACGACATCAGCGCAGACGCGGCCTTGCAGCAGTCGACGACCGCACCTTCGGTGCCAGCGCCGGCGCAAGCGCCGCCGCCGGTGAGTTCGCAAAAACCATCGCCGGCGCAAAGCTCTCCGGAAGATCGCGCGCAAGCGGCGTCACCGGCTGAGCGGCCGGCGCTGGGGACGCCAACCGAGGAGCCCAACAAAGGCGGTGGGAACGAGATCAACGCCGGCCGCGCCCACGCCGCTCGCACGCGGCCCCATCCGTCAGCACGATCTGCGCGTAAGATGGATCAGGAAAAGCGGCGTGATGCCGGGACGTCACGGTCAGCGCCGACACCGGACGCTGACGCAGCCGAGGTGCCAAGGGACCAGTCGCGGCCGCTGTTTGATTTGTTCGGCGACGCGAACGTTGATGGCGGGCCCGATGCGGTGGACCCACCAGCGCCGAACGCACCAGCTGTTGAGCAGTGGCCGCAGGCCAATAGTCGGGCAAGGAGGGAAGTCACGAAACCTCATGTCGTGCGCCGGTGGCGGCGCGATGATGACATTGGATCCGATCCGCGGCCGCATCGGCGCGTGATCGTGGTTCCCGCGCCGCCGGAGTATTCCGACCGGCAGGGCGATGACCGCCAAGGCGGCTTCTTCGGCTTGTTCAACTGACGCGACGATCAGCGCGAGTGGACGCGCGCTTCGCCCGGGCAGCCTTGTCCTGTGCTGCCGGTCGCTATCGCGCGGATGGCGGTGGAGTGCGCGCGAGGAAAAGCGACGCCATTGCGTCGTTTGATGTGAACCGTGTCGGCTGGATCTTATGGGCGAACATGGCGGCGCCAAGCGTCATGCCGGCGAGAAAGACCGCCACCAGCGCCAAAATCATCGCGCCGTCGTGTCGCGGCGAAGGTCCAAGTCGCCGCATTTGCTTGTCCAGAAGCTTCCGATCGCGCCAATCCATTGGTTGCAATCTCGCTGCGGGGAAATACGTCATAAGAAACTCGCGAAAACGCCAGCTGTTCCAATTTGAGGCAAAGTATTGTTGCTCGTGGTCTTGCTCGGCCGGGCAATCCACGCCGCTGCGGGCGGGAGAAGAATTGTTGCCGCTATTGCTCGAGGGTCTTGGTGAGCCAGACCCGCAGTTCGGGCGGCACGTCATCGCGCGCCGCGATCGCGCCCGCGAGGTCCTTGTCGCCGTTGAGGCCCATGATCACCCGGGCGAAGCCCGCTTCCGACATGTGCGCCTTCGGGTTGTCGATGATCGTCCGCTGGATCGCCTTATTGCCGCGCTTGAGCAGCACGTCGGTGACGGCCGTGCTGAGCTGCGGGCGCGCGGCGATTTTCACCAGGAGGTTTAAGTCTTTGCGGTCCTCGTCGGCGATCGCGACGAGGTCTGCGTCCGGCAACGCTTTGGCTTGCTCAAGGATCGGACCGCAGACCGAGATATCGGGGTGACGCGCCAGCGTTCCGATCGCCTTGCCCGGCGCGTTGTCGAGGCCCGCCAGGCGGCTGCTCAGTTCAGCAAGGAGCACGCGATCGGTATTTGGAATGAGACGGGCCATGACCTCGTCGAACAGTGCGACTTGCTCGTCGGTGTAAAGGTCTGCGCCGGCGAGCAACAGATCGGCGATTTGGCGCAAAGCCGCGCCGCGCCACGACGGCGACGCTTGCGGGAGCCTGGCATCGAGCTCGGTGAGTAATGACTGCGCGGTCAACGGCATAACCCGCCAATCTAGCCAGATTTGAGTGAACGCGGCGCTAACGCAGCCGGCCGCGGTTTTCCGGCCCGAAGCGCTGCGGTTTTGTGGCGTTCTCTCAAGCGCGTGGCGAAAACGGCTGAAGGTTTGGGTTTTTCGCCACGGCGGGCTCGACCGCCGCGAAAATCTGGCCGGTCAACGATGGCGACGCGAATGCCCTCAGGCGTGCGGGAGGAGCAGATCTTCTTCGGCGAGCAATTCGCGCATGTCGCCGATCGCCTTGATGGCCTCGTCTTCGGCCGCCACGGATTTGAGGCGCTGCCAGAGTTCGCGCCACGGCGCCGGCCGGCCTGAGCGCATTGCCTCGTCGACATAGCCGCGCGCCTGCGCCAGCGTCGCAAGCCGGCGCGGCTTCGGTGTGTCCTTGATCACGAGCGGTGGAACAATCGGGAAGTCGTCGAAGTCATTCATGGCGGATCGCGCTTGGCTGAGCGGCTTTGGTCCTCTTGAGCAGCATAGCATGGATAGGCAAGCCTTAACCCGGGTTGCCTTCACCTGGGTTCGATATTGCGAGGCCGCACGCTCGGCTTAAGCGCGCCGCCGCGCCGGAAGACGATAGGCCATGCGGGCGTGTCCGGCGCAGTAGGAGAAGCCCGCCGCTGCCTCGTTGCCGCAAAACACAAAATCCGCTGTGCCGGAATCTTTGCCGGCATCGCTGATCGGCCAGCGGCATTTGCCTTGCGTCAGTTCGAGGAGCGAGCAGCGCTGCGCGCTTTCGACCGAAACCGGCGCGCAGGCGATTTCGCATAAGCCGCTCGCCGCTTCCGGCGAGACCAGGCGCAAAAGCTGGCGCCGCGCCAAAAGCCGCGGCCGGCGGGCTCGTTGCCGGCATGAGCCCGCGGGTGCCGCCGCGGGCCGCTCCGTCGACAGGCCGAGGCGGTGGATTTTGCCGATGACGGCGTTACGGGTGACGCCGATTTCGGCCGCGATCTGACTGCAAGTCATGCCGGTGGCGACAAAGCTTCGGAGCTGTTCGACGCGCTCCGCAGTCCAGGGTGCAATGGTCATGGCGATGGCCTCGTGAATGCCGCGGCCGGTTCTGGGCCGCCGACAGGGCGAAGGCCGCGCCCAACGGGCATCCACGAGCATGATCAAAAAATCATGCTCCGCCAAAACGTTAGAGCGGCAACCTCAACCGATTGCGCTCCCGGACGACACGGCACAAAAGCGCGAAATCGGTGCCCGACGGCGCGCATGACGCCGCGATCACCGAGCCGCATCCGCGCTTAAGCGATTGCCGCCCGCCGTTTGGTCAGACACCCGGACCCGTTGCCGGGCCGTTTTAAGCTTGTTGAGCGAAATCCCTCGCCGAAAGCGAAGCTCGCATGATTCGAGTCGCATGCCAAGCGTTTTAACCGTATTATAACCAAGTTTTAACCAAAGGCGTGTTCGTCCCATGGCGCGACCCGAAAACCGCTCGGAGGCACGAGCTCTGAGCCTGACGCTGCCGGTCGAGACCTTCAATTACCTCGCTCTGCTGGCGACGCTCGGCAAGCTCGGCCGCACCGAGAACGAGGTCGCGACCCACATCCTGGTGCGCGAGGTCTACGCCATGATCGAGCGCGGCTTCCACGAAACGCGCATTCCGGCGCCGGAGGGCGAGGGCGCATAATCGAGGCCGCAACACCGCAAGCCATCAAACAAACGCCGTGGCGCGAGCGCTTGGTTCGCGTGCATAGTCCTTCGTTCTCGCGACACCTTGGTGCCCAAGTCTTTGCATGCAAGTTTTTGCGTGCATAAGTTTTTGATCGCGACCAAGCAACGAACGAAGCCAAGCTTTTAGACTCACCCCCGGCAAACAACGAGGGGAGCGGAGCGCCGAAAGGCGCGTAGTCCAAGGAGCCGCGCTTGCGAGGCGCGGCAGCGCGCTCTTTCGGAGCACGCTCGCCTTCCGGCGCTCCACTGCGGCGCTTGTCGCAGCGATCGAACGCTTTGACTCAGCCCAGGCCGCGCTTCGCGCGATCAAGAGGACGCGGGCGTTTACCCGCACCGTCAATCGCGCTTAAGCAAGGCACCTTGCGCCCCGGTCGTAATGCCGGAGGGGACGATGCCCGGACCGCCCGGGGGCGGGGTTACAAGCCCCGCCCGCGAGAACCGCATTCGCTCCGCAATCAGGTGTGTCTCGAGATCACGCCCCTCGATGAGCGAACGTCCGTCATGTAACCGATGCGGGGACGAAAGTCAAGGGACTTGTCGCCGTTGAGGAGACGCTGACGAGACGCCGCGGCCGAGCTGCGCCAGCTGATCGATCAGCCGGTCGCGGGCCGCGCTGGCGACCGGCTTTGCCGACTGCACGAAGCCGAGATAGGTCCAATAGAGAATCTGCGCCCGCGGCTGCACGTGAGCGGCGGCGACGCCGGCGTCCCGCAGCATGCGCTCCAGATAGGCGAGACGCCTCTTGTCGACCGAGCGCACCATTGCGCGCGCGCGATGGTCTGAGGAGGCCCAGGCGCGCATGGCGATCTCCAGCGCCGGATCGGCCCCGAAAGCGAGCCGCAGCAGGTACGGAATGCGCTCGCTTGCGGGCTTAAGGTTTTCGAGGTCGCGGATGATGGCGTCGGCGGCAACGTCGCGCCAGCGCCGCATCACCGCCGCTTCGAAGGCCGCGACATCGGCAAAATGCCAATAGAAGCTGCCGCGCGAGACCGCGAGCCGTTTGGCGATCAGATCGGCCTTCAGCGCAGTAAAACCCTCGCGCGCCAGCGCCTTCAGGCCGGCAGCGATCCAATCGTCGGGCTTAAGCTTCTGCAGCATGGCGAAAAACCAAGGGGGGGGCGCGATTGCCGCACCATACACTTCTGTATTGACGCGCCGCAATGCCTTCGGCGATAGTCCCTTCAAACATACAGAAGTGTATGGAGAGAACCGGATGCGCGATGTGACGCTGCAGATCGCCGGCGTGTTGGCGATCCTCGCCGGCCTGGTGCATGGCGTGCTCGGCGAAACCAAGGTTTTTCCGCGGGCGCAGATCGAGCCGCCCTGGGCCAGGCGTTTGCTGCGGATCGTGTGGCAGTGCGGCGCCATCGCCTGGATCGGCGGCGGCGCGCTGCTCATGGCCGCGCCCTCATTTGCTTCGGAGGATGCCCGGCGCTGGGTCATCCTCGTGCTGGTCGCGATTTACGGTTCCGCCGCGATCGGCAACGCAGTCGCTACCCGCGGCCGTCATTTCGGCTGGATGGTGCTCTCGGCCGTCGTCGTTCTGGCGCTGGCGGGGATTTGACGCCCGGTTTGTCGGAAGCGTAGCGCAGGCACCGCATCCTCATGTCGTCATTGCCGGGTCAGACTTGGTCAAGCCCGGCGGTGACGTGGGGTAGGGCGCTGCGCTTCATCGGCGGTGCGCTGCCTGCGGCTGCGACCACATTGCACGTCACCACGCGGGCATAGTATTTCTCGAATGAGCTGCGATCGGCCTCGATCAATGCGGCTACAGGGGGCTCGCAATGGCGCTGATCCACGATCCCGAGGCCTGGCAAAACAGGCTTGCGGCGCTTCCGCTGCAAAGCTACGACGCCGGCGAAACCGTGTTCGCCGAGGGCACCAAAACCGGGCGGTTGTTGATTCTCAAAAGCGGCGCGGTCAGCATTTTCAAGGGCGATATCGAGTTCGCTCAAGTTGCCGAACCCGGCGCGGTGTTCGGCGAGCTCTCGGCGCTGCTCGATGCGCCGCATAGTGCCGATGTGCGCGCGCTGGAAACCTCGGAGTTTCATGTCGCCGACGCCGCGACATTGCTGCAGGACCCGGCGGCGCTGCTTTACGTCACGATGGTGCTGGCGCGGCGGATCGACGCCGCCAACCAGGGGCTGCTGCAGCTGAAGATGCTGCTCGAGTCCGGCGAACCGCGCGGCCTGATCGACAAGGCGCTTGACGGCATCGAGGGGTTGCTGGGCGCCATCGGCACCGGCTACCTGCGCGCCGGCGCCGGGTATTCCGGCTATCCGTTTCCGTAAGCGGCCTTCGCGGAGACTTGCTCGGGATACGCGCTAGTGAGACAGCGTGCTCGGGCTGCCTCGTCAAATCGCCGCGGCCCGCGTGCAGACCTGCGATCGAGATATCCTCATCAAGCTCTTCCCAGTGGAGACCGACGCGGCTGATTTCGACACCCGCCCGCGCCTCCGGGCTCGCGCGCAGCAGGCGCGGAAACCAGGCGAGTGGCACGCCGAGGGTGCGGCCATCCAACAGCGCGACCCACATCGTGCCATCGTCAAAACGGACGGCCGTTGCCGAAATGGTCATCGTCATTCCTTCTCGTCCCAGGGTTCGCGCGCCGTGTGATGAATGTGCCAAATCTCGATTGTGTCGGCGCGGATGCTATAGAAAAATTTTGTATGGATAGCGACCGAGCGGCGCCACGCGGACGTCCGGACGGTGTATGGAGCAGCGCATGCTCTCCGGCCAGCGGGAGATATGGGCAACGACGATGCTGAGCCTACGCTCGATGGCGCGGCCAAGTCCCGGGTGGTGTTGGTTGACCCAAAGCGTAATCTCGTCGAGATCGCGAGGCGCCGGTTCGGTATAAACGACCTTCACGCGTTGCGGAGTTTGGCGAGCGCGGCGCTAACCTGCTCGTCGGTGGCGAAGCGGCCTTCGGCCGCCGCTCGCAGGCCGCGATCAATGCCGGCCAATTCCGCTTCGCTCGGCTCATATTCGCCCCTGCTGAGGCTCGCATCGATATCGCGTGCGATCTCGGCGAGCTCGTCCTGGGCCTGAGCGGGCCAAGTTTCGATACGTTCAAGAACTTCTGCCAGCTGTCTGGTTTTCATGATCGCAGTCTACCACAAATCTTGGTCAGCGAACTACGCTGCGCCGCCATACGCGCTGCATAAACGCCACGATATGCGGGACAGCGCGAGAGGGCTCAAAGATCCGGCTGTCGCCACGCCCTCATCCGGACTTCGCTTGCCGGCTACGGCTTTGGAGCAGGCGGGAGAGTTCTGGAAGCGGCCGTTCTCGTGAACGATGCCGAGGAGCTGATATCGGAATGTCTTGTCTTCCGTAAGGGCATCGAGACTTTTGCTGGCGGGGGTATCGACCTTCTCAGCGCCGGCCAAGTACTTGTAGACCGCATAAACACCGGTTCCGACCATCGCGACCCCAAGCCCGAAGCGCGCACCTGCAGATTTCGACAAGCGCATGATCGTCGGTGCGAGTTTCGCGCCTAGGGCTTCGCTTCCCGTAACCCCCTTGAGGAATGTCGCCGTCGTTTTCTCAGTCGCGAGGTTGTTCCCGAAATAAAGGCTGAACGCAGTTCCCGCGGCTTTGTTAGGATCGACAGTGTTGAGCAAGGACCCGACAGTCAAAGTATTCGGCGACGGCGCCAGGGACAGACCTCTGCAGCGTAACTGAATCTGTTCCCGATGTCCGGCATATTAGTTCGCGTGATAAGTCGCCGACGTTGGAATTCGGTCGGTCAAAACTGGTCCCGAGTGTCGGCGTTTGCGCAAAGGCACGCGCATCGCCGCCCAGGATTGCGAGAACAACTGCTCCGATCATCAATAAGACGCGCGGAGACATCGTCAATCTCCCATAACCAACAATTTTACCATACAACGATCGCGCGAATCAACCGGGAACACGTAGCAAGGGTGGATCGGCGCGCTATCCGCCATTCATCGCCGAGCGGCGGCAGGCTAGGCCTTCGGCTAACGGCCCTATACAGGCTGCGCTGCTCACAGGTGGCCGCACAGGCAGGCCACGTTGACCGCGCAGGCGATGAAAATGGCGACGACAAGCACCTTGTACATCGCAGGCTCCAAAAGTCGCTCCAAGAATCGCTTGAAGAAGCGCGCACGAAGCATGAGCTGAGTCCCGGGCGGGAGTCCCAAGGATTGTTTTTTCCGGGATTCATATCTCGTTTACGGATGGCGGCACGATTCTCGGGGCCCCGCGCTGCGCGCGGGCACCTCAGGATGAGGAGAAATTGTAGGATGGGTTGAGCGAAGCGAAACCCATCATTTGGCGGCGAGGTTGTTTGATGGGTTTCGCAAGTGCTCAACCCATCCTACGCGCTTGCGTTCGTACAGCCGCGGAGGCGAAGATGCGGCAGGCGAGGGAGGGACGTTTGCCACAACGGGTCTTGATCACTGCGGGCGCCGCCGGCATCGGCCGCGAATTCGCGCGTGCGTTTGCCGCGGCCGGCGCGCGCGTCTTCGTCTGCGACATCGACACTCACGCGCTGGACGAGATTGCCAGAGAAATCCCCGGATTGATCGCGCGGCCTTGCGACATGGCGCGCCGCGCCGAGATCGAGCGCATGGTGCCGGACGCGGTCGCCCAACTCGGCGGCCTCGACGTGCTGATCAACAATGCCGGCATATCGGGGATGACGCTGCCGGTCGCCGATTATCCGCCGGACGACTGGGACAAGGTGATTGCGGTCAATCTCACCGCCATGTTCGACGTCACCCGGCTTGCGATCCCGCATCTCAAGGAATCCAGGGCCGGCGTCATCATCAACATGTCGTCGGTCGCCGGGCGGTTCGGTTTTCAGAATCGCAGCCCCTACGCCGCCACCAAATGGGGCGTGATCGGTTTCACCAAGACGCTGGCGCTGGAGCTCGGCGAATGGGGCATCCGGGCGAATGCGATCGCGCCCGGCGCGGTCGAGGGCGACCGCATCGAGCGCGTGTTTGCCGGCCGCGCCCAGATCAGCGGCAAGTCGATGGCAGAGGTGCGCGCCGCAGCGATGGCCGAGCAGTCGATCAAGGCGATGATCGACCCCAAGGACATCGCCGCGCTCGCGGTCTTTCTGGCCTCCGACGCGGGCAAGTCGATCAGCGGCCAGGTGCTGCCGATCGACAACGACCGGCAGCGCGCGTGATGGCGTTGTCACCTCATCCCGAGGCGGCGCACAGCGGCCCTCGAAGGATCAGGCCCGAACGCCCAAGCGGCATCCCTCGGGGCCCGCCGAAGCGGGTCGAAGACACGCTAAACGCGCTTCCGGCTGCGCGGGCCTCTCATAGCTTCATTTTGCACGCAGTACGTGTATGGTCCGGTGCCTCGGAATATACCATTGGCATGTGGCTTGGCGCGTAAGTGAGGGCGCAATGAAGAATATTCTCGATGTTGCAAGGGATGTTCTTGACCTAGTTAAGCAGCTGGTGCTGGCGGGTATTCTATTGTGTCTAGTGTTTTACCCTGCCTTCATCGGAAACAATCTCGCGCGAATGGGAGTCACCGAGGGCGATTTTTGGGGAATGAAGTTTAAGACGCAATTAGATGCAACAGATAGCGCGTTTAGATGCAACAGATAGCGCGTTACAAAAGTCGAATGTTGTCAGTGACCGCTTGACGCTGCAGCTCAAGCGAGCAAACCAAACAATCGAACAGCAAGTAGGGTTATTAAACTCGTTGCAAAGTAAGCCACAAGAGTTATCTCAAATGAACGTGCCGGCTTTAGTTGACTCGTCAAAAAATTTAGTTGCTCAAAATGAGCGAACGATCAGCGCGGCGCTTCAAGACAATGAAGCTAGTCAGGTGGTCATCGCAGCAAACTCACAGCTCGTCACGGATAGCCACGGCCAGTGGGTGATCCTCGCTGGAAGCGCACCGGATGAAACTTCCGCAAGGAAAAGCGTTGAGCAAGCGAAAGCCACAGGCTTCCCGGGCGCCACGGTCATTCGGAATCATGGGGTCTATCGTACGGCTATTGTATATGGAGATCGGCAGGCCGCCTCTTCCGCGCTTTCGCTGGTTAAGGAGAAGGTCAGACCAGATGCCTATCTAACCAGTATGGAAAAATGGTGTCCAAGCCCCCACGACACGGGGAAAGATTTAATTGAGTGTGCCGGAACCTGATGCATTCCTAAGAAACGACGACACCAGGATTCGGCTCCATGGGCTGAAGAACATATCCGAATGCCTTGGCGCGCCGATGCAGATTGTTCACTACCCGCTTGCGGTAGCGTGTCTCGTAGGCCGACGCACCGGGGTCGACGTACTCCATTCCGTAACGTACGGCGTTGTAGAACAGGACTGCGACCTTGCGCGCCGTGGCGGTGACTGCTTTGGCCTTGCCGATACGCGCCGAGAGCCGCCTGTAGAAGGCGCCGAGCGCGGTGTCGGTGCGACCAACGGTTACGGCAGCAAGCCGCAGAAGTGCCGCAGCGCGACCACCGGACCGGCGCGTTCTCGACAAGAGCATTTTGCCCCCGGAGATCTTGTTGTTCGGCGCCAAGCCCAGCCAGGAAGTAAAATGCTTTGCACTCGGCCAGGACGAGAGCTCGTCGCCGCATTCAGCGATCAACTTCAGCGAAAGGTAAGGACCGAGACCGTCGATCATCGTGATGTCCTTTCCGAGCAGCGCAAACAGCGCCGCGCGCACGTCGAAAGCCAGAGCATTCGGCTGATCTGTTCTGCTCCGACGTGGTGTCGACAACTCCTTTGATCCGGAACGACCGCGATCGATGCTGAGTTCCTTCAACACGGCTTCGATCCGGATGTCGCAAGCAGATGCCTTCTCGTGGTAAACCTCGTAGAGGGCGAGTGCCTGTTCGAGCGCGAACAGATGTTCAGCCCGGTAGCTGCCGGTGAGCGCCTTCGCAATTGTCTCAGCGCTGGAGTGGCAACTGTAATGGCGCAATCGCGCCAGCACCTCGGGGTCGCGCTCGCCGGCAAGGATCGCGCGGATGACCCGCAGGCCGGTCGTGCCAGTGATGTCGGCGACGACGTGGTGGAGCTGGAGATTCATCTCGGTCAGCGCCTTCTGCATGTGCTGGATATGCGAGGCTGCGTACTCAAGCAGACGCTCGCGCTGACGCACGTAGGCACGCAGCTCGGCAATCTGGCCTTTAGGCCGAAAGCTGGCACGCAGCAGCCCGTGCGAATGAAGCCGCTGCAGCCACTGCGCATCGCTGACGTCGGTCTTGCGCCCAGGGACGTGCTTGGCATCGCGTGCATTGACCAGAAACACGGTGAACCCACGGGCGTCGAGAAGCTCGAAAATCGGAATCCAGTAGACGCTGGTCGATTCCATGACGACAGTCTCGACACCGCATTCCGTGAACCAGTCCACTAACCGATGCAGGTCGGTCGTGAAGGTGCCGAAGCTGCGTACTGGCTCAGGCGCGCGATCTGCCCTTACTGCAGCCATGTGCATGGTCGCCCCAACGTCGATGGCGGCCGCATTCGGATGCAACACCGGCATCGTGTGTTCGATCTTGGCCTTCGATCTTTTGCGGTTCATCTCCTGTCCTCCTGCTGACACTAGCGGAAGGGCTGGGCTGCGCCATTCATCAGATTCCTAAACGGGATCGCCGCAGTGGCGTCACCACTCTCAACTGCGCAACAGCCCATGGACCATGTTTTTTAACGGGGTCACATGCCACCAAAATCATATCGGCCGCTCCCTTCCGAACGCAGTCTAGCTCCAACCCGTTTTTATCCCACAGGGGGCGCGCAGCGCCGTGCATAGTTTTTTAGCAAGTACCCCGGATTGAGCGGCAGCGAAATCCGGAAGGGAAGGTGCCGGGGGTGTCCCGGATTTCACTTCGTTCAATCCGGGCTACGATTGCTTCGCCACCGCTCGCAATGACGAAATACCATCGCACCGAAGGGCTCGGCGCCAGGCGACGCGTCGTCCAAGTAGGCTGCTGCCGGCTTGGACGGTTTAGACCCGAAGCGAGATCCGGGACGGCGTCACGGCTGTCTCGTCTGGTCGCGGATTGCGCTGCGCTCGATCCGGGCTGCGCTGGCCGTTGTGGGCTGTTAACATCTGAACGATCGTTTCTTTTGGAGAAGGAATTGACCGATGGTCCGCAAATTAGTGCTCATGACCGCGTTGTTGCTGTCAGCTACCCAGGTTTTTGCTGCGGCTGCCGATGTGACAGTTCAGTCGCTGATGAACGAAGGCTATACGATTGCCGGAGTCATCACCTCGCCGGCCGGACCGGGGGTCTTTCTACAGAAGAGCAACGCGCTGTTTGTGTGCTTCGTTGCGGAAACGCCCACCTCACCGTCGGTCGCAACGCGGTACTGCAAGCCGGTGAAATAATAGGCGGTGCGGCCGGTCATCTCCTTCGCGCCGCGCGATTCCGATTGGCGGCGAAAGGGACTTTCCGAAACTACGGTCACGTCGTCCTTATGCGCTTCCGCCTGAAAGGTGACCCGGTCAACGGCCGGGGCCGCTTCAATGTCTGTCACGCTTGGTCGTCACCGCTCCGCTGGCCGCTGGAGGAACAATGCGAAAAAACGTTTTCCCGGTGATGCTGATTGCAGCGATGCTGGCGCTGTGTTGCGGCCAAGAAGCCTCGGCGCAGGGGCTGCGCTATTCGCTGTCGCCGATCGCCCCGTTCCCGTGCAGCGCGGTGGGCGTGGAAGGCAACAGCATTACATTTCGCCGGACGCTTGTGTTTGTCTGCAACGGCAAAGAACAATTGGAAATGCCCGCCGGCAGTATCATGGAAATCAATGCGGTGTGTGATGGGACGACGCTTATTCTTCATCACGACTTCGGTCAAAGAAGCAGTCTGTTTGAAATTCTGCACCGGCGGTGCGGAGGAGGTCGCAGAATGCGCCGGTGAATACGACGCGCGCGGGGGCCTCGGGGAGGGGTGACAGCAGGTTGGGCCAAGCGAAGCGTGCCGACGCATAATACGTCAATAATTTCTCGGACCAGACGCGTCAGCCCGGCGTGTCGCGCGCCTTAGCCCGCCCTACGTTTGCTGCGTCCGCTCGCCGCTCACAGATGGCCGTAAAGGCATGCCACGTTGACCATACAGGCGGTCAAAAGGGCGACGACAAGCATCCTGTACATCGCGGGCTCCAAGACTCGCTCCAAGAATCGCTTGAAGAAGCGCGCGCGAAGCATGAGCTGAGTCCCGGGCAGGAGTCCCAAGGATTGTTTTTCCGGGATTCATATCTCGTTTACGGATAGCGGCGCGATTCTCGGGGGCGATGCTTGGCTACCTCCCGTTACCCTGAGGCGGCCGCGAAGCGGCCTTCGAAGGGCGACCGCCCCGGGCGCCTCGGCCTGCATCCTTCGAGGCGCGCCTTCTGCGCGCACCTCAGGATAACGGGGAACACGCGTGGGCTCGGCGCGATCCGCGCCTTAGCCCACCCTGCGCTTGCTGCCGTACCCGGATTACGTTGCGCTCCATCCGCACTACGCTTGCTGAGGCTTGCCGCGGATTTCGTTTCGCTCAAACCGGACTACGCGCTAACCAATTTTGCCATCCGGCAAGATGAAGTGCGCGCGTACGGCGGTAATCGCTTCGTATTCTCTTAGCATTTGTGCTTCTGATATGACGCCAACAAGCCGCCAAGACCACCGATGATTGAAATAGGTCGGCGACAGTAGTGGTCCGCCGCTCACCCCGCCCAAATTATACCCTGGCAAAGGTAGACCAAGTCCGCGAACATCCACCCAATACCGACGATCAAAGCGGCAACGTATTTGATGCTCCGTAAAATCCGAAACCGGTGTCGTTCCAAGGTGCAAACCGAAACTGACTTCATTCGGCCCGATCACAACACGCTGGCTACCGAGAAAGCCGCCGAAGAATGCGACTTCGCCTGGATTCGGTGGATTAGGCCAAGCACCATCGAGTGCGGTGACGATTTGCTTTCCTAGGGCCGTGACTTCGTTTGCTTCAATGCGGAAAGTTGCAATGTCAATCCGTCGATCCTGACCGGAATCGATTAGCCGTTCTTCGAGGTCGAAAGCCACATTTCCAATCTGGGATACGATATGCTGCGTGCGTCGCTTGTCATCGAGAAACTGAGAGAATACGTGCGCGGCAGTTACTACGAACGGTCCACGCCCGCTGTCTAACAGAAAAGCCGAACCGTTGTGCACGATCGGCGGCGCTCCGATTATTCGGTGAGGGCCGCGCCAAAACAACCACGTGATGTGTGCAGCGCCACTGTCGTGCAATCGCCGCGTAAATTCGCCTTCGGCGATTGCACGTTTCTCGTCGTCACTCAGACTGTTTAGCCACTGTGGACTATACGGCTCATACAGGCTTTTTACAGCCTCTAGTGTGGCACCTATTGAGAGTGTGGCGCTCAAGAACACCCCGTCGTCGACCCGCACGTATCGCACTTAAGACACGTGCCATTGCGCACCAGCGTGAAGTTGCCGCACTCGCCGCACGCTTCGCCTTCATAGCCTTTGGCTCTCGCTTCGGCGCGTTTTTCCGCTGCGGCGTGGCGGGCGTGGCTGCGGGCGTCGGTGCGGCTTAGCTGCTCGAGCGCCTGGGTCGGCGACAGTTTTTGCTCGGGCTCGGCTTTGAGCGCGGCCGAGCCGGCGATCTCCGCGCGTGGGCCGGATGAGGTCAGCGTGGTGACTTTAGACGTCACCCCACCCCGGCCGGCTTCGCCGGCCGACCCTCCCCCTGCAGGGGAGGGTGAAGACACGTCGGCGCGTTCCAGGCCGCCTTGCCCGCCCTGCATCACCTTGAGGCGGTCGGTGCGCGAGCGGGTCAGGCCCTTCGACACGTAGCGCGTCTCGGGCGCGGGCTTGCCTTCCTCGACGCCCTTGCCGAGCGCATCAAAGCCTTCGCCCGACGGATCGACATGGGCGAGGTCGAAGCGCTCCATGTAGGACACCGCGAGCTCCCGGAACACGTAGTCGAGGATCGAGGTGGCGTATTTGATCGAGTCGTTGCCCTGCACCGGGCCGGACGGCTCGAAGCGGGTGAAGGTGAAGGCATCGACATATTCGTCGAGCGGCACGCCGTATTGCAGGCCGAGCGACACCGCGATGGCGAAATTGTTGAGGAGCGAGCGCAGCGCCGCGCCCTCCTTGTGCATGTCGATGAAGATCTCGCCGAGCCGGCCGTCGTCGTACTCGCCGGTGCGCAGATAGACCTTGTGGCCGCCGACCACGGCCTTCTGGGTATAGCCCTTGCGCCGGTCGGGCATGCGCTCGCGCTCGCGCATCACCACAATGCGCTCGACGACTTTCTCGACCACCTTTTCCGCCAGCGCCGCGGCGCGCGAGGCGGCCGGCTTGTCGAGGAACGCCTCGATGATGTCGTCGTCCTCTTCCTCGTCGGCGATCAGCTGGCTCTGCAGCGGCTGCGACAGCTTCGAGCCGTCGCGGTAGAGCGCGTTGGCTTTGAGCCCGAGCCGCCAGGACAGCATGTAGGCCGCCTTGCAGTCCTCGACCGTCGCCTCGTTCGGCATGTTGATGGTCTTGGAGATGGCGCCGGAAATGAACGGCTGCGCCGCCGCCAGCATGCGGATGTGACTATCGACCGAGAGATAGCGCTTGCCGGTGCGGCCGCACGGATTGGCGCAGTCGAACACGGCATAGTGCTCGGGTTTCAGATGCGGCGCGCCCTCGACGGTCATGGCGCCGCAGACATGGATGTTGGCGGCGTCGATCTCGCGCCTGGTGAAGCCGAGATGGGCGAGCAGGTCGAAGCTCGGCGCGGCGAGGTCTTCGTCGTCGACGCCAAGCTCAGTGGACAGGAATTCGGCGCCCAGCGTCCATTTGTTGAAAGCGAACTTGATGTCGAAGGCGGTCGGCAACGCCTTTTCCACTTTCTCGATCGCCTCCGGTGTGAAGCCCTTGGCCTTGAGCGTGGTGTGGTTGATGGCCGGCGCCTGGCCCAGGGAGCCGTGGCCGACGGCATAGACCACGATCTCGGCGATCTGGCTTTCGCTGTAGCCGAGCGCGCGCAACGCCTCGGGCACGGCGCGGTTGATGATCTTGAAGTAGCCGCCGCCGGCGAGCTTCTTGAATTTCACCAGCGCGAAGTCGGGCTCGATACCGGTGGTGTCGCAATCCATGACGAGCCCGATGGTGCCGGTCGGCGCCACCACGGTCGCCTGCGCATTGCGATAGCCGTGGGCTTCGCCAAGCGCGAGCGCGCGATCCCAGGCGCGCCGGGCGTGCTCGGCGAGCTGCTGATCCGGATTGGCCTTGTGGTCGAGCGGCACCGGCGGGGTCGTGATCTGCTCGTAGCCGGTGCGCTCGCCGCGCGCCGCGCGGCGATGGTTGCGCATCACCCGCAGCATGATGTCGCGGTTCTCGGCAAAGCGCGGGAACGGGCCAAGCTCGGCCGCCATTTCGGCGGACGTGGCGTAAGAGATGCCAGTCATGATCGCCGACAGCGATCCGCAGAGCGCGCGGCCGGCCTCGGAATCGTAGGGGATGCCCGACGACATCAGGAGCCCGCCGACATTGGCGTAGCCGAGCCCCAGCGTACGGAAGTCATAGGAGCGCTGGGCGATCTCGCGCGAGGGGAACTGCGCCATCAGGACCGAGATTTCGAGCACGACGGTCCACAGCCGCACCGCATGCTCGTAGCCCTCGACGTCGAATTCCTCCGGTCATTCCGGGGCCCGCTGCTGGCCGGAGCCCGGAATCCATATTCGCTGACGTCGGGGTTATGGATTCCGGGTTCGCCGCTGCGCGGCGCCCCGGAATGACGCCGGTGCTTTGCTTGAACGCCAGCAAATTCAGCGAGGCGAGATTGCACGCGGTGTCGTCGAGGAACATGTATTCCGAGCACGGATTGGAGGCGATGATCGGCCCCGACGCCGCGCAGGTGTGCCAGTCGTTGATGGTGGTGTGGAATTGCAGGCCGGGATCGGCGCTGGCCCAGGCGGCGTGGCCGATCTTCTCCCACAGCTCGCGGGCTTTGAGCGTTCTGGCGATCTTGCCCGGCTTGGTGCGCCAGAACAGATCCCAATCCCGATCGGCCTCGACGGCTTTGAGGAATTCGTCGGTCACCCGCACCGTGTTGTTGGAATTCTGGCCGGAGACGGTGAGATAGGCCTCCGAATCCCAGTCGGTGTCGTAGATCGGGAAGCTGATGTCGGTATAGCCCTGCTTGGCGAACTGGATCACGCGGCGGATGTAATTGTCCGGCACGTGGTTCTTGCGCGCCGCCTTGATCTCGCGGCGGAGCACCGGATTCTTCTCCGGATCGAAGCAATCGTCGCCCGAGCCCTCACAGTTCACGCAGGCTTTGAGGATCGCGCGCAGGTGCCGCTGATTGATCTTGGAACCGGTGACCAGGTTGGCGACTTTTTGTTCCTCGATCACCTTCCATTCGGTGAACTGCTCGATATCCGGATGATCGGCGTCGAGAATCACCATCTTGGCGGCGCGGCGCGTGGTGCCGCCCGACTTGATCGCGCCCGCGGCGCGGTCGCCGATCTTGAGGAAGCTCATCAGGCCCGACGACTTGCCGCCGCCGGACAGTTTCTCGCCGGCGCCGCGCAGCTTGGAGAAATTCGTGCCGGTGCCGGAGCCGTATTTGAACAGCCGCGCCTCGCGCACCCACAGGTCCATAATGCCGCCCTCGTTGACGAGGTCGTCGGCGATCGACTGGATGAAGCAGGCGTGCGGCTGCGGATGCTCGTAGGCGGTGGCCGATTGCACCAGGTTGCCGGTCTGGAAGTCGACGTAGAAGTGGCCCTGGCTCGGCCCGTCGATGCCGTAAGCCCAGTGCAGGCCGGTGTTGAACCATTGCGGCGAATTCGGCGCGGCCATCTGCATCGCCAGCATGTAGCGATGCTCGTCGAAGAAGGCTTGCGCGTCGGCCTCGGACGTAAAGTAGCCGCCCTTCCAGCCCCAATAGGTCCAGGTGCCGGCCAGGCGATCAAAAACCTGCTTGCAGGAAGTTTCGCCGACGAAGCGTTCCTTCTCCGGCAGTTCTGCGAGCGCGGCCTCGTCGGCGACGCTGCGCCACAGCCAGGACGGAACGGTCTCTTCCTCGACCCTTTTCAGCCGCGCCGGCACGCCCGCTTTACGGAAGTATTTCTGCGCCAGCACGTCGGAGGCGACTTGCGACCAAAGCTCGGGCACTTCGACGCCCTCGGCGTGGAAGACCACCGAGCCGTCCGGGTTGCGGATCTCGCTGACGGTGAGGCGGAAAGCGATGTCCGCGTAAGGCGATTGTCCGTCTTTGGTGTAGCGCCGCTCGATCCGCATTCTCTGCTCCTTTTCAACGCGTTTTTCTCAACTCCGGCGGTCCTGCGGAACACCCGCTTAATATAGAGCGCCGACCGCTTCCTCGCGACACGAGAGGCCGAACTGCGGTCCCGCGTCGCGCGTCACCCCTGCATTCCGTTCCGCCACCCACTTGGCCGGCTGCGAGCCGGTGTCTCGTTTTCGTCCCGGCGCGGTCCCGGGCGCACAAACCCATGCCTCGCGCCGATGGCGGCGCGGAGCCATTCCGCAAACCCTTTTTGGAGAGCCCGGCGGACTTCGTTACCCGCGCGCCGAACTTGAGAAGGCTAGGCCAAGCCGGTCGCGCGCGTCAAGACTTAGTATGAAAATCTGAATCAACCACTAAATGTGGGGATTGCGGGGACGAATCGGGAGGACGATGCGCAAGTATCGGATATCAGGGTGGAATCCGAAAGGGCGGCAAACGCCCCGACGCTGCTTTTTCCCCGCAAGTCTCCGCGCGGCGTACTTTTTTGGGGCTCGCAGCAGGCCTCTCGGCCTCCTCACGAGGCCCGCGAAAAGTTCCGCGGATGCGGCCCATTCACCGTTCTGTCACGTAATGGCGGGTGTTTCCGGCTGATTCTGAGTGAAAGGCTCCGAAAAACCGGCATTTTTGCCGGTCAGGGCCGCGAGAGCAGCCGCTAGCGCATTGTATTCGCAAGCGAAACCGGCGCCTTATGCTGACGTCGCCGGACCATTGCTTCGCCCGATCGCGAGCCCGCAGATCGAGCGGCGCGCGAGCGTAAAAAAGCCTCGCTCGCGGCAAATCATTAACCACAAACAGAAGCCGTTAACGGCCGGGGGCAAGCGCTGGCTTGACGGGGCGTTAGTGGATGCGTCGTTATCCTTCGTTAATGGTGTGGGTGGGGCGGTTGCAGCGTTTGGTGCGTGCTGGGCGCGTTTTCGCGTGTTCCGCCCTGCTGGCGGCTTGTGCCCAGGTCCATAACGATCCCATCAATCAGCCGCTTGTTCCGGGCGCGGCACCCGCCGCTGATCTCAACCAGGGCGTCGCGACCTACTATGACGACACCGTCGTCGCGCTGTCGTTCTCGGGCGGCGGCACGCGCGCGGCGGCATTCTCCTACGGCGTGCTCACCGGCCTCGACGAGACCCGGGCGCCCAACATCTCAACCTCGCTGCTCGATCGCATCGACTTCGTCACCGGCGTGTCCGGCGGCTCGGTGCTCGCCGCCTATTACGGCTTGAAGAAGCGCAAGACGCTGCCGGAATTCAAGCAGCGCTTTCTGCTGCGCAATCCCGAAGAAAACCTGCAACTCAATCTCAGCTTCTTGAACATTGCCAAGGGCTTGACCGGCGGCGTCAACGATCCCAAGCAGTTCCCGCGCTGGCTCGACGATAATCTTTACGACCACGCCACGTTCAAAAGCCTGATGTACCAGCGGCGCCCGCTGGTCTGGATCAATGCCTCCGACGTTTATGACCGCACCCCGTTCGTATTCGGCCGGGTGCTGTTCGGCGCCCTGTGCAGCGACCTCACCAACTACCCGATTTCGCAGGCGGTAGCGGCATCGGCGGCGGTGCCGGTCGTGTTCGCTCCCGTCGTCATTCAGAATTTTCAGGGAAGCTGCTCGGTGCCGTTGCCAGACTGGGTGAAACGGGTGCGCAGTCAGCCGGATCCGTCGCCGCTGCTCAGTCAGTTTGCCGACGCGCTGGACCGCTATCACAACGGCCAGGTTCGTTATGTGAAGCTGCTCGACGGCGGCATAGTCGACAATTACGGGCTTGCCGGGCTCACCATCGCACGTCTTGCCTCCAATACGCCCTACGGTCCGCTCGAGCCGGAGGAAGGCGTGAAACTGCGGCGGCTGTTGTTCCTCGTAGTCGATGCCGGCCGGGCGCCGTCGGGCAACTGGGTGCAGACCGTGCAAGGTCCGACCGGCGTCGATCTGATCACGGCGACGTCCGATACCGCGACCGGATCGGGCGCCGTCGGCAGCTATGCCGCCTTCCAATACACCATGGACGACTGGCAGGAATCGCTGATCAAATGGCGCTGCCGGCTGTCGGCGGCCGACCGCCGCCGTTTCGGCGCGCCGCCGGGCTTCAACTGCCATGACGTGAAATTCTTCGTCGGCCGCATTTCCTTCGAGCAATTCGATGCGCCGCACGCCGCCGCGCTCAACGCGATCGAGACGAATTTTCACTTGCCGCCGGATCAGATCGAGCTGCTCATCGGTTCCGGGCGGGAAGCGCTCAAGAACAGCTCGGTATTCCGCTCCTTCCTCGGCTCGCTGCCGACGCCGCGACGCGGCAGGCCGATAGCCTCTCCGGCCAATGGGCCGCAGGAAGCGTCGGCGCAGTAAAGTCGCGGCGGTGAGAACCGGGGGCGTCAGCCCGTGTTCAGCAGGTGCGTCTCGATTTCCCCGACCGGGTGCTTGGTCAGGTCTTTGCCGATTTCGGCGACGATCCGTTTCTTGACGTCGGCGTGGAAAGCCTGGCGCAGATCGGCGAGTGTGCGCGGCGGCGCGACAACGACCAGCGCGGTCACGCCTTGCTGGCGCACCATGTCCTCGAGAGCCGCCGCCACCCGGCCGGTGAACCGGTGCTCCTCCAGGTGATGCCAGTCGGTCTGTTGCACGCTGCTGCGGCGATGCGTTCCCGAACTCTCCGCGCCCCGTCCGGGCCGGTCGGTTCCCTGCTCGTGGGTCGGCGGGTTCTCCTCGGCGAACACGCGCTCGGTTTTCAAATTGGGGAATTTCTCGTCGCCGGCATTGCGCAGAAATAGGGCTTTACGTCCGTCACCGACGAAGATGACGGCGTCATGGGGTATTGCAATCTTGTCCACATTTGACTCCTTAGCGTTTCTGGATCGCGGTTCTGCTGCGAGATCATCCGCCGTACGGCAGGAGGTCAACATTGATTCCGATCAATTGATCCCGGGGAGGGTGGAAGGCCTATTCGCCGCCGACCGCAGCCGCCGCGAACGCCTTGAGCGGGGGCAGATCGCGCGATGCGATCTCGAACACCAACTTCGGATCGACCCGATGATAAGCGTGGCGGAGCAGATTGCCGAAATTGACCATGCGTTTCCAGTCGACGCTTGTCTCTTGATCTTTAATATTCCCCGGTAGGCGGTGAGAGGCTTCGCAGATGATCTCCGGTGCGCGTTCGACCGCCAAGCGCAACGGCAAATCCGCTGCGAAATCCTCGATCGTCTTACCGGCCAACATGGTCTCGATCGTCTCGGTCGCGGTGAGAGTGAGTTAATCGATCGGCAACCGTTGGAGGCATTTTCTCAGAACACCTCGATTACGTCGTCCGCGATGCGTTCTGCAAAACGGGGCTCCAGCCAGGCGCGGACGGTCGCCTGGGTCCGTATGCCGGTGGCGGCGGCCACCATGCGCTCGGCATCGGCAACAACACCGACGAGGCGAAGCCCCTGGAATCCGGCGTCCGGATCGACGTCGATCAGCACGTCGAGATCGCTGCCGTCGCCCGCGTCGCCGCGGGCGCGCGACCCGAATATGGCGAGCCGCTTCACGCCCTCGGCGCGGAGCGCCGGGGCGGTCTCTTTAATTTTGGCAATGATCTCGTCGCGGTTCATGCGACAATTCATATCATATCGCGCGAGGGCTGTTCACTCCGCCGCCGCTTTGGCGTGGCCAAGCCGCCTATTGAGCGCGTCGAGCAAGCCCCAGGCGGCCTCGGCAATGACGGTGCCGGGCGGGAAGATGGCCTCGGCGCCGGCGGCCTTGAGCGCCTCGTAATCCTGCGGCGGCACCACGCCGCCGACGACCACCATAATATCGGAGCGGCCGTTGCGCTCGAGTTCGGCCTTGAGCTCCGGCACCAGCGTCAGATGCGCACCGGCAAGCGAAGAGATGCCAAGAATGTGCACGTCGTTCTCGACCGCCTGGCGTGCGGCTTCCCCCGGCGTCGCGAACAGGGGCCCGATATCGACATCGAAGCCGAGATCGGCGAAGGCGGAGGCGATCACCTTCTGACCGCGATCGTGGCCGTCCTGGCCGATCTTGGCGACCAGGATGCGGGGGCGGCGGCCTTCATTCTCCTCGAATTCGGCGACGCGCTTTTGCACCCGTTCGACGGCGTCGGTCATGCCGGCCTCCCGCCTGTAGACGCCGGAGATCGCCTTGATCTCCGCCCGATGGCGACCAAAAACCTGCTCCAGCGCCAATGATATCTCACCGACCGTCGCCTTGGCGCGCGCCGCATCGACGGCGAGCGCCAGGAGATTGGCGTTGCCGCCCGCAGCGTTCCGGGTGAGCGCAGCGAGCGCGTCGGCGACGGCCTGTGGATCGCGCTCGCGCTTGAGCCGCGTGAGCTTGTCGATCTGCAATTGCCGCACCGCGCCGTTGTCGACCTTGAGGATTTCGATCGGCGCTTCATCCTGCGGCTGGTATTTGTTGACCCCGATCACCGCCTGCGCTCCGGAATCGATGCGCGCCTGGGTGCGGGCGGCGGCCTCCTCGATGCGCAGCTTGGGCAGCGAGGCCTCGATCGCCCGGGTCATGCCGCCGAGCTCTTCGACTTCGCGGATATGCGTCCAGGCCCGCGTCGCCAGATCGTGGGTGAGCCGCTCGACATAGAACGAGCCGCCCCAGGGATCGATCATGCGGGTGGTGCCGCTCTCGCGCTGCAGCACGATCTGCGTATTTCGCGCGATGCGGGCGGAAAAATCGGTCGGCAGCGCCAGCGCCTCGTCCAGCGCATTGGTGTGCAGCGATTGGGTGGCGCCTTGCGTTGCCGCCATCGCCTCTATGGCGGTGCGTGCGACATTGTTGAATACGTCCTGCGCGGCGAGCGACCAGCCGGAGGTCTGGCAATGGGTGCGCAGCGACAGCGAGCGGACGTCCTGCGGATTGAACTGGTTCATCAGCTTCGCCCACAGCACGCGCGCCGCGCGCAGCTTCGCCACCTCCATGAAAAAGTTCATGCCGATGCCGAAGAAGAACGACAGCCGCGGCGCAAAGCGGTCGACGTCAAGCGATGCCGCAAGTCCGGCGCGGACATATTCGACACCGTCCGCGAGCGTATAGGCGAGCTCAAGGTCGGCGGTCGCTCCGGCCTCCTGCATGTGATAGCCGGAGATCGAGATCGAGTTGAACTTCGGCATGTGCGCCGAGGTATAGGCGAAAATGTCCGAGATGATGCGCAGCGACGGCTTGGGCGGATAGATGTAGGTGTTGCGGACCATGAACTCTTTGAGGATGTCGTTCTGAATGGTGCCGGCGAGTTTTTCCGGCGGCACGCCCTGTTCCTCAGCGGCGACGATATAAAGAGCGAGCACCGGCAGCACGGCGCCGTTCATGGTCATCGACACCGACATCTGGTCGAGCGGGATGCCGGCAAACAGCGTCCGCATGTCGTAGATCGAGTCGATGGCCACGCCGGCCATGCCGACGTCGCCGGAGACGCGCGAGTGATCCGAGTCATAGCCGCGATGGGTGGCAAGATCGAAAGCGATCGAAAGCCCCTTCTGCCCGGCGGCCAGATTGCGCCGGTAGAAGGCGTTGGAATCCTCCGCCGTGGAGAAGCCGGCATATTGCCGGATGGTCCATGGCTGAGTAACGTACATGGTGGGGTAGGGGCCGCGCAGGAACGGCGCGATGCCCGGATAGGTATCGAGACAGTCGAGGCCGTTCAGATCATCAGCGCCGTAGGAACCCTTGACGGCAATGCCTTCGGGCGTGAGCCAGGGCGCGCCGGCCGCGGTCGGCGCGGCGGCACCTGAGGTCCCATTGGGGAAATCGATCAGCGCGAAATTCGGGATTCGGCTCATTGGTTATCCGATCTCGATGCCAAGAATATCGTAGGCGCCTTTCAGTGTCGCTAGCGCGTCGCAGCCTTCGTAAATGAATGAGTGCACCCCGGCAGCCTTGAGTGCAGCCTCCCGTTCGCCCGGCCGGCCGGCCAAGTATATATGTCGCGCGCCTGCCGTTTGGAGCGCCAACGCCGCCGCAGCCGCTTGCCTGTCGTAGACCTTGTCGGTCGAGCACAAGCACGCCACACCCGCGCCGGCCGCGTTGAAAGCGGCCGGGAGGGCAGCGAAGTCGCTGCTCTCGCCGCTCACCGCCTCGATGCCGCCAGCCTCGAAGAAATTCTTGGCGAAAGTCGCGCGCGCGGTGAATTCCGCTGGCGTACCGAGATTGGCGAGAAAAATCTTTGGCCGTGCGGTGGTCACCGCGAGCCAACGATCGGACGCGTCGCGCAAGGCTTCGAACGGCTGAGCCAGACGGATCGCCGCCAGTGGCGAGACCGCGCTTCCGCCCTGGACAAGCGCGGGAGGCGCATCAATCTTGGCCTCGGCCTCTTGCAAGTTCGGAAAGATGCTCACGCCAGTGAGCGCATCCACCCGCCGCGCGACGGCAGCGGCGCGCTTGGCGCGCACAGTCGCGACCTTGCCCTGGATGAGCCCGCTTTCCGGAGCGCTGGCGATCCCGCCGGCTGCCTCGATCTCCTGTAACAACGCCCAGGCTGTGCGGCACAGTTGGTCGGTCAGATCTTCGACCGCGCCGGAACCGGCCGCAGGATCGGCGACCTTGGCGAGATTGGCCTCGTCGATGAGAATGAGCTGGGTGTTGCGTGCGATGCGGCGGGCGAAACGATCGGGCAGCCCGCGCGCGATGGTGAACGGCAACACTGTGATCGCGTCGGCGCCGCCGAATGCGGCGGCGGACACGGCAATGGTCGCGCGCAAAATATTTACCTGCGGGTCGCGCTGCGTCATCATCCGCCAGGCGGTTTCCGCCGAAACGAAGGCCGGCTCCGCGACGAGCCCGCATGCGACTTCCACCTGCGCCCACAGTTTTCGTAACGCCCGAAATTTGGCGATGGTGAGAAACTGATCGGCATCGGCGGACAGGCGAAAAAAGATCATGCGCCGTGCCGCATCTAGCGTAACGCCTTCGGCTTCGAGTGCGCGCAGATAAGCGAGCGCGACGTCGAGCGCGAAAGCCAACTCCTGCGCCTCGGACCCGCCGGCATTGTGGATGATGCGTCCGTCGGCGACGGCGAGGCGGCTATGAAATCCGTCCCTGGCCAAAGCGGCCAGCCGCCGCGCGAAATGCGGCGCTTCCACGCTCCACTTTCGCGGGGCGGCGCCGGTCAATGCCGTGGCGCCTAGCGGGTCGTGTGCCAGACGAACGTTTGCCGCCAGTGGCGACAAAATCTGTCCTTTCGCCAGTGCCGCGTCGACGGCCACTTCCGCATGAGCGGATAGATCAAGCTCAATCGCGACACCGGCATTCGGGTGAACGCCTTCGAGTGCGCGCGTCAGTGCCTGCTCGGTCGCAGGTAGACCAAAACCGTGATCACCGATCGAGCCGGCAAACACCAGGGAGAGACCATCGGCACCATTGTTGAGTTCACGCAGCACGATTTCGTTGGCCAGCACTGGATCGGGGTGATCGATCCGCGCCATCACCTGCCACGCCGCCGCGCCGGGCCGCGCCGCTACCGGCCGCGCATCGGAACGGCGGGCAGCGAGCGGCTCGATGGAGAGGCCATCGTAAGTGGTGCTCTCAAGCCGCTCGAAGGGCGCGCCCTTGAGCACGATATCGACCAGCTTGCGCCATTCCTCACGCGTGGCCGGGGAAAAATCGGCGGCAAGCGGCAAGGTCTCGGGATCCGTCATGGATGCAAAATGCCACGCCTAACCGGGGAGGCCAACCGAGCTTCCTCTGCGAGAGGCAGTGCAATTGGCATGCCGGACGCACCGGCTATCGCGGCGGCAGCTTTTCGATGCCGCGTGCATCCAGCCGTTCGAGCAACTCGCGCACCCGAATGCCGGCGATCACCTGCCCGGGAGCGATCTCGGCCAGCGGCACCAGCACGAAGGCCCGTTCGAACAGTCGCGGGTGCGGCAAAATGAGGTCGGGGTCGTCGAGCTTGAGATCGTCATAGGCGAGCAGATCGATATCGATCGACCGCGGCCCCCAGCGGACTTCGTGCGCCCGGTCGCGCCCAAACGCGTGCTCGCATTCCTTTGCCCGCGCGAGCAAATCGTGCGGCGATAGCGACGTGGTCACGGCGATGACGGCGTTGACGAATGGCGGCTGATCGGTGACGCCCCACGGCGGGGTTCGATAATCGGACGAGCGGGCGGCAAGCTGCACCGCGGTGCCGTCGCAGAACATGGCGATGGCCCGATCGAAGGTGGAGCGCACGTCGCCGACATTGCCGCCGAGCGCGACGAATGCTTCAGCCATGGTCACGGTCATGGCCGCGATCATTCAGCGAGATGGTGTCGATCATCGCGCGCGCCGGATCGCGGCGGCAACCGCCAGCGCTTGCACCGTCGGCGCGACATCGTGCACCCGAATGATGGCGGCGCCGTTTTCGACCGCCCAAAGATGGGCGGCGAGCGATCCGCCAAGGCGATCCATTGGATCGGAAGGGGCGACGGTGTGGATGAAGCGCTTGCGCGATGCGCCGATGAGAAGCGGTAAACCGAATCCACGCCATGCATCGATCCGGGCGATGCATTCGATGCTCTGCTCCGGCGTCTTGCCGAAGCCGATGCCCGGATCGAGCACAATGCGCTCGCGCCTGATGCCAGCGCGTGCCGCGATATCGAGCGAGCGCCCGAAGAATGCGGTGACGTCGGCAATGATGTCGATGGCGGGATCGGCAGTCTCGCGATTGTGCATGACGATGACCGGGACGCCGCGTTCGGCGACCAGGCCGGCCATGTCCGTATCCTTCTGCAAGCCCCACACATCGTTGACCATCACGGCGCCGAGATCGAGCGCCCAGGCGGCGACCGAAGCTTTCATCGTGTCGATTGAGATCGGAATGCCGAGCGCGACGGCTTCGGACAGGACGGGCTCGAGCCGCGTGCGCTCCTCTTCGAGCGAAACGCGGACGGGGCTGCCATAGGGCCGCGTCAACTCGGCGCCGATATCGAGAATATCGGCGCCCTCCGCGGCGAGCTGGCGGGCGTGAGCGGTCGCCGCCTTTGGATCGAGAAAGCGACCGCCGTCGGAAAATGAATCCGGCGTGACGTTAAGGACCCCCATGACCAGGGGCCGCGCCTTGGCCAGGAGCTGCGCCAGCACAGTGCCGTCGCGCGCCGCGTTCGGCGCCGGGACGCTGCGAGGGTTCACGTTCGTAGCCATTAAGCTGGCCTTTGCGCGGTCGTGCGCGACGAGTCAAGCCGCCGAACGCCGCTGCAGCGGCGCGCAAACAACGTGCGCTTTCCGACGATCAATAGCGGATGACAGGCGGCAGCTTCTTGGCGCTCTCGATCCAGCGCTTGACCATCTTCACCGACGGCAAGAAGCGCACCAGTTTGCGGTTGGTGTTGGCCTCGGTCATTTGGTCGACGAGTTTCTGCGGATTGCGGAACTTAAGCTCGTTGACCGTCTTGACGCCGGCGGCGCATAATAACTCCGAATATTCCCAGCCGACCCCCTTGATGCGCATCCGGTCGGCAGCAGTCACCCAGTCGAGAACGCACTTGTCGTTGGTTCCGAGCTTCGCGGCTATCTTGAGCCGTTGCTTTGGCGTCTTGGCCTCGCGCAGCAGGCTGATGGTCGTGCGTATCCCCTCCGATTTCAGGATCAAGGCGATATCCGCTCCGATGCCTTGAATCTCGGTGATGGGATACGCCATCGTTGCCTCCCTCAATCGCGCAATGTCGACCTGGCAACCACGTGCGTACTCAAACAAATTGGGAGAGACCGGGAATCGCGCCGACAATCTCGCCGACCGCGTCCCCGCCGACTTTCTCGCGGGCAAAGGCAATGAACTGCCGGGTAATGCCCTGCACCTGCCCCATGCTCAGTCCCGCTGCCATCATGCGCATGCCGGCGCCCATCACGCCGCCCATGCCGCCGCCGCCTTCACTCGCGGCTTTCTGCATCAGGGCTTCGGCTCCGGGGAGCTTCGCCAAGAGCAGTTGCATTTTATCGGCGGGGCCTTCCTTGGACAGGAAGTCGAGAATGATGCCGACCGCCGTTTCGGCAGCCGCCGGCTCAACGCCCGTGTCGGCGACGAGACGCCCAATCAGTTCGTCCATGACTGCCCCGCCCGCCTGTATTTCCGGCCCCTTCTTGCCATAATGTACATTCGCGGTCGGCGTGACAAGCATAAGTCCGGCGGATCTTGCGATCCGTGTTCTGGTGTTGCGAATTTGACGCTCCCTACAATTGAGTTGCAAATTCGCGTAGGAACCGCGCGTGATCCATGCTGCCGGACGCGGGTGATCCACGAATCCGGGTCGAAGCGGAAAGATTCTGCCGCCAAGGGCGAGGTTAAAGACAGAGGTTAAAGACAAATGACAGCAGCCGAAGCTTTGCCCGCAGTTCTCGACCGCATCGACGGCGATCTCGAGGCAAGCCTCGATCGCTTGTTCGCGCTTCTGCGCATCCAGTCGGTGTCGACCGACCCGGCTTATGCGGCGCACTGCCGCACCGCTGCCGAGCACGTAGCGGCTGACCTGCGCAGCATCGGCTTTGAAACCAGCGTGCGCGCGACCGAGGGTCATCCGGTGGTGATCGGAAAAAGCGGCAACGGAAAGTCCGCCGGGCACGCGCCGCGCGTGCTGTTCTACGGCCATTACGACGTGCAGCCGGTCGACCCGCTCGATCTGTGGCAGACGCCGCCGTTCGAGCCGCGCGTCGAGACGTTCGACGGCGGGCGAAAAATCATCGTCGCCCGCGGCGCTTGCGACGACAAAGGCCAGGCGATGACGTTCATCGAGGCTTGCCGCGCTTTCAAAGCGGTGACTGGCCAGCTCCCGCTCGACATCACCATGATGATCGAAGGCGAAGAAGAGTGCGGATCAAAACACTTGTTCGGCTTCGTGCGCGACAATGCCGACGAGCTCAAGCGCGACCTCGCGCTCGTTTGCGACACCGGCATGTGGGATGCGCAGACGCCCTCGATCACGACGTCACTACGCGGGCTGGTCTACGAAGAGGTCAGGCTCACCTGCGCCGACCGGGACCTTCACTCCGGACTCTTCGGCGGCGCGGCGCGCAATCCGATTCATGTGCTCGCCGACATTCTTTCGGCAATGCACAGGCCGGACGGCTCGGTCGCCATTCCCGGCTTCTATGACGGCGTTCACGAACTGCCGCCCGACATCAAGAGCGATCTAGCCGGGCTCGGACTGACGCCTGAAAAATTTCTCGGTCCGATCGGGCTGAAGATTCCGGCCGGCGAGAAGGACCGCATGCTGATCGAACAGATTTCCACGCGGCCGACCGCCGAGGTCAACGGCATCCTCGGCGGTTATACGGGCGAGGGCGCGAAGACCGTCATTCCCGGCAAGGCGATGGCGAAAGTCTCCTTCCGTCTGGTCGGCGCGCAGGATCCGGAGAAAATCCGCACCGCGTTCCGTGAGTTCGTGCGGGCACGGGTTCCGAGCGACTGCTCGGTGGATTTCGGCAATTTCTCCGGCGCGCCGGCATTCGACGTGGCCTTCGACAATCCGGCGCTCGCGAAGGCGCGTACTGCGCTGGCCGAGGAGTGGGGCAAAAAGGCGGTGACGGTCGGCGCCGGCGGCTCGATCCCCATTGTCGGCGATTTCAAGTCCGTGCTCGGCATGGATACTTTGATGGTCGGCTATGCGCTCGACGACGATCGGGTGCACTCGCCCAACGAGAAGTACGATCTGCGGAGCTTCCACAAGGGCATCCGCAGCTGGGCGCGGATCTTGGCGGCACTGGCTGGATAGGGAGGGTCTCATGAAGCTTGCTTATCTCGTTGTTGGCGCTTGCGCCGCGGCGCTAGGGTCGCTGCCCGCTTCGGCCGCAGGCGTCGACAAGCTCTACGTCATGGATTGCGGCCAGATCTCCGCTCCCGATCAGTCGCGCTGGTCGCCCGGCATCAATGTCGGCGTGCCGATCCAGCTCTCCGACAACTGTTACCTTATCCATCACGCGCAGGGCTGGTTTCTGTGGGACACGGGTCTGCCGGATGCGGTTGCCGCCAGCCCCGATGGCGTCAAAAGCGCCAATGGGTTCGTGATGAAACGGCCCAAGACGCTGGCCGCTCAGCTTGAGCAACTCGGCGTCAAGCCGGCAGACATCAAAGGCATGGCAGTCTCGCACACCCACCCCGACCATATCGGCAATGTCGAAGAGTTTCCGCGAGTCATGCTCTATGTACAAAAGGCCGAGTACGACTGGCCGGGGGCCGACGGCAAGCCGCGTTTCAACCCCGACCACCCGGTGACCAAGCTCGAAGGCGACCACGATGTGTTCGGCGACGGCTCGGTGGTGTTGATCTCCACGCCGGGCCACACGCCCGGGCATCAATCCCTGCTGGTCAGATTGCCGAAGACCGGCGCGGTGGTGCTCTCCGGCGACGCCGTGCACTTCAAGGACAATTGGGACAATCGCCGCGTGCCGGCGTTTAATTTCAACAAAGAACAAACGCTCGCCTCGATGCAGCGCATCGCCGACATTTTGGCGAAGGACCACGCGCAGCTGTGGATCAACCACGACAAGCCGCAAAGCGACGCGCAGAAAAAGTCGCCGGATTTCTACGAGTAGCGAGTTCGAATATCTCGACGAGCCGCGGCCGCGAGACGGAATGAAAACTCCGTCGCCAGATTGCGCTGAGACTGTACCGCCGCAGCGCAGTGGTCGCGCACAGTGGTGACGGTATCCGATCGAATATCAATCGCGCGTTCGCACAAACCATTGAACCGATCGACGATCCGGGCAAATTCATCTACATCCGCATCCACCAGCACCGATGCTGAAGCGGTAATGCAACGCCCACCGTCCGCGCAGTGGCGCCAGTGTTGCGCCAAGCCGGCGATCTTGCGATCTGCGACAACGAGATCGTGCCGGCCATTGCAGAAAGTCCCCGGAGTCTCGCCAAAGCGAGCTGAAATGTCTAATTCAGCCAAAGCAGAGGCAATCAGCGAACCGAGCCGGCCATAGATCGCTTCCATCGAATGGCCCAGGCAGGGATGTCGCGCGATCATCGCGATCTGCACGGTGCCGGGGCTGATCGGAAACGCGCCGCCACCCGACATGCGCACCAGAACCGGCCAGCCCATCTCTGCCAATCTGGCCGCCGCGGCTTCGAAGCCGGGCCAGCGGGTTTGGCCGCGCGTAACGATCAAGGCCGGCTGCGATCGCCAGATGAAGATCGCTGGCCCGCGGATGCCGGCTCCGATCTCATCGGCGAGATCATGCTGTCGACGCAGACGGCAATATGCCGCGGCGGAGCTTTCCGCAACGATGACCCGCCAGGCATCGATGCTCCTGGGCGCGGGCGTCGCGATGCAAGTGGGAGTGTCGGCACTCTCCGCTGCCGGTCGATCACGCACTGTCGATCCGACCGATCAATGTTCCCGGCCGGACGACGCCATCCTTCGGCACCAGGATCCGCAACTGTCCGCCCGCTGGAGCCGCAACGTCGAATACCGTCTTCTCGACCATGAGCTCGGCGATCTTGGCTCCGGCGTCTACGGCGCTGCCGTCACGGTAGAACCAATTGGCGACGATTCCCTCCGGGGTCTTGCTGGTGTCCCAGAGCCCTTCGGGTACGGCAACGTCCGACAAAGCTAGTGCCCCTTTTTCACGGTCGTACGGACAGCTTCGACTATCTTCTCGGCGTTTGGCAGCGCAAACTGTTCCATCGGCCGCGAATAGGGAATGGGAATGTCAGGGAAGGCCAGCCGGCGCGGCTTGGCCTTGAGCACCGTCGGATCGCGCTCGACCACCGATGTGATGATCTCCGCAGTGAGGCCGAAACTTGAATAGTCCTCGTCGACGACAACCAATCGTCCGGTTTTGGCGACGGATTTGAAAACCGTGTCGCGGTCGAGCGGCACGAGCGTGCGCAGATCGATGACTTCGACGTCGATCCCCTCCTTTGCCAGCTGCTCTGCTGCCTCGATCGACCGATGCACCATCATGCTGAGCGTGACGATACTGGCGTCCCTGCCTGGACGCACCACTTTGGCTTCGCCTAACGGAATCGCATACGCGTCATCGGGTACTTCTGTGGCTGCCTTTTCGGGCGAGGCCATCCAGGCCAATCCCTGCAGGCCTTTGTGGAACATATAGAGCACCGGGCTGTCATCGCGGATTGCCGAGATCATCATCCCTTTGGCGTCATGGGCGTTCGAGGGCACCGCAACTTTGAGGCCGGGCATATGGGCGAAGGTTGCGTGCAGCGTCTGCGAGTGCTGGCCGGCGTCGTTGTAGCCGCCGCCGGTCGCGGTCATGATCACGAGCGGCACCTTGCAGTTTGCGCCGGAGAAATAGATGTTCTTGGCTGCCAAGTTGTAGATTGCGTCCATGCAGACGCCGAAGAAGTCGACGAACATCAATTCGACGATCGGCCGCATGCCGGCCATCGCGGCTCCGACTCCGGCACCGATGAAAGCCGTCTCCGAGATCGGGGTATCGCGGATGCGCTCCTCCCCGAACTCGGCGAGCAGGCCTGTGGTGGCACCAAAGATGCCGCCATAGGTGGCGATATCCTCGCCCATGACAAAGACGGACGGATCGGTTCGCATTTCATTGGCGATCCCTTCGGCAATGGCATGCGACATGGTGAGGATGCGGTTGCTCTTGGCTGGCGTTGGCATGGCGTTTCTCCCGATGCGGCCGGTATGATCACTTTCGATCGATCGCGGCCTTAATGGTGTTGGCAAAAATAGGCGTAAGACGTCAGGCAAAGACGTGTTCGAGCGCTTCGGCAGGCGCCGGGTAAGGGCTCTGACGGGCAAATGCGAAAGCCTCGTCGACCTCTTTGCGGGCCGCAGCGAGCGCCGCGTCGGCCTCGGCTGCGCTTACCCCGTCTTGGGCGATCATCGCTTTCCGCAGCCGCTCGATCGGATCCTTCGCTTTCAGTGCGGCGACTTCTCCGGCAGGCCGATACACTTCCGGATCACCCTGGAAGTGTCCGTAGTAGCGATAGGTCTCGATCTCCATCAGGGTCGGCCCGCCGCCGGCGCGAGCGCGCGCAATGGCTTCGCCCGCTGCGGCGAAGATCGCCAGCGTGTCGTTGTCCGCGATGTGCGCACCCGGAATTCCATAGGCCGCAGCTCGTACGCTGTTATCGGCAACCGCTGTCGATTTCGATTTCGGAACCGAGATGGCCCAGGCGTTGTCTTCGACAACGAAGACAACCGGCAATTTCCACAGCGCAGCAAGATTGAGCGCTTCATGAAATGCACCTTGGTTGGCGGCGCCCTCACCGACGTAGGAAATGGCAACCGCCTTGGTGCCTCGCATCTTGGCGGCCAGCCCTGCGCCGACGGCGGGTCCGGTGCCTTGGGCGACGATGCCGCTGCACGCGAAGTTCGCCTTTGGATCGAGCAAATGCATGTGGCCGCCGCGACCGCCGGCCAATCCAGTCTTCTTGCCGAAGATCTCTGCGGTCATTTTCTTGAGGTCGACGCCCTTGGCGATCGCTTGATGATGCGGTCGATGGGTCGCAGTCACCGTGTCCTCGGGCCGCAGGTGCACACAAACGCCGGCCGCGCACGGTTCCTGTCCGGCCGATAAATGCATTTCGCCGGGCACAGGTCCCGCCCCGATATCGAATTTCGGTGACTTTCCTTCCATGTAAACTGCAGCCATCGTGTCTTCAAAATAGCGCGCCTTGGCCATGACGCTGTACATCCACAGCAGCTGGTCTTTTGTCGGTTTCATGAAAAAGCCCTCCCTTTCGCGGCACAACTGGCAGGAGCTTTTGCTCTTTACCGCGCCCAACACCGCGTGGACATTTGAGCGCGCGGGCGGCGGCACGCTTTGATCTCAATCAAAAGGCAGGAAGGGCGTGGGCACCTTGAAAAGAGGAGCAGCGCGAAAGCCCTGCGCCCGGTGCGGCTCTCGGGACAGGTTTAGTCGGCCGCTTCGGCGATCAGGCGCGGACTGACAAAGCGCTCCAAGCGGCCGGCGTTGGGGCGCAGGCGGGACCAGTCGTCGAAGGGAAAATCGATGACCACAAGCCCGGACGTCGGCAGCTTCTCACTCACGCTCGCGCGCGCTTGCCTGTCGCCCGAGGCGATCAATTGCGCCGCGAGATCCTGCAAGCCGGGATTGTGACCGACGACGAGGAGGGTGCGCGTCTCGCCCGCCTCGCGAATGAGGTCGGCGAGTGTTTCCGGGCCGGCGTTGTAGATGCGTTCGTCCTTCACGACCCGAGGTTCCTTAGCGAAAGATGAGGCGACGACGGCCCAGGTTTCCCATGCCCGCGTTGCCGGCGATACCAGCACAATGTCGGGGACGAGGCGGTGGCGGAGCATGTAAGCGCCGATGATCGGCGCGTCGGCGCGGCCTCGCGCCGTGAGCTTGCGGTCGCGGTCGCTTTCGCCGGGCGCGGCGCGCTCGGTCTTGGCATGGCGCAGCAGCAGCAAACGAAGCATCGCGGACCTGTTGCCTTGTTAACGTTCCAGTCTAGTGCGGCGATTGTGAAGTTCCTATAGTGCGGCCGCTGACGGGCGAAGCGACTTCCTACCACTCGCATTTGCAGCATTTGCCGCGTACGTCTGCGGCGCGAACCAGCTGAATGATGGGCCAAGCCGATACCACCGCCGCCTACGGCAATAGCTGGTACGCCGCGACCAAAGTGGACGCGCCGCCGCGGCCGCCGCTTCATGCCGATCTCGATGTCGAAGTCTGCGTCATTGGCGGCGGGCTTGCAGGTTTGACCACGGCGCGCGAACTGGCCCGTGCCGGCTGGTCCGTGGTCCTGATCGAAGCTGACCGGATCGCGGCCAACGCTTCGGGGCGCAACACCGGCTTCGTACTGCCTGGCTTCGCCGCCGCGCCGGACAGTATCGTGAGCCGTGTCGGCTTTGCACGGGCCAAAGATTTATGGGCGCTCTCGCAGAGCGGGCTCGACTATGTCCGGAGCGCCATCCGCGACGATGCCATGGCCGGGATTGATCCGCAGGACGGCTGGCTTCACGTCTCCAAGATCGACAACGGCGACGCGCTTACGCACCTCGCAGGCCTCCTGGGCGAATTGGGCGAAGACATCGAGGGCTGGCCGACCGAACGGGTGCGCGCGGTGCTGCGCAGCGAGCGCTACTTTCACGCCATTCACTTTCCGCGGGCGATCAATATCCACCCCCTGAACTATGCACTGGGCCTGGCTGCCGCTGCCGAGCGCGCCGGCGCCCGCATCTTCGAGCAAACGCCGGCTTTGTCGATCGACCCGGCGGGCGTGCGCAAACGCGTCGTCACGCCGAATGCGCGGCTGCGGGCCAATCATGTGGTGCTGTGCGGGAATGTGCAGATCGCGGCGCTGGTGCCGCAGATTGCGGCCGCTCTTATTCCGATTACGACCTATGTGGTGACGACCGCCCCGCTGGGGCCGCGTCTTGCCGAAGCGATCGACTATCGCGGCGCGGTCAGCAACTCCGAGCTGGCCGACAATCACTACCGCATTGTCGACGGCGACCGGCTGATGTGGTCGGGCCGGGTGACGACCTGGCCGGGAAATCCGCGCCGCTATGGGCGTGCGCTGGCGGGCGACATCAAAAAAACCTACCCCCAGCTCGGCAAGGTTTCCGTCGACTACGCGTGGTCCGGCACCTTGGGCAACTCCATTCACTGCATGCCGCAGATCGGCGAACTCGCACCCGGATTGTGGCTGGCGAGCGGCTTCGGCGGTCACGGTCTCAACACCACGGCGATGGCCGGCAATCTCATCGCCGGCGCCATCGTCGACGGCGACCAGACTTGGCGGCAGTTCACACCGTTCGACCTGGTGTGGGCCGGTGGAATTTTGGGCCGTGCGACCGCACAGATGTACTATTGGATCAGGCGCCTGCGCGATGCGGCAGTCGAGCGCCGCGCCCGCGCCGCCCAGAAGGCATATCGCCGAGCGCGCGAAGTAGAAGCAGCAAAGGCGGAGCCCGAGCCGCCATCCGTCACGGAGCAGAACGCATCTTTTCCGGAGGACTCGGGGTACATTGTGCCGCCGGCCGCCGAAGACGCCACAACGGCCAAGGCCGACCTGCCGTCACAAAGCTAGCGGCAAACGGCCGAATTTCGCGCCCGAGCCAAAGCACGAACGGCGGCGTGGCGATCCGGCCACAATCATTTGGAAAGCATCCGTCGCAGTCGCGCTTGCAACTGACTTGCTCTAGAATGAATCATCAGGCTCCGTGGCGGGTGACGGAGCGGGGGGTCGTTAATGCCATTGGCCGGTTGGCGTTTTGCAGTTTCGGTAGTGTTGGGCGTCGTGCCCGGTATTGCCGCAGCGGCCGATCTTGAACCGTCTCCGCTGCCGGCGCCACCCTCCGCGCCGGCAACCTACACGCCCGCGGTACCCGACTGGATCATCACAATTGGCGGCGAAGCTCGGGCGATTCCGGCTTACCCAGGGGCGCCGACCAACCTCTATACCTTCACCGGGTTCCCGCTGCTCGTGCTGCAAAAGCCCGGCGACGCTCCGTTCTTTTTCGCGGCGCGCGACAGTTTCGGCGTGCCTATCGTCAACCTTGGCCAGTTACAGCTTGGGCCGGTCGGCCGACTGGTGTGGCCACGCTATCAATCCTGGTACACTCAGCTCAACGGCTTGGGCGACGTCAATTTGGCGGTGCAACTCGGGGCTTTTGCCGCGTACTGGCCGGTGCCGTGGCTGCGATTGCGCGCCGAGATACGTCAGGGGATCGGCGGCGAAACCGGCCAGACCGGCGACGTTTTCCTGGACGCGGTGGTGCCGTTCGGACAGTGGAGAATTTCCGGCGGCCCGCGGATGACCCTGCAGTCGTCTGCCGCGGTGTCTCCGTATTTCAGCATCACGCCGACGCAGTCGGCTAACTCGACCGTTTCAGGTCTCCCGGCGTTGCCAACCTATAATGCGACCGGGGGCTTTTATTCTTACGGCGCCGGCGGCCAGCTGGAATATTTCTTTAATCCGCAATGGTCGACCCATGCGCTTGTGGAATACGAACGGATCACCGGCTCCGCCGCCGATTCGCCGCTGGTGACCCAGCGCGGCTCGCCGAACCAATTCAGCTTTGGGCTCGGCCTGACTTACACCTTTGCGATGCATCCATTATTCAACAATCATTCCTTGTGGTGAGCAGGCCGCCGCTTACCGGCCTTCCCGTCTCGTCATAAACGCCAGCCGCTCGAACAGGTGCACGTCCTGCTCGTTCTTGATCAGCGCGCCGTGCAGCGGCGGGATGAGCTTTTTCGGATCGCGCTCGCGCAGCGTCTCCAGCGGAATATCTTCGACCATGAGCAGCTTGAGCCAGTCGAGCAACTCGGAGGTCGAGGGTTTCTTTTTCATCCCCGGCACCTCCCGGATCTCGTAAAACAGCCGCAGGGCCTCCGCCACCAGGCGATGCTTGATGCCGGGAAAATGCACCTCGATGATCGCCCGCATGGTGTCGGAGTCGGGGAAGCGGATGTAATGGAAGAAACAGCGGCGCAGGAATGCGTCCGGCAACTCCTTCTCATTGTTCGACGTGATGACGACGATCGGCCGCCGCCGCGCCTGGATGGTTTCACCGGTCTCGTAGACGAAGAACTCCATGCGATCGAGCTCCTGCAACAGATCGTTGGGAAACTCGATATCGGCCTTGTCGATCTCGTCGATCAGCAACACCGGCCGCTCGTCGGCGACGAATGCCTCCCACAGCTTGCCGCGCTTGATGTAGTTGCGGATGTCCTTGACGCGGGTGTCGCCCAACTGGCTGTCGCGCAGCCGCGTCACCGCGTCGTATTCGTAGAGCCCCTGCAGCGCCTTGGTGGTCGACTTGATGTGCCACTCGATGAGCGGGGCGCCGAGCGCCTTGGCGATCTCGATCGCCAGCACGGTCTTGCCGGTGCCGGGCTCGCCCTTGACCAGTAACGGACGCTCGAGTGCGATTGCGGCGTTGACCGCAACCTTCAGATCGTCGGTGGCAACGTAGGCGTTGGTACCTTCGAAGCGCATGTGTCTCCGCTCAAGTTTTTGGTTCGTCAGTGATGCAAAAGTCGACGGCCGCTCACGCTCAATTCCGCGGCAGCCTTTCTTCAGGATCGCGATCGAGACGGCATTAAGCACATCGAACTCGTCGCTCACAAGGCGTCGCACCAATCGCTCTGCGCCGCGACGGCGTTGCAGCGACTTCCGATCCGCCGCACTAGGCATTTTCTGCCCGCTGCCCGGCATATCCGTACCAGATGAAAATTCCGCGATTCGCCGCAAGTCATTGGAAAAATTGAATGAATCTCATGGCACGGGCTTTGCTCCGCTGTGCGCGTGCGTAGTGGGGTGGGCCGTCAGTTGTGCCCAGCCACACGTTGAGTTGAGGACCGAGTTGGAGCTCATGTCATGGGTATTTTCGATGCATTGAACACCTCCGTGGCCGGTCTGCAGGCGCAATCGTTTGCGCTGCAGAACATCTCCGGCAATATCGCCAACTCGCAGACAACGGGCTTCAAAGAGACAAATACAAGCTTTGCGGACCTGGTCTCTGCGGCCTCGGTGGACCAGACGACTGCGAACGGTGTCATCGCAAGTTCCGTTGCCACAAACTCGGTGCAGGGGACAATTCAAAGCACAACTGTTTCGACCGACATGGCCATCAACGGCAACGGTTATTTCGTGGTGGCGCAACAGTCTGGGGTTTCCGGCACTCAGCCGGTGTTCAGCGGCGTCGATGCCTACACCCGGGCCGGCAATTTTCAGATGAATTCGGGCGGCTATCTGGTGAACGGCTCCGGCTATTACCTCATGGGTATCCCGATCAATTCGGCGACGGGAAGTCCGGTCGGCAGCTCGCCTCAGGTCCTGCAGTTCAACAACAACTTTGTACCCGCGCAGCAGACGTCCACAATACAGTACCAGGCAAACCTGCCCAGTACGCCGAGTTCGGGGATGCTGGTTCCAAGCGACTTCCAGGCCAATCCGCTCGCCGGTGCTCCGGTGGCCGCGCAAATCACCGGCACCGGCGCGACCCTTCAGCCCGACGCTGTTGCGACCGGGACCGGCACAGTGAATGGTCTTACTAACGCCACCACACTTGCGTCGCTGGGAATCAATGCAGCCGACCAGATTACCATCAACGACGGTACAAATACGACGACTTACACGGTGCCGGCGGGGCCGCCGGCCCCCACCGTCAACGATCTGATGACGGCCATCAATGGCGGTTCCGCCAACGTCAGTGCCACTCTGAACGGCAGCGGCGATTTGGTTCTCACCGGAACCAATGGCGTCGCGTCGATCACCGTTGGGGGCACGGGCACTGATGCCGCTGCTCTCGGATTTGGTCCCGGGCAAAACTCGTTCAACCCAACCAATCTGTTGACGCAGAGCGCCGTAGCGCAAGGTCAGACCCTGACGGTTACGGTTGGTGCTGGCCCAACGCAAACCATCACCTTCGGCACGGGCGTGGGTCAAGTCGCCACGCTTGCTCAGTTGCAAACGCAGATCCAGGCCCTGGCGGGGGTCAACGGAACGGTAAACACTGCCAACGGCGACATCACCCTGACGGCGACTTCGCCGGTCACGACTCTCGCCGTCGGCGGTACCGCGTCGGCGGCGAAATTCGGCATCCAAACCCTGAACGCGCTCCCGGCCAACGGCACCGTCATCGCCAACGATCAATCCACGTTCCTCGCGCAATCAGTCGACGGCGGTTCCCTCACCGCCTACGATTCGTTGGGCAATCCGGTCAACGTCCAATTCCGCTGGGCTGAGACGAGTACCGGCAATTGGCAGCTGTTCTATCAAACCAATTCAAACGCAACGGGCACCCAAGCCGCGTGGCAGAACGTCGGCACGACGTTCACGTTCAATTCGACTGGCCAATTGGTTCCACCGATCTCGGGTGTGACACTGCAAAACCTTACCGTAAACGGCGACTCGCTCGGCAACGTCCAGCTCAATTTCGGCACCAACGGCCTCACGCAATTCGCCGCTTCAAGCGGCACAACGCAGGTGAGCCAATTGCAGCAGAACGGTTTTGCTGCCGGCCAACTCGTATCGGTCGCGGTCAACAGCCAGAACCAAATCGTCGGTCAGTTCTCGAACGGCCAGACCATCCCCTTGGCGCAGATCCCGCTGGCGTCCTTCAATGGTCAGGATTCACTGCAGCCGATCAACGGCCAAGCCTACTTGGCTACGTCCGAGTCGGGTCCGCCGATCTTGGGCGCCACAGGCACCATTGTCGGCAGTTCGCTGGAAGCTTCCAACGTCGACATCGCGACTCAGTTCAGCCAATTGATCGTCGCCCAGCAGGCCTATTCGGCCAATGCGAAAGTCATGCAGACCGCCGACCAGATGATCCAAAGCCTGCTGCAAGTGATCCAGTGAGCGGGTCTTTGGGTCTAAGCCGCATGGACGGCTGAAGAAATGGGCCTTTCCCAGGCGTTGTCCGCCGCTTTAGCTGGCGTGAACACGACCCAGAAAAGTCTCTCGGTAATTGCTGGGAATGTGGCGAACGCCAACACGCCCGGCTACGTCGCCGAGACGGTCAGTCAGGTCGAACTTGCGACCGCCGGGCAAAATGGCGCGAGCGTCGACACCAGCGGCATCAATCGCAATCTCGACACCTTGCTGCAGAACCAGTTGTGGACCGAGACGGCCGGCGGTTCCTTCGCCGACACCACTGCGCAACTCTATCAGCAGCTCCAGCAACTCTATGGCACGCCTGGATCCTCGACTTCGCTCGATGCAATCTACAATAATTTCACCACCGCGGCACAGGCGTTGTCGTCGAGCCCAGGCTCATATTCGGCGCAGGCCGCCGTGGTCGGTGCGGCGCAGGCGCTGGCGCAAAATCTCAATTCCATGACCACGAGCGTCCAGCAGCTGCGCACCCAGGCGGAGCAGGGCATCGCCACCGACGTGCAAACGGCGAACAATGCCTTGCAGCAGATCGCCAAGATCAATGCGCAGCTTGCAAGCACCTCGACCGCGGACAGCGCCGCCGCGACACTCGAGGACCAGCGCGACCAGGACGTCACCCAACTGACCAAGTTGATGAACGTCAACGTGGTGCGGAGCGCCAATAACCAAATTTCGGTGTTCACCGGGACCGGCCAGCAATTGGTGGCCGGGTCGCAAGCGTCGCAGCTCAATTTCGACAATGTCGGAACGCTGTCGGCGACTTCGTTATGGAGTTCCAACCCGAGCCAGGACACCGCCGGCACCATCACGCTGGTGTCGCCCGGCGGCGCCACCACCGATTTGATCGCCACAAACGCGATCCAGGCGGGCGCGATCGGCGCCTATCTGCAAATGCGGGACAGCATCCTGCCGCAGGCGCAGAATCAGCTTGACGAATTCGCCAACCAGATGTCTCAAGCGCTGTCGAACCAGACGACCAGCGGGTCTGCAGTCGTTTCCGGCTCACAGTCGGGGTACAGCGTCGACGTCGGCGCGCGGTTGCCGGGCAACTCGCTCCAGGTCACCTACACCAACTCGGGCAACGTCCAGCACACCATCACGGTGGAGTCGCTCGGTCCGGGCGGCACGCTGCCGCTGCAGACTTCACCGTCCAATGCCAACAACCAAACCATCGGCATCAACTTTTCCGGCGGCATGGCATCGGTGGTGTCGCAGCTCAACGCTGCGTTCGGTAGCAACCTGCAATTCTCCAATCCGTCCGGCACCGTGCTGCAGGTGCTCAACAACGGCGGCAGCGGCAGTGTCGTCAATGCGCTATCGGCGACCTCGACTGCAACGTCGCTCACGAACGGCAGTCCGCAGCTGCCGCTGTTTCTCGACGGTACCGCGCCGATCACCGGCGCACTCAGCGCCGGCGGCTCGCAGACTACAGGTCTGGCCGGGCGCATTGCGGTCAATTCGGCTGTGGTCGCTTCGCCTTCAAGCCTTGTGACCTACGCGCCAGGCACCGCTTCGGGCGACCCGACACGGCCGGACTTCATTCTCAACCAGCTATCCAACGCTTTGTTGAACTATTCGCCGACGACCGGCATCGGCAGCCCGGCCGAGCCGTATAGCGGCACGCTATCGAACTATATGAGCCAGATCGTCAGCCAGCAGAGCCAGGCGGCAAACGCGGCCACTAACCTGCAGCAGGGGCAGGACACGGTGGTGAGCGCCCTGCAACAGCGCTTCAACGATGAATCGGGTGTCAACATCGATACCGAAATGTCGAACCTGATCGCGCTGCAGAACGCCTACGGCGCCAACGCGCGGGTGATGACCACGATCCAACAAATGATGTCGACGCTGCTGCAAGTGGTGCCGTAATGAGCATTACCGGACCCGGATCGATCACTGCGACCACGCTGCTGGCGCAGAACAACATGATGAATCAGCTCAACACGCTGAGCGAGCAGCTGGGTACCGGCCAGGCCGCCTCGACCTATTCCGGGCTTGGATCGCAAGCGGGACTCGCGTTGCAGCTGACGGCGCAGCTTGCCGCTAGCAACGGCTACAGCAGCACCGCCGCGACCGTTGGCACGACGCTGAGCATCGCCCAATCGGTGCTAACGCAGCTCGGCAACTCCAGCAGCGCGGTTCAACAATCGCTGCTACAGAGTGCGGCTTTTTCGCTCGACAATACCGGGCAGACAATGGCGCAGAGTCCGCCGCGGGCCAACTCGATCAAATTCTTTCGCGGCGCTGAATACGCAAGCGGGCGACAATTACATGTTTTCAGGCAGCGCCCTGAACCAGCCTTCAGTGGCGAGCACCAGCGCCATTCTCAACGGCAACGGCGCGCAGGCCGGCTTCAAGCAGGTCATGGCCGAACGCCTACAGGCCGATCAGGGCGCCAACGTTCCTCCACTCGGCCGTCTGGTCATCCCGCCGGCGGCGGGGTTCCACCGTCTCGATCGGCGAGGATGTCGCAGGCTCGCCCTTCGGCTTCAAGCTGGCCGCTGTGAACTCCAACTTGACCGGAGCGGTGGTCACTCCGTCGGGCCCGCCGACGTCGATTCGGTCAATCTTGCCGCATCTAATCCAAATCCCGGCAATTCGATCGCGTTCAGCTTAAATTTGCCCGACGGCACCAGCCAAACCATCTCGCTGCAAGCGACCGCGTCAGCGCCGCCGGGCCCAAACCAGTTTAGCGTCGGCTTAACGCCCGCCGCCACTGCAGCAAATCTCCAGGCCGCGCTGACGACGGCCGTCAGCAATCTCGCGCAAACCGCGCTGCCGGCCGCTTCCGCCATGGCCGCCGCCAATGATTTCTTCTGGCGGACCCGCCGCGAATATGGTCAATCCGATCCTGGTCCGCCGCCGCATTACGCCGCGGCCACGCTTGGTGACCGGCACGCCGGCCAACACTGTCTTCTGGTACACCGGCGAAAACGGCGCCACGCCGGCGCTGCAGACTGCGACCGCCCCGGTCGGCCCCTCGCTGACTATCGCTTATGGGATGCGCGCCAACGAGCCGGCCATCGCGTCGCTGGTGGCGAACGTGGCGGTGCTGGCCGCGACCACTTATTCCGCGAGCAATCCGAATGCGCAGGCGAGCTATCAAGCGCTTACCCAAAACGTCGTGACAAATCTGAACGGTCAACCCGGCTCGCAAACAGTGAGCGATATCGAGGCCAGCATCGCCAACGCGCAGACCACCTTGAAAAATGCCACCACCACGAATACGCAGACGCAGACGACTTTGCAGGACATGCTGCAAGGGATCGAGGGGGTTAATCAGAATCAGGTCGGCGAGAATATTTTGACGTTGCAGAATGAGCTGTCGGCATCTATGTCGGTGACTGCGCGGCTGGCGCAGTTGACCCTGGTCAGCTTCCTGGGGCCCGTAGCGGGTTGATAAGCGCGAATTGCGAATAGTACCTCGAACCAGCGGACGGCGACCCGCTATTCGCGGTTCGCCGCTTTTGTCCTGATAAATATTGAATCGGCGGCGCAGGTAGCGTTCCGCCCGAAATTATCAGTAAATCGCGTGTCGACCAGATAGTCGCCGGGACGATCGCCGACAAATCTCCGAATTGCCTCCCGTTTTACGTCGCTGTCTTCGACCACCAGATAATCGCCCGGCGCCAGGAACTGGTGAAAACGCTCCAGGACAGCGGCGACGTTGTGGTGCGCGTCTTCGACCACGAGCCAAGGATGGGGCTCTGAATGCAACAGATCAGGATCGAACAGCCCTTCAGGATCGGAGCAATCGCCCCGATAGAAATTGACGCCCGGATATTCCATCTCGACTTTGACCCGGTCCACCGAATGGACCCGGCCTTCCGTTCCGTTCATTGCTAGGTGATCGGCGAACCAGATGGCGCTGGCTCCCATGCCGGAGCCGACCTCGAAGATGGTGCGCGGGCGAAGCTCGGCGATCAGCGCCGGGTACATCGCGAAATCGAAGACGTTCTTCATCAATGGAGTGCCGCGCCAGCGCATGAGCGTGGGCGCGCCCTGACAGGTCAACAGCACGTCGATCCCGAACTCGGTGCCAAACCGCGGATGATAGTGAACTCCCGATTGCTCACGCCGGGAAAATTCCACGAAACGCCCCTGCCGCCAACGATCGAGAAAGAGCCTCAGGCGCTGCAGGTCCCATTGCAAGCTTGAGCTCTGCGCGGGCAGGCACGAGGCGGCTTCCCGCACGCTGTCTTCCCACGAGCGGGTTGGATCGGAGCTTATCAGTTGGGTGAGGACGCGGGTGAACCAGCTGTCGAAGATGCTGCGGAGGCCTTTTTGCTCTCCCTCGATCTTTGCACGGGTCTCGCCGATAAATTGGAGCGCCGCCGCTTTCAGGTCGTCACCGGCGATCAAATCTGCGGCGTCCGTCATGATAGGATCCGTTGCGGCCGGAGCGTGCAATCTCCCAAGAAAGGCAGCCACGGCCTTCGAGGCAGTACCGACCCTAAAAAATCATGGTAAATAATTTACTTCCGCTCGTTTTCCTTAACGGCGAAATCATTCCAGCTTGATCTTTTGTCAGCATGCCCACCCAACATTGAAGGGCCGAGCATCCGAGACTAGCACTACTTTGGCAGATTTTTGAGGGCGCGGGATTCCCAAATCAGTTTTTCTGTGACTCATGGGAGGTCGGCATCTTGGAGGGCCGGCCATGGATATTGATTGGAAGAGCGATCTTGAGGAGTGGCTTGCGCCATTCCTTGGCGCATTGGGAAACAAGGCGCGATCGCGGATGTGCCCAGCCTATGTGGCGGGACTGATCGGTTCTGGCGATCGCAAGAGCATCCAACCCATGGCGGCGCGCGACGGGCAAGTCGGCTACGATCAGTTGCATCACTTCATAGCAAGTGGCGCATGGAATGCGGTCCCGCTGGAGAAAGTCCTGCTCGCCGAGGCCGACAAGATGGTTGGCAGTGATGACGCATGGCTGATCATCGACGACACGGCGCTGCCGAAGAAGGGGGAGCGCTCGGTCGGCGTGGCGCCGCAATACGCTTCTTCGCTTGGGAAGACAGCCAACTGTCAGTCTCTGGTCTCGATGACACTGGCATCGCGCGAAGTGCCGATGATGGTGGGGCTGCGGCTCTTTCTGCCCGAGACTTGGACGGACGATCCCGAGCGCATGACGCGGGCCCATGTGCCGAAGGATCGGCAGACCGCTCTCACAAAGCCGGAAATCGCGATCCAAGAGATTGACCGTGTCATCGCCTCCGGCGTGCGCTTTGGCTGTGTGCTTGCCGATTCAGGATATGGATCAAGTGGGCCTTTCCGCCAGGCTTTGAACGAACGCGGCCTGCTATGGGCAGTGGGTCTGTCGCGACGCCAGAACGTCTACCCAGCGGACGTTGCCCTGGTCTTCCCCGTCGCAAAAACTGGAAAGCGCCGCAAGTACCACATTCCTGACCAGCCTCCGCTTTCCGCCGAGGCGACGTTAGCCGGTGAGAAATGGCGAGAGGTCAACTGGCGACGGGGCACCAAAGGTCAGCTGACCTGTCGCTTCGCGGCCCGCCGGGTTCGGGTTGCGGATGGTCATAAGCACCGCATGCTTGATAATCGTATGCAATGCATGCCTGGCGATGAGGTCTGGCTCGTCGGCGAGCGGCGCTCAACCGGAGAGCAAAAATACTATGTGTCGAACCTGCCGGCCGATGCCACCATCATGATGCTCGCCGCTGCAATCAAGGCCAGATGGATCTGTGAACAGGCGCACCAGCAGATGAAGGAGGAATTGGGTCTCGACCACTTCGAAGGCAGATCCTGGACCGGGTTACACCGACATGCCTTGATGACGATGATCGCCTACGCCTTCCTTCAATCCCGCCGCCTCAAAGCAGCGGGACGGAAAAAAAAAATCGCAGGACCGCCACCACAGCCGAGCATGCCCGCCATCAGGCAAGCCATCCTCGACCTCTTCGTCCGGCTTCCACCCCTGCAATGCCCTCACTGTAAAGCGTTCCTAACGCGAACCGCCAAACCAAAAGTGCCAAAGTAGTGCTAAATGCCAGTACCGGCGAACTGCGACGACAGATCGCCGCAAAATGTTAGTCGGACCGACGTGGCGGAGCTTGCTGTCGAGATCGGCCCAAATTTCGCCGCCCATTTCGATCCAGCGCTTGCAGAAGGCGAAATCCTCGCTCAGGTAGGTGCCATCTTCGGCAATCATGCATTCGAACAAGGCAAATCGATTGTCGCTTGCGGTCGTGGCGTCGATGGAATGATCGCGCTTGAATTGCAGCTGCGGATACTGCGCGCACATCCTTTCCAACGCTTGGCGACGAATCATGAGAAAGCCGGTGCCGGCGTAGCGGACTTTGACGAACCCGGCTTTGGCAATGACGGCGTTGGGATCCTCGACTTCAAAGACATATTTCAAGGCCGCCGCTGCAGGATTGGCCCGCGCGGCTTCGATGGTCGTCTTCACTTTGTCCCAGTCGATCCTTTTGATCGGATAAATCGCCGCACACATATCGGCGCCGCACTGGATCAGGCGCAAAACTTGATCCGGCTCAAAGCCGATATCCGCATCGACAAACAACAGATGGGTCGCGCCGGGGTCGTCCAGAAATTGCGAGATCAGGCTCGCGCGCGCGCGCGTGATCAGCGCGTCGCCGTCCTTGAACAAGACTTTGAGATTGAGTTGCCGTACGAGTGCACAAACTTTTGCAGATTGAACAGGGAGGCTGCGAAAAGAACTGAAATCTGTCCGCCGAAACACGGCGTCGCGACGACCAGATTGACGGCGCTCGGCGCGGGCCCATCGATTCTCGAGGCGGTAGACATCAAAAGTCATTTCCACGGGTTCGAAGTCTGTAATTATGGTTAACCAATAGCAAAGACAAAATCTTAAATCTCACTAAGCAGCCGCGCAACATGCACTCAAGAAATTAAAAATCTGAGGCGGCAGCGCGGCCGAGCTGCGCAAGGGATCGCATTAAACTCAAAGCTTTTCTGCAACGCACTTGTCCCGGCTGAATAAAGCTGCGAGAATTTACGCGTCTTTAAACGAATTGGGGCAAACCTTCGGCAGCCGGTCACGTCTCGATCGGAACATGCACTCGCCTGTACGGTCCGTATAGCAAGTGCAAGCCAGTACGGCCTGTAACCAGAAGGGTACGCAATTATGTCTGACATCACCTTGAGCAGCGGCATCCGGCAGAACCTGCTGGCGCTGCAGAACACGTCCAACGACCTGAACACCACGCAGCAACAGCTTGCGACCGGCAAGAAGGTCAACACGGCGTTCGACAATCCGACGTCGTATTTCACCTCGCAGTCGCTGACCAACCGCTCCAACGACCTGAGCGCGCTGCTCGACCAGATCGGACAGGCGCAGCAGACGCTGAATGCGGCCAACGACGGCCTGACCGGCCTGACCAGCCTGCTCGAACAGGCGCTGTCGACGGCGCAGCAGGCCCAGCAGGCGACGAACGGCACCGTGAGCTACAGCGGGACTCAAACCGGCAGCGCCATCGCCGCCGACACGACACGGGCCGTCAGCACGGCGACCTTCGCCAATGCGGTCACCGCTTCAACGGCGTCGGTGCAGACAACGTCCGATTTCAAAAGCGCCGGCATCGCCCAGTTGGCGAACGGCGATACGCTGACCTACACGCTCGCGGGCACTACGGTGACTGCTACGTTCGGCGCCGCCACCAATGCGGCGACTAACACCTTCCACGACGCGGCCGGCCTGATCACCGTTCTGACCACCGGTACGGGCCCGAGCGGCAACTTGAGCGCCGTGGCGTCGGTTACTTCGGACGGCAGCGGCGGCGTGCAAGTGCTCGGCAACGATCTTACCCACGACCTCACCACCACCGCGACCTCCGCCAGCCTTACTGCCGCTAATTTCACGGCGAATACGACGGCCCACTCCTTGGGCGATGCGCTGACGATTACCGACGGTGAAGGTCACTCGTCGTCCTTCTATTACGTTGCCAACAACGCCGTTACTGCAAACGACACCTTCACCAGCTCGGCCAACCTGATCGCCTCCATCGGCGCCTCCAACCTGAGCACCACGATCACGCCAACTATTAACGGCGGTGGCGACCTCGTGCTCAGCAGCCCGGATGGTGCGGTCACGGTCGGTGGAGCTTTCGGCAACACCGATCTGGGTTTCTCCGCCACGGCATACAAGAACAATTACAATTCGACTTTGGCGGGGCTTACCTCCGGCAGCACGCTGACGGTCCAGGTTGGCACGGACGCGGTGAATACGCTGACGTTCGGCAGCGGCAACGGCCAGATCTCGACCTTGGCGGGGCTCAACACCGCGCTTGCGGCCATCAGCGACATCAGCGCAACCGTAAACGCGCAAAACAAGATCGTGCTGACGCCGACGAGCTCGAACATCGTCACCATCGGCGGCACCGCGGCGACAGTGACCGCGCTCGGCTTTTCCGGCGGCGTTACCACGCCGACGGCGACGGTCGTCACTCCGAGCTCTACCCGCGCCACGCTGCAGAACAACTACAACGCGCTGTTGAAGCAGATCGATCAGCTCGCCGGCAACTCGTCCTACAACGGCGTCAATCTGCTCAATAGCAGCAGTCTGACGGTCAACTTCAACGAAAACGGCACCAGCGGTCTGACCATCGCCGGCGTTAACTTCAGCTCGGCGGGACTTGGATTGTCGGCGATCAGCGGCAACGGGTTCCAGGACAACACCAACATCGCCACCACGGAAGCGGCGATCAATACCGCGATCACCAACGTGCGGGCCCAGACGCAGACGTTCGGCACCAATTCGTCGACCATCTCGACCCGGCAGACGTTCGAGACCAACCTGATCAACACTCTGCAGACGGGTGCCAGCAATCTCGTGCTGGCGGATCAGAACCAGGCCAGCGCCAACCTGCTGACCGAGCAAACTCAGCAGCAGCTGGAAATCTCCGCATTGTCCATCGCCAATCAGGCGAACCAGTCGGTGCTCAAGCTGTTCGGCTAAATTCTTCTGGTACAGGCTTTCTGACGAAGGCGGTGGGGCGAAAGCCCCGCCGTTTTCTTTTGGCCAGGCGCGACAGCGTGAACGCCGCGCCTGAAACCCGTCGGTGCATTGACTGCATCAATAATCAAATCTTAACAGGCGAATTGTAAAAAGCCCTAGAGGAAGCGCGCCAACTGATTGCCTTCGAAAAGAGGAACTCGTCGACCATGCACTACGCCGCTAAAGCCTACGCGACAGTGGCCAACGAAACCGCCCCCCCGCGCGAACTGGAAGCGAGCCTGCTTCTGCAGGCCGCCGCGAAATTGCAAGCGGCGTATGATTCCTGGCGCGACAAGCCGCCAAACCTCAACGACGCGGTGATGTTCAATCGCCGACTCTGGACAGTGTTTATCGATGCGGTAACCCGCGACGACAACAAATTGCCGGTTCCGGTGCGTCAGAACATCGCCAATCTCGGCACGTTCGTCATGGGCGAGACTTTTTCGCTGATGACCAACCCGAAGCCGGAGCATTTGACATCCATTATCGAGATCAATCGCGGCATCGCCGCCGGCCTGCGCAGCAGGCCTTGAGCGGCGGCGGGTCGCCCGAGGTCTTCGCGAGCGGCGAAGTGGCGGAAGCAATCCGCATTCGTATTGCGAAACTGGATAGCGCCGGGCGTCTGCAACATCCGGATTTCTTCGCCGCCGGCTCGTTATCGCCGCGCTTGCGCCAAAAAGGGATTCAGGCGGCGCGCGGCATATCCAATCGGAGCCGCCCGCGTAGATGCGGTATGCGGTTGACATTCATCTTGTCGGCGAGCGCCCGCATAAAAAACAACTCTTCTTTGTTGCCGATTCCAAAATCGGCGAATTCGCGTTGCCCATCGTGCAAATCGGCATCCGATAGCGCCGCTTCGAACAGATCAAGCCATCCCGATTTTTCCACATCGCCGTCGGCGCCCTCGTGAAAAAGCATTTTTGGCCGGTCGCGAATGAGCGTCGGTAACTCCGAAGAATACAAGTCATAGAGCGCGCGCAATGGCGCCTTTCCGATCGGCGCGTTGCCCGTTCGTTTGAGCAAAGCGGATTTGTCGAGCTCACGCGCATAACCGACGACCGATTGATCCAGGAATGGCTCACGTATTTCGAGCTGAAATCGCATTGAGCAGCGGTCGACTCTTTGAAGATTAGCACGATGCATCATGCCCAAACATTGGTTCTGGATATAACGGCCCATGCCATTCGGTTGCATAAAAGCATGTTCGAGCGGCGAGTAACCCGCGAACAACTCGTCGGCGCCTTCGCCGCATAACGCGACGCGGAAGCCATCTTGATGGATGCGCTGCGACAGGAGATAGGTGTAAAGGCTCGGGCGGATCACCGCCGGTTCGAATGTTTCCACGGCGTCGACGACCGTCTCGATGAGGGAAAGCGTCCGGGCGCCATGTGCTTCAACGGTCACCTCGCGTAGATCGAGACCGGTCGCCTCGGCATAGCGCTTGGCAAAGACGTGATCGGGCGCATTGCAGCCGATGGCGATGTAGCCCGGCATGGCCGGGAAGGATCGCCGCGCATAATGCGCGAGCAGCGTACTATCGAGGCCGCCGCTAAACAGCACTGCGATCGGAAGGTTTGATGGCATGCGGATACGCACAGCTTCCGACAGAATGCGGTCCAGCTCCTGCGGTGAGGGGGGATCGATGCCGTCGACGATGGCACGTTGTAATGGCGTCCGCAAAAATTGCGGGTCAACATATGGCCCGGCGGCAACAATAGGACGTCGTCGCCTTCGGTGGCGTCGAGCAATGGCCGGATTTCCGAGCAAAACAGAAAGCCCTTGGGCGACTGTATCAGATAGAGCGGCTTCACCCCGAAAGGGTCGCGCGCGGCAAGAAACTCGCCGGTCGCGGTATCGACCGCAACGAAGGCATACATGCCGGACAGCCGCTTAATCCCGCACGGGCCCCAAATGCGGAGCACGTTGGCGATGACTTCCGTGTCGCATTCGGTCCGGAAACGCACGCCGAGCGCCTCCAATTCATGGCGCAAATCGACATGATTGTAGATTTCGCCATTAAAGGAGACGAGAAAGCGCTCATCGAAAGACGCTTGCGGCTGCACGCCATGTGCCGCATCCACAATCCGCAAGCGGCGCGTACACATCGCGATATTGTTTCCGACCGTGACAAGCGGATCGGTAATGTCTCCGCGATGCAGCATGCCTGCGATCAAACACTGGACAGCCGCTTCGCCGCCATCCCAATCGATGGCCACCGCTATCCCGCACATGCCGCCCTTAAGAATAACGATTGCACCGAGACAGGCCCCCAAAAATACGAAGCGCCGGTTTCGACCAAAATCGTTGGGATTAGGGTAGGTTCGTTAGCGTTAACGGTTGGTTCCAATCGCCAAAATGGGCGCGCCGGGGTCGACACCGTTTGGACGGATCCGTTGGCTTGGAATGACGATCAGGCTTGAGTGCGCCGGTATCAGGCAAACCGATTGAGCAACCCGCCGATCTGGCCGGTCGTCGCCAGGAGGGTTTCGGCGGTGCCGCCGGTCTGGAGCGCGTTGGCCGAATTAAACGGGGCAGCCGCAGGGGGACTGGTCGGAGCGGCGGTGGACGACCCGCTCGCGGGGGACGCCGTCGACGAGCCCGAAGTAGTTGAGCTCGATGTGTTGGAAGAACTTGACGAAGGAGCGACGGGTTTGAAACTTGCGTTCTTGGCGCCGAAACCAACGTTCGAGGCAAACAAGCCTCCGACCGAGACCGAAACGGTTTTATTATTCCCGGTAACGACAAGCTTGCCGCCGACGTTAAGCGACGCCGTCACTTGCGCGTTCTTCGGCCCGCTGGTGTTGATGGCATTGATCAGATCGCCGACCGTATCGGTCCCTGTCGACGCAAATGTCGTGACATTGGTCCCGTCACTGACGGTGATCGTACCGTTCTTGGGAATGCCGAGGGTCAAGAGCGCGGTGGTCGCCGAGAGGGGCACCGTGCCGGTTCCGACAGCCGGAGAGCCGGTGGTCGAAGTCTTGGAAGCGGATTCGCTCTTCGAGGCTTGCAGCGCGCTTTGTAACGCGGCCTGAAGCTGGGCGTGGACGCGGTCTTGCGCTGTTTGGGTCGCGATGCTCGCGAGGCCCTTTGCCTTATTGGCCACGACGCTGCCCATCGCGGAAATCAGCGCATCGCTTAACGCGGCGCTCCGAGCCTGGTCTTGCGTCTGGTGCCAGAAGTTTTGATCTTGTTGCCAGAAGGAGAGGCTTCCTATGCTTCCGATGCTCATGGATTGCGACGCCTGGCCAAACGGTTCACCCCGTCTGCCATTCATGCGCCGTTCGCAGTTAACGGGCCGTGTATTCGCGAATGTTTACGATCGATTAACCATCATCACCGACCTTGGGGTAAAGGCAACGCATGCACGGCCGCGCTTCAGCGTTGGGTGTTCCTAACGTCCATTCCGGGCCGCAGGTAAGGATCACATGGCGAAACAGGCGACGGCGGAGCTTTCGCAACTCGCCCACTCTTTCAAGCGGGCACTGCGATTGCACCGAGCCGGGCGGCTCGACGAGGCGGATCGAATTTATGACACTATTCTTGCGGCGGATCCTCAGCATTGCGAAGCGCTGCATCTGTCCGGCGTACTCAAACATCAACAAGGCCGATCGGTTGAAGCTCTGCGTCTGGTCGCTGCGGCGTTGCAGGCGAAGCCCGGATCGGTGGACACGCTGACAAGTTACGGCGTGATCCTCGACGCGCTCAAGCGCCATGACGAAGCGTTGGCGAGCTTCGATCGGGCGCTGGCGGAACGTCCCAGCGACGCCGCCTTACATTACAATCGCGGCAATGCGCTGAAAGGTCTCGGCCGTTACGCGGAAGCATTGGCGAGCTACGATCGGGCGCTTGCATTTGCTGCCGATCTTGCCGAAGCGCACCACAATCGCGGCAGTACGCTCACCGTGCTCGATCGGCACGAAGAGGCATTGGCGAGCCTCGATCGGGCGCTTTCGCTGACCCTTGCGCGGGCCGGCATCAAGATCGAGGCAGGTATCTCACTGGCGGCGTCCGAGCGCAGCGTTGAATCGCTCGAAAATCTCGATAAAGCGCTTGCCGCCAACCCCAATAGCGCCGAAATGCTGAACAACCGCGGCAAGGTTCTAAATCGACTAAAACGCTACGATGAGGCGATCGCGAGTTTTGACAGGAGTCTGGCGCTTTGTCCCGATCAGCCGATGCGCTTTGCCATCGCGGCGAAGCGTTTGCTGCGATCATTCGTTTTAACGATGCGCTTGCGGATTTCGCGCAGGCGCTTCGGATTGCGCCGAATTTCTCAGATGCGCACCTCAAGCGCGGCAATGCCTGTACGCATTGAATCGAATGGACGAGGCGCTGCGCAGCTTTGCCGCCGCGGTCGCAATCAAGCCTGAGAATCCCGAAGCGAATTTCAACGAGGCGCTGACCCGGCTATGCCTCGGCGATTTTCGCGAGGGCTGGCGAAAATACGAATATCGCTGGGACAGGGCTGAATTTGCGAAGGAGCGGCCGAGCTATCCGCGGCCGGTGTGGCGCGGGGAAAAGCAGATCGAGGGCAAGACCATCCTGCTTGTCGCCGAGCAGGGCCTGGGCGATGCCATCCAATTCGTCCGTTACGCGCCGATGGTCGCGGCGCTCGGCGCAAAGGTGCTGCTTGGGGTGCGACCCTCGCTCACCGCGCTGATGGCCACCGTTCCCGGCGTCTCGCAGGTGTTCGGCGGCGGCGAGGCGCTGCCGGACTTCGATCTGTATTGCCCGCTGCTCAGCCTGCCGTTGGCGTTCGGAACCGAACTGGCGACGATGCCGGCGAACGTTCCCTATATCCGGCCTCCTGAAGACTGCATGGCCAAATGGCGCGGGCGGTTGCCGGAGAGCGGCCGGCTCCGGATCGGAATTTGCTGGGCCGGAACCGCGGGCATCTCAACGACCGCAACCGCTCGATCCCGCTCGAGCACTTTGCCACAATGCTGTCGGTGTCGGGCGTCGATTTCGTCAGCCTGCAAAAGGAAGTCAGCGAGATGGAGGCGGCGATCCTGCGCGAGCACGGCGTGATTCAGCTCGGTCAGCGAATTCGAGGACTTCGCCGATACCGCCGCGGTGGTCGCGATGCTCGATCTGGTCATCGCGGTCGATACCTCGGTCGCGCATCTGGCCGGCGCGATGGCCAAGGCCGTCGCGCTGCTGGTGCCGTTCTCGCCGGACTTCCGCTGGATGCTCGATCGCACCGACAGCCCCTGGTATCCGACCATGCGGCTGTTCCGGCAAACCGCAATCGGCGACTGGGACGGGCCGCTCGAGCGGCTGCGGCAGGAACTTGCCGCTCTCGGCCGGCGCCGGTCAAACCGTAGCGCGCGACCGCTCGTCCCCGCGAGAGCGGGAACTCAGTAAATCCGCGAGATTCCGGAAAGTTCTTCTGGATTCCCGCTGGCGCGAGAATGCGCAGAAGAAACTTACAGCACCCGGCTGACGGCCAGCGGCTGGCCGCGCTTTGGATTGGGCGCCACGGCGCGGCCCGAAGCGCCATAGACCTGCGGCGAAGCCTTGCGCGCGAGGTCGCCCGAAAGCCGGCGCACGATCCCCTCCGACACCGCGTGCGCGGTCGCCAGCACGATCATGTTCTTCTGCAGCACGGCGCGGAACGCCTCCTGCAGCCGGTGCAATGCGGTGGCACGCTGCCGGCACGGCCTGCAGAAGAAATTTCGCGTTCGCCTTCAGCCGTTCGCCGGCGGCGAAAAGCTGACCCGCAAGTTCGCTCTTTGCGCGGTCCGAGCGCGGTGGCCTTGCGCATGTTGCCGGCATGCACCAGCTCTGTTTCCTGCTCGATAAGGCCGTGCAGCTTTTCGATCAGATCGGCCACCTGCTCGATGGCCTGTTCCGCTTCGGCGGTCGTCGTGATCGAGCTCATCAGGCTTTTCACTCCCTGCTGCTTGAGCAACGGGTCGTAGACGTGACTGGCGATGCCGATGCCGCCGTTCTTGGCGAAAGTCTTGGCGTATTGGTCGGTGAGGAACGAGCGCCAGACTTTCAGCGCGCCGCTGCCGCCGAACGGGCCGTCGCCGTCGATGCCGGTGAACATGTTGCTGGAACATCGAGTTCAGAAACATCGCCTCGAATTTCTGCGCGGCGGCCTTGGCGTTGCCCTTGATCTTGAGCGCGGCCTGAGCCTGCGCGCTGTGGCGCTGCCGAGCGTAGGCGAGCGATTGGCCGAGTTCGGCTGCGAGCTGCGGTGGTCATCACATCACCTCGATGTCGGCCTGGATCGCGCCCGCGGCCTTGATCGCCTGCAGGATCGAGATGAGATCGCGCGGCCCGATGCCGAGCGCGTTGAGCCCGTCGACGATCTGCTGCAGCGACACGCCTTCGCTGCACCAGCGCGAGCTTTTTGCCTTCCTCGACCACGCCGACATTGGTGCGCGGCACCACGACGGTGCGGCCTCGCGAGAACGGCGCCGGCTGACTGACCTGCGGCGATTCCGAGATCGTGACCGTGAGATTGCCCTGCGCCACCGCGACCGTGGATACGCGCACGTCGCGGCCGATGACGATGACGCCGCGAGCGCTCGTCGATGACGATCTTGGCGGCCTCGTCCGGCTCGACCTGCAACTGCTCGATCTCGGTGAGCATCGCCACGAGGTTTTGCGGGAATTTCTTCGGCAGCGTGAGCTGCACGGTCGACGGGTCGAGCGGCTCGGCGACCGGCGAGCCGATATAGTCGTTGATGGCGATGGCGATGCGCTTGGCGGTGGTGAAGTCGGCGATTGCGCAGCGACAGCCGCAGATGGCCGAGCGTCGCCAGCGAGAACTCGATCTCGCGTTCGATGATGGCGCCGTTCGGCAGCCGGCCGACGGTCGGCACGCCGCGCGTTACCTTGGCGGCTTCGCCCTCGGCCTGGAAGCCGCCGATGGCGAGCGAGCCCTGGGCGACCGCATAGACGTTGCCGTCGGCGCCGAGCAGCGGCGTGACCAGAAGCGTGCCGCCGAGCAGGCTCTTGGAGTCGCCCATCGCCGAGGCGGTGACGTCGATGCGGGTGCCCTGCGTGGCGAACGGCGGCAGGTTGGCGGTGACCATCACCGCGGCGACATTGCCGGTGCGAATCTGCTGGCCGCGGATGTTGACGCCGAGCCGTTCCAGCATGCCCTGCAGGGATTGCTTGGTGAATGGCGTATTGTTCAGCGTATCGCCGGTGCCGTTGAGACCGACGACAAGCCCGTAGCCGATCAGCTGGTTCTGCCGGATGCCCTCGATATTGGCGAGGTCCTTGATGCGCGACGTCGCCGTCGCCGTCGAAACGGCGCACGTCAATACCACCAGCGCGGCGAGCGCGGCACGAAGCGTCCTTGCATCTCCTGCTCCCCAAGAGGTCGGACGGATACCTGCTTTGCCAATTGCGTGCCAAACCCGGACCTCAGGCACCAAGTCATTGAAATGCATAGCTGAATTTCTCGAAGAGAGGGGCCGCGCGGCGGCGTTGCGGCAGCATACCGTTGCCGGTTTCCGGCAATTCTTGCCGTGCAGGCGGCAAGTTTTACCGCCCATTAACCATAACGGGCCCACCATTCGGTACATGCGCGTCACTGGACCAAACGGAACGGCCCTCGTCCACGGCCCGGCGGCGGCGCGGCGCCCGGCCGGGCGGCACCTTCACGCTTTCCGAAGCGAACGCGCCGCAGGCCCAAAGCGCGGCGGTCGCCTTGCGCACGCTCGGCGGAATCGACGCCCTGATCGCCTTGCAGGGCATCGAGGACCCGGTCGAGCGCCGCCGCCGCGCGGTCAAGCATGGCACCCGCGCGCTCGACGCGCTCGACGAGCTCAAGCTCGGTCTGCTCGCCGGGCACGCTCGACCAGGCGACGCTGTTGCGGCTCAAGGCCGTGGCGGCCGACCTCAAGGACGGCTCGGGCGACGAACGGCTCGATCAGGTTCTGAGCGAGATCGACCTGCGGGTCGCGGTGGAACTGGCCAAAGCCGGACTGAACTGAAGCGCCAGCTGTCCGCCGAGGACGCGGGCTGGCCGTCGCGTTCTACGGAAGCGTGCGGCTTCGCGATCCGGCGCCATCATCGTTATTGTCACCGTCACAGACCCGGGTTATATGAGCGCCGCCTCGCGGGAGGGCTGGCGCAGTGGCGTGCGCGGAGTGAAGGGACATGCAGTCGGTGAAAGGGCAAAAACGGTCGATCCGACGAAACGTTCAACAAGAACGGCAAGAACCTGCGGCCATTCGAAAAACTCTACCGGCCGTCGGATCGGGAGCCGTTCATGAACGAGCGCCAGCGCGAGTATTTCCGGCTGAAGCTGCTGACTGGCGCGAGGACATCCTCAAAGAGGCCAAGGAGACGCTGCAGCATCTCCAGGACGACAACCAGAACCATCCCGACCTCGCCGACCGCGCCTCTTCGGAAACCGACCGGGCGATCGAACTGCGCGCCCGCGACCGGCAGCGCAAGCTGATCGCCAAGATCGATGCTGCGCTGCAGCGGATCGAAGACGGCACCTACGGCTATTGCGAGGAAACCGGCGAGCCGATCTCGCTCAAGCGCCTCGAAGCCCGCCCGATCGCCACGCTGTCGATCGAGGCCCAGGAACGCCACGAGCGCCGCGAGCGGGTTTACCGCGAGGAATAGCCGGGGCGATTCTGGGCAAGGGGCGGCCTTTCGCTCTGTCCAGCATTCGTCATTCTCGCGATGCGCCGGCATGTCGTCCTAATAGTGACCGAGGTTCCGGCCGCGCCGGAACGACATCCAGCACGCGCCGCTCGCAGTCTGCACCTGCCATGTTCAGCATCTGTAAACCACGGCCACCATGCCGGGCGCCGGTCTTGATCTGCGTCAAGTGGCTCGACAACGCCGCGTTCTAGTTGAAACCGTCTTGGTTACGTCGGGCGACGCTATGAACGCTGTCGAAATCGAGCACGATGAAATGACCCCACCGTAGAAAGAAAGCCGGCATGGCGAATGACGCAGGCGAACAGGAGCGGGCCGGCACGGCCAAGACCAACTATGCCGCCGCCCGTAAACATTTGGTGGAACGCAGAAACTCCTTGATCAAGTCGATGGGAATATCGGGCCAAAACGAACAAATGGAAGCCCACATGGATCTGATCGTTCGGGTTCAGAGTGTCATCGATGTGGTCGACAAGGCGATGAACGAAGCGGCCGGATGACAATGATCGAGCGTCGCTCGCTTGTCCGCCACAAGACCTTCATCAAGGGACGAATCTATTTCAACAACAGACTCTCCAGCATGGATTGCATCGTCCGAAACGTCACCGATAACGGCGGCCGCCTCGAAGTCTCGGAGAGCGTTCCGCTGCCGGATGCTTTCGAAATCTATATGCCCAACAAGGACGAATATTTTTACGCCAAGGTCGAATGGCGCAAGGGCGGTCACATCGGCGTCAGCTGGAGCTCTGAACGGACATCGCGGCCGCACTCCGAGGGCAGCGACCGAGCGGAGCATCCGACCGCCGACAGATTGGCGAAACTCGAGCACGACGTCGCGATTTTGCAGAAACGTCTGGATTCGCTGCAAGGGGAGTGAGCGGTTTTTGGCTCGCTTGCTGCCTTTAAGCCTTTTTTTACCTTGTTCTTTTACCGATCGTTAACGGTCGCGCGGCGGGCGGCCGGGTCGCTGTCCTGTCTGTTCAACGCGCAAAATGCACACCAGGTCGTCGCAGCTTTTGCAGCCGAATCTTTCACGCATGCTCCGGCGCGCGCAGCGCGCGCTGGATGAAGGCGAACTCGGCAAAGCGGAACGGCTCTATACCGCGCTGCTGCAGCATCACCCCGGCAATTTCGACGCGCTGCACGGTCTTGGCCTGATCGATTACCAGCGCGGGCGGCTGGAAGCGGCGCTCGCCCTCATCCAGGCGGCATTGCAGAGCGATCTTACCCGCGCCGACGGCTTTGCCAGCCTCGGGCTGGTGTTTCATGCGCTGAGAGATTTCGCTCGCGCGCTGGTCAGCTACGACGAGGGCTTGCGTCTTGAACCGGACAATGGCGAGCTCCTCAACCGCCGCGGCGTCACCCTCCTGGAGCTCAAGCGCCCGAGTGAGGCGCTGGCGAGCTTCGATTGTCTGCTTGCCGCTGCTCCCGCCCACCTCGATGCGCTCGGCAATCGCGGCAATGCGTTGCTCAAGCTCAATCGGGTGGCGGAGGCGCTTGCCGCCTATGACCGGGCATTGCTAATCGCCCCCAAGAACGCGCAACTCCTGACCAACCGCGCGGTGGCGTTGCGCCGGCTCGACCGACCGCAGGAAGCGTTGCTGAGCGCGACCAGCGCGCTCTTGTGCAAGCCGGACTTCGCTCAGGCGCGGTTTGTCGAGAGTGTCGCCCGCTTGACGATGGGCGATTTTGCCCGCGGCTGGGACTGCTATGAAGCGCGCTGGCAGGTCGGGTGGCTGGCGTCGCAGCGGCGAGATTTTGCGGCGCCGTTATGGCTGGGCAAGGAATCGCTCGCCGGAAAAACCATTCTCCTGCACGCCGAGCAGGGCTTGGGCGACACCATCCAGTTCGCGCGCTACGCGTCGTTACTGGCCGCACGCGGCGCCGATGTGATCCTCGAAGTTCAGCAATCGCTGGTGCGGCTGTTGTCGCGCCTGCCGGGCGTGGCGGCGGTGGTCGCGCGCAAGGAACCTTTGCCGCGCTACGACTATCATTGCCCGCTGCTCAGCCTGCCGCTCGCTTGCGCGACCACGCTGGAAACAATTCCGGCGGACATTCCTTACCTCGCGGCGGCCGAAGCCGACATTGCGTCTTGGCGGGCGCGCCTGCCGGAACGACCGCGCATCGGCCTGGTCTGGTCCGGCGAACGCTCGCACGACAACGACCTCAATCGTTCGATGCGCCTCGAGATGCTCGCGCCATTGCTCGACCTGCCCGGCATTGCGTTTGTCAGTTTGCAGCACGAAGTGCGCGACGAGGATACGGCATCGCTGCAAAGCCGCTCCGATGTGCTGGTTCCGATTGCATCGAAATTCAAGGACTTTGCCGATACTGCCGCCGTGATCGCGTCGCTCGACGCGGTGATTGCGGTCGATACCGCGGTCGCGCATCTGGCCGGCGCCATGGGCAAGCCACTGTTTTTGCTGCTGCCGTTCGCCGCGGATTTTCGCTGGCTGCGCGAGCGCGCCGACAGTCCCTGGTATCCGACCGCGCGGCTGGTTCGGCAACCGCAATTCGGCGATTGGGACAGCGTCGTCAAAATATTGCGACAGGAACTGATGCAATTCGAAACCCGTCAGGGCAGGGCAGCGTGAACTGACAGCAGGCCGTCGCCGATCACTTGACCGATCCGCGGCAATGCTCTGTTCGTCTTGGCCGCAAATCAAACCCGGGAGCAAACAAAAAGTTTGCGGCCTCCGGCGGGGAGCTGCCGGAGGCCGCGTCGTATCGGGGCCTCGCCGCTTGGCGGTTGCGGCCCCGGGGAGCAAAGGAATCAGTGATCAGTAGTCAGTAATCAGAACGACGGGCTCATCAGATTTCTTCTGATTACTGATCACTGACTTCTGTCCCCTGGTCAGAACGGCAACGCAATGTCCATCACCTGCTGGCCCCAGCGCTCGGTCTGAATGTTGGTGAGAGTGCCGCGGCCGCCATAGGCGAGCCGCGCCTCGGCGATCTTCGGCAGTTCTACGGTGTTGTCACTCTCGATATCCTCCGGCCGCACCACGCCGGCGACGATGAGCTCGCGGACTTCGTTGTTGAGCCTGACTTCCTGCTTGCCTTCGATCACCATGTTGCCGTTCGGCAAGAGCTGCATCACCACCGCGGCGACATTGGTCAGCAATTGATCGTTGCGGTTGATGGTGCCGGTGCCGTTCATCTGCGAATTGCCGTTGGCGGTCAGGATCGAGCCCGGCAGCACGGCCTTGGCGGCATTGCCGATGGTGTTGGCGCCGATGAAATTGCTGATGCCGGTATCCTCGGTGGTGCTCCGCTGCAGCTGGGTCTGATCCTGGAATTGCGCGGTGTCGTTGATGTTGACCTTGACGGTCAAAATGTCGCCGACCTGGTGCGCCCGCTGGTCGTTGAAGAACGCGCGCGAGCCGTTGCGCCACAGCGAATTGGCATTGTAGGTGACCGGCTGCGGTGTCGGCATCGGCATCTGTACCGGTTTGTATCCGGGCTTGGCTGTTGGATTGTCGACCGGCGACAGCGCCGTCGGCTCGCCGAGCTGCTTGATCCGATCGATCGCAGCGCAGCCGCTCAACAACGACACTACAGCGGCCGTGCCGAGGAGCGAGCGCACGTGCCGAAGACGCGTAGTGGATCCCAACATCTAATTCACTCAGGTTTACTCGACGCTGTGCCCTTGTTGCGGTGTCTCGGGTGGCGGAGGAGGGGACGCCGGCGCCGGGTCCGGCGCATTTTCGACGAAGCGGGTCGTCACGGCTCTTATGGTCACGCGGCCGGGACCGGACACGATGCCCTGCACGACGCGTTTCGATTGCTCGTTGAGAACGTTGATCGTATCGCCGAGCGCGCCGGCATCGTGCGCCTGGCCGCGCATGGTCAGGGTGAATCCCGGCGCCTCGTAGACGATGGTTACGCTATCGTTGCGCTGTACGATCGTGGGTGTCATCAGATCGGCCGCGTGCAGCGGCTGCCCGGGCCGTAACTGGTGCCGTGCGGCAAGCCCGACAACCGCGCCGATGTCGGTAACGGCTTGACCTTCGGACTTCGGGCGCCGCTCGAGTTTGAGATCGGACGCTTTGAGGATCTCGCTGCGTTCGACCGGATGATCGACGGTGACGGCGTTGATGGTCTCGATCGCGATGCCGCTGAAGCGGGTATTTTGCCGGCGCAACGCCGCGCTCGACGGCAGATCGAAGGTCACGTCGAAGCGCGTGGTCCGCGGATTGTAGGCGAGGGTAATCACCTGCAGGTCGCCGGTCGCGGTCGGCTCGACGTTGAGCGTGCGAACATCGCGATCGAACTCGACCAGGATGTTACGGGCTTCGCCAAGGCCGTATTGGCCTTCAAGCACCTGCGCGATGCGTGCCGAAATCTCTTTGGGTGTGATCGTGCGACTGGCGCGGGTGACGATCACTTCGGAAAGCCCGCGGGTATCGATGCCGATGAGCTGGTGCGGCCGGATCGCCTCGACGATTCGTTCGGTGGGCACCGCGCCCCTGGTGCCGAGATCCGGCGCGCGGAAGATCGGCACGTCGGAGACCGGCCCGGCATTCTCGACGAGGTCGCCGATGCGGACAATGTCGCCCGACACGATGACGCTTCCGCGCAGTGCCGGCATCGCATTCTGCGCGGCGGCGGGGTTGGCGAATGTTCCGATAAAGGCGAACCCGAAGGCGAGGGCGAGAATTCGAACGACGGGGCGGATCATCGACTGGATCCTTCTCAGCGCATCAATTGCGAGGTGGTCTGCAGCATCTCGTCGGCCGCAGTGATGACCTTGGAATTCATCTCATAGGCGCGCTGGGCCGCGATCAGATTGGAGATTTCGGTCACCGCCGAAACGTTCGATTGTTCGAGACTGCCCTGTAACAGCGTGCCGGCGCCGTTGATGCCGGGCACGCCGGTTTGCGGCTGGCCCGAAGCCGGCGTGGACACGAACAGATTGCTGCCGATCGGTTGGAGGCCGGCGTCGTTGATGAATGTGGTGAGGTTGAACTGCCCGAGAATGCTCGACGTGGTGCTGCCGGGCAGCGTGACGGACACCTGGCCCTGCTGATTGATGGTCAGCCCGGTCGAATTCGTCGGGATCGTGATGGTCGGCTGAACGATATTGCCCTCGGCGGTGACGACGCGGCCCTGGTTATCCATTTGGAACGAGCCGTCGCGCGTGTAGCTGAAGGTGCCGTCGGGCATCAGAATCTGAAACCAGCCGGAGCCCTGGATGGCGACGTCGAGCGTGTTGCCGGTCTGCGCGAATGCGCCTTGCGTCATCAGGCGCGGCGTGCCGACGGTTTTCACGCCGGAGCCGAGGTCGATGCCGACCGGCAGGATATTGCCCTGTTCGGACGCCTGCGCGCCGATGCGCTGGACGTGCTCATAGATGAGATCCTGAAATTCGGCACGTTGGCTCTTGAAGCCGGTGGTCGTCATGTTGGCCAGGTTGCCGGCGATGACCTGGACCTGCAGGTCCATGGCCGCCATTCCGGTTGCCGCGGTGTCGAGTGCACGCATGGTCCCGTTTCCTCAAACTTCAACTAAGACGAACTCGGCTGCTGCGAGAGCTGCTGCAGCGCGTTGCGGCGCTGATCGCCTTCCTGCTGCAGGACGGTGGCGATATCGGTGTAGCTGCGCGTGATCTGGATCATGCGCGCCATCTCGATGACGGGGCGTACATTCGATTTCTCGATCGCACCCTGCACCACGTGGGTGCCCTGCGGCGCCGGGCCGGCGGTGACTCCGTTGGGTGCGATGAACATCGACCCGCTGTCCTTCTGCAGCAATTGCGGCTTGTCGATGCCGGCGATTTGCAGTTGTCCGCGCGGCGCATCCGGCGTGCCGGAGGCGTCGCTCACGGTGACGATGCCGTTGGCGCTGATGCTCACATTGTGATCGCCGGGCTGGAATGTGATCGCACCGCCGGTGGCGGCCACCTGATCGCCGTCTTTGGTGACGAGCTGGCCAGTGGCGCTGATCGCGAACGAGCCGTTGCGGGTGTAACGCAGACCGCGCTGCGTCTGCACCACGAGGTAGCCTTTGCCGTCGACGGCGACGTCCAGCGGATTGCCGGTGCGTTCGAGGGCGCCGGGGCTCTGATCGGTCCAGGTGGCGCGGTCCTGCACGAAGCTCACGCGCCGGTCTTTGCCGGTGAAGTCGCCGTCCCGCGCGCCCGGCATGAGATATTCGGAGAACGCCGCGTTGTCGGCCTTGAAGCCGACGGTGTCGATGTTGGCGACGTTGTTGGCGATGACGTCGAGTTCGCGACTGAGCGCCATCTGGCGCGACAAGCCGACGAGAAGCGTATTCTCCATCGGTAAACTCCCCCGAATGCCTACGAGAAAGTGCCGTGTCGCCGGCCGCCTTCTCATTCGTGCCGCAGCTTCTCCCAAGCCGTGGCAGACCAGGGATTGCAGAAGCCGTGCCAATGGATAAAATTTTGTGCTAACAGGCACTTAGGTCATGTCAGGGGGCCGATTGAGCGGCAGAAAAAGCCGCTGCGTCATCGTCACCCGGCAAATTCTTCCCGCCAAGCGCCGCGCCGCAAGTATCCGTTAACCATTGCCGGCCTAGCTTTCCCGGCAACGGCGCCTCGAGGTGCCGAACGGCGCTCGCGGCGTTAGTTCTGCGTTATTCCTGCCAGCTGCGTGCCCGTCTCACGCCAGCGGAGCGGTGATGGCAACGACGAACGAAACCCAGTCCGACGCCAAGAATGCAGACGCCGAAGGCGAAGAGGGCAAAGCAGCCCCCGGCAAGCGCAAGTTTTCGCTCAAGCTCATGTTGATAGGGGTCGCTGGCCTCGTCGCCTTGGGCGCCATTGGCGGCGGCTGTTATTTCTTCTTTTTTGCCGGACACGGCAAGGCGGAGGCGGCCGCCGCGCCGCAGGTCAAGCCGGTGGTTTTTCTGGACATGCCGGATGTCCTGGTGAACCTGTCGTCGAGTGGCGGCAACGAGCGCACCCAATATCTCAAAGTCAAAGTCACGCTCGAATTGCCGGACCAGGCGATGTCGGCACAGATCCAGCCGGTCATGCCGCGGCTGATGGACGCCTTCCAGACCTATTTACGCGAGTTGCGGCCGACCGATCTCGATGGCTCGGCTGGTCTCTACCGTCTCAAAGAAGAGCTGACGCGGCGCGTCAATGCCACGATCGCACCGGGCCGGATCAATGCCGTGCTGTTCAAGGAAATTGTCGTGCAGTGACCCGTTGCGATTCCCGCCGGTGCGGGGATGAGCAGAGCGGTCCACCTCGGTCGGGATAGATACTGACAAATGGCGCAAAAGGATCAGATCGACCAGGACGCGCTGGCAGCCGAATGGGGCGTGGCGCTGGAGGCCGAGCAGCACGCGGCAGCGGTGGAGAGCGAGGCAGCGCCCGCAACTGCTGCCGCCGGCGCCGCTGCCGAGGGCGGCGCCGAAGCGATGGCGGCGCAATGGGCGAATATGGTCGACGACGGCCATTTCATCCAGGCCGCCAAGGGCGGTGCCGAGCGCATTCTCACCCAGGAAGAGATCGATTCGCTCCTCGGCTTCTCCCTCGCCGACGTTTCCCTCAACGACAATTCCGGCATCCGCGCGATCATCAATTCGGCGATGGTCTCCTACGAGCGGTTGCCAATGCTGGAGATCATCTTCGACCGGCTGGTCCGGCTAATGACGACCAGCCTGCGCAACTTCACCTCTGACAACGTCGAAGTGTCGCTCGACCGCATCACCTCTGTGCGCTTCGGCGACTACCTCAACTCGATACCGCTGCCCGCCATCCTCGGCGTGTTCAAGGCCGAGGAGTGGGAGAATTCCGGCCTCATCACCGTCAATTCCAGCCTCATCTATTCGATCATCGACGTGCTGCTCGGCGGCCGTCGCGGCCAGACCGCGATTCGCATTGAAGGCCGCCCCTACACCACGATCGAGACCAATCTGGTCAAGCGCATGCTCGAGGTCGTGCTGGCCGACGCGGAGCTTGCCTTCAGGCCGCTCTCGCCGGTGAAGTTCAACATTGACCGGCTGGAGACCAATCCGCGCTTCGCCGCCATCTCGCGGCCGGCCAATGCGGCGATCCTGGTGCGGCTGCGCATCGACATGGAGGATCGCGGCGGCACCATCGAGCTGCTGTTGCCCTACGCCACCATCGAACCGATCCGCGACGTGCTGTTGCAGATGTTCATGGGCGAGAAATTCGGCCGCGATCCGACCTGGGAAGGCCATCTCGCGACTGAAATGGGCCAGGCGGAAATCGCGGTCGATGCGGTGCTCTATGAGGCGCCGCTCCCGCTCCGGCAGATCATGAAGCTCGACGTCGGCGACACCCTGATGCTTGAGCTCAAATCCGACGCGCCGGTGATCGTGCGCTGCGGCGACGTGACGCTGACGGAAGGCCGTATGGGCCGCGTCGGCGACCGCGTCGCGGTGCGCGTCGGCAAACCTCTGCGCAGACCCAGCACGACGCTCGCCATGTTCGAAATGTCGGGCGGCGCCGGCAATCGGATGGAGGCACCGTGAACAACGGCTTTGGCATGATCATTGAAATCCTGGTGGCGATTCTGCTCGTGCTGACGATCGGTTATTGCATGCGGCTCAACCGCCGGCTCAAGCTGCTTAAGTCCGACGAGCATTCGCTGCGGGCGACGATATCCGAACTCGTCACCGCGACCGAGATCGCCGAGCGCGCCATCAGGGGGCTGAAGCTGACAGTCGAGGAATGCGAGGTCGGTCTGGCCTCGCGGTTGCGCAGCGCCGACCGGTTCACCGCCGATCTTGATCGCAGCGTCACCGCCGGCAAAGACCTGCTGGAGCGGCTCACCCAGATCGTCGTTGCCGGGGGCGGCACCGTCCCGGTCGCGCCGCGGCAGATCAGCGAGGCGCCGCGCAACGATGCCCAGGCGGTCGCGGCCGCAGCCCAAGCCTTCGCCGAAAGACTGCGCATGAAGGTGCATGGTCTCGCGGCATGATTCGTTTCGTCCGCGATCTGCGTCTGGTTCCGATCGCGGTGATCGCGAGTGTGTGCCTGTTGGCATTGAAGACGGCCGACCTTGTGCTCGACCGCGGCTTGCCGGCGACGGGTAACTCACCGCCGGCAGTCGATGCCGATGTGAGCATTATTCGCAAAGTCCCCGGCGTGCCGCGACCGAGCGACCCGCAACGGTCCTGGGCGCAGCAGATGTTCAACTTTCCCGACGCCGGCGACGCTTCGCCTTCCGACCAGTCGCCGCTTCCGTCCATCGCGCCGCTCATGGCGGACAAGGGCGGCGGCGACATCATTACCGGCTCGGTCGGGGACAACAACGGCAGCGGCGACAACAGCAAAACCAAGACGAAGGACGAAGCCGCCGGAGCCGCGGGCAAGGATGGCAAGCCGGTGGACGCCGGCAAAGACGGAAAGCCGGTGGACGCCGGCAAAGACAACAAGCCGGTGGACGCCGGCAAAGACGGCAAGCCGGAGGATGCCGGCAAAGACAACAAGCCGGCGAATACCGATAAGAACGGCAAGCCCGCGAGCGGCGGCAAGGATCTTCAGAACGCCGCGCCGCCCAACGGCACGGTGATCAGGAGCGAAGCGGCGCCGGTGCCTGCCGGCGCCGAGCGCGCAATCCTCGAGCGCCTGCAGGAGCGCCGGCTGGAGCTCGAAAAGCGCTCCCGCGAGCTGGATATCCGCGAGGGCCTTCTTGCCGAGACCGAGAAACGCATCGAGGCGCGGCTTGCCGAAATCAAAGACGACCAGGCGCAGCTTGTCGTCGCGGCTGAGAAGAAGGACGAGGCCGGAGCCGCCCGGCTGAAGGGTCTCGTCACCATGTATGAGAACATGAAAGCGCGCGACGCGGCCAAAATATTCGATCGGCTGGAAATGAGCGTGCTGATGGAAGTGGTCACGCAGATCAATCCGCGGCGCATGGCGGACATCCTGGCGCAAATGTCTCCGGAAACCGCCGAGCGGTTGACCGTCGAACTTGCGAACCGCGCCAAAACGGTGACCAAGGACGGCACCAGCGACCTGCCGAAGATCGAGGGACGGCCCACGTCGCAGTGAGCTAGACTGCCCGTCGTGAGCAAACATCATACCTTGCCGGCGAGCGTCGGCACCGTGCACCGCGGCATGTTCGATGCCGCTTTGCGCGCGGTCCTGACGATTGAATCCGGCGACGTTGTCGAGGTGACGACGCTGTCGGGCAGCGTCGAAGACCTTCCCGGTGCCCGATCCGGATTCCACGTGCTGCCCGAACATCAAGCGGTGTTGGCCGGCACCGCGCCTGGCGAGGGCCCGCATTTCATGACGGGTCCGATCGCAGTCAAGGATGCGCTGCCCCGCGACGAGTTGGTCGTCGAGATCATGAACATGGCGCTGGCGCAGGATTGGGGCTGGAATGTCATTGCGCCAAACAAGGGCACGCTGCCGGACCAATTTCCGCAAGGCCGGTGCATTCACGCCGGCATCGATGGCGCGCGCGGCATGGTGACCATGCCTTGGGGCTTGCAGTTACCGGCGGCGCCGTTCTTCGGCATCATCGGCGTTGCGCCGCCGCCGGCCATGGGCCGCGTCACCTCGGTCATTCCGCGCGCGTTCGGCGGCAATATCGACAACAAGCATCTCGGCACCGGTTCGACACTGCATCTTCCGGTGTTCAATCCGGGCGCGCTGCTGTCGGTCGGCGACGGTCACGCGGTGCAAGGCGACGGCGAAGTCTGTCTCACCGCCATCGAGACGGCGCTCACCGGCAAGCTGCGCGTCACGCTGAAGAAATCCACCGGCATCGACCGGCCCTGGGCGGAAACGCCGTCGCACCTCATCACCATGGCGTTCGATCCAGACCTCAATGTCGCCGCGCAATCCGCCGTGCACGAAATGATCAAGCTGGTCGAGCGCCTCAGCGGCCTCGCCGCCGCCGACGCCTATACCCTGTGCAGCATCGCCGCCGACGTCCACGTCACTCAGCTTGTGAACGTGCACAAGGGCATCCACGTGATGCTGCGTAAGGAGATGTTGGGTCGAGCATAGCACTTACCCGATCGCCATCTCGTCCTTGTGATGCGCCCAGCCGGTGACGTTGGTCTCGATCACCGAGAAGACCGCGTAGAGCGCCACGCCGAGCACGGCGAGGATGAGGAGGCCGGCAAACACCAGCGGCACGTCGAAGTTGGAGCTGGCGATCATCATGACGTTGCCGATGCCGCGGTTCGAGGCCACCGTCTCGGAAATAACAGTACCGACGAAGGCGAGCGTGACCGACACTTTCAGCGAGGCGAAGAAGTAGGGCATGGTCCGCGGCAGGCCGACATTCCAGAGGATTTCGAGCTTGCTCGCATGCAGCGCCCGCATCACGTCCTCGAGCTCCGGTTCGGTGGTGGCAAGGCCGGTGGCGACATTCACCACGATCGGGAAGATGCACATGATCATCGCGGTGAGCACCGCCGGCACGCCGCCGGCGCCGAACCAGAGCACGAAGATCGGCACCACCGCGACCTTCGGGATGGTGGCAAAGCCGATGAGCAGCGGATAGGCAACGTCATAGGCGAGCCGCGACGAGCCGATCAGCACGCCGAGCGCGATGCCGATGGCGATGCCGAGGCCAAACCCGATCAGCGTGGTGTAAAGCGTCTGCAACACGTGCGGCCACAGCGCCGGCATGCGTTCGACCAAGGTAATGATGATCTGGCTCGGCTTCGGCAGCACGATGTCGCTGACGTTGAACAGCCAGCACAGCGCCTCCCACAGCAGGAAAAATCCGAGGATGAACAGGCCGGAAGCGATATGGCGGCGCAGCTGCGGGTTCATTACGCGGCGTCCTTGGCCGGACGCTCGGTAACGATGAGTTCGCGCAACCGTTGCGTCAGCGCCACGAACGCCGGCGTGTAGGACATCTCGATGGTGCGCGGGCGCGGGAACGGCACTTCCGCGTCGTCGATGATCTGTCCCGGCCGGGCCCGCATCACGCAGATGCGGTTGGCGAGGTAGCCGGCTTCCTTCAAGTCATGGGTGACCAGCAGCACCGTCGGCCGCAGCTTGGTCCATAACTCCTGCATGATCGCCCACAGCTCTTCGCGGGTGAATTGATCGAGCGCGCCAAACGGCTCGTCGAGCATCAGAAGCTGCGGCTCGTGCACCAGCGCACGGCACAGCGATGCGCGCTGCAGCATGCCGCCCGAGAGTTGCCACGGACGCTTGTCGCCGAAATTGGCGAGACCGACTTCTTTCAGCAGCGCATCCGCGCGATCGCGAAACTCGCCGTTGCGCTTGGCCCGGTACTCCTGGCGAAAGGGCGGCACGATCTTCAGCGGCAGCATGACGTTCTCGCGCACCGTCAGCCACGGCAGCATGGTCGGGTTTTGGAACGCCATGCCGACGCGAACGGGCTCCGCGCCGACTTGGCGGCCGGCGACATAGACATAGCCGGAGCTGGCGTTAATGAGCCCAGTCACGAGCTTGAGGATGGTGGACTTGCCGCAGCCCGAGGGTCCGACCAGGGCGACGAATTCGCCTTGCATCAAGCGTAAATTCGTCAACCCCAGAGCGTGGATTTTCTTGTCGTTGCGTCCGTAGCTTAGCGTCACTTCCTCAAGTTCAACGAAATACTGAGAATGGGCCCGCGGATCGGGGACTATCGTGGAGATCATGGTCGGTGCTCCGCACTACGGCTATGGCTGATGCAAGACGGCCGCCATCGTCTGGTCGGTGTGGCGCGGGGCTGGCGCCGGCATGTGCTGGATTTCATGCACGGAGCGGCCCCAGCCGGCAGCGTCTTCGGCGAGCGCGCGGTCCCTCATGACAAAGCGTCCGCGTACCAGCGTGTGCAGCGGCAGCCCTTTCACGCAGCGGCCGTTCCACGGGGAAATCTTCGAGCGCGACTGCAGGGCGGCATCGGTGATGATGTGGTCGCGTCCAAGATCAACCAACGCCAGGTCGGCATCGGCTCCAGGCAAAATCGCGCCCTTGCGCGGATAAAGTCCCCAGATTTTTGCCGGGTTGTACGAACTCAAACGCACATAGTCGCAGAGCGACAGGTGCCCGGCGTTGACCTCGGTGAGCAGCAGCGGCATTTGCGTTTCGACGCCGGGAAATCCGCAATCCACCGCCCAGATGTCGTTGCGGGTCTTTTCTTCCGGCGTATGCGGGGCGTGATCAGTGGCGATCAGGTCGATGGTGCCGTCGGCGAGCGCTGACCAGAGCGGCTCGTGGTTGCGCGCTTCGCGCACCGGCGGATTGACGCGAATGATACCGGCGAGATCGTGATAGTTGTCGGTCGAAAGCAGGAGATAATGCGGGCAGGTTTCGCCGGTGATGTCGACGCCGCGGGCTTTGCCGTCGCGCAACGGCCGCAACTCCTCGGCGGACGAGATATGGAGAATATGAATGCGCGCGCCGGTCCATTCGGCCAGCACCGCGGCGCGACTGACCGCTTCGACGGCGACGACGGCGGGCCGCGACGCGATATGCGCCAACGGATCGCGCCGGCCCGCGCGCATCAAGCGCTCCTGCCGCCGTTCCATGATCGAATTGGTCTCGGCGTGCAACGAAACGCGCTTTCCCGTTGGCGCGACGACTTCGAACGCCTCGAGCATGGCGCCGGTCGACGGCGAGGGGATCTTGCCGAAGGTATTGCCCATGTAGAGCTTGAAGCCGATGACGCCGCCTTCGATCAGCGCCGGAACATGCGTAATGGTGTCTTCGCCAAGCAGACCGTAGAGGCCGAAGTCGACACAGGCCTTGCTTGCGGCAATTGCGTGTTTGGCAGCGAGCGTTTCAGCGGTGCCGGTCGGCGGAATGGTGTTCGGCATGTCGAACACGGTGGTCACGCCGCCAAAGGCGGCGGCGGCGGTTCCCGTCGCCCAATCTTCCTTGTGCGGGTAACCGGGATCGCGGAAATGCACGTGGACGTCGATGGCGCCAGGAAGAATATGCAAGCCCTTGGCATCGAAGGTCTCGCGCGCCGGCGGCATCGCTTCGTCGGCACCGACCGAAATCACGCGGCCGTCCTTGATGGCAATGCTGGCGGCGATCATGCCGTCGTGAGACACGACGGTGCCGTGGCGGATGACGAGATCGGCAGTCGCAGCGGCCATTGCGGGTACGCTCACAACATCGCCCAGCCGCCGTCGACCGGCAGGTCGGCGCCGGTGATCTGGCGTGAAACGTCGCTGGCGAGGAAGAGACAGGCATTGGCGACGTCTGAGTCGACGGTCACGCGCTTGAGCGCATAATCCGCGGCGTGGCGCGCCGCGGCCTCCTCGATACTGATATTGAGCCGCCTCGCCATGTCGGCGCAGACCTTTTCACGGAAACGGGGCCCGTCGACCATGCCCGGCGCGACGCAATTGACGTTGATGTTGTACTGCCCGACCTCGAGCGCGAAGCTTTTGGTGATGCCGCGCAAGCCCCATTTCGAGGCGGAATAGGCCATCCGTCCGGCGCGCCCGCGCATGCCGAAGGTGCCGCCGACATTGACGATCTTGCCATAGCGCTGGCCGATCATGATCGGCAGCACGCTATGCATGATGTGGAACGTGCCGTTCATGTTGAGCGTGATGATGTCGTCGAATTCCTCCGGCGTGGTTTCCACGCCGGTTTTGCCGATCGGTCCCGATCCGCCGGCGACGTTGACGAGGATATCGATGCGGCCGCCGAAGGCGGCCTTGGCTTTCTCGGCGGCGACGGCGCATTGCTGCGGCACGGTGAGATCGCAGGGCACGATGATGGCGCCGCCGCCGGCCGCCTTGACTGATTTGGCGATGGGCTCGATGGCAGCGCTGTCCCGGCCGACGAGGGCCAAATGCGCGCCCTCCGCGGCGAAGGCTTGCGTGATGGCCGCCCCCATCCCCTTGGCCGGCCCGGTGATCATCGCCACTCGTCCGTTGAGGTTCAAATCCATGGTCGGGCCTTGCTGCGAAGGACGTTCTATCGAGGAAAAAAGCGGCCGTTCCGTCCCCAACCGGAGCGGCCGCGCAGCGCATGATCCGGAAAAGTGGAAACCGGTTTTCCGAACAAGATCATGCGCCACCAAAACAGGACGCCTAGAACAACTTTTTCGGCAGCTCGTCGGCCGGCGGCAGAAACGCCGGTGTAAAAATCTCGTCGACCGCGGGCGTGCGCGGCAGGTTGACGGCTTCGACCAAGATATCGATCGAGCGCTTCAGCCGCATCGGGTCGACGTTGCCGAGGCCGATCTTGGCGACTTCGGGGTGGCTCATTTCGTCCTTGAGCGTGGCGTCGAGCCGCTCACGCTCGACCGCGACCTTGATCAGCGGTTCGCGCTTGGCGACGGCGGCGACCGCGGCGTCGGGATCCTTCAACGCATCTTCGATGCCGTGATTGATCGCGGCGACCAGGCCGCGCACCGCGGCGGGATTGTCCTTGACGAGCTTCTTCGAGACGATGATGCCGTTGGAATAAAGATCCATGCCGTAATCGCCGTAGTTGATGAAGCGGATTTGTTTGGCCGGGTCGACGCCGATTAGCTTGGCGGAAAAGCGGATGGTGTTGACGTAGCCGAACGCGCCGTCGATCTGGCCCTGCATCAGCATCTGCTCGCGGAGGCTCGGCTGCATGTTGGTGATGGTCACTTTCGAGCAGTCGATTTTGGTGATCTTGCAGAAAGCGGGAAACAGCTTCAGCGCGCCGTCGCCCGGCGAGCCGCCGAGTGTCTTGCCCTCCAGATCCTTCGGCGTCTTGATCGGGCCGTCGGCCTTCACCGCGATCGTGAACGGCGGCCGATTGTAGATGACATAGACCGCGATCGGCGCGTCTGCCGGCTTCTTCGCGGCGAACTCGATCAGGGCATTGATGTCGCCGAAACCAACGTCATAGGTGCCGTTGGCCACGAGGGGAATCGGCGCGCCGGAGCCGTTGCCCTGGTCGATCGTCATGTCGATGCCGGCAGCTTTGAAGTAGCCGCGGTCGTCGGCCAGGAAAAACCAGCCTTGCGGGCCCTGGTATTTCCAATTCAGCACCATTTTGAGTTTGGTGGCGGCGGCGGCCGGGGCCGGGACGGCAAGCGGAGCGGCCAATCCGATCGCGGCGGCAAGCGCGATGACAGACCGGCGGGTGATCAGCGGCATGACTGGCTCCTTCTGGGTTTGCGGCTGTCTCGTTGGTGTCTGCCCCGGGACTTTCGTCTCGCATGAATCGACGGCGACGGCGCTGGCGGATTGTCAGCAGCGCGAATCGCGAATCGCGCGATAGGCGAAAAAGCTAGCGCAGACCAGTGTTGCCATCTGCCGCCGATTTCTTGCTAGACTGGTGCCGAAAAAGCATCACCGAGCGGATCGGGGCAACCATGAAGCATCTGCGGATTTTGAACTATGTCGACGAGGTCGCCCGCGCCGGATCAATCCGCAAAGCCGCCGACCGCCTCAACGTCACCGCCTCGGCGGTCAATCGCCGCATTGCCGATCTGGAGGAGGAGCTGGGCACGGCCTTGTTCGATCGTCGTCCGCGCGGGGTGCGGCTGACCGCCGCCGGCGAGGTCTTTGTCCATTATCTGCGCGGCCAGAATGGCGAAGTCGAACGCATGAAATCGCAGATCGAGGACCTCAAGGGGCTTCGCCGCGGTATCGTGCGGATCGCCTGCAGCCAGGCGCTGGCGCTGGATTTTCTGCCGCGCCAGATCGCTGAATTCCGCAAATCGCATCCGCTGGTGTCGTTCGACCTGCAGGTGGTCGATCACGAATGGGCGATGGCGGCACTGGCGGCCTACGAAGTCGATCTGGTCATGGTGTTTCGGCCGCCGTTTCTCGCCAACTTCCAGCCTTTGATGACGCTCGAACAGCAACTGATCGTTGTGATGGCGAAAGACCATCCGCTTGCCTCGCGCCGCATCCTCCGGCTGAGCGACTGCGCGGCCTATCCGGTCGCCTTGCCCTCGCGTTCGATCGGCGGCCGGCAGCTGTTGGACGAGGTCTCGGCGCGAACCGGGCTGACTTTTAAAATCGCCGCCGAATCGAACTCGTTCGAAATGTTGCGCGGGCTTGTGATCAACGCCGGACTGATTTCGTTTCAAATTCGCATCGGCGCATTGCCGGCCGGCAACAGGCTTGGCCTGATCGCCCGCGAAATCGACGGCCGCGACGTGCCGCGCGCCAACCTCGTCCTTGGGCGGCTGCGCGGGCGCACGCTGCCGGTCGCCACCGCTGTGTTCGCTGAAAGGCTCACGCGCCAATTGGAAGCGATGCGCGTCGCGGGGATGACGAGCGCCGGGCATAGTCCGCATCCGGGTCGGAAATCGCCAGCCGACACGCAAGGATTGGGGAAAAATCGGCGAGCTGGCTGAACCAGATCGGGTCGTTGCGCGTTTATTCTTCCAACAACGCCCGCAAATAACGGAAACCCCAATGGCACAGCCGTCGACCAAACCCACCGATTTCAACCACGCTCTCGGGGATGCAAAAAAGCAGGCCGGCGGCGTGGCCGACGCCGTCACCGATGCGGCGCAGGACGTCTACGGGCAGGCGCGCGAGAGCGCCGCCGATGTCGTCGATACCGCGAGCTCGGCGGCGCGAAAAACCGTAGCCTCTTTCGAGCAGGCGATCCGCAACACCATCGAGACCCAGCCTTACACGGCGGCGGCTATTGCGCTCGGTCTGGGATGGCTGCTGGGCCGGATGCACCGGCCGCTTTAGCCGCGCTTGGGCGCCTCAACAATTCGTGCAATCCGGTCCTATCGCGGCGCGAGCTGCGACAGGACCGTTGTCTTCGGACCCTTCGCGAGGGCCCCATTTAGCCCTATGGCCACCGCGTTCCCGTTGGTAATCTCGCCGCGTGGAAGCCAGGAAGGTCATGCCATGTTGTCGCGAAGAAAATTCGGCGCCTGCGCGATCTGTGCCGTCGCCGGCTTTGCCGCTACTGCGGTCGGTGAGGCGCAAGCTCAGTCTGCTGGCGGGCTGAAGCGGACGATCCTGCAAAAGACCGAGTTTCCCGGCGACAAGTATGTGACCATCCTCGTCGCCGTCGAAATCGAGCCCGGCTTCACGGTGGCCAGGCACACGCACCCCGGCGTCGAATCCGCTTACCTGATGGATGGGGAGCTTGCGCTTTTTGTGAAGGGCGCGCCCGACCGGAAGGTCAAAGCAGGCGAGGGCTTTCAAATCCCGCCGGAAGTTCCGCACGGTGCGAAGAACGGCGACAAGCCGAGCAAACTGGCTGTCACCTACGTGGTCGAGAAGGGCAAGCCGTTGGCGTCACCGGCGCCGGAGTAATTCCGCGTCGCGGAGCTAACGGCGTTCGAAGCGATGGTCAGCGTGCGCGCGATTGGCGCACGCGAGGTGCGCATTTGGCGGTTGAGGGAAAGAAAGCATGGATACGCGGCTCGGAGATAAAGTAGCGATCGTGACCGGCGGGGCGCGCGGTATCGGCGCCGTGTTCTGCGAAGGTTTGGCGGCTGCCGGAGCGACCGTGGTCGTCTCCGACGTCCTCGACGGCGGCCCTGTTGCCGAGCGCATCGCGGAAACACAGAAGCGCGCAATGTATGTCAGGGCCGATGTCACCTCCAAACAATCGGTCGAAAATCTCGTCGCGGAAACCGTACGAGCGTTCGGTACGGTGGATATCCTGGTCAACAATGCCGGCCTGTTTGCTGATCTCCGCACCAAGGCATTCCAGGATATTGGCGAGGAGGAATGGGACCGGGTGATGGCGGTCAACGTACGCGGCACGTTCCAATGCGCCAAGGCTGTCGCCCCGGTGATGATCGAGAAGAAGCGGGGCCGAATCGTCAACATCGCATCAGGCACGGCGTTCAAGGGAACGCCCCACCTGCTGCATTACGTCACCTCGAAGGGCGCCGTGGTTTCGATGACGCGCTCGCTCGCGCGCGAACTTGGACCGTACAACATTTGCGTCAACGCCATTGCTCCGGGCCTGACCATGAGCGAAGCCGTCACCACCCATCCGGACTGGACCGGCAAGGCCAGCGCCGCCGGCATCGCCGCCCGCGCCATTGCCCGCGAGCAGGTTCCGGCCGATTTGATTTCGACGCTGATTTATTTCTGCTCCGACGAGAGCAATTTCGTTACCGGGCAAACCGTGAGCGTCGACGGCGGCGCGTTGATGCGGTAGTAAATTCTTACCTCCCGCGAAGCCAAGCGGGAGAGGATGACGGGCATTTTATTTCGACGCGCTCCTTTGTTTCGACCATGACAGGGGCGCGCGCCATTCTCGCGCCTCGATCGGCCAAACCCGCTGAATCATGCCGTACATAAAGGCCGTGGTCAGGCCGATCAGGATGATGCCGTTCAAAGCTTCCAGCGCGCCCATGAGCCGCCAGTGGCTGGCCAAATAGACTTCCGAATGACCATAGGTCGTGATCGCGCTCAGCGAGTAGAGGAGGGCCGATTTGTTGTCGGGAAGCGCCCCCAATACCCGATAAGCCGACGCCCAGATGCCGGCCTCGATGCCGTGCAAAAGCGTCGCCAGAATGGTGGTGATCCCCATGACCAAAGCAAAGACATAGACGAAATAACGGTGCTCTTTGGCGATGCTCAGCACTTGGATCATTTTCACATTGATGAAGCCAAGCCCGATGACGTGAAAGATGACGCTCAACATGATCAATGGCAGGCTCCATGCCCAGTTGCCGTTCCAGCTTGCCGCATTCTCCATTTCCACCACCCCCGACCCCTGCGTTATCGGCCCCTTGCGCCGGCCGCCCCCCGCCACGCGCCCGGCGCCGGAGCGCGGCCCCGAACTGTGAAAAACGGTTTTCGGATAGGATCGTGTTCAAAAAAAGAATCTAAGAATATTTCGCAACCGTTTTCTCCAGCGCCTTGAGCGCGTCCTGCAGCACTTTGCGGATGCGGGTCGCGCTCCCCGCATCGACCAGGTTGGCGTTGAGATAGAAGTCGAGCCCGCTCAGGTGCTCGTTGAAGACCTCAATGGCGTCACCCTTGGCGTCGCGTACGTTGTCCACGGTATAGGGAATGACCTCGCGGCTGATGCCTTTCATCCTGATCGGCGCCGCCAACGGGTGAGCGGAGACAACGTCGCGGACCAGGGCATATGTTTCGTAAGAAACGACGATGTGTCCGGGCTCGGCAATCGATTGCAGGCGGGCGGCCAGATTGGCCTCGGCGCCGATGATGGTGTAGTCCATACGGTCGACGCTGCCGAAATTTCCCACGTTGCAGTATCCGCTGTTGATTCCCATGCGCACGTGGAACGGAGGCTCGATTCCGGCGTTGCGCCACTTGGCGTTGAGGCCGGCGATGCAATGCTGCATCTCGATCGCCATGCGCAGACAAGCCTTGGCGTCCTCGGTTTCGCCCCTGGTTTCCGGATCGCCGAAGAAGATCAGCATGGCGTCGCCGACAAACTTATCGATCGTACCGCCGTGGGCGAGCGCGATCTTGGACATCTCGGTAAAATATTCATTGAGCAGCTGGGTAATCTGCTCGGGCTGCAGCCACTCGGTGGTCGCCGTGAAATCCTTGATGTCGGAAAAGAAGATCGTGAGCTTCTTCCGCTCGGTATGGATGGTGACGTCCTTTTGGCCGCTGAAAATGCTTTTGTAGATCTGCGGCGACAGATAGCGCGAAATTTTCATAGACAGCGAGGCGAGAAATTCGTTTGCCGTTTCGAGCTCGACATTCATGCCGCGGATCACCGCGGCCTGGCGGCGTTGCATGGCGATGAAAAGAAGTCCGACTGCCGCGACCAGAACAAAATAGGTCAATAAATAATTGAACGCAAATATGTTGCCGGCGATCGGCTGGACGATCGACACCTCCTGAAGGCCGCGAACGTCGCCGACCTTCCAATCGCGCTTCGGGCTTTGCGGATGCGAGTTGTGGCAGCTGACGCAGGCTTGCTCCATGATGACCGGTGCGATCAAGCGAACGCGATCGGTGAAGGCGGAACTTGAAGCCCCGTTTATCGTCTGGCTGGGATTTTCACGCAGTCGGCGCAGCGCGTCGGCCTCAAATTCGTCCAGCACATGCGGCGCGCGGTTGGCGAACGGATAGTCCGAGACAAAACGATACGTGATGTTGTGCTGGTGCTCGCTGATCACCTTGCCGAGCTCAAGCGAAAGTGTCGCTGGAAGCGGAATGGCGCCGGGAAAATCTTCGTAATTGGGCACAACTTTGGTCGTGGTTCCGGGCGCGGAAAGAATGCGGCCGACCACGTTGGTGGCATAGAAGTCGCGGACGCTGGTGATGATCGAATTCACATCGCTCGCCTGCCGGCGCAGGTTGCTCTCCACGAGACTGCTGAGGTCCATCCAGACGGCGATCGGCAGACCGACAAGCAGCAGGACGACCAATACGACGAAGACCGGTCCCATTTTGGCGCTCGCCGCGTTTTTCATGTTGTTCATCCCGCGCGGTAGGTCGTTTGTTTCACCCTGACTTGCCGGACAATATGACGCTTTGCGGGCCGATCAAATCCAGTCCTTCAATTTGAACCAAATCAGTGGCACCAGTCCTGAAACGACGAGCAAGGCCAACGCGTAGGGATAGCCCCAAGTCCAGTCGAGCTCGGGCATATTCTTGAAATTCATTCCATAGACGCCGACGACCAGGACCGGCGGAATGCCGACGACCGAGGCGACGGTCAGGACCTTCATTACATTATTCTGGTCGATGCTGATGATGCCGGTGGCGGCGTCCTGCAGGAGCTGCACGCGGCTCACCAGAGCCTCGGCGAAATGAATAAGCGAGGTGATGTCCGACGACACCATATGCAGCCGGCTCGCCACATCCGGTGCGAGCCAGTCGCAGCACCGGTCGTCGGTGAATTTCGCCATCCGGTCGAGGCACACCAGGGTATAGTGGATGCGCGCCATCCGCTCGCTGGTGCGGCCGGTGCGGATCATCAGCCGCCGCAGCTGCGCGGTTTCTCGTGCCAAGGTCTGCCGCGGAGCGTCCGGGCGGAAGATGACGTGCGACGCGTCGTCGAGGTCGCGGGCGCTGCCTTCAAGCAGGTCCGCCATGCGGTCGACCAGGACTTCAAGCAGCCGCGCGAAGACGTGCGCCGGTGCAAATTGGGCGCTGGCGCTGACTTCCGCGGCCACCGCGTCGAACGCCGCCGACTTCGCAAAACGCACGGTCAGCAAAACATGTTTGGCCAGCGCAAATCCGGTCGGGGCCAGGATCCAGGGCTCGTTTTCCCCGGCAAAGATCAGCGGTGCGGTCATGTAGAGCGTGCCTTGGTCGATGCGAAGCCGGCTGGTGGTTTCGATTTCGGCCAGTTGCTCTTTGGTCGGAACGCCCAGCCCGAACGCCTGCTCGAATGCGGTTCGTTCCGCCTCGGTCGGATCGACGAGATCGACCCAGGCGGCGTTGTTCAGAGAAGCGTCGTCTCGAGGGGTAGGGTAGGCACTGAGCATGGAACCGCCCGATGAATGCACGGCGCCCATGTACATGGTCCCGCGCCGCGGCGGTACCCAAATTCCGCTCGATGCAGGCTGCTTTAGATCGGTGGCGCTAGTCCCAGTTCCGGCTGACCATGCCGATGAGCACCCCGACGCCGACCGCGACCGCAAGCGCAAATAGCGGATGCGCTTCAGTCTCATCGGAAACCCGGCGCAGCGCGACGCCGCCGAGCTTCGCCGCATCCCTGCCCACGGTCGCCGAATGATCGCCCAGGGAGGTCGCGCTGTGCCGGAAGCGGTCGGACCAGCCCAGCAATGCCGAGGCGATGGCGTCGCCAAAGCCCTCGGCCGTTTCCTTGGCGTTGGTCGAGGCCCGCGCGCCGATTTTTTCCAGGCTTTTCTCGAGGGACCGCAAACGCCGCTCGAGGTCGCCTACTTCGGCGGAAATGGCCCGAGAATATCTCGACGAGCCCGACATGATGGGGATCCTTCCGGAGAGAGTGAAGTTTTGACGCGCTGGGCAACGTTGGCCGACTGGCAATTGTTCCGTTTCAGCAGCGAACCGGGATAGCGAACGGCGAGGGACGTGCAGCAGGCGCCGCAAGCATCCCTCCCGGCGCCGCATCCTGGCAGCGAACGGTACATAACCTTATGGAATCATTGAAAAAGCCGTTAATCGGACGTTAAACGCACGGCTCTATCCTCAAACTCTTCTTGAGTGCGGTGCCGGCCGGTTGTCGCCGGCTCGGCATGCTGTCCGCGTGAATGTGGCGTCGGTCGAGTTCAAACATGGCGTGCGGTTGCACCATCCGAAAGGCGTTTGCTCTTGGCCTGGTCTTTTTAGCTGTCGCGTTTTCTATCCCGGCCTCGTCCGCAGCCGGTCTGATCAAGGGCGACATCACCGTCGATCTGAGCGGCGGCTACGCCCGGCTCATCTTCGCCATGGGCGATGATGTCGATGCGAGCGTGCACACCTCCGGCAGTGTGTTGATCGTGAGCTTCGCCCAGCCGGTGCAGGTTTCCGTCGATCGCCTTCCCACACAGGCGCCGGACTTCATTGGCGCGGCACGGCGCGATCCCGACGGCCGGGCGGTGCGGATCGCGCTCGCGCCCAAGGTGACGGTCAATTCCATTGTGGCCGGCCAGAAATTTTTCGTCGATTTGTTGCCGAGCACATGGAGCGGCCCGCCGCCCGGCCTGCCGCAGCAGGTGGTTGAGGATCTGGCGCGCCGTGCGCGCGAGGCGGATCGTCTCGAACGCCTCGAGCAGCAGCAGAGCGCGCAACGCAAGAAGCTCTCGCCGGTGCGCGTGCGGGTGGCGATCCAGCCGACCTTTGTGCGTTACGTGTTCGACGTTCCGGATCAGACGGAAGTATCCGCCGATCGCGCCAAGGAGCGGCTGACGCTGACGTTCGACGCACCGATCCCCTTTGACCTCGCCGATGCCGAGGCGGCCATGCCGGCGGCGGTCGCCGCGATCAATACCGAGGTCGAACAGGATTCAGCGCTGGTACGTTTCAGCTTTCTCGCCAAGGTCGACGTGCGCACCTTCCGCGACGGCAACGGCTATGTTGTCGATATTGTCGGTGGCAGCGACTCAAAATCGGACGCGCGTGGGGAGGCTGGCGGCAAGGTCCAGGCGAGCCCACCGCACGAACCCGGCTTTTTCGAAAAGGCGGCGGCCGAAGTGGCAGCGCCGCGCGCCGCTGAAGCGCAAGCCACGATTGCGGACAAGCCCGCCGTCGCCGCGCCCGCAACAGCTGCCGGGCAAACCCCGGCTGCTCCGGCATCGCTAGCGGCGCCGGAAACAAAGCCCCCGCCAGCCGCGGCCGCCCTACTGGCACCGCCACCGGCGCAGGAAACAAAACCCGCGTCAGCCCCGGCCGCCGTACCGGGACCGCCACCGGCTAAGGCAACAAAGCCCGCACAGCCTCGTCCGATTCCCGCTGTTCAATCCGCGGTGCCCCCGATGCTGCCCGCCGCGGGAAATGAGAAAATCGCCGGGCCTCCGGCCAGCGCGGCCAATACGCCTCCGCCGGGGATGCCGCCAAAGCCGTCGGCAAGCGCGCCGCCTCCGGCGGCGGCATCAACTGCAGCCGCCGCGCGGGACGACGCCGCAGCACCGGCTCGCGGCCGCGCCGGAGATACACTCGTCGTCGAAATGTCCCGGCAGGGCGCCAATCTGAAATTGTCGTTTCCATTCGTGACGCCCACAGCCGCCGCCGTCTTCCAACGCGCCGACATGCTGTGGATCGTGTTCGATGCCAAATCTGCCATCGACGTTTCTGCGCTCGAGGGCGAGGCCAGCCGCACCATCCGTGGCGCCGAATTCTTCCGTGCCGCGGACGCCGATGTCGTTCGCCTCAGGCTCGATCACCCGCTGCTGTCGAGTGTCGCGACTGAAGGGCAGGGATGGACCGTGACCATCGGCGATAGCATCATCGATCCTACCCGCGCGCTCGACCTCGCCCGCAACATGATCGGTCCAAATCGCGCCAGCGTGACGGTTCCGTTCGAGCAGCCGCACCAAGTGCACCGCATCTCCGATCCGGAGGCTGGCGACCAGCTCCTGGTCGTGACCGGCTTTGCCCCAGCCCGCGGCTTCATCAATGAGCAGGATTTCGTTGAATTTCGCGCCCTTGCCTCCACCCAAGGCGTCGTGGTCGAGCCGCTCGCCGATGACGTGAACGTCGAGCTCGCGGCCGACAAAGTCGTGGTCACCCGGCCCGGCGGCCTGACGCTGTCAAGCTCGCTGCAAAACGTATTGCGCGGCAGCGGGTTGCGGCCGATGACGTTCGAACTCGCAACTGTGGGGGTTCGACCGGCAGGCGACGTATATCGAACGGCTATCGAAGCTGATTGATGCTGCCGCCGCCGCCCCGGCCAGCAAGCGCCTGCAGCCGCGGCTTGACCTCGCGCGCTTTTATATCGCCCGCGACATGTATCCAGAGGCCAAAGGCGTCCTCGACGTGGCGCTTGCGGACGACCGTCCCGCGGTCGAGGACGTCTCCGCTGATGTGCTGCGCGCCATCGTCGAAGTGATGATGAACCGGCCGGATGATGCACTCAAGGACCTCGCCAACCCGGCGGTCGGCGATCAGCATGACGCACCGCTCTGGCGTGCGCTCGCCTATGCGGGTGAGGGCAAGTGGGCCCAGGCTCGCGATGGCTTCAAGACCGTCGAGGCGACGATCGCCACTTTGCCAATCGAGTTGCAACGGGTAGCGCTCGAGGATGAGATGCGCGCCGCGATCGAGGTCGGCGATTTCAATACCGCCGCCGACCAGCTCAACGACCTGGAGACGATCGGCTTGCCGCGCGAACTGCAGCCGGCAATCTCGGTGCTGATTGGACGATTGTCGGAAGGTATGGGCCGCAGCGAGGACGCACTCTCGGCGTACCGGACCGCGGCGGATTCGTGGGATCGTCCGGCCGCGGCGCAGGGCCGTCTGCGCGAGGTCGCACTCCGCTATTCACTCGGCGACGTTAGCCGCGGCGACGTCGTCTCCGAACTGGAGACGCTCACCACTATTTGGCGCGGCGACGAAACTGAAATTCAGGCGCTGCAACTGCTGGCGCGGCTTTATACGCAGGAGGGCCGCTATCGCAATTCGTTCAAGGTCATGCGCAGCGCCATGGCGGCGCACCCGAATTCCGACATGACACGGCGCATCCAGGAGGAGGCGGCGGCGACGTTCGACTCGCTGTTTCTCACCGGCAAAGGCGACGCGATGCCGGCCATTGATGCGCTGGCTTTGTTCTACGATTTTCGCGAACTTACACCGATCGGGCGACGCGGCGACGAGATGATCCGGCGTCTCGCCGACCGCCTGGTGTCCGTGGACCTGCTCGATCAGGCAGCCGACCTGTTGCAGTACCAGGTCAATCACCGCCTGCAGGGCGCCGCGCGCGCGCAAATTGCGATCCGGCTCGCGATCATCTATCTCATGAACCGCAAGCCCGATCGGGCGCTGGCGGCGCTGCGGGCGACTAGCGCCGCCGACCTCGCCAATGAGCTGCGCAATCAGCGGCTGCTGCTTGAGGCGCGTGCTCTCTCCGACCTTGGCCGGCACGATCTGGCGCTCGAAGTCATCGCCAATATCGAAGGCCGCGAAGTCATCCGGCTGCGTTCCGACATATTGTGGGCGGCGCGGCGTTGGCGCCAGTCGGCGGAGCAGATCGAGCTTTATTACGGCGAACGCTGGAAGGAATGGCAGCCTTTGAACGAGGTCGAGCGCGCGGACCTCTTGCGCGCGGCGATCGGCTACGCGCTCGGGGAGGATACACTCGGATTAAGCCGCTTCCGCGAGAAATACGCCGCGAAAATGGCGCAGACTCCCGACGCGCGCGCCTTCGAAATCGTTTCTGCGCCGCTTGGCACCAGCGGCGTCGAATTCCGCAGCATCGCCCGCGCCGCGGCGGTTGGCGATACGCTCGACAGCTTCTTGCGCGACATGCAGGCGCATTATCCGGATGCGAGCGCCATTTCGCCCGCCGCACCGTCTCCGGCCCCGCAGCCCGGTGGCGGCCAGCCGAGTGCTTCCGCCACGCCGCAAGCAGGCCCGGCGGCGACCGCACCGGGGTCGGCGCCGCCTCACGTCAGTGACGGGCCGAAGGGCCCGTCCCCCGGCGCAGCACCCACGCCACCCGCGGCTCCATCGCGCGCAAGCGGACGTACCGCGCAACGCTAAAACGCAAATGCATGATGCCCGCGGCATGCGCGGGCATCATGAGCAGAAATTTGCGGCGGCTCAGTTAGAGCGCATGTGGACCGATTCGCGCGCTGACATTTTTGACGGCGAATGATCTTTCGAAAAACCGGCACTCACTCTCCGCTCAAGTCAAAGCGCAGATTTTCCGAATCATGCGCTAGTGGTGCCAGAAGATGGCCAGCAAGATGATGATTGGCAGCGGCACACCGAGCAACCACAACAACGCTCCACGTCCGAATCCCATGACATTCTCCTCAGCTGACGTTCTCCTCAGCGGGTTTGTGTTGTTGAACAACGTCGATCATCGTCCGGAGTTCCCAACACGCCTTCGCAATCCTTCGCGAAGCTTTTCAAGCTCGGATCGGAGAAGCGGAAGACGTCCTGAACGCCCGACTGTGCGTCACGCATTTCTCAACTTCGCCGTTGGAAGAGGGCTTGTTTCCAGAGCACGTAGCGGGCGCCCGCGCCAAGGCGAGTATGCCGGCGAGGGATTGATCGGGGCGGACCAACGGCGGATGGGCTGCGCGAAGCGAGCGGCCCCACTACAGCAACTTATTGGTTCGCAGATTGACCGCGCAGGCGTCGTCGGGTGCGTCACTCTTCGGTTTGACGCTGCGGTATTCAAAGTGCAGCGTCGGATCGCCGCTCGCGGGGCTGGTGACCGTGGCGCGGACATAGCCGGACTCGAACATTTTGTTCGCCAACCGGGTGCCGTTCTGCATCAGCTGCGCCATGTAGGATTTCCCGACTTCCTCGCCTGGCGTAACTGCGTAACCGCCGGCGCCCGTCAACACATAAGGTATGTCCTGTCCGGTATCCTGACGCACCACGCGTTGGTAGAGATGGGCGTGTCCGCAAATCACCGCATCCGGCCAGAAGCCCGCCTTCTTGCAGGCGGCGTCGATCGCGGTGCTGGCGGGATCCTTTTGGCCGGGGAACCAGCGCGGGAAGTGGTGGATGGCCATAATGACTGCGGGTATGCCATTTTTGCGCAATCCCTTTAATCGGACGAGTTCCTGGTACAGGAAAGTCAGCTGCGCATCGTTGAGCCAGCCAAGCAATTCACCGCAGTTGCTGTAGAGGCCGATGATCGACAGCAGCGGAGCGTCGAGCGTGAAGTAAACGCCGGGCTGGTCATGCTGCTGCGCAGAATGCCTCCCGAACCTTCCCAGCGGCCGGGCGATTTCGCGCAAAACGCTTTCTGAAACAGATCCAGCGAAATCATCGAGGCATTGTAGGTAATGCCGTCGTGATTTCCCGGAATGGCGAAAATGGGCGCGGGATAGGCCTTAAACGGCTCGTAGAATTGGCTGTAATAGTAGTTTTCTTCGCCATAGAAGTAGACCACATCGCCGACATGGAACAAAAACGCCGGCGGCGATTGCGCCGCATTGGTCGCCATCAACTCGGTGACTTTGAGCTCGTACGAATCGAGCTTCTGCTGGCTTGGGGCGCCACTGTCGCCGATAACGTCGAACGCGATGCTTTTGGCTGCGCTGCTGCCGGCATAACCGGGTGGATTTGAACCGACGATCGTCGCCAGATCGAGGCGGGGATAAACGCGCGGCGTCGGCACGATCCCGCGAGTCTGGCCTTTTGACTGTTTTTGCACGAACGGCGTCTTGTAGGTGTCGGCGTCGTTATCCGGAATGTACTGGCCCGACGAATTATTCGGATCGAAGTCGGCGAACAGATAACCCTCTTCGTTTGCAGTGCCGCTTGCGTTCGTCTTGGCCGGGGCCGGGGTGGAGCGTCGCGTCGCCGTTTTCGGCGAGGTCGCCGACGATTTGGTTGCGCGTGTCGCGCGTGTGTGTGCGTCGGTGCGCCGGGCCGCCATAGACCGGCGCGGGAACGGCGGCATGATGGCTTTGCGGATCGCCGGCGAGGTTTCATCGATTTCCTTGATGCCAGTTATCGTGGGATTGCCGCTGTCGTCGGTGCTCGTCGTCTGCGACCGAAATTTGACAAAAAATCCCGTTGCGCCCGTGGTGAACAGAAAAATAATTCCGCCATCCTGGTTCGGGCCGTTTTCGACGTAATGGGGCTCGCCATTGATGACATTCAAGGCGCCCTGGTTCATGTGAATGTTTTCGATGCCGGTGAAACCAGTGGGGACTGAGCGCGGGGCGTCCTCGTCGATCGGATAGCCCGTTCCAAAAACGGCCACCGCGACACCGGATGCCGCCGCGGCTTTCGCGGCCGCCTCGAATTCATCCCGCAGCGAAGTTGAGCCTGCCGTCAAATCGGCGAACTTGTCGGGATCGATGATGCCGCCGCGCACGAAATCGAGCTGTGGCAAAGACGGGGTCGAATCGGCCGTTAGAAAGTTCGGCGTCATCCCAAGTCTGTTCAACTTCCGGATCAGCGCGTTGCCGGTTTGCGCGCTGCGCGCCCGACCGCCAAATTTCACGATCTGATATTGGAGTTCGGGGATATGACCCTTCTCGGTCTCCTGTAAATTGGCCGCTATGCGATAGGGCGGATGTTTGAGATCGCCGGGCTGCACCATCAGCAACCAATGCGGTGTGCCGCGCCGTTGCGGCCGCGAAGCCGTTATTTTTCCAATGAGTAAGCCGTATCCAGGTAAAGCCATGATCGATCCCCCCAAAGATGCCGCAGGACGGTTCGGTCATCCGTCGCGATGGCGGAAGCGCCTTGTCAGTCAGGCGCAAAAAATCGCTTTGAAGCGGCGGTGCGGGATCGTGCAACCGACCCTCGATATATCCGAGGATGCGTTGGCGACGGCGAATCGCCATCTAGCCTTTAATGAACGGCAGATTTCCAGCCGCTGATATTTCTGAAGGTTCTGCGGCTACGCCAAACAGCGGGTCGCCACACTCCGCACGCCCCTCCGCCTTCCCACTCCTTTTTCGTAATCTGAGCACGCACTTTTACTAACAATCTCTGATAGCATGGCTGCAAATATCCCGCAATGTCGTTGTGGCAGGATTGGAGCGTCAACACCGGCGCGGCGGCGGCGCGTCCTAGAGCATGATCCGGAAAAGTGGAAGCCGGTTTTCCGAAAAGATCATGCTCCACCAAAAAGTTAGAGCGCCAATCAATTCAGTCTGAAGCGATTGCGCTCTAGGTTCCGTAGCTCTGGATCAGGGAGCCAGCGACCAGCGTCCAGCCATCGACCAGGACGAAGAAAATCAGCTTAAACGGCAGCGAGACGACGACCGGCGGCAGCATCATCATGCCCATCGACATCAGCACCGAGGCGACGACGAGGTCGATGATGAGGAATGGCAGGAACAGCAAAAACCCGATCTCGAACGCGCGTTTGAGCTCTGAGATCATGAAGGCCGGAACGAGGATGCGCATCGACAGATCTTCCGGCTTCTGTGGCGGTTTCTCGCCGGACATGTCCTCGAACAATTGCAGGTCCTTCTCGCGGACATTCTTCTCCATGAAGCCGCGCAGCGGGCCCGAGGCGCGGTCAAACGCCTCGTTGACGTTGATTTCGTTGGCGATCAGCGGTTTGACGCCGACGTCATAGGCCCGCGTCAACACCGGCCCCATCACGAAGGCGGTGAGGAAAAGAGCGAGCGAAATGACCACCGAATTGGGCGGCGAGGTCGCCGTGCCAAGCGCCGTGCGAAGTAAAGACAGCACCACCACGATCCGGGTGAATGAGGTCATCATCACCAGAATTGACGGAGCGAGCGACAGCACCGTCAATAGTGCGATCAACTGGATGATGCGCTCGTTCAGCCCGCCGGCTGCGCCGCCTTGGCCGAGATTGATGCTGATGTCCTGGGCGGCGAGCGGCGTCGCCGAAACAATAAGAGCCGCTACTGAGGCCGCCACCGTTTGTACACGGACGCGGCGGCCCCAAGCTGATGTCATCAGGTCTTGCCTGCTGGACGGCCCAACAAACTCGCCATCTCCTGCTCGAGGGTTTCGTAGAGCGCTTTGCCTTCCTTCGCTTTAGCCTCGGTGCGCGCCGGTTTGGTTTCGGCCGATCGCGCGGCGCGGAGCGGCAGTGGAGGCGGCGCTGGCGAGGCGGCCGGCGGGGGCGCTGTAGTCGCGGCTTCCGGTTCGGCCGCTTGCTCCGGCCCGGGCGCGGAGTTTCCGCTTGTCGGCGGGATATCCGCGTCGCGAGACTCCGGCGTCTTCGGCTTGCGCAACGCCGCTTCCAATCGTTGCGCCATTTCGGCTAGGCTTTTATCGGCGGCCGAAGCGGCCTCTGAATAAGTTGACTGCGCCGGCATGCGCGGTTCGGACCGCGTTTCGGCGCGCTGCTCTGGGCGCTGTTCTGGGCGAGGTTCAGAGCGAGGCTCAGGACGACGCTCGGCGCGCGGTTCCATGCGCGGTTCGATTGGGTGCGGCCGCGCGGCCGCTGCCGTGCGGCTGAGCGATGGCACCGGCGGGGGAGCCGGTGGCGGAACCGGGTTGGCTGCAAGATCTTCGGCGAGTGCGACCAACGCTTCCCGCTGCGGGCGCGGCGGCTTTTCCGCGTGTGGCTGTTGCGAAAAGCCCAGCGGTTCCTCAGCAAGCGGCTCAACCCGCGGTATTCGACGCGGCGGTGGTGCTTCCGGCTGCAGCGGCCAGGCACCGTTCGATGCCGGTTCCGGCAAGGGAATCACGCGCGGCGACGTTTCCGCTATGGCCGGTGGGCGCGCAACCGTCACGTCGCGCCCTGCCGGTGTCGCGCGCACGATATTGGGCTCGACAACCACATCGGTCGGACCGCCGACCAGCAACAGGTGCTCCACATTGTCGCGGCGCACGAGATAGAGCCAGCGGCGGGCATCAACGCCGGTGCGCTCAATGACCGAAAGCCGCGGCTGGCGACCGCGCAGTCCCGCGCCGCCGAGCCGGCCGCTGCCGAATCGGCGCACCGCCCAGGCGGCCGCTCCGATCAATCCCAGCACGATGAGGAATGCCAGGAAGAAGCGTACGGCGAGTGGCATTTCCGCGCCGAACAAATCAAACATGCGCCCTACTCCCCGTGTCGTCGCCGCAGCCAAAGGATTCCCAATGGTTAACGGCGCCGGTAACATTTGCCGCCACGAATACTAACAAAGAATTAAGGCCGGCGAGCCGGATCACGCCCAATGGCCCTGATTCAAGCATTCTCATGGTAAACGGCGGTTTAATGGCGAATCGACGTCAAACGCGCCTTTAACCTGCCATTAACCATAGCCTCGGCAAAGTCTGCCCAGTTCACCGAAGGTGGCGCCGATGCCGATTTCCGATATCCCGATTCTTTCGATGCTGCGAACGCGCATGCAATGGCATCAGGAACGCCAGCGCGTCCTGGCCGAGAATGTCGCCAACGTCGACACCCCCAATTACCGTCCGCGCGATCTTGCTCCACTCAATTTCGAGCAAGCGCTGCAAACGGCTTCACTCGCGCTTGCGCGCACCAACGCCAATCATATCGACGCCTCCGGCGACAGCGGCTCGCAATTCGCCGAGGGCGGCGATCAGCACTTCGAAGTGCGTCCGCGCGGCAACGCCGTCACCCACGAAGACGAAATGATGAAGCTCGCCAGCAATCAAATGGATTATGACGCCGCCGCATCGCTCTACACGCACAGTCTGTCCTTGATCAAAACCGCGATCGGAAGACCCTAAGGACAGGATGCCCGCCGCCGCCGGAGATCACGATCCATGATGGACTTCATTAAATCACTCGCCATCGCCGCCAGCGGCATGAAGGCGCAGTCCGGCCGCATGCGCGTCATCTCCGAGAACCTCGCCAATGCCGATTCGACGGCACAGTCGCCCGGTGGCGATCCCTACCGGCGCCGCATCGTGAGCTTTCACTCCCAGTTCGACCGTGAACTCGACGCGCAGGTGGTTTCCATGGGCCGGGTCGCCACCGACAGCTCGGATTTTCTCGTCAAGCACGAGCCCGACAATCCGGTGGCCGACGCCAAGGGCGATGTCAAATATCCCAACGTCAACTCGCTGATCGAGCTGACCGATCTGCGCGACGCGCAGCAGTCCTATCAAGCCAATCTCAACGTCATCACCGCGACGCGCCGCATGCTTCAGCGCACCATCGATATTCTCAAGACCTAGGGTGAACCATGCCGACACCGGCCGCTGCCGCCAACGCTTACTCCGCGCTCGCGCGGCTCACTGACCAAACTGCCAGCCTTGGCCGCGACGGCGGTACACAGGAGCGTGGACTCAACTTCGGGTCTGTCCTCAAAGACGTCATGGCGGGTGTCGCCGACGTCGGGCACAAATCGGACGTACAGGCGCAGGCCGTCGCCATGGGCAAGGCCAACATGATCGATGTCGTTACCGCCGTGGCGGAGAGCGAGACGGCGATCCAGGCGCTGGTGTCGGTGCGCGACAAGGTGATCGCCGCCTACGAGGATATTCTGAAGATGCCGATCTGAGACCTCATCCAGGCCGTGCCGGTTTCGCCCGTGCCGCGGAATGACGCCGAGAAGGAGTGCAGATGACCGGACCGGAAGTGTTGGACGTGGCGCGTGACGCGATCGTCACGCTGCTTCTCGTGGCGGCGCCGTTGATGCTGGTCGGATTGATCGTCGGCGTCGCCGTGTCGCTGTTTCAGGCATTGACGCAAATCCAGGAGACGACGCTGGTGTTTGTGCCAAAAATACTGGCGATCTTTCTGGCGCTGTTGATTGCGCTGCCGTTCATGGCCGACGTGCTGCACTCGAGCTTTCTGCGGATTACTGCACACATTACCAACGGCTGAGCGGGTTGTTCCGGACGTGCGCATCGACCTGTCATTCCTGCCGGCGCTCGCCGCGGCCTTCCTGCTGGTGTTCGCACGCATCGGCACCATGATGATGCTAATGCCGGGACTCACCGGCGAGCAGAATATCTCGTCGCGCATGCGGCTGACCTTCGCGCTCGTGCTCGCCGCCATGCTGCTGCCGTTGCATCGCAGCGCGTTTCACATCGATACCAGCGCGCTCGGGCCGGTGTTGGTCCTCCTGGTCGAGGAAATTCTGATCGGCGTCATGCTCGGCCTGACCGCCCGGCTGACCATGGTGGCGCTTGAGGTCGCCGGCTCGGTCATCGCCCAGCAATTGGGTCTTGGCTTCGTCACCACGGTCGATCCGACCCAGGGCGAGCAGGGCGCAATCATCGGCAATTTCCTCACCATGCTGGGGATCACGCTGTTCTTCGCCACCGACATGCATCATCTCGTCATAGCGGCGCTCAACGACAGCTACAACTTGTTTGAGCCCGGCGAGATGCCTTCGACCGGCGATGCCGCGGCGCTGATCACGCGGACGTTCGCGGGCGCCTTCCGCATCGGCATTCAGCTGTCGGCGCCGTTTCTGGTGTTCGGGCTTGTTTTCAATGTCGGGATTGGCGTGCTGTCGCGATTGATGCCGCAAATGCAGGTCTTCTTCGTGGCGCTGCCGTTGTCGATCCTGCTCGGTTTCATCTTTTTGGTGCTGGTGCTCGGCGCAATGATGGGAATGTTTCTCGACTACGCCGGCGACGTGATGCACATGCTTGCGCCGCACGGGTAAGCGCCCGCCATGGCCGACGAACAACACGACGCCAGCGAGCAAACAGAAGACCCGACCCCGAAACGGCTCGAAGAAGCGATCCGGCGCGGCGACGTCGTCAAGAGCGTGGAAGTCAACACCTGGTTCATGATTGCCGGCGGCACGCTGATGATCATGGTGTTTGCCGGCCCGATGGCGACAAGCCTCCAGGCCACGCTGGCCGGCGTGCTGGCCAAATCCTATCAGTTGCCGACCGACGGTCCGGCGCTCGCGGCGTTGGCGAAGACTTTGGCAATGGAGGTTGCGGCTGCCTTCGGCATTCCGCTTATGCTGCTGTGTATCGCGGCGCTTGCCGGCAATGCCGTGCAGCACCGCATCGTGTTCTCGACGGAGGCGCTCAGACCGCAGCTGTCGAGGATTTCGCCGGCCGCCGGCGCGGCGCGCCTGTTCTCGCGGCAGGCGCTGGCCAATTTCGCCAAGGGCCTCGCCAAGCTATGCCTGGTCGGCGGCGTCATGGCGTCGCTGCTGTGGCCGCAGCGCCATTTTCTCAGCGGTCTGGTGTCCACCGATCCGGCCATGATCCTGCCCTTTACCAGCGTGCTGACCTTGAAGATGCTCGGCACGGTGGTGGCCATCCTCGCCATCATCGCCGTCGCCGACTACCTGTTTCAGTACCGCCAGTGGTTCGAACGGCAGAAAATGTCGTTGCGGGAAATGAAGGAGGAGTTCCGCCAGACCGAAGGCGATCCGATCGTCAAAGGCAAACTGAAACAGTTGCGCAACACCCGGATGCGCAAACGCATAATGGCGGCGGTGCCGAAAGCCTCGGTCGTCATCACCAATCCCACCCATTTCGCCGTGGCGCTCAAATACGAGCGCGGGATGAACGCGCCGATCTGCGTCGCCAAGGGCGTCGACCTGATCGCCCGCAAGATCCGCGAAGTGGCGGAGGCGCACGGCATTCCCGTGGTCGAAAACCCGCCGCTCGCCCGCGCGCTGCACGGCACCGTCGAGATCGACCAGGAAATCCCTGCGGAACATTACCGCGCCGTCGCCGAAATCATCGGCTACATCATGCGGATGCGCCGCCTGGCGACCCGGCCGCGAGCGCTGTGAAGTGTCGCGCCAAGCCTCTTGCGTACCCGCCGCGTACGAGGCACGAGAGTGAGTCCTTTCCGCTCATTCCCGCGAAAGCGGGAATCCGGCTGAGTGCTGAGAGCTGGGTCTCCGGTTCCGCGGGGACGGGCGGGTGGCGATAGGGCACGGATGACGACGCACGGCAGCATCAGCGAAAATTCCACCGGCTCTGTTCGTAAAGCGGTCGACCGTGGCGCCGGTGCGGCCGGCGCCGGCAGTGTCGTCCTGGTGCTGCTGGTTGCCGCCGTTCTGGTCGCTGCCGCAACCGGATTTGTGGTGCTCGGCCAAGGCAACGCTGAGCCGTACATTCTGGGCTTTCTGGCCTTGCTCGCGACGGTCGGCGTATTCTCGCTGTTCGCGTTCGCCTCCGGCATCCTGCGCTTCTCGGCGGCGCAAGCCGCCAACCCGCTGATCAAAGCCGTGGTCGATGACGCCTTCGACGGCGTCCTGGTCACCGATGGCGACGGGCGCGTCATTTACGCCAATGCCGCCTATCTCGATCTCATCGACGCCGCGGATCAAAACGACATGCGGCCGGTCGAGCGGGTCTTCATCGGCGATGCCGACGCTTCCGAGGCGATCTACCGGCTGCTCAAGGCGGCGCGCGAGGGCAAGCGCCTGCAGGAAGAAGTGCGGGTCGCCGGGACGAAAAGCCGGCCGGCGCGCTGGCTGCGTTTGCGCGTGCGGCCGCTCGGCGACGGTGCCCGCGCGCGCCGTCTCACCGTCTGGTCGATCAGCGACGTCACCCGCGAGCGCGAGCGCCAGGAGAACGTGTTTCAGGAATTGCAGCACGCCATCGATTATCTCGATCACGCGCCGGCCGGGTTTTTTTCCGTCGATGCCAAGGGCGACGTGGTCTATCTCAATGCCACCCTCGCGAATTGGCTCGATCAGGATCTCGCCCAGGTCGGCTCCGGCGGCTTCAAACTCAATGATCTCGTTGCCGGCGACGGCGCTGCGCTACTGACGACGTTGCGTGCCGCCCCCGGCGAACTCAAGACCGAAGTGCTCGATCTCGATCTGAAGACCCGCGGCGGGCGCACGCTGCCGGTGCGGCTGTTTCACAAGCTCGCCTTCGGCGCCGACGGTACGCCCGGTGCGTCGCGCACGCTGGTGCTTAATCGCGCGCGCGACAATGGCACCGATCCGCAGCGTGCGGCGGAAATCCGTTTCATGCGCTTTTTCCACAATACGCCGATGGCGATCGCGACCGTGGACCGGGATGGCCGCATTGTGCGCACCAATCCGTTGTTCGCGCGGCTGTTTCACAATGTGCTGAGCCGTGAAGACGGCGACCGCACGATCGGCGCAGTGGTGGTCGAGCGTGACCGCGCGGCGCTTGAGGGCGTGATCGCCGACGCTGCGGGTGGCAGAGGCGATATTACGCCGGTCGACGCCGTCTTGGCCGGGGAGGGCGAGCGCTCCGGGCGCTTCTATGTCACCGCGGTCGAGGAGGAGGAGCGCGATCAGGAAGCGGCCATCGTCTATACGCTCGAAACCACGGCGCAGCGCGAACTCGAGAACAAGCTCAACCAGCAGCAGAAGATGGAGCTGGTCGGTCAGCTTGCCGGCGGCATTGCGCACGATTTCAACAACGTGCTGTCCGCCATCATCATGGCGACCGACTTTCTGCTCAACGCGCACAAGCCGACCGATCCTTCGTTCGGCGACATCATGCAGATCAAGCAGAATGCCAACCGGGCGGCGAGCCTGGTACGGCATCTGCTCGCTTTCTCGCGCAAGCAGACGCTGCGCCCCCAGGTGCTTGATCTCGGCGAGGTGTTGAGCGATCTCACCATGCTGCTGCGCCGGCTGATCGGCGAGAAGGTCACGCTCGACGTGGTGCATGGACGCGATCTGTGGCCGGTCAAGGTCGACATCTCGCAATTGGAGCAGGTGATCGTGAACCTCGCAGTTAATGCGCGGGACGCCATGCCCGAGGGCGGCCGGCTTACCCTGCGCACCAGCAACATCACGGCCAAGGAAAGCGAGCGCTTTCACGCCAAGGGCATGCCGGCCGCCGACTATGTCCTGGTCGAGGTCAGCGACACCGGCACCGGCATTCCGGAAGCCATCCGCGACAAGATTTTCGATCCTTTCTTCTCGACCAAGGAGGTCGGCAAAGGCACCGGGCTCGGGCTCTCTACGGTCTACGGGATTATCAAGCAGACCGGCGGCTTTGTGTACGTCGATTCGGTGGTGCACGAGGGCACCACGTTCCGCATCTTCCTGCCGCGGCACATCGCCAGCGCGCACGAGACTGCGGCGGAGCTGGCCGCGCCGGAGGCGCCGGCGATCACCCACACGCTTGCCGCGGCCGATCAGGTCAAGCGCGCCGCCACCGCCGATCTCACCGGAGAAGGCACCATCCTCCTGGTGGAGGACGAGGAGGGATTGCGCGCGCTCAATGCGCGGGGGCTCGCTTCGCGCGGTTATACCGTGCTCGAAGCCGGCAATGGCGTCGAGGCCATCGACGTCCTGGAAAAATCCGACGGGCGGGTCGACCTCGTGGTCTCCGACGTGGTCATGCCGGAAATGGACGGCCCAACCTTGGCGCGGGAATTGCGCAGCCGCAATCCAGGCCTGAAAATCATCTTCGTCTCCGGCTATGCCGAGGACGCCTTCCAAAAGCATCTGCCCGAAAGCGAAAAGGGCCAGTACGGCTTCCTGCCCAAGCCATTCACGCTCAAGCAGCTCGTTGCTGCGGTGAAGGAAACTCTGGCGGCTTGAGATCGTCGCTCATTTCCCGCAACGGCGGGAATCCAGATGGGGCCCGGCCTTTGCGGGTACTTGCGGATGGAGCGTACTGCCTACTGCGCCGGCGGGTCGTCGTGGCAGGACTGCGGGGCTGGTGCATCGTGCCGCCAGACCGGCACATCGCACTTTGAGCAGGCGGCGAGCATAAGACCAAAGCCCAGGGCAAACCAAAGCCGCACCAAGCGATTGCTGGCAACACGCGCGATTGTCGGCATGACCACCCCAGTTCGACCCTTTTGGCCGGGGACCTCTATCAGATCCCACTAGCGACCGACTGCGACCTTCTTGCGGCGCGATGCGATAACGGGAGCGTATCGCGCCCGGATTTCCATTATCTTACAGCGAGGACGCCTGAAGCGGGCGCGATTTGCGGCTTGTAGCAGAGAGGAAACACGACATGGACATCCACCCCTGCGGCTCGACGCCGTCGCGCCGGGTGCCGGCCGATTGGTTCACCGGCACGGTCTGGCAGGATCCGATCATCGAAGCGCCGGAGCCGGCGCGCGTGCGCGCGACGGTCGTGCGCTTCGAGCCGGGCGCACGTACCAACTGGCACACGCATCCGCTGGGGCAAACGTTATACATCGTCTCCGGCACCGGCCGGGTGCAGACTTGGGGCGGGCCGCACCGCGACGTTCATGCCGGCGATGTCGTCTGGATTCCGCCCGGCGAGAAGCACTGGCACGGCGCCGGTCCCGCCACAACCATGGTCCACATCGCCATCCAGGAAGCGCTTGCTGGCAAGCACGTCGACTGGCTGGAGAAGGTGACCGACGAGCAATATAAGGCTAAATGAGATTGAAGCGTCCGATACAGGCCGCAAAGCTTGGGGGTGTAATAATGATCCGTTACGCTGCTGGAATAATCGCGCTCGCTGTGACATTGGCGGCGCCGACCGTGACGCAAGCGGCCGACGCGCGCGCCACCGCGAAGTATGACGGCGCGTGGAGCGTCGTCGTCTATACCTCAAGCGGACCGTGCGAGGCGGCGCACCGCTTCAGCGGGCAAATCGTGAATGGCGAAATCTCCTACGCCTACGGCTCGCTCGAAGTGACCGGCCACGTCGAACCGAGCGGCGCCACGATGGTGCACGTGATCTACGGTACGGCGCGAGGCGAAGCGCGCGGGCGGATGACGGCCATGCAGGGCAGCGGTACGTGGACTGGCGACGGCCCCGATGGCCGTTGCGCGGGAACGTGGAGCGCCACGCGACCGAGCACGGCCTCGCAATAGAGGCTGATCGCACGCGCCGTTGCCGGTACCTTCACGGCACGAAAGGCGGTTTCGCATGCGTTACGAGCTTTATTATCACCCAACCGTCCAGGGCCGCGGCGAGTTCGTCCGGCTGGCACTGGAAGAAGCCGGCGCCGACTACGTCGATGTCGCGCGCCGGAAAGGCAAGGCCGGCGTGCCGGCGATGATGAAGATAATCGAAGATAAACGCAGCGCGCGCCCACCGTTCGCGCCGCCGTTTCTCAAGGCCGGCAAGCTGATCGTCGCCCAGACCGCGAACATTCTGTTCTACCTTGGTCGGCACCTGAATCTGGCACCGCGTGACGAGGCCGGCCGGCTGTGGGCGAACCAATTGCAGCTCACCATCACCGATCTTGTGGTCGAGATTCACGACACTCACCATCCGATCACCAGCTGGCTCTATTACGAAGAGCAGCGTCCGGCGGCGAAGCGGCGCACCAAGGATTTCTGGCGCTATCGCGTGCCGAAATTTCTGGGCTATTTCGAGCGCGTGCTGCAAAAGAACGGCGGCCTATATCTGGTCGGGCGCCGCTTAAGCTATGTCGACCTGTCGCTGTTCCAGATCGTCGAGGGGCTGCGCTACGCGTTCCCAGAGCGCATGAAACGCTTTGAAAAGAAAGTTCCGGGCCTGGTTGCACTGCACGATCGGGTGGCGAAGCGGCCGCGAATCAAGGCTTATCTCGCCTCGGATCGGCGCATTCCTTTCAGCCAGTGGGGAATTTACCGCTATTTCAAGGAGCTGGACGCCTGAGCCTTCCGTTTTAGTGAAGGATGAGCTTTTTCAGCCACCCCGATCCGATTTCGCTTCCGCGATTACCCGAGCGCGTTGATCCCGGCGAGCGCGATCTGCTCGTCCTCGTGCGATTGCACGCCCGACACGCCAATGGCGCCGACGCATTCGTTCTGATGCATGATCGGCAGCGCGCCTTGAATGAGCAGCCCGGCGGGAAAGGTGATGAAGGCCGGCCGGTCTTTGACGCGGTCCTCGAAGAACTTGCTCGGCCGTCTGGTCATAGCCGAGGTGCGGGCCTTGCCCAACGATACTTCGGCGGAAATTGTCGGTGTTCCGTCCATGCGTTGAAAGCCGAGCAGGTAGCCGCCGTCGTCGACGATGGCAATCGCCACTGCCCACTTGTTCTTGACGGCTTCGGCTTCGCAGGCGGCCAGCATTGTCTTCACGTCGGCCGAGGTCAGACACGGCTTATTGCGCATGGTGGCTCCTTACGTGCGGCGATGGGACGGCTTGACGCCGAGTGCGGTGCGCCCGTAGCCTGCGTGTTGCGTCGCAAACTGACGCCAGCGAGGGGGAACATGACGCTTCGGTTGACGCGGCTTCATTTCGCGGCGGCGGCACTGGCCATGGCGGTGGTCTCGTTGACCGGTCTCTCCGCGCGGGCATTCACTATGGAAAATCTCAGCGTCGATCCAAGTTCGAGGTTTGCTGATCCGGATAACCAGGTCAAGAACTTCGGTGCAAGCACTCCAGGCATGCAGCCGTTCGGCCAGAACGGTCCGATCGTACAGTTCGGCGCTCGTCAAGGTCCGATCGGCGCGATGGGTCCGCTCGGCCACTTTCAAGGCAATGGTTTCAACAACCCGCCCCCCGATCCTTATTCTCGGCCGCTCGGCAACGGCGACTGAGGCTTTCAGCGCAGCGAAAAGCGGATCGGCACGGTCAGATCGAGCCGCGGCTGCGGCATGCTGGCGGGAAAGGCAGGCAGCGGCTCCGCGCGCTTGATCATCGCCATCACTTCGTTGTCGAGATCGGCAAAGCCGGAGCTGCGCGCGATGCGATGCGCCAGCACGTGGCCGCTGCGGTCGAGGCTGAAGCTCAACAGCACGACTCCCTGTTCGCTCCGCGCCTGCGCCTCGCTCGGATAGCGCTTAAAGCGCTGCAGTTGGCGAACCAGGGTAGCCTGCCAGGACGGTTCGATATGCGGGGCGCCGCCCTTGACCTTTTCCGCGGTGGTTGGAGCGGGCGGGCGCGTTTCTTCGACTTTCTCCGGCGGTTTTGTCTCCGGCAAGGGAACGATGGCCGGCGCTTCATCCGGCGGCGGTTGCTCGACTTTCACCTGCTCCGGCGGCTTCTCCTCTTGCGGCAGCGGCGGAAGCGGCTTCGATTCGATCATGGTCTCGGGCGCCGGCGCGACATCGCGCTCGACGGCGTCCGGCGTCGAATCGATCGGCGCAAGCTCCACCGTCACGACATCGGCGTTGTCGCCGATTTCCACCGGCGCAGGCCGGGCCAGGAAGTAGGCAACGACACCGGCATGAATGCCAACCACAACGACGGCTGCCACCGCCCAGCGGAAGAGGTCGCGCGGGTTCTCATCCTCGAACCACAGCGGCAGCGTGCTCATTTCGCTTCCCGCATTTCCAGCCCGACCAGCGCGACCTTGAGGTAGCGCGCCGCCCGCAGATCGTTCATCACCTGCATGACGTCGCCATATGGCACGCGGCGGTCGGCGCGGAGAAAGACCCGTTCGTCCCTGTTGCCGCCGCTGGCACGATCGAGCGCCCCGGCGAGTTCGGCGCGCGGAACGGCGTCGTCGCCGATGGCGAGGCTCAGATCGCTCTTGAGCGTGAGGAAGATCGGCTTGTCCGGCTTCTGCCGCGGCTCGGCATTGGAGGAGGGCAGATCGACTGCAATATCGACCGTCGCCAGCGGCGCCGCCACCATGAAGATGATCAATAGCACCAGCATCACGTCGATGAACGGCGTGACGTTGATGCCGTGGATCTCGCCCAGCTCGTCCTCGCCATGATCGAGACGCATCGCCATGGAGCTGCTCGCTACTCGGCGGCTTGCGACAGCGGCAGCTTGGCGCGGTCGAGATCGCGGCTGACGAGCTTCATCACCTCGGCGGAGGCATCGCCGATCAGCGCGCGGTAATGCGCGGTCGAGCGCGCCAGCATGTTGTAGATCATGACGGCGGGGATCGCGGCGACCAACCCGAGCGCGGTGGCGAGCAAGGCTTCGGCGATGCCGGGCGCGACCACGGCGAGATTGGTGGTGTGCGCTTTCGAGATGCCGATGAAGCTGTCCATGATGCCCCAGACCGTGCCGAACAGTCCGACGAAAGGCGCGGTCGAGCCGATGGTGGCAAGCACGCCGGTGCCGCGCGAGATTTTACGGCCGGCAGCCATCTCGATGCGCTCTAGCTGCCAGGCGATGCGCTCCTTGAGCCCCTCGCTGCGCAAATTGGCGGAGTGCCGGATTTCGTTCGCGGTCGCCTGCATGAGTTGCGCGACCGGGCCTTTGCCATTGCGCAACTGTTCGTGGGCCTGCGCCAGCGTCGCGCAATTGGCGAGGATGCGCAGCCCCCGGCGGACGTCGGCGCGGGCGCTGCGCAGTTCGAGGCTCTTGGCGAACCACACCGTCCAGGTGACGAGCGAAGCAATCGCCAGCCCGATCATCACCGTCTTCACGATGATGTCGGCGTGAAGAAACATGCCCCAAGGCGAGAGATCCTGCGGCAGCTCTGCGGTGGCGACTGAATGCTCGCCGGCCGGCGGCGCCGACGAACCTGCAGCGGGAGGAACGCCGGCAGGCGCGGGCGTGGCCGGAGCGGCGGTTGGAACGGCGACCGTGGGCGAAGCAGTAACCGGCGCCGCAGCCTGTCCGTCCGTAGGGGCGGTGTTGCCTTGTGCGAAAGCGGTTGGGTTAGATGCGGCGATAAACAGAAACGCCGCCGCGAGCCCCGCCAGCGCACGCAAATAGGGTGATCTGGTTTCAGACCTCGTTGCGCTCAGTCCCGTGGGAACCGGAACCCGGACAGAGATGACTTGGCCACAGCGCGAGGCAATGCGGCGATGATTCTGCGCGCGCAACTCACACACCCTACTTAGCGTTCTCCCGCCTCTTCCTAGCATGCCGGCAAGCTGTCCGGCAAAAGTGGCGTCATCATGCAGGCAAAGTAGGGACCCGCCGCGGCCGAATGACACTATTATGGTAAAATCGGGCCGCGACGGCGTTACCGGCCGCCGCGCATGCGCGTCAGCAATTCTGCCGTGGGATAGGAGTTGGCGGGCAGTCCATATTTTACCTGCATGGCCTTCACCGCCAGCCGCGTTTTGAGGCCCAAAAAGCCGTCGACGGCGCCGACGTCATAGCCGGCACGTAGCAGCAGGGTCTGCATGTCTTTAACGTCTTTGAACGGCAGCGCCGGCGGCGGCGTGCCGTGCTGCAGTGCCGGAGCGCCAGCGATGCGGGTGGCGAGATAGGCGGCCGTGGCCGAATAGACAAGCGAGTTGTTCCACTGCAGATAGATTTGGAAATTCTGGTAGACAAGGAAAGCGGGTCCTAACCGCCCCATCGGCAACAGCAGCGAAGCCGGGAGATTGTCGGCGGGAAGCGGCCGTCCGTCGACCAGCGTGACGCCGAAGCCCGCCCATTTCGACCGCGGCAGTTGGATCGAAAGGTCGGCTTGGTCCCAGGGCAGGTTCGCCGGCACGCGCACCTCGGTGAGCCAGGGCTCGCCGCGCTTCCAGCCCAGACCGACGAGATAGTTGGCCGTCGAGGCGAGCACGTCGGGCACGCTGTGGATCAGGTCGCGTCTGCCGTTGCCGTCATAGTCGATCGCGTACTTGTAGTACTCCGACGGCATCATCTGGGTCTGGCCGAGCTCGCCGGCCCAGGAGCCGATCATCTCTTCCGGCGTCAAATCGCCGCGCTCGATCAGGCGGAACGCATCGAGGAGCTGGGCGCGGAACCTGTCGCTGCGCCGGCAGTCATAGGCCAGTGAGGCGATCGAGCTGAGCGAACGGTAGTTGCCCATATTGGCGCCGAAATCGCTTTCCAGTCCCCAGAACGAGACGATGACCGGGGCCGGCACGCCGTATTGCTGCTCGATGCGCGCGAATGTCGGCGCGTTGGCTTTGATCAGCGCCTGGCCGCGCTGAATGCGGTACGCGGCCGCCATCCGGCCGGAGAATTCGAGAAAGGTCTGCGTGAATACGCGCTGGCCGCGGTCGATGTAGACGATTTTCTGCTCGTAGGTGAGGCTCGGGGCGGCGGCGGTGATCGTGCGCTGGGAAATGCCTTGCGCCATTGCTTCACGCTCGAAGGCGGCAAGCCAAGCGTCGTAGGTCCCGCTGGTGCGGCACGGTGCGGCTGCGTGGGCAGTACCCGCTGCGAGCAGGCTTGCAGACAACAATGCCGCCGCCATTATTCCCCGTATCATCCTTTTGCTCCCACGTTCTCTCTACGTCATGCCCGCGCTCATCGAGGTATCCTCGTCTTACCGTCCGGTCGGGCGAAGACGTGGACGGCCGGGACAAGTCAGGACAAGTCCGGCCATGATCATTGATTGTGCCATCTAAAATCGTGCGGCGCCCGACTGCAAATACCACTCCAAAATCTGCTCGCCGGTCCAGTACACGACGCCGTCGAAGGCGCGGGCGTGCTCGTAGATCGCTTCGAGATATTTGATCCGGTGCGGTTGGCCGCTGATATAGGGGTGGATGGCGAGCGCCATGATTTTCGCGCGCTGCTCGCCTTCGGCGTAGAGCCGGTCGAACTGGTCGATGGCGCGCTGCAGCAGATAATCGCTCTCGTGGTGCTGGATGATCATCATCGGGATGTCGTTGAGCTCGACCGTATAAGGCAGCGTCACCAGGGGTCCGGCGGCGGTGCGGATCACCGTCGGCTCGTCGTCATACACCCAGTCGCCGATATATTTGATCCCGGCGGCGGCGAGGAACTCGGGTGTATCGAGGGTTTCGGTCAGTCCCGGTCCGAGCCAGCCGACCGGCCGCTTGCCGCAGAAGCGGTCGATGACGTCGAGCGAGCGCGCCACCATGGCCTTTTGATCGGGCTCGGCGTGGATCGGTCCTTGCTCGTAGGAATGGCCCATAAACTCCCAACTGGCGGCGCGGGCCTGCTCGGCGACCCGCGGGTAATCCTCGCAGACGCGGGCGTTGAGCGCGAGTGTCGGCCGCACGTCCAAGCGCTTGAACAGATCGAAAAAGCGCCAGACGCCGACCCGCATACCGTATTCGTGCCAGCTCCAGTTCGGCACGTCGGGAATTTGCGTATGCCCGGTGGGCGGCGCGAGCACCTGGCGCGCCATCGGCTTGCGGATGTCCCAGACTTCGAGATTGACGATGGTCCAGAACACCAGCCGCGCGCCGCCGGGAAGCTTGAGCGGCGGCCGGTCGACAATGGCCGAATAGTCGCAGCGTTCGCGCGGCAGCATCGCGTTGCCCATCCTGCACGTCCCCCTTCGCCCCGCAGCGCAAGCCGCATGTCCGTAGGTACTTTTGCGGCAACGTCAATCCCTTGCGGTGGATTCATTCGCCGATCACATCCCCGTTAGCGTGAACCCTTGGCATTGCCGTGGCCGTATGATGGGATATGGAACAATCCTTCCATGCGCTGATTATGCTCTAACATTGACGCTCAGCTATTCGTCCTCCTTCCGGTTTTCTGGGCCCAGCTAATGTCACGCCCCGCCGTTCGATTGCGCGATTTGGTCAGTGGGGATGCCGCCGCGGCGACTGGTCGCGGCGATTCGCGTCAAATTTGGCTGGACGCTTTTTGTGCCGTGCGTGCCGAGACCGAACGCCGCGTCGCGCCGCTTTCGGTGGAGGACCAGGTGGTGCAATCGATGCCTGACGCCAGTCCGGCGAAGTGGCATCGCGCGCATGTGACGTGGTTCTTCGAACAGTTTTTGTTGCGGCCGTTCGCGCCGTCGTATCGCGCCTTCGATGAGCGGTTTGCGTATCTGTTCAATTCCTACTACGTGGCGGCCGGCCCGCGCCATGCGCGGCCGCAGCGCGGCTTGATCACGCGGCCCGGCGTTGCCGAAACCGCTGCCTATCGCGCCCATGTCGATGCCGCGGTCGCGGCGTTGATCGAAACCACGGAGGATGGCGAAGCGGTGTTTCCGATTGTCGAGATCGGGCTTCATCACGAACAGCAGCATCAGGAACTGATGCTAACCGACTTGCTGCATGCGTTTGCGCAAAATCCGACACATCCGGTCTATGACGCGAACTGGCGATGGCCGCAGAGCCAGCGTTCCGCAGGTGCGGCGGACCCGCTGATCGGGGGTATTCATACGATCGGCCATAACGGTGCAGGCTTTTCCTTCGACAACGAACGGCCGGCGCATCAGGTGCTGCTGCAGCCGGTGCGCGTCGCGCGGACGCTTGTCACCAATGGCGAGTGGCTCGAATTCATGGCCGACCGCGGCTACGCGACGCCAAGCCTGTGGCTGTCCGATGGCTGGGCGACCGTCGAAGCCCACGGCTGGAATGCGCCGGGCTATTGGCAAGACGTCGATGGCGCCTGGTTCTCGATGACGCTGGGAGGCTTTCGGCCGGTCGATCCGGCGTTGCCGGTGTGCCACATCAGTTATTACGAGGCGGATGCATTTGCGCGCTGGGCCGGGAAGGATCTGCCGAGCGAAGCCGAATGGGAGGTCGCCGCCCAAGCTGGCGCGCTCGACGACGCCTTCGGCGCGGTCTGGCAATGGACGCGCAGCGCCTATTCGCCTTATCCGGGCTACCGGGCCGAGTCCGGCGCGCTTGGCGAATACAACGGCAAATTCATGGTCAATCAGATGGTGCTGCGCGGCTCGTCGCTGGCGACACCGGCCGGCCACTCGCGGACGACTTATCGCAATTTCTTTTATCCGTCGGCACGCTGGCAGTTCAGCGGATTGCGTCTGGCGGAGTTCGAACGTTGAGTATTCACATGAATATCCAAACCGCTCTGCGCGCACCGCGACCGATCGAGCCGGCGAACGAATTTGCGGCCGATGTCATCGCCGGCTTGACTACCAAGCCGAAGCGGCTGCCGCCGAAATACTTTTACGATGCGGTTGGCTCGGCTTTGTTCGAGCGCATCACCCAATTGCCGGAATATTACCCGACGCGGAGCGAGCTTGGACTGCTGAGCGAACATGCACCGGCAATTGCGTCTTTGTTTCCGCCGAACACCGCCTTGATCGAGTTTGGCAGCGGCTCGAGCCGCAAGGCGCGTATTCTCTTGCGCGCCGCGGCATGCGTCGAAGCCTACGTGCCCATCGACATTTCTGGAGACTTCTTGCAGCAGGACGCGGCGCGGCTGCGCCGCGATCTTCCGCATCTTGCGATCCATCCGGTGGCGGCGGATTTCACCGCGATGACCGAGCCGCCGCTCGAGATCGCGGGCAAGCCTCTCGCCGGCTTCTTTCCCGGCTCGACCATCGGCAATTTCGAGCCGCATGAAGCGGCGGCGTTTCTGCGCCGCGCCGGGGGGATCCTGGGACTTGGCGCGGTGCTCGTCGTCGGGGTCGATCTGGTCAAGGCCCCAGACATTCTCTACCGCGCTTACAACGACGCCGAGGGCGTTACCGCCAAATTCAATCTCAATCTGCTGGCCCATATCAATCGCGAGCTCGGTGCTAATTTCGACCTCGACGCTTTCGAGCATCACGCCTGTTACAATGCCGAGCGCAGCCGTATTGAAATGCATTTGGCCAGCAAGAAACGCCAGAAGATAAGAGTTTGCGAAACCACGATCGAATTTCGCGCCGGCGAGACCATCCACACCGAGAACAGCTACAAATATTCGATCAATTCATTCCAGGCGCTGGCGCAGGGCAGCGGCTGGTCCGCGATTGAAGCGTGGACCGACGGACTGTTCAGCGTGCACGCGCTACGGATGACGGAGCCTGGGTGACGGGCACGGTAGTGCCGAGCCTGTCTGTCCTTCATCGTCCATTCTCTGCGTCTCCTCCGAACAATCCCCCGGCGCCAGCGTTAATGTCGCGGCTGGGTGTGTATGGAGGAACAAAGATGCCGCCAAAGCGAACCATCGAGAAGGCTCGCCGGGACAAGCGTGAGGGCAAGGCGGCCTCGACGCAGGCGGCCGAATTCGTGCACGAGGAGATCGACAAAATCCGTCTTGGCGAGCATGGCGCGCGCTCGACCAAACAAGCGATCGCCATCGGCCTTTCGGAGGCGCGGCGCGCCGGCGTCGATCTGCCGCCGCCAAAGCGCGGCTAGGTCACGGATCGCACCCGCGAGAGCGCCGAATATGCCTACGAAGCGGGCCAGGGCCGGCGCAAGACCAAACGGCGTCCGCGCGCGTCGCGCACCGTGATCAAGGCGCTCAAACGCGAGCCGCAGCGAACGGTGTCCCGCAAAGCGCTGTCGCGGCAAGCCCACGGCGCCGCCTCGCGCCGCACCGCCGCACAGCGCTCCGCGGCGGCGAGCAAGGCCGCGCGCACCAAGGGCGCCAAGACGCGTTCCGCCGCCGCCAAAAAGGCCGCCCGGACCAGAGCGCGGCAGAAGTAGCGGCAATTCCACGTCCGACAACAATCCTGCCTTGGCGACGGATCGTCATTGCCGCCGCGACATCCGTAATTCATTTACGATTTCTTTGTAGCAATTGATCCCCCGGGGGAGGTTGCTTTGCGCATTGAGCCCCGCTCGAAGGCGCGGAAAAGTCAGGTCGTGCAGGAGGTTCGGCGGGCGCATGCGCTCGGACCGATCCCCGATCCAGTGTGCTGCTCGCACTGCGCGGATTACGCGCCGTCGATCCGGTGTCATCGCTATTGCCCGGCAGCGCCCGTGCGCCTGTCGAGCGAAGGCGAGCGCGGTCCGATCGAGCCGTTGGTGGCGCCGCTGGTATTCGAACTCAAGAAGCTCGGCGTTTTCCATCCCTGCTGGTCTTGCGAGGGGCACACCGACCAGGCCGGGAAAATGCGCAACGTTCCGCGCGTCTGGTTCTACGCAGATTCGGTTGTCCACGTGCGCGGCCTGGCCGAAGCGGCCACCAGGCTATTCAATGCCCAGCGGCTTTCGGTGCGCTGGCAGGTCGTGCTGACCCACTCCGATGCCGACAATCCCGACACGACGTTCAGCCTGGAGCCGGTGCCGGCTTTGGACAGTTCGCTCAACTCGCTGCAAGGCGATCTGCGCGTAATGTCCGACGAGTTGGCGGCGACCTTCTGGCTGGCGTGCGACGCAATGGCGGCGCAGGCGCGGTGACGTCAAACCGGTAGATCGCACAACTTTCGAGCAGCGGGTAGCAGAGGCCGCTGCTCTCGCGTATGAATGCTGCCGACCCTCTGGCTTTTTCCGATGCCGATCTGCGAAGCCGACCCCTGGCGCCTGCAATATTTTGCCCGCGTCAAAACGGCAGCGAACATCCCGACCGAGGACAGCGACGCCTGGCAATGGTACCCCAGGTATCGCTGGGTCTACGACAAGCTCGCGGTGGCCTTAAGCCAAGGCCTCGACGCCGGCCCGCACGGAACGCTGCCGCCGCGTTTTCCGGTTTTCTCCAAGCCGATCGTCAATCTCAAGGGCATGGGCATCGGCAGCCGCCTGCTCAAATCGCAAGCAGACTACGAGCGAAGCTACGAGCCGGGCCATTTCTGGATGACACTGCTCGAGGGCCGCCATGTCTCCTCCGACCTCGCCGTGGTCGACGGCGTGCCGCGCTGGTGGCGGCATGTCACCGGCAAGCCGGCGGGCGAAGGCACCTTCGATTACTGGATTTTGCACGCCGAACCCGATGCGGCGATCGAACAGCGCTGCGGCGCCTGGGTGCGGACCCATCTCGGCGGCTATACCGGCATGCTCAACCTCGAAACCATCAGCGGCACCATCATCGAAGCGCATCTGCGCATTGCCGATCAGTGGCCCGATCTTTACGGCGCCGGCTGGATCGAGGCGGTGGTGCGGCTGTACGAGAACGGCACGTGGGACTTCGCCGATGCCGACCGTCGGTGCAGCTATAGCGTCGTGCTGTTCGGACCTAACGGCCGGCGCTATCGCCATCCGCCGCCGCAGCTGATCGATCAGATCAAATGTATTCCCGGCGTCGCCAGCGTGCAGATCACGTTCCACGAGGATCTTCCGCCGGAGCGTCACCCGATGCCCCCTGGCGGCTTCCGCCTCGCCGTTGTCAACGGCTTCGATCTCGCGGCCGCGCTCGCCGCGCGGGAGCGGCTGAAGGAGCATTTTCTCGCAGGCGTGGCATGAGATTTACGCCGGTAGATCGGCCCGGTGCCGCCCGTTATAGTCCCGGCCCGCGTCGCGACCGAGATCAATCAAGGAAGGTCAGTCATGAAAATTGTTGCATTCGAAGAGCAGGGCGCCCCGCGTCTCGGCATTGTTGAGGGCGATCAGGCGATCGACCTGCAGGCCGCCGACAGCAAGGTGCCGGCCGATCTCGGGGAATGGCTCAAGCGCAACAACGGCGACCTAAAGCCGCTCGCGGACATCGCCAAGCGCGCTCCGGCGAGCGCACGCAAGCCGCTCGCCGGCCTGACCTATGCGCTGCCCGTCGGCCGGCCCGGAAAAATCATCTGCCTCGGCTTGAATTATCTCGAACACGTCAAGGAAGGCGCGCAACGCGACAACATTCCAAAATTTCCGACCATCTTCATGCGCGGCCTGACCTCGATGGTGCCGAACGGCCAGCCGATCGTCCGCCCGCAAGTGACCGAGCAACTCGACTACGAGGCCGAGATGATTTTGGTCGTCGGTAAGCGCGCCAAGCATCTGACTGCAGCCAACGCGCTGTCCTGCATCGCCGGCTATTCCTGCGGCAATGAGGGCTCGGTGCGCGAATTCCAGAGAAAAACCACGCAATGGGACATGGGCAAGAATTTCGACCGCACCGGCGGTTTTGGCCCATGGCTTGTTTCCGCGGACGAACTACCGCCGGGCGGTAAGGGCCTAAAGATCGAGAGCCGGCTGAACGGGCAGGTGATGCAGTCCGACAACACCGACAACATGATGTTCCCGGTCGTGGAAATGCTGGTCTACGTCAGCCAAGGCATGACGCTCGAGCCGGGCGACATCATCTTCACCGGCACGCCCTCGGGTGTCGGCTTTGCCCGGAAGCCGCCGGTGTGGATGAAAAACGGCGACATCTGCGAGATCGAAATCGAGCGCATCGGCGTGCTGCGCAATCCGATCGTTGACGAAAAAGTCGGCTGAGGAACTGGCATGGCCGACAAGACTCTCAACGTTGTTTGCATCTGCGGCAGCCTGCGCAAGGCTTCGTATAATCGGATGGTGATGAACGTGCTTCCCGGCCTGGCGCCGGCCGGCATGACGTTGACGGAAGCGCCACCGTTCGCCGAATTTCCGCTCTACAATGCCGACGTGGAGGCGACCGGTATCCCGGCCGCAGTGCAGAAGCTCGCCGAAGCTGTGCGTGCCGCCGACGGCGTGATTTTCAACACGCCGGAATACAATTTCAGCATTCCGGGCGGCTTGAAGAATGCGATCGATTGGGTGTCGCGCGTGCCCAACCAGCCGTTTTTCGGCAAGCCGATCGCGATCCAGTCCGCGACCAACGGGCCGCTCGGCGGCGCGCGCATGCAATACGATCTGCGCCGGGCGATGCAGTTTCTCGATGCGGCGACACTGGGCAAGCCGGAAATATTCATCGGCAATTGCTCGCAGAAGATCGACGCCAAGACCGCGGAGATTACCGACGAAGCGACCAAGAAGTTTATCGGGCAACAGCTCGCCACGTTTGCGAAATTCATCGAGCGGCACGGCGGCAAGCACTAAATCGCGTTGAAGGGGAGGGCGGATTATGGGGCGTCTGGACGGCCGCGTCGCCATCGTCACCGGTGGGGCCAAAGGTATCGGCAAGCATTATTCGCATGCGCTCGCCGCCGAGGGCGCGCGACTGATGATTGCCGACATCGCCGACGGCTCTGAGGTCGCGGATGACATCGCGCGCGCCCATGGCGCCAATTCGGTTGCTAGCGCAGTCGCCGACGTGAGCGACGAGGCGGCGGTGAAGGCGCTGGTCGCCCAAACCATGGAGCGCTTCGGCAAGATCGACGTCTTGGTCAACAATGCCGCTTTATTCGCGCCGCTGCAGGAAACCAAGTGCACCGAGATCGATACCGCGGTGTGGGACCGCGTCATGGCGATCAATCTGCGCGGGCCGTTTCTGATGGTGAAGCACGTTGCGCCGCAGATGAGCGCGCAAGGTTACGGCAAGATCATCAATATCGGCTCCGGCAGCATCTTTCACGGCATCCCGTGGATGCTGCACTACGTCACGTCCAAGGGCGGGATCCTGGCGATGACGCGCGTGATGGCGCTGGAGCTCGGTGAGCATGGCATTCGCGTCAATACGCTGTCGCCTGGCCTCACCATGAGCGAGACCCTGGTCGCCGAGAATCCGGGCCACGTCGCCACCGCGCGCGATCAAGTCGTGGCCGCGCGCTCGCTCAAGCGCGACCAGCACCCGCGGGATCTCCTTGGCGCGCTGGTCTTTCTCGCCAGCGCCGACAGTGACTTCATGACCGGGCAGAATGTGCTGATCGACGGCGGCAACTCCAACACTTGACCTGCCCGGCGCTTGGTGGGCGCGGCACACCCATGCCGAGGCGCTATTTCAGTCACGGCGCCGCTCGACTATAGTCCGGCGTAGAACATCGTAGCCAATCTACGGAGGACGCCATGGCAGTCGCGACCGCAAAAAAGCCGGGCAGCGGCGAGCCCGATCGCAAGCACAATATCGAGGCGATGCGGGAAGCTTTTTACGCCCGGATCGCCGAGCATTCGATGGCGCCACTGTGGAAGGTGATGAGCACGCTCGTGCCCGACGAGCCGGTGACGCGCTGCGCGCCGGCGGTCTGGCATTTCGACGCCGTAAAATCGCTGGTAATGGAGGCCGGCAGCCTGATCACCGCCGAGGAAGCCAAGCGCCGCGTTCTGATCCTCAAGAACCCGGCGCTGCAGGGCGAATCCCGCATCACCAACACGCTGTTCGCCGGTATTCAGATGATCATGCCCGGTGAAGTCGCCCCCGCTCACCGCCACGTCTCCTCCGCCATCCGCTTCGTGCTCGACGGCCAGGGCGCCTATACCGCGGTCGAGGGCGAGAAGGCTTTTATGTCGCCCGGCGATTTCGTCATCACCGCCAACTGGGCGCCGCACGATCACGGCAACCCGTCCGACCAGCCGATGCTCTGGCTCGACGTGCTCGACGCTCCGACGGTCAACTTCTTCGAGACGTCGTTTGGCGAAGATTTCGACGAGCCGATCCAGGCGACCCGGCGTCGGGACGGCGACTCTTTGAGCTTTTACGGCTCCGGCGTGCTGCCTGACGGCACGACCGCCATGAACCGCACCCCGGTGATCAATTATACCTATGTGCGCACGCGCCCGATCATCGAGCGCATGATGCAGACCGGCGAGATCGACAAGCGCCACGGCGCCCGCGTGCACTATGCCAATCCGATCAATGGCGGCCCCGTGCTGCCGACCATGGGCGCCTATCTCGCCATGCTGCCCAACGGCTTTCGCGGCGAGCCTTACCGCTCGACCGACGGCACCGTGTTCGTGTGCGCCGAGGGCCAAGGCACCACCACCGTCGACGGCCAGGTGCTCGAATGGGGCCCTAACGACGTCTTCGTGGTGCCGCCGTGGAAGCGTTACAGCCACAACGCCGCGAAGCAATCGGTGCTGTTCTCGATCTCCGACCGTCCGGCGCAGGAAGCGCTCGGCATCTGGCGCGAGGGGAAGTAACTCCTCCGCATTGCCGGTTTGACCCGGCAATGCTTGCGGCCGCACCGCGCCTTCGGCGCGACGGCATAGACCCCCGGGGTCGAGCCCGGGGGGTGACGATTACGGTTGGGAAGGTGCGTTACTTCTCGATCGACTGCAGCACCAGTGCCTGCAGATCGGCGTCGCTCATCACGCCGTTATCCCAGGTCGTGTTGAGGCGCTCGATCTTGCCCGCGGCATTGAGATCGATGGCGACGATGCCGCGCTTTACCGAACTATCGGTGTTGGTCCACTCGTAGCCGCCGCCCTGATCGCTGCCGACGACGTGGACGAGCTTGGCACCCTTGCCGTAGGGCACAGTCGCCAGCACGCGCGCCAGATATTTGCCGATTGCCAACTTGCCGAGAATGACAGTGCGCAACGCCCGGTCTGCATAAATCGCGTCGCTGCTGAACAGCGCATCGGCCGCGCCGGCATCGCCGGCGGCAAAGGCCGCGGCGAGCTTTTGCGCTAGATCCTTGATCTTCGCCGAGGCGCCGTCGCTGGCGACGTCATAGTCGAAGTTGGTCGGGAACTTGTCCGGCGGTGTACGGAACTTGGCCGCGGTTTCGGCGCCGAACGAGCGGCCGTCCCAATAATCGATCCAGCGCACGATCTTGCCGTCCTTGAAATCGATCGCGGCGAGAATGCGGATTTCGCCGCCGAACAGTTCCGGCGTATCGGTGAAGGCGACCAGCGCCGAATGGGTGTCGCCGCTGATGCGCGTTGGATAGGAAAGCCCGGACGGCGGCCATTTCGGCATGTACTGCTCGAACAGGTCGGTCATGCCCTTCTTGCTGTAGAAGGGCCAGCCCAGCGCCGCGTCGATATAGGTGAGATGCGCTTCCGAGAAATGGTCCGTCGTCGGGACCGGTTTGTGCTCGCTCTTTGCGGTGAAATAAGATTTGAAGAATTTTGCCGCCTCGGGGGTCGCGTGCGAGGTGTCGACGACATCGGGATAAGGCGTTTCGGCGCGCAACTGCCCTGCTGCCAGCAGGACGACCGCAGCGGCGCACATCGACATAACGGGTCTCATGACTTTCCTCCCTCGGCATGTTTGTCGTTGTCGGCTAGACTATCGCCGCCGAGTGTTCGCTGTCTAAGAGCCGATCCAAGAAGTTGGGATTCATGAGCAAAGGGTTGGTCTGGTCAAGCGTCTGAGCATGATGCGGATCATGGCGAGGCGGACAAAGGCGGCAACGGTCCTGGCATAGCGCTCGAAGTCGCGCGCCAGACGACGGTTGCGGCTGATCCATGCGATTGTGCGCTCGACGATCCATCGCTTGGGCAAGACGACGAAGTGGTGGGCATCGCGGCGCTTGACGATCTGCAATGTCCAGCACCCGGTGCCGGCAATGACCTTCTCCATCTTCGGCCCCTGATATCCGGCATCCGCGAAGATGCATTCGATGAAGGGAAACAGACGACGCGCCGTCCGCAGCACTTGGCGGGCGCCATCGCGATCCTGCACGTCGGCAGGGTGAACGATCACGCTCAACAGCAGGCCGAGCGTATCGACGAGGATGTGGCGCTTGCGTCCCGTGACCTTCTTGCCTGCATCGAACCCCTGCGGGTCGAGCGCAGAGCCCCTTTTTGAGCGGCCTTGGCGCTCTGACTGTCAATGATCGCCGCCGTCGGGCTTGCTTCGCGTCCGGCCTGCTCGCGGGTCGCGACGTAGAGCGAGTGGTGGATGCGCGCCAGCGTGCCGTCCCAGTCCCACAGCATGAAGTAATAGTGCGCTGTGCTCTTCGGTGGCAGGTCCTTCGGCAAGGCCTGCCACTGGCAGCCAGTCGACAGCACGTAGCAGATCGCGTTCAGCACCTCGCGGACATTCACGTCCCGCGGCCGGCCGCCGTGCTTGGCCGGTGGAACCATCGGTTCAACCAGCGCCCATTCGGCGTCGCTGAGGTCACTCGGGTAACGAAGGCCGTGCCGCTCGGCAGCCTGCCGGTGTTCGGGCTTCCACATCGGGCGCTCCTGTGCGAATCAAGGCGCCCATCAAGGAATCACAACCAACTCATCCAACTCAACATCTTCTTGGATCGGCTCTAAGGCCGAGAGGTTGCAACAGACAAAGAGCCGTCCGGCTAGCCCAGCGTCCTTCTGCCCACTACATTGGACAAGGCTTGCGGTGGGCGCGCGAAGCGCCTACCCGAAAGCCGCAACGAATATGGTGTGAACTCAAGATGGATTTACTGGCGCACCAAAAATCGAAACTGATCAAAGGCGCAACCGGCGACTGGGAAGTGGTCATCGGCATGGAGGTGCATGCCCAGGTGACCTCGCAGGCGAAGCTGTTTTCCGGTGCCTCGACCGCGTTCGGCGGCGAACCGAACGCGCATGTGTCGCTGGTCGATGCGGCGATGCCCGGCATGCTGCCGGTGATCAACGCGGAGTGCGTGCGTCAGGCGGTGCGCACCGGTCTTGGCCTCAACGCCAAGATCAATCTCAAATCGGTGTTCGACCGGAAGAATTATTTCTATCCGGACCTGCCGCAGGGCTACCAGATCAGTCAGTACAAGTCGCCGATCGTGGGCGAGGGCGAAGTTTTGGTCGATCTGCCCGACGGCGAGACGGTTCGCGTCGGCATCGAGCGTCTGCATCTCGAGCAAGACGCCGGCAAGTCGCTGCACGACCAGCATGCCTCGATGTCGCTTGTCGACCTCAATCGCTCCGGCGTCGCCCTGATGGAGATCGTGACCAGACCCGACTTGCGCTCCGCCGACGAAGCCAAGGCCTTCCTCGGCAAGCTGCGCACCATCCTGCGCTACCTAGGCACCTGCGACGGCGACATGGAGAAGGGGCATCTGCGCGCCGACGTGAACGTCTCGGTGCGCAAGCCGGGAGGCGACCTCGGCACGCGCTGCGAGATCAAGAATCTCAATTCGATCCGCTTCATCGGCCAGGCGATCGAGCACGAGGCCTGGCGGCAGGTCGGTGTTATCGAAGACGGCGGCACCATCGAGCAGGAGACGCGGCTGTTCGATCCGGACAAAGGCGAAACGCGAGCGATGCGCAGCAAGGAGGAAGCGCACGATTACCGCTATTTTCCCGATCCGGATCTGTTGCCGCTCGAGCTTTCGCCGTCGCTCGTCGATGAACTGCGCAAGAATCTCCCAGAACTGCCGGACGAGAAGCGGGTACGCTACATGCGCGACTATGGGCTTTCCGGATACGACGCCGACGTGCTCGTGGCCGAGTGCGACAGGGCACAATATTACGAGTTGATGCTCAAAGAAGGGGCGGAAGCAAAGGCCGCCGCGAATTGGCTAATTAACGAATACCTCGGCCGTCTTAATCGGCAAGATAAAAAGCAGGAGCTCCCACCGATGGGTTGGTACCAGCCTTGGGCCGAGCCAGTCTTGACGCCCAAGGTTGCTCCTTTGTCTGAGACTGTGATTCCTTTGGGGCCACTGCCACCGGCGTCAAGCACGTCCATTCTGACAATGGTTTCCAGCGGCGAGATTTCAGGAAAAATCGCGAAAGACGTACTCGATCATATTATGGAGCATCCAGAGTTAGATCCGAGGGACTACGTTGAGAAAAACAACTTGCGACAGGTCACTGACCTCTCGGTGATTGAAGCGCTCATTCTCGACATCATCGCCAAGAATCCCGACAAGGTTGCCGACGCCAAATCCAATCCGAAAGCGATCGGCTGGTTCGTCGGCCAGGTGATGAAGGCATCGGGCGGCAAAGCCAATCCGCAGGCGGTCAACGATCTCTTGAAGAAGCGGATCGGACTCTAGACGCGACGGCCGCGTCGTCGCCGCGCGCGCTGAAAAAAACTCCGCACGCTCTCCTCGCGAGCCGAAACGGAACCGAAAATTTCGCTCGCGGCACTGTCGCGAGGCGCCGCGCGCGACCGCGGAACGCGTCGCCGGCGCGAATCGGTTGACACTGATTCGCGCGTTTTTGCGCCGCGACGGGCTGTCGGCACACGCCGCGGAGGCGTCCGGCGCAAATTTTTTTCGCGGGCTGAATCCGCCGACATTGCCGGTGTTTGTGTATGCGCAAAGGTGTCGTTGCCGCGCGCGACGCGCGCGCACACAGCGCGGCGCTGCGCAGCGAGATGTGCTGAAAACCCGCATTTCATCGGCACTTCTTGATGGCGTCGAAATTTTTTCCTGCGCGATTGCGCCGCCGCAGAATTTTTCCGCTACGCGTTTTGCCGATGATCGCAGCGCTGATGCCGCCGAGCGGGGGCGCGGCACTTACACACAAAATTAAGCGGAGTCACTGTTATTTTTTTCCTGCTGTAGTAATCGGAAGGTAGTGCAGCTCGATTCGCGACTGCACTGCACCGATGTCGCCATCCACTCAGGCTAGGAGGGCAGCAATGGCGAAGAAGAGAAAGACTAAAGCAGCGGCGAAGAAGACGGCGAAGAAGACAACGCGCCGGAAGAAGAAGAAATAGTCATCGTCGCGATCGGTCTTCGACATCGCATGACGTCGAAGATCGCGTCACACGGGCCGGCTGCGGTCGAGGGTCGATGAAAGTTAGCCCAAGACGAGCCGGCTCAGGTGAACGACAGAGGGCGTCGGCGGGACGGAGGCTCAGGTTTTCACGATCGTTCGCGAAAGCGCGGTGGTGAATAGGAGGGACGGGCAATCCGAACCTCCCCTTGGCAGATCGCCAACGGACTTAAGCCTCGGATATCTCGCCGACGCCCTCGGTGTGTTGGTAATTTCCTCCCAAGAACTTCGCCGGCGTCGTAGAGCTACTCTGCGGCGCCGTTTTTCTGCAACGCGATGACCCGCTTGCTCCGAGCTTCGAAGGCCAGGTCCGCCGTCACCGCCAAGCGAACGGCCGCCAAGCGGCGGGCAGGTCGCCGCCGTGAGCCGATCGAGTTGTACTACTGGCCGACGCCGAACGGCTGGAAGATCTCGATCATGCTCGAGGAGTGCGGCCTTCCCTACGTCGTGCGTTCGGTCGATATCTCCAGGGGCGAGCAGTTCGCGCCGCACTTTCTCACGATCTCACCGAACAACCGCATTCCTGCCATTGTCGATCCTGATGGCCCGGGCGGCCGGCCGATCTCGGTGTTCGAATCCGGCGCCATCCTGCAGTACCTCGGCCGCAAAACCGGCAAATTCTATCCGCGCGAGGAGCGCGCGCGCGTCGCCGTCGAAGAGTGGCTGTACTGGCAGGTTGGCGGACTTGGCCCCATGGCCGGCCAGGCCAATCACTTCCGTCGCTATGCACCGGAGCCGATCGGCTACGCCATCGCGCGCTATACCGACGAGGTCAACCGCCTGTTCGGTGTAATGAACACGCGGCTTGCGGATCGCCAGTTTCTGGCCGGGCGTTACTCCATCGCCGACATGGCTTGCGTCGGCTGGGTCAGGCTCGCCGAGCGCATGGGCCAGGAGCTGGCGCAGTTTCCCCATCTCAAGCGCTGGTTCGAAGCGATCCGGGCGCGGCCGGCGGTCAAGCGCGCTTATGCGATCCGCGTCGAGGCGGCGTCCGCAGTCGACATCCACGACCCGAAAGTGCGCGCGGTGCTATTCGGGCAACGGGCGCGGTGAGGAAATCTATTCCGTCGCCCTGAGGCGCGAGCCAACGGGTCCGGCCCAAAGTGGCCGACCCGATGATAAACTCCGCGGAGCCTCGAACGGCGACGGCCCCGGCTTTATGAGATGGCATCCTTCGAGGCGCGCCTTTGGCGCGCACCTGGGGATGACGGCGTGGCTGTTAATTCGATCGCGTCCAGCTCTGCGCCTTGCAGATCAGCCCGCCCATGATGCAGCCCTTGAGCTCGGCGGAATTGGCGCCGGTCATGGCGAACGAGCCGGAATAGGTGTTGCCGTCCTCGGCGTTGTAGACTTGCCCCTTCCACTGATCCGCGCCTTCCGGCTTCATGCTGAGCACGATGGGTATGCCCAGCAGCGGCCGCCCTTTTTTGCCGGCGTCGGCATTGTGCTTGTCGGTTTTCGGCTTGTTGGTCTCGGGATCATTCGGCTCCAGGAGCCAGACCAGGTTGCCGCAGAGCGCCCCGCCGCAATTGACGATCTTGACCTTGCCTTTTTTATCCCCTGTCAACCACGTGCCGAACGGATCGGCGGCCAATGCAGGCGCGATCGAAATCAGCGCGAGTGCGATCGCGGAAACAACCACCGCTGCCGTGATGCGAATATTTTTCATAACCGCCCTCCCGATGCCCTGCTTGATTGCGGGGGCCAAAACATAGCCAACGAGGCCTGCATTGCAAGCTTCTTGGGGCCCGAAGCATTGCCCCGCAGCGCGCCCTGGCGCTCCGCATCGGCGGCGCCACGCCGCGGGTTGCTTAACGCGGCATTGCCGAAAGTCCGCAGCGGCCGCGCGACAAGTTCAGCTTTGATTCATCGCATTACTTAAACCACCGTTCAAATGTTCTGCGGATGATCAGCATATCGACGGCAAACGAAAGCCGCCGACACGCGAATTGGGGCACGCGACAGGGTCAAAAAGGGACAGGGGAGTTTGCGATGGCTCGTTTTGAAATTCTTGACAGCAACGTGGCGCCGCTCGGCGAGGGGCCGGCCGCCGGCGACATGCTGTTCGAGCTCGGCATGATGTATTCGGTCGGCCGCGAGGTGCCGGTCGATCTCGTCTCGGCGCATAAATGGTTCAATCTCGCGGCGATGAAGGGCAACCTCGAAGCGATCCGGCTGCGGCGCGAGATTGCCGATCAGATGTCGGACGGCGAGATCGCCGCCGCGCAGCGCGCGGCGCGCGACTGGCTCAAGGGAACCACGGACCGGGCGAGGCCGGCGATCGCGGCCTGAAGCCGAGCCGGCTTACCGCCAGCGCCGCCGCTAGAGCGTCGATCGCTTCGGAGAGAAAGACGATTGACGCTCCGTGATTTTGGCGAAGCATGATCTATTCGGAAAACCGCCTTCCACTTTGCCGGATCATGCTTTAGTCATAGCCGCAGACCGGAGAGGTGGCCGAGTGGCTGAAGGCGGCGGTTTGCTAAACCGTTATACGGTCTAAAGCCGTATCAAGGGTTCGAATCCCTTCCTCTCCGCCAAGCCACTCTAACTAAGTAGCTGATTTAACTCGTTGATTGGTTCGGCAGGTCCCTTCCTATCTACGTTCCTATCCCCGACCACGACGTAAAAGGTGGCGTTTTGTCGCGCTGTTGCTTGCGTTTTGATTTCGGGTTTTAGGGGGTCGGCGCGAGGGGCGATTGTGCGTGGAAAATGGCCGGCCTTGAGGAAGCTGGGGGGCTGCTTAACAGATTGGACGCGCCGTAGCGGACGGCAACCCCTGGGGGACCCCCCGCCCGCGGGAAGCTCATAGTCGCAATGTGCCGGCGCTAAGTTTTGGTCGAGCGAAAACTCCACGGGCGTGACCAATTAGGCCGCATACGGTTCTTAAAGGGCGATGCGAAAATGGTGAGACGTAAGCCGCGAACAGAAGTCAAAGTAGCCGACGGCGCGGGCGGAATGACCAAACTCACTGACCGGCGCTTCGAAGAAGATAACTGGCCCGTTCAATTCGAGGTCCCAAGAGAAGATGCCGAGACGTGGATGCGGTATCTTAATGCCGAATGCGAGCGCCGCGGTTGGAGTGTCGGCGGCCTCAGCCAGCATGAGCGAAGGAGGAAAGCGGAAGCCTATCAATATTCCACGGACCGGGCAGGGCGTCCTTGGCGGTAGTCTGGGAACGAAAGCGCGGCGGAGCAATGAAGGTCCGCGCTCGCTGCGAAATGCCATCCGAATTCCCCCCTACGGAATTGCAAGCACTGTTGGACGATGTGACTTCACAGTGTGTTCTGCGCCGGACCGAACCCTTCTTCGTTGGGGATGCCTTGAATATTCGGGTTTGCCGTGGCGCGGTGAAATATGGTGACTCTGGCGCTAAGGCTCGGCCCTCCATCTGTTCAAGATGAATTGGCGCTTAATGGCCCACGTGCCGTTGTAGTCTGCGCACTAGTAGATGCTGTGAGCTTGGGAGATTCCGCGTATGTGTTCGATAGATACCTGAGAGAGCTGTGCGCCTTTCTGAGTGTGGTGAATGTCGACCAACGCAACGGCCGGACCAGCGGCGCACGTGGACATGGGAAATCGCACCAGACGGAAAGACAATTAGCGGGGTTCGCAGCATCGGGTATATCGAACCGCGCGGACCGAGCGAAATGCCCGCGCGCGGCGTTTGTCCTCCCGTTCCGCTCTATCATGTGACGCGCCCTAAAACAGGCCTCCGATTTGAAATCGAAAATGAACTTACGTTGCCAGAAGATGTGGTTGAGCTTTGGGGACACTATTGTGCTCTCAGAGGGAAAATTGCGCGCCAAGTTTTTGCAAGTCGCGGCGAAGTGGCAAGAGGCGCACATGCATTGGCAGGATCGCGACACGCTCAGTTTCACGCTGATGGTCGTAGCATGTGAGGCTCTGAAGCCGCATGGCACGGATTTTAAGGACCACACCATCTACGAGGTGATTGAGGCATTGCTCGGCAAGATACTGCGTCGCGTCTCAAGGAAGATTGGTTCCGCCCCCACCATATTTGAAGCGAGCATTTGCACTTAGGCGAACTGCGCGGCTCCGAAGCTCTGTTGCGCACATTCTTAGGTCCCCATGATCCCACGTTTGATGAAGCGCGCCGCGAGCTATTTCTGGTTACGAACGCGGCCATAATCGAATGGCTCCGACGGCGCGGCAATTTCTCACTCCCGATCCAGGCACGACGTACGACCGTGCGGCGATGGGTGCTGGAGAACGCGTTCATCCTGCTACCCGTTGCTTTGGCTGTGGGATTTATGGCGGGTTGGTTTATTCGACAAATTAATCTTCCGTGATGGCGCTAATCCGCGCGGGCCTCTGCCGCACGGTCGCACCGAGCGTGTGACCCGAGGTTACATGGTACAATTAGACGGCACGGGGCACTTCGCCCTTCGCAGCAGCCGCAGCCTTCCCCAATGAGCGACGTCTATAGTTTCGACAGCGATGCCGCCGGCCCTACCAATGCGCAGCGGCGGCGACTGTTTCTGCAGCGATTGAAGCAAGCGGCGCACTCACCCCTGGCCAAGCCGCGAGCGCGCCGCCGGCTCAAAGCGTTTCAAATGTCGACCCGTCCGCGATGCCGGTGGATCGAGCCCCGGCCGCCGATGGCATGTTGCAGGCGATCCGCGCCGCGAATACCGCGCCGTCCGCAGCGGTGGCGCCCGATCAATCCTCGCCGGGACATGCCGGCGCAGCAGGCGACGTCACAGGACGCCCCTCCGAGCCCGCGGGCGGTGGAATGCTGCAGGCGCTTCGCGACACCCTCCATAATAAAATCGACAGCTTCGTTGATAGCCAGGATGGTTTCGACGAAAACGGAATGGCGTCCCCTTCGCTCCGCGGCGTCCTTAACGCGAATAGAGCGTTGGCCAGCTACGTGCCAGGGGTCGGCGATTTGGTTGCCGGCGCGGCAGACAGTGCGGCGAGCAAACAAACGATGAAAGACGCCCTGCACGGGGCCGTGGACACCGCCCTTGACCCGGCGACCCGAGCGCGAGCCGCTAGGAGCGTCGCCCGCGGCGCGCAGCAGGGACTCTCGGGCTTCAACGAGGGGCTAGGGAACGTGGTGTTTGCACCAGCCGACGCCCTGGATACCGCGACGGACTACGTTGCCGGCAAGCTGGCCAATGCGTTCGGGACCACGCTGCCCGCGGCACTGCCGAGGGCGCACGACTATTATAACGGGGCATTCGTCGCGCCCGCCGGGCAGCCAGAGACAAAGATCGAGCAGCGCATACCGGCGCTGCGCGGTCGTTCGGCACCGATGCGCCCGCGCTTTTAGTCGGTGGGGGACTGGCCACCGCGGGAGCGCGATCGGGCGTGACACTGGCGGAGCAAGAGGCACCGGGCCTGCTCGAGACTATCCGCGCGCCCGCCACGAAAGCGGCGGACTACATCACCGACGGTGGCAAGGTGACTGTGCGCGACGCGGCGGGCTACCTCGCGAGCAAGCTGGAGAATGGTCCCAAACTTCATCAACGCCATGCACCCGACTAACATGGCGAACGCGGTGCGTGCATCAAACCTGCAAGGCGCGGCCGACACGGCGCTGCAACGAGTAGCGGCGCATCCCCGCGTGACCGCATTCGGCGACCTGGCGAAAGACTGGCGTGACGAGAAGAAGCGCAGGTGCAGGAGGCGGCGCGCCCTAGCCCTGAAGACCGAGCGCTCGCATCCGGTTTTATTGCGTCGGGACGCCACGGCTCGCGGCGCACTGGAAATTGATTTCGGCGCGCGGATAGTCGCCGACCAAGAGGGCGGCAGGGTTTCTGTGGCGCCCGCAAAACAAACTCGCGCCTTCCTGCGCAAAACTGGCCGCCTCTTGCAGTAGTTCGCTCTTAAGATCGCCGAGTCCGTTCAATCCGGTCGCGGCTTGTTTGACCGGTGCCCCGCGGCCATCTGTCTTAACGTTGCTGTGTAATGCGAATCCAGGGAGGGAATGCGAGGGGCGGGGCAATCAGGAGAATTTTTGGGTGCGCGCCAGACGCGCCAGGAGTTCACAGACGGCCGAGAATGTCTCCACTCTGCGGGGTTCCCCCGCTGCATAACGCTGCCACAGTCGCGTATCGGATTAGGCTTTGGCGCGGAAAACAACCAAGCCTGAGAGGCGACAGGACCCCAGCGCGTGTGTAATGGCTCCGGTCCGGATTTCGTTTTCGCAAGAATTCGACGACGTAAGCCCACTGATCGTTGATGCGAACGTAGAAAGATCAGAAATCGTTTCGGCCTCACCAAACACCACATCGAGGGCCGACATAAAACCCGGCACCCACGCCAACACGAGTACCAGCAATAGCGTCTGTGGCCCAGCCGCCCCCTGTCGTAGTGCGCATTAGGTAAGCAACGGTCGCGCGATCCCGCCAATAAGAATTCAGCATGAGGCTGTGAGCTCAGCGCGGCCAGGGGCAACAAGATAAGATTGCGCGTAGCAACCGCATCACGCCACCCTTGGCCAAAGACGTTTGAGCGGACGACCGGTTAGTCGTTCATCCGAACCGGAACACCCGCACGTTCCGCCAAAGCGAATAATCGAGGCGACGGGCGAAGACACCTCCGCGGCGAGCAACGCCATTCCCCCACGACAGGCTGAGAGAAGAGAAAATCCCGCGGCGGAGATAAACAGTGCGTAAGTGCTTCTGCCGAATCGGTATGCCGCGGCGGGAAGCTTCACCCGCTACATCCGGGGTCACATGACTTCCCACATTTCCGAGAGCGAGTCGACCGGGCACGCACATGTCAATCCCAGCTAGTGCGTCTTTCGCCTTGTAGAAATCGACCATGCCCTTCGGCTTTTTCTGGCTACCGGCTGCGCGACGAGCGCGGCTGGTAGCTTCCGTGTTGAAGATCGCGAGTTTTGAAAGACATGGCGACAGCATCGTGTGTCATTTGGAGACCCCTTCCCCTTGTGCGGCAACGCCGCTCCCGGTGCATGATGCGCTTTAAATTACCGCCTAGCAAACACGACAAACTAAAACAGTAGAAGCGGTCGTTTGACGGGCGTTTGTTGATGGTCGCGCTAAATCGCGGTCAGTTTGTCGCGTTTGTCGCGTTTGTCGTGTTCGACCAAAACCCCTGTGAGACATGCCCTTGTTGATGGTCGACAGGATGTTTGTCGTCTTCTGAGACAGCGAAGGCCGAAAATAAATATTTTTCGTTAGGATCGCGGCGCGCCTACGGCTGTGGCAAGCCCGCAAAGCTGTCGCGCAACGCTTCGCCCTTCGGCGTAAGCCGGTAGAGCCATTCCGGCTCCGGCCTTGGCTGCTTCGCGGTTGCCCGAATGCCCGAAATCCGTGGGCATGATCTAGATCAAAGCGCGGATTCTGTTCACGGCAGATAATTTACAGTGTGGATTGGAAGCCAATATCTACAGCACCGTATGCAGGTGACCTTGAGCTGGCCGTCGTTGACAGCGACGGTCCACATCCCGTTGCTTCCCCTGTCGTCGCGTTGTCGGCGGCTGGATCGCGGCTGAGACCAACAAATGGATTAAGGTCAGGCCAACACACTGGCGAGTGTGGACATCCCCGGTAAAAAGGAAGTAAGACACAAATTCTCGGCTCTAAATTTAACTCCTGTTGCGCTGGAACTTCGGCAGCTTCGCCATGTGCCTGCGAAGCTTCGCCGCTCCGCTACGTCGGGAACGTCGTCAGCGGCTCAGCCCGCTTCAAGTTCGGCAACGCGAGCGGCGAGTTTGTCGACCTGCGCGTTTAGCCATTGCACGTTGGTCACGAGATGCGCAACCGGTGCCGCTTTTTCGGCAGTCCACCATTCATCGGGCGTGCTGGCCAGGGTGGGCCATGCTCTGAAGGACTTCGTATGCCTCCTGCGCGATGACGCCGACACCGCGGATGGCGTTGCCTTCCTTGTCGAAGTCCCATATGCGCAAGCCGTCGACGACCGCTCGCGCAGCGTCGACCGTCAACAGTTCGCGGTTCGGTTTGCCGCGGATGTCCGATGAAGTGTTGTAGGTGACGGATGCGCCGCTGGCGCCTTTGGTGATAGACCCGTCGACCGTGGCGCCGGTGTAGTTGTAGAAAAAGATGAAAGTCGAAGTAGTGTCGTCGGCAGCGGCAAGACCGTATCTGTATGTTGAATCCGACCTGACCAGAGCTGGCGTTTGAATTGATGAAACTTCCCTATTCCGCCGGCCTTGGTAACATTCAACCCATTCAACGTGCCGACCGATGTCAGCGACGATGCCGTCACACCACTGGCAAGCGTGCCGCCGGTGAGTGTCCCGGCCGCCGCCGTGACGGTGTTGGACGTGCCAAGGGAACAAGCAACGCCGTTGATGGTGACGCTTGAGTTCGCAAGCTGCGCGTTAGCCAGCGGGAAGGTGTAGGTGCTGTCCTTAATGATCGTTCCGCTGGTGCCGTTGAACAGCGCGATTGCGCTGGCGGGTGGCGCTACCAGGGCCTGTGACATTGCCGGCGCCGGACGGGGGTCGCCCACGATCCATCACCGCGCCAAATAGGTCGTAGCTGACGCGCTTGTACCGCCGTTCAAATTCCCGACTGGCAAATTCCCGGTGACGCCTGCCTCCGCCCGACGCAGCCAGATTGATCGCTGGCATCTGCGTGCCTGAAATTGTGCCCGCTAAATGTTCATCTGAAGGCTATAGTCTTCCGGTTCGTCGGTGTGTCCACATAGCGCCCGGTGCGGCTGTTGAACGAACGTCACGCCGGCGCCGAGCGCATTCTTCGATCGTGCAATATGAAAGCGCGCCGCTCGCCGCCTGGTCCGAGATCATCAACAGGTCGGAGCCGGTGGGAGAGCTCTTGAGCGTCAGACTGCCGATCGTGAAAGCGGTCAGGTTCGCCGTGGCGTTTGTCGTATTTCCCAATAGCGTGTAAGAGGCGGCCTGCGCCATCTTGGCCAAGGTGACCGCGTTCGTTCCGATCGTCGTGGCGGTGTGGCCCTGGCGCTGCTGACGACGTCGCCATTGAGCGCCGGCATCTGCGTCGACGCCAGGGAACCCGACAGATTGTAAAAATCCGGTTGCGTCAGTTGCGGAACGCCGACGTTATTGACGGAAGAAATCCATTGGTTGGCGACCGGCGACACACTCTTGATGCCGAACGCGGCCAATTCTCCGACAAAAGCGTCCACAGGCCATTCGCAAGATCCGTCGAGAAGGTGCCCGACGTATGCTGTGTGACGCATTGATAGAGGATGCTGTTGAAGATGACGCACTGCGTCGGCGTGTAGACCTTGCCGGTAGCCCACGCAGTCAGCGGCGCGAGCCCCGCTGCGCGCAGTTGCGTCGACAGGCTGTTGTAGGTGACGATACCCGGTTGAAGTGCGCCCTGATCGTTCTGGATGAGCGCCAGGTTCGTTTCGATCTGTCCTATGCTGGTGGCGAGATTGTTGAACTCGGCGTTGAGCTGCTGCCCTGGGGAACCAAGGCTGCTGCGCCTGATACGACAGAAATTGCGTAAGCGGGTCGTATGGTGCGGGCTGCGACAAAGTGGCGTCTCAATGACGGGACGCCGCGGCGAGCCGGCTGTTCTGCCGTTGCAGAGCGTAGCAGAATTAGCGCGCGCCGGCGAGCGGCCGCTCCGCCGATGGGCGCCTCACTCCGGGTTTTGTTCCGCGGGTTTCAAGGTGCTCGGCATTCGACGCCTTCCATTGAAAGTGCCATGCGCAGCGGCACTACAACGTCAGTGATGTCGCCGCCCTTCGCCGCGGCCGCCAGCCGATCGGCAACATAACGCCATGTCGTCTTGCGCCGGCAATGCTCTGGCAGGTGCTTTTGGACCAGCGCGCGCACGTCGGCGAGCGTCTCAAGCGTCATGACGGAGGGAATGACGATCGGGTGAGGCAACGCGCGCGACCAGTTCGATCGAGGCAAGCGACTACTCCTACCTACATCAAAGTCTGCAAAGCTTCGCGTAACGCCTCGCCCTCCCCGGTGTAAGCTGGTAAAGCCATTCCGGCTCCGGGTTATGGCTCGGCCCTTTTCCGGCGTCAGGATTGCGAGCGCGCGTCACTAAGGCGTTCGCTAGCAGCGTCCGCATCAGCTCACCCCGGGCGTTCAGACCGAAGCCAGCACCGCGGACAAGATCCCCGCGGGCATACCAGTGGCCGGGCTCCATCACGCGGACTATTCGATCATATCGGCGCTGGCCGATCGGTAGAGGCCCAGGGCGACGGCGTGGAGGCGGCGGGGGTCGACTGTTGCGGCCAGTGCCTCCTTGAGCTCCCGTCGCCGTTTTCGGTGCCGAGCGTGTCCCAGCTTGGCGGCCTCCGAGCGGCGTAGATTTTGTGCGCGTCGGGCGGCTTCGAATTACGCCCGCCTCAATGAGATTGGCCCAAATGTCGACGGGTTTGTTTGTCGCCGGCTCGGCGAGCCTTAGCTCGCTTTCGGGCTTCGCCGCCGCCGGGCGCCGGAAGGTCGTGTGTTGAATTGCACCCTGCTGAGCAGGGCATCGACAATGTTAACGGCTTCACTCACTGGCGGCTTGGGGCGGCCGAGCTCGCTTTCGAGTTGGTTTGCCGGCGCGTGCAAGTTCGTCTGTGCGGCGCGGTAACTTTGGATCACGCCCTGTTCAATCAGGGCATCGACGATGCTAACGGGCGGAACCGTGTCCGATGACAGATTTTGTCGTATTTCACTCGGTGGATTTTGCTGATGTGCCTGCATGTCACGCACCTTTATCAGAGCCTGCTATGGTTGCGGGGTGCCTTGGATTTTTGCCCCCGCAAAACGTGCCCTGAAATGGCCTCCCGACGCAGGCGTGGCGGAATTCGAGGCGACAAGATCGGCACACGACCCGTCGCCGCCCAGCATCCCGAGGGCGTGCATGTAGGTCTCTTTGATGGCCTCATGCTCTGCGAGCGCCTCGGCGGACCTGGCTGACGCGCGTTGCGCCAGCGGTGCCGCGGGTAGCGCCTCTTGCAGCTTGCGCAGCCGGCGGGCTTCGCCGGCCGATCGTACTCTCTGCTGGCGCAGTTTGGGCGATTGCATCTTCCGCCGCGTCGCCGGCTTCATGGCTGCCACCTGGCGCGGCTCAACAGGAACGCCCGGACGGCGGCAGACTTTGCATCGCCGCGTCAAAACCCGACGCCTGACGTTCGTCTTTGTCGCGAGCAAGCGGAAGCGACTTCCGCAGTCTGGACAGGCGGTCTCAAGCACCAAAAGCTTAAGCCACCGGCCGTCGCGGGTTTCGTGCCATTGGTGGCCAGTGCAGACATACGGCTGGCGGCGGAATTTGAATTGCTGATTTAGATTTACGTTTCGACTTTCCGCCAGGTTCTTTCGATCGAGGTCCCGCGGGGCGGTGCTACTCCCAAGAGAGCACCCGCCCCTAAGGGTGGGAACAAGGGTAACAGGTAAGTGATTGATTTCATGACACTTCTCGCCTTGCTCCCAAACGCATGCGCGGGGAGCAGGGGAACAAGGAAAATATGTGTGGTATTTCAATCACTTGCTGTTACCCGTGTTACCCTGTGGGAGTATGGGAGCAAGCGGGACGCTGAAGACCCACCCGACTTTACCGTGTCGGTTTTCGCGCCTCAGCGTGCCGAAGTCCGTCATGTATTCGAGCGCGCCATCAAATGCCGCGTCGATCGCCGCCGCCCGATGGTTTTTCGCCGGAAGTACCGCCAGCACGTCGGCTGGTAGGTAACTTTCGATCGCACTGAGGTTCCGGCCGTCGCACGCCTCGCGGTTGTCTGAGATGGCGCGCGCGAGCTCAGTCAGGATATCGGGACCGGCGGATGCTGCCGCCGCTTTCGCCTTCACAGACACCGGGCGGAGGATTGCCGCACTCTCACCATCCATTCCGCCGATCGCAATTTTCTCGACCTTGAACGACATCGGCATTTTACTTCTGGCGCCGAGGTTGTTTTTGCCGATGTCGACCCTGACGTAGTCCGCAGACGAGCCTTCAAACTTCCAGTGCTTATCGTCGTTTTTTTGCGCATTGTAGACCGTGAGGCCGATACGGCTGATGCCGCTTTGTGAGCTGGCGCCGCGGGCCGAGTCCATGTCGCCGGCGAAGCCGTCCGTGCGCGCCTTGTCCGGCTTCTTTACGTGGGTCACGACAAGGGCAGCGCAGTTCGCAGCTTTGGCTATCTGTCTCACCACGCCGAGCACTTGCCGCATTTCCACGTTGTCGTTTTCGGAGGCTTGGTGCAGCTCCACAAGCGGGTCGAGGATCACCATGTTGATGGCGCCATCACACACTGCGGTAATAAAGGCGCTCACATCCCGCCCTATCGCCACACCATCCCCGCGACGTTGCGCGATGATCAAACGGTGCATCCACGCCCGAACCAAGGAACAGCATCGTAGCGCCGGCTTCGTCCTTCAGGTCATCCCGACGACACGTCGAACGCCTGCATGATGGCGGCAAGCCGGCGGTGCATTTCTTGAAGGTCATCTTCTTGGTTCCACACGAGGACACGCGCGCGTTTTGGAGCAAAGAAGCCGGGAACGTCCGATCGCCCCGTGACCGTCGCGACGGCGACTTGAAGTGTCCAGGTCGATTTGGCCACCCCGCCGGGTCCGGCGACCAACGTAACGACGTTGCGGCAAGCGAGATTTGGAACGACCCACGGGCGCCTCGGCAACGTCAACGGATCGAACGGCGCGACGGGGGC
>CAVPXZ010000020.1:0-174357 GCA_963709825.1 uncultured Alphaproteobacteria bacterium
CTCCGATGATGGAATGGACTGACCGGCATTGCCGGTTCTTCCATCGCCTGCTGACGCGCCGCGCGCTCCTATATACCGAGATGCTGACGACTGGCGCGGTGCTGCACGGCGATCGGGCGCGGCTGCTGCGCTTTCATCCCGCCGAGCATCCGCTGGCGCTGCAGCTCGGCGGCTCCGAGCCGCGCGCGCTCGCCGCCTGCGCGCGCATTGGTGCCGATTTGGGCTTCGACGAAATCAATCTCAATGCCGGCTGTCCCTCCGACCGCGTGCAGGACGGCCGCTTTGGCGCCTGCCTGATGGCGGAGCCCGCGCTGGTCGGCGACTGCGTGGCGGCAATGAAAGCCGTGGCGTCTATCCCCGTCACGGTCAAGTGCCGCATCGGCATCGACGATCAGGACCCGGAACCGGCGCTTGAGATGTTTGCTCATGCGGTGGAAGAAGCGGGCGCCGACGCGCTCATCGTCCACGCCCGGAAGGCATGGCTCAAAGGCCTGTCGCCGAAGGAGAACCGCGAGGTGCCGCCGCTCGATTATGCCCGGGTATACCGGCTCAAGGCCGCCCATCCGCGCCTGACGGTCGTGCTCAATGGCGGCGTCGGTAATGTCGAGGAAGCGCGCGCGCACCTAGCTCACGTCGACGGCGTCATGATGGGCCGCGCCGCCTATCAGGAACCCTGGCGGTTGATCGAAGTCGACCCGCTTGTCTTCGGCGAGGACGCGCCCTTTGCGTCCCCGAAAGAAGCCGCCGCCGCGTTGATCCCCTACATCGAGCATGAAAAGGCACAGGGCGCGCGGCTCCACGCCATCACCCGGCATCTGCACGGGCTGTTCCGCGCCGTGCCCGGCGCGCGAGCGTTCCGCCGGCGTCTTGCGGAAGCCGCGACCAAACCGGAAGCTGGCGCCGAGGAGCTGGCGGCTGCACTTCGGCTGGTGCCGGATCGGGATCGCGCACCGGCATATATCGCGGCGTGAACAAAAATTTCGGACATGTAGAAGAGTAAATGATCCTCGGCGTCGGCTTGCACGAAATCCTCTGGCTCGCGCTCGCCATTGTCATCGGCGGCGTCATCACCGGCCTGCTCGCCGGGCTGTTCGGCGTCGGCGGCGGCTCGGTCATCGTGCCGGTGCTGTTCGAGGTGTTTCGCGTGCTCGGCGTGCCGGAGGACGTGCGCATGCAGCTCTGCGTCGGCACCTCGATCGCCATCATCGCGCCGACCGCGATGCGCTCCTATCTCACTCATCGCGCCAAGGGGCTTGTGATCCCGGGCGTGATCAGGCTGTGGACGGTGCCGGCCGTGATCGGCGTCGGTTGCGGGGCGGCAATCGCGGCATTCGCGCCGGCCGCAGTCTTCGTCCTAGCCTTCGTAGTCATTGCAGGTTTCATCGCGATCAAACTCCTGTTCGCTGGCGACCGCTGGAACCTCGGCACCGAGCTGCCCGCCCCGTTGCCGATGGCGCTTTACGGATTCGGCATCGGGCTTGCCGGCTCGCTGATGGGCGTGAGCGGCGGCGCGCTGTCCACCATCGTGCTCACGGTCTACGGCAAGCCGATTCACAACGCGGTCGCGACTTCGGCGGGCATCGGCGTACCGATCACCATCGCCGGCACCATCGGCTTTATTCTCGCCGGCTTGCCGCATCAGGCGCTGTTGCCGCCATTGTCGCTCGGCTTCGTTTCGCTGATCGGTCTTGTGGTGATGGCGCCGGTATCGAGCTTCGTCGCGCCTTACGGGGCGCGGCTGGCTCATAAATTGTCGCGGCGGCGGCTCGAAATCGCGTTTGGCTGTTTTTTGCTTCTGGTCTCGCTGCGCTTTGTCGTCAGTTTGATCTACGGATAGCCGCGCAGCAGCAAACGGTCGCCGCGGACTTCCCAGCTCTGCAGCCGGTTGAGGAAGCTCATGCCGAGGAGACTGGTTTTGAGCTGGCCGGGCTGCGCCACCAGCGCCTCCACCGAGCGCTCGACCAGGCCGCCGACGGCGATGCGGTCGAGCCTGACCGGCGCCGCCAGCGTGCGGCCGTTGGCGGTGTCGATGGTCGCGGTATAGGCGAGCACTTCCAGCGGCAGGCCGGCGGCCTTGGCGTCGTCGCGGGTGAGCACGACCGAGCTGGCGCCGGTATCGAGCACCATGGGCACGCGCGCTCCATTGATTTGCGCGATCACATCGAAATCGCCGCTCGAGGCGCGCGCCACCTCGACGCTGCGTCCGTGCCCGATCACATGACCGGGCATCAGTTCCGCCAGCACCCGGTCGGCGACATCGCGCAACTCGAAGCGATAAGAATAGCCAACGACCAGGATCATGGCGAATGCCACCCAGAGCAGCGCGGCCGTGAGTGCTTGCGCGAAACGCTCGCGGAACATGATCAGCGCGGTGGCGCCGACGAAGACCAGGAGCGCGATCTTGTAGGCAAGCGATGCAAATGCTCCGCTCGATAGCGAGCCGACCGTTCCGTCGCCGCGGCGCGCGATGAGGATCAGCAGCGCGATCAACAGGCCGGCCAGGAGAACCCACAACAAACGCTGGCGCACGGCAATCATCCTCATACCGCCATCGGTTCGTGCTGTACTTTAGGAGTTTTCAATCTGCGCCGCTAAGTCCCAAACAACGCGCGGCGCGCGCGGTTCGTCGAATTGTCGGACGATGACGATATCGAGGCGGACGAAGCGTCCGCATGCGGCTGGATCGGCGGGGCCGCGCCATCGGAGATCGGCGCCAGCGCCGACATCACCCGCTCCGGCGGGAAGGTCACGATCACCTCGGTGCCGATGCGCAGCTTCGATTTGAGCGAGAACGTGCCGCCATGCAGATCGATGAGATTTTTGGCGATCGGCAGCCCGAGACCGGCGCCTTGCTCGGCCGACTTGATCGAGTTCGAGCCCTGACCGAACGAGGCCAGAACGACCGGAATTTCCTCTTCCGGGATGCCGGGCCCGGTGTCCTTGACGCTCATGTACTGGCCGCCGGAAGCGGTCCAGCCCACTTTGAGCCAGATTTCGCCGCCCTGCGGCGTGAACTTGATCGCATTGGACAGGAGGTTGAGGCAGATCTGGCGCACCGCCCGCTCGTCGGCCCACAACCGCGGCATGTCCGGCTCGAACAATTCGTGGATGGTGATGCCGCGATTGCCCGCGCGCAGCTTGAGCAGATGGTGGCAATCCTCGACCACGCGATGCAGCGACACCGCCTCCTCGTTGAGTTCGTAGCGGCCGGCTTCGATCCGCGAGAGGTCGAGGATCTCGTTGATGAGGTTGAGAAGATGTACGCCGGAACTGTGAATGTCGGCGGAGTAGTCCTTATACATCGGCACGGCGTGGGTGCCGAAAATCTCGCCCATCATCACCTCAGAGAAGCCGAGGATGGCGTTGAGCGGCGTGCGCAACTCGTGGCTCATCTGGGCGAGAAAGCGCGATTTCGCGATGTTGGCAGCTTCGGCGCGCCGGCGCGCTTCGTCTGAAATCGATTTCGATTGTTCGAGTTCGCCGATCAGCGCGTCCTTTTCCGCCCGGGCTTCGAGCGTCGCCAGCGTCGTCGAGTAGAGCCGGTAGGCCAGCAGCGAAAAGTAGCCTTCCGCGGTCAGCACCATGACGGCGAGGATGTAATCGTGCAGCGTGCCGCGGAAAGCGAAATCGAGCGCAATCGCAATTGTGACCGGCAAGGTGAGCGCCAGCACCGCGACCGGCAGGCTCGAAGCCAGCATGCTCGATATCGCCACCACCAGAAGCATGACGAACAGCATGAAGGTGCCCGACTGCTCATCGACGCCGACCGGGTGAATGAGGATGAAGGTCCACGCCATGCCGAAGAACAGATCGAGCAGGATGAAGCGCAGACGCCAGGCGCGGAGGTTGGCGGTCGACGGCGTTTCGTCGAGGAACTGTTTGCAGGCGCGGATGATCACGAGATGGATGATCAGGGCGCCGGCGGTCCATATCGCGGAGGTGAGCGCCCCGGTCCACAGGCTCGACAACAGCCCGATGGTGATGACCAGAAGCAGGATCACCAGCGACCCCGACAGCCGGTTCTGGGCGAACAGGCGCAGCAACTCGTAGTCGAACACCGGCCGGGTGCCACTGGTCGAGGTCAGCCGGTCGCGCGCCTCGCGCACGTGCTGAGTGGCGAGACGGCGCTTCGTCGAGGGCGCATCGGCGGCACCCGGCGAGGCTCCCTCGCGCGGTTCGCTGGTCCTCTTTGGCATCACAATCCGCGGCTGGCGATAATTTGGGTTAAAAGTCGCTCAAATTCCTTAAGACGAGGCTTAAAGGCGGCTGCCGCGGGCGGTTAACGGTGAGCAACGGGTTCGCATTTGCGAACGGGCCGGCAGGCAGCCGAGATAGCCTGCTGGAAGCAGGGAATTGGGCGCGATAAGGTCGTGCCGTCAACGGGATAGGAGTCAGACCGCAATGAAGCTCTACGACGGCGGCCGCGCGGTCAATCCGCGGCGGGTGCGCATCTTCCTCGCCGAGAAGGGTATCAGCGTTCCGACCGAGCCGGTGGACATCGCCGCGCAACAACATCGGACTGAAGCTTTCGCTGCAATCAATCCGATGCAGCGGCTTCCGGCACTCGTGCTCGATGACGGCACCGTCATCGCCGAATCCATGGCTATCTGTCGTTATTTTGAGGCCTTGCAACCCGATCCGCCGCTATTTGGCCGGGGCGCGCTGCAAAGCGCGCTGGTTGAAATGTGGAATCGGCGCGCGGAGTTCAATCTCATAGGTCCGGTTACGACTGTATTCCAACATCTGCACCCGTTCATGAAACCCTTGGTCAATCCCCAGGTGCCTGAATGGGGCGAGGCCAACAAGCCGCGCGTCCTCGAATTCCTGCGGTTCCTCGATAGCGAGCTCGAGAACCGGCCCTACATCGCCGGCAATGATTTCACCGTTGCCGATATCACGGCGCTGACAGCGGTGGACTTCATGAAAGTCTCGAAGCTTGCCGTGCCCGACGAACTCGTCAATTTGCGACGCTGGCACCAAGAAGTCTCGGCCCGCCCGAGCGCGGCGGCGTAAGCGACCGGCGCAGCAGAGGATCGTGACACTTCGGCTTGGTTTTTGCGCGTCAATCTGAAAGCGACGCCTTGCCCCATCTCGCGCGAATCGCAGCCAGGAAATTTCGAGCGTCCCGGGACAACAGGATACTCAGTGCGTTCACGCGATCTTCCTGCGCTAAAGGCACCAAATAGGGCCTAAGCGGCGCAAGTCCCTGATTGGTCAGCGTCCCGCCATTGTAGGCAATCTGCACGCGTTCGATCCAGGCGCACAGTTCTTGCCTTCCATCGGAGCTGATGAGCGCGGGGAAATGCTCTTCCTTGACTCCCGAGTATGACAGCGGAGCATCCGGCAATACTTGATTTCTGATAATCCAAACCCTGCGCCCATGGATGAAGCCGTAGCTCGGATCTGACGGAGGATTCCATTGGGCTTCGTCCAGAATTGATCTGATCTCAACGGGCATAAGCCAAAGACCGGAGCCACTTTGCGTTTCCGGAAGGCCTGGGTGATCTGACAGCTTTGCAGTTTGGCTACCTTCGCCCTGAAGCAGCCAGCCCTCCTGTAACGAATCTATGGCTACCACTTCAGCAAGGAGTTCCCGGGCAGTATTTGCTTGGAGCACTTTCGTGCCAGCGTAAAGGAACACGCCAGCCGTTATTAGACTGGCTATGACAGCGCCGATCACAAAACCGAGGATGACCCTCCAACCCGTCATTTGATCCCGCCGTACCCGCTGAATGAATTGTCGCTATAGTCAATAACATCAGCGAAAGGTGCATACAACCGAAAGGGCAGGGGATTGCTTTGAGTAAGGCAAAGCTCTCGCGATCGGCAAGCCGCTTGGCCGCCTTCGCTTGGGGATCAATCCCGTGAGCCAACCTTTTTGGCTCAATCGCCTCCTTGCTGCGTTCATACGGCGCGCGCCCGGACAGCGCCGGGCAATGCGTGTCGTTTTCGACTTTTGAGAAAGCATTCAAGGAGCCCACTACCACCGCAAGACCATTGCAAATGTCCCGACGACTTTAATGGAGACTTCAGCAAGTTGCTCGCCGCTTAATGTGGGCTTCCGACCCATTCAGAAAACGACTACATTCGCTCTAGGCTGGCAGCCATCCAGCGAATCTCGCCTCAACGAGAAAGAGCTCCTGAGAGGAAGCCGTTCTGCGGAAGCCAGTTGGCTCCTCGGCTTGCGTCGATCCTCATGGGGGCTTGGCCACCCAACGGCGCGTGTGGATTTGCCGGCGGCAATGATCCGTCGGCAAATGCCACACCTAGGAGGACGATAGTGCCCGACGATCGATCGCGCGCAGCGAAGGCAACACTTCGTCCTGTTGCGCTGATCCTGTGCGCCGCATTCGTCCTCTCCGCCTGCGTGCAGTCCGAGAGGCCATTACTGGCCGGATCAAAGCCGCTGCTCGGAATGCAATCCCGGCTCACTCTCTATCAAGACTTCACCGGAGGAAAGGCGCTCTTGGTGAGAACGGCGGTCTTCCGCTGGAACCGCACCCACTACGCGCTTGTCAGCGGCGATTCCTCAGGCGTGCGATACTTCGTGGTTCAACCCTTCGGCGACGACGATTTGCTCATCGAGGCCAACGAGACGGATCACGTGTATCTACTAGGCCGTAAGCTGGCCAACGGCACTTACGGCATCCTGCCCATCGACCAAGATGACGTCGATGAAGCGACGCGCGACCGGACATGCGTCACGAGAAATCCGATAATCTGCAAGATTCAAACGCGCCGGCAACTTGACACTTTTGTCCGTGCAGCGGCCGCCAAGAGGGGCCATGTCGTGCTGGGGGTTATTTCCGCTATGGCGCGGTGAGGCCGCAAAACGAACTGTCCACCGCCACGGGCCTGATCCCGAAAGCGATTGAGGTGTCTCCTCAATAGCTGCGGAGCGCCAGGCGGCAGCGCGCGACCGCCGGGTCGGCGCTGATCATGACGCGGATGTAGGCGACGGCGCGCGCGGCTTCGGCATGGGTCAGCGTCAGGGGAAGCCCAGCCCGCTCCGCCAGCGCCCTGCACGCTCCGGGGACGGACACGCGATCCTCGGCACGTGAGGGTGAAGCGAGCAGCACCAGAGCTATCACTGCGAGTACGGCAGGCATTCGGTATATTCACCCAACAGCACATCCTCACCATAGCTGAATTTGATTTCCGATAGGAACTTGTCAGGAGGCTCGGGCTGAAGCCAACACCAACGCCCGACGCGAGAGCCGTTATTCCCGCCTCTGTTGTGCTGCAGCGGCTCCTCGACGAGGCGCCGAAGGACCACTTCACCCTGGGCTGGCTGATGGGCGGCCTGCACAAGCGCTCCTTCCGGATCATCATGTTGCTGCTCGCCCTGGTCGCGATGGCGCCGGGTGTCTCAATCGTCGCCGGCGTTTTGCTGATGATCCCCGCGCTCCAGATGATCGTCGGTCAGCCCGCCCCGGTCTTCCCACTCCGTCTGGCCGCCCGTCCGTTGCCGACGCGGCATCTCGCCACTTTGGTGCAACGAGCCGTACCGGTTCTGAGATATCTGGAGAAGGTGATCCGTCCGCGCTGGCCCACTCCGTTCGAGGCAACCAAGCGCCTTGTCGGCGGCGTCGTCCTGATCCTGAACACCACCTTGGTGTTCACTCCGATCCCCTTGAGCAACGTCGTCCCCGCGCTCGTGATCGCCCTGATCGCGCTGGCCTATCTCGAGGAGGATGGGCTCCTGCTGTCGATCGCCCTGCTGGACGCGGTCGTCGTGCTGACGATCGAGCTGGCGTTAGTCTGGGAGACAGTCCTCGGCGCAAAATGGATCGTCGGCCTGTGGTAGTTCAGTGGACGCTGATCCGCCGCCGTGGAGGCAAAGCCAAATGGTGTCGAGAACTTGATGCTCAACGAACCGGCGTTCAGGATGACGATGGCGGCGTCAATTGCAGAAATAGTATTTTTGCGGACGACGCTGTTGATCGAGATCGCTGGATCGCCGTAGGCGGCGGCTAAAACCAATTAATTCCCGCCAGCGGCAGCACCCGCTGAAGGATCGCCGCCACGCAAATCAGCACCACGAGCAGTTTGAGAAGATTTGCTAACCGACTGTCATTAACGAACTTTTCGATGGCCCAAAAACAAATTCCACCGACAACGCAAATAATCAGAACCCCGATTAAGACTGAAAGCATAGCTATCCCCCTTTGCTGATACGGTAATCAGCTTTCGGCGCCACTTTCATTGCGGCACAATCTGAAACCGCCCCGTTGTAGATTTCGTTCTCAACCGCACACCCAAACGTAGCCCATGGGAGCTGGCCTCCAGCAAGTGCCGACGCCATAGGGCCACCAGCGACCGCCGTACCAATGTCGTCCGGGACCGTACCAGATGCCGCCGTAGTAGGGCGCACCGATGCGCCAGCCACCGTAGTAACCGCGGCGCCAGCCGTAACCGCGATGCCAGCCGCCGTAGTAGCCGCGGCGCCAGTAAACCGGCTGTACATCGGACGCCGGAGCGACTGCGGTCAGCGCGTGCGGTATGAACGGACTGGCGTCGGCGTGCTCGAGACATGTCGGCGCCATCATCAGAGCGGCCGCGACGGCAGCGATTGGGAGCAAATAGTTCTTGAACATGTCGAAACCCTCCTCGACTGAAGCTGACTTGAAAAATGACTGCGTTGCCGGCGATCCGATTCTTTTTCGTAGACGATGATGCGGCAGCCAATGGCTTAAAGGCTATTTTCCCTTGAGCGTGTCTTTGATGCCGCCGATGGTGTTCTGAACTTTGCCCTCGATCTCGTCGGCCTTGCCCTCCAACTCCAGCTTGGCGTCACCAACGGCCTTGCCGACCACCTGCTTGACTGCGCCCTTGATTTGCTTCCCCGATCCGACGATCCGGTCCTTGTCCATGATTTCCTCCCCTAGTTCTCTGGCGAAATTCCACTGAACCAATTTTGATTATCGCGACAGCACCAACAATCGTCTTTGATTTGAATCAACGGGCATTCCCGTCGGAGCTTCCGTGTGCTCGCCACGGGTGGGTGTACGGCGGAAGACGGCTCATCCGACATTCCACCTGTCGGAGAGCCGCGCACCGTCTCTGTTTGTCGATAGTTTCGCGTGGCGCATCCACGGGACGAGTGTTATGATTTAAATTGATCGAAGATTCCCGCAGGAGCAAAACGATGTGGCTGATCCTGTTATTGATTGTTCTGGTTCTTCTTTTCGGTGGGGGCGGTTTCTATGTCGGTCCTCCGTACCATTACTATGGCGGAGGTCTCAGCCTGATACTGGTGATCATTATTTTGGTTCTTGTATTCAGAAGTTGATTGTCTGCGTCGCAAGAGGCTCGCGCCGCGATCAGGAGAACAAGACCGTAAATCGCGCGCCCTGATTCCTGTCGCCTGGACCAAACCGCAATTCACCGCCGATCCGTTTGACGAGAGACCGAATAATCCTCATCCCCAGTCCTTCGCTGGCGGCGGGATCGAATCCTTCAGGCAAACCCGGGCCGTCGTTTGACACCGACAACGCATAGCCCTTTTCAGGATCGGCTTCCAACCTGACCGTGATCCGGCCTGTACCGTATTTGCCGGCGTTGGTGACCAGTTCGTTGGCGATGAAGCCGAGCGGAATGGCGGTGACGGCGGGCAGCTTGATTTCAATTCCCTCGACGACGATGACCCGCTCGGGGCGCTCCGAGGACAGCATCACGGAGAAATCGCAGCCAAGATCCTCCAGATATTGCTTGAGCGCAAAGGTCTGTGCGCCGTCCAATGAGTGGAGACGCCGGTGGATGCGCCCGATCGTGCCCACGCGATCGGCAGCTGTCGCCAGTTGCAAGGCCACCTCGGAATTCGTCGATGCCCGGCTTTGCAGCGAAAGCAGGGTCATGATCATTTGCAATCCGTTCAACAGCCGATGATCGGACTCCTCGCTCAAGACCTGCTGTTGTTCGATCAACTCGTCTTTTTGACGAAGCAGAGCTTCTTCTCGGGCGAGAGTTTCTCGCAGGCCGGCTTCCATTCGCCGATGTCTGGTCAGCTCGCGTTCATAGCTTGCGGTGGCGCGGCGCTCCTGGTTTTCAAATATCGGAAGCGACAGCGCGGCCCCGCCGGACGGCGAATATTCTGTGGTCATCTTGTCGTCCTTTCCCGTATCCCGACTTTGTCGCCTGGACACCCGGACTTGACCAAGTTTGCGGCCTAGACAGCCGAGTCACATTGATACAAATCAATCATGTCCGATACCGGACATCGATGTTGCCGTTCCGTGCCGCCACTGTTTTATATTTTTGTCACTTTTTATGTGATCTCTGTCATCAAACCGACACGGGACAGTTCACCAGACGAAGCCCGCGACGACGAATTTCGAGGTTGCACACGAGATATCTTTTCTTGTTTTTCCTTCGTCACCAAAGATTTTTGCGCGAGGGCAACGGACGCCTGTAACGGCCTTCGATGGCAAGCAAAAGATGCCGCGCGACACAGGCTCTCGTAGCGCGCCAGCCGTTATCAGCTTGTTCTTCTTGCCGGACGAAGTCGAGTAAAATGTCCGGTATCGGACATTGAGCTTGCCCCCGCTGCAAAAAGGGCGCAGCGTATGATATGTTCGATGGCCTTCAGGAGGCTGCGATGGACAGGTTCGTCAGCCAAGAAAATATTAGGCGATATCGTAGGCTTGCCAGCGAAACGACCAACCCTGCCGAGCGATCACGGATTTTGAAATTGCTGGCCGAAGAAGAGGCCAAGTTCAAGTTGGAGGTACGCCTAAACCGCGACGCTCCGGAAGGACCATCACCCGTCGACGCGGCAACCAAGAATCAGGTCGAGCATGACGGAGAGGAGCGGCGCACCAGTGGCTAGCCGCAAGGCCGCGGACCCGCATGCCAATCGGTTGCTCGGTTTGCTGGTGCCCGGGGATTACAAACGGCTTCGTCCGCACCTTCACCGTATTCCGCTGGAGTACAGGCAATCCCTCTACCGTGCTAACAAGCCGATCGGTTTTGTCTATTTCATCGAGACCGGCGTCGGCTCCCTGGTGAATACCATGGCGAACGGCCAGGCCGCCGAGGTGGGAACGATTGGCAACGAGGGCGTGGTGGGTCTGCCCCTCCTGTTCGGCGACGACAGGGCGCCCACCAGCGTTTATGTCCAGGTTCCCGGTGCCGGCCTGAGAATGAAGGCAGCGCTGTTCGAAAAGGAACTGGCGCGAAGCGCGTCAATGCGAAACGTGATGCTTCGCTATGCTCACGCCTTCTTCAACCAGGTCGCGCAGTCCGCCGCGTGCAATCACTTTCATTCCCTGGAGCAGCGTTGTTGCCGCTGGCTGCTGATGACGCACGACCGCATGCAATCGGATGAGTTTCTGCTTACGCAGGAATTCCTGGCCATGATGCTGGGGGTGCAGCGGACCGGCGTTACGGCTGCGGCTGGTACCCTGCAACGGGCCGGCCTCATCCGCTACAAACGCGGCAACGTCACGATCATCGATCGCGGCGCCCTGATCCGCCGCTCGTGCGAATGCTATGGCGTTTCCAAAAAGGAGTTCGATCGTCTGCTCGGCGGTCGAGCGTTACGAAAGGTTCACTCCGGGGGAATTTAAAGCAATTATGCAATATGGCAAAGCTCCAACATCTCTCCTGCATTCCTGGGATGGCTATTCCGCGGTCCCAGTCGTCAGACAATGGTGCCGAAAAGTTTTCCGATGCCGGCGGTGAGAGCTATCGCCAACGCGCCCCAAAATGTCACGCGGGCGGTCGCGCGCAGAACGTTGGCACCGCCGGCTTTCGCGCCGATCGCTCCGAGAAAAGCGAGGAAGCCTAACGACGCACCGGCCACGATCGGGACAAGCCCAGCAGCGGGCGACACGACAACCATCAGCAACGGCATGGCCGCACCTACCGAAAACGACAGCGCCGATGTCAGTGCGGCTTGCACGGGGCGCGGGGTGGTGATCTCCGAAATCCCAAGCTCATCGCGCGCGTGGGCGGTGAGGGCATCTTTCGCCATGAGCTGCCGGGCGACCTGCCGCGCAACGTCACGATCGACACCGCGCTTGGCGTAGATATCGGTGAGCTCATTGAGCTCAAATCCGGGGTTCTCGCTCAACTCCTTGCGCTCGCGCGCGAGGTCCGCTTGTTCGCTGTCGGCTTGCGAGCTGACGGACACATATTCGCCGGCGGCCATCGACATGGCGCCAGCCACCAGTCCCGCGGCACCCGCGATCAAGACATCGTTCCGCGTTGCGGCTGCCGCGGCAACGCCGACGATCAAGCTTGCAGTCGAGAGGATGCCGTCGTTGGCCCCGAGCACTGCTGCTCTCAGCCATCCGATGCGGTTGACGAAGTGCCTCTCCGGGATCGGCGGAAGACGGCTCATCCGACATTCCGCCGCTCAGATCAAAGCCGACCCATCAGAACCAGGACGAGGAGGACGATCAGGATGATGCCGATGACACCCATGCCACCGTGACCATAGCCGTAACCGTAGCCGCCGAACCGGCCGCTGAAGCCGCCCAGCAGGAAGATGATGAGGATGATGACAAGAATGAGTCCGATCGACATAAGCTATCCCCTTTTGCGTATTGCAGTGCGTGGCCCTGCAACTCTTATATAGCATGAACGATCGAGACGATCGTGCCCGGCGATCGACTGACAGTCTCGACGCAAGCGTTCAATTGATGTGCGAGAGCTTCGACGATGCTGGTTCCCAAGCCGGTTCTTCCGTGGCCGTCCCGATGCGGCCCGACGCCGTTGTCGGACACCGATAAACGCCAGTTGGCCCCGTCGACCGCGTAGCTGACCAGGATTTCGCCCCCGCTGCCGGCGGGGAACGCGTGCTTCAGCGCGTTGATCACGAGCTCCGTGATGATCAGCCCAATGCTCACCGCTTCGCCGGAAAGCGCTGTTCCGGAGTCAGCCTCAACTTTCAGGCTGATGGGCCGGCTGTCGCCGATCATTGAGGCCGCCAGAGCCTCCGCAAGCCGGGACAGATAAGGGCCGAGCTCGATCGGCTCGCCAAGGCCCGAGGCCTGGAGTTGTTGCTGGACGGTCGCTACCGACATGACTTCGATCGTGCGCGTCGCGCAGATGCGAGCGGGTCTCTTCTGATTGCACGGCCCGGGCTTTGAGCATCAGGATGCTTGCGATGATCTGCAGGCTGTTCGCAATTCGGTGCTGCATCTCCTGCAGCAGAACTTCCTTTTGCTGAAGAAGATCCGCCGCCTTCCGCTCGGCGGCGCGCCGCTCGGTGACGTCTTCGATTGCCAGGAGAATGAGCTTGCGGGAATTTCTTTGGTTGACCACTTCCCGGGCGTTCAGGAGCATTGTGCGGCGTCCAATTCCGGGAATGTCCTGCTCGACCTCGTACGCTTCCATCGCGGTGTGCCGCGGCAGGATTTTCTCCAGCATCAGTCGCAACTCGGGGATATTCCATTCGCCGTCGCCCAGCGCGTAGACTTGGCGACCTTGAATGTCCTGGCTGGCGACCTTGAATGTCACGCAGAATGAACGGCTTGCCGCGACGACGCGAAGCTCCTTGTCGAGGACCAGGAGAGGCTCGCGAATGGTGTCGACGATGGCCTGAGCCAGCGCTCGCCCGTCGTCGATATCCATGAACGGCTGAATAATAGGCAGCGCCCAAGGGTCTGCGGTGAGTGCGGGGTCCGGCCGGTCCAACATGCCCATTGTACCCTCTCGTTCTGGCGCCGCGAATTCGTTCGGCGCCACTAGCGGTCGGCCAACAATGTCTCCCCCTACGTGCCGGAATTCTCCTTCTCGCAGAACGTCCGATGATCGGAAAATCACCGGAGGAGAAAACCTTACGAAACCATGAAAGCCATATACCGCGGTGAAAACTGAGCAAAATTGCTCACAGTCGGTCTGTATTAAAATCGCTCCGCGGGCGCGCACGGCGAGATCAAACGCATGCGAGTCCATGACACGCAAGCGTGTCCGCATTGCCAGGAACCTTGGCGGCTATCCGGAGTTGTCCTTGTCCTCACAACAAATTCTTTGTTTAAGTCATAATAGGAGGATCAAGTGCTTCACAAGACACTCATCGCTCTTGCTGCCGCGGTCGCGCTCGGTTGCGTGCCAATGGCGACGAATGCGTTAGCTGCCAACCATGGCGGCGGTGGTCATGGCGGCGGTGGTCATGGTGCCGGCGGACATGCAATGGGCGGCCATCCGGGTGGACACGCGACAGGCGGCCATGCCGGTGGATATGCCCGTGGCGGCCATGCGGGCGGATATGCTCGTGGCGGTCATGTCGCTCGATACGGCGGCCGCTACTACGGGGGCGGCGGACCGATCTATGACAGCTGCGATGGCTACAACGGACCTGGCTGCGTCGTTCCCCTTGTCGGCGGTGTCATCAACGGCATCCTTGGCGGCGGCTACTGACGGCGCCTGGCGGCAACGTGATTGCGGCGGCTGCTTTTCCTGATTGGAGCTGCGGCCGCTGCCCGCTCACTTCGCATGTGTTGGTGGTGGATCGAACTCAGTACTCGATCACAAGCAGTTCCGCGAGCCGCTGGCGTGCGCGATTGACGCGACTCTTTATCGTCCCTACGGCCGTGCCGCAGATCGCTGCCGCGTCTTCATACGAGAAACCTGCCGCGGCCACCAGAAGCACGGCCTCGCGCTGAACCAAGGGCAGCTTCCCGAGCGCGTCGAACAGCTCCTTGAATTCCAGGCGACTGTGCTGGTCGGGAGGCGATTGCAGGCTGTCGACGTAGCTGCCGTCCGCGTCCTCGACTTCGCGGCGCCGCTTGCGAAATTCCGACCGGGAAAAGTTGCGCAGGATAGTGAAGAGCCAGGCGCACATGTTGGTCCCCGGCTTGAACGAATCGATGCTGGTCATGGCGCGCAGCAGCGTCTCCTGCACCAGGTCATCCGCGCGGTCGATGCTGCCGCTCAATGAAATTGCGAACGCGCGCAACCTCGGAACGGCGGCGAGCATGACATCACGCACGGATGGCTGAGGCATCGTCGGTTCGATCTTTTGCCGGCCGACATCGATCGTTTGTTGATAGCCGCTGGCGCCCTCGTAGGCGCGGGTTTCGTCCGTCTCCTGGGTTGATGTCTCCATCGCCATCTGCATTGGCTGCGAGAACTCAGCGCAAAATAGCGCCTGAGAGTCGGCGCAGATCACCTGGTCCGTACGATGTTGCAAAGACATGAGGTTTTCCTCCGCAGGAGAGCTGACATTTATTTAAACTTAGGGACGACGGAGGAGTGGAGTCTGTATAAAAATGCTCACTCGCAAGCTTTCGCCAGAGTCCGGACCCGTTGTTTTCGCAGGAGAACTCTTGATCTCCTTTCGCTTTTCATCAATTGAAGTTCGACGACGAGATAAAGGCTGAACAAGATTGCTCGAATCGAGAGGCCCATGAATCTTGCCGTCGGGTTCGCACCACTCACGCGCCAAAAATATGCAGATCTAATTCTCGATTTGCGACTGGTCGTGCAGTACGACATTCAGCAAAGAGCTGTGGACTTCGATACCGCCGTTGTAGTTGATGAAGCCGAGCTTTGTAAATTTGTTCATGAAAAAACTCACGCGCGAGCGCGTCGTTCCGATCATCTCGGCGAGCGTTTCCTGGCTGATTTTCGCGATCACCGGTTCCGGTGCGCCTTCCTTGCCGAAGTTCGCCAACAGCAAGAGCAAGCGGGCAAGCCGCTTCTCGCTCGAATTGAACAGCTGATCGACAAGGTCTGCTTCGACGCGGATGCTTCGACCCAGAAGATGCGCAATGAACATTTCGGAGAATGCCGGCTCCTGATGGATCACCTGGATAATGGCCGACTTTTCCAGTCGGGCGATGACGGAGTCGGTCATGGCCGTAACCGTCGATATCCGCTGCGCCTGCCCGGCGAGACATCCCTCGCCGAAGAACTCGTCGGTACCGAGAATTGCGATGACCGCTTCCTTGCCTTGCTCGGACACGACGGTGAGCTTGGCCTTGCCTTTTTGGATGTAGAAGACCGCATCGCCGGCGTCGCCTTGCGAAAAGACGATCTGGCCTTTGCGGTATTTGCTGATGCTTTGGCCGTTCCCGACCCGGGCGAGAAACGATTTTGTATCGAATGCGCGTCGGCGCTTAGTCGCCATGACATAACCTTCCACGCCGATCATAAGCTTTTTTGGCGGGAAAGCGAATCGCCTACTCAACCTCGGGGACACTTGGCGGCGGCCCTTGTGATGACGCGCACCGTGCCCGACGGAAAGGTACTCGAGTAATGAGAGCACTAAACAACGCACCCATGTGAGCAATATTGCTCAGAAATATGGGGTCGGAGGTCACTATGTATTACTGAGTATTACTGAGGGGCGCCCGATCGAAACGGGAGCCGTGCCAATGAATCCTATCACCTTATTTCTGACCGTCGCCTGCCTCGCCGTGGGCGCGGGGCTGGGCCTAGCGGGGTACCTTTACATGGGTATTCTCGTCGTGATCGTCGCCGTCATCATCGCTTCCGCGCTGAAGATGGCCAACACCTGGCAAAAATTCGTGATCCTTCGCGCCGGCAAATTGCGCGGCGTCAAAGGGCCGGGTCTTTTTCTCATCATTCCGGTGATCGACCACGTCGTGGCCGTTATCGATGAGCGCATTCAGACCACCGCCTTTAGCGCCGAGGCGGCGTTGACGAAAGACACCGTCCCGGTGAACGTGGACGCAATCATCTTCTGGTTCGTTCATGACGCGCAAAAGGCGGCCTTGAACATCACCAATTACCGCGAAGCCATCGATCGGGTCTCGCAGACCTCGCTGCGCGAAATGATCGGATCGTCGATGCTGTCGGCGCTGCTGTCGGAACGCACGGTCGCAGACGACCTCTTGCGTGGCGAAATCGGCCGCAAAACCGCCGACTGGGGAATCTCGGTGAAGTCAGTCGAGATCCGCGACGTGGCGATCCCGGTGGCCTTGCAGGACGCCATGTCCCGGCAAGCCCAGGCGGAACGGGAGAAGCAGGCGCGGGTCATTCTCGGCTCGGCCGAAGCGGCTATCGCGGGAAAGTTCGTCGAGGCTGCCATGACCTATGCGGACCATCCGGTCGCTCTGCAGCTGCGCGCCATGAACATCATCTACGAGACGACCAAGGAACGCGGCGCTACCATTCTGATGCCGACATCGATGGTCGACAGCATGAATCCGGCCGTTGCCCTGGCACTGGCGGGGCAGGACACCGCACCGAAAAAGGCGAACGGCCCCGTACCGATGGCCAACCACGCGCAGTAGTGGCGTCGCCTCCATCGTGCCGATCGGACGGGCAATCGAACGATCCCCGCCGTCTTGAGCGAGATCAAGAAGCCGAAGGAGCAATCGCCTTACCGTATGATCGCGCTCCCGGTAGGTGTTGCCCGCTTCAACCATCCCGTTAGGAGACCAAGATGGCACTTGAGTTCATATCAAAGCCGACATCACTAATGATTCCGCTTCGCCTCGAATGGCCGACTCTTCCGAAACCCTCCGCGGCGCCTTTCGGCAATTTCATCACGAGCTTTCCCGAGTATCTGGTCGATGCGTTCCAGCGCAGCGTTCTCTTTCTCGATCTGCTGCGGCAGCGTGGCAACGAAGAGATCGAGATTACATCGCGGCCGATGGCGACCGTGCTGCGCTTCGATCATGAAGTGCTGATGAGCGGCTGGTCGCTGCCGCGGCCCATCAACTACGCGCTCTCGCGCATCGTGCCGCCGCCGGGACTCGCGACCGACCCGCGCAAACGGCCGGTCGTGGTGATTGATCCGCGGGCCGGCCAGGGGCCGGGCATCGGCGGCTTCAAAGCGGAGAGCGAGATCGGCGACGCCTTGGATGCCGGCCATCCGGTTTATTTCATCGGGTTCGGCGCGGAGCCTGCACCCGGCCAGCAGTTCCTCGATGTCGTCGAGGGACAGGTGAAGTTCTTCGAGCGGGTGGTCGAGCTTCACCCCGATGCCCCGCGTCCCTTTGCCATCGGTAACTGTCAGGCGGGCTATCAGACGCTGATGGTGGCCATGCTGCGGCCCGATCTGTTCGGCCCTTGCTTGGTCGCGGGCGCGCCGATGTCGTACTGGCAAGGCGTGCACGGCAAGAATCCGATGCGCTATTCCGGCGGGCTGCTCGGCGGCAGCTGGCTCACCGCAATGACCAGTGACCTCGGCAATGGAAAGTTCGACGGCACCGGGCTGATTCTGAACTTCGACGTCCTGAACCCAGCCAATTGGCTGTGGGGCAAACAGTATGGGGTCTATGCCGACATCGACACCGGAGCGGACCGCTTCCTAAAATTTGAGAAGTGGTGGGGCGACTTCATCGCACTGAACGGCGACGAGTTGCAGTACCTGGTGGACAATCTCTTCATCGGCGACAAGCTGACCCGCAACGAATTGCAGTCGCATGATGGCACGACCTTCGATGTCCGCAACGTCACCTCGCCGATCATCGTATTCACCTCCACGGAAGACAACATCAGTCCGCCGCCGCAGACACTCGGTTGGATTCTCGATCTGTATCGGGACGTCGAAGACATCCGCGCCACCGCCCGAACGATCGTGTACTCCTTGAACCACAAGATTGGGCATCTCGCGCTCTTTGTGTCCTCGAAGGTAGGTGCGACGGAGGACGAGGAGTTCGTGCAGTTGATGGACGTCATCGATTGCTTGTCGCCCGGCCTCTATGAGATGGTCATTTCGCCACGGCCGGCGGACGTGTCCCAGGGCGGCTTCGTCACCTGCGACTGGATCGCCCGCTTCGAGGCTCGCTCGCTCGACGACATTCGCGCGCTCGGCCGCAACAGCCCCGAGGACGACCACGCCTTTGCCGCAGTGGCCCGGCTGTCGGAGCTGCACCTCTCGATCTACCGAACCTTCATGCAGCCATTGGTGCGCGCTCTTGCCAACAAGCCAGCGGCGGACCTGAACGAAGCCATGAACCCGCTGCGGCTCAGCTACACGATGTTCGCTGATCGCAATCCGTCGATGAAGGGCGTGCAACAATTGGCTGCCGGCGTGGCAGCGGACCGAAGGCCGACGGCCGCTGACAACCCATTTCTCGCGTTACAAACTCAGGTCTCGGAGCAGATCACGGCCGCCCTGGACGCCTATCGCGTGGCGCGTGACCAACTGGCCGAGCAGATGTTCTTCGGCTTTTACGGCTCGCCATTGGTGCAGGCGTTGCTCGGCCTCAACAAGGACAGTGAGGTACGGCCGTTCCCCGGCACTTCGCCCGAGAAGCTGGCGGCACGACAGGTCCAGGCCAACGCATGCGGGGCGAAGCTGCGAATAGGCGGATTCGACGAAGCACTGACTCGAGCGGTGCTGTATGTCATTGCGGCGGAGCAGATGATCGACCAGCGCTCCGCGCTCGCGTTGAACGTCGCGCGCAAGAAGCTCATGCATTTATCGCTCGCCGAGTTCAAGGCGCTGGTGCGAGAACAGGCCTTTTTGTTGCAACTCGAGCGGGAGCGCGCGGTGGAGGCGCTTGCATCCCTGGTACGGGAGGCGCCTGCGCGGAAGGAGCTACTGATGCAGGTACACGCGATCGTCGACGCGGGCGATTCCCCGCTTGCCGCGGAGCGCGACCGTTTGGCCGAGCTGTCGAAGGTGCTGGCGGCGCCGATTGCAAAGATGGCAGCTCTTGTAACGTCCGGCCCGCCCTCCGCCGAGACCGCCGCGCAGCGCTCCGCGGCCTCGCACTGATCGGAATGAACTCCTTCATGCGCGCGTGTTACGCGCCGGACCTGTTGGATTATGTCCAGCCATGCAGACCATCGTGAACAAGACGTTCAAGGAGATTGCTGTCGGAGACGCCGCGTCGGTTCAGCGCACCTTACAGTCCGGTGACGTGCGGGCCTGGGCTGCAGCGTTCGGCGAAGTGAATATGCTTACCGGTCCCGGCGAGAGCCAGGGGGCTGCGGGCATCGTCACGGCCATCCTGACGGCGCTGGTTGGCTCAGACCTCCCGGGACCCGGAACCTCGATCCGAAAAACCTCGGTGCAGATCAGCGGCGCGCTACCGATCGGCGCGGCGATGACGGCCCGACTCGTCGTCCGGGAAAAGCGGGCGGGCCAGGGCATCGTCGTGCTGGACGGCCGGTGCACCGACCCTGCGGGTCAGGTTTTCGCAACCGCGATTCTCGAAGTCCTGGCACCGACGACGCGGCAACGATACCAGGCGGCGGAACATCGGCTCGAGGGACTTATCGAACGTTGTCAAAATCTAAAGCCGATGCTGACCGGCGTGGTGCATCCATGCAGCGCTGATGCCTTGGCTGGCGCTGTGGAGGCCGCCGCAGCCGGGTTGATCCTGCCCGTGCTGTACGGCCCCGAGGCCGAGATGCGGCGGATCGCGGATCAGGCGCGTCTGGACATCGCCAGGTGCCGGATCGTGGCCACGGACGGTGCCGAGGAGTCGGCGCTGAAGGCCGCCACCGCCGCCGGCAACGGTGAGATTGCGGCGCTGATGAAGGGCAGCCTGCACACCGACGTCCTCTTGCACGCCGTCATGCAGAAGGAAGCGAAACTGCGCACCGGGCGATTGATCAGCCACTGCGTGATGATGTCGGTGCCAACCTATGCACGCCGCTTCATCATCAGCGACGTCGCCTTGAACATCGCGCCCGACACCGATCAGAAACGCGACATCTGCCAGAACGCCATCGGTTTTGCACGCGCACTCGGCATCGACCTGCCGAAGGTAGCCGTGCTGGCCGCAGTCGAGATGGTGCACACCAAAATGCCGGCCACGCTCGACGGCGCAATTCTGGCCAAGATGGCCGATCGCGGGCAGATCGTCGGCGGTATCGTCGACGGGCCGCTCGATCTCGATGCTGCGGTGGACGCCGAAGCGGCGCGGATCAAACATATCTCATCGCCGATCGCGGGCCTTGCCGATGTCCTGATCGTGCCGAACATCGAGGCCGGCAACATGGTCTACAAGAATCTCGCATTCATGGCCGATGCGCAGATCGCGGGCCTCGTCGTCGGTGCACGCGTGCCGGTCATCCTGACCAGCCGCGCCGACACTGCCGCGGCGCGCCGCTTCTCGGCCGCCGCCGCTGTGCTCTATGCCGATGCGTTAGCGCGCGATCCCACCATCCTGTCGCCTGAAACCGCGGAGTGATCGGCCATGAGCGAGGCCATCGTCAGTGAGGCCATCGTCGTGGTTAATGCGGGCTCCACCAGCCTGAAGTTCGGCGCCTATGCGGTGGACGCGACCAGGGCGCTGCCGCTGCTCTGCCGCGGCCAGATCGACAGTATGGAAAGTGATCCGCATTTTGTCGTTAAGAACGCGGCCGGCAAGCAATTAGGCGCGCATAAATGGGGCAAAGACCGCGCGATCGACCATAAAACAGCGCTACACTTCGTCGTCACCTGGCTGGAAGCCAATCTTGGTGACAGGAAGGTGATAGCCGCCGGCCACCGTATTGTGCTCGGCGGCATCCGCTTCGAGGCGCCGGTACGGATCGACAGCGACGTGCTGACCTATCTCGACTCGCTTGTCGTCATGGAACCGTCGCACCAGCCCTACAACGTGCTAGGAGCCCGCGCGTTGGCCGAGGCGTTCCCCGGCCTGCCACAGGTGGCTTGTTTCGACAGCTCGTTCCATCGGACGATGCCGGAGGTGGCGCAGATCTACGCGTTGCCAAAGGATGTGCGCGATGCCGGGGTGCGGCACTGGGGCTACCACGGCATTTCCTACCAGTACATCAGCCGTCAGGTGCCGAAGTTCGCACCGCAAGCACGGCGCGTCATCGCCGCGCATCTCGGCGGCGGCACCAGCATGTGCGCCATGCTGGACGGGCGCAGCGTCGAGACCACGATGGGTCTTGGCGCCGTGTCAGGTCTGCCGATGGCGACGCGCTCGGGCGATGTGCCGGCGGACGCGTTGTTCTATTTGCTGCGCCGTAAGCTGTTCGACGACGCGGCGCTGGAGAAGATGCTGTACGAGCGCTCTGGCCTGCTCGGCCTTTCCGGCATCAGCGACGACATGCGGGTGTTGCAAGAGAGCACCGACCCCCGCGCGGTCGCGGCGATGGAGTATTTCGTATATGCGATGACCAAGTACGCCGGCGCCTATGCGGCGGTGCTTGGCGGGTTGGACGCCTTCGTGTTCACCGCCGGCATCGGCGAGCATTCCGTCCCAGTGCGCGCCGCGCTATGCGCCAAGCTGGCATGGCTCGGCGTGAAGCTGGACGAGCAGGCAAACGCTTCCGGCGGACCGCGGATTTCCGCCACGGATAGCGGCGTGTCGGTCTGGGTCATACCCACCAACGAGGAACTGATGATCGCGCAGCACACGTTGGCGCTCGTTCGCTCGTAAAGGAGGCGTGTTGGCAGCGCCGCGAAATCCCGAGACCTAAACGCATATGGAGGAAGACAGTGCTCAAAATCATCGAGGGCCTGCCGCCGGATGTGATGGCGATCGAAGCTAGTGGCAAAGTAACGCATGAAAATTATCGGAGCACGCTTATCCCCAAGGCCGAAGCAATGATCGCCAAGGGCCCGATCAAAATGCTTTATATCATCGGGAAGGATTTCACAGGCTTTGAGCTCGATGCGCTGTGGGACGACAGCGTGTTCGGGCTTAAGCATTGGCACGATTTCAGCCGCATCGCCGTGGTCACTGACCACGCGTGGATGAGCGCAATCGTCAACATGTTCAAACCTTTCTTTCACGGGGAAGTCCGGCTGTTCAGGCTCGCCGAATTCCCTGTCGCGAAAGACTGGATCACAGGCGCCCCCGAAAGGGCATGACCACGACGACAGATATCCCGCAGATCGCGAAACCTGGGCATCGCGAAGACAGAAGGAACACACATTATGGCATCTAACGACGCCCGTTCCCAAGTTGCTGTCTCCAAGCCGGGATCGAAACCCGCCGCGAAGGACGATTTGAAATCGCTGCCTCTGGCGGAGGTGGAGAAAATATTGGCATCCTCGCCGGTCGGCCTCACGCAGGCCGAGGCGCAGAAACGGCTGACCCAATACGGCCCCAACGAGATCGCAGAAAAGAAGACCAATGAGCTCCTGAAATTCCTCAGCTATTTTTGGGGTCCCATCCCGTGGATGATCGAAGCGGCGGTGATCCTGTCGGCGGTGGCCCAGCATTGGCCGGACTTCGGCATCATTCTTGTTTTGCTTCTGGCCAACGCGGTCGTCGGCTTCTGGGAAGAACACGAGGCGGGCAATGCCATCGCTGCCTTGAAGGCCACGCTGGCGATCAAGGCCAGGGTGAAACGCGATGGGAAGTGGGTCACGCCGGCGGCGCGCGAACTGGTGCCGGGCGACGTCATCCGCGTCCGTACGGGCGACATCGTGCCGGCGGATGCGCGCTTGCTGGAAGGCGACCCGATCGAAGTGGATCAGTCCGCCCTGACGGGGGAGTCGCTGCCCGCCACGCGCAAATCCGGCGAGGCGGTGTTTTCCGGTTCGATCGTTCGTCAGGGCGAAATCGGCGCACTGGTCTATGCCACGGGTGCGAACACCTACTTCGGCAAGACGGCGGAACTGGTGCAGGGGGCGCAAACCGTCAGCCACTTTCAACGCGCGGTGCTCAAGATCGGCAATTACCTGATCATCCTCGCGGTGGTTCTGGTGGCGACGATTATTGGCTTCGCGCTCTTTCGCGGCGATCCGATCCTCACCACGTTGCAGTTCGCCCTGGTGCTGACCGTGGCCGCGATTCCCGTGGCCATGCCCACTGTGCTGTCGGTGACGATGGCGGTCGGCGCGCGGCTGCTGGCCAAAAAACAGGCGATCGTGACCCGATTGGTGGCCATCGAGGAATTGGCGGGCGTCGACGTGCTGTGCGCGGACAAGACCGGCACCCTGACCCAGAATAAGCTGACGTTGGGCGATCCGTTCAGCGTGAAGAAAATTTCCCCCGAGGAAGTGATCCTCACTGCCGCGCTGGCGTCGCGCGCGGACAATAACGACACCATCGATCTGGCCGTCCTGGGCGGCCTGAAAAGCGATCAGGCCTTGAAGGGCTATAAGGTCACCCATTTCCAACCGTTCGACCCGGTACATAAACGCACCGAGGCCGCCGTCACGGGCCCGGACGGAAAGGCGTTCAAGGTGACGAAGGGCGCGCCGCAGGTGATCTTGGCGTTGTCCGCTAATTCCGCTCAGGTGAAGCCCGCCGTCGACAAGGCGGTCAACGAATTCGCCGCGCGCGGCTTTCGCTCCTTGGGCGTGGCGCGAGCCGAGGGCGACGGCAAATGGCAGCTTCTGGGTGTGTTGCCCTTGTTCGATCCGCCCCGCGACGATGCCAAGTCCACGATCGCGACCGCGGAACAGATGGGCGTGAAGGTCAAGATGGTGACCGGCGATGCGCTGGCCATCGCCCGGGAAACCGCCAAGACATTGGGGATGGGCACCAATATCCTTGATGCCAGCAGCCTGGGCGACGAAAAACAACAAACGACGACGGCGGTGGCGAAGGCCATCGAGAACGCGGACGGTTTCGCCCAGGTGTTTCCCGAACACAAGTTCCACATCGTCGATGATCTGCAAAAGCGCGGTCACATCGTCGGCATGACGGGCGACGGGGTGAATGACGCCCCGGCGCTGAAGAAAGCCGACTGCGGCATCGCCGTTTCGAGCGCGACAGATGCCGCGCGCGCGGCAGCGGCCATCGTGCTGATGACGCCCGGCCTGTCGGTGATCATCGACGCGATCAAGGAGAGCCGGAAGATCTTCCAGCGGATGAACAGCTACGCGATCTACCGCATCGCCGAAACGCTACGCGTGCTGTTCTTTATGACGCTGGCGATCCTGGTCTTCAACTTTTATCCGTTGACGGCGGTGATGATCGTGATGTTGGCGTTGCTCAACGACGGCGCCATCCTTTCCATTGCCTATGACAACGTTCATTACAAGGACGCGCCTGAGGCCTGGAACATGCGCCTGGTGCTGGGGATCGCCACGGTGCTGGGCGTCATCGGCGTCGTGGCCGCGTTTGGTTTGTTTTATCTTGGCGAGCGCGTATTCCACCTCGACCGCGCCCACATCCAGACGCTCATGTACCTCAAGCTGTCCGTGGCCGGACATCTGACTATTTTCCTGACGCGCACCCGCGGCCCGTTCTGGTCGATACGCCCGGCGCGGATCCTGTTGGGCGCGGTGCTCGGCACGCAAATGCTGGCGACCCTGATTGCGGTATACGGCGTGTTCATGACTCCGCTTGGCTGGGGCTGGGCCGGGTTTGTGTGGGGCTATGCTCTGGCTTGGTTCCTCGTCAATGACTGCGTGAAATTGCTGGCCTATCGGATTCTTGATCCTGCAAAAGGCGGCAGTCGATCCAACTTGGCGCTACCGGCTGCATTAGCGGCAGAGCCGCCGCCAAAGTCGCGCTGGCTATCGGCAGGATAGATCACGGTCGCGACTGTTCAAATACCTCGGGCCGCCCAATCGGCAGCGGCGGCAAACGATGATCTGCCGAGCGGTCTGACCAGCGACGAAGCGCGCCATCGGCTGGAGAAGTTCGGCCCCAACGCGATGCCGGATAGGGCGCTCCATTCTTTGCGTGCGGCGCTCGAAAAATTCTGGGCGCCGGTGCCGTGGATGCTCGAGGCGGCGATCGTGCTGGAACTGGTGCTCGGCAAATATGTCGAGGCCGCGATCATCGCCGCTCTGCTGGTATTCAATGCCGCCCTCGGACTGTTCCAGGAGAACCGCGCGCAGGCGACCCTTGCCGCGCTGAAGTCGCGGCTCGCCCTGAATGCGTCCGTCCGGCGCGACGGCGCATGGAAGACGATACCCGTTGCCGAACCGCGCCTCGCTGCCGAAGGGATGACAAAGATCAGTTCAAAGGACTTTCGCGACGGGAATACTTGTGCCGCCAGGGCTAACTTTCGTGCATTTCGACCATATGTACAGAAGGCCGCGTGAAGCGCGACCGTTCGAAAATACTTCGACTTTTATTTTTGGTGATACGAATGACTGACGCACAAGCCAGGGTTGGCTTCGATTACAGCGCCGAGGCGGAGCTGTTCCCCAGGCGCAATCGGAAAGCCATGCGGCAACCGGTCGGGTATAAACGCTTCGCGCACGCCGCGGACGCCGTCCGTTTCGCGATCGAGGAGTTGCCTGCTGAGTTTCTTCTGGGAGCCAATCTCCAGGTTGACGAGGAACGATACGACGGCAACGGAATTCGCCGCTTATATGACAGCGCGGACTATCCCCTGGTGCGCCGCGTCGCGGCGTAGCGCGATGACCACCCGCTCGCACAGCCAAACCGTCGTTTTCCATCATCCGTTTGAGCTGGAAGGCGTCGACCGGATTTTGCCGCCCGGAGACTATCGGGTCGTGACCGACGAAGAGTCGATCGCGGAATTGTCGTTTCCGGCCTACCGTCGCGTCTCGACCATGATTTTTTTGCCGGGACTGGGACATCATGCATCTTCGATCGAGATGGTGACCATCGATCCTCGCGACCTCGAGGCCGCGCAAGACCGAGAGCGGGCGATGGATCGGCTGGCCCCGGCGAATGCGGATCGGCCGGGCGATCAGGCCGGCGTGGCACAAATGGCCGCCAGTGGTAAAAAGCCTCGGCAAACTATCCTCGGGAGTGCCGGTGAAGATGACGAGGCCGCCAACTGAGGCGGCCAAGACCAAACCGTGGCTTTAGGGGTTGGGGTATTGGTTCGGTCAAGGCCGCCGGCTCCAGGCCGGTTGCCCCCGTCTTAGAGCCGGATGTTACTATAAACCGATCCGGCTAAGGGTGAGAAGCGCGGGCCTCAATGAGCTATAGCGCGCAGCAATGTTTCGAAAGGGCGACGAAATGCGCCTTGACGGCTGCGCAAGTCCATGATCGCGATGCGCAGACAGCGTTTAGCGAACTCTCGCGACAATGGCAGGAACTAGCTCATCAACTGGAAGATTTGGAGCGCAATCGGCCTAAGTCGTAAGCCGCCGCCTGAGCTACGCAAAACGATATGCAAAATTCGACAGTGTCAGGTTCTGCAAACGTTCAGTGCTGAAAACCAAAAGGAGCCAACCCCTCAAATCAAAAGGGACCAGTTGGGATGGAAAGGGGCCAGTACCTGTCGACGCCAAGGGAGCGCGCGCGATCAGCGCTGCAACAGCGCGATCAGGCTCGACGTGTCCCAGCGGCGGCCGCCCATTGTCTGCACTTGCGAGTAGAACTGATCGACCAAAGCGGCGAGCGGCAGGTGCGCGCCGTTGCGCCGCGCTTCGCTGAGGCAAATAGCCAGATCCTTGCGCATCCAATCGACCGCGAAACCGAAATCGAATTTGCCGGCGGCCATGGTCTTGTAGCGGTTTTCCATCTGCCAGGATTGCGCGGCGCCCTTGGAAATCGTGGCGATGAGTTTTTCGATGTCGAGACCGGCTTTTTGCGCAAAGTGCAGCGCCTCGGCGAGGCCCTGGACAACGCCGGCAATGCAAATCTGGTTCACCATCTTGGCGAGCTGGCCCGAACCGGAGGCGCCGAGGAGATTGCAGGCGCGCGCGTAAGCGGCGATCACCTTTTCGGCGCGCGCGAACGGCGCTTCGTCGCCGCCGCACATCACCGTGAGCACGCCGTTCTCGGCGCCGGCCTGGCCGCCCGAGACCGGAGCGTCGATGAAATCGACCCCGCGTTTTTTGGCTTCGGCGTAAAGCTCGCGCGCGATCTCGGCCGAGGCGGTGGTGTGATCGACGACGATGGCGCCGGCCCGCACGCCGGCGAAGACGCCGTCGCCGCCCAGCATCACCTCGCGCAGATCATTGTCGTTGCCGACGCAGGCCATGACAAAGTCTTGGCCCGCGGCCGCGTCCTTCGGCGTCGGCGCGCTTTTGCCGCCATACTTCGAAACCCAGGCCTGCGCTTTGCTGCCGGTGCGGTTGAAAACGGTGACATCGTGGCCGCCCTTGACCGCAAGATGTCCCGCCATCGGGTAGCCCATCACGCCCAAACCGATAAACGCTACCTTCGCCATCATGTGCTCCTTAATACCTGTCTGTGTGGGCTTACGCGTCCGGGCGCGGCAGGCGCACGCGTTGCACGCGGCGGCTTTGCCAACCGGACGGGATGTCGATCGCAGTCTCATCTGGGACTTCGACAGCAAATTCGGAAGCGGGTCCCAAAACCATCTGCCGGCGCCAAATATTGGCTTGCGGGCAATGGGCACGTACCGCATCGAGCGCGGGTTGCCATTGAATGCCGCGCGGGCGGGTCAGCCAGTGCACCGTGGATTGCGGTGCGGTGACAGTTTCACCGCCGGCATGGGCGTAAAGTCCGCCATGACCATCCTCCATCAGCGCCGCGACGTCGTCGTGGGGCGCTTGGACATGGCCTGATATGGCAAACGCATTGAGCGGATCGATCGCCCAGGCGCCTTCGAGCAGATACCAATCCTCGTAGCCGGGCTGGCCGCCGAGCCAGGCAACCGGCTCGATCTGAAATGACGCCGCGCTGACGAAGCCGGGCGGCTTGGCTGCCTTAAGGTCGCTCTGGAAGCGTACGATCGCCGCTTCGTAGCGCGCCTGATCGACGCGCCCATAAGGCCGGTGCCAAAAGATATAGGCGAGCATGGCGGGAGCCTGCATTGCCGCCAAGCGATGTCAACCGCGCCCGGCCGATTGACCGCTGCAATGATGGGTCTATCTAGACGGGATAATCCCGATGATTGGGCCGCGATTTTGAGCCGCGGGTCCGGAGATCAATCCATGGCCGTATCGAAAGATAACGTTCTCGCCGCGCTCAGCAAAATCGTGAGCCCGGAAGGCAAGCCGCTCACCGCAACCGGCGCGTTGTCGGACATCGTCATCACCGACGGCAAAGTGTTTTTCTCGATCACGGCCGACGCCGCTCAGGTGCAGCAATGGGAGGGCGTGCGGGAGCGTGCGCAAGCCGCGGTGCGCGCGGTGCCGGGCGTGCAATCGGTCATGATCGCGCTCACCGCCGAACGCGCGGGCGGCGCTCGCGGGCCTGCGGGCGCGCCGCCGCCGCGGCGGCCGCCAACCACAGCGCCGGGCGGGGCGCGGCCGGGCGAGGGGAGGGCGCCGGGTGCGCAAGCGGGGCATGGGCACGGACCGGCGGTGCCGGCAGGGATTCCGGGTGTCGCCGCGATCATCGCGGTTGCCTCCGGCAAAGGCGGTGTCGGCAAATCGACGGTCGCGGTCAATCTGGCGCTCGGGCTGCGCGACCTGGGGCTTAAGGTCGGCATTCTCGATGCCGACATTTACGGGCCGTCGCTGCCGAAGCTTCTCGCCATCCGCGAGCGGCCGCAGACGGCCGGCGGCACGCGGTTAAAGCCGATCGTGCGACACGGCATCCCGGTGATGTCGATCGGCTTCCTGGTCGAAGAGGAAACGCCGATGATCTGGCGCGGACCCATGGTGATGTCGGCGCTCACCCAGATGCTGCGCGAAGTGGATTGGGGCACGCTCGACGTCATGGTGGTCGACATGCCGCCGGGCACCGGCGATGCGCAGCTGACCATGGCGCAGCAGGTCCCGCTCAAGGGCGCCGTCATCGTCTCGACGCCGCAGGATCTCGCCTTGATCGACGCCCGGCGCGGCATCGCCATGTTCCGCCGCGTCAACGTCCCGGTGCTCGGTATCATCGAGAACATGTCGACGTTCATCTGCCCGCACTGCGGCACGCGCTCCGACATTTTCGGTCATGGCGGCGCACGGCATGAAGCCGAGCGGCTTCATGTGCCGTTTCTGGGCGAAGTGCCGCTGGCGATTGACATCAGGGAAAAATCCGATGCCGGCGCGCCGGTGGTCGCCGCCGAACCGGATAGCCAGCACGCAAAAACCTTCCGCGACATCGCCGCGCGCGTGCGCGAGGGCTTGCAGGCCGAAAGCCGCCCGGCGCCCAAGATCGTGATCGAGGCCTAACGGACTACTGGCGCATACAAAGCGCCAGCGCCGGTCCCGGCGTGTTGCTGCAGGTCGCGCCGCCGTTATTCATGATGATCGTTGCTCCGGGGCACGTCACCGAGACCAGCGTTTCGCCGCTACTGCAAATGAATTCGCAGCTGTTATTGGAGCACGCATCCTGCCGCAGCACATGCAAGCCCGCGGACCCCGCCGGGCCGGGCGCGCCGGCCGGACCTTGAGCCCCGGCAGGACCTTGAGCGCCGGCCGGACCGGGTGGACCAGCCGGACCGGATGGACCGGCCGGACCAGCCGGACCAGCCGGACCTGGCGCCCCCGCGGGACCGGCGGCGCCGATTTGGCCTTGCGGTCCCGGCGGGCCGGCGGCGCCTGCCGGTCCCTGCGGCCCCTCAAAGCATCCCGTGAGCGTAAAGGCTGCGATCAAGCCGACGACTGCAATTGGTGCGCGCATCTATTTCCCCCCCGTCTGTTTGTCCGTTTCCGTGAAAACGTTTCATCGCCGGGTGGCGGAGTCAATCAATCAAGTGAAATGCAACGGCGGATGCTCGCGGACGCGGTCGCCAAAAAAGAGGCCGCCGATACGCGGCGGCCCTGGAGTGAACGGGTATCGCTTTGCAGAATTAAAGCGTCTGCGGCTGGCCGGCGAAGTGTTGGAGTATGCTCAGATGATTGGCGCGGCTGGCTTCGGCCGTCAGCCGGAGCACTGCCAACAGGCCGGCCAACGCATCGGTGCCGGAAAGATCGCCGCGGTTCGCCGCCTGATCGATGGCTTGCGAGATCGCACCGGCATAGTCGCTGCCGGTTCCGTTGACGGGAAGGTCCAGAGTTATGCTGACATGTCGCAACATAGCCGGTTCATCCTTTCCGCCCCCAACCCTAATAGCGATCAGGACAAATGGTAGTGGAGTCTTAAGACATTGTTAACGCTGATTTGTGCTGCGCAATCGATCGGCGAGCCTGTTGAGGCGGCAATCGAAGTACGCGGAAGAGGGCATCAAGCATGACGAACTCCCCTTCCATCCGGCTCCAATTGCGCTACAATCCTGGCATGAAATACGTATATTTGCAATTTTGAGGTCGCGCCGCGAGATTTCCGAGGGGCGATGGCAAAAAAGGCCGCCAAACAGGGCGGCCTTTTGTGTAATCCATAGATTTCGGGGCTTATTTGAGCTGCGTCGAGATGCTGGAGAAGGTGGTGTTGAGCTGGGTACCGAGCCCGTTCACGACCGCGATGATGGCGACGGAAATGCCGGCGGCGATCAGGCCGTATTCAATCGCGGTTGCTGCAGATTGATCCTTCGCGAACCGAACAAGAAGCTGAAACATGATGCAGGCCCCTGGGGGTTGCCCTCCGCGTCCGGGGCGCAAACTACCGCGCCGTTCTTGTCCGTACGTAAATTCACTGAGCGCAAATGTGCAGCAGAATGCCCGGAAAATTACGACAAATGCCGCGGAATTCGGACAGCGCCGGGCCGGACGGAGTTAGCTTTGGCCGAGGCAACCGCGATCGCCCGCAGCGGTTGCGGCGGCAGAAGCTTGCAACGGAAATGACGAGGCCGGACCCGAAACGGGCTATTTGGCCGAGAGCGAGAGCATGTAGGTTTTGGTCTGATTGCAGGTGACGCACAGGAACGTGTGGCGTTCCATGTGAGCGACAATCGGGTGACGCGTGATGGCCGCGAGAACCATGATCGTCGCGCACTTCGGGCACGGCGCGGTCTTCTTGGCCGTCGCTTCCATGGCAGTTGCTTGCGTCACCAGGCCAATCTCCGCAGGGCCGTACGCTGCATTACGTAGCTTTAACAATTGGTTTCCGCCCTGCGGATCTTTACGGTGCGCAACCCCCTCGCGCGGCCCGCCGATCACCTTGCCGGCGACCGCTACGGCGGCAAACAGCACTGCGCCGCGTCCAACTGAGGCAACCTTATTCCACCTTTTCTTCCAGGACCGCGCCGGTCGCGGGGTTCACGTGATGGATCTCGTGGCATACCGGACAGGTCACCGGCTCGTAGACGTGTTGATCCTCCGAGACATCTTCGGCGCAAAAGCCTTGGACGCGGTATCCGGTTTTGGGGCAGCGGTACATGAAAAGTGGCATGTCAACATCATGCCCCTTTCCTGACCAAAACGGATTGATTTGCATCAATCGCCGGTACGGAGGGCACGCGTGGGGCAACGAAAGTCCGCTGCCGCTGCCGCCAAACGGCAGGATCGAGCACCCCGGCTACCAGACCCCACGCGCGAGCTCGGCAATCCTTCAGCCAAAATCTTCAGCCAAAGAAGCTTAACGGCCCCCCGAACCATGATAGTCCGACAACCCTTCAGGAAAGGTCGTGTCACTGCGAAAGTTCAGACAACGGCGGGCAGGCGGTGCATCGATGATCTTGCAACGCTTCACGGCCGCCGTGCCGGCGGGGACACTTTGCTCGGCCTGCGCGATCGACACGAGCGGCAGCAAAAGCGCCACCGCCGCGATCGCGGCGATCGCCGTGCGCCGTGCCGAGATGATGTGTTGTTGCATGGCGTTCTCATCCCGGTGCCCCTCCCGCTGCGAGCGGCTGGCGAGAGCGGCACCACGTCCTCCCTCGGGGTGCCCGAATAGATTAGGACAAACCGGTTCGGTCGGAAATTCAAATTCGGGCACCGCCCCCCCGGTACCGGCGGTCGAACTCCGCCAGCGCCGGCAGCGCGGCACAGTCCCAAACGACGGCACTACAGCTCGCCGCGGCGGATGTCGTCTTTTATTGCTGGCCGATCCGAAATCAAGCCGCGCACGACCCGGCTGAAGCGGAAAAAAACCCTGGCGACGGCTCGCCGCCGCAGCCAGGGTTCAAGAAGTGGGGGCCGCCGAATCGGCGGCGATTTCGGCTATAGCCGGAAGCTCGGGCGGCGCGCTGGCCAAAACTGAACATTCCCCCGCTGAGGCGGCCTAAATCGTCAGATGAAAAAACGAAGCATAGATCATCATGCCGCAAATCAGCGCCGTGATGACCCAAATCAGAATAAGGCGCAAACGACCGGCCATCGATACCCCGCCCCCAAATAGGGTATTCGTGCTTCCAACGTCGGATGGAAATGCTGGTTCCAACGTCGCTGTGCAAAATTGTACACTCTCGGCACGGCCCCTGAAATCAGGACAGCCGGACACTCAAAGACGATAAAGGGCCCGGAAACGCCGCGCCCCCGGGCGAGTGGTCGCCGAGGCGCTCGTTTGGTCGCCCCGCCTCGAGCCGAGCATCACCTCCAGGCTGAAGGTCTCCATCCCTCCATTCCCCCTGTTATTTGTGCCAGTTGCCAAACCTTCGATCTCGGCGTCAGGGAAAGCGGGGTTGTCGCGCTGGCATATGTCGCCCCCGCTGGCGGTCATACCCTGGGGGACGGGTCTTGCGGCCCGTCCCCGCAAACCAGGACAATCGGAAATTCAAATTGGAACAAAGCGCTTGAGGTCAGGATAAGATCGCAATTTGGCTTTTCATCGTCCCTCGCCACGGCAGCCTTCCCCCCGGTACTGGCCGCGGCCAGCACCCTTCCCCCCGGAATTATCCCTTGACAGCAAGTAAGCCATCTGCCAGTATCCCCTGCAACCAAGGGGAGTGGCGGTCATGGCCAAGTACACCTTCAAGCAGTTTCAGGCCGAATACCCGACAGACGCCCATTGTCTCGCCCGACTGATGGAAATCAATTACGGCGGCACGGACATCGTTTGTCCCGGATGCGCTCGGCGGACGACCTTCCATCCGATGCATAAGCGCCGCGCCTACGCCTGTCAGGATTGCGGCTATCACGTATACCCGGCAGCCGGGACGATTTTCCACAAGTCGCGCACACCGCTCACCAAGTGGTTTTTCGCGATGTACCTGATGACCAGCACGCGACACGGAGTTGCGGCAAAGGAGATCGAGCGTCAACTAGGCGTTACGTACAAGTGCGCATGGCGGATGTGTCACGAACTGCGCAAGCTAATGGCAGCAGCGGATCACGACTTCGGCGGCGGCCCTACATTGAAGGGCCACGTCGAAATTGACGAAACACTGGTCGGCGGACGACGAAAGGCTGACGAGCCGGAAAACAAAACTATCGTAATGGGGCTGCTTCAACGCGACGGCAAAATCCTCGCCGCACCGATTCCAGATGTGACCAACTACACCGTCGAAGGGATTATCAACGAAAACGTGATCGAGGGCAGCACGATCAGCACGGACGAGCATCGTTCATATCAAGGTCTGCGGCACGCCTACGATCACGGCGCGGTCAACCATTCAGCTAAAGAGTACGTGCGCGGCATCCACCATGTGAACAGCTTGGAAAGCCATTGGTCGCTATTCATGCGCGCTGTAAAAGGCACGCACGTTCATATTTCGAGCAAACATGCTTGGAAATATGTGAGCGAATTCAGCTATCGCCGCAACATGCGACATTCGCACTGGGCGATGTTCAATCTTCTTGTTCACGCTTTCGCGCTGCCGCGTCTACAAGACGCGTGAAATCCTCTCGGTGAGTGGGGTTCGCGTCGCTGGCGGGAGGGGCGGATCCCGTGAAGCGGCGTCGGAAGAAATCGCGTCAGGAGTAGCGGCGCGATGTTTCCGAGGAAGTTTATCTCTCATGTCTATCACATCCTGCCTGTAAAGCAGCTCTAGGAGCTTCCAAACGGGAACAACCCCCATCATTCCAGAATTAGAGCGTATCTTGAAATGAAGTTTGTTCCCTTGGTCATCCTGCGCATCAACATAATCGTTGATGTGAGACCAATCTACCCCAAGTAAATATGGGCCATAGCCTTGAGCGGATAGACCCGAACTAAGAACGCTGCGCGGAGTGCCGGCTAGCGTGAAAACAAACACAGGCGACCCGCTATAGCCAGGAATTGATCGTGCCTCGACAAGAAAACTTTCCTCCCCATCGATAACATCAGTCGAGACTTGTGCGATGGTTCCGAATCTTAATGATGGCCGATTTCGATCTTTGCCTTCCGCATTTATGAAGCGTCCAGCGAAAAAAACCTCGTCTCCAATCCCTATGTCGAGTTGAGCAATTTTTTCGCGCGTAATAAACTGCCCGACTTCGATGGGCCTGAAATCTAATTGCCGAGGGTCTGGACCGGGAATGAGATAGATCGCTAAATCAGCGTTTCTTGCCTTAATCCAATTAGCCTCATCGAACTCATACGCCTCATGTGTGCGAGACGTATTGTTGAATCTGACGGTGCAATTACCCCTATCGATGATGTGCTTATTGGTGACTACGTAATAGAACTCGCCGTGATCATCGACCCTTACGATGAAACCTGTCCCTCCAACCTTTTCACCGGTCTCTGCCGCCGGAATCGAGGGATAGAGATAGACCACGCATTCTAGAAATTCGTCGGGGACGCGCGGCATCGGTTCCCAATCCAAGTACAAGCGACCGCGAGACGATGTCTTGACGACGGTTCGCCCTGAAAACCTCTTGGAATCCATGTTCCGGTTCTCCTAATGAACCGGAACTGACCCCCATACCAAGCGCACAACTCATACTTGGCGTCAAGGGATAATTCCGCTTCCCCCCGAAAAGAACATATTGCGAACGGGGAACAAATCGTGTACATTGCCAAAATCGCCATTGCCAAGGGGAATCGGGCCCATTTGGGCGTCCGTTGTGGCGCTTTCGAATCCCCGCCATAAGGAGAGAGGAACATGAGTGCAGCGCTTCGTCTCGTCGAAGGATCGTCCATGGACAAATCGAAGGCCCTTGATGCCGCGCTCTCGCAGATCGAGCGCAGCTTCGGCAAGGGCTCGATCATGCGGCTCGGCAAGAACATGGCGGCGATGGACGTCGACACCGTCTCCACCGGCTCGCTCGGGCTCGACATCGCGCTCGGCATCGGCGGGCTGCCGCGCGGCCGCGTGGTCGAAATCTACGGCCCGGAATCCTCGGGCAAGACCACGCTCGCGCTGCACTGCCTCGCCGAAGCGCAGAAGAAGGGCGGCATCTGCGCCTTCATCGACGCCGAGCATGCGCTCGATCCGATCTATGCCAGGAAACTCGGCGTCAACGTCGACGATCTGTTGATCTCGCAGCCCGATGCCGGCGAGCAGGCGCTGGAAATCGCCGACACGCTGGTGCGCTCCGGCGCGGTCGACGTGCTGGTGATCGACTCGGTCGCGGCGCTGGTGCCGCGCGCCGAACTCGAAGGCGAGATGGGCGACAGCCAGCCCGGCCTGCAGGCGCGGCTGATGAGCCAGGCGCTGCGCAAGCTCACCGCCTCGATCAACCGTTCCAACACCATGGTGATCTTCATCAACCAGATCCGCATGAAGATCGGCGTCATGTACGGCTCGCCGGAAACCACCACCGGCGGCCATGCGCTTAAATTCTATGCTTCGGTGCGGCTCGACATCCGCCGGATCGGCGCCATCAAGGACCGCGACGAAGTGGTCGGCAACCAGACCCGCGTCAAGGTGGTGAAGAACAAGCTGGCGCCGCCGTTCAAGCAGGTCGAGTTCGACATCATGTACGGCGAAGGCGTGTCCAAGAACGGCGAATTGATCGATCTCGGCGTCAAGGCCGGCGTGGTGGAAAAATCCGGCGCCTGGTTTTCCTATGACAGCCAGCGGATCGGCCAGGGCCGCGAGAACGCCAAGACCTTCCTTAAGGCCAATCCCGACATCGCCGGAAAGATCGAGGCGGCGATCCGGCAGAATGCCGGACTGATCGCGGAAAAGATTCTCGCCGGCGAACAAGGCGGGAGCAGCGACGACGATGACGCCGCCGAAGGGTGAGTGAGGTCACCATTCCCTCTCCCTTGCGGGGGAGGGTGGGGCCGGGGGTGGCAAAGCTCGCGCGCAACCGGTGCTGCTTCCGCGCCAACCTTGACGACCTCCGTCCCTGGCCTCTCCGCAACAGACGCCGCAGCTCACGAAGCCGCGGCGGGGGCTTGGGGGGCTTGGGCGGCTCGGGGGGCCTGGGCGGCTTGGGTTGCGGCCGCGCGCCGCACCTTCATGAACCGCACCACCCGTTGGGCGGTCGCCAGGTCGATCAATTCGTAATCGTTAAGCTCGGCGGGCCGCTCAATGCGTTGCGGGGTCATTTTGGCCCGCCGCAGCTTGAGGAAACCCTCGACCATTGGCCACGGCAATTCCATCGATCGCATCAGCAGCAGCACCAATTCCGTGGTGCCCCGGCTGAGCAGGTCAAAGGCGTAATCGCGATCGAGATCGTTCAGCGCGGCCAGCACGGTGGTGACGTCGAGGAGACGCCTGGCTTTGATGGTTTCCGCCGCGACGTTTTCCAGCGTGAGGTCGCCGGCGCGAATTCCTTCGATATAGGCCTCGGTTCGCGCGATATCCTGGGTTCGCTTCTTCATCCACTCCTGGAAATGCAGGCTGATGGCGGTCTGGTCGATCTCGGCCGCGCGGCCGCGCAATCGCGCCGCCAGTTCCTGCGAGATCATCGGCAGCAATATTCCGGCAGCCTCGAGCGTCAGATCCGCGCGCTCGACGATCAGCGACTGGAGGTCGATATCGTGCTCCGACTTCGCGATCAGTTTCCGCATGCCTGAAGTGGAAAACTGCGCCCCGCGGTTCGAGGCCAAGGTGCGCACCGTCCCTTGATCGCCGCGCTCGACCACAATCTCGGAGACCGGCGGCGTGACCGCCGGCCGGCTGGCGATGCCGCGCAGATGCTGCTGCGACCCGGTTCTAGCGACCGTAAGCAGCGTGTGTTCGGATAGCTTGCCATAGTTGCGCACCATCGGTTCGGCGACGCCGTAGTCTTGATCGGTCGCCAGCCGGTGGGCGAGAAAATCGGGAATTTCGGCCTGGGTGGAAAGCTCCGCCGAAGCATTCGCCCGGCCGGCGGCGCCGATCTTGTCCAGGAGCTCCGTCACCAGCTGGTTGAAAAGATATTGGCCGGTGGGCGAGCTCTCATACTGGCGCGTGAGGTAGACATCGGTGATGCGCCGCAGCAGTTCGAGGCGCTTTGCCGACGACTTCTCTCCCGCAAGCAGCAGGAGATCGTTCGCGACCCCGGGCGGCGCGCTATTGACGTTTGACCCTGCTGGCATTCGACAAAGCCGCTGAACCCGGGTTTGGAATCTCGGTTTGGTTGCGCGAGTTCAATATTGAACAACGGACATTGTGCGTTTTCGATGAACAATGACGCCCGGAAACAATCGGTCGGGTGCAGGGCGGCGCCTTTGTTCTTGGTGATTGCTATTGATGCAGATTAACAAGATTGTTGAAGCGGGCCGTAAAAGTCGTTTGATTGGCGGTTGTTGCGACGATCAGCTGATGTGAAATAGCCGCCTGCAGCGAGCCGCGTTTCGCAAAACGAGCGGCGCCCGGCGGCCCCGCGCCGGGGATCAGAATTCAAATGCGGTTAATGCGCGCCAAATTGCTGCAACCCGCGATTGCGACCCGCGGACAGAGGGCGGATCAGATGTCGGTACGCTGGCGATCGCGGTCGTCGTCGGGCTGGAACGGCTCGTCATAGCCGTGGCGGCTCGAATAGAACAACAGCGCCATCAGCCCGCAGCCGATAATGAGCGAAAAGAAAATGCCGAAGATCATGGCGACGTAGCCGGCGGTCGGCATCGGCGGCCCGCTGACCGAAGTCCAGGCGCCCACGGCAAACCACAACGCCCCCGCCAGGATCGCGAGCAGCGCGACCACCAGCGCAATCGTTCCAACCCCGAGTTTTGACGTCTGCATGGACTGAGAGATAGGCGCGCGTGCGCTCGCTTGCCAGTCGCCTGATCGCTTGCGAACGCGGGCTGCCCGCGTTCGCAACCGAAAGCATCAGCGGCCTTTGCGCAGGAAAACGTAATCGGCGGAATAGGGCACGGCGCGCAACGCACCGGGGCGTTCGCACGCGCCGGCGAGCGCGCCGCCATGGGTGTTGATCCGCTGCACCGTGGCGACGTCGGCGAGCACGCCCTGGCCGCGCCGCCCGACCACGTCGAGCTTGAGCCAGGCCGCATCGTTCGGCGTTGCGCCGGGAGAAGAACCGGCCACTTTGCCGGTCACGGTGCTGCCGTCGATGTGTTCCCAATTCGGACCGGAGTAATGGCGGCCTACCGTGCGGCCATCGAGAATGAGCGTCGCAATCGGCTCGCGGAACGCCCAAGCCAGCTCGCCGTCGCTGCCGGCTTTGCATTCGTAGAGCTGCGCGCCCTCGGCATGAAGCGTAACGACCGCGGTTTGATCCGGCGCGGCAATCGCCGCCAGGGTTTGCGCGTGCGCGTCCTGCGCCACAACCGCGACCAGCGCGATCGATATGGCGAGCAGAGCCGTGACGCCGCGTATTGCCATCGTGCGACCCAAACTTTCTGAGCGGCGCATGATCTGTTCGGAAAACCGGCGTCTACTTTTGCGGATCATGCGCTACGCCATCGCCTTGCGCAAATTCTCGTCGACCTTGTCGAGGAAGCCGGTGGTGCTGAGCCATTTCTGCTCGGGACCGATTAGGAGCGCAAGGTCCTTGGTCATGAAGCCCGCTTCGACCGTGCCGACCGTGACCTTTTCCAGAGTGGCGGCGAAATTCGCCAGCGCCGCGTTGTCGTCGAGCTTGGCGCGATGCGCCAGCCCGCGGGTCCAGGCGAAGATCGAGGCGATCGAATTGGTCGAGGTCTCGCGGCCCTTCTGGTGCTCGCGGTAGTGCCGCGTCACCGTGCCGTGGGCGGCCTCGGCTTCGACGATCTTGCCGTCCGGCGAGGTCAGCACCGAGGTCATCAGCCCGAGCGAGCCATAGCCCTGCGCCACCGTGTCCGACTGCACGTCGCCGTCGTAGTTCTTGCAGGCCCACACGTAACCGCCCGACCATTTGAGCGCCGCCGCCACCATGTCGTCGATCAGCCGGTGCTCGTAGAACAGCTGCTTCTTTTCGAACTCCACCTTGAATTCCTTGTCGTAGATCTCCTGGAAGATGTCCTTGAAGCGGCCGTCATAGACTTTGACGATGGTGTTCTTGGTCGAGAGATAAAGCGGGTAGCCGCGATTGAGCGCGAAATTCATCGAGGCGCGGGCGAAGTCGCGGATCGAGGCATCGAGGTTGTACATCGCCATGGCGACGCCGGAGCCGGGAAACTGGAACACCTCGCGCTTGATCTCGGCGCCGTCGTCGCCGACAAAGGTGAGATAAAGCTTGCCCTTGCCGGGGACCTTGAAGTCGGTGGCGCGATACTGATCGCCATAGGCGTGGCGGCCGATGATGATCGGCTTGGTCCAGCCCGGAACCAGCCGCGGCACGTTCTTGCAGAGGATCGGCTCGCGGAAGATGACGCCGCCCAGGATGTTGCGGATGGTGCCGTTGGGCGAACGGTACATGTCGTGCAGGCCAAATTCCTTCACCCGCGCCTCGTCCGGCGTGATGGTCGCGCATTTGACCGCGACGCCGACCTCTTTGGTGGCCTCGGCGGCGTCGATGGTGATCTGGTCGCGGGTCTCATCGCGTTTTTGGATGCCGAGATCGAAATACAACAGCGTGATGTTGAGATGGGGATGGATCAGCTTGTCCTTGATGTATTGCCAGATGATCCGGGTCATCTCGTCGCCGTCCATCTCGACGACGGGATTGGCCACTTTGATTTTCGCCATTTGCGCTAAGACCTTTGCATCCGGGCTGGATAAAGAAGAAAGAGCGGCAGGCGCCTCCGGCTGCAGGCAGGGCGCCGGCCGCCCGGCGCGTCGCTATAGCATTGGCGGGATGGCTGAGAAAGCCGACATTGCAGCGATGATGCTGCCGGTGTTCATGGCCGTTCGCTAGAGGTTTACCGCATGCCCGGGGCAGGGACTGACAAGACCAGGGACTGGGTCGCGGCGCCGGGCCCCATCGTCGTCCTGGTCGAGCCGCAGCTCGGCGAGAATATCGGCGCCGCCGCCCGCGCCATGGCGAATTTCGGCCTGTCGCGCCTGCGCCTGGTGGCGCCGCGGCAGTCCTGGCCCAACGCCAAGGCGCGCATGATGGCGGCCGGCGCCGATCGCGTCCTCGACGCTGCCAAGCTTTACGATAGCCTTCCCGCGGCAATAGCTGACTGCAGCTTCGTCTTCGCCGCGACCGCGCGCGCCCACGATCAGGCGAAGCCCGTGGTCGGCGCGGCGGAAGCGGCCGCCTTGATGGCGCCGCGGGTCGCCGCCGGGGAGAGCGTTGCCGTCGTCTTCGGCCGCGAGCGCAACGGGCTCGAAAACGACGAGGTCGCGCTTGCCGATCGCATCCTCACCCTGCCGGTCAATCCGGCCTTTGCCTCGCTCAATCTGGCGCAGGCGGTCGTGATCGTCGGTTACGAATGGTTCAAATTGGCAGGCGGCGGCAAGCTTCCGTTCGCCATGCCGGAAAAATCCGCACCGGCGCCGAAGGAGCAGCTGCTCGCGTTCTTTTCGTCGCTCGAGCGCGAGCTGGAGAAAGTCGAATTCTTCCGGCCGCCGGACAAGCGCGAAACCATGCAAATCAACCTGCGCAACATTTTTACCCGCATGCAGCCGACGCAGCAGGACATCCAAACGCTGCACGGCGTGATCATGGCGATCGCCGAAGGCCGCAAGGGACCGGCGCGCGGCGGCGTGCTCGACGGCGAGGAAGCCGAGATGCTGCGCGCGCTTCTTGCCGAGCATGGCGGCGGCCGGGTGCCTTCGGAGCGCGGCCCGGTGCGCGGGCTGGCGCGCTTGCTCCGCCGCAATCCGACCGAGGGCGAGCGCGCGCTGTGGCAGGCGCTGGTCAACGACCGGCGTTTCGCCGGCCGCGGCTTCAAGCGCCAGACTCCGATCGGGCCGCATATCTGCGATTTTGTTTCGTTTCCGCTCCGCCTCGTGATCGAGCTGGTGCCGGCCGGGGAGAGCGCAGTCGCCGCCGCGGCGCGCGCGGACAGACACGTCTGGCTCGCGGCGCGCGGTTATCGCGTGATCGAGATGGTCGCGGGCGATGCCGAGACGGACACCGGCGCGTTGCTCGATCGCATCGAGCGGGAAATTGCCGAGGAATAGCTCCGTTATCTGCGAGCTACCCGAGTCGCAGAAAGTCAATTTCCCCTGAGCACCTTCAACGCCGCCGCGGTGCCGGCGCGCAGCATGGCGATGTCGCTCATCACCGCGAGGAAGCGCACCCCGCGCTTGGCAAGCGCGACTGCGCGTTCGGCGGTATGGCAGAAGGCGCCGGGAATCTTGCCGGCTCTCTGCGCCGCAGCGACCATCCGGTCGAGCTCGCGATCGACCTCTTTCGCCAGCGGGTCGAGACTCTTGCCGTCCGAAAGCGCGATCGAAAGGTCCGACGGACCGAGGAACAGGCCGTCAATGCCCGGCGTGTCGATGATGGCATCGAGATTGTCGAGGGCGGTGCGGGTTTCGATCATCGCCAGCGTGATCACGTGATCGTTGGCTTCGCGCAGATAGATCGACTGATCGGCGAGCCCGGCAAGAGCGGTCACCCGATGCGGGCCCCAGCTGCGCTCGCCGACCGGCGGGTATTTGGCCGACGCCGCAAAGGCGCGGGCGTCGGCGGCGGTATTGATCATCGGGGCGATGACACCTTCGGCGCCGAAGTCGAGCACGCGGGAGACCAGCGCAAAATCGCCGACCGGCACGCGCACGACCGGTGCCGCGCCGCCTTGCCGCACCGCGGCGATGCCGGTCAGCATTGCGCCGACATCCCATAGCCCGTGTTGCCCTTCGATCGTCACCGCGGGAAACCCTTCGCGGCCGATGGTCTCGGCGACCAGCGGGTAGGGCAGACTGCACCAGCCGCTGAACACGGTTTCTCCCGCGCGCAGGCGGCGGGCGAGGCTGAAAGCGGGAATGGCCATGGCTGCTCGCCGTATCACGCGCCGCGGCGCTATTTCCCCGCCTTGATGTCGGCGATCGCCTTTTCCATCAACTCGGTCATGACGCGGCCGATCTGGTGATCGGACTGCGCGACGCCCTTGGCATCGAAGTCCTTGCGGATCTTACTCACCGCATCCTGCCCGCTTACATGCTCGATATCGCTCATGACGAGAGACAAAGCGTAGCTGTCGGCGTCGCTGCCGCTGAGCCCGAGCATTTCCGCGGCCCAGTGACCGAGGAGTTTATTGCGGCGCGCGGTGGCCTTGAACCGAAGCTCTTCATCATGCGCGAATTGCTGCTCGAAGCCTTGCTCGCGCTTGTCGAACGTGGTCATGCCCTTCGTCCTAATGCTTGAAGTGGAACTCTTTTGAAGCGTTTGCCGCCTTGCATATCGAGGGTACCTCGTCAAGGCAACCGTGCTGTCGGCGAAACTCGGCAAAACATGGTCATTGCGGCGGAGGCCGCGCGGGTCTATGTCGATTGTACTCCGCGTCGCGTTCAGCTAGCTTTCCGGTCGCGGAGGGGCAGCGTTTTGAGTCGCACGCCCATCGCCGCCGCCGCGGATCTCGACACCCGAACTGGAGCCACGGCAATCCAATGGATTTCACCAAGCCACGGTACACTCCGATGAGCCGCCGTCGCCGCATCTATGAAGGCAAGGCGAAGGTCCTCTATGAAGGACCCGAGCCGGGAACCCTGATCCAGCACTTCAAGGACGACGCGACCGCCTTCAATGCCAAAAAGCACGAAGTGATCGAAGGTAAGGGCGTCCTTAACAACCGGATCTCCGAATACGTTTTTCAGCACCTCAACGACATCGGGGTGCCGACGCATTTCATCCGCCGGCTCAATATGCGCGAGCAGCTCATTCGCGAGGTCGAGATCATTCCGCTCGAAGTCGTGGTGCGCAATGTCGCCGCCGGTTCGCTGTCGCAGCGGCTGGGCATCGAGGAAGGCACGCAGCTGCCGCGTTCGATCATCGAGTTCTATTACAAGAACGATCAGCTCAACGACCCGATGGTGTCGGAAGAACACATCACCGCCTTCGGTTGGGCGACGCCGCAGGAGATCGACGACATCATGTCGCTCGCCATTCGCGTCAACGACTTCCTCTCCGGCCTGTTCCTCGGCGTCGGCATCCGTCTGGTCGATTTCAAGATGGAGACCGGCCGGCTGTGGGAGAACGACCTGATGCGGATCGTCGTCGCCGACGAGATTTCTCCGGATTCCTGCCGGCTGTGGGACATCAAGTCGAACGAGAAGCTCGACAAGGACCGCTTCCGGCGCGATCTCGGCGGTCTCCTGGAAGCCTACACCGAGGTCGCGAAGCGGCTCGGCATCATGAGCGAAGGCGAGCGGCCGCAAGGCGCCGGCCCGATCCTCGTCAAAGGCTGAGCCCGGGAGCGCGTTCCCGTGGGCGTCCCAACGATCAAAACCGGTCCGATGACGGTGGAGGAGTTTTACTCCTTCACCGACACGCGGCCGGACGAGGAAAAGTGGGAGCTGATCGACGGCGAGCCGATCTTGAACGCATCGCCGTCACCGATCCACCAGTGGATGGTGAGAAATCTTGTGCTGGCGCTCGGCAATCGGGAGCTGGAGCTTCGTGCTCCATGGGGCGTGCTGCCTGGACTTGGGGTCCGTGTCTCGGATAGCAACCGGCCGGAGCCGGACGTGCTTGTGCTTCCGCGTACCGGGCCCTCCCTTGATCCCTTAGGACGCGATCGTAGCGACGTGATCGTGGCCTTCGAAATACTTTCGCCTTCAACTGAGCATCGCGATTTGCGCTGGAAGCGTGCGGCGTATACCAGCTTACCCTCCTTGACCCACTACATCGTCGTCGCCCAGGACAAAGTTGAAGTCGTTGTTTTTGCGCGCGAAGCCGGGTTCGCCGAGCGACGCTATCGATCGAAGAATGAATCGATTGATTTGCCGGGGCTCGGCATTTCACTGCCGCTGTCGGAGATTTATCGCGATACCGGTTTGCAGTAGCCGAACGCGGACCGTTGCGGTAGCCGCAACTCATGCCTATTGATCGGGTGGAGCTGGAGCTTCGATCCATGAAAGCCCGCGTCACCGTCACATTGAAATCCGGCATCCTCGATCCGCAGGGCAAGGCCATTGAAGGCGCGCTGCGGTCGCTTGGCGTCAGCGGCGTTGCCAGCGTCCGTCAGGGCAAGGTCTTCGACATCGAGATCGAGGGCGCCGATCGGGCCGGCGCCGAAGCCGCGCTCAAAACTGCCGCGGAGAAGCTTCTCGCCAACACGGTGATCGAGAATTATCGCGTCGAGGTGACAGGGTAGAGGAGGCCGCGAAGCGCGATGAAATCGGCGGTGCTCGTGTTTCCCGGCATCAATCGCGAGCGCGACATGGCGCGCGCGCTCCGGCTCATCTCCGGACGCGAGCCGGCCCTGGTCTGGCACGCCGACACCGCGTTGCCGGCCGGCACCGATCTCGTCGTCATTCCCGGCGGCTTCTCCTATGGCGATTACCTGCGCTGCGGAGCGATCGCGGCGCGGGCGCCGATCATGCAAGCGGTGCGCGCCTTCGCCGAACAGGGCGGGCTGGTGCTCGCGGTCTGCAACGGTTTTCAGATCGCCTGCGAGGCCGGGCTCTTGCCCGGCGTGCTCATGCGCAATGCGCAGCTTCGCTTCATCTGCCGCGACGTCTATCTGCGCATCGAACGGTCCGACACCGCGTTCACCCGCGGCTACAATGCCGGGCAGGTGATCCGCGTTCCGGTGGCGCACGGCGAAGGCAATTACATCGCCGACGGCGAGACCATCGCGCGGCTCGAGGGCGAGGGCAGGGTGGCCTTCCGCTATTCGTCCCCCGACGGCATGATCGACCCGGACTGGAACCACAACGGCGCAATAAACGCCATCGCCGGCATCATCAACGAGCGCGGCAACGTGCTGGGCATGATGCCGCACCCGGAGAACCACGTCGAAGCGTCCATGGGCCGGACCGACGGGCGCGGCCTGTTCGCGGGGCTTGTGGATCACTTAAAAGCGGCCGCCTGAACGTCTGGGCGCCCGGGATGGACGAGACTTCGGCACGCCACTATCTTCACCGTAGAGGTGTGTTCAATGGCGACCATGATTTCGGAAGTCTATGACGCGTTTATCGCGTCAGGCGCTCCAGAGGACAAGGCACGTAAAGCTACCGAAGCCATCGCCGCTTATGAGGGCCGTTTCAACAAGATCGAGAACGGTCTCAATATCCTTAAATGGATGAATGGCGTCACCTGGGCGCTTTGCCTTGGTATTCTGTTCAGGTTGTTCATGCATTGGGCGCCATAAAGGACATCTTCTGCGGCGTGATGGTCGGATTTGGTCTTGATCTGGCTGGTTTTTCAAACCATCGCGGCACGGTACTTGCGGAAATTCAAGCCGAGCAAAGCCAAACGAAAGTCGTCTTGCTCACTGGGTTGCCATTCGGCAGAAGGCTTGGCGATAGTGACTTTGCGGACCGGCTGAGGAACGAAAACCGACACTTTGAAAGACCTGATCGAAATTGGACCTATCGCAGTCGACGTACCAATCGAGTTGCAGGGATTGCCACTTCAACATGTTGAACGTGTTGCCGAGCCTTGGGAGCTGACCAAAAGACCGGTTGATGAGGCATTTGACGGTCTAGCGCCACTCGCTTCATGGCTCGGGGCGTGCGTTGCCCGCTTCGCCGCAATCGTACCAAGCGACTTGAGGCAAAAGGAACTCGGAGTACGAATATTAGAGACCTATCCTGCAGCCAGTTTGCGCCTGCGATTTGGCGAACATGAACGTCCGAGACGGAAATCGCTTCCGACTGGGTATCGAGTGCTCAATAACACGAGCTCATTTAAACAAATAAAAGCTACGCAAAAGCCGTTTGACGAGTGGAAAGTTGAGAGCAGCTGCTATCGATGACCTCCAACGAACCTGCCATTACGCCCGAGCTGATCGCCGAACACGGTCTCAAGCCGGACGAATTCGCGCGCATCGTCAAGCTGATCGGGCGTCAGCCGACCTTCACCGAGCTCGGCATTTTCTCGGCGATGTGGAACGAGCACTGCTCGTACAAATCCTCGAAGATCCATTTGCGCACGCTGCCGACCAAGGCGCCGTGGGTGATCCAGGGTCCGGGCGAGAATGCCGGCGTCATCGACATCGGCGACGGGCTCGCGGTCGTGTTCAAGATGGAAAGCCACAACCACCCGAGCTACATCGAGCCCTATCAGGGCGCGGCCACCGGCGTCGGCGGCATTCTGCGCGACGTCTTCACCATGGGGGCGCGGCCGATCGCCTGCCTCAATGCGCTCTCTTTCGGCGACCCAAAGAATCCGAAGACCCGCCACCTCGTCGGCGGCGTGGTTGCCGGCATCGGCGGCTACGGCAATTCGTTTGGCGTTCCGACGGTCGGCGGCGAGGTGCGGTTCCACCGCCGCTACGACGGCAATTGCCTGGTCAACGCCATGGCGGTCGGGATCGCCGAGACCGACAAGATCTTTTATTCCGCCGCTTCGGGCGTCGGCATGCCAATCGTCTATCTCGGCTCGAAAACCGGACGCGACGGCATTCACGGCGCCACCATGGCATCGGCCGAGTTCGGCGCCGACGCCGAGGAGAAGCGGCCGACGGTGCAAGTGGGCGATCCATTCTCGGAAAAGCTCCTGCTCGAAGCCTGCCTCGAAATCATGGCCAAGGGCTGCGTCATCGCCATCCAGGACATGGGCGCGGCGGGGCTGACCTGCTCGGCGGTCGAGATGGGCGCCAAGGGCGATCTCGGCGTCACGCTCGATCTCGACCAGGTGCCGTGTCGCGAGACCGGGATGAGCGCCTACGAGATGATGCTCTCGGAAAGCCAGGAGCGGATGCTCATGGTGCTCAAGCCGGAGAAGGAGAAGGAAGCCGAAGCGATGTTTCGCAAATGGGGCCTCGATTTCGCGATCGTTGGCGAGACTACGCCGACGAAGCGATTTATCGTCAAGCATGGCGACGCGGTCATGGCCGATCTGCCGATCAAAGAACTTGGGGACGAAGCGCCGCTCTACGATCGCCCTTTCACCGAGAGCGCGACATTGCCGGTGATCGACGCAGCCTTGGTCAAGGCGCCGATGAGCATTGCGGATGCGTTGGAGAAGCTCATCGGCTCGCCGGATCTGTGTTCCAAGCGCTGGGTGTTCGAGCAATATGACCACGTCATTCTCGGCAACACGGTGCAGCGGCCGGGCGGCGATGCTGCCGTCGTGCGCATCAACGAAGGACCGAAGGCGCTGGCGCTCACGTCCGATGTGACGCCGCGCTATTGCGAGGCCGATCCGTTCGAAGGCGGTAAGCAGGCGGTGGCGGAAGCGTGGCGGAATCTCAGCGCCGTCGGTGCGCGCCCGCTGGCGCTGACCGACAATCTCAATTTCGGCAATCCGGAGCGGCCGGAGATCATGGGCCAGCTGGTCGGCTGCATCCGCGGGATCGGTGCCGCCGCACGCGCGCTCGATTTCCCGATCGCCTCCGGCAATGTCTCTCTCTACAACGAGACCAACGGCCGGGCGATCCTGCCGACACCGACCATCGGCGGCGTCGGCGTCCTTGACGATTTTACCGCCTCGATGACGCTTGCTTTCAAGGCCGAAGGTCAGGCGATCCTTCTCATCGGCAATACGCAGGGCTGGCTCGGCCAGTCGCTTTATCTGCGCGACATCTGCGGGCGGGAGGAGGGCGCGCCGCCGCCGGTCGACCTTGCCGCCGAGCAACGCCACGGCGATTTCATCCGCGCGCTGATCCGCGATGGGCTGGTCACGGCGGCCCATGACGTTTCCGACGGCGGTGTTCTGGTCGTACTCGCGGAGATGGCGATGGCATCCGGGATTGGCGCCGTGCTTGAAGCCCCTCCGGGCGTTCCCGCCAATGCGTTCTGGTTCGGCGAGGATCAGGCGCGTTATGTGGTCACGGCGAAAGACGCCGATCTCATTGCGCAGCGGGCACAGTCAGCCGCCGTGCCGCTCGCGCGGCTCGGCGCGACCGGCGGCCGCATCCTCGCGCTGGGCGAGGAACGGCCTTTGCCGGTCGACGATCTTCGCAAGCGCTTCGAACACTGGCTTCCAGCCTATATGGCCGGCGCCGGTGCTTAGAGCGCAATCGCTTCAGATTGGATCGATTGGCGCTCTGACTTTCTGGTGGGGCATGACCTTTTCGGAAAACCGGCTTCCACTTTTCCGGATCATGCTCTAGGCGCCGTCGCGGTTTCAGCGCAGCGGCGCCGTGATCTTGAGAGCCATGCGGCAGCGAATGGTCAATCCTTCATCGTGCGCGGCAAGGCAGGCAAGTTCACGCCCTTCGCCGGGCTGAACTCCGGCGCAGTGACGGATCAGGTCGAATTTGCAGGCCCGTAGCAGGACCGCCAAGTCAACCGGCGACGCAGCCGCCGGAGGCGGCGTAGGCGGCCTGGGCATCGGCGCTGCGATCGCGGGCGGGGGTTCGACCGGCATTGGTGCAGCGACCGCGGCCGGCGCTTTTTTGGGTGGATGCCCGGCGCCGGAGGGCGCTGGTTCGATTGCTGCCACCGCAGCCTTGCAGGCGGGCGACAGCCGCGCGACGTGCGACTTAAGACATTGCAGGGCCTCCTTGCCGCCCGGGGTCACTCCCGCGCAATTTGCAGCGAAGTCGGCGCGACAGGATTGCCGGATGGCGTCGGTGTGGAAGTGCGTCGGCGCTTGAACCTGCATCGGCATTTCGGCCGACGCGGGCGGCCGTGCTGGTGCCGGCATTTCGGCTGCCGGAGCTGCCGGCGCGGCGGGTGGTGCCGGCGGTTTCGGGACCGCGACCGCTGCAGGCGGTGGGCTCGGCGGCGCAGCCGGCATAATCGCGCTCACGGCGGTCCTGCAGGGCGGCGACAGCTTGGCCACGTTCTGCTTCAGACAGTCCAGGGCTTCCTTCCCGCCCGGCTGCACGCCCGAGCAGTTCGCCCTGAAATCGGATCGGCAGGATTGGCGGATGGCGTCGGTCTGCGCCGGCGAAGGCTGTTGCGCCTGTACCGGAGCAATCGCCATAATCACAAACAAGCAGCAGCTCAGCGCCGCCGCGCCACACCGCACCCGTCGCATGCAAGCCATCCTCAATTCCCCGTTTGTGACCTTGTTCTGCGTGCCAAAATCCAGTGACAAAGCCGCCGTGCATAGTCAATATTGCGGCGCCGTTCGGCGGCCGCGCCCGAGGCCGCGGCGGCAGGGAGCAAGCGCAAGCCAATCATGAAACGCAGCACCGATCGCATTCTCATCACACATTCCGGCAGCCTTTCGCGGCCCGCGGATCTCATCGCGCTCAACCGCGCGCGCGCCCAGGGCGAGAAGGTGGAGGAGGCCGCTTACGCGCGATGCCTGACGTCGGCCGTCGCCGACGTGGTGCGCAAGCAGCGCGATGTCGGCGTCGATATTCCCGACGACGGCGAATTCGGCAAGCCGATGGCTGCGAACTACGATTACGGCGTGTGGTGGAGCTATGCATTTGCGCGCATGGAGGGCTTCGTGCCGGCCAACTCGGTCCCGGAATCCATGAACAAAAAGTCGAGCGTTGCCGAAGTCGCGCTGACGGCTTTCACAAATCGCCGCGACTGGCAGAAGTTCAACGAGTTTTATCAGGACCCGGAATCGAGCGGCACCCTATTGGGGAGCGCCGCCCGAAGGCGCGGGCGACGCCCGGTCTGCACTGCGCCAGTCAAATATGCCGGTCACGCCGCGATTGCCGCCGATATTGCCAATCTCAAGAAGGCAATGCAGGCCGCCGGCGCTGAAGAAGGCTTCTTGTGTTCGATCGGTCCGGGAAGTTTCGCTCGTGGCGAGAACCTGCATTACAAGACCGAGGAGGAATTCGTCTTTGCTGCCGCTGACGCGATGCGGGAGGAATACAAGGCGATCGTGGACGCCGGCATTATCCTTCAGATCGACGATCCGAGCCTGCCGGACAATTGGGACATGATCAATCCCGAGCCCCCGCTTGCCGAATTCAAGAAATTCGAGCAGGTGCGCATTGATGCTTTGAATCATGCGCTGCGGGGCCTGCCTGCCGACCGCATCCGTTTCCATATCTGCTGGGGGAGTTGGCACGGGCCCCACACTACCGATATTCCGTTGTCGGACATCGTCGACCTGGTGCTGAGGGTCAACGCCGGCGCCTATTCGGTGGAAGCGGGAAACCCCCGCCATGAACACGAATGGCGCGTCTGGAAGGACGTCAAACTGCCGGACGGCAAGCTGCTCATTCCCGGCGTGGTCAGCCATGCCACGAACATTGTGGAGCACCCGCGCGTGGTGGCTGACCGCATCATCCGCTACGCCAATGTGGTGGGCCGCGAGAACGTCATCGCCGGCACCGATTGCGGGTTCGGCGGCCGCATCCATCCGCAAATCGCGTGGGCCAAGCTGCAGGCGCTGGCCGACGGCGCAAAGCTCGCCAGCAGCGAACTTTGGCAATAGAGCGCGGTCGATGAGCCGCATCCACGGTGAACGCGCCCACCCGTCCGCCGGGCGCACACGCTTTCGCCAAAATGCGGTGTAAAAGCGGGGACATAGGTGAACGCGTCCTGCCGATAGGCTTCCCCGCGCTGGGGTGATCTGATAAGCCGCCCAATGCGCCGGGCGGGTGTGTGGAGACGGCCATGGCCATGGCTGCTACCGATATCGAGCGGCTGATCCGGGCGAGCATTCCGGACGCCAAGGTGACGATCCGCGATCTCGCCGGTGACGGCGATCATTACGCCGCGACCGTCATTGCCGAGTCCTTCCGCGGCAAATCGCGCGTGCAGCAGCACAAGATCGTGTACGACGCGCTCAAGGGCGAAATGGGCGGTAAGCTGCATGCGCTGGCATTGCAGACCGGCACGCCGGAACGGTGAAACCGCAAGAGTAGGGTAGCTTTTTCGCCTTTCCTCGGCGGCCGGAGAACTCCGTGCCCAGAACGGCGACCGCCACGACCGTTCATTTTCCGACGAAATTTTGATGCTCCGGCGTCATCTGCGCATGGGTTTTGCCGGTGCTTTGCGCTACATATATTCGGTGTTGACGAGAGTTGGCGCGGGGGCAGCCCGCGGCCCTAGCAAGGAAGACGCTGATGTCGATCGAGCAATTCATTGACAATGAGGTGAAGGCAAACGACGTCGTTTTGTTCATGAAGGGTACGCCGCAGTTCCCGATGTGCGGGTTCTCCGGCCAAGTGGTGCAGATCCTCGACTACCTGGGCGTGCCGTATAAAGGGCTCAACGTGCTCGAGAACGACGATCTGCGCGGCGGAATCAAAAACTATTCGAATTGGCCGACGATCCCGCAGCTCTACGTCAAGGGCGAGTTTGTCGGCGGCTGCGACATCATCCGCGAGATGTTCCAGGCCGGCGAGCTGCAATCGCTGCTCAAGGACAAGGGCCTCCCGGTGAAGGAGAGTGCGCAGGTCTAGCGCCGCCTGCGCATTTTTGGCTCGTTGCGGACGCCTCGGGCGTCAGCGCGAGTAGTATTCGACCACGAGGTGCGGCTCCATCTGCACCGGATAGGGCACATCGCCGAGCACCGGCACGCGGGAGAGTTTCGCGGTCATTTTCGAGTGGTCGACCTCGACGTAGTCGGGCACGTCGCGCTCTGCCAGCGCGGTCGCTTCCAGCACCAGCGCCAGCTGCTTCGATTTGTCCTTGACCTCGACGAGGTCGCCGACCTTCACCCGGAAGCTCGGAATGGTCACGCGGCGGCCGTTCACTTTGATGTGGCCGTGATTGACGAACTGGCGCGCGGCAAACACGGTCGGCACGAATTTGGCGCGATAGATGATGGTGTCGAGCCGGCGTTCCAGAAGCCCGATCATATGGGCGCCGGTATCGCCCTTGAGCCGGCGCGCCTCGTCGTAAATGCCGTGAAAATGCCGCTCCGACATGTTGGCGTAATAGCCCTTGAGCTTCTGCTTGGCCCGCAGCTGCACGCCGTAATCCGAAAGCTTGCCTTTGCGCCGCTGGCCGTGCTGGCCGGGGCCATATTCGCGCTTGTTGATCGGGGATTTCGGGCGGCCCCAGATGTTCTGGCCGAGCCGGCGGTCGATCTTGTACTTCGCCTCATGGCGCTTGGTCATTCGCGTCCTCATAAACTTGTTTGGGCATGATCTGGTCCGAAAACCGGCAACCACTTTTCGGGATCATGCCGTGATGGTTGAGGATCGCGCCCTCCTCTGTCCCGGAATTTCCGGAACCGACAGGTCAGCCGCCGAAGCGCCGGCGTCGACCACGGGTCGCGAAACACTGTGCGAGCCCGTCGGGCTCGCACAGTGCGCGCTAGATAGGGGCAAACCGCCAGAGTGTCAAACCGGCGGGGCACTCGCCCCCGACGGGGGCTTATTGGCCGGCAAAATGCTTACGGCGCATCGCCCGCAACGCCGTAATCGCCAGCAGCGCGGTGGCGGCGTCCAGCACCGCGACGATGATAAACACCGCGGTCCAGCTGCCCGTCGTCTGCTTGAGAAACGCTGCTGCCGGCCCGCCCAGGATGGAGCCGACGCCTTGAGCGATATAGAGGAAGCCGTAGTTGGTCGCGGCGTATTTCGGCCCGAAGGTGTCGGTCAGGGTCGACGGAAACAGCGAAAAGATTTCGCCCCAGCCAAAGAACACCAGTCCGGTCAATACCACAAACAGCGCCGGCTGGTTGATGAAGGCGAACAGGATCAGGATCGCGATCGCCTCGAGCGAAAACGCGAGCGCCATCGTTGCTTCGCGGCCGATATGGTCGGAGACCCAACCGAAGAACGGCCGCGTCAGCCCGTTGGTCACGCGCGAGAGCGTGAGCGACAGCGGCAGCGCCGCCATGCCGAGCACCAGCATGTCGGCGACGCCGAATTCCTTGGCGAACGGCCCGACATTGGAGACCACCATCAGACCGGAAGTCGACATCATGCTCATCATCAGAAACAACAGATAAAACACCGGGCTTTGCAGCATCTCGCGCGGCGAGAAGCTGCGCTGGCTCTGCAGGGCGGCGAGCGGCGCGGCCGCGGCGGTTTTCGGCGGCTGATAATGCTCGGGGGGCACGCGCAGCCCCTGCGCCGCCAAAATCCCAATCACGCCCTGGATGACGCCCCAGACGACCAACGCGTGCGCATAGCCGGAGCTTTTGATCATGCTGTCGATGGGAAAACTGGTGAAAAAGGCGCCGAAACCATAGCCCGCTGCGGCGAGGCCAGTAGCAAGCCCGCGCCGGTCGGGAAACCAGCGCACCATCAGGCCGATGATGCCGACATAGATGATGCCGGTGCCGAAGCCGCCGAGTACGCCATAGGTGAAATAGAGCAGCCAGATATTATCCACATAGGCGGAGAGCACCCAGCTTCCGCCCGACAACAGCGCACCGAGTGCGATCAGCGCGCGCGGGCCGAAGCGGTCGACCAGATGGGCCTGGAACGGCGACAGCCAGGTCTGCAGGATGATCAGGAGCGAAAAGGTCCACTGCAATTGCGCCAGCGTGGTTCCAAGTTTCTGATTGAGCGGCCCGGTAAACAGCGTCCAGACATATTGCGGACTGGAGATCGCCATCATGGCGACGACGCCGAGGGCGAGTTGTACCCAGCGATTGAGATACCAAGCCTCAAGCTCGGTTTGGACTGCGGCAGTCATGGCGGTGCCCCTGTCTACCCGGCGATATCAGGGGCGAGAAGGTAGCGTCCGGCGGGACAAAGCGGCAAGCCGAGCCAAGCCGAATTTGCGCGCAACGATGGCCTGAAATCAGGCAGCGCTCAGCCGGTGCTGCTTGCGACCGGTTGACCCGAGCGGATGCCAAAGCGGGCAAGGGCTTTCTCCGGTGCGCGGCCGGAGGTGAAAATCGCCCGCGTGCTGCCGGCGCGTCCGGGCGACGGCGATGGTCCGAGCAGATCGCCGACGCGTCGTGCGATCGCCGGTGCCGGATCGAGAAAGGCGACCGGCCAGGGCGCGAGCCGCTGCAAGCGGTCGATCAGCAATGGATAATGTGTGCAAGCCAGCACAATCGTGTCCGTGCGCGCGCGATCGTCGCGGAAGCACGCTGCGAATTCGGCATAAAGCGCCTCGTCACTGACCGGCGTGCCGGCAAGCTCCGCCTCGGCATAGCCGGCCAGGGTTTTTGATCCGACCAGCGTCACACGGCAATCGCCGGCGTAGTCGCGGATCAAGGCGCGGGTGTATTCGCGTGCAATCGTCGCCTCGGTGCCGAGCACGGAAATGCGCCGGCTGACCGAGGTCGCGCAAGCCGGCTTGATCGCCGGCACCGTGCCGACGAATGGCAGCGAAAAATTTTTGCGCAAATCGGGCAGCACAATGGTCGAGGCGGTGTTACAGGCGATGACAACGAGGTCGGGTTGGTGGCTCGCGATCAGGCCGCCGATCAGGTCGACAACGCGGGCGGTGAGCGCGGGCTCCTGCATCGCCCCATAAGGAAATGCCGCATCGTCGGCGACATAGAGAAAATCGGCATGCGGGCGCGCCGCTGCGATCTCACGGAACACCGTCAGCCCGCCGAGGCCGGAATCGAAGACCAGAATGGTTTCCTGAATCGTTTTCTGGGCCGCCATGGGCGACAGATGACACGAGGAATCGCGGGCCTGCAATCGCTACGAGGCACGTCGATTCCTGCCCCTCAGGGGCGAGCAAAATCAATAGGTTGTACGGCTTTCCTCAACCCGCCAGCACGTTGACCAAACGCGGAGTTTCTGTCGGGCGCACCTCTGCTACCTCTACGTCTTCGACAACCACCCGTTCCTCTTCGCGCGGCTTGGGTTTGTCGGACCATGGGGCGACGATGCCGCTGACCAAAGTAAATGACAGCAACAAAATAACCGCGAGATTGCCGTCGTGATGATTGGCGAAGGCGACCGCGCCCATAAGATAGGCCCAGAACGGCAGCGCGATGGTAGAAACGACGGCGTTGAGGACCCAGGCGTCGCCGTCCTGGCGCACATACCAGCAAAACAGCGGGGTGAGCATGCAGGCCACGATCAGGGCACCGGTTGCGATCACCGGGACGGGAATGCCGGCCATCGCGGCGTCGGCACCGCCCGACTTCATCGCCTGATCGAGGATGGCATTGACGATCATTGAGAACGCAATGATCTCGGCCGGGACATATTTCACCATGCGCTCGAGGTAGCCGTCGGGAGCGGCAGTTTTCACCGCCTGAAGTCCGGTGAGGCCGGATTGCGCGACACCTTCGAGTGCGGCGATTTGCTGATCAAGTTCTGACTGTGCAGCCTGCGGCTTGCGCACCAGTCGACCCATATCTGTTCTCCTAAAAAGAATCAGTCCCTGAACGGTGCGCAACGTTACGTCAGCGCACTGAGTCGGGCAAACACTAAGTCCGCACCAGATAAAACGAATCACCCTAGAACCGGTGAGCGCCCGGCAGATAAACGTCAGGCCCGGCCAAAGACCCGGCGGAAGATCGCATCGACCTCCTTGAAATGAAATTCAAGGTCGAAATTGGCGGCCAGTTCCTTGTCGCTGAGATGCTTGCGCACGTCTTTATCGGCCTTGAGCAGGGTGAGGAAATCGCCTTCGCCGCGCCAGGCCTTCATGGCGTTGCGCTGCACCAGCCGATAGGCGTCTTCGCGCGTTACGCCTTTTTGGGTGAGCGCGAGCAGCACGCGCTGGGAGTGAACCAGGCCGCCGAGCCGGTCGAGATTTCGGCGCATGGCATCGGGATAAACGATCAGCTTGTCGATGAGCCCGGCGAGGCGGTTGAGTGCGAAATCGAGCGTCACCGTGGCGTCCGGGCCGATCATCCGCTCGACCGACGAGTGCGAGATGTCCCGCTCGTGCCAGAGCGCGACGTCTTCAAGCGCCGGCGTCACATAGGCGCGCACCATGCGCGCGAGCCCGACCAGATTCTCCGACAGCACCGGATTGCGCTTGTGCGGCATGGCGGAGGAGCCTTTCTGGCCTTCGGAGAAAAACTCCTCCGCCTCCAAAACTTCGGTGCGCTGCAGATGGCGGATTTCGGTCGCCAGCCGCTCGATCGACGAAGCCACCACGCCGAGCGTGGCAAAGTACATGGCATGGCGGTCGCGCGGGATGATTTGGGTCGAGATCGGCTCGACCGAAAGCCCCATCGCTTTTGCCACATGGGCTTCGACCCGGGGATCGACCTGCGCGAAGGTGCCGACCGCGCCGGAAATCGCGCAGGTCGCGACCTCGCTGCGCGCTGCGATCAGACGCTGTTTGGCGCGGGCGAACTCGGCATAGGCGTAAGCGAGCTTGAGGCCGAATGTGGTTGGCTCGGCATGAATGCCGTGCGAGCGGCCGATGGTCGGCGTCAGCTTGTACTCGCGCGCGCGGCGTTCGAGTGCGGCGTTGAGCTTGTCGACGTCGCCGATGAGGAGGTCGGCGGCGCGCTTAAGCTGCACGTTGAGGCAGGTATCGAGCACGTCGGACGACGTCATGCCCTGATGCACAAAGCGCGCTTCCGGACCAATGATCTCGGCCAGGTGGGTGAGGAAGGCGACGACGTCGTGCTTGGTCTCGCGCTCGATCTCCTCGATGCGGGCGATGTCGAACTTGGCGTTCTTGCCCTTGGCCCAGATTTTCTTCGCCGCCTCCCTGGGAATAATCCCAAGTTCGGCCATGGCGTCAGCGGCATGCGCCTCGATCTCGAACCAGATGCGAAAGCGCGTCTCCGGCGACCAGATCGCCGCCATTTCCGGGCGTGTGTAGCGCAGGATCATAGGTAATCTCGCCTAGCTGCTTCGCTTGGCGGCTTTCCGCTTTCCGGGCCGGTTAGAGTTGGCGATATGCGCCGAAAGCGTGATGCCCAACGCGCGATTGATCTTCATCACGGTGCCGAATTCGGGATTTCCCCTCTCCCCGAGCGCCTTGTAAAGGCTTTCCCGACTGAGGCCGGTTTCCTCGGCAATGCGCGCCATCCCGCGAGCACGCGCAACAATATTGTAGGCGTCTCGTATAAACTCGGGATCCCCTGTTTCGTAAGCTGAAGTGATGTATTCGATTTGCGCTTCCCGCGTGCCGAGATAATCGGCCGCGTCAAACGGTGTGGTTCTCATACTTTCAGCTCCTTCATCAGCTTCCGCGCTTTTACGATGTCGCGTTGCTGGGCGTGCTTGTCGCCACCATACAGCAGCACAATCGAGGCGCCGCGAGGCGCAAAGTAGATGCGGTACCCCGGACCATAGTCGATCCGCATTTCCATCAATCCGCCGGCGAGCGACCTCGTGTCTCCCGGATTTCCAAGCGCCAAGCGGCGATACGGCCACCGACGCGCGCTTTGGCCAGCTCGTCGCGCAGACGATGCAACAGTCCCGAAATTCATCGGTCTGGCGAACGTCCAATTCAACCATGCTGGCAACGTAGTCTATAGGCTACAAAACGCAAGCATGCCGCATGGCACGCAAAGGCCGCTGGGGTTTTTACTCCGCTCGTCGCGGTCACCGTTCAGCTTACGCCGCGAACCGGGCACGATCATGCGGCTGCCGGTAATCGACCGGCGTGCCCTTGGGAATGATGCCGGTCGGGTTGACCCGCGTGATCGAGTAATAGCCCATAACGTAGTAACGCGGTTTGACCGTCTCGGAGACGCCCGGCACCGCATAGAGCTCGCGCATGTAGTTCAGTAGATTAGGATAGTCGGCGATGCGGTTCCTGTTGCATTTGAACAAAGAGAAATAGGCGACGTCGAAACGTACCAGCGTGGGGAACAGACGCCAGTCGGTCTCGGTGATCTGATTGCCGACCAGATAACGCTGGCGGCCGAGCCGCGCCTCGATGCCGTCAAGCGTGGCGAACAGCGCATCGTAAGCTTCATCGTAGGCGGCCTGCGTGCGGGCAAAGCCGCAGCGATAAACGCCGTTGTTGACGTTCGCGTACACCTCGGCGTTGATGCGGTCGATCTCGGCGCGCAAATGCTTTGGATAAAAGTCGGTCGGATCGGCGCCGATTCCGGTGAACTCCGTGTTGAGCATGCGGATGATCTCGGAGGATTCGTTGTTCACGATCCGCCGGGTCGTTTTGTCCCACAAGGTCGGCACCGTGACCTTGCCGGTATAATGCGGTTCGCTCGCCGTGTAGGCCTGGTGCAGATAGTGAAAGCCGTTGACGCGGTCCGGCGTACAGTCGGGAAAAGCCGGGTTGTCCTCGAACGTCCAGCCTTCCTGTCGCAATCCGGGGATGGCAATGGCAACGCTGATCGCGCCGGTGAGCTTCTTGAGCGCGAGATAAATTTGGGTGCGATGCGCCCAAGGGCAGGTGTAAGCGACATAGAGGTGATAGCGCCCGGCCTCGGCCGGAAAGCCCGATGAGCCGTCTGCAGTGATGCGGCCGCGAAACACACTGTCGATGCGCTGAAAATTACCGGCCTTGCCAGTTTCCTGCGGCAGATCCTCGTTGCGCCATTGTCCGTCGACCAGAATGCCCATTACGCAGCCTCCCCGCGGGCGAGTGCCGCCGCCTGGCGGATCGCCGCGATATTCTTGCGATAAGATTCCGGCGTGCGGTCCTTGAACACGGCGGAGCCGGCCACCAGCGCATTGGCGCCGGCGCGCACGACCTCCGGCGCATCCGCCGGCGTGATGCCGCCGTCGATCTCGATATCGATCGGCCGGCCGGCGGCGAGCGCGTGCAGCTTGCTTACCTTTTCAATCGCGCTGGGTATGAACTTCTGGCCGCCGAAGCCCGGGTTGACCGACATGACGAGAATGAGGTCGACGAGGTCGATCACGGGCTCGATGGTGTCGATCGAAGTGCCTGGATTCAACGTGACGCCGGCCTTTTTCCCCAATGCGCGGATCGCCTGCAGCGAGCGGTGGATATGCGGGCCGGCTTCGACATGCACGGTAATGATGTCGGCGCCGGCCTTGGCGAAAGCTTCGAGATAAGGGTCGCACGGCGCGATCATCAGGTGCGCGTCGAATATCTTTTTGCTGTGCGGGCGCAGCGCCTTCACGATGTCGGGTCCGATCGAAATGTTGGGAACGAAATGGCCGTCCATGACGTCGACATGGATCCAGTCGGCGCCGGCCGCATCGACCGCGCGGACCTCCTCGCCGAGCTTCGCGAAATCGGCGGCGAGAATCGACGGGGCGATAACGAGCGGGCGGTGCACTGGGTCCTCCGTCAGCGAGGCTTCGCCTAACACGCCCCATATAAGCCGGCAACGCGGGCCGCGCCGCCCCGGCAAGATTTGCCGGTGGCCGTGATGAACGGGCAGATTTTTTCGCCAAGCGATGCCCGGCATGCCCGGAAATCCTTTGTCGCGCCGCCACTTGGGCCGCGGCCTCACTCTTGCATCGCCGCAGCCAACATAACTTCCATCGGCAGAGCCGATGGCTTTCAGGAGTGTGCCATGTCTACCGTCGGTGCACCGAGTAGCAACAATCCCTACGCCTATCTGCAACCGACGAAGCGGCCGGGACAGGGGCAAAGCAGCGCGGCGCAGGGCGACCCGCAGTCGCAGCAGTTTGCTGTGACGGGACCGCAAAGCGCGAGCGTAACGTCGTCGACGACGGCCGGATCGAGTGCCACCGCGTCACCAGGCAGCGCGACGTCGACCTCCAGCAGTACATTTCCGCGGTTCGAACCGCAGACCCTGCAAGCCCTGCTGGCTCTGCAGAGCGACAATTGATCGGACGTTAGGCGCAACGTCTGAAGCCGCGGCCGTGCAGAATCTTGCCGCGGCCTGGACGATTGCGGGCTCGGCGATCAGTACCGTCCGGGCCTTGTCGTCCGGCCTCCGCCTGCGCATAGGTTAGACGCACGCCGCAGCGGAGGTTTTCCTGGCGCACACCGATGTCATCGTGCTTGGAGCCGGCATTGTCGGCACCTCGATCGCGGTCCACCTTGTCAAGCGCGGCCTGTCGGTTGCGCTGATCGACCGGCGCGGGCCGGGCGAGGGCACCTCCTACGGCAATGCCGGCATCATCGAGGGCAATATGGTTTTTCCGGCGGCGTTCCCGTCGAACTGGATCGAGCTCGCCCGCATCGCGCTCAAACGCTCGTCGGTGGTCAATTATCACGCCGCGCATCTGCCGCGGGTTGCGCCCTGGCTGGCCGCGTTCCGCGCCTACTCGCAGCCGGAGCGGCTGATCGAGACTGCGCGGCTGATGCGGCCGTTGTTCGCGCGCGCGGTCGCCGAGCACGAGGCGCTTGCCGGCGAGGCCGGCGCCGGGGGCTATCTCAGCCGCCGCGGCTGGCTCAAGCTCTATCGCACCGACAGAGCATTCGCAGCGTTAGCCCCGGAACTCGACCTTGCGGCGCAGCTCGGCATCGCCAATGTGCCGCTCGATCGCGAAGCGGCCCGCGCGCTGGAACCGGCACTGTCAGGCGTGTTCCGTCACGCCGTGCATTGGACCGGAGCCGTGAGCGTCAGCGATCCGCTGGCGCTGACGCGCGCTTACGCCGCGCGATTTGCCGCGCTTGGCGGGCTCGCGTTTACCGGGGACGCACGCACGCTCCATCGCGCCAATTCTTATTGGCGCGTCGAGACCGCTTCCGGGCCGCTCGATGCCGGCGATGTGGTGATCGCGCTTGGTCCGTGGACGCCTGACATCGTCGGCCCGCTCGGCATTAAACTGCCGCTCGCCGTCAAGCGCGGCTATCATGGTCACTTTGGCCCGCAGGGAAACGCCGCGCTCGGCCGCCCCGTGCTCGACGTCGAGAACGGCTATGTGCTCGCGCCGATGGCGCAGGGCATCCGCGTCACCACGGGCGTCGAGTTCGCCGCGCGCGATGCGCGACCAACTCCGGTCCAGCTTGATCGCGTACTGCCGGCGGCGCGCCAATTGTTTCCGCTCGGCGAACCGGCCGAACCAGAGCCGTGGCTGGGCGCGCGACCCTGCTTCCCGGACTCGCGGCCGGTGATCGCGCGGGCACCGGGCCAGCGCGGCCTTTGGCTTGCCTATGGGCACGCCCATTGGGGTTTGACGCTCGGCCCCGCCACTGGCCGGCTCATCGCCGAGATGATGACCGGCGGGACGCCGTTCTGCGATCCGAAGCCGTACGGCGCCGAGCGGTTTGCTCACTGAGCGTCATTCCGGGACGCGCGCAGCGCGAGCCCGGAATCCATAGTCGCTGCCCTTGCAGATAAATATTCGGCGGACGAACAACGCCGCGATTTCTGTGATTATGGATTCCAGGCTCGGCCCTTTGGGCCGCCCCGGAATGACGCGGGTGAGAAGTTTTTACTGCCCGATGGTGCGAACGACGCTGGCTTCAGGCCGCGTATTGTTCGACGACAGCTTGTCCTTCTGCGTCACCATCTCGTCGTATTTGGGCAGCGTCGTCACCGCTTGCCGCGGCACCATGTGCACGACTTTGTAGCCGCCGGCCTTGAGCTGGCGCAGAAGTTCCGGCAGCGCTTCGGCGGTGTTGCGCTGGAAATCGTGCATCAGGATGATGCCCTTGCCGCGTTTGTCGAGCTTGGTCATCACCGATTTGATCACCTGCTCCGGCTTGTGCATCTTGAAGTCGAAGGAATCGATGTCGGTCGAGAACACCGCGATGTTGCGTTCGGCCAGATAGCTCATCATGGCCGGCGGATGCTGCAGGTCCGGAAAGCGGAAGAACGGCGCGAACGGTGCGTCGAGCGCCATGTGCACGGCGCTGATGCCCATCTCGATCTCCTGCTTGGCCAGTTCGAGATCTTTTGCGTAAGGGTTCCTGGCTAAATCCTTGTGCGACCACGTATGACTACCGATGGTCATGCCGGCCGCCGCTACTTCCTTGGCGATTTCCGGATGCCACATCGCATGCTCGCCGATCTCAAAGAACGTGGCCTTGAGGCATTCGTCGGCGAGCGCCTTGAGCACGGCGGGGGTGTTGCCCGGCCAGGGCCCGTCGTCGAAAGTCAGAACGACTTCCTTATCGCGCAGGAAATCATACTGCTTGAAATGCTCGAAGCCGAAGCCGGGCCCGCCCGTCGTATCGATCTCGACGATGCGCGAAAGGCCCATCCCGCCGGGCTTGTCGCACGCCGGAATGTTGCTCGCGGTCGCGGCGCTCTTGGGGGCCGGCGCCGCCGTGCTTGAGCTTGCGGCGGCGGCGTTCTGCGCCGGTGTATTGAGGGCGGGCGGGTTCTGAGCCGGCGCGGTAGTCTGGGCGACGCGAGCCGGCGCCACCGCTGCGGGCTCCGCCGGCGCAGGTGCCGATGCCGGCGTTGCAGCGCTGGGCGCAGGTACTTCTGCGGCCTGCGCTTGGGCAATCTGTTGGATCGGTTCCCGCGCCGGCAGCGTTTTCGCGTTCGATGCCAGCCGCATCGGCGGCGCGGCATGCGACATCGGGGAGGCCGATTTTTGCACGGCAACGACCCCCAGGGCCGCAAGCCCCAGGCTCAGCAACGCGCCTATGATAATAACCGCGGACCGCATGATCCCTCGCTACAAAACACTCGCGGCAAAGTGAAGGCGCAATCGGCGCGCGTGTCAACGTGGCGCGCCTTAATTGCCGGGAATAAGCGCCACTTGTTTCCAGAGTATGGCCAGAGGGTTAAGAGGTAGCTGATAACCTCCTCCATCAACCGAATTTGTCTTTCCAGCTCGGTAACGCGTTCGGAAATGAAAGCGCCGATGCGGCAAAAACGCCGCGCGCAACCGCCCGGGCCACCACGTTCGCAGCCGCGGTGCCAAGGTCGGTCAATCCCAAAACCGGGTCGGCGAGCGGCCGGCGGCCGGTCGAGGCCGCGAACACCACGTCGCCATCGAGCGGCGTATGCACCGGATAGATCGCCCGCGACAGGCCCGATTGCGCCATGACCGCGAGTCGCTTGGTCTGGGCCTTGGTCAGGATCGCGTCGGTCGCGACGACAACGAGGGTCGTGCTCTCGCCCGCGCTGCCTTTGGTTTGCGGCATCAGCGCAGTGACGGGAAAAGGCGATGGCCACCCGCGTCCGCCGAACTCTCCGTTCTGCTCGAAGGGTGCGGCCCAGAACCACGGACCATGATCGACGACGACGCTGCCGACGGCATTGACGGCGGCGAGCGCTCCGACCGTGTGATCGTCCTCGGTCTGCGCTGAAGCGGAGCCGATGCCGCCTTTGAGATTGACCGTGGTCGCTCCGGTGCCGGCGCCGACACTGCCGATGGCAAAATCGACACCGGCTGCCGCCGCCGCCGCGTAGCCGAGCTCGCGGTAGGGCGGAAAGCGGCCCCAGTCTTTGTCGCCGCCGCTGAGAAGATCAAACAGGATCGCCGCCGGCACGATCGGCACACGCGCGGCCCGCACCGCAAAACCGCGGCCTTGTTCCTTAAGCCAGGCCTGCACGCCCGACGCGGCATCGAGCCCGAAGGCCGAGCCGCCGGACAGCGTGATGGCGTGGATGCCCTCGACGGTCTGCGCCGGATCGAGCAACGCGGTTTCGCGCGTGCCCGGGCCGCCGCCGCGCACATCGATCGAGGCGACGGCCGGCTCGTCGAACACGATTGCGGTTGCGCCGGAGCCAAGACGAGCATCCTCGGCATGGCCGATATTAATCCCGGCGACGTCGGTGATGAGATTGCGCAAGAGGATACCTCGCCAGAGTCTTCAACGGAGACGATTTTGCCGTAATCGTCAACGATCACATCCTCGCGGGACCCGGGCCGTCGCGCTTGCGCGATGGGAACTGGCCGGGCATGAGAGCGTCATGCCGAATGTGACCGTCGCCGCCGCGCTCCTTGCCGGCATGTTGAGTTTTCTTTCGCCCTGCGTGCTGCCCTTGGTCCCGCCCTATCTGGTCTACCTCACCGGGACCTCGCTCGAACGGCTAGCCGACGCGGAGGCGGAACCGCGGGTCCGGCGCGAAACCATCGCCGCCGCGCTCCTGTTCGTGCTCGGCTTCTCCACCGTGTTCGTCGCGCTCGGCGCCAGCGCCAGCGCCATCGGCGCGGTGCTGCGCGCCTATTCGGACGTGCTCGCCATCGTCGCCGGCATCGCCATCATCGTCATGGGCCTGCACTTCCTCGGCCTGACGCCGATTGCATTGTTGATGCGCGAGAAGCGGCTCGACGTTGCCAAGCCGGTCGGCTTGTGGGGCGCTTATCTGATGGGACTTGCGTTTGCGCTCGGCTGGACGCCGTGCATCGGGCCGATCCTCGCGGCGATCCTGGCGGTCGCCGCGTCGGAGGAGACGGTAGCCAAAGGCGCCGGCATGCTCGCGATCTACTCGCTTGGGCTCGGCATTCCGTTTATCGCAGCGGCGCTTGCGGTCGAGCCGTTCGCCGCCTTCCTTGCCCGCTTTCGCGCCCATCTCGGCCTGGTGGAGAAGGCGATGGGCGGGCTTTTGGTTCTCACCGGCATCGCCTTTCTCACCGGCGCAGTGTCGCAAGCGAGCTTCTGGTTGCTCGATACGTTTCCAATGCTGGGAAAGATCGGCTAGGCCTCGTTATGTCCGCCCGGCCTCGGTGATCTCGTCGTAATTGCCGTCCTTGTCCCAGCGATACACGGCCCAGCCGCCGCCGGTGATGTCGCCCTTCTTGTCGAAGGCGGTCGGGCCAAGCACCGTGTCCCAGGTGCCGGCGTGCATGGCGGCGGCGACCTTTTGCGGATCGGTCGTGCCGGCCTTTGCGGCGGCCTGCGCCCAAACCTGATAGGCGGCGTAGGTGTAGAGCACATAGCCCTCGGGATCGACGCCCTTGTCCTTGAACGTCTTCACGACGGCGGCGGCGGTCGGCCGCTTGCGCGGATCGGGCGGGAAGGTGAAAAGCACGCCTTCGCCGGCCGGGCCGGTGATCGAAGCGAATTCGCGCGAGGCGAGCGCGTCGCCCGCCATCAGGATGGTTTTCAGGCCCTGGTCGCGCATCTGCCGCACGATCAGCCCGGCCTCCTGGTGATAGCCGCCGTCATAGACGACATCGATAGCATTGAGCTTGAGCTTGGAGACGAGCGCGGTGAAATCCTTGTCGCCCTGATTGTAGGATTCATTGAGCTTCTCGGTGACGCCGGCGGCGTTGAGAGCGTTCTTCACCTCGTCGGCGAGGCCTTTGCCGTAGGTCGTCTTGTCATTGATGATGGCGATGTTCTTGCCCTTGAAGTTCTTCGCCAGATAGCCGGCGGCGAACGGCCCTTGCTGGTCGTCGCGGCCGCAGGTGCGGAACGTGTTCCAAAGCCCGCGCTCGGTGAACAGCGGATTGGTCGAAGCCGGCGTGATCTGCAAGACGCCGCTGTCGAGATAGGCGTCTGAAGCCGGGATCGACGATGACGAGCAATAATGGCCGACGACGACAGCGGCGCCCATGCCGGAGAGCTTTTCCGCGACCGAGCGCGCCTGCTTGGGATCGCAGGCGTCGTCGCCGATCTCGAGCTTGAGCTTCTTGCCAAGCACGCCGCCCGCCGCGTTGATGTCGGCGATGGCCTGGACCGCCCCGTCCTTCATCTGCCGGCCGAATGTCGCCTGGCCGCCGGTCATTGGGCCCGCCGCGCCCACCACGATGTCCTGCGCCATCGCCGGGCCGGCGACGAGGACCGAAAGGAGCGTAAAGGCGGTCAGCCAAAGCTTGCTCATATCTGTGCCTCGTCTCTGTGCCTTGTCCGAGTTTTGCCGGCAACGATCTGGTATCGGCCGGACGATACCACCGCTATGACCCGTTTTCCTGCCTGATTTCACGCCAGCCGAGCGGACCCGTGCGCTCATAGAGCCAGGGATATTGTCGGACCATTTGACCCGCGCGGGTCGCCCGCCAGGCCAGGAGCCCGACAATAAGGAAGATCAGCGCGTCGCAGCCGTAGGAGGCCGCCGACAGCAGCTCCCCGTGGAACAGTGCGAAATGAAAGAACCGCGCCGCGGCGCCGAGCAGAAGCGCCGTAATGACGACCTGCTGTTGCGGGCGCCAGGCGCTGGCAATGGCGCGCCCGGATAGCCAGGCGGCGCCGCCGCCAAGGATACCGGTCACCAAAACGACGTGGGCGATGCTTTCGCCGGCGTAGAGCCTGTCCATGTCCGCTCTCGTCTGCTCCCCGTCAGCGCGCCCCGCCTTCGAGATAGGCGGCGCGGACTTCCGGCCGCTGCAATAATTCGCGCCCGGCACCTTGCAGCGTGATCTCGCCGTTGACCATGACATAACCCCGATGCGCCAGCTTGAGCGCGTGGTAGGCGTTCTGCTCGACCAGGAACACCGTGAGCTTGTCCCGCTCGTTGAGCGCGCGGATGGCGGCGAAAATTTGTTGCACCAAAAGCGGCGCCAGGCCGAGCGACGGCTCGTCGAGCAGGATGAGCCGCGGCCGGCTCATCAACGCGCGGCCGATGGCCAGCATCTGCTGCTCGCCGCCCGACAGCGTGCCGCCGCGCTGGCGGCTGCGGTCACGCAATCGCGGGAACAACGCGAACACACGGTCGAGGTCGGCGTCAAAGTCGGCGGCATCCGTTACCGTGGCCCCGATCTGCAGATTTTCCATCACCGTCATGCGCGAAAAAATGCGCCGGCCTTCGGGCGATTGCGCGATGCGCAGCTTGGCGACCTCGTGTGTCGGCAGCGCGGTGATGTCTCGGCCGGCGAAACGAATACTTCCTTCGCGCGCGCGGGGATTGCCGAACACCGTCATCATCAGCGTCGATTTGCCGGCGCCGTTGGCGCCGATCAGCGCGACGATCTCGCCTTCGTTGACGTCGACGTCGACGCCTTTGAGCGCGATGACGTTGCCGTAATAGGCTTTGACGCCGCGGAGCGACAGCAAAGGCTGGCTCATCGCCCGGCCTCCGCCTCGGCCTGCGCCACCTCCTCGTCGGCGACGCCGAGATAAGCGGCGATCACTTTGGCATCGCTGCGCACTTCCCGCGGCGCGCCGTTGGCGATTTTCACCCCATAATCCAGCACGACGATGTGGTCGGAAATCTCCATCACCACGCCCATGTCGTGCTCGATCAGGAGGATCGAAATGCCATGCTCGTCGCGGATGGTGCGCAGAAAGTCATTGAGCTCGGCGCTCTCGCGGTTGTTGAGGCCGGCCGCCGGCTCATCGAGGCACAGCAGCACCGGATCGGTGCACATCGCGCGTGCGATCTCGAGCCGGCGCTGAGCGCCATAGGGCAGGGCGCCGGCGGGCTCGTCGGCGCGGTCGGCAAGGCCGACGCGATCGAGCCAGTAGCGCGCCTTGTCGATGGCTTGGGCTTCGGCTCGCGCATAGGCGCGTGAGCCGAGCAGGCCGAGCACGGTGAAGCCGGAGGCGACCATGAGCATGTTGTGTTGGGCGACGAGAAGATTTTCCAACAGCGTCATGCCGGCGAACAGCCGCACGTTCTGAAACGTGCGCGCGACGCGCGCTTCCTTGGCGATACGGAACTCGGGCAGGCGCTCGAGCAGGAACGAAGCGCCATCCGGATGGGCGAGGAGCAATCGGCCGACGGTCGGTTTGTAGAAGCCGGTAATGCAGTTGAACAGCGTGGTCTTGCCGGCGCCGTTCGGTCCGATCAGCGCGGTGATATCCCGGGCGCGCGCGGCGAAACTGAGGTCGCTGACGGCGAGGAGGCCGCCGAAGCGCATGGTCAAATGTTCGACCGTGAGGATCGGCGCTGCCGTCACGCCGGGCTCTCCGTGCGCGCATCATTCACGACCGCGGCCGGAATATCCTTGCGCCGGCGCAGCGATACCGAGGGCGTGCGTGTCGCCACCAGGCCGCGCGGCCGATAGATCACGATCGCGACCATGGCGGCGCCGAAAACGAGCATGCGGTATTGATCGAATTCGCGGAACAACTCGAAGCCGCCGAGCATCACGGTCGCGGCAACAGCAACGCCAAGCTGCGAGCCCATGCCGCCAAGGACGACGATCGCCAGCACGAAAGCCAACTCGGTGAAGGTGAAAAATTCCGGACTGATGAAGCCTTGCCGGGTGGCGAAGAAGGCGCCGGCGATGCCGCCGAACATGGCGCCCATGGCAAAGGCGGTCAGCTTGGTGTTGGTGGTGTTGATGCCGAGCGCCCGGCAGGCAATCTCGTCCTCGCGCAAGGCTTCCCAGGCCCGGCCGATTGGCAGCCGGCGCAGCCGCAGCGTGGCCCAGTTGGTCAGCAATGCCAGCGCGAGAATGACGTAATAAAGAAACACGATGCGATGGGTCGGCGAGAAGTGCAGCCCGAAGGCCGCGGCAAAGCCGTTCTCCGAAGCGGTGAAGGGCAAGCCGAAAAACGAAGGCCGGGGAATTCCGGAAATGCCGTTCGGCCCTCCGGTCAAATTCTGCCAATTCAGCAGGATGAGGCGGATGATCTCGCCGAAGCCGAGCGTGACGATGGCCAGATAGTCGCCGCGTAGCCGAAGCACGGGGAACCCGAGCAGCAAGCCGGCAAAGGCGGCGAGAATGCCGGCGAGCGGCAGGCAAATCCAGAACGAGAGGCCGAAGTTCTGCGCGATCAGCGCGTAGGAATAGGCGCCGACCGCGTAGAAGGCGACGTAGCCGAGATCGAGGAGGCCAGCGAGACCGACCACGATGTTGAGGCCGAAGCCGAGCATCGTGTAGGTGACGATCAGAATGGCGAGATCGAGCAGATAGCGGTTGCCGTAGAAAATGATCGGTACGACGAGCGCGAAGGCAAGAAATCCTGCCGCGGCATAGATGAAAAGGCGCGATGCCGCTGTCTTGATGAAAGCCGGCAGCGGCCAGTCGAACGAGCCAGCCGCGGTTTGCCAAATGACGGCACGCAGCAGCGCACCGACAAACACCGCCGCGACAATGGCGGCAAGCGCACCGAAGCGCGTCGACACCGTCAGCGCTCCGGTCGGTCCCGGATCGGTGCGGATGCCGATCATGAGGACAAACAGACCGAACGCGACGACGGCCGCGATCGCGGCCTCCTTCAGCGCGGCTGGCAGATCAAGCCGCCCGGTTGCGGACTCGCTTGGGTCCGGCACGGGCGCCAGCGTCCTCACACCTTCTCGACTTCAGGCCGGCCCAAAATGCCGGTCGGCAGGAAAATCAGCACGATGATGAGGATGGCGAATGCGGCGACGTCCTTGTACTCGATGGAAAAATACGCCGACCACATGGTCTCGATCAGTCCGATCAGGATGCCGCCGATCATCGCGCCCGGCAGCGAGCCGATGCCGCCGAGCACGGCCGCGGTGAACGCCTTCACGCCGGCGAGAAAGCCGATGAAGAAATCGACGACGCCGTAGTAGAGCAGAAACATCAGGCCGGCGACCGCGGCCAGCGCCGCGCCGATGACGAAGGTAAGCGAGATGGTGCGGTCGACATCGATACCGACCAGCGCTGCCATTTTCAGGTCCTGCTCGCAGGCGCGCATGTTGCGGCCCAGCCGGGTGCGCGCGACCAGGAACGAGAAGCCGGCCATAAGAAGGAGCGTGGTGACGACCACGATGATCTGGACGTTGGAGAGCCGCACCGCGAAATCGTTGCCCTCGAACAGCGTGTAGCCGCCGTGGATCAACGGCGGCAGCGGCTTGACCCGGGCACCCTGCGCGACCTGCACGTAGTTCTGCAGCACGATCGACATGCCGATCGCGGAAATCAGCGGGGCCAGGCGAAACGAATGCCGCAGCGGTCGATAGGCGATGCGCTCGACCGCCCAGCCGTAGAGCGCGGTGAGCGCCATGGCGATGAGGAGGACCAGCAGGAGCGCCAGCGGCACCGCCGTCACCCCCATGGCCTCGAGCACGAGAAAGGCGATCAGCGCCAGGAAACCGCCCACCATGAAGATATCGCCGTGGGCGAAATTGATCATGCCAATGATGCCGTAGACCATCGTGTAGCCGATGGCGATCAGGCCATAGATCGAACCGAGCGTGATGCCGTTGATGAGCTGCTGGACGAAATATTCCATGCGTCCGCCGCCTTGCGAATCCCGCCAAAGTCTTAACAGGGGCATTCCTTCGCGACAACGAGGGGCCCTGGGCACTCCGCAGCAGGCCAGTGAAACAAATGGCCCGGAGTCTTCGTACGTATTTTCCCCTATGATTACAAATTGTTGCACATAGGAATTGAAACGGAACCGGAACCGCACCGGCAACGGGGCGTTGTCACAGTGGGCGGAGGGCTTCCCCAAAATGATCGGAGAGCGTCCCAATGGCGAATGAACAACAGAATCCGCAGCGGAACCAGCAGCAGCAAAACAACCCGCAGCAAAATCCGCAGCAGGGTGGCCAAGGCGGCCAGAACAAGCCGGGCCAGCAGCATCAGGGCGGCCAAGGCGGCCAGGGCAAGCCCGGCCAGCAGCAGGGCGGCCAGGACAAGCCGGGCCAGCGCGATCAGCAGGATCGCTAACGTTCCGCGTTAGAAGGTGGCGGCCCGCTGAACCGGCGGGCCGCCGCTTTTTTGTGTAAAGCGTCGATTACGCCGCTGTGGCGGCTGCTTATTTGGCGTGATCGGCCTATGCTTGCGCCATGGTTAGCGCGCTGCCTTTGTTCCATCTCTACGGCGATCCTCCGGACGATCACGCCTTCGATTTTATCCATGTTGAGACCGTCGCCTCGCGCTCCTCATTGCATGATTGGACCATCCGGGCGCATCGGCATCGCAATCTGTTTCAGATCCTGCTGATCGAGCGCGGCGGCGGTGAAATGACCTTCGAAGCGGCGCGGCTGCCGTTTGCCGCCCCGGCCGCGATCCTCGTTCCCGCGGCGATCGCCCACGGGTTCCGCTTCGAGCCGAACGTCACCGCGGGCTGGGTCTTAAGCTTCACCGAGGATGCGGCGCTGGCGCTCGCCGACCGCGCGGGTGAAGCGCTGTCCCGGCTGCGCGCGCTGGCGGCGCATCCGATCGTTCCGATCGCCGACGACACCGAGCGTTCCCGGCTTTCGGCGTTGTGCACGGAGCTGTTCGAGGAGGGAAGCCTAGCGCGCGAGGGCTATCGCATGGCGATGCGCAGTCTGCTGGCGCTGATCGCCGTCGGGGTCGCGCGACTGGCCGCAAGCCGGGCGCGCACCGGCAGCGTCACCTTGCAGCCGGCGGACGCCACCGTCGCGCAATTGCGCGCACTGGTCGACGAATTCTTCCGCGGCGAACATCAGCTCGGCTTCTATGCCGAAAAGCTCGGCATGACCGTCGATCGGCTCAACGATCACGTCAAGCGCGCCACCGGGGTCACCGCCGGCCACCTGATCCGCCAGCGCCTGCTCACCGAAGCCAAGCGCCAGCTGGTCTTTACCACCCAGCCGATCCAGGACATCGCGCAAGAGCTCGCTTTTTCCGACCCCTCGCATTTCGCCCGGTTCTTCCGCATACACACCGGGACGACGCCACACGAGTTTCGCGATCAGCGCGGCGGGTGAGCGGTTATTTGTTCAGCAAAAATCCCAGCACCGTGTCGGCATAGGCTTGCGGCTGCTCCATATTGGCTATGTGCGCGGTATCGAGCACCGCGAGCTCGGCGCCCGGAATGTGCTCGGCAATGAATTCGCCGGCTTCGAGCGTCGTAGCGGGATCATGCCGGCCGGCGATGACCAGCGTCGGCGCCTTGATCCTTGCGAGCAGCGGGCGGTGGTCCATATCACGGATGGCTTCGCCGCAGCCGATGTAACCGTCGAGAGCGGTGGCCAAAAACATTTCGCGAATGCGTGCCAGGGTCTGCGGCGAGCGATCGCGGAATTCTTTCGTGAACCAGCGCTCCATATTGGCGTCGACGATCCCGGGCAATCCTTTTTCGCGGACCAGCTGGATGCGGCCGTTCCACATCGTCTTGTCGGGAAAGTAGCTGGAGGTGTTGGAGAGGATCAGCTTGTCGATGCGGCTGGCGGCGTTGGCGCCGAGCCACATGCCCTCCATGCCTCCCATCGACAGTCCGCACCAGTTGATTTTTTCAATGCCGAGCCCGTCGATGATGGCGAGCGCGTCGCGGCCGAGCCGCTCCATCGAGTAGGGGCCCTTTGGCACGGCTGATTTGCCGTGGCCGCGCCGATCGAAACGCACCAGCCGGAAATGGCTCGTGAACGGCGCCACCTGCTCATCCCACATATGCAGATTGGTACCGAGCGAGTTCGAGAGCATCAGAACGGGCGCGCGCTCCGGCCCTTCGACTTCGACATGGATGGCGCAGCCATCGGCGCTGATCTGCGGCATGAAGTGCTCCTCCCTCGTCATTGCGAGGATTGCCTCGTGCAGCCTGTCGCCGGGACGGCCATTTCGGACCGTACCGGTTGGCTTCCAATGACGCTGTTTCTAACCGCCCGGCAGCGGCGGCGCTACCGATCGCGCCGAACCATGCTCTTCCCACCTGCCGCCTGAGGCGGTAAGCGATAGTGGGCGTTGGCGATCGGCCGAGGAGTGACGCGCATGGCCATGACAATGAGCGGCGAGTATCAGCTTGCGGTGCCGCGCGAGACGGTATGGGAAAAGCTCAACGATACCGAGACCCTCAAGGCCTGCATCCCCGGCTGTGAGCAGCTCGACAAACTGTCCGATACCGAATTCCAGGCGGTGGCTACGACCAAGATCGGGCCGGTGAAGACGAGATTCAAAGGCAAGGTAACGCTGTCCGATCTCGATCCGCCGAATGGCTACAAGATTTCCGGCCAGGGCGACGGCGGGGTCGCGGGCTTTGCCCAGGGCGGCGCGACGGTGAAGCTTGAGCCGAAAGACGGCGGCACCCTGCTCAGCTATACCGTCGAGGCGCAGATCGGCGGCAAGCTCGCGCAACTTGGCCAGCGCCTGATCAACGGCGCCGCTAAGAAGATGGCTGATGAATTTTTCAACAAATTCGTGGCAACGGTTAGTCCGCCGGCCGCCTGACCGGCGCAAAACCCCGCCGTTGACCCGCCTGCGGGGCCTTTCCCGCGTGATATTCCCTTGACCGCGGGCTAGGCCGCAGTTCAGAGTAATTCAAGTTCCAAGGTGGGAATCTCGGAAATCGTCGGGATTTCGACCTTGAAAGCAGCAAACGGCCGCGAGCCGTCCTGCTAAGAAGACGTTTTAAGAGAATCCGAGGAGGCGCTTATGGCGGCCGTATCCCTCACTGTGAACGGCAAACCTGTCACCGCTGATGTCGATCCGCGCACACTTTTAGTGCAGCTGTTGCGCGAGAATCTTCGGCTTACCGGCACCCACGTCGGCTGCGATACGTCGCAGTGCGGCGCCTGCGTCGTGCTGGTGAACGGCAAGGCGGTGAAATCCTGCACAGTGCTTGCTGTGCAACTCGAAGGCGCCGATGTGCTCTCGATCGAGGGCCTGGCGCCGGCAGACGGGCCGCTGCATCCGATGCAGGAGGCCTTCCGCGAAAATCATGGCCTGCAGTGCGGCTATTGCACCCCAGGCATGATCTTGACCGCGGTCGATATGGTGCGCCGTAAGGGCCACGAACTCGACGACCACACCATTCGTGAGGAGCTGGAAGGCAACATTTGTCGCTGCACCGGCTATCACAACATCGTCAAGGCGATCACCGCCGGCGCGCGCGCCATGGCCAGTGGCGCCGCAACCAAAGCCGCCGAATAAGAAAGGCCGCCAATCGTGAAGGGGGCTGTCCGAAAATAAACCGCCGGAGGAAAACATGAGTGCGACCGGGATCGGCGCCGCGGTGCGCCGCAAGGAAGATCACCGCTTCATCACCGGTAAGGGCCATTACACCGACGACATCAGCCGGCCCGGGCAGACCTACGCCTATTTTGTCCGCTCGCCGCACGCGCATGCGACCATCAAATCGATCGATACCAAGACCGCGTCCGGCATGCCGGGCGTGGTGGCGGTGCTGACCGGCGCGCAGCTCGCCGCCGACAAGATCGGCAATCTCATCTGCGGCTGGATGATCCATTCCAAGGACGGCTCGCCGATGAAGATGGCGCCGCATCCGGCGCTAGCCAGCAGCAAGGCCTGCCATGTCGGCGATGCGGTCGCCGTGGTGGTCGCCGAGACGCTGGCGCAGGCGCGCGATGCCGCCGAGAAGGTCAAGGTCGACTACGCCGTGCTTCCCGCCGTTTCCGATCCGGCCGCCGCACAAAAGCAAGGCGCGCCGCAGGTTCACGAGGTGGCGGCGAACAACACCATCTATCAATGGCATCTCGGCGACCCCAAGGCGGTCGATGCGGCGTTCAAGACCGCCAAGCACGTCACCAAGCTCGACATCGTCAATAACCGGCTGGTGCCGAACGCCATGGAACCGCGCGCCGCCATCGCCGAATACGATTCGGGGACCGGTCACCTCACGCTGTGGAATACCTCGCAGAATCCGCATGTGGCGCGGCTGGTCATTGCCGCCTTCGTCGGCATGGCGCCCGAGCATAAGCTCCGCGTCATCGCCCCCGACGTCGGCGGCGGTTTCGGCTCGAAGATTTTCATCTACCCCGAAGAAGTCGTGGCGCTGTGGGCCGCGCGGCGCCTGGAGCGGCCGGTGAAATGGACATCCGACCGCTCGGAAGCATTCCTCACTGACGCGCATGGCCGCGATCACGTCACCCACGCCGAAATGGCGTTCGATGCCGACGGAAAAATCGTTGGTCTGCGCGCCAAGACGATCGCCAATCTCGGCGCCTATATGTCGACCTTCTCGTCATCGATCCCGACCTATCTCTACGCCACGCTGCTGTCGGGCCAGTACGCCATTCCGCAAATCTATTGCGAGGTCGATGCGGTCTATACCAACACCGTTCCCGTCGACGCCTATCGCGGCGCCGGGCGGCCCGAAGCGGCCTTCGTGGTCGAGAGGCTGGTCGAAGTTGGCGCACGCGAAATGGGCAAAGACCCAGCCGAACTGCGGCGCAAGAATTTCGTGAAGACATTCCCGCACCAGACGCCGGTGATCATGACCTACGACGCCGGCGACTTTGACGCTTCGCTGAAGAAGGCGATGGAGCTCGCCGACTGCAAAGGCTTTGCCAAGCGCAAGCGTGAATCGGCGCGCCACGGCAAGCTGCGCGGACTGGGTTTCTCCACCTACATCGAAGCCTGCGGCATCGCGCCGTCGCAGGCCGTCGGCTCACTCGGCGCCGGCGTCGGCCTCTGGGAGTCCGCCGAGGTGCGGGTCAACCCGACGGGGTCGGTGGAAGTCCTCACCGGCTCGCACGCGCACGGCCAAGGCCACGAAACCACGTTCGCCCAGCTCGTTTCCGAGCGGCTCGGCATCCCGATCGACAACGTTTCGATCGTGCATGGCGACACCGACAAGGTGCAGTTCGGCATGGGCACCTACGGTTCGCGCTCGGGCGCGGTCGGGATGTCGGCGATCGTCAAGGCGCTCGACAAGGTCGAGGCCAAGGCCAAGAAGGTCGCCGCCCATATGCTCGAAGCCGCCGAAGGCGACATTGAGTTCAAGGACGGCAAGTTCAGCGTCGCCGGCACCGACAAGTCCGCCGCCTGGGGCGACGTCGCGCTGAACGCCTACGTCGCGCACAAATTCTCCGGGCAGGAACTCGAGCCAGGGCTGAAGGAGGGCGCGTTCTACGACCCGACCAACTTCACCTTCCCGGCCGGCTGCCACATCTGCGAGGTCGAGATCGACCCGGAAACCGGCAACACCGAGATTGTCGCCTGGACTGCGGTCGACGATTTTGGGGTGGTGATCAATCCGATGATCGTCGAGGGCCAGGTCCACGGCGGCATTGCCCAGGGCGTCGGGCAGGCTTTGTATGAGGGCGCGATCTACAACAAGGAAGGCCAGCTCGTGACCGGCTCGTTCATGGACTACGCCATGCCGCGCGCGGACTACTTTCCGACGCTGAAGGTGGAAACGACGTTCACCAAATGCCCGTCCAACCCGCTCGGCATCAAAGGCTGCGGCGAAGCCGGCGCCATCGCCGCGCCGGCCGCGGCGATCAACGCCATTACCGACGCGATCGGGACTGAAGCCATCGCCATGCCGGCGACACCGTCGGCGGTATGGGCGGCGTTGCAGAAATCGGGTCGGTCGCTGCCGCACGCGGCGTGACCCGCGACAGATAAACGGAGAGCTTACGATGTACAGCTTCACCTTCCATCGTCCGGAAACGCTGCGGCAGGCGATCGCTCTGCTCAGCAAGAACGAGGACGCCAAGCTTCTCGCCGGCGGCCATACGCTCCTGCCGACGATGAAGCTTCGCCTCGCCAACCCGCCGCAATTGATCGACCTGTCGAAAATCGAGGGCTTGGCCGGCATCGCACTCAAAGGCCGCACGATCGAGATCGGGGCGATGACGCGGCACAACGACGTGCACACCTCGCCGGTGGTGCAGCAGGCCGCGCCGGTGCTGGCCAAACTCGCCGGCATGATCGGCGATCCGGCGGTGCGCCACATGGGCACGATCGGCGGCTCGGTCGCCAACAACGATCCGACCGCCGACTATCCGGCCGCCTGCCTCGGGCTCGGCGCCACCATCATCACCAACAAACGCCGCATCAAGGCCGACGATTTCTTCACCGGCATGTTCTCGACCGCACTCGAGCCGACGGAGATCATCACCAAAATAAGCTTCCCGCTGCCGAAGAAGGCGGCCTACCAGAAATTCCGCAACCAGGCTTCGCGCTACGCTCTGGTCGGCGTTTTCGTCGGCAAGCGCGGCAGCGACATCCGTGTCGCCGTGACCGGTGCCGGCGGCAATGGCGTGTTCCGCGTCAAGTCGTTCGAGGACGCGCTGAAGAAGCGGTTTTCACCAAAATCCCTCGAAGGCCTCACCGTGTCCGCCGATGGCCTCAACAGCGATATTCACGGCAGCGCCGAATACCGCGCTCATCTGATCGGGGTGCTCGCCCGCCGCGCGGTGGCCGAGGCCTTGGAAAAATAGCTGGCCGTCGCCCCTGGGCTTGGCCCGGGGGCGGTGTGACGGCGCGGCACCATGGGTTGCCGGGTCTTCAGGGGCGATGCGGCGCTTCGCGCCTTTTGCCCGGCAATGACCAGCGAATGGCGTTGTGCGCCAACTCCGGAAAAGCCTATATCGAGTTCGCATGAAGCCCATTTCTTCGCCCCGGCCGCTGCCGGCCTCGATCGATGCCACCGTCGCGCTGCTCGCCGAAGCCGACTATCTCGGCGACCGCTCGCTCGGCACCGTGCTTTATCTGGCGCTGAAGATGGGCCGGCCGCTGTTCCTCGAGGGCGAAGCCGGCGTCGGCAAGACCGAGATCGCCAAGGTGCTTTCGTCGACGCTCGGCCGGCGGCTGATCCGCCTGCAATGCTATGAAGGTCTCGATATCGCGGCCGCGGTGTACGAATGGAACTACGCGGCGCAGATGATCGCCATCCGCGTCGCCGAGGCGGAAGGCGAGCATGATCGCGCGCGGCTCGAGCACGACGTGTTCTCGGACCGCTTCCTGATCAAGCGCCCGCTGCTGCAGGCGCTGGAGCCGGACACCGCCGGCGCACCGGTCTTGCTGATCGACGAGATCGACCGCACCGACGAGGCGTTCGAAGCGTTTCTGCTCGAAGTGTTGAGCGATTTTCAGGTCACCATCCCGGAGATGGGCACGGTAAAGGCCGCGCATCCGCCAATCGTCGTCATTACCTCGAACCGCACGCGCGAGGTGCACGACGCGCTCAAACGCCGCTGCCTTTACCACTGGGTCGGTTATCCGAGCGCCGAGCGGGAATTGGGGATCGTGCGCACCAAGGTCCCGGGTGTCGGCAAAAGGCTCTCCGAGCAGGTGGTGGCGTTCGTGCAGGCGCTGCGCAAGCAGGAACTGTTCAAGTCGCCCGGCGTCGCCGAAACGCTCGACTGGGCGGCGGCGCTGTCCGAGCTCGACGTGGTCGCGCTCGATCCGGCGACGGTCTCAGACACGCTCGGCGTGCTGCTCAAATACCAGGACGACATCGCGCGGCTCGAAGGCTCGAAGGTCAAGGAGCTGCTCGACGAGGTGAAGTCGGAGCTGCGCGCGGCGGAATAGTCGATGCTTTACGCATTTCGCTGGAAATCTACAGCCCGGCAATGACGACAAATAAGCAAACGACGGACCAGCAGCCTGGCCGGCTTGCCGAAAACATCCTGTATTTCGCCCGCGCGTTGCGGGCGGCCGGCATTCCGGTCGGGCCCGGTGCCGTGCTCGACGCGCTCGCGGCGGTAACGACGGCGGGCATCGGCACCCGCGAGGATTTTTACTGGACGCTGCACGCCGTGTTCGTGAAGCGGCACGAGCATTCGGTGCTGTTCGATCAGGCGTTCCGCATTTTTTTCCGCCGCCGCGGCTATGTCGATCAGTTGATGGCGATGATGCTGCCGCAGGCGCCGAATACGCCGCGGCCGCCCGAGGCCGGCGCGACGCGCGTGCACGAGGCGTTGTTCTCCGGCCTCGATGACAAGCTCAAAAAAGAACAGGAGATCGAGCTCGACACGCGGATGACGGTCTCCGACCGCGAAGTGCTGCAGAAAAAAGACTTCGCGCAGATGAGCAATGCCGAGATCGCCGCCGCCAAGGCGGCGATGAAGCGGCTCGTGCTGCCGCTTGCCGAAGTGCGCACGCGGCGGCTTAAGCCGCATCCGCACGGCCATCTGATCGACATCCGCCGCACCTTGCGCGGAAGCCTCAAAAGCGGCGGCGACTTCATCGATCTACGCTTTGTCGGGCCGAAGTCGAAGCCGCCGCCGATCGTGGCGCTGCTCGACATATCGGGCTCCATGAGCCAGTACAGCCGGATATTTTTGCATTTCCTCCATGGCTTGACCGAAACGCGGAAGCGGGTGAGCACCTTTCTGTTTGGCACCCGGCTGACCAACGTCACCCGTGCGCTGCGCGAACGCGACCCCGACGAAGCGCTGGCCGCCTGCTCGGCGAATGTGCCCGACTGGTCGGGCGGCACGCGCATTGCGTCGTCGCTGCACGTTTTCAACAAGCAGTGGGCGCGACGCGTGCTTGGGCAAGGCGCTATCGTGCTCCTGATCACCGACGGGCTCGAGCGCGATGCCGACGACACGCTCGGCTTCGAGATCGACCGGCTGCACCGCTCGTGCCGGCGGTTGGTCTGGCTCAATCCGCTGCTTCGCTTCGAAGGTTTTGAAGCCCGCGCGCGCGGCATCAAAACCATGCTGCCGCATGTCGATGAATTCCGGCCGATTCATAATCTCGAATCGATCGGCGCATTGGTGACCGCCCTTCAGGGCGGTGGCCGGGCCGGCGACCCGAAAGCCTGGATGCAAAAAGTCGCCTGAAGGCCTATATTCGATCGGACATAGCGAACGGCGAATAGCGAATAGCGAAGTAGCGAATAGATGACGGCTTAACTCCACTCGCCGTTCGCCCCTTGCACACGGAGGCTTCCATGCTCTCAACCGACAGCGATATCCTCAAAGCCGCCGAGGACTGGCGCAAACAGGGCCGCGCGGTGGCGCTGGCAACGGTGGTCGAAACCTGGGGCTCGGCGCCGCGTCCGGTCGGCTCGAACCTGGTCATCGACGAGCAGGGGAATTTCCTCGGCTCGGTCTCCGGCGGTTGCGTCGAGGGCGCCGTCGTCACCGAAGCGCTCGATGTCATCGATAGCGGCAAGCCGAAAATGCTGGAATTTGGGGTCGCAGACGAGACCGCCTGGAAAGTCGGGCTCTCCTGCGGCGGCACGATCCGGGTATTCGTGGAGAAGGTGGAATAGGGAAGGGGCGAATGACGAAACGGCGGGCAGCGAATAGGGAGTAAAGCATCAATTGCCCATTCGCTATGCGCCATTCCCTATTCGCGCTATGATCCATCATGCAACTCGATCTGCTTGAAAGCCTCAATACCGAGCGTACCGCGCGCCGCGCGGTGATCGTCGTCACCGACGTGGAAAGCGGCAAGCAGCGGCTGGTGAAGGCCGCCGATATTGCCAAGGATCCGCTCAAAGCGGTGCTCGCCGAACATTTGCGCAGCGGAAGGAGCGGCATGGAGCAGACCGGGGAAGGGCGCGCGTTCCTCACCGTGTACGTGCCGGCGCCGCAACTAGTCGTCATCGGTGCCGTGCATATCAGCCAGGCACTGGCGCCGATCGCCAAGCTCCTCGGCTATGACGTGACCATCGTCGATCCGCGCACCGCCTTCGCCTCGCCGGAGCGGTTCCCCGACGTCAAAGTGATCGCCGAGTGGCCGGATCAAGCGTTGCCGCCGCTCGGCGTTGACCGTTACACCGCCTTCGTCGCGCTCACCCACGATCCGAAGATCGACGATCCGGCGCTCCTCCATGCGCTGTCGCGCGACTGTTTTTATATCGGCGCGCTCGGGTCGCGCAAAACCCACGCGCGGCGCGTCGACCGGCTCAAGCAGCAAGGCCTGAGCGAGGCCGACATTTCCCGCATCCACGCGCCGATCGGTCTCGATATCGGCGCCGTCTCGCCGGCGGAGATCGCCGTCGCCATCATCGCCCAGATCACCGAGCGGCTGCGCGAGGAGCCGGAAGCCGACCCCCACCCCTACCCTCCGTCGCAGGCGGGGGAGGGTAGAGTGAGGGCTGAGGCGGTGTCATGAAGTTCGGAGCGGTCGCGCCCAAACAGGCCGTCGGCGGCACCTCGGTGCACACCATTCGCCAAGGCGCGCTGGTGCTCAAAAAGGGCACGCTGATCGGTCCCGTCGAGGCCGCGGCGCTTGAGGCGGCCGGCATCAAGGACATCGTGGTTGCGCGGCTCGAACCTGGCGACGTATCCGAGGACGTGGCCGCGGCCGAGATCGCCGCCGCCATCGCTGGCGAAGGCGTGCATGTGGACCGCGCTTTTACCGGTCGCGCCAACCTGTTCGCACAAGCCCCCGGCGTGCTCGTCGTCGACAAGGATGCGGTCGATCGCCTCAATCGCGTCGACGAGGCGATCACGGCGGCCACGCTTGCCGCCTACAAACCGATCGTCGCCGGCGAAATGATCGCCACTGTAAAAATCATTCCGTTTGCGGTCGCCGCGCCGGCCCGCGATCTGGCGCTGGCGGCGGCGCCGCGGCCGCTTATTCGCGTCGCGCCCTATCGCATCCGCAAGGTCGGCGTGGTGTCGACCTTGCTGCCCGGGCTCTCGCCCAAGGTGATCGACAAGACGCTCAAGATCACCGCCGAGCGGCTGGCGCCGGCCAATGCCACGATCATCGCCGAACGCCGCGTGCCGCATGAGCGCGCGGCGCTCGCCCGGGCGCTCGGCGAGGTGCTCAAGCAGGGCGCCGAGCTCGTGGTCGTATTCGGCGCCTCGGCCATCGCCGACCGCCGCGACGTGATCCCAGCGGCGCTGGAAACGATCGGCGGCCGGATCGAGCATTTCGGCATGCCGGTCGATCCCGGCAACCTGTTGCTCATCGGCACTGCAGCCGGCCATCCGGTGCTCGGCGCGCCCGGTTGCGCCCGCAGTCCGAAGGAGAACGGCTTCGACTGGGTGCTGATGCGGCTGTTGGCCGGCCTGCCGGTGCCGCGCGAGGATATCACCGGCATGGGCGTCGGCGGGCTGCTCATGGAGATCGTCACCCGCCCGCAGCCGCGCGACGAGCCGCTGCACCCCGCCCACAACATAGCGGCGCTCGTGCTCGCCGCGGGCCGCTCGAGCCGCATGGGCGGGCCGAACAAGCTCCTGGCCGAGATCGGCGGCCGGCCGCTGGTCCGCATCGTCGCCGAGGCGGCACTCGCCTCCCGCGCGCGGCCGGTGATCGTGGTCACCGGCCATCAGCGTGAGCGCGTCGAAGGCGCGCTTGCCGGCCTGCCCGTTGATTTCGTGCACAACGCACATTTCGCCGACGGCCTCGGTACTTCGTTGCGCGCCGGCATTTCCGTGCTGCCGGCGCAGGCGGACGGCGCCGTCGTCTGCCTCGGCGATATGCCGCAGGTCGACGGCGCCATGATCGACCGCCTGGCCGGCGCGCTCGATCCCACCAAGGGAGCGCTGATCGCGGTGCCGACCATCGACGGCCAGCGCGGCAATCCGGTGGTTTGGTCGCGGCGGTTTTTCTCCGACCTCATGGGCGTCGAAGGCGATATCGGCGCCCGCCACCTGATCGGCCGCTACAGCGAAGCCGTGGTCGAGGTGCCGCTCACCGGCACCGCGGCGCTGACCGACATCGACACGCCGGAAGCGCTCGAAGCCGTGAAGGCGGAGCTGGAAAAGACGTAACGCTGATCGCTGCGCCAGGCCGGCAGCGGATCGATTCACCAACTGGCAACCCTTCCTCGCTAGCGTTGGGAGGCTTCTCGGGGGAGGGGCTTCGATGATCGGCTTCATGCGAAGTTCGGTGCTTGCCGCTGCGGCGGGATGCATCCTGATTGCGGCGATCGGCGCCGCCGAAGCCGCCGGCGCTTTTGCCGTTGGCGCCTGCGGTGCGTATGGCTACGGCTACGACTTTCGCAAGCTGGCGGACGCACGCGCCGCCGCCGTCAAGAGATGTTCGGGCACCAACTGCAAGGTAGTCGGCGATATCCGGCGCGGCTGCGCAGCGATGGCGGTCGATGCCAAGAACCCGTGCGGCTCGTTCGGCTGGGCGATCAATTCGCACCTCGGCAAAGCCGAGAACGCCTCGCTGCGCCGCTGCTATGAGTTTGGCGGCCGCGATTGCGTGGTGCGCGCCTGGGCCTGCGACGAAAAAGGCTGAGCAGCAACTGAGCCGGCCGCTGTGGGCCGAATTGGCGAGCCTCAATACCGCGCGTTAAAGCCGAGGCGAACGTAGGGGCCCGAGCGGCCATCGGATTCCACCGCCCAGCCGCTCGCCGCCGACCACTCGACGCCATCGATACGAAACCCGGTAACATGCGCGCCGAGCCGTAGTTGCTGGTAATCGGCGCACCAGATCTCCTGGGCCTCGGGACCGATATAGAACGGCTCGAACAATCGCCAGCCGACCGCGGCGCGCACCGAGCCGGTCGGGCCGATGGACAGGATCGATGCGTTCGCCGTGGCCATCATGGTCGGGCTGAGCTGAAACCAGATGTTGCCGTCGAACTCAGCGCCTCCATAAAGCCCGCGCAGGCGGCTGCCGGGATCGTTTGGAGTAAGCCGGTAGTCCTGCACGGCGGGCCCGGCGTAAAAGCCGACACTGATGCCATCGCGCGTCGCGCGCCACCCCGGCAACGCGGCGGCGGACAGAAGCGTCCCGTCTACGTCCGTGTGCAGCCCGCCTGATGGATAGGTGTAGGCGCCGCCGGAGAGGAGGAGCTTCAGCGTGAAGCCCTCGGCGTTCAATCGGCCCGGTGACCACAGCGTTCCGCCGTAAAAGAACGCGCCGTCGCGCCACAAATCGGTGCCGCCGAATAGAAGAAAAGAATGGTCGTCCGGCGCATCGGCACCAGCCTGAGCCGCGGCCACAAACAGCACAAATATCGCGACGGCGGCCGCCGCGAAATACCGCAACACGCCCACTAAGGCCGCTCCCCCCGGGTGCCCCCCAACAACCGCCGCCCTACGATAATACCGCAGGAGAGGGCGTGCGTCGAGTACAAATGCGACGTTAGGTTGAGCTTCGGGTTGCACGCTGAAATTGCAGGGCGGGCGTGTCCTGCGCCGGGCTGCTTTGCAAATCAGGGATAGGTCGCGGCGCCGGCGCACGCTATATCTGCCCGAGAGCATCGGGGACTGATCCATGACTGCCGACGTTTCCACCTCCGATCAATTCTCTCCATCGCCAGCCGCCGACGCCTCCCGCCGGCGTCTCGCCATCGGCTTCCTCAATTGGGCGCATGCGCTCGATCACTTTGTGATCCTGATCTATCCGACCGTGGTCATCGAGCTCGAAGTGGCCTATGGCCGCTCCTATTCCGAGCTGATCGCGCTCTCGACCGCCTCCTTCATCGCCTTCGGCCTGTTCTCGCTGCCGGCCGGCTGGCTCGCCGACCGTTGGAGCCGCCGCAACATGATGGTCGCGTTTTACGTCGGCTGCGGACTGTCGCTGATCGGCGCGGCACTGGCGCCTTCGCTCTGGGCCCTCGCCGTCGCCTTGTTCGCGCTCGGCGTGTTCGCGGCGATCTATCATCCGGTCGGCACCGCGATGGTGGTCGAGTCGGCCGTTCAACGCGGCCGCACGCTCGCCTTCAACGGCGTTTGCGGCAATCTCGGCGTTTCGCTCGCCGCCGGCATCACCGCGGTGCTGACCGCAGCGATATCCTGGCGCGGCGCCTTCCTCGTACCGGGTCTGATCTGTCTGGCGACCGGGCCGGTTTATCTCTGGCTGGTGCCCGACGAGGCGCGGCACAAAAGTTCACGCAATGCCTTGCCCGAGGTCGGCTTGTCCAATGCGACCGCGGCAATACTGTTTGGCCTCTTCATGGTGGTCGCGCTGTCGGCGGGGCTGGTGTTCAATACGCTGTCGGTGGCGTTGCCGAAGATCGTCGACGAGCGCGTCGCCGGCATCTCGCTCGTCGCCGTCGGCGGTTTGACCACGGCGGTGTTCCTGTGCGGGGCGTTTGCCCAGCTCACCATCGGCCGCCTGGCCGAGCGCGTCCCGGCGCACATGCTGTTCGCCGCGACCGCGGTCATGCAGTTCATCGGCGTGGTATGGGCGGCTTACGCGATTGGCGTCACGCTCTTGTTTGCGCTCGCCTTCACCATGGCGGCGATCTACGCGCAGGTGACCGTGAACGACCTCGTCATTGCGCGCTACACTGCGGATGCGTGGCGCGGCCGGGTTTATGCCGTGCGCTATTTCCTGACCTTCATGATCTCCGGCGTGGCGGTCTCGATGATCGCGCTGCTGTACGGCCGCGGCGGCTTCGGTCTGGTCCTCGGCGTGACCGCGTTGGTCGCGCTGGGCTTCCTGATCGCGGTGCTGGCGATCGCGTATATCGCCAACAACGTCGAAAAGGCACGGGTGCCTCACGCGGTGCCGGCGGAGTAATCCACCGCTCCTTCCCGCGAAGCAGGAATGCTGGATCCCCGCTTACGCGGGGACGCGCAGGACGGCTGTGCTTACGTGGCTACGCCGATGCCGGGTTTCTCGCCGCCATCGCCATGGCGATCAAGGCCGCGCCGCCGAACACCATATTGATGCCGACCAATAGACCAAGCGCCCAGACCGCCGTTCCCGGCAATCCAGCGAAGATGATGCCGGCGAGGATCAGATCGACGATCCCGCTCACCAGCATCCAGCCCCACCGGCCGGTGAGCTGATTGCGATGCTCGATGGCGTACATGATCGAGGCGATACCCTCGACCACGAAGAACGCGATCAGCACCAGCGTCAGCGATATCGACCCGGTAATCGGCCAGGCCAGCAGCACCAGTCCGGCGGCAATGGCGACGATCGCCGAGAGCAGCGACCACCAAAAACCGGGCGCATGTCGCGCCCAAAAAGTGGTGATCAGCCCGACGATGCCGCTGGCCAGGAAGATCCAGCCGATGATGATGGTGACCGCGAGCGTGGCGATAAGGGGCACCATGATCGCGGCAATACCGAGGATGATCAGGATAATGCCTTCAGCGAGAAACAGGCCCCAATGCTCATGGATTGCGCCGGCGAGCGCTTGTCCGATGCGCGCGGCTTCATTTTGATTGATCGTCATGGTCATCTCCCTTGAAATTGGGCGCCAATCATTGCGGTTCTACGGCGACTTCCGGCCCGTTCGGAGACAAGCGCGGAGGCATAATCTCGCACAAAAACGCCCGGTGCACAAAAGCGGGCCTTGTATAACGCATGAGTACGACTATCTAGCATTGCAGTGACGTTGATGCCTTCGGGCTCCGTCGCGGGACGGCCACGATAACGACAGGTGACGCCGGATGTACGCGCACCATCGTTCGTGGCCGTTAGCATTTTCCGCCCGCGAAGCGCGCATCTCCTTCGAAAATACCGGCTATTCTGTCATAAAATTGTAATCGTCCGCCGTCATGGAATTGAAATAATTAAGCTAATGGCAGGGGATGCAATATGCCGGACACCAGCGTGGATTTTGGCATCTTGGCCGGCGCAGGGGCCCCGGTGCGGGACTATAAGGCCGGCGACGTCATATTCCGGGAAGGCGATCCGGCCGACGAGCTGTTCATCGTCAAAAGCGGCAAAGTCGAGATCCGGCTCGGCAACCGCCTGCTCGACACTCTGCCGGAACTCAGCATTTTCGGCGAGATGGCCCTGATCGATCACGGCCCCCGCAGCGCGACGGCAGTTGCGGCAACCGACGCGACCCTTGTCCCTGTCGGCGAAAAGCAATTTCTCTTAATGGTGAGCCGCACGCCGTACTTCGCGCTGAACGTTATGCGCGTCCTGGTACAGCGGCTGCGCAGCTCCAACACCGTGGTCTATTAGGAAACTCGCGAATAGCGAATGGAATCTGTTGCCTTCCACTTGCCACTTGCCACTTGCCACTCGCTACTCGCTTTTCTTGTTCAATCGCTCGATCAGCGCCATCGCCGCCGCCGGGGCGCGGATTTTGCCTTCGTGGATGACATAGGCAAAGACATCGCGCGGCGCGGGCTTTTTAGGTGCTTGCGCCGGCGCGACGCGCGGCAGATCGCCAGGCTCTTCGCCCTGCGCCCAAGTTTGCAGGCGGCGGGCCCAGGCGTCGAGTTCCTTGGCCGGGTAGGCGGTCGGGATCGCGTCTTGTCCCTGCTGCAGGCGCGCATAGACGAAATCGCCGGTGACGTCGGCGAGCGACGGATAGGTGGCGTGATCGGTGAAGACCACCGGAATGCCGAACTGCCGCAGCAACGCGATGAACTCCGGCGTGCGGAAGCTTGGGTGCCGCACTTCCACCACGTGCCGCAGCGATGCGCCGTCGGCTTTCGTCGGCAGCAATTCCAGGAATTTTCCGAAATCCACGGCATCGAACTTTTTGGTTGGCGCGAACTGCCAAAACAGCGGCCCGAGCCGGTCGCGCAGCTCGAGCACCCCGGAATTGACGAACCGCTTGATGGAATCGCCGGCCTCGGCGAGGACGCTCCGATTGGTGGCAAAGCGCGGTCCCTTGACCGAAAACTTAAACCCGTCGGGCACCGCGCTCGCCCATTTGCGGAAGCTCTCCGGCTTCTGCGAGCCGTAGAAGGTTGAGTTGATCTCGATCGAGGTCAACCGCTTCGCGGCATAGCTGAGCTCCTTCGCGTGCGCGAGACCCTCGGGATAGAACACGCCGCGCCACGGCTCGTAATTCCAGCCGCCGATGCCGACGTAGATGCGTGCGGTTTTCGCGGTCATGAATTGAGTTCAGCCAGCAACGCCTTCGCCGCCTGCAGATCCGGCTCGCCGAAGCCTTCGGTGAACGCGCCGTAGATGGGCCCGAGCAGATTGCGCGCCTCCGCCCGTCGGGCGTCGCTGCGCAACAGCCGCGCCAGGCTCAGAGCCCCGCCCAGTGCGAGCGGGCGGTTCGCTTGCCGCGTGGCAACGGCCAACGCGTGCCTGAATGCGGCCTCGGCCTCGGCGGCGTTGTCGGGAGATTGCGCCAACAACACCTCGCCGCGCATCCGGCTCGTCTCCGCCTCGTAAAATCGGTTGCTCTGGCCCACCGTCTCGGCCATCGTTCGGTCAAGGGAGCCCATCGCATCGTCAAAGCGTCCGGCCAGCATCTGTTGCTCCGCGATCAGGGTCAGGACGATGGGCTGCAGGACGGCCGCTGGCGCTCCGTTCGCCGCCTCCAGCATCTGTTCGATGCCGGCCTCGCGATCGCCGGCCTGCGCCGCCAACCAACCGCGCTGAAATTTGGCGTAGATCAGCGGCCAGGGAAATTTGTTGCGCTCGGCGAGCGGATAGAGCTCGTCGGCTACGGCCCGGCAGGCCTCCAGATCGCGGAGCAACAACAGCGTCAGTCCGCCCATGTTGAGCCCGTGGGCGATCGAGAAGGTGTGTCCCAGGTCGCGGGCGTCCTCGATACATCGCCACGCCATGCGTCGCGCCTGCTCGGGAAAGCCCAGGCCCCACAGACTGAGCGCATGGAAGCTGATCGAACACACGCGCGCATCGTGTCCACCGAAGTAATAGGCATGATCGCGATGCCGCTCGCGATCGTAGAGGCTGATGGCTTCTCGCGCAGACTCTCCGATCGCGGCGAAATCCGGTATCCGCATCAGGCCCGGCGTGCGGGCGTGAAAGGCTTCGAGCAAAAGGCCGGAGTCGTCGAGTTCGCGCGCGATCGCGACCAAGTCGTCGGCGAGCTGAAAAGCTTCCGCCGTCCGGCCGGTCATGGTCGCGCTGAACCAGGTGCCCCAGGTGGCGAGGAACCGCTCGCGCCCGCGGTTCGGCAGCGCACGGCTCAGGGTCAATGCGCGTTGGTAATGCGTCTCCGCCTCCTTGGCGGTCGGCCCGATCCCGATCTGCTGGGCCATGCCAAGCCCGAGGCAGACGCCGAGTTCCAGGCTCGATCGCTCCGGCGTGTCCGGCATGGCGGTGACCAGACGCAGCGCATTGCAATAGTGCGCGATCAATTCTTTCATGGCGAAGCGGCGCAGATCGCGCTCGCCGGCTTGCCGCCAATAGGCGATGGCCTTTTGGTCTTGTCCGGCGCGCTCGAATTGCTGCGCGACCACCTCGGGCGTTGCGTTGACCACTTCCGGATACCGCTTCTCCAATACCAGGGCGATGGCCGAATGCAGCTGCTGCCGCCGTCCGCGCAGCATGGTCGAATAGCCCGTGTCCTGTACCAGCGCGTGCTTGAAGGTATAAGTCGCGTTCGGCGGCGTGCCGCGCAGGAAGACGAGTTCTGCCTCGGTCAGCCGGATCAGCGCGTCCTGGAGCACCGCGTCGGGCAGACCGGCGACCGCCGCCAACACGTCATAGGAAAACTCCCGGCCGATGGCGGCGCCGATCTGCAACACTTCGCGCGCCGAGCCGAGCCGGTCGACCCGCGCCATCAGCGAGGCCTGCAGCGTGGTCGGAATGGCCAGCGACTGCGCCGGCTGATCGAGCACGTATTGGCCGCCGGCCTCCTGCAACTGTTCGCTCTCGAGCATCGACTTGGTCAGCTCTTCCACGAATAGCGGCACGCCGTCGGTGCGCGCGACGATCTGGTCGAGCAGTCCCGGCGGCAGCTTTCTACCGCCGGTAATGTGATCCACCAAAATGGTCCGGTCGCGCTGCGAGAGCCGATTGAGCGTCAGCATCGTCACGTGCGGCTGGCCGGTCCAGGGCGGCTGATAGTCCGGCCGGAACGTGATGACGAGCAGCACCGGCAGGGTCTGCAGCAGCTCGATGGTCAGCGTCAGAAGCTCGACCGAGGTCGGATCGGCCCAATGCACGTCCTCGAACAGCATCAGCACGGGAGCCCGCCGCGCCAGCGCTTCGAGCCGCTCGACCAATGCAGTGAGGATGCGGCGGCGCTTACGCTGCGGATCGTGGTCGGCCGCGGGCAAGGAAGCGTCGGCCAATCCCAACAGCTCGGCAAATAGCTCAATCTCCGCGGCGCCGTTTGCCGCCTCCGGCGCCAGCAACCGTTCGAGCTTGGCGCGCTTGTCGGCGGGCGTGTCATCGCGGGCAAAGCCGGCGACGTGCTGCAGCTGCGCCACGATCGGCTGCAGCGCGCTGCCCTGGTGATGCGGCTGGCAGAAGTAGCGCAGGCAGATATGCGCCTCGTGCTCGATCTGGTCTTCCAGCGCCGCGGTCAGGCGCGATTTGCCGATGCCCGGTTCGCCGGCGAGCAGCACCACGCGGCCCTCGCCATCTTTGAGTTGCTGCCATCGCCGCTGCAGCAGCTCCATTTCCTCCTGGCGGCCGACCAGCGGCGTTACGCTCGCCGAGCGCAATGCCTCGAAGCGGCTGGCGAAGGAGCGCTCGCGCAACACCCGCCAGGCACTGACCGGGTCCTGGAAGCCTTTGAGCTTCGCGGGTTCGATCGCCTCGTATTCAAACAAGTCCCCGGCGAGCCGCCGCGTTGTAGCGGCGACCACGACGGTGTTCGGCGCCGCCGCCGATTGCAGCCGCGCGGCGAGGTTCGGCGTCTCGCCGACGACGTTGCGCTCCTGCGCTTCGCCGGCGCCGATCAGCTCACCGACCACCACAAGGCCGGTCGCAAGCCCGACGCGCACTTCGTGGGCCCCTTCGACCAGCGCGAGCCCCGCGCGCACGGCATTGGCCGCGTCGTCTTCGTTGGCTTCGGGATAGCCGAAATAAACCAGCACGCCGTCGCCCATATATTTGGCGACATAGCCGCCGAACCGGGTGACGACCTCGGCCGTGCGGGCGTGGTATGCGGCAATGACCTCGCGCAGGTCTTCCGGATCGAGCCGGGTCGACAGCGCGGTCGAGCCGACGAGATCGCAGAACATCACCGTGAGCTGGCGGCGCTCGGCGGATGAAGGGGCGCGCGGCGCGGTTGGCTGCGCCGCCGCCACGGCGGGCGCGGCTTCGCCGAGCTTGTCGCCGCATTGCGCGCAGAAGCGCGAGCCCGCTGCGTTGGCATGACCGCAGGCGGCGCAAGGCAAAGCCTGCGGCGCGCCGCACTGCGAACAGAAGCGACTGTTGCCGGGGATTTCAGCCGCGCAGCTCGGGCAGGCTTTGGTTTGGGCCATGGCAAAGCATATCGTGTGGCGGCGGTGCTGGCGACCGCGTCATATCGGCGTCACGCCTGTTCGGCATAGTCTTAAGCGTAACCGGCGGCGGGATTCGACCCGATGTCGGCAGCGGCCACGATGAGCGGTGACGCCGGATGAACGCGCACCGTTTCATTCGTGGTCGTCTTTTTATCCTGTTCAAGTTTTGCTCCCATTTTGATCGCCAAATCGGTGCGAAGGCCCGGGTTCCCGGGCCTTCGTCGTTTTCGGCTGGATGAGGCCGTCGCCGCACTTTGGGCGGCATTCGGCTTGATGGCACGGGCATCCAGGTCCTGCTATGACCCGGCCGGGTCGGGGGGCGCGGAGGCCTAAGAGCGCCTTACAACAGAGAGAAGGAAGTCGATTTGGTTGCGATCGGCGATGCCACTTTGCCGGAGCGGCGCTACGAGACCGCGGTTGTCGTCACCATCCTCGTTCTCGTCGGCGTTCGCCTGGTCTGCGCGGCGTTGACGCCGCTGAGCTTTGACGAAAGCCTGTATTGGCTGTGGTCGAAACACATCGCCGGCGGCTACTACAGTCACCCGCCGGTCAATCCCGTTCTGATCCGGCTTGGCACGACGCTGTTCGGCAACACCGAGTTCGGCGTGCGGGCGTTCAATGTGCTGCTCGCTTTGCCGGCCAGCTGGGCGGTTTGGCGTTCGGCCGCAATCCTCATCAACGACGACAAGGTCGGCGCCACCGCCGCGCTCTATTTCAATCTCACGCTGGTCATCGCGGCGGGCTCGGTCATCGCGACGCCCGACAATGCGGTGGTGGCCGCAGCCGCGTTCTTGCTGCTGACGCTGGTCAAACTGTTCGAGACCGGACGCGCCGCGTGGTGGCTCGCGATCGGCGTGGCGTTCGGGATCGGCATGCTGGCGAAATACACCACGATCTTTTTTGCCGTCAGCATCCTTGCCTGGTTGTTGCTGGTGCCAGGCTTGCGCAAATGGCTGCTGACGCCGTGGCCTTGGGCCGCGGGCGTTATCGCAGTTGCGGTGTTTTCACCGACGCTGATCTGGAACGCGCAGCATGGCTGGGCCTCGGTGCTCTACCAATTCCACCGGCTGGTCGTTTACGAATGGTCGCTGCGTTATTTCGGAGAATTCTTCGTCACCCAGATGGGCCTTGCGACGCCGCCGATCTTCATCCTCGGCGTCATGGGGCTGGTCGGCCAGCTGCGAGGCGAGGGCGGTTCGCTCGGCGCCCGCGTTCTCCTCAACGCGATGGTCTGGCCGATCGTGCTTTATTTCGCCTGGCACACATTGCATGGCCGCGTCGAAGGCAACTGGCCTGAGCCGATTTATGTCGCATTCGTCATCGCGGCGGCTGCCGCCGCGGAAACGATCAAATGGAACGGCGCCTGGGCGACGATCGCGCGGTGGTCGCAGCGGCTTGCCGTACCGGTCGGACTGGTCATGGCGGCCTGCATCTATGCGCAGGCGGTCTTCGGGGTTCTCCCGCTCGGCCCCATCGATCCGACCGCGCGCGCTTTGGGCGCGGGCTGGAAAGAATTGGGAGTCCAGATGGATGACGTGCGCGAGCGGCTCGGCGCACCGATCGTGCTGACCAGGAACTACGGGCTGACGGCCTGGCTTTCGTTCTATCTGCCCTCGCATCCGCCGGTCGAGCAGATCAATGAGCGAATCTGGTACGTGAATGCTCCAGAGCCGGACCCGGCGTTGTTTCGCGGCCCGATGATGTATGTCTGTATCGTCGAGTGTCTGGAATTGCCGCTGCTTCGGCAACGCTTCACGACCGTGGAACTGGCGGCGAAGTTGACGCGGGCGCGGCATGGCGTGGCCATCCAAGACTATCAGATTTACAGTGTGTCCGGCCCGATCGGGCCGCCGCTCGACCCGCCGTAATTGGATTGACACCGCGGCCACGGAATGCAACGGCAAAGCGCTTCGATGGGCGGAGGAATTTAGATGCCGGTGTCTTTAGATGCGCGCGCCCGCCCGCGGCTCTCCATTGTTGCTCCGTGCTACAATGAGGAGCAGGGACTTGAAGAATTCCACCGGCGCATGACGGCTGCCGCCGAGGGCGCGGTCGGCTCCGACTACGAGTTCATTGTGTTGAACGACGGTTCGAGCGATCGGACCTGGTCGATCATGGCCGAGCTGGTGCGGCGCGATCCGCGTGTCGTGGCCGTTAATCTGTCCCGTCGCCATGGTCATCAGCTCGCGATCACTGCCGGCCTCTACACCTGCCGCGGCGATCGCATCCTCACCATCGATGCCGATTTGCAGGACCCGCCGGAGCTTCTTGGCGAGATGTGGCGCCTGATGGACCGCGCCGAGGCGGACGTCGTCTACGGGGTGCGCAAAGCGCGCCAGGGCGAGACGATGCTCAAGCGCGGCACGGCGGCGATGTTCTACCGGCTGATGCGGCGCGTCGGCTACGCCGACATGCCGGTCGACGCCGGCGATTTCCGGCTGATGACGCGGCGGGTGCTCGATATTCTCAACAGCATGCCGGAGCAGCACCGGTTCATCCGCGGCATGGTGAGCTGGATCGGGCTTCGCCAGGTGCCGCTGGCTTACGACCGGGCGCCGCGGCAGGCCGGCGAGAGCAACTACTCGCTCGCCAAAATGATCGGGCTGGCGTTCGATGCGCTGACCTCTTTTTCGATCATGCCGCTGCGGCTGGCGTCTTATCTCGGGCTGCTGCTCGGCACCTTGAGCCTGCTGATGCTCGGCTACACCTTCGGCAGCTGGGCGCTCGGCCATGTGGTCACCGGCTGGACCAGCCTGTTGACGGTCGTGCTGATATTAGGCTCGGCGCAACTCATTCTGTTCGGCCTGCTCGGCGAATATGTCGGGCGGCTTTATCTGGAAACCAAGCGCCGGCCGCTGTTCGTCATCGATCAGGTGCTGACGCAAAACCCATCGACGTCGGCACACTACCGCACGGCGCACGAGCACGCGATTGTTCCAGGCGATGTCTGAGAAGCGCCGGTTAGCGAAACCGGCAGTTGCTATTTCTGGATTTCGGCGACGGCTCTCACCCGCCATCTCGTGCCGGCAAAGCACGACGCCGCCTTTTGCCGCGCGAACTCGATGTCCGGCGCCAGCAGGATAGTATGACGGTCAGTGACGCCGTCACTGACACGCACCAGATAACCTCGCACGTCCACGTCCGACCCCGTCGTCTGATTGCAGGATTACAGTCGGACGGGTTGGTTAATTTTTTATGTGCGGACGGCGTCGCAACCGTGAGCACGAAAAGAAAAGGGCGCAGCTCGCGCTACGCCCTCATCCTAGTTACGCCGCGGATGGACTTCGTTTAGAAGTCCATCCCGCCGCCACCGGGCGGCATGGACGGCATGCTGTCCTTCTTCTTCGGCAGCTCGGCGACCATCGCCTCGGTGGTGATGAGCAGGCCCGCGACCGAGGAAGCGCCCTGCAATGCCTGGCGCACGACCTTGGTCGGGTCGATGATGCCCTTCTTCACCATGTCGACATAGTCGCCGCCCTGGGCATCGAAGCCGAAGGCGTAGCTGGAGTTTTCCATGATCTTGCCGACGATCACGGAGCCGTCTTCACCGGCGTTGGTGGCGATCTGCCGGGCCGGAGCCTGCAGCGCCTTGCGCACGATGTCGACGCCGTGCTTCTGGTCCTCGTTCTGGGTGCGCACCTTCTTGAGGGCTTCGCCGGCGCGCAGCAGCGCGACACCGCCACCCGGAAGGATGCCTTCCTCGACCGCGGCGCGGGTTGCATGCATCGCGTCGTCGACGCGATCCTTGCGCTCCTTCACCTCGACCTCGGTGGCGCCGCCGACCCGGATTACCGCGACGCCGCCGGCGAGCTTGGCCAGCCGCTCCTGCAGCTTCTCGCGATCGTAGTCGGAGGTGGTCTCCTCGATCTGAGCCTTGATCTGGGTGATGCGGTCTTCGATGTCCTTCTTCTTGCCCGCGCCGTTGACGATCGTGGTATTCTCTTTGTCGATCATCACTTTCTTGGCTTTGCCGAGCATAGCGAGCGTGACATTCTCGAGCTTGATGCCGAGGTCCTCGCTGATCGCCTGGCCGCCGGTCAGGACCGCGATGTCCTGCAGCATGGCCTTGCGGCGATCGCCGAAGCCCGGCGCCTTCACGGCGGCGACCTTCAAGCCGCCGCGCAGCTTGTTGACCACCAGCGTAGCCAGCGCCTCGCCTTCGACGTCCTCGGCGACGATGAGGAGCGGCTTGCCGGTCTGCACGACGGCTTCCAGCAGCGGCAACAGCTCATTGAGCGCCGAGAGCTTCTTCTCGTTGATGAGGATGTAGGGATCCTCCATCTCCACCCGCATCTTGTCGGCGTTGGTGATGAAGTAGGGCGAAATATAGCCGCGGTCGAACTGCATGCCTTCGACCACGTCAAGCTCGGTCTCGAGGCTCTTTGCCTCTTCGACCGTGATCACGCCCTCGTTGCCGACCTTCTCCATTGCCTTGGCAAGATAATCGCCGATTTCCTTGTCGCCGTTGGCGGAGATGGTGCCGACCTGCGCGATCTCGGCGTTGGAGGTGACCTTCTTCGAGTTCTTCTGCAGCTCCTCGACGACGGTTTCGACCGCGAGGTCGATGCCGCGCTTGAGGTCCATCGGGTTCATGCCGGCGGCAACCGCCTTGGAACCTTCCCGGACGATTGCGGCAGCCAGAACCGTAGCAGTCGTGGTGCCGTCGCCGGCGATGTCGGAGGTCTTCGACGCGACCTCGCGTACCATCTGTGCGCCCATGTTCTCGAACTTGTCCTCAAGCTCGATCTCCTTGGCGACGGTGACGCCGTCCTTGGTGATGCGGGGAGCGCCGAACGATTTGTCGAGCACGACGTTGCGGCCCTTCGGACCGAGCGTCACCCGCACCGCGTTAGCGAGAATGTCGACGCCGCGCAACATCCTGTCGCGCGCATCGACCGAGAATTTGACTTCCTTGGCAGCCATTTCAGTTTCTCCTGTTTTTCCAGTCGTCACCCTGAGGTGCTAGCGGCTATGCCGCGAGCCTCGAAGGGCGACGTGGCGTTGAGTGGCATCCTTCGAGGCCCGCCTGCGGCGGGCGCCTCAGGATGACGGTTGAGTTGGTGTTACGCGGCCTTCTTCTTGGCCAGCGGCTCGTCGAGCACGCCCATGATGTCGGACTCCTTCATGATCAGGAGGTCCTGGCCATCAATCTTGACTTCGGTCCCCGACCATTTGCCGAACAGCACGCGGTCGCCGACCTTGATGTCGATGGGAATGAGCTTGCCTGCTTCGTCGCGGCCGCCCGGGCCGACGGCGATAATCTCGCCCTGCGAGGGCTTTTCCTGGGCGGTGTCCGGAATGATGATGCCGCCGGCTGATTTCGCTTCGGCATCGATGCGCTTGACGACAACGCGATCGTGAAGCGGACGAAACTTCATGGTGTCCTCCTAAGTTTTTGAAAGGCGTAGAGCTGATGGTTAGGCGGCCACCCTGTTGGTCCCTCGGCTGGCCGCTTGGCACGCAGATGGGGCGTGGTTTTTTGCCCGCAAGAGGCACCCGAAAATTTATTAGCACTCATTGCAGCGGATTGCCAACAGTCGCGCGCCGGGACGGTTAACTCAGCCAAATTTCCGGTTCCGCCGGTCGCAAAAGTTCCCGTGCAGAGCCGAAAATATACCTCGGACCGGCACGGAAACTGTTCCCAAAAGGACCCCGTTGAATCCGCGTCAGCTTAGTTGCAATCAGGCTGTTAGCACGGACACAGGAATGCTGCTAGTGCCTTGAAACTAAACAACTTCTTCATTTTTCAGGCTTGCAATGGAGGTGCGAGTTTTGGAACAATTCCCGGGATGGGACGGAGGACACCGATGGCTTTGCAAGACCGGTCTTCAAAAGACTTTCGCCGTCAGCTCGAGGGCTACGGGCTGACCACCGCCAACATCCTCTACCGGCGGCCGGATCATCCCTGGCTCCTGCAGACCTATGTCTGGCAGGACTACGACCTGTGCCCGAAATTTCCGCAATTGAACAAATTCCTCAATTTCTGGCTGGAGAAGCTGGAAGGCCCGCTGCATTCGGTCACGGTCGCGCACGCCCGCCTGATCAAGCCGGCCGAGATCCGCGCCGTCGACGGCGAGTTCCGGCTGCACTGAGCTTCAGCTCAACACGCCCACCATGGCGCCGAGGTAGGCACGTTGTCGGCGTGCCGGAGACGGCCGAGCGAGGTCGCGCCCGCGGAGGGCGCTCTGCTATCGCTGGGCACCGCGCGCGTTGCGGCTGCGCCACAACAGATAGGACAGCAGAACCAGCCCCAGCGCGAGCGCGCTCACGACGGCGAGCGTGAGCGGCAGGATCGCCGCGCGCGGCGCCGCAACCGCCGCCGCGACGATGACCAGACCCGAAAGCAGTGCCGGCCAGCGTGCCAGCCGATGCGTCCGCTCCCAAACTTCATCGCTGGCCAGCGTCCAGGGCGTGCGGATGCCGATCATGAAATTGCTCCGCACCTTGTTGATCTGGCTCCCCGCCGCCGCAATCATGGCGCCGGCCAGGGCGAACACCAGGCGCTGCGGATCGAGCGGGAGCGCGCCGCGCGTCGTGCTGACAAGCGTGTAGACGATCCAGACATGCATCGCCGCCACGATGGCTAAGCCGCCGATCCAGCGGGTGGCGTAAGGCAGCATCGAATGGGCGAGATTTTGCCGCCGCGGCTCGGCGCACGCGAGCCCGGCGAAAACCGCTGCAACGGCAAGCGCCGCGACCGGCATCAAGCCGAGCGGAAGATACGGACTGCCATAGCTCGTGGCTACGCCATGGGCGTTAAATCGCAGCGGCACGGTGCCGGGAAGCACCAGCGCGGCTGCAACTGAAAGCCCGGCCATCGCGAGAATAACAATGAGCGAGATGATGATCGGACGGCGAATGTTCACGGCACAACTCCTTCTCCTGCGCCGGCCGCGAGGCAGCCGGCTGGGACGGCGAAACCATCCGTTGGTCGTGCGCAAGGCCGGCGAGGTTCAATCTCACGTTTCCGCTTCGGGCCTTTGCGGCATCTTTGTGGCGGAGATCGGGGCCGCCGGCTTAAGCGCGGTTTAACTAAAAGTCGCCTTAATGCTCGGGCACATCAGCGGCGGGATGGGTTTGCCACCCGGTCTTTCGCCGGCCGGGGGCGCACCTGACGCGCTCTTGTTTGCTTCGACGGGCCGCCGCGCGGCCGCCGAAGGGCTGCTTGGGACGAGCAGTCTCGCACTCGGGGATTCGAGGGGGAATGGCGTTCAATGCTGCGTGGCGTGAGAGTCCCCGGGGATACGGCCGGGGACGCTTATCGGGGAATGCGCTCCCGCTGCCGCAAAAGATCATCGGCCGTCCGGCGCTTGTCTGCATGGCGCTGGCGTGCGGCTGGATGCTGTGGACCCATCTGCCCGGAACCGGCGACGATCAGATGGAAGCGGCGCGGCCAGGACCACCGGCCGGTTCGATCGCCTATGCCCGGGCCTACACCAGGCTGTCGGCGGCATTGAATGCTTATGCGCGGCGGGCGGCGGCCGCGAACGGCTATCTGGCGCTGTTCGACTCCCGCTGGCTTGGCGGTGCACCGGGAACCTTCACCGAAAGGCTTGCGCTGCGAACCGACGACGATCCGGCGGCACCGGCGGACCAATCGACGCCGGCGAAGACGCAACCGGCCCGATCGGCGCTGTCGCGCGCCGGTCAGATCATGCACCGCGCAACCGCGGCAGCGCGTCAGCTATTGGTGCCGCCGCTGCGCACCGCGTCGCTCCGCGACGACAGCCATGCCGACCAGGCCGTGCCGGGCGGCAACGCCGACAAGCCGACGATTTTTGAAAAGCTGTTCGGCAAGCCTTCGCCGCTGACGCTGGCCTACGCCAGTCTCGATGACGGCGGCCTCACCGGCCGACGCAACCTTGCCTCGGGCCAATACGGTCCGCAGACCGCCGTTTATGACATCTCCGCCCACACCGTCTATCTGCCGGACGGCAGCAGACTGGAAGCGCATTCCGGCCTCGGCTCGAGGATCGACGATCCGAGCCATGCCGACGAGCGCATGCGCGGCTCCACGCCGCCGAACGTCTACGATCTGCAGATGCGCGAAGCGCCGTTCCACGGCGTTCAGGCGCTGCGGCTCATTCCGGTGGACGAGAAGAAAGTCTTCGGCCGCGCCGGGCTCCTCGCCCACACCTACATGCTCGGCCCCAACGGCCAGTCCTACGGCTGTGTGTCGTTCCGGAACTACAATGCGTTCCTGCAGGCCTATCTGAAGCGCGAGATCAAGCGGTTGGTCGTGGTGTCGCGGCTCGACTGAGCGGGCCCTCGCGTTCATCCGCAAATAAAATAGCAGCCGCGCACATCGCGGCCGCTACTTTCAGAAACGCGCACAGCGCGCAAGGCGACGAACGCGCCGCCGGCGGATTTAGTAGGGGGCGACGCCCTCGAAAACCGTGCCGGCATAGGGATCGCGCTGCTCGGCGAGGCCGAAGGGCGTCACCGCCCGCCAGTAATCGCCGTTGTAGTACGCGCCGGCGTACGGGGTTTGCCAGTCGGCCGCCAGCCGCGGCTGGTGGGTCCGCGTCTGCGCCGACGCGACGCCGGCAGAAGCAACCAGAATTGCGACAGCCGCCGCAGCAGTGAGCTTACCAATCATGTCAACCTCCATTGTGCCACTTCGTGACCACTCGGCGGCGGGGTTGGGCGGAGCCTCGGCGAACCCAAGCGTTCCGCTCCGCCGCCGCTTTTGGATATGTGAAGGCCGCCGCATCCCGGTATCGCCGGAATGACGAAAGGTCTGTTCGGCGGCGGCGAACAATCAGCCGGCACCTATGCCCAGCGATGCGAATCCGGCGCGCGTCGGGTGAAGAATTTCGGTGGCGGTCCGTGTTGCGTTTTCAGCAGATTTGATCCGCGCAAAACGCGCAACGCCGCGCGGCCGCGGACAATAGATAAAAACTCGCTGCGAACTGGCTCGCCGCCGGCGGCGCCGCCGGCCCCTCACGGAACCGAAGATGCGGGGAAATCACTTTGCCGAGCTGAGCGCCTTCGTGGCGGTCGCCGAGCACGCAAGCTTCACCAACGCGGCGCGACGGCTCGGGCTTTCGACAGCGACGCTGAGCCAGACGGTGCGTGCGCTGGAGGAGCGGCTCGGCGTCCGGCTGTTGAACCGCACCACCAGGAGCGTGGCGCCGACCGACGCCGGCGAGCGGCTGTTGCGCCAGCTCCGCCCGCTGCTCGACGGCTTCGATGCCGCGATCGAATCGGTCAACGCGTTTCGCGACAAGCCGGCCGGGCATCTGCGCCTCGTCATGCCGCCGCCGGTCGCGAAGTTCGTGCTGGCGCCGGTGCTGGCTCGTTTTCTGCAGCGCTATCCCGAGATCGCGATCGAGACCACGGTGGAGTCGGGTCTCACCGACATCGTGACCGGCCGCTACGACGCCGGCTTTCGCCGCGGCAATCTGGTGGCCCGCGACATGATTGCCATGCGCGTCACCAACGATATGCATTATCTCGTGGTCGCCTCGCCCGACTATGTGGCGCGCCGCGGCCGGCCGCGGACGCCGGACGATCTCTTTGCCCACAACTGCATCCGCTATCGGCTGCCCGGCGGCGGCTTCATCCCCTGGGTCTTTGTCGCCGGCGGCAAGACCGTCGAGATCCCGGTCGAGGGCTCCGTCGTCGTCATCAACGATCCGGAACTGGTGATCAACGCCGCGCTTGAAGGCATCGGCATCGCCTACCTGTACGAGGAATATGTCGCTCCGCTGGTCGCCGGCGGCCGGCTGGTGAGCCTGCTCGACACCTCGGTGTTGCCGGTTACCGACGGCTTCTTTCTGTTCTATCCGAGCCGGCGGCAGAATCCGGCGGCGCTGCGTGCGCTCATTGAATTTCTGCGCGCGGACCTGCGCGCCGGCGCGGCGGCCAAGGCGGGCGCGAACGCCAAGGCGCATGCGAGCGCGAACGCCGTGGCGCCGGACCCGGTGGCCCCCAGTCCCGCGCGGTAGGTCGTGATGATTTTTACTTAACTCGTCATGCCCGCGCTTGTCGCGGGCATCCACGTCTTCAGGGCGCCGTAGCAAAGACGTGGATGGCCGGAACAAGTCCGGCCATGACGAACGTTAATCCGCGCCGCCTTCGAGTCCCTACGCCGCCCGCAGCAAAACCTCGGCAAGCCACTCCGGCTGATCGATCATCACGTCATGCCCGGTGGTCTCGTTGACGATGGTCTGCCAGCTCGGGTCGGCTTGGCATTCCGCCAGCGCCGCGTCGAACGCCGGCTGCGGATAGCGCGGCGCGCGGATGTAGGTCTTCTTCGCGATGGTCTCGCGTTTGCCGGTGAGCCGGATCCGCTGCATCGCCGGGCCGTTCGGCTGCGCCGTCAGTTTCGCGTCGATCCAGGCGTAATCCGGCTCGCTTGATGAGAACAGCTTTGCCGGCGGCGGCGCGCGGCCGGCCTCGCCGCGGTTGACCGCGTCCACCGTCGCCTGGCGGCTGTGCTCCGAAATAAAGTCGATGGCCCGCTCGCCGTCCTTCGGCTTGAAGGCGTCGAGCCAGACGACCGAAGCGACCCGGCCGTGAATGGTTTCGAGCGCACCCGAGCAAGGCCAGCCGCCGAGCGAATGCGCCACCAGGCAGATGCCGGTGAGGTCTTCCCAGGTGATGAGGTTGGCGATGTCGGCGATCTGGGTGTCGAGGTTCACGTCGAGGCTTAAGAGATGCGAGCGGTCGCCATTGCCGGTGAGCGAAGGGGCATAGACCTTGTGGCCGTGCCCCTCGAGAATGTCGGCGACGCGCCGCCAGCACCAGCCGCCGTGATAGGCGCCGTGAATGAGCACGAAGGTTTTCCGCGCGCTCGCCTGCACGCTCACTTGCTGGCTCACTTGCGCGCTTACTTGCGCCATCGCCGGCCCGCCGAGCACCGCGGCGCCGGCCGCCGCCGCGCCGACCGCCGCGCGGCGCGTGATCGCTCGCTCCGCCATGGCATCCTCCCGGTTCCCTTTCTTGGCTGTGATTTTACGCGAATTTTATCGGGCGATGTCGCAATCGCGCAATCAAGTCGCATTACTGCACGCGTGACCATGAACCTTTTTCCGGCTGCTCCAACTCATGGGTATAGGCAGCGCCTCGGAGACCGCCATGTCGTCACGCAAGCTCACCCCAAATACCGCGATCCGCGACCATGTAGATACGCTGTTGCGCGACCGCGAACCCGCAACCGCCGCCACCGGCGATGCCTTGCGCAACGCCAAGCGATTGCGCTGGCGGCAGCTTCTCGCCCGGCTGCGAGATCGCCAAACCGCCGACCATGCGGGCAGGGGTTCCACCGAGCGCCGGAGCCCGCGGGCGATGTAGCCTGGTTGAGCGCGGCGATGGCGCGCCGCGCGGCGCGTGATCGCTCCGTCCGCATCCTCCCGTTTCTTATTTTACACGCTTTATTGGGTGATCCCGCAATGGCAAGGTCCGTGCGGTTCAAAGTCGGTGAGTTCGCAACGCGTGACCGACCAGGGAATGAGGATGGGTAGAAACGCGGGCACCAGGTCTCAGATCACTCGGGATAAGTCTCACCGCCTTCCGGCGCCGCTTTGTGGAAAAGGATGAATGCCACGGGGTTGCCGGGCTCGGACATCGCGTCGCTGCGCTGGCCCGTTACCTCTCCGGCCACGCTGCTCGCATATTCGGCAACCACTTCGCCGAAACTGTTCCGTTGGATGGCGACCTTCTGTCCGGCATCGACCTTGTCATTGAGCTTGACCAGATGCTCGACAAGGCCTCCCTGGGTTGCAAGGACCGGGAGCGCGCTGTTGCCGATAAAGACACCTACGTCCTTGCCTGTGCGTCCCAGCGGTCCGGCCAGGATGCCGTGATGCTTGAGGACGTTCATTGTGCCTTCCACGAACAGCGAGATCATCTCGAGGTTCAGTACGCGCGCGGCGCCAATCTCCGGCGTAAAGGCCGGGATGCCCACGTCCATGAACGCGTTATGCAGGACGCCGGGATACACATGGTTGTCGAAAATCTGGCCCACGGGATAGAGCTCCACCATCGCCTTCACCGCGGGCACATCCATGCCGCCAATATTGAATGCAGTGACTTCGAATCCGGTTGTCCCAGTGTGGAAGTCGATCGCAAAGTCAGCGTTTGGCCGCAGCAGCCGGTTGAATAACAGCCCGGCGTGTCGGCTGGGCGCGGTGGCGCCGTTCTCGTTTCCGGGCCACTCCCAATTCATATCGATCAGATCGATGCCTCTGCCTTGATTGGGCCATCTACGCTGCAGGCCTTCCAAAGCTGGACTGGAGACGTCCGTGACGGCCATCACCGTGCCCGACATCTCCCGCGGATCGAGTTGGTTCATCACGGTCTGGACCGTATGCACGGAACTCATCTCGTCGCCATGCACACCACTGACCAGAACGGCGCGCTTGCCCGGCTTTACTCCCTTGGCGACTGTCACCGACACATAGCAGTGCTGTCCGGTGGGCGTCTGCACGCCCTGAAAATACAAAAGGTGCTTCTTGCCGGGTTCCAAGTTGTTGACGTCGAGCGCGCTGACGACCTTTTTCCCCTGGATTGTATCGCCGCTATAGACCGTTCCTGATGCCGGATCGGCAGAGGCTGTCGCTACACCCTGAGCATTTGCAGCCCCAGCGGTAGTGGCGACGGCGGCCGATGCGCCGGCCGTTGCGATTGATGCGATCATGAAGTCGCGGCGATCGAAGCGTTCTTCTGGCCTGTCTGACATGACGGAGGTCCTCACTGTGTGCACCGCGCGAGCTTGCAATTTTGCCAGATCGTTCCGCAAGGTCCGTAGAGGCGGGAGTAGCCGGCCGCCGCGCGATCGCTCCGTCCGCCACGGCATTTTCCCGGTTGTTATTTTGCGCGCCCGATTGGTCGCGCAGTCGTCACCAGCATTGAGGTGCCCCCTCGCGGCGAGTGCTGTTATCCATCACGAGCCGCCGGGAACATGCTTCCACGCACATTAACCTCAGCACATTAACGCCGCGCCGGCGCCGGTCCGCAGGTTCCACTGTGCGTATCGCAATATTCGCCGGGACGGCAAAGCATGTTGGCTTCCGAGGCGCCGGCGACCCGGCACTGACAACTGTCGCCGACCCGGCCGCGTGCACAAACGGGATAATATTTGTACGGGTTGGCGACGCCCGCGCCGACCGCGGCGCCGCCTCCGCCGAATGCAAACGCCGAACCGGACCACATCGAAAGCACCAGCAATACTGCGGTTTTTGCCGGCATTGTTTCCTCCTCAGGCGGCGTTGCCCGGCCGACCGATGGAAATGGAGGTTTTTTGCAAATCGGCCGACAGGTAAGAATTAAAAATACGCGCCGCGTTAATCAGCGCTTTGATCGTAATCAATCGCAAAAAGGCAACTGCGACATCGGCCATCCACCGTTGCTGGACGGGCTGCCAATCGATTTCGGTGAGGCGTTCAGAGCGGTCGTGCATGACGGGTCGCGTGTGGTGCTGGTCTTGTCAGGCCCATCATTCGGCGCGCAACGTTTACATATCGCCGGTCTGGCGATCGAGCACCGCCTGCCGACCATGTTCACTTTCAGGTATTATGTAGAGGCTGGCGGACTGATGTCGTACGGGATCGATGCCGTCCCGATATTGCGTCGCACTGCTTCCTACGTCGCCAAGATTCTCAGAGGTGCAAGGCCGTCCGACCTTCCGATCGAACAACCGAGCAATTTCGAGTTCGCGCTCAATTTGAAAACCGCGAAGGCAATCGGCGTGACGCTGCCGACATCGATCCTGCTGCGTGCCGACGAGCTGATCGAGCGAATCGGGAATGATGTCGCTTGTTGGCCTGTCGGGTCATTTCGCGGCAACGCACCATTTCGGTCGCGTTCGGAGCGAAGCCGAACATTGAGCCGGATTTCTGAGTAGCGGCCTGACAATCGTCGCGCACGGACAAGCGATTGCGCTGGCGGCAGCTTCTCGCCCGGCTGCGAGATCGCCAAACCGCCGACCATGCGGGCAGGGGCTCTCACGAGCGTCGCCGCTCGCGGGCTATGTAGCGGTTGAGGTCTGCGGCGTGGGTTGAGCGCGGCGAAGCCGCCATTTTGGCGCTCGCAAGAGTTGACGGGTATCACAAAGCCTGCCATTGGGCCGGACCCGTTGGCTAGGGTTGCGCCGCTAAACTAGATCGGGAATTATCCAAAGGCAGCAACCGATGTTTTTCCATGTCGCCAACGATCGATTTTCAGCAACTTCGTCCTCATCGCGGCGACCAAGCAACGGGTTTTGAAGAGCTAACTCGTCAGCTTGTGCTGGCGGAAGTGCTCCCAAATGTGCGTGAGATCGAGCATCGGGGCCCGGGAGCCGATGGAGGGGTTGAAATTCTTGTCAGATTTAGGGACGGTTCGTCTTGGGGTTGGCAATCAAAGTGGTTTAACTCATTTGGGGCGTCGCAAGTTAGTCAACTGAAAGAATCGTTTCAAAGCGCGATTAGGAACTTTGGGCCGGATGATAAAGGCCGCATCACCAAATTTATCGTCGCCCTTCCACTGAACCTCAGCGGGCCGGGCACTGCCGATAAATCCGATTTACGCAAGCGTTGGACCAATTTTATTGAGTGGGCCAAGAAGGAATTGGTCAAAGCGATTTCGCGTGAAGTTGAAGTCCAACTCTGGGATGAGACAGCCTTTATCTGGCGGCTGCAGAAACACAATGGCCCTTATCCCGGTATCCTCGCTTACTGGTTCGACCGGCACTTGTACACGGCAGATTGGTTCCGGAAGCAGTTGGACGGTGCCATCGCAGCTCTTGATGAGCGCTACCATCCCGAAGATCACGTTGATGTTGACGCTTTGCGCGTGTTTGACGTTCTCTTTCATCGCGGAATGGTCCGAAAGGATCTTCATCGAGACTTTCACGAAGTGCGCTCTATTCACCCTGTTGTCGCTGATGTTGCGGGTGACGCCATTCCGCCGCTAGAAATTGATATTCTTAAGCAACTCAATGAAACCTTGGAGCATTTCATCGCACTTGAGGCGTTCATCGATCGTCCTGCGATCGACCTCTGGCCCGTACGCCAATGGAATGATGTTTGGAGAACGCTCGTTTTTGAACGCCTCCAAACCGTTCGACAGGATTTAAGCGGGGCGTTGGAGGCAGCAGGTCACAATTGGAACTCGGAGCCCCAGCAAAAACTACGGCGGCGTCTCAGTCTTGGCTCGCAGCAGCGCGAAGCTTTTGGGTCGCCGTGGCATCAATACTTTAGAATCGAAGAGACGAGCTCAATACTGTTTGTTGGGGAAGCGGGGATAGGGAAGTCTCATCTGCTAGCGAAGGCTGCTGAGGATGCAATTGCTGATGGATATCCAGTGCTGCTACTTCTCGGGCAAGATTTTACGCGGGGCGATCCCCGAACTTCTATTTTGGATCGCCTCGATTTGAGAAGCGGCTCATTTGAGACCCTACTTGGCGCGCTTGATGCTGCTGCTATTGCCGCGGACGGTCGCGCATTGATTTTAATTGATGCATTAAATGAGGGCAGCGGCCTCGAAATATGGCCGAAAGAACTTGGGCGACTTATCGAGGAAGTGCGCCGATTCCCCAGACTTATCCTTGGCGTGAGTTGTCGGTCTGAATATCTGGACGGTACGATATCGGCCGCGGTGCAAAAGCAGTTGCTGCGTATTAACGTCCGCGGGTTCGACAGCTTTGAAGAGCAGGAGGAAGCAGCGCGAGTTTATCTCGACCGTCGTGGGATTGTGCGGCCCGCGAGCCCTACTCTGGATCCCGAATTCACGAACCCGCTTTTTTTAAGAATAGCGGCCGAATCCCTAGTTCAGTCGGGCCAAAACGCGTTCCCACGCGGCTTGCGGGGCGCAAAAAAGATATTCCATTTTGTATTTGAAACACGCGGTCGCTTTCTTGGAGCCGGCCGCGATGGTACCGACGACTTGGTTGTTCCCCTGATCCAATCTCTCCAAACCCTGGCCGGGGCGATGGCGGACGCTCGCGAGGATTATCTATCGATCGCGAGGGCGACGTCGATCATCAACGCCGCGTTCGCCGCGTATCCTAGTCCCGCAGGTAGGACTTGGCTGGACGTCCTGCGCGGCAACGGGTTTGTGCGAAAAGACATCTCAGCGAGGCCGGCCGAAGAGGAATTTGCGCCTCGGCAGGAGTTGATCCGCTTCACGTTTCAGCGGCTTGCAGACCACCTAATGGCCGAAGCGCTGCTTCGACAAGTCGCGAATGTAGATGACGTATTCGTCCGAGGGGGGCAACTCGCCTTCATAATTGAGAATAAGCACCGGAAAGGAAAAGGTCCATCGGCTGAGCGCTACATTTCAGTCCATTGGAATTGGGCCGGGCTATGCGCGGCTCTGTGGATCGGCATTGCTGAGCAATTCGAGAGGGAATTGATCGATCTTCCTGGAGTGAAAGAAGCAGAGCCAACAGAGGCAGTCAGATGGATCGGATTTGAAGAGCCGTTCAGAGAAAGCTTACGTTGGCGCACACCCAACGCCTTTTCTCAACGCACGCGAGAGATCGCGTTCAGGTTCTTCGAGGACTTTGGTCGCGAAAGACTGCCGCTCTATCTCGAAGTCGCGTTGGTGCCAAAGCATCCCTGGAACATTGATTATCTCCATGCAGCGCTACTCAAATCGCCCATGGCGGAGCGAGATGCATATTGGTCGTGCGCATTCGCCGATATACATGGCATGGCGTACAGCAATGCGCTCCGAATCGTCGACTGGTGTTTGAACGCGGATTTGACGCGGGCAGATGAGGAGACTCTTCGCTTGGCAACTGTAGCGCTGAGTTGGTTTCTGACGGTCTCCAATCGACGCTTGCGCGATCGCGCAACGAAGGCGCTGGCGGCCACATTCTATCATCATGCAGATTTTGCCGAACGAACGTTAAGGTGCTTCGCAACGGTGGATGACGAATATGTGCGAGAGCGTGTGTTTGCCGCGGCATATGGCGCTGTGCTCCATTCCCGATCAAAGCCTGAAATCCTCTCGGCTTGCGCGAAAATAGCGTTCGACGTGATCTTCAAACCGGAACAGATCTGCCGCCACATGACGTTGCGCGACTACGCGCGGGGCTTGGTAGAAGTGGCGGCAGCGCGGAATGTATTGCCAACTCAAGTGGATTTAGCGCGCTGTAGACCGCCATATCGGTCACCGCCAATCACCGAATGGCCGTCGTTGTTAGAGGTCAAGCGGGTAACAAATGACAAGGAGGCCGACCGTATTTTTTCGTCAACTGTTGGGTGGATCAATGAGGATGGCCGCCGTGGCATGGCGGGAGACTTTGGTCGGTACACAATGGGCGGGATCGCCTACGCATTTTCTGAGCACCCCAGACAGGGCGATGCTCCTGATTCTCCTGCGAGGCGAAAAGCCGGGTTTTGGCAGGAAGCGCGAAGCATCAGTGCGTCCATTACTACTTTAGGCAGTCGATTGTTGCGATCTCACGAAGAACTTACAACGCGAAAGGAAAAAGTGCTTCCTCGGATAGAGATCAGTGAAGGCGAGTCTCCAGAGATGGTCATTAAACGCTGGGATGAAAAAGACCCAGGTATCGCGACTGCATTTCAGGAGTTCGCGGATATTGAAGCGAGGTTTACGGCGAGGCTTCCGCCGGCCCTACGCCATCGCTACGAGGCCGAGCAACTCCTTCCCGAGTTTGGAGACGAAAGGCCTTTTCGCTTTGACCTCTCACGTGCGCAGTGTTGGGTGGCTTGGCGCGCGCTCGATCTGGGTTGGGATAAGGAATTGCACGGTAAGGCCGAGCGTCATTTCCCTGATCGCGGGGATCGCATGGGTCACGGCGTCGAACGGATTGGCAAGAAATACCAATGGATCGCGTACAATGAACTTTGTGGCTACCTAATCGACCATCATTGGTATTTTTCGGGTTGGGGTGAGGTCGCAACGCCCTTCGATCGGGTCGATGAGTTTGATCCTCGGGACATCGATCCCACTGTGTGGCTCGACGATGAGGCCGTAATTAGGCCAGATATCAGAATTCCGCCTCTTACGATTTTTGAGACTGACTTTCAGGCCCAAAGCATTGATGCTGCTATAGCTTGGACTAAGACGTTTGATGACCTTCTGAGACCAGTTGAAGTGATCGAAGCAGTCGATGCTGCCGGCAGGCAGTGGTGGACCACGCACCTTTGGTATCGAGATAAGGCATATCTCGATAAGCATCAGACAACTGACGCGTTTCAGACTGCGCAAGCAGCGATCAGCATGATCATTTTGCGACAGACTGACGTTGATAAGTTTCTTCGGGCGGCGCATGGTCGCAATTTTGGTAACGATCGCATGCTTGGCGGTGGTGAAACAGCCGCGATATTTTTGGGAGAACAAGCGTGGGATTCAGGAGTTCTCGCGTCATCACGCAGCGGTCGAATTAACGTCGAGGATGAATATCATGGAGTGCCGTACTGTGTTCCCACGGTAAGAATTGATACTAAGCGTGGCGAATACGATCTTTCCTCAACAATCGAGAAATCTATCACGGTTCCAAGCGCCGATCTCGTGACGGCAATGAAGCTACACGTAGAAGGCCCGAAGACGTTCGCTTTTGTAGCCGGAGAAGCCAATCCAATTTTCATCGATGTCGAAGTGACTCGTCCTGATGTCGAAAGGACAATAGTGCAAGCAGCGGCCCTAGAGAGGGTACTTACCGGGCAAGGTCTGTGTCCGCTTTGGATTTTCTGGAGTGAGAAGGACGGTGGCCTAGGTCACGGTCTAGACTTCGCGTTGCACCACGGTCAGTTTTCGCGAGCTGTTTTCGGCGCATGTTATTGGCGCTCGAATCACTCATGGCGGACTTCCGGTTTATGGCTCGTCGATCGAGATTAGATGCGGCATCTCATCGTACTCGACTCGCTATCGAAAGGCTAAAGCGAGCAAGGGTTTGACGGGTATTTTTGGAGACAAGAGTTGGTTGAGGAAGACGATTATTTGATCAGGACTTGCGGCGACAAAGATTTTACGCAGCGTATGGAGGCCGAGAGCGAACAGCGAGCGAGCGCGGCGGCCATGGTTTTTGACCGGAATGGGATGCAAGCGCGCCATAGCGACGCCGGTTTTGACGGTGAGCACCACGGCGAAGGCGAGCAGCGCGAGCAAAGTGCCAAGTTTGTCCGGGTCGGTCAGGTGGGTGGCCTCCAGCGCGAAGCCTTTAGTTTTGAGATTGCCAAACATGGTTTCTATCGTCCAGCGTTGGCGATAACGCGCGAGCGCATGACGTGCCCTGCCGGAGCAGGCCAGTGCCAGCAATTCACCGGACGCGAGCCGCGTCACCACAAGCCGCACGGGGGATGATAAAGTCTCGTCGTGACGGCCGAGCCGACAGCCGCCCTTGACGATCATTCGTTCTCCGATTCTGAGATGTCGGACGATGGCAACAATCGACATGGCGGCATAGCCCTCGCGCAGGACATGCTGGTTCTCGCGCAAGCGCAGGATGAAGGGGATGTTCTCGCGCTGCAGATAGGCCATCCAGGCATCGCCGATGAACTCGCGGTCACCCATCAGCGCCGCGATCTTCAGGTCCGGGAACGCCGCGCGGAGACGATCCAGAAGCTCGGTGCGTTCCGACGTATGCGAGTTTCCCGCCGTTGGCAGCAGCATCCACAGCAGCGGGATACCCATGCCGTTCCATGTCACTGAGATCATCAGGATGTTGATCGTGGTCTTGCCAAAATCCCAGTTCGTGCGATCAATCGCCAGAACCCATGGCTTGCCGGCGAGCCCCAGAAGTTCAACCACCACATGTGCCGCCAGCGTGCTGTCGAGCCGCACAAATTGGAAGAACCGATAAAACCGCCGCCGCACCGAGTCGGTCTGTGCCACGCTTGCCACATACGCTGCCAGTCGCCACAGGCATATCGTTCCATGCTGCATGATCAACAGCGCCAGCCACGACAACGTCTCGCGTCTTGTGACCGACAGGTCAATGTGTTTTGCTGTTGCCCTGGATAAGGCGTTCGAGAATATCGATTGCATGAGCGCGATCCTTCGCTGCCAGGCAAAGAATCGCTTTTATGAATCAACTCAACGCCTTATCCAACCGCGTCGAGTACTATGGCGGCATCTACTCCAGAAGCCGGACATCTTGGCGAGCCGCATGCACTGGACTGAGGAAGGATTGTTACACTCAAAGCCGCCGCGAATGACCGTCGCCGATAATGATACAACATTTGACATTCGTCTCCAAATCAGGTACAAAAATCGCTGCGAATCTCGCTCACTTGAGGGACGTGTTCTCGAGGCACACCCGAACACGGAGCGAGTGCGGTGCCCGCGCGCGGATTTGCAGTCCGCTCCCGGGCGGTTCCGGGCATCATGTTGACCGGCATTACGACCGGTCCGGGAGGTGCTTTCCCTGGACTGGGACAGGCGGGCGCGGGTAACGCCCGTGGAAGAGCGCAAGGTCTTCGCTCCCCGGTTGGGGCGAGCTTACAGGACTGAGCGTCCTGCCGCGTCCCATATGTGGACGGCCACCTGCCTGCAAGTTCGCGCAGAACGGGTCGAAGCGATTGCGATCATATATGTCCGGTCTGTTGTCGCGGTCGCACATGACCGCTGCCAAGATGGGTTCCGCGACGCGAGTTCCAAACAGGAAGGCGACCTTTTTGCGAATAGGCCACTGGGACTCTCGGAGTGTCTCGCGTCTTGGGATCGATCGATCACGCCATCTGCTCCGTCTCGAGCAAGCTCCGGCTTCGACAGCAGGACGCCAATGGGCCTGCCGGTGAAGAGGTTATGCGGCGATGCTCGCGGTGTGCACAGCTGCCCCACGGATGCGATCGTAGGGCTCGCCGCTGACCATCAGCTTCCAGGCAATGCGCGCCGTCTTGTTGGCGAGCGCCACGGCGGCAAGCTTCGGCGGCTTGCGCTTGACGAGCGCTGTCAGCCAGGGCGACGGGTTCCCACGCGCCTTCCTGGCGTGCTGGATCACCGCGGTGGCGCCGACCACCAAAACGCCGCGCAATGCCTCATCGCCGGCTCGCGTGATGACCCCGAGGCGCTGCTTGCCGGCGGTGGAGTGATCCTTCGGAGTCAACCCGAGCCAAGCCGCAAAATCCCGGCCAGTCCGGAAAGCGCGAGGATCGGGGACCTTCATGACCAGCAGCGATGCGCCGATCAGGCCGATCGCTGGAACCTGCGCCAACCGCCGGCTCAGTTCATTCTGCCGGTGCCAGGCCAGCAGTTGCGCTTCGGTCCTTCGAAGCTTGGGCTTGAGTTCGGCATACTCCTCGGCGAGCGTGGTAAACAGCTCCTTGGCGAGTTCCGGCACGCCGGGGTCGGTAGCGATCCGCGCCAGCAGCGGCTCGATCTTGTCGAGCCCGCGGGCCGCTGTGATCCCGAACTCGGCGGCATAGCCGCGGATCATGTTGCTCAACTGCGTGCGGCGGGCAATCAGTTGATCGCGCACGCAACGAGCATAAGTGCCGCTTGCTGCTCGGCCGTCTTCACCGGCACTAACCGGATGCGCGGCCGGCTCATGGCTTCGCAGATGGCGCTGGCATCGGCGGCGTCGTTCTTACCGCGTTGCACATAGGGCTTCACATATTGCGGCGGCAGCAGCACGACTTGGTGTCCCAGCGCCATCAATTCGCGCGCCCAATAATGTGCGGCCCCGCACGCCTCCAACCCGATCCTGGTCCGCTCCAGTGCGCTGAAGAAATCCAGCACCTGCCGGCGTCGCAGCTTCTTTCGAAGCACCGGCTGCTCGGACGCGTTCACCCCGTGCAGCACAAAAACAGTCTTGGACGTGTCGACGCCAATGCGGATAATCTTGTCCATGGACGGCTCCTTCGTTTGAGATCTGCAACGACCTCATTCTGGCACAGCGATGCCGTCGGGGGCCGTCCACCCCAACAGGAAACCTGGCCTGGAGTTGAGCCCCGACGGGAACGGTCAGAGCCGCGGTGGAACGCCGACAGGCGAGCGCATCCTTCCGGATGCGCGCCGCATCGCAAGATGCGGAGGTTAGGAAACACGTTTGTCGGCGTTCCGCCTCCCTTTTTTGCCGGAAGCGAGACTGGAAGAAAGCATTGTAGGGTGGTGCTGAGCGGAGCGAAGCCCACGCGGACGGTGACTTCGGAAATTCGCGGCGTGGGCGCGGCGCGAAGCTCGTCATCGGGCCGGCCACTCCGGGCCGGACCCGTTGGCGCCTTCGCCCACCCTACGAAACTTTCACAACTCGGGCGCGGATGCGTTGCGGGGAGGCTTTTCGCATGGCACCTCTCCCCGCTGCGCGGGGAGAGGTCGAGTGAGCGAAGCGAACGAGGGTGAGGGGGCGCCGCCGCGATTCTGAGCCCAGCGGAGAGGGCCCCTCATCCCAACCTTCTCCCCGCACGCGGGGAGAAGGAGCGCGCACGCGTGGCGACGAAGGCATACGCCCTTGAAGAAGATAGCACCGAAGAAACTGACCCCCGAGCGCTATGTGGCGCGGTTTCGGGCTGAGAAGGCGGTGCTGTCGCGGCACTATTGCGATGTGTTCAGGTTCTGGCGCACTTGCCCGCTGAAGCGATGCCGCAGAGAGAGACGCTGCAGCGGCGATGCGAATGCCTGTCTGAAGCGGCGGGAGCGGGAGGTGCCGCGGAAAGTCCAGTGGGAGGCGCGCCAGCAGATCATCATCGCTACGCCGGCGGATACCGGCGCGCCGGAGCGCGCGGCGCGCGATTTGATGCCCGGCATTTTGGCGGAGAAGGTTTGAAACGTGGGGGTGGTGAAAGCGTTATCCGCCGCCGCGAAGTGAAGCGGAGCGGGGGAGGGGGACCGCCCCAACGGGTCCGGCCCGAAGTGGCCGGCCCGATGACAAGCTCAGGGCAGTGGAGGGGGCGTGCAGCAAAGAGGCTGACCTCGCCGCTGACGCCCCTTCCACCGCGCTTCGTTGTACGAAGCGCGGTCCCCCTTCCCCGCTTCGCGGGGCAGGATGAAGAAGGAGCATTCCATGCGCATTCGGTTCGATTTCGGTTCGGTCACGCTCGACGCCGAGCTGTTCGACACCCCGACCGCCAAGGCGATCGCCGCGATGCTGCCGTTTGCGGCGGCGGCGCTGACCTGGGGCGAGGAGGTTTATTTCGAGGTGCCGGTGAAGGTCGGGCGCGAGAACAATGCGCGGGCGGTGGTCACGCCCGGCGAGATCGCCTACTGGCCGCAAGGCCACGCAATCGCCATCGGCTTTGGGAGGACACCGATCTCGGAGGGCGACGAGACCCGGCTCGCCAGCCCGTGCAACATCTGGGCGAAGGCGGTCGGCGACGTGAAGACGCTCGCCAAGGTGAAAGCCGGCGCGACCGTCACGGTGACGGCGGTTTAGCTTGAGCAGAGCCGGAGGATCGCGCCTCACCGTCGGTGCGCCGGCGGGCGAAGAACACCATCAGATCCCAGGCGTTGCGGATGTTGATCACCAACAGAAGAATGAGCGCGCCGGCCAATAGCGGCGGGCCGATGGGCGAATGATGAAAGATGAACATCGCCGCCGCCAGCGCGGCGGCGTAGCCGGCCGGCGGACTGGCGCCGTAGCCGAGGCGGTCGTCGAAGTCGGCGGCGTTGCTGCGCATCACGCGCATCAGGATCAAGCTTGAATAAGCGAGGCCCGCGGCCGCGCTGACGCCGACAATGATGGCCAGCGATTGATCGGTGTTGACGGGAACCAGCGCCACGAGGCTCAGAAACAGGACGTAGGTGTAGTGAACAACGATCGGGCTGGTGAAGGTGCGCGTCGGGCTGCCGCGCTCGGCGCTGAGATAGCCGGCGCCGATCGAAGCGGCGACAAACAACAGCGCCACCAGCGCCGCCGCCGCGGTGCCGAGCAGACCGTAAAACTCGTGCCAGCCTTCAAGCATGGTGTGCGTTCTTATTTGAGCATGATCTTATCCGAAAACCGGAATCCACCCCGGATCGAGTCCGGGGCAGGCTTTTTCGGGATCATGCTAGCCGCGGCCGACAAACGGCATCTGGTTGGCCATCACGGTCATGAACAGCACGTTGGCGTCGAGCGGCAGGCTTGCCATGTAGATCACGGCGCGGCCGACATCGTCGACGTTCATGCGCGCTTCCGGCATGGTGCGGCCGTCGGCCTGCAGCATGCCTTCGGCCATCTTTTCGGTGAGCGGGGTGGCGGCATTGCCGATGTCGATCTGGCCGCAACAGATGTCGTAGCCGCGGCAGTCGAGCGAGGTCTGCTTGGTCAGGCCGGTGATGGCATGCTTGGTCGCAGTGTAGGCGACGGTGCCGGGGCGCGGGGTGTGCGCGGAGATCGAGCCGTTGTTGATGATGCGGCCGCCGCGCGGATCCTGCGCTTTCATGATTTTGATCGCCTCCTGAGTGCAGATGAACGGCCCGGTCAGATTGGTGGCGACGATCGAAAGCCAGCGCTCCAGCGGCACGTCTTCGAGCGGCATGCCGCGCATGCTGACGCCGGCATTGTTGAACAGAAGGTCGAGCCGGCCGAAGGCTTCCCTGGTCCTGGCGAACAAAGCCAGGATCGAAGCCGGCTCCCTGACGTCGGTCGGCACCACCAGGGTTTTGCCGCTGGCCTCCTTCGCAACTTCCTCAAGCCGGTCGGCGCGGCGCCCGGCGAGCACCACTGCATAGCCCTCGCGCGACAGCGCCAGCGCCGCGGACTTGCCGACGCCGCTGCCAGCCCCGGTCACCAATGCGATCTTCTGCGCAGCCATCCCGGCGTCTCCCATTCATCCGTCATTCCGGAAGCCGCCGACGGGTCCGGCCCGAAGTGGCCGGCCCGATGGCAGGCTCCGCGGCTGTCCGGAATCCATAACCACGGATCGCGGAGTTTCGGAAGGGTGGAGCGATGGCGGTGATTATGGATTCCGGGTTCCTCGTTTCACTCGGCCCCGGAATGACGGAGGCGTCAGCTCGCCAGCGCGATTTCCTGGTCGGGATTGCCGACGCAGTAGTCCTCAGGAGAATCAAGCCGCGCGGAGACGTCGGCGGCCAGCCCCGGCCGGCCGAAGCGATAGCCCTGCATCGAATGCACACCGGCGGCGCGGAGGAACAGATGCTGCTCGGCCGTCTCCACGCCCTCGGCGGTGACCCGCATGCCGAGACCCCGGCCGAGGCTGACGACGGCGTGCACGATGGCCGCGGCGTCGGGTGCAGTCTCGATGCTTTGCACGAAGCTACTATCGATCTTGAGCTTGTCGAACGGAAAGCGCCGCAGATAGAGCAGACTGGAATAGCCGGTGCCGAAATCGTCGAGCGCAAAGCGCACGCCGATGGCTTTGAGCCGCAGCATCGACAGCTCCGCGGTATCCAGGTTGCCGAGGAGCGTGCTCTCGGTGAGTTCCAGTTCCAAACGCTTGGCGTCGAAATCGGTTTCCTTGAGGATACGCTCGACCAGGTCGACGAAGTCGGAGCGGCGGAACTGCAGCGGCGAGACGTTGACCGCGACCGTCAATCCCGGCCAGTTCCGGCCGTCGAGGCAGGCGCGGCGCAGCATCCATTCGCCGAGCTCGACAATGAGCCCGGAATGCTCGGCAATCGGGATGAACTCCGCCGGCGGGATGACGCCGATGGTCGGATGGGTCCAGCGCGCCAGTGCTTCGACGCCGACCATGATCTCGCCGCTGGCGTTGACGATCGGCTGGTAGGCGGCATTGAGCCCGTCGGTCTGGATCGCATGCCGCAGATCGCTTTCCAGGAGCTTGCGCTGCGACAGGTCGGCGTCCATCGCCGCATCATAGATGCAGGCGCGGTTGCGGCCCTCGTTCTTGGCGCGGTAGAGCGCCATGTCGGCGTAGCGCAAGATGTCGCCGGCGTCGCCGGCGCGGCGGTCGATCACGGCAATGCCGATCGAAGCGCCGATGTTGATGGCGTGGCCGCTGATCGTGTAGGGCGCGCAGACCGCGGCGATGATGCGTCCCGCGAGCGCCTGCAGCGAGTAGGAATCCGAGGGGCAGGTGGTGATGATCGCGAACTCATCGCCGCCGAGCCGGGCCACCAGATCTTCGCCGCGCATGATCCGGCTCAAGCGCTGGGTGACGTTGAGAATGAGCGCGTCGCCGACATGATGGCCGAGCGTATCGTTGACGTCCTTGAAGTGATCGAGATCGATGTAGAACACCGCCGCCGAGGGGCCGCCGCGGCGGACTTTACTGATCACGGTCTCGAGCCGTTCGCCGAAATAGATGCGGTTGGGCAGTCCGCAGACCGGATCGTGCAAGGCGAGGTGGCGAAGCTGCGTCTCGCCGGCGACGATGGCCTCGGTCGTTTGCCGCATGTGGCGCATGACGAGGCCGACGAGGAGCACGAATCCGGCGATCGCGATGACGACGAAGGGCAGCACCCGCCACATGATCAGGCCGCCGGGCTTGGTCGGTTCCCATGCCAGTCGAACGATCGGGTTGCCCTGGGTGTCGGCAATGGCGGTGCCTTGCATGTCGCCGAGCTGGGCCGGATCGTCGATCTCGCGCAAGCCGGTGAGCTGGAATTGACTGGCGATCTCTCGCAGCATGGCATCGTCGATATATTTGACGGCGATGACGATCGGCGCGCCGGCGTTGCCGTAGGCGAGATCGCTGTCGGAGCCGACCGCCACCGCCGCGACGATTGCGGGCCGGTCGCGGAAACGCTCGATCAAGGCCGCGAAGCCGTCGGGTCGCAGCAGATCAGGCACGACGCTGACGGAAATGGCGCGACTGAGGGGAGTGCTGATCCGGCGGCGCAGCAGATCGAGACTTGCCGCGAGTTCCTTCTGGAGGCCGGCGGCGTCGCTATCTCCGGCGGACCCGGAGCGGGCGTATTCGACCCGATCGGAACCATCGACCACCACGACGACGTCGTGGTCGAAGTAGGTTTGCAGCCATTGTCCGACGCGGCGTTCCACCCATTGCGCATCGTAATTGACGCGAATCGCCTCAGTGGCGCGTTGGGTCGCCGCGACGCTGGCGACTTCGCGCAACACGCGTTCGCCGCGATTGGCGATCGCCTGCTGGATCAGTTCCTGTTCGCGATTAAGCGAAACCTCGTCCGCGCGCTTTGCCGAGCTGAGCACGGCAACGACGATGCACACAATGGCGACGGCGACGATCACGCCGATCGGCACGACCAGGCGCAGACGCGTCGGATCCCAACGCGACCGTTTATTTTCCTCGGCGATGTGTGGCCGCGCCGAAGCGATCACGCTCCCACCCTTATGCCCTTGTACCGTTGGCGGATTCTGGTTCGCGGCCACCCTAGGGGGAAAATGATTGCCATTCGCTTGCAGTCCAGGCGAGCGAAAGGTTACCGCACCGGGCGAACGTTAAACCGGTGGGGGAAGTTAATGCTTTGTAAATTCGGCGCGGCGCTGTCGGGCCGGCCGCGCCGAACGACGCCCGATTTACCGCTTATTGCTGTAAGGCGGGCGCGGGATGGCGATATGGGCGGCGCGGAGCGCGGCCGACCAGCGTTCGCGCAGATCGGTGAAGTAGGGTTCCCCCGGCTCGATGCGGTAGATCAGCTCGGCATCGCAGGTGTCGCGCCGCACGACCAGAAGATCGATCGGCAGCCCGACGCTCAAATTCGAGCGCATGGTCGAGTCGATGGAGACCAGGCCCACTTTGAGGGCGTCGTAAAGGTCCATGCCGTAGGAAATCGCGCGGTCGAGCACCGGCTTGCCGTATTTATGCTCGCCGATCTGCAGATACGGCGTATCGGTGGTGCATTCGATGAAATTGCCGGCGGAATAGATCATAAACAGCCGCATGCGTTCGCCGGCGATCTGGCCGCCGAACAGGAAAGAGACGTCGAAACCGACGTCCGAAGCCTCGAGCGCCTTGCCTTCGGCGGCATGGATGGTGCGGATCACATTGCCGACGCGCTGGGCGGCCTGAAACATCGACGGCGCGTTCATCAGCGTCTCGTGCTCGCCGGTTTCGGGATTATCGAAGCCTTCGGTCAATATGCTCACGACGGATTGGCTGATCGAAAGGTTGCCCGCCGAAGCCAGCGCCATGATGCGCTTTCCGGGGCTGGTAAAGACGTGCAGCTTGCGGAAGGTTGCGATGTTGTCGACGCCGGCATTGGTGCGCGTGTCGGCAAACATCACAAGCCCCTCGCGCACCAGAATTCCGCAGCAATATGTCATTGTTCGCCAGCCCCGGGAGCGATCTTGATGGCGGCAGCATACCGGCAGCGGTCGGTTAGCGGCAATGGCACTGGCCGAACGGCCAAACTCACTGATCGACTTTGATCGCAACCGCCAGCATCTCGCCCCCGGTGCCGTAGCGGGTGCCGCGCATCGGAGCAGCGCCAAGGGCATCGAGCCCGATCGCGACCCGAACATAGGCGTCAGTCGGGCACGTGCGGTTTGCCGGGTCGAACCCCACCCATCCGAGGTCGGGCACGAAGGCTTCCGCCCAGGCATGATCGCTGTCCTGCTCGGCAATGCCGTCGGCGCAACAATAGCCGGCGACATAGCGCGCCGGGATTTGCAGGCTGTGCGCGGCGCCGACGAAAACGTGCGCCAAGTCGCCGGTAGCGCCGCGCTTACGCGCAAAAGCTTCCGCGGCCGTTACTGCAGTCGGGTGCAATGGATCATTTTCGCAAGTCGTCTCATCGTGCAGCCGATCCATCAAGGCGTGAAGCTCGCCGAGAACATTGCCGCCGTCGGCTGCGCGGATATCCTGGGCAAAATCCCGGATCGCCCGGTCGGGCTGCGTCAACGGTGTGTCGCGCAGGAACAGGCTCGGCGGAAACCGCTCGAGCGTGCCGCGCACCACACCATCGGTGTTCTGGGTCTCGACTTCGCCGTCGACCTTGACGCTCAAGGCTTCGAGCGGACCGTCGGCGGTGAACACGTGGGTCAGGTTGCCGAAAGCATCCTCATGGGCGTTCAGACGCGCATCGGCGGAAACATCGATCCGCCAGCCGATCACATACTGGCCTTCATGGTTGCGCGGCGTGAGCCGCAGCACCTGGATCACGCCCGTGGCCGGCGGGTCATAGCGATGAACGATGCTGTGGGCGATGCGCAGGCGCATATCAGGTATCAGAAGCCAGAAGGCAGGTGGCAGAAGATCGAGGGCAGCAAGCCGAGAATAGACGACGTGAAGCGGCGTTGTCCTCTAACTTCTGACCAACGACCTCTGAGCACAAGTCCCAGTCAGAGCAGATATTGCTGCGCTATGGCGGTTCCCAACCGGTTGTTGTCTTCGACGAAGTCGTCGATGAACTCGTGCAACCCGGTCGGGAAGATTTCCTCGATGCGGCTGTTTTGCAGCCGGGCACGGACGGCGCGCGCCTGCCGCTGCGCATTTCCCTGGCGGCCATAGGCATTGGCGATGCGATCGAGATTTTGCACCAGATTCTCATAACAGCTTGCCAGCGACCGCGGCATCTCGTCCCGAAGCATGAGCAGATCAGCGACCAGCCAGGGTTTGACGTTCTCGCGATAGACCCAATGATAGGCGGTCAGCGCCGAAACCGAACGCAGGATCGCGGCCCACTGGAAGTAGTCCAGCGGTCCGCCGACCTTCTCGTCGGCGGGCAACAGCAGATGATATTTGACGTCAAGGATTCGCGCGGTGTTGTCGGCGCGTTCGATGTAGACGCCGAGGCGCGAGAACCAGTAGGCGTCGTTGCGCAGCATGGTGCGGTAGGCCGATCCATCGAAGCGGAGCGAGGATTCCTGGACCCAGCGCAGGAAGCGTGTGAACTCCTCGCGCGAGCGCGGACCATTGCCCCACTTCTTCAGCTCGAGCCAGGCGCCGTTGATGGCGTCCCACATTTCGATGGTGAGCGCGGTGCGCACCGCGCGCGCGTTAACGCGCGCAGTTTCAAAGCAGTTGCGGATCGAAGAGGGGTTGCTGGTCGAGAAGGCGAGGAATTCGGTAACCGTTTCTTCGTTCGCTTCGGAATAGGCGGCGAAAAAGGCGGCAGCGCAGCCGGCGGTCGCGACCGCGGATTCCCATTCGTTCGAGGTGCCGACATAGGTGAGCGGCAACGCCGTGAGCCGGTAGGTGGTGTCGAGAATGCGCGCCAGATATTCCGCGCGCTCGACGTAGCGGGCGAGCCAGTAGAGATTATCGGCCGTACGCGACAGCATCGCTCAAGCTCACCCGTCCAACACCCAGGTATCCTTGGTGCCGCCGCCCTGGCTCGAATTGACCACCAGCGAACCCTTCTTCAGTGCGACCCGTGTCAGCCCGCCGGGCACGATGCGGACGCGGTCGCGGCCCGACAGCACAAAGGGGCGCAAGTCGACATGGCGCGGCGCGATGCCTTCCTCGACGCAAGTCGGGCAGGTCGAGAGCGCGAGCGTCGGCTGGGCGATGAAATTCGTCGGGTCGGATTTCAGCTTGGCGCGGAACCCCGCGACCGTGGTCTTGTCGGCTTTCGGACCGATCAGCATGCCGTAGCCGCCGGAGCCGTGCACCTCCTTCACCACCAGCTCCTCGAGGTGATCGAGCACGTAGGCCAAATGTTCGCGTTCGCGGCAGCGCCAGGTCGGCACGTTTTTCAAGAGCGGCTCCTCGCCGAGGTAGAACTTCACGATCTCTGGCATGTAGCTGTAGACCGCCTTGTCATCGGCGATTCCAGTACCGACGGCATTGGCGAGCGTGACGTTGCCGGCCTGATAAGCCGACATAAGGCCGGGCACGCCCAGCGCGCTGTCGGGCCGAAACACCAGCGGGTCGAGGAAATCGTCGTCGATGCGGCGATAGATCACGTCGACGCGTTTTAACCCTTCGGTCGTGCGCATGTAGACAATGTCGCCCTTGCAAACGAGGTCGCGGCCTTCAACCAATTCGACCCCGAGCTTGTCGGCGAGGAACGAATGCTCGTAATAGGCGGAATTGTAGACGCCGGGGGTTAGCAGCACGACGGTCGGCTCGGCGGAAGCGGTCGGTGGCGCGATCGATGTCAGCGTCGCCAGGAGCTCGTCCGGATAATTCTCGACCGGCGCGACGCGGTAGCGTGAGAACAGTTCGGGAAAGAGCCGCAGCATGATCTCGCGGTTTTCTAGCATGTAGGACACACCGGAGGGCGTGCGCGCATTGTCCTCGAGCACATAGAAGCTGTCGGCGTCGACGCGGATAACGTCGATGCCGGCGACATGCACATAGATGTCGTGCGGCACCTTTTGCCCGTTCATCTCCGGGCGGAAAACCGGATTCTGAAAAACCAGATCCTCCGGTACGATGCCGGCCTTGAGAATCTCGCGCCGGCCGTACACGTCCTTGATGTAGGCGTTGAGGGCTTTGACGCGCTGCTCCAGGCCCCGTTCCAGGACTTGCCACTCGGCCGCCGAAATGATGCGCGGAATAACGTCGAAGGGAATGAGGCGCTCCTGCGCCTCGGCCTCGCCATATACCGCGAAAGTAATGCCGATGCGACGGAAGAACAGCTCCGCCTCACGCCGGCGAAAATCGAGCACATCGGGCGGAACCTCGCCCAGCCAATGCGACAGTTCGGCGTACGCCGGCCGAACGGCGCCTTCGCTTCCCCTCATCTCGTCGAACATGCCGGCCCCCGGCTCACGCGAGTTCGTACGCAAAACCCTAGCCGCATCAATGGCGGTAGCCCCTTTGTAGCAAGCTTTGCGCCAACTCGGGTGCGCGGGCAGGGCGCGTAACCGCCCGGCTGCCCGGCCACTATTGCCCATGTTTTAGGCGCGATGACCATCGAGGCGGCGGCCTTTGTTCGTTGGGCACTCCGCCCGTGGGGGACCGGACGTGTGGAGCGCGTTGGCGCAGATACGCTACAAATCCTGGAAGCGCTTGTTTTCGGCGACCAGCCGTTCGAGCAGCGGAGCCGGCTTGAAATCCTCACCCATGGTCGCCTCGAATTCCTTCAGCTTGGCGAGAACTTTGCCGGGCCCGATCAGATCGCCATAGAACATCGGACCGCCGCGATAGACTGGCCAGCCGTAGCCATCGATCCAGACGATATCGATGTCGGAAGCCCGTTGCGCCTTTCCCTCCTCGAGAATCTTGGCGCCTTCATTGATCATCGGATAGATGCAGCGCTCGAGAATTTCTTGGTTCGGGATTGTGCGCCGGTTGATGCCTTTCTTGGCGGCGAAGTCGAGAATGATCTTTTCGACTACAGGAGACGGCTTAGCGTTGCGGAACTCGTCATAGTCATAAAAGCCGGCGCCGGTCTTTTGTCCGCGCCGGTCCATTTCGCAGAGGATTTCGCGGATGGTCGAGGATTTGCTCGTCTCCTTCGACCAGCCGATGTCGAGCCCGGCAAGATCGCTCATGGCAAACGGGCCCATGGGCAGGCCGAAATCGTAAATCACCCGATCGACGTCCCAGGGCATGGCGCCCTCGAGAATGAGCTTTTGCGCTTCGCGCTGGCGTTGATGCAGCATGCGATTGCCAACGAAGCCATGGCAGACGCCGACGAGGACGCCGATCTTGCCGATCTTTCTTGCGAGCTGCATCGCCGTGGCGATCACCGGCTTCGCCGTCTTTTCGCCGCGCACGACTTCCAGCAGCCGCATGACATTTGCCGGCGAGAAGAAATGCATGCCGAGCACGTGATCCGGCCGGCTCGTAACCGCGGCGATTTCGTCGATGTTGAGGTAAGAGGTGTTGGAAGCGAGGATCGCGCCCGGTTTGGCGATCTTGTCGAGCTTGCCGAATACGTCCTTCTTGATGTCGATATTCTCGTAGACCGCCTCGATCACGAGGTCGCAGTCGGACAACGTGTCGAGCTTCAAGTCAGCACGCAGAAGCCCCATCCGGGTTTGGACGTCGGCCTGGGTCAGCCGACCTTTCTTGGCGGTATTGTCATAGTTGCGGCGGATCGTGGCGATGCCGCGGTCGAGCGCGTCCTGCGCCGTTTCGACGATCCGCACCGCCATTCCAGCGTTGAGGAAATTCATCGCTATGCCGCCGCCCATGGTACCGGCGCCGATGACGCCCACCTTCTTGATCGGCAAGACCGGCGTGTCATCCGGCACGTCGGCGATTTTCCATACTCTGCGCTCGGCAAAGAACACGTAGCGTTGGGCACGCGATTGCGCCGTCGGGATGAGGTCAAGAAACAATTGCCGTTCGAGCTTCGCGCCCTCGTCAAAGGGCAGGTCGACCGCGGCCTGCGCGGCACGCAAGGCGGCTTGCCAGGCTTCGAAGCCCCGGTATCTGCGGGCATACTCGCGACGGACTTTGTCAAAAATCTCCGGCCGCCCGCGTGCGGCTTCGATTTTGTCGTTGAGGTCGCGGATTTTGCGCAACGGCATGTGCGTGTCGATGACCTTGCGGGCAAAGGCGAGCGCGCTTTCGCGCAATTTTCGTTCCTCGGCCAGCGCATCGATTACGCCCCATTCGAGCGCCTGTTTGGCCCCGAATGGCGTCCCCGAAAGAATGACATCGAGCGCATTTTCGACGCCGCTCAAGCGAGGCAAGCGCTGCGTCCCGCCGGCGCCGGGAATGAGACCGAGCTTGATTTCGGGAAAGCCGAACTTTGCCGATGGTACTGCGACGCGATAGTGGCACATCAGCGCCATTTCAAAACCGCCGCCCAAGGCCGTGCCGTGCATGGCTGCGATGACCGGCTTGGGGCCGCCTTCGAGTGCGGTTTGAAGCTCGGGCAGCGAAGCGCCCGTTGTGGGCTTGCCGAACTCGGAAATGTCCGCGCCTGCGATGAAGGTGCGGCCGGCGCAAATCACCATGATCGCTTTGACGGCCGGATCGGCGCCAGCCTGCCCGACGCCATCGCGAAGGCCGTTGCGGACCTCCGCCGACAAGGCATTCACCGGCGGCGAATTGATCGTGAGCACGGCGATATCGCCTTCGCGGGTCAGATCGGTCACGGCATTGATTGCGGTCATTACGACGTTTCCTCTTCAGCTTGCCGGGTTATAAGGGTCACAATAGGCTGTCGTGCAAAATACGAAATGTCGAAAGGGAAGAAACATCGTGTCGCTATTCGATCTCACTGGCAAGGTGGCCGTTGTTACCGGCTCGTCGCGCGGCATCGGCCGCGCCATCGTCGAGCGGATGGCGGAACAGGGAGCGAGAGTCGTTGTCTCCTCGCGCAACCTCGATCCCTGCCGGGAAGTCGCCGCCGCGGTGAACGCGAAATTCTGCGACGGCCGTGCCATCGCCATCGCCGCGAATATTTCTTCGAAGGAGCAGCTGACGGGCCTGGTCGAAGAGACGACGCGCGCTTTCGGCCAAATCGACATCCTTGTGTGCAACGCCGCCTCAAACCCGCATTACGGGCCGATGCATACGATCACCGACGAGCAATTGCGCAAGATCCTCGACAACAACATCGTGTCCAATCACTGGCTGATCACGCTGGTCGCCCCGCAGATGATCGCCCGCAAGGATGGCTCGATCATCATCGTGTCTTCCATTGGCGGGCTTCGAGGCAGCCCGGTCATCGGCAGCTACTGCATTTCGAAGGCAGCGGATTTGCAGATGGCGCGCAACCTTGCCGTCGAGCTTGGACCGCACAATGTTCGCATTAATTGCGTCGCCCCGGGTCTCATTCGCACCGATTTTGCACGCGCGCTTTGGGAGAATCCGGAAAGTCTGAGACGGAGGAACGCGCAGACGCCGCTTGGCCGCATCGGCGAACCGGATGAGATCGCCGGCGCTGCGATTCTCTTGGCCTCGCAGGCGGGAAGCTTTATGACCGGACAAACCATCGTGGTGGACGGCGGCGTTACGATCGCCTAGTCGGGACCTAAGAACGTGGCGGTAGCCAATACCTTTCCGGTCATGTCGCTGAGAGACGCCAATGCGACATTGACCGGCGCGGGCTCTCCATTCGAGATCGAAGAACGCGACATTCGCGGGGTGCGCACCCGCGTGTGGAAAAACGCGCCGCCGACCATGCGGGAAGTGTTTCTTTTGGCGCGGAGCCATGGCGACAGGACGTTTCTGGTTTATCGCGACGAACGCGCGAGCTACGGGGATTTTGCGCGCGCCGCGCTCGCCATTGCCGAGGCGCTGCAACAAGCCGGCGTCGCCAAAGGCGATCGCGTCGTCATCGCCATGCGCAATGTTCCGGAATGGCCAGCGGCCATGTTCGGTTGTCTAATCGCCGGCGGGGTCGCGACTTTGCTCAATGCCTGGTGGACCGGACCGGAGCTCGAATACGGGCTCAACGATTCCGGCGCGAAAGTCGCCATCGTCGACCGCGAACGTCTGGAGCGGCTTGCCGAGCATCTGCATAATTGCCCGGCGTTGGAACGCATCTTCGTCAGCCGCAAAAGCGAGGAGGTGGCCCATCCGAAGGTCGCCAAACTTGAATCGGTTGTCGGAGAAGTAAACTCCTGGCGTCTGTCGCCGGATCGCCCGCTGCCGAACGTGCCGCTCGACCCCGAGGACGACGCCACAATCCTCTACACCTCCGGCACCACGGGAAAGCCGAAGGGCGCTGTTGGCACCCATCGGAATTCGGCCATGGCGGTCATGCTCAGGCCGTTCACGCAGGCGCGAAGTTGTCTGCGCCGTGGCGAGCCGGTCCCGCAACCCGACCCCAACGCGCCGCCGAAAGCCGCGCTCCTTGTGGTTCCGCTGTTTCACACGACCGGCTGTCACGCGACAATGATTCCGCTCATGGCGGCAGGCGGCAAGATCGTGTTCATGCACAAGTGGGACCCGGAGCTGGCGATGCAGCTCATCGAACGTGAGCGCGTCACCGTGACCGGCGGCGTGCCGACCATCGCCTGGCAGTTGCTCGAGCATCCGTCGCTCGCGAGATATGATCTGTCGTCGCTCGAAAGCATTGCCTATGGCGGAGCGCCTGCGGCCCCCGAACTGGTGCCGAAATTGAAGGAAAAATTCCCGCTGTCGATGCCTAGTTTCGGCTGGGGCATGACCGAGGTTTCCGGCGCATTTACCGGCCACGGCGACGAGGATTATCAGCTGCGTCCGGACAGCTGCGGTCCGGCGCTGCCGGTCGGCGACATGAAGATCGTCGGCGACGGCGGCAAGGAATTGCCGGCTGGCGGTGTCGGCGAACTTTGGGTCAAAGGTCCGAACGTCGTGAAAGGCTATTGGCGAAACCCGCAAGCCACAACGGAGACATTTGTCGACGGTTGGCTTCGCACCGGCGACATCGCCCGGCTCGATGAAGAGGGCTTCTGCTACATCCTCGACCGGGCCAAGGACATGCTGATCCGCGGCGGCGAAAATATCTATTGCATCGAAGTCGAGAATGCCCTCTACGAGCATCCCGCCGTCATCGACGCTGCGGTAGTTGCTGTCCCGCATCACACGCTCGGCGAGGAGCCGGGAGCTGTCGTCACCCTCAAGCCGGGAGCGCACGCGGACGAGGACGAGCTGCGGGCCTTCGTCGCCGAGCGGCTCGCGGCCTTCAAGGTGCCGGTGAAGGTTCTCTTCTCCGCCGACATGTTGCCGCGCAATGCGACCGGCAAAATTCTAAAAAGCGAACTCAAGGGCCTGTTTGCAAAAAATGCGCAGTGAGGCTGCTTCGGCCGTGGATGTCGGCCATTCGCGATCGAACGCCGACGTGACATCCAGTCATCAGCCCGCGAACCTGGAAGTGGGTCTTGTCTGAATCGTCGATCCAGGAGTCTCTCGCGGCCACGGGTGCCGAAGACGGCGAGTTGGTCCGGACGTGCTGGTGGTGGATTCGCCATGCTCCGGTTCGTGTGGACGAAGGCCGCATCTACGGGCAACGGGATTTGCCCTGCGATTGCAGCGACGCGGCCCTGTTCGCCCGGCTTGCCGCAATGTTGCCGCGACGCGCGATTTGGGTGACGAGCCATCTGTCGCGGACACAGCAAACAGCCGAGGCCATCCTGGCTGCCGGTGATTTCGAAAAGCCGCAGGCATTGCTGCAGGAAACAGACTTCGCTGAACAGCACCTCGGGGACTGGCAAGGCCGGGATCGCGAAAGCTTTCTCAAGGACCGCAAACAAGAGCCGGGCATGTTCTGGTACGCGCCCGCGGAAGAACGGGCGCCAAACGGCGAAAGTTTCGTCGATGTCGTCGCGCGGGTCGGTGCCGCAGTCTCGCGCATGAATGAAGCCCATCGGGGTTCCGACATCGTCGCCGTTGCGCATGGCGGCACCATTCGCGCGGCGCTGGCCATCGCACTCGGTCTGCCACCGCGCGGCGGCCTCGCGTTTACGACTGACAATTGTTCGCTGACCCGCCTCGACCATTATCGCGGCAGCGATGGCGAAGGCTGGCGCGTTGTGATGGTCAACTACCGGCTTACCTGACCCTTGGTGCGGCGTTCGCATCCAAGCGAACACGAACTTCACAGCTTTGACACAGTGCTTTCGCACGGCATGTTCGCTGCCGCCGTTCGGAGTTCCAACGCAGCAAGGTTCGGGAACGCGCTGGTTGAGTCGGTGTGCGACTTACCCTACCATCACGGCTTCCCGCACGGGTTCCAATTGATGGCCGAGTACTCAAACGTATTCCGGATTGCGGCTCTCGCGCTGGCTGTGGCCGGAGTTTATGTCTCGAATTCGGCGTCTGCCCAATGGCGCCGTGCGCCGTATGATTCGTATTACTACGAGCCTGACCCGGCCGTTCCGGCGCGTCCACAGATTACCCCTAGACAGCAAGCTGCTGCGCGGCTGGCATGGCAAAGTCTTCCGCCTGCGGAAACTTCCTGTCTCGGTAAGCTGTTACAACAGCGAGGCTTCAGCGTTCGCGCTTTGATCAGCCGCGGCGTGACCCCAGCCGATCGGCGGTTGCTTCAATTGCGTTCCAGTTGCCGCATTCAAATAACCCAGAATCCGCAGCGAACCGCCGTTCAGCCTTCTGCTTCTGCTCAAATCACCGCGGCAGCGTCTTCGTATGTCGTTGACGGTGTTGCGCTGGGCAGTACTGTCCCGGTCGAAAGCGAGGCTCATAAGCTATATCAGTGCGCGGCGAGCGACAGATTTCCCGGCTTCGCTCAGTGCCGCAAAGAGGAAAGAAAGACGGAAGGCCAGAACGAAACCGTTTCGTCTCATTCGATGTTGCGGACGCAGGACGGCACCGCGTGGTATATAAAGAGCTACATTGCACCGGCCTCAATCAAAAAGAGCGATGTTCAAAATGAGCTCGCGAAATTATCGGCCAAGTTTGGCGAAAACCCCCGCACCTTTGAGATGCCGCAGCGCGAAGGACTACCAAATGCGATTATCGCTGTCTGGGGCAAAATTCAACTAGAGCCACTTGATAGCAACGATGTGTCAGTCGTTGCCTCTGGTGGACCTCACAAGGGGCTTCTGGTCAGCTTCCTCGGCGATCTGCAGAAATCAGCCAAAGCCGAAGTGCCAATTTACAGACTGGCGGGCGGTGCCGGATACCTGTGGGCGGCAACCTTTGACGAAGACGGTCGGGGCGTTTTGCAGTCCCTGGCAATTGACGCATCGCAAATCGGGTCGCCGGCTGCAGTGGCAACGAATGATGACCGGGCGGCGCAAAGCCGGGTGCGGACGGAAACCGATACTCCGATATTGGTGTCGCTGGAAAGCGAAGGCGGCACTTACAAGGTCCCCGTCCTTGTTAACAAGGCAATCACTCTCAAATTCGTGGTCGATAGCGGCGCCAGTGACGTGAGCATTCCAGCCGACGTGGTCGGAACATTGTTGCAAACAGGCACGCTGCAACAATCGGATTTTGTCGGCGTACAAATTTATAAGCTGGCCGACGGCTCGACATTGCCGTCGGCGAGGTTCCGGATCAGGTCGTTGACCGTCGGCGATACAGTGGTTGAAAATGTGACCGCCGGAATTACCCCGGTGGAAGGCTCATTACTGCTTGGTCAGAGTTTCCTTAGCCGCTTCAAATCGTGGTCGATGGATAACGCCAAGCAAGCGCTCGTGCTTGAGCGGTGAAGCGCTGATTTCTGCGTTCGCGTCGATGAGGCCAGCGCTCACAGCCGCGCATTGGTATATTTGCGCATTTCCAGCCGGGAAATCGCGCGGCAATGCACTTCGTCCGGACCGTCGGCAAGCCGCAGCGTGCGGATGTGCGCGTAGGACTTCGCCAGCCCTGCGTCGGTCGTCACGCCCATGCCGCCATGCGCCTGGATAGCGTCGTCGATCACACGCAGCGCCACGCGCGGCGCGGCCACTTTGATCATGGCGATCTCCAGTTGCGCCGCCTTGTTGCCGACCTTGTCCATCATGTCGGCGGCCTTGAGACAGAGGAGCCGCGTCATCTCGATGTCGATGCGCGCCTCGGCGATGCGTTGCTCCCAGACCGACTGTTCGGCGAGCTTCTTGCCGAAGGCGGTGCGGGAGAGAAGCCGCTTGGTCATCTTTTCCAGCGCGACCTCGGCTGCGCCCACTGTGCGCATGCAATGATGTATCCGTCCCGGGCCGAGCCGCCCCTGGGCGATCTCGAAACCGCGGCCCTCGCCGAGGAGGAGGTTGGCGGCGGGCACGCGCACCTTGTCGAGCACGACTTCGGCGTGCCCATGCGGGGCGTCGTCATAGCCGAACACCGGCAGCATGCGGACAACCTTCAGCCCCGGCGTGTCGAGCGGGACCAGAATTTGCGATTGCTGCTCGTGCCTGACGCGGCTCGGATCGGTCTTTCCCATGACGATGGCGATCTTGCAGCGCGGATCGCCGACCCCCGACGACCACCATTTGCGTCCGCTGATCACATAGTCGCCACCGTCGCGAACAATCGAGGTTTCGATGTTGGTCGCGTCGGACGAAGCCACCGCCGGTTCGGTCATGAGGAACGCCGAGCGGATTTCGCCGGCAAGGAGCGGCCGCAGCCATTTGGCCTTTTGCTCTGCCGATCCGTAGCGATGCAGAACCTCCATGTTCCCGGTGTCGGGCGCCGAGCAATTGAAGACTTCCGATCCCCAGGAGACGCGGCCCATTTGCTCCGAGCAAAGGGCATAATCGAGGTTGGTGAGGCCGGCGCCGTGATAGTCGCCTTCATCGTGATCGGGCGACGGCGGCAGGAAGAGATTCCACAGACCCTCGGCTTTGGCTTTGGTCTTCAGCTGCTCGAGGACCGGGATAACTTTCCAGCGCTCGCCTTCGGCATCCTGCGCCGCGTAAGTGTCGACGGCCGGATAGACATGGGCGTCCATGAAGGCGACGACGCGCTCGCGCCAGTGTTTTTGCCGTTCCGACATCGAGAAATCCATGACGTTCTCTCCCTGAGCCTTGCGTGACACTTACACGCAAAATCGCCGATGCGAAAAGGCCTCAAACCCGGCGGATGACATATTCCGTCCGATCGGCGTGACGGGTTCGCGTCGTCCGACGATCGCCGGCATGCTTGAGCAGCCGTTGCCGCCGCGCTAGAGGAAGCGGTCAAGCGCGGGGGATTTTGCTCATGACCGGTACGTCCGGGAGCCAGGGCCAGAGCGAGATTGTCACAGCCGCCCTTCTAGTCATCGGCGACGAGATCCTTTCGGGCCGCACCAAGGACAAGAACATCGGCTTTACCGCCGAATATCTCACCGCCATCGGCATCGATCTCAAGGAAGTCCGCGTGGTGCCCGACGAAGAGCCGGAGATCGTCGCAGCGCTCAACGCGCTGCGCGAGCGTTATACTTATGTGTTCACGACCGGCGGCATCGGCCCCACCCACGACGATATCACCGCCGACGCGGTCGCCAAGGCGTTCGGCGTGGCAATCGACTATGACGCGCGCGCGGTCGATATCTTGCGGGCCCGACTTGCGCAGACCGGCGGAGTGATGAACGAAGCGCGCATGCGCATGACGCGCCTTCCGGCTGGCGCCGAATTGGTGCTCAACAAAATCTCCGCGGCGCCGGGGTTTCGCATCGGCAACGTCATCGTCATGGCGGGCATCCCGCAAGTCATGCAGGCCATGCTCGAATACGTCACGCCGCAGCTCAAGACCGGCGCCAAAATGCTGTCGGAAACCGTGCGCACCGACTGCCGCGAGGGCGATATCGGCACCGAGCTTGGCGCGATTGCGAAAGCGCATCCCAGCGTCTTGATCGGCTCCTACCCCTTCATGGACGAAAATCGGAGCGCCAACGCCCACGTGGTAATGCGCTCGCGCGATCCGCAGGACCTCACCGCAGTCAAGGCCGCGGTCGAAGCGATGCTCAAACGCGTAAAGGCGCAGCTTGCCGCCAGCTAGGGTCGCAGCCGCCCGCCCGGTTCACATCGGCGTGACCCACAACCGACGCCGCACGGCTCACGGCACTGCGCCTTGCGGCGGCGGGTACCGATAGTTACGTTGGCCGCGCATTAGGGCGCGAAGGAAATCCTCCGATGAGCGAAACCGAAGCCCTTTTTGCCGTCCTGCGGCAATCGTCCGATCCAGATTGTGCCGCCGCCATCGAGCGGCTGGTTCGCGAAGGCCTTGATCGTGACCTCTGTCGCGTCAATGCGCTCGCTTTCGCCGGCAAAAACAACCTCGATGAAGAGCGCACCGTCGCCGCGTTCCTGCACGCCTCGCGGCTTGGTCTATTTGAATTGTCGTGGAATATCCTCTGCCCCGGCTGCGGTGGCGTGCTCGACGCCAGCGCTACGCTGAAGAGCGTAAAGCGCGACGAGTATGATTGCGGTCTTTGCGCTTCCGCGTATCAGCCGACGCTCGATGAAATGGTGGAGGTGACCTTCACGGTCAGCCCCCGAGTGCGGCGGATCGCGGCACACGATCCCGATTCGTTGTCGGAGGTCGAATATTGCCGGCAGATTTTCTGGAGTTCCGGCGTGGACTTGCCCGACCGTCTCGATGAGCTGTTCGAGGAGTTCTCCATCGACTCGATCGAACTGCCGCCGGGCGAGAAGGCTGTGCTGTCGGTGCAGCTGCCGGACAAATTCGTCATCGCGTTCGATCCGGTGACGCACGGCACCCAGTTCATCGACGTCAAGGGCGAACCGACGCGTGAGCGACAGGCGCTTTCGATGGTGTTCAACAAAGTCAAGGCGCCGGTTGGCACCGTTGAAATGCGGCCGGGGCCGTTGCGGCTGTCGCTGGAAAATCGGACTGACCGCCGCGTTCTGCCGGGGCTGTGGATAGCGGATCGCCCGCTCCACAATCTGCTGGAAAGGCGGCGGCCCTATCTTACCGCCAAACGCCTCCTCACCAATCAGACGTTTCGCGACATTTATCGCACGGATACGCTCGATGTCGATCAGCGGCTCAAGATCACCAGCCTGACCTTCCTCTTCACCGATCTCAAGGGTTCGACCGCGCTGTATGAAAGGGTGGGCGATCTGGTTGCCTACGATCTGGTCCGTCAGCATTTCCATGTTCTCTATGACGTAGTGGCGGCGGAAGCGGGCGCGGTGGTGAAGACCATCGGCGATGCGGTGATGGCGACGTTTCCGACCCCGGACCGGGCGTTGGCGGCGGCATTGCGCATGCGCGAGGAAATGACGCGCATCAATGCCGAGCGCGGCAACGAGGATCTGCTGCTCAAGATCGGCATTCACGAGGGGCCGTGCCTCGCCGTCACCCTCAACAACAGCCAGGATTATTTCGGTCAGACGGTGAATATGGCGGCCCGCGTGCAGGGGCTGGCTTCGACCCGCGCCATCATCGTCACCAAGCCGATCGTCGAGGATATCAACTCCGCGAAAATCCTCGAAAGCTCGGGCCTGCAGCCGACCATGCAGCGTGCGGCTCTGCGCGGCATCGCCGACGAGACCACGGTGTACGAGATTCCCTGATTGCCATCGGTCCGCCTGGTCTGATATCGGCTCGGAAGCCGTCTGCTCTCGCCGCGAGGACCTTCGATGAGCCAGGTCGAGTTACAGCAAGCCGAGAAACCACAGGTACGAGATCCTGCAAAAATCTTTCCGGTTTCGTGGGACCAATTTCATCGCGATTCGCGCGCGCTGGCCTGGCGACTAAGCGGCGCTGGGCCGTTTGAGGCGATCGTTTGCATCACCCGCGGCGGTCTCGTGCCGGCGGCGATCGTGGCACGCGAACTCGGCATCAAGCTGATCGAAACCGTGTGCGTATCGAGCTATACCGGCACCAGCCAGGGCGAATTGACGGTGCTCAAGGGCGTCGCCCAGGCGATCGTCGCGCGCGGCGGCGGGCAGGGGGCCCGCGTACTTCTGGTCGACGACCTCGTCGATACCGGCAAGACCGCCAAGGTGGTGCGCGAGCTGGTGCCGCGCGCGCACCTCGCCACTGTCTATGCCAAGCCCATGGGGCGGCCGCTGGTCGATACCTTCATCACCGAAGTGTCGCAGGACACTTGGATCTATTTTCCCTGGGACACCGGGCTTGCCTTCCAACCGCCGATCAACGAAGCCGGACTGTAGAGCAGGAGACTGCCATGGACGCCGTCACCCCGAAATCAAAACACGATACCGCCGAAACGCATTCCCACGTCGTGCGACCTGGTGACATGGAATGGAAAAAGACGCGGTTCCCCGGCTGTGAAGTCAAAGCACTGCTTATCGACAAGCAGAGCGGGCTGGTCACGGCGTTGATGAAGTTTGCGCCTGGCGCGATACTGCCCGACCACGAGCACGTGAAGATCGAGCAGACCTACATTCTCGAAGGCAAGCTGGTCGATAAGGAAGGCGCGGCGCAGGGCCTCGCCGTCGGCCCGGGCGAATTCGTCTGGCGCGAAGCCGGCAGCCGCCACGTCGCCTGGACACCGGAGGGCGGTCTGATGCTTGCCATGTTCCAGGTGCCCAACAAGTTCTTCGAACATGACGGCCGCGTCACCGACATTTCCGGTGCCGATTGGGATAGTTTATGGGGTCACGTGTTCAACGAGTAGCCTAACAGGTGAAACGGGACGATCGCAAATCGGCTCATAGGAGCAAAGCATGCTGCGGAGATTGATCCGGGCCATTGCCTTGGTCGCCTTTTTCGCGGGAGCTGCCGCGGCCCAGGCGCAAAGTATTCCGGTCAACCCTAAGAGGCCGCTGACCCAGGAGGAAATCGACCGGCAGAGGGCGACCGATCAAGCCTATGATGCGGCCGTCAAGAAGATACCCGACAAGAAATCGTCCGCTGATCCATGGGGCAATATCCGCCCGAGCTCGCCGACGGCGTCCAAGAACAAGCAGCAGTAATAGCCAGAGCTCGCCACTGTCGTAACCCCGGGGCCGTGGCCGGGTGCTCGCTTCCGGCGCATGCACGGCCGATGCTACAAGGGCGGCGGCGTGGACCGGTTTAAGGTCCGCTCCGCGGACGTGGCGAAATGGTAGACGCAAGGGACTTAAAATCCCTCGGGAGTCGCTTCCCGTGCCGGTTCGAGTCCGGCCGTCCGCACCAACAAAATCAACGGTCAGCCGAAATGTCCGGCGATCGGCATCAGTACTGCAAAAGCAGCCCGGCGAAAATGCGCGAGCTGTAATTGGAGGTAGGCGCGATGACGAGATTGGCGTAGCCCTCGCTGGCTTCGACGAAGGCATAGCCATCCGGCGCGTAGGTCGTCCATGACGGCAGGTTGAAGCGCGCTCCCACGCCCCAATTGGTCACATGCACGCTGGCGAATTCCCCGGCGGTGGGCTGGTCGATAATACGCTCGCCGGTGGCGCCGAACAGGGTCTAACCAGTCGAAGACTTACGGCACGATGCTCAATCTCGGCACCACAGCCTTTACCGAAACCGGGCTGGTGACCAGCAACGGCGACGGCGTCAGCGGCGTGACCCTGGCCAGCCTCGGCACCCCAGCGAGCGTAAACGTCGCCGGCAGCCCGTATGCGATCGCGCCGTCGAACGCGACCGGCACCGGGCTCTCAAACTACACCATCGCCTATAACAACGCCCCAACCGGGCTCACCGTCAATCCGGCCAGCGTGGTAGTCACGGCGCGCGGCGGTTCTTCGACTTATGGTTCGTCTCCGAGCAATCCGGGACTGTCCGCCAGCGGCCTGCAGAACGGCCAGAACGTGAGTGTGCTGACCGGCTTGTCCAACAGCTTCGGCGTTACCGCCGGCAGCAACGCCGGCAATTATGTGTTCTCGGTTTCCGGCACGCTGACCAATCCGAATTATCAAGTGACCTCGACGATTGCCGGATCGTGGACGGTGAACCCGGCGATCCTCACCTACGTGGCAACCCCGACAACCCGGACCACCGGCACGCCGAATCCGGCGTTGAGTGGCACGGTGACTGGTTTCGTCGACGGCTAGACGCTGTCCTCGGCGACCACGGGTGCCTTGCTGTTCACCTCGTCCGCGACTTCGTTCTCACCGGCAGGAACCTATGCGATCACTGGTTCTGGGCTTAGCTCTACGAATTATGTCTTCGTTCAAGCGGCCGGCAACGCGACGGCGTTGACCGTCACGCAGGCAACATCCAACCCGACCAGCCAGTTTAGCCCATCGGTCAGCAACAACACGCCAACCAACAGCATCAACATCAGCTTTCAGCAGAATACCGGCGGCGGGCCGATCCGCATCAACTACACCCCCAATTCGCCGCTTGTGACGGGCAATAACCAAACCAACCCTGATGTGACGCCCGGCGCGCTTCCGGCCGATGATGCGTTCACGAAGAACCACGGCTTGGATTTCCGGCCGATCAGCCAGTACGACGCCAACCAGTACTCGCAATTTAAGCTGCCGGATTACGACTCCCAGGCCGGCGAAGCCACTATCTTCACCATCATCGCCCGGGCGATCGCGGAGGAGCGCGCGGCGAACTTTATGATTGATACGTTCTGGGGCAGGACCGGTGCCGACTGGAAGGGCGCCAACGGAAACAATCCGGTTAACGGCAAGGTGACCTTTTCCGACCGGAGCAGGCAAGGACGCGGCACCCTCCGACACCGGTGCGTTCCCAATTGTGGCCGGCAAGACCGACTTCGCGCAGCTGCTCAAGAACGGGCTTGATCATCGGTGGTGCCCCTGGCCAGAAGCCGGCGGAGTGGCTGCTAGCGACCAGGCTGACCGACAACGGCAAGGAAATTGTGTGCGACGATCCGATCTCCGGCAAACTGGTCGAGCTGAGCTACGATCCGAGTACCGAGACGGTCGGCGGTATCACCAGCATCTTTGATGCGAAGTCCAAGAAATTCGTGCCGCTTGCCGACGCGAGCGAGAAACTGCCCGACGGCAGCGGCGGTTTGTCCGCTTTACAGGGCTTCGTGCCGTCGACCTTCTTTGCCGTCACCGTAAAGTAAATATTCAACGGCGCAATTTGCGCTCTTGCGGCCGATCTTCAGAACGAAAGAGGCGCCAAACCTGGTCCCGCAATGACTGCTTCGTGCGCACCACTCGGACGTTCGGCGGGGCGCAATGTGACTCGTCTGCAGCCTCGATTACGATACCTAACAATCGAATTAACGCTGACAGGAACAAGCGATTGCGGCGAGCTTTGCGAACTGCAAAGTGGGAAAGCTGAATCGCTTACTACGACCAGGCAAGCGTTTCAGCATGCGATTGAAAGATCGTTTTGCTTGATCGACCTGGCGCTAACGCCGGCCGAAGCGTGGCGCTCGCGCTAACAGACCATCGGACGCGGGTTCGCGAAGAGCCGGCGTGTGCGGCAAATCGGTGTCGGGCGACCGCATCGGAGGGAGGACTGCGATGTTCTCGAAACATATAATGATCGCGGCGATTGCGACGGCATTTTTCGCCGCTGCGACAATAACCGATGCGTCGGCACGCGGCGCCGGCGGCGGTTCACACGGCGGGGGTGGCGGTTTCCACGGCGGCTTCCACGCGGGCTTTAATCACGGCGTCGTTGGTCGCGGATTTGTCACTCACGGAGTCGCCGGTCGCGGATTTGTCGGCCATGGAGTTGTCGGCCGCGAATTTGTCGGCCATCGATTTGTTGGTCGCGGATACGGCCCCGGTTACGGCGGCTGGGGCGTGGGCGCCGACTTGGGGTCGGTGGCCGCTGATCTCGGTGTGAGTCTGGCTGAGGGTTACCCTGGTGACGCATATGGCGGTGCTCCGGGTTACGCCTATGGTGGTACTCCGGGTTACGCCTATGGTGGTGCTCCCGGTTACGCTTACGGCGGTGCTCCGGGTTACGCCTATGGTGGTGCTCCGGGTTACGCATATGGCGGTGCTCCCGGTTACGCTTACGGCGGTTCCCCCGGCTATCCCTACGCCGGTTATCCGGGTTATGCGTACGGAGGCGGCTATGGCGCGAGCGCGGTCTATGGATACGCGCCAGGATACGTCATTTACGTTCGGCACCGCGGTTGCGGCTGCGGCGGTTGGTAAGCGATAGGTTCAACATCGGTTCGAGCATCAAAACCCGCGCGAGGGAAAAACCCCCGCGCGGGTTCGGTTGCCTTTTTTGATACAAAAGAATTTCTCGCGCTGGGCGAAGCCTAACTTCTTCAATGCACCGGTCGCGGAGAGCGCGTGGTGACGGCGAGCGGTGTGCGCGCCCGCCGCGGAACATGCGGGCTCGCCAGGTAGCGCGGCAGAAGCTGCTTCGCCAAGCCGAAACTCGCGAGCAGGAGGCTCGTTCACACCGCGGTGCTGAAATAGAGCGACATCCAGGCAATTCTTCCTTCCAGCGAGCGATATCGTGGGTGCCGATTTGCAAGGCGGTGCAGTCAGGCTCCGGCGAATTTGGCCGGCCGCTTCTCCAGGAAAGCGTTCACGCCCTCGCGAAAATCCTCGGTGGCGCTGGCTTGGCGCTGGCTGCGGCATTCGAGATCGAGCTGCTGTTCGTAGGAGTTCTCAGGGCTTTCCCAATAGAGACGGCGAATGAGGCCGAGCGCGACAGTCGGGCCATTTGCCAGTTCGTGCGCCAGCCGCCGCGTTTCGCTCATGAGCGCGTCGTCGTCGACGACGCGATTGACCAGGCCCCAGGCGAGCGCGGTTTCGGCCGGCAGTCGTTCGCCCAGGAGCGACAGCTCGATCGCCCGGGCCCGTCCGATCAACCGCGGTAACAGCCAGGTCGAGCCGCAATCGGGCACCAGCCCGATGCGCCGAAACGCCTGCAGGAAATAGGCGGAGCGCGCGCACAGGATGAGATCGCCCATGAGCGCGATGCTCATGCCGGCGCCCGCGGCGGGTCCGTTGACCGCGGTCACGACCGGATACGGCAAATCACGCAAGCGCCGCATGAACGGGTGAAACAATGTCTCCAGCGTTTGACCGGCGCCGCGCCGCACCGGTCCGTTACCGCCGCGTCCCTGCAGGTTGGCGCCGGTCGAGAAGGCGCGGCCGGTCCCGGTGAGCACCAGGCATCGAGGGCGGGCGGTCGATGCGGCGAGCGCGTCGAGAGCATCGGTCATGCCCTTGAGCATGTCGGCTGATACCGCGTTGAGCACTTCCGGATGATTCATGCTCAGGATAGCGACCGCCCCATCGAGCTCCAGGCTCGCGCGTTCGAACTCCATATCCGCCTCCGTTTTCGAGAATATCCCCGTTGCGCCAAATCATGTCACCGCGGGAGAACGGGCGCCGCGTCCGGTTCGGGACATCAGCGTACCGCGAAGTTGCCACCGTTTGGTAGCCTCCGGGAGCGCGAAGCCGTCGCGGCCTTCGCGAATGCAGACTGATATCGAAAGAGGTTTGCTCGCCGCACCTACTGAAACGAAACGCTCATCGGTAGAGTGCAATGCTGATAATGCCGCCGAGATCGCCTTCCTTGGCACCTTCTTTCGGGAAGCCGGTGATGTCGATTTCTCCCTGCGGCGACCCGTGACAGGCGAGGCAGGAGCGGCCGTAATACTCCGGAATCAGAGTACGCTGAGCAAGTTTGCCGTTCTTTGACGCTAGCGCCGTAAAGGGCTGATTCCTGGGCCAGGAGGACGACGCAAGCTTTGCCTTGATGACTTCCAGTTCCCATTCATCCGGCTGCACTTCCGGATTGCGGATCAAGGATGGCGGAGCGGTCACCTTGATTTCAGCGATGCCGGCGGCGCGGCGGCTGAACGCCTTGTTCACCAGCCGCGCGAATACCGCCGGAATGAAGCCTTTGAATCCGACGCCTTGACGATTGATGGTCTCCTGGTGAACGTCGATCACTTCGGCGATGGACTCCATCTGCACACGAATGAGTTTGCCTTGCAGTGAGCTGGCGTCGCTCGAAGCCGGATCGACGCCTGTAGCCTGCTGATAAATCTTGCCGGCTTCGGCGAGCACCATTTTTCCATCAATGCCCTTGTTGCCGACATTGGGGTCGTTGATGCGATCCTGATTTTTCGAAATGACGGTGCGGGCGGCGCCCATCATGGTCGCCAGGCTTCTGGCGGTCTGCGCGTCGTCCTCTGCCGATCGGCTGGACGCCGGGACGTTGGCGCCGAAAGACACGGTTGCAGCCACGCACAGGCTGGCGCCGATCGCGCAGACGACAATGCCGGATCGCGAACCCATCGCGCCGCGGAAAAGCCGCAGGCTAAAGAACGCGCCACATGCGAGCATATTGCTCTCCTTCGATCTGCCCGGCGGGCGATCAAACCGCCGTGACCCTCTTGAGGAAATCTTCCACGGCCTTGTCGATGGTGCCGGTTTGAGCCGACAGCGTATGCGCGACTTCGAGCACCTCCGAGGCGAAGCGATTGGTTTCGCCGATTGCGGTGGTGACTTGGGTCATATTGCCCGCGAGCTGCGTCACTCCCACGGCCGCCCCCTGGACGTTCCGCGTGATCATTTGCGCGGCGCTATGCTGCTGCTCGACGGAGGACGCGACCGCTGCCGTAAAGCCCGCGATATCGTCGGTCACCGCGTTGATCGACTGGATGACATCGACCGCCTCGATGGTTGAGGTCTGAATGGCGGCGATTTGCGTCGTAATATCTTCCGTGGCTTGAGCGGTTTGGCTCGCCAGTTGCTTGATCTCGCTGGCAACCACGGCGAAACCGCGCCCGGCCTGCCCGGCGCGCGCCGCCTCGATGGTGGCATTGAGCGCGAGCAGATTGGTCTGCTCGGCGACGTTGCGAATGAGCTTGACCACGTCGCCGATCCGGTTGGCGCCCGTCGAAAGCTTGTCGCCCAATTCATGGGCCGACCGCGCGATCTCGGCGGCGCGCTGAACGACGCCGCGGGTTTGCGCGGCTTGGTCGTTGATCTCACGGATCGAGACTCCAAGTTCTTCCGTCGCCTCGGCCACGGTGTGCACATTTTTCGATGTCGCATCGGACGAATAGGCGACTGCGCGCGCCTGGTCGTCCGCTTCGCTGGCAATCGCCGACAGTCCCCGCGCCGTCGTTTCCATTGCGGCAGCCCGCCCGGTGAGCGTGGTGACGATGGCGGTCACCGTGGCGCGAAAATCCTCGATGATGCCGTCAATGGACGATGCCCGCGCCCGCTGCGCCATTTGCTCGCCGCGCTCGCGCTCGACCAGCTTGCGCCGCTCGATTTCGCCGGCGTGCAGCACTTGGAGGGCGCGCGACATCTCGCCCATCTCGTCGCCCGTGGCGATGGCGGGGAGCGGGGTGTCGACGTCGCCAGACGCGAGCAGTCGCATCGCGTTGCTGATGGAGGTCAATCGCCGAACCAGCCGGTTCTGGACATAGAACGTGCCGACGCCGGCAGCCGCGATGATGCTGGCAAGAGCCACGATCAGCAGCAAAATCCGCCCGCTGTCGAGGCTTTGGCTCAAGCTTGCGGTGCTGCGTTTGACCCCGTCTTGCGCCGCGCTGACCAGGTTGGCGACGGTTGCATCCAACTCGCGTTGGATGGCGACGTTTTCGTCGATGGTGGCATCGGCGCGCGTTGCGATGAAGGTTTCGCGCGCATGGCGCGCAAAAATGCTATTGGCGCCGGTAGCGAGCTTGAGCAGCTGTGCCGCGATGCTGGTGACGTCGTCGTTGGACAGCGCGACTGTCGATTGCCGCAGACCTTCCGAGGCGGATTTGAGAAGCTCTTGAATGCGCTTGAAATCCGTCGGTTCTCGCAGCGTTGAAGCTTCGCTGATCAGGCTGACGAGAAGATGCGCCCCGGCAGAAACTTCGAGCGCCGGGTGTGAATCCGGAAGCCCTGAGAGCCGGTCGACGAGCCGGGCGTCCGTTTGATGCAGCGTGTCAACAAGCGATACGATCTGGGAGCGCAGATCGGTTCGCTCGGCGATGATTTCCTCGAGCGCCGAAAGATTGGCATTAAGCCGCTGCGACAGGGTGGACAGTTTGCCGACCGCCGGGTTTGCGCTGTCGAGCTTCTGCAGCTGCTGCAGGGATTCGCCGAGCTCGCCGCGTTTGCGCGCTATCAATGCGGCGATTTGCTTTTGATCGCCCGTGGTCTTGGCGTTGATCAACCGAGCCGCCGCCGACGAGAGCTCCCCGGAAATTGCGGAGAGCTGGATGACGTCGGCTACGATCGGCATCTGCAGAGCGGAAAAATCGCTCAAACCGATTTCGACGGCCGAGAAACACAGAAGTGAAACCGCGGTTGCGACCGCCGTAAGGCCGGCAACGACGCTGAATGCAAATTGAAGTTTGCCGCCGACGCCAAGTTGTGCACGCCGCCAAATCATTGGTCGTGACGCCGCGTTCCCGTCGACCCGGGGAGCCATTTGTCCGCCCGTTAACCGTTTGTCCCGCCCGCCCGCGGCAGCCAACGGCTGAACGGGTGATCGCCCGTGCGGCGAATACGTATTAATACGGGCGAACGTTACAAAATATCGTAAAGAACACGTTACGGTTGCCCGGGTGCGGCGCTGCGGATTCGTTCACAACATTGGGAAAATGCACGCCGTCCACCGACGGTCGGTCCGGCTGCCAGCGTCGACGTAGTCACTGCAGTTTTAGCGGTCGAGGCAACCCAGATTCGACGCCTGTGCTGTAGCATTTAAAGAAATTTGGAAGCGACGTAGCGGCATGGCAGGGAATTCGAACGGCTGTGCCGCATCGGCGTGCGCTACTATTTCGGCAAGCCGATGCCGGCCGCCGCGGCGACTGCACCGTTGCGGGGTGCGGCTCCGGAAGAAAATGCCGTGGGCTCAAGCGTTCGCGGGTCGGGAAGTCGTACCGTTCCCGCAAGCTGAAATGCGCTTAACGCGCTTTTTACGTCCGCCGCCTAGGTTGTCCGCGTCAGAATTAGCCAATCGCATTTAGACCATCGGTTCCTCCCGCCGAGCCGCGCGGACGCATGCCTTATTTGCGGCGCAGGAGCCTGCAAACGAGGGGCGCAGATTTGCGCTCGGTTGAGTGGCGTGAGTGCGGCTTTTTCGTTTCTGGACGCTTGCCATGACATCAAACAATGGCGTTCCTGCGCCGGTTCATGGCGCCAGCGGTCCGCCGGTTCCGGGACATTCGCGCGGCGGGCGCGCCGGGCCAGCTGCGGTTGGGCTCGTTTGCATCCTGATCGCCGGTACGCTCGTCGGCTGTTCGATGAGTGATGGAGTTGGCTCGTTCATCGTCAATCCCGCCCGCTATTCGGCTTATCACTGCAATGCGCTGGTTTCGCGTTTGAGTGAGCTGCTCGAGCAGCAAAACGACCTGCGCAACCTCATGGACAAGGCGAGCGAAGGCGGCGGCGGCAGCGTTATCGGAACGCTGTCCTATCGCGCCGATTACGAGAAAGCGTTGGGTGAGGAGAAACTCTTGCGGCGCACGGCGGCCGAAAAGAAATGTGAGCTTCCTCCAACCGCACCACCGGCGCCGACCGCGTCGGCCGTTCCGCGCCCTTCGTCTACCCCGACGTCCTATCAGAGCGACCAGACCATTCGCTGATGCCTGGAGCGCGAGCTGCGTGTCCGTCGGGACGGCCGCCGGCCTTCAACAAGACGATGATCGAGGAATTCCGCCACAGCCGCGCTGCCGCCAAGCGACCGCGGTGGAGTCGCAATCGAGCGAGGCAACTACAAACCGCCCACTGCCATGGCGATGACGACGCCGGCAACGGCAAGCAGCACCAGGACGCCGGCGCTTGTCGCCGTCGCCCGCCCGCCGGCAAAAAAGGCAGCATACGCCGCTTTCAGGATATTGTTGGACGAAGCGGCGATGAGGATCGCCGCTGCGAGCGCGCTTTCCGGCAATCCCGACGTGCCGCCTTGCGCCAAGTTGAGAACGAAGGGGTCGATATCGGTGACGCCGACCACCGCGGCCAGCGAATAGATTCCGGAAATCCCAAACTGCGACGTCACCCATTTCGATACCAGAGATACAATAATGAATAACGCCGCAAACAGCGCCGCCGAACCGAGCCCCAACGGGTTTCCGCCGGACGGCGGCAGGGTCGAGCGCTGCGATTTTGATTGCGCCGTCGGCGCCTTTGCAAACCGGTATTGCAGCGCGCATACGATCAACCCGGCAAGCGAGAGACCGCAAAGCGGCAGCAGCAGGGCTCGCGCGAGGGTCAGATTGAAGACCGCAATGACCACCAGGATGCGCAGATACATGATAGCGGTGGCGAGCGTAATTCCAGCTTGCGCCTGCTGTCGCATTACCGATCCGGTCTTCGCCTGACGCGCCAACACGACCGTCGTTGCCGTGGACGAATAAACGCCGCCCAAAGCTGCCATCCATAGTCCGCGCGCCGCCGCGGTCCAGTAGCGTTGCGCCAGGTAACTCGCATACGACAACGACGCGACGACGACGAGCGCGAGCCAGGCCTGACGCGGCGTGATGCTTGTCAGCGTTGTCACCGGCTCGTTGGGCAACAGCGGCAGGATGATCCCGGTCAGGATCAGAAATTCGCCGGCGGTGACGATCTCCTTTATTTCAACGCGTCGCGCCAAAGCGTGCAGGGTTTCCCGTCCGGTGAGCAGAAGAACCGCGGCCACGGTAAATGTCACCGCCACCCAGGGCGGCAAGGCCAGGGCAATGCCGCCCAGGAGATAGGCGTGAACGTTGAGCACCGGCACGACCAGCCCGACATTCGGCTCGCCTTCCTCGTCCGGCTCGCGGACATGTTGCCGGTAGAAAATCGTAAGCCACGCCCCGAGGACGACGAGGCCGGCGGTAAAGGGGATCAGACGGCTCGGATCGAACAAGTAGAGCGCGCCGCCGCCGAGGGCCAGCATCGGGAAGGTGCGAATGCCGCCCGGACGCTTGGTATAGGTGCGGCCGAAAAAATCCTCAAAGGCCAGGCCGAGAAACAGGCTCAAGCCGAGCAGGAGGGCCAGACTGGTGAATGAAGGTGCTTGAAGCATGGACCGACGTTGGTTTGACCAGGACGCGTCTTGGCAGTCCTACCGGGACTATCATACATAGTTCCTTGGTGCGATCTTAAGTGAACCGGTCGCGGTCGGCGGCGCTGCCGCGGCGGGGAAATCGCCGATTTTGGGAGAAATGCGATGAGCTGGTTACCCGACAAGGATCCGGCGCTGGGCGACAAAGCATCCTGCGATGCGCTCGAACTGATCATTGTCCCGCGCGTGCGCGATCTTGGCGACGGTTTTTCCGTGCGCCGCGCACTCCCCCACGGCAGACGCCAGATGGTCGGCCCATTCATCTTCTTCGACCAGATGGGACCGGTGCAGCTTATGGCGGGGCGAGGCATGGACGTTCGCCCGCATCCGCACATCGGGCTTGCGACGGTGACTTACCTGTTCGATGGGCGGGTCGTGCACCGCGACAGCGAAGGTAATGCGCTGGAGATCACGCCGGGCGCCATGAACCTGATGACCGCGGGTCGCGGTATTTCCCATTCCGAGCGCACGCCGGCGAGCATGCGCACCAGCGGCGGCGGCATGTTCGGCATTCAGAGCTGGATCGCATTGCCGCAAGAGCATGAGGAAATGACGCCGCTGTTCGAGCATTTCGATGCCGCGAGCTTGCCGACTATCGAGGACGGCGGCGTGCGCGCGCGCGTGATCGCCGGCTCGTCCTTCGGCCAAACGTCACCGGTCGGCATGGTGTCGGAATGGTTCTATGCCGAGGTGCTGCTCGAACCCGGCGCCAGCGCTCCGCTCGATGCCGACCACGAAGAACGCGCGATCTACGTGACCGAAGGCGAGGTCGATATCGCCGGCGACAAATTCGCGGCGCCACAGCTTTTGGTGTTTCGTCCCGGCGACCGCATCACCGTGACCGCGACGCAGCCGGCGCGGCTGATGTTTCTCGGCGGCGCGGCGCTCGAAGGGCCGCGCTATCTGTGGTGGAATTTCGTCTCCTCGCGCAAGGAGCGCATCGAGGAGGCGAAAGAGGAATGGAAGACCGGGCGCTTCGCGCTGATCCCGGGCGACGAGACCGAGTTCATTCCGCTACCCGAGAACTAGGGGCTTGAACAATGAGGCCGCCAAAACAGGGCGGTCTCGATTGCATTTTCGATCCGAAAAATAAGACGGAAAGCTGGAAAATTAGGCCGGGCCCCGAAGGTCATTGCGAACAAAACAGAAATCGTGATCCAGTCGCAGCTCCATCCGATGGATGATTCGAGCCCAACCCGACCTCATGCAAGCGGCGCGCAGCGAAAAACTCAATCCGCAACAGCGCCGCGCCGTCGAGCACGGCGGTCTGCCGCTGGCCGAGGCTGGACCGCTTCTCATCATCGCCGGCGCCGGATCCGGCAAAACCTCGACATTGGCGCATCGCGTCGCCTGGCTGATTGAGCAGGGCGCCGACCCGCGCCGGATCATGCTGCTGACCTTCTCGCGGCGTGCCGCCGCGGAGATGACCCGGCGCGTTGATCTGATCCTTGCCGCATTCATGCAGGGAAGGGGCGGCGTCTCGGCAGGCGCCGCGGTCGACTCCATGGCTTGGGCCGGTACCTTTCACGCCATCGGCGCGCGGCTGCTGCGCGAATACGCGGAAGCGATCGGGCTTGCGCCCGCCTTCACCATCCACGACCGTGAAGATTCCACCGATCTGATGAATCTGGTGCGCCACGATCTTGGCTTCTCCAAAACCAAGCAACGCTTTCCGACCAAAAATACCTGCCTCTCGATCTATTCGCGCGCGGTCAACGGCGAGCTTCCGCTCGACGAGGTTCTGGACTCGTATTTTCCGTGGTGCGCGATGTGGCAGGACGAACTGCGGGCGCTGTTTGCACAATATGTCGAGGTCAAACAGCGACAACACGTGCTCGATTACGACGATCTCCTGCTCTATTGGGCGCACATGATGCAGGAGCCGTCGATTGCGAACGAAGTGTCGGAGCGTTTCGATCACGTGCTGGTCGACGAATATCAGGATACCAATAAACTCCAGGCATCCGTTCTGCTGGCGCTGCGGCCAAGCGGCCGGGGGCTCACCGTCGTCGGCGACGACGCGCAGTCGATCTATTCGTTCCGCGCCGCGACGGTGCGCAATATCCTCGACTTTCCCGGTCACTTCAGCCCTCGGGCGGAGGTGGTGACGCTGGAACAAAATTACCGGTCAACTCAGCCGATCCTGGCGGCGGCCAATGCCGTGATCGAGTTGGCCGAGGAGCGCTTCACCAAAAACCTGTGGTCGGAACGAAAGTCGTCGGAGCGGCCGCAACTGCTCAGCGTCCGCGACGAAGCGGACCAGGCGCTCTACATCGTCGACAAGATTTTGGAGAACCGCGAGCAGGGATTAGCCCTCAAGGCGCAGGCTGTGCTGTTCCGCGCCTCGCACCATTCCGGCCCGCTGGAAGTGGAGCTGACCCGCCGCAACATTCCGTTCGTGAAATTCGGCGGCTTAAAGTTTCTCGAAGCCGCGCACATTAAGGACGTACTCGCGTTCCTGCGCTGGGCAGAGAACCCGCGCGACCGCATGGCCGGTTTCCGCGTCATCCAGCTCATCCCCGGCGCCGGGCCGGCGACCGCGGCGCGGGTGCTGGAACGCGTCGGCGAGAGCGTCGATCCGGTCGAGGGCTTAAGCGAATACAAACCGCCGGCGGCCGCGGCCGAGCATTGGCCCGCTTTCGTCGAGGCTGTTCGCCTGGTCCGCGGCAGGGCGGCCGGATGGCCGGCCGAGCTCGACCTCATCCGCCTTTGGTACGAACCGCAGCTTGAGCGCATCTATGACGATGCAATGCTGCGCCAGCCCGATCTGCTGCAACTCGTGCAGATAGCCTCGACCTATGGCAGCCGCGAGCGGTTTCTGACCGAGCTCACGCTCGATCCGCCGGACGCCACCAGCGATCGAGCCGGCGAGCCGCTCCTCGACGAGGACTACCTTATCCTCTCCACCATTCACTCGGCCAAAGGGCAGGAGTGGAAATCGGTCTTCATTTTGAACGCGGTCGACGGGTGTTTGCCTTCCGACCTCGCGGCCGGAACCAGCGCCGAAATCGAGGAGGAGCGCCGGCTGCTTTATGTCGCCATGACTCGCGCCAGGGACAACCTGCACGTCATCGCACCGCAACGGTTCTTCGTCCACGGCCAGCGCGCCGGCGGCGACCGGCACATGTATGCGTCGCGAACCCGATTCATCCCGGCTGCACTACTCGACCGCTTTGAGTGTTACGCCTGGCCGCGGGTCGACGCGGCCAGGGTGTTGGCGAAGCCAGCGCGGGTGCCGGTCGATATCCGCGAACGCGTTCGGCGGACCTGGGGATAGCGAGCCGCGCCGAAAAGGCAGAACTAAAGCTCGTCGATCCACTCTTGCCAGTGCGTGGGACTTAGCTGGATTTGCTCTTTCGTAACCGCATTGATCCAGCCGCGGAGAATCCGGCGCGCCGGGAAAGCCAGCGCATGGGCGACCCCATGGACGCTGACGACGGCGAGCCCAAGATTGCGATCGAAGGGTGCGGACGCGATTGGCCGCCAATTGGCCGGTGGCGTCGGGCCGTTTTTGTCGATGTCGAGCAGAAAACGCTCGATGCGCTCGGTGAATTCATAGCTCTTGGCCAGATAGGTCCAGCGCTGTGCCATGTCCAGATAGTGCGACTTTAGCTCGGCGCCGGAACGGGCAGCGAACTCCTCGGCTTCCGCCGCCCGCCGATAACAAGCCTGGATGTGATCGCTGAGCCGCTGCAGCACGGCACGTCACTCCTAACACTAAGCAAAGACTACACTTAGTCGGCGACGGGAGCCACTTCTTTGATTTAGCTCAACGGCTAAAGCCGGACGGTGCGCAGCCGGAGCGCGTTGGCGATCACGCTCACCGAAGACAGTGCCATCGCCGCCGCACCGATGATCGGCGACAACAGGATGCCGAAGCTCGGATAGAGGATGCCGGCCGCGATCGGTATGGCGGCGCCGTTGTAGATGAAGGCGAAAAACAGATTTTGCCGGATGTTGCTCATGGTCGCATGCGAAAGCCGGCGCGCGCGGACGATGCCGAGGAGATCGCCTTTGACGAGCGTGATACCGGCGCTCTCGATGGCGACGTCAGTGCCGGTCCCCATGGCAATGCCGACATCGGCGGCAGCAAGCGCCGGCGCGTCGTTCACCCCGTCGCCGGCCATGGCCACGACGCGGCCCTCGCGGCGCAGCTTCTCGACAACGGCGTTTTTCTGATCCGGCAGCACCTCGGCCTCGATCTCGCTGATGGCAAGCCGTTGTGCCACCGCCTCGGCCGTGATGCGGTTGTCGCCGGTCAGCATGACAATGCGCAGCCCCTCGTTGCGCAGCTGGTGCAACGTTTCGGGAGTCGTTGACTTGATGGGATCGGCAATGCCGAGAAGTCCGGCGACCTTGCCGTCGACCGCGGCAAACACCACGGTCGCGCCGTCGCGGCGCAAACCTTCCGCGTGGCTTGCGAGCGAACTCGTTTCTGCGCCCAGTTCGGCGAGGAATTTGGAACTGCCGAGCGCGACCTTGCGGCCGTCGACGGTGCCGACCACGCCCTTTCCGGTCGGGGAATCAAAATCGGCCACCGCGCCAAGCGCGATACCGCGCTCGGCAGCGGTGGCAACGATGGCCGTCGCAAGCGGGTGTTCGCTTGCGCGTTCGACGCTGGCGGCGAGCCGCAGCACCTCGTCTTCGGTGCGGCCGTCCGCCGGAATAATGGCGATAACCTTCGGTTTGCCTTCGGTCAGTGTTCCGGTCTTGTCGACAACGAGCGTGTCGACTTTCTCCATCCGCTCCAACGCTTCGGCGTTCTTGACCAGGATGCCGGCCTCCGCGCCGCGGCCCACCCCCACCATGATCGACATCGGCGTGGCGAGGCCAAGTGCACACGGGCAGGCAATGATGAGCACGCTGACCGCGGCGACGAGGCCGAACGTGAAGCGAGGTTCAGGTCCGTAGATCGACCAGACCGCAAAGGCCGCGAGTGCGACCGCGATCACCAGCGGCACGAACCACGACGCTACCTGGTCGGCCAGACGCGCGATCGGCGCGCGCGAGCGCTGCGCCGCGGCGACCATCTGCACAATCCGCGCGAGCAGGGTGTCGCGACCGACTTTGTCCGCGCGCATGATCAAGCCGCCGGTTTGATTGAGCGTGCCGCCGATGAGTTTCGCGCCCGGCTCCTTGGTGACGGGCATCGATTCGCCTGTCACCATCGATTCATCGAGGGAAGATCGACCCTCAAGCAGGGTGCCGTCGACCGGGACCTTTTCGCCCGGGCGAACGCGCAAGCGATCGCCGCCGCCGACGAGATCGAGCGGAACCTCCTCTTCGCGTCCGTCATTCTTTAAGCGCCGTGCAGTTTTGGGCGTCAGGTTGAGGAGAGCTCGGATCGCACCTGACGTCCGCTCGCGCGCCCGCAGCTCCAGCACCTGGCCGAGCAGCACCAGCACGGTGATCACTGCGGCAGCCTCGAAATAGACCGCCACGGCACCGTCGGAGCTGCGGAAGGCGGCGGGAAAGAGCCCGGGCGCGAGCGTGGCAACGACGCTGTAGAGCCAGGCCACGCCGGTACCGAGCGCGATCAGCGTGAACATGTTGAGATTGCGCGTTTGCAACGATTGCGCGCCGCGCACGAAGAACGGCCAGCCGGCCCACAGCACAACCGGCGTCGATAGCCCGAATTGGACCCAATGCGAGAACGCCGCGCCGAGCAGATGCATGCCGGTTAGGTGCCCACCCATTTCAAGGATGACGACGGGAACTGACAGGCCTAAGCCGACCCAGAGCCGCCGCGTCATATCCGCAAGCTCGGGGTTGGGGCCGGTCTCTGCCGTGTTCAGCTCCGGCTCAAGCGCCATGCCGCAAATTGGGCAGGTGCCGGGACCGATCTGACGGATTTCAGGATGCATCGGGCAGGTGTAGATCGTGCCTTCCAGTACGGCCTCGGCGGCGGCTTTGGCCGGTGCCTTGTGCAGAAATTTTTCCGGATCGGCGATGAACTTGCTGCGGCAATCGGCACAACAGAAGGCGTAGGTGTGACCTTGATAGGTATGACGGTGCGCGCTGGTCGCGGGATCGACTTTCATCCCGCACACAGGATCGATCGCGGTCGCCTGCTGACTGTGCGAATGAGCCGACGGAGCCACGGCGAATCTCACTTGAAACGGGTACCCGGTAGGGGTATATAGCGGCCATGCGAGCGGATGCCAAGAGTTCGGTGCTCAAACGTCTCAAGCGGATCGAAGGCCAGGTGCGCGGGCTCTCGCGCATGGTCGAGGACGACCGCTATTGCATCGACATCGTCACCCAGCTCTCTGCGGCGCGTGCCGCCTTGCGCAAGGCCGAGGAAGAAATCCTCGCCGACCATGTCGCGCATTGCGTCGAGCACGCTATTGCCTCCGGCAACAAGGGCGAGCAGCGCCGCAAGGTCGCGGAGCTCATGGACGTCCTCAGCCGCGCGGAACGTTGACGGCTTTCCACAGTCTGGCGCATTGCGTCTCGATTGACCTGGATCAAGGCGTCGCCTCCGCCGCGGGTGATGATGCAGATTGCTTGCCTGCCGTCGAAGGAGAACGAGTTATGAGAACAATCAGGATTTCCGCCGCCGTCGCCGCGCTGATGATGGTGTCAGTAATGATCGGCGGTGCAGCCGCCCAGGACGAGTCTTCGCAGGGACAGTCGGCTGGATCGATGATGGGAGCGTGGGGTCCCCGCGGCATGATGGGCTTCGGGCCGGGCATGAGGGGCTATGGTGGCATGGGGCCTGGGATGATGGGCTGGGGGGAATCAGGCCAGGCGATGTGCAGCGCAATGGCCAGCCATATCGACGGCCGTCTCGCCTATATCAAAGCGGAGTTGAAGATTACGGAAGCGCAAGCGCCGTTCTGGACTTCCTACGCCGCCGCCGCGCGCGACAATGCCGACTCCATGCTGGCGCATTGCGCCGCAATGATGAGCCAGCGCGGCGCGTCTTCGGTCAGCTTGCCGGATCGGCTCGACCAGCATGAGCAGCTCATGGCCGCGCAACTCGACGCGATGCGCGCTATGAACAAAGCACTGAAACCCCTTTATGCGGCCCTGAGCGACAACCAAAAGAAAGCCGCGGATCAGCTGTTCTGGGGTCCCATGGGCATGATGTGAGCGACGGATGTAGCGCCGAATTGAGCGGCTAGAGTTTGAATTTCTCCCGTGCCAGCGCTGCGCCACGGGATAGTGCTTCAAGCTTCTTGATCGCGATCTCCCTGCGCATCGGCGCCATGCCGCAATTGGTGCAGGGAATGATCTTTTCTACGGCCACGTAGCCAGCCGCTTGCGCAATCACGGCGGCGACCTCCTCGGGCGTCTCGATCGTGTCGGTGGCGACGTCGATAGCACCGATCAGCACATCCTTGCCGTCGAGCAATTTGAGCACGCTCATCGGCACGTGCGAGTTGATGCATTCGAGCGAGACCTGGTCGATGCGGCTCTTCGCCAGGGCCGGGAAGAACTTCTCGTATTGCCGCCATTCGGCGCCGAGCGTCGCTTTCCACTCGATGTTGGCGGCAATGCCGTAGCCGTAGCAGATATGAACGGCGCTCTTGGCGGCGACACCCTCGATGGCGCGGTGAAGTGCTTCGATTCCCCATCCGGCAGCGTCGTCCATGTAAACGTTGAACGCCGGCTCGTCGAACTGGAGCACGTCGACGCCGTCGGCCGCGAGCCCGCGCGCCTCCTCGTTGAGCAGCGCGGCAAAGGCCATGGCCATCGCCACGCGGTCGCCGTAGTGGGCGTCGGCGACGGTGTCGACGATGGTCATGGGGCCGGGCAGGGTGAATTTGAGTTGACGCGCGGTATGGGCGCGCGCCAGCCGCGCCTCGCGCGCGTGGACGCGCGAGCGCAGCCGCAGCGGGCCGACGACCGTCGGGCAAATCGCTTTGTAGCGGTCGTTGCGGATGCCCATCTCGACGCGCTTGTCGAAGTCAATGCCCTCGACCGCTTCGAGGAAGCCATGCACGAAATGCTGACGCGACTGCTCGCCGTCGGCGACGATATTGATTCCGGCATCCTCCTGCAGCTTGAGCGCCAGCACCGTGGCATCGTCCTTTGCGTCTGCAAGCTCCTCGCCTTCGAGGTGCCACGGCGCCCACAGCCGGTTCGGGGCGGCGAGCCAGGACGGCTTCGGCAAACTGCCGGCGATCGTGGTTGGAAACAAACCCATGTTGGCGCTTGCTGACATAAGGGGGCCCGGTGTGAATATCTTGACGCTAACGAGTGATTATCGGAAATCGGAGCGGCAGTGTGCAATCGTTTCGGGAGGGTGCCATGGCGGACGCGGAAGCTCTTCCGGAGCTCGAATTTATCTTTTCCGCGCATGTGACCGTCGATCCGCCGCTAGAGCTCGGCGACATCGGCAAGGGCGGTCGGCGCATCATCCCGATCACCGGCGGGGAATTTTCCGGCCCGCAGCTACGCGGTATGGTGCTGCCGGGTGGCGCCGATTGGCAGATTCTGCGGAGCGACGGCGTGGCCGAGCTTGAGGCGCGTTATACGCTGCGCACCGACGATGGCGCCTTGATTTATGTGCGCAACCACGCGCTCCGCCACGGTCCGCCGGAAGTGATCGCCGCGCTTGCCGCCGGCCGGCCGGTTGATCCCACAAGCTACTATTTCCGCGGCGCCACGTTTTTCGAGACGAGCGCGGGGCGCTACGCTTGGCTCGGCAAGCACATCGTGGTCTGTACCGGGGAACGCGAGTCCAAGGGCGTCAAGCTCAAGTTTTTTCAGATGTTGTGAGCGCCATAGCGCGGCCCCTCAACGAGTCCGTTCCAGCCAGGCTTTGAGCGCGACCGCGTTGTTATGGGCTTGGTCGCGCGCCGCGTAGAGCAGCGTCACAGGCTGATCACGGAGCCGTTGCTGCAGGCTGGCGGCGGCGGACTGCGCCGGCTCTTGCCCGAGTTCGCGATCGTAGGCCGTTACGAACTCATCCCATTTCGTCGGATCGCGATGCACGAGCCGGCGCAACGCATCGCTTGGCGCCACGTCTTTGAGCCACAGATCGATCCGCGCCTTCTGCTTGGCGATGCCGCGCGGCCACAATCGGTCGACCAGCACGCGCAAGCCGTCATCGTCGGCGGCCGGCTCGTACACGCGCTTGATGCGAAAGCGGCGAGTCGGCTTTCCCGATGACCGGGCAGCAGTCATTTGGCGGCAGGGGTCCGGCCCTCGGACTTGCCGTTACCCAGCACCATCAGGGTCGACGTGCCGTGGGCCAGTACGCGGCCGGCGGAATCGAGCACACGCCCTTCGGCTGACATGATCTGGCGGCCTCGGCCAACGACCCGTCCTTCAGCACGTATGCGCCCGGTGTCCGACTTAATCGGCCGCGTGAAATTCGCCTTGGTCTCGACCGTCGTATAGCCGACCCCGGCAGGAAGAAGAGTGTGGCCGGCGACGCCTGTTACGGTGTCGATCAGGGTCAGCGCCCAACCGCCATGCACCGTTCCCAGCGGATTGAGAAAATCCGCTTTGGTCTCGCCTTCGAACAACGCGTAGCCGTCGCCAATCTCGACAATCCAGAAGTTCAGCGTCTGCGCGATTGGCGGGGCGGGGATCTTACGGTCGATCATCGCCTGCAGCATTTCCCGGCCGCTCATATCGGCGACATCCTGCGGGTTCGCCAGGCCATAAACAAATGACGATGCCGCGAGCATGACGTCTTTCCTTGTAGATACAAATGATGTACATACATACAACCATGACCAAGCGACCGCAAGCCCCCAGGAAAACTCTGGTCAGCGACGCGCGCGCTGCCATCGAGGTCTGCGCCGGCTGGGCGAGCCGCCTGGCGGCGCGGCGGATCACGAACTTCCTCGAAGCACGCATGCAAGGCAGCGGCCTGAGCCTCACCCAGTTCGGCTTGATGGCGCAGATCGCTGCGGCGCCGGACGATACGCTTGGCGCCTTGGCCGAGCGTACCGGGCTCGAACAATCGACGCTGTCGCGAAACCTGCGTGGGCTGGAGGCGGCCGGCCTCGTCGAGATCGCCATCGCCGAAGACGATCAGCGCCGCCGTGCAGTCTGGCTGACGGAAGAGGGCGCTCGCAGGCTGCAGGCGGCCATCCCGGTCTGGCGCGACGCGCACGGCGCACTGGCCGAAAAGATCGATCCGCGCCTGGCGCTTCGGCTCGGTGCGGCCACGGAGGAGCTTGTCGGCAAGTAGCCTAATTTTTATTGGCCGGAATGACGATCTGGGTCTGGATCACCAGCGCGCAAAGCCGGCCGTCATTACGCGTGATTTTCGTCTGCCACACCATCGTCGTGCGACCGCGATGCAGCGGGGTGCATTCGGCGCGCGCCGTTTCGCCGACCGGAACGGCGGCAAAGAAGTTGGTCTTGCTCTCGATTGTCGCCGTGCGGGCACCCTTCGTTAAATTAGCCACCGTGGCGACGCCGCCGAGATTATCGGCGAGCGCCATGATGGCGCCGCCGTGGAGGATGTCGGGGATGGTTGCAAGCTCGTGGCGAACGGCAAGCTCCGCCTCGACCCGCTCCGGCGAAACATGCGTGATCTTGATGCCCAAAAACTCGGCGAAAGGCGCTCGCAGTTCGGCAGTGCCGTTCATGGTCATCCTCGCAATCTCATGCAGTATTTGTCGCGCGATCGGTAAATGCTGGGTCTTCGCCGCGGAAATGACAAGCCGCCTCCCGAATGCGGGACGTCCTGAGAGCAAGAGCACGGCCGCAGCCGCGCCCTTATATGTGTCTGCGCGCTTGAGCGCGAAACCGGAGACCAAGCCATGCGGCAGATCTGGATCACGAAAGTCGGCCCGCCTGAAGTCCTCGAAGTCAAAGAAGCGCCCGATCCCCAGCCCAAAGCCGGCGAGGTGCGAATCCGCGTCGAGGCAAGCGGGGTCAACTTCGCCGACATCATGGGCCGCCTGGGGGTTTATCCGGACCTTCCGCCCATTCCGGTCGTGCCGGGTTACGAGGTGAGTGGCCGCGTCGATGCCGTGGGTGATGGCGTCGGAGGTGATTGGAACGGACGCGATGTTTTAGCGGCGACGCGATTTGGCGGTTACGCCGACACGGTGTGCGTGCCGACAAGGCAGGTCTTCGCCCGCCCAGCGGCTATGTCGGCGCTGGAGGCCGCCGCGATTCCAGTCAATTATTTCACGGCTTGGCAACTTGTCGTGGTCATGGGCGGCCTCAAGCCCAATGAGACCGTTCTTATTCATTCGGCCGGCGGCGGCGTCGGTATTGCCGCAACGCAGATCGCAAAGCATATCGGTGCGCACGTCATCGGCACCGCTTCGACGGCAAAACACGCCGAGTTGCGAGCTCTGGGAGTCGATCACCTCATCGACTACCGCACGGAAGATTTCGAAACGCGGACGCGCGAGATCACCAACGGTCGCGGTGTCGAGCTCATTCTCGATGCCGTCGGCGGCGAATCCTGGAAGAAAGGCTACCGCGTTCTGGCACCGACGGGGCGGCTTGGCATGTTCGGCATTTCGGTCGCGGTGAGCGGCAAGGAGCGCAGCATGCTCGGGATGCTGGCGACGCTTGCGCGCATTCCCTGGTTCCAGTTCAACCCGCTGTCGCTCATGAATGCGAACAAGGGCGTGTTCGGCGTCAATCTCGGCCATATGTGGGGTGAGATCGATCGCCAGCGCGAATGGGCCGCCCGATTATTGGATTTATGGACGCAAGGCGTCGTCAAGCCGAAGATCGCACGCAGCTTCCGCTTCGCCGAAGCGCCGCGAGCGCATCACTTCATCCAGGATCGCAAGAATATCGGCAAAGTCCTTCTGGTCCCGTAGCTTCATTCTCTGACGCCGCGCCGCCGGCGCCAAAAAGCAAAAGCGCGGCCGAAGCCGCGCCCTCGCCGTAAAATTTGCGATCTGGGTATTACCGCGGCTGCGGCACGATGCGGATGTAGGGCTTCGGCGTCTTCCACCCCTGCGGGTAAAGCTTCTTGGCTTCCTCATCGGTAATGGCGCCGCCGAGAATAACGTCTTCACCCTGCTTCCAGTTTGCCGGGGTGGATACGCGGTGCTTGGCGGTGAGCTGCAGCGAGTCGATCACGCGCAGCACCTCGTCGAAATTGCGGCCGGTGCTCATCGGGTAGACCAGAACAAGCTTAACCTTCTTGTCCGGTCCGATGACGAACACGTTGCGGACGGTCTGGTTGTCGGCGGGCGTGCGGCCTTCCGAGGTGCCGCCGGTGCTCGCTGGCAACATGCCGTAGAGCTTGGAAACCTTCAGATCCGTGTCGCCGATCATCGGATAGTTCGGCGCGAACCCGACCACATCCTTGATATCCTGCGACCATTTCTTGTGATTATCGACCGGGTCGACGGAAAGCCCGATGATCTTGACCCCGCGTTTGTCGAACTCCGGCTTTAGACGGGCCATGGTGCCGAGCTCGGTCGTGCACACGGGCGTGAAATCCTTGGGGTGCGAGAACAGCACGACCCAATTGTTGCCGATCCAGTCGTGAAAGCGGATTTTGCCTTCGGTCGTTTCGGCTTCGAAATCCGGGGCCGTATCGCCAATCTGGAGTGCCATGGAAAACCTCCGTCGTGTGGGCTGATCCGAGATATTCGGGGAATGATTTTCCCGTATTACATAGCCCCGAGGGGCTCGCAATGCTAGGCATCTGCCCGAGCAGGGCCCGTTCGATTTGGCCGAATGCAAAGCACGACCGACCTGCCGCCAGGGCCGCCGATGGAAGAAATCTTCCGCCGGCTTGAGCGGGGTTGGCCTGCGATTATGCCATCGTGCCGGCGGCGAATTGATCACCGCGACGTGACCGCCGTCACAGTGCCTGCCTCGACTTTGCCTTAGACCTGCCTTTCGGCGGCCCGCGTCGCGTTCCAGTTTCTGCTGCAACGCCGTGATTCTTTGGGCCGAGGACAACGTAATGGAACCGCCGCGCGGGCCACATTGTTGGTTCAGCGAGCGGGAGGCGAAAATGAAGCTCTCGATCGATCAGGACCACCTCGTGCTGGAAGCCATTGCCGCCCTTATCGCGCGTTCGCCGATCGTAGTGGCGCAACTCGCGAAGCCCGCAGCGCGGTTGCCCGCCGGCTTTGATGATGTCGATGTGGCCGTCCTCGAATGGATCGCCGCCGAGGGACGGCGCCTTGGCCGCAACTTGGTCCGGATGTGATCTTCGGATCAGATCGTCAGGGCGCTGCGCTTGATAACAGCGTGCTCGACAATCCCACAGTGCGACCGGGAAACCCCGCGGCATCGAAGTAGCGGGTACCCCCGACCATCTGCATGTTGAGGACCGTCGTCAGTCCGTTAGCGGCGGGGTCGGAGATAACCACGCGGCCGGTCACTTCAGGCACCGCGCCATTCGGCAAAGCTTCCGACAGCACCCGGCCAACAAGCTTGCCCTTGTCGCTGACGTCAAGCTGTAGCAACTGCGCGATCGTTCGGCCGACATCGGCGTTGCTCGCCGGCGCCGGGTCGACGAAATGCGATTTGAAATCCGGCCCCCGCATGGCCATGAAATTCCAGGTGTCGGCGCGGCTGAACGAGCCGTGCATGCCTTGGCCTTCCTGGAGAATGGTATCGGCGACTTCGACCGTGCATCGCACCGGTTCACCGCACACGGTGTCGAAGGAGCGGAAACTGACGACGATCGCCGGATGCGGGGTGATGGCGCTGCCCTCTAGCGCGATGTCATCGAGCGTCAGCGTGCCGGGAAATTTGCCGAGCTTCCTGTCGACAAATATGCCGCTGACGTAATCCTGCGCCAGCAGCACATCGACCACCCGCTTGGCCATGGCTTGATCGCCGTCGGGCAGGTAGATCACGTCGGAGCCGCCATTGGCGGCCACAACGATCTTCGGATGGTTTTTGTCGCCGCCGATGAGACCGTTGCCGAATTTGGTGTGCTGGCCTGGCGCGATTGTCTTGTAATGATCGTCCTGGTCGATCAGCGGCGCCTGCAGCGTTGCCGCAAGATCAAGCGCGACGAAGCCGAGCGGCAGGTGTCCCTGTGGCGTGTCGGCGAACTTTGTTTTCACGGTTACGCTTGTTCGGCTCTCCTTGGAGATCGTGGAGAAGCCGTGGTCGGCGACCGTGATGATGTCGGTAGAATCGAGAAGCTCAAGGTCGCTCAGCGCTGCGTGGATGCTTGCCAGATCGTCGTCGGCGTTCCGGATCGCGGCGAGCGATGTCGGGCCGTTGATGCCGGGCACGAGTGAATTCAAACTGTCGCCCTGATAGTGCTGGGTTCCGTCCGGGTCGCGCGACCAGAACACCAGAACGAAAGGTTTGTCGCGGGTCTTGAACAGCGGCAACACCGCCTGTGTCGTAACGGCGGCAAAATAATCCTGTTGCACAGTGTTGGGCGCGAGCGTGCCGGGCGTCGTCATGTTGCCGAATTTTCCATTGGCACCGCGCGACGGGGTGGCTTGCGGCAGGTTCGCCGCTTTGAGCCGGTCGATCATTTCCGCCGACAGCGGAATGCCTTTGCTGCTGCCGGTTGCGTCGTCGACAATGATGGTCCGCTCTCGGCCCTCCTTGGTGTGATCGAAGATCAGGGTCGGGCCGATCTTGCCGACGGCAGCCGTGCTGTAGCCCTTGTCACGGGCGAGCTTCAGGATCGTCGCCTCGTCGAGATAATTCCCAGAAAAATGCTCATCGACATCGGCAAGAACCGGGTCGCTTTCCAGGAACGGGGTCAGAGAGCTGCCGGCACCCGGAACTTGGAAACCTGTATAGATCGTATTGGAGAAATCCCCCGTGTCGCCCAGCATGTGACCGGTCGCCATCGCGGACGCATTCGCGGTGGTGAAAGTCGGGAACAGCGCATGGCTGTTGCGCAAATTCACACCCTCACGCGCGATCGCCGCCATGGTCGGAGCAGTCGAATCATCGACCATGCGGAAGCGCAAGCCGTCGGCCACGAACAAAACCACGTTGTGCGGATGGGACGTCGGCGCTTGCGCACCGGCCGCAGTTGCCGCGATCGTTGTCCCGAATGTCACGAGGACTGCAAGCAGGCTGCGCACGAGAACTCTCCATTGCAGGCGAAAGATGCTCTTTGAATATAAGTCGTGACCAAGCCGTGACCGACGGGAAAACTGCGTTGCGGCAGTGGAACCCAGTCTCGGCGCAGCCACTATGAGTGCGAACGCTCACCCCGCTACTAGACTGCCCGCATTGACATTTTCGCGGCAACCCCGTTAAGCCAAGGGGGCCGGCTCGCGGGTGTCAATGCCGCAAATGTTCAAGCGCATCCTGATTGCCAACCGCGGCGAGATCGCCTGTCGGATCATCAAGACCGCCCGCCGGATGGGGATCGCAACCGTTGCGGTTTATTCCGAGGCCGACCGCGACGCGCTCCATGTTGAAATGGCCGATATGGCGATCCCGATCGGGCCGCCGCCGGCCGTGCAAAGCTATCTCGTCATCGAGCGCATCGTCGCTGCCTGCAAGGAGAGCGGCGCCGAAGCCGTGCATCCGGGCTATGGCTTTCTTTCCGAGCGCGCCGCCTTTGCCGAAGCGCTCGAGAAAGCCGGCATCGTCTTCATCGGGCCGAATCCGAAGGCCATCGCTGCCATGGGCGACAAGATCGAGTCGAAAAAGGCGGCCGCCCGCGCCAAGGTCTCGACGGTCCCGGGCCACCTGGGCGTCATCACCGATGACATTCAGGCGATTACGATCGCCGAACAGATCGGTTATCCGGTGATGATCAAGGCGTCCGCCGGCGGCGGCGGCAAAGGCATGCGCATCGCCTTCAGCAAAGGCGAGGTGGCGGAAAACTTCGCCCGCGCGCGCTCCGAGGCCAAATCAAGCTTCGGCGACGATCGCGTCTTTATCGAGAAATTCATCATCGATCCGCGCCACATCGAAATTCAGGTCTTAGGCGACAAGCACGGCAATATCATCTATCTCGGCGAGCGCGAATGCTCGATCCAGCGCCGCAACCAAAAGGTCATCGAGGAATCGCCGAGTCCGCTCCTGGACGCCAAGACCCGGGCCAAGATGGGCGAGCAGGCGGTCGCGCTCGCCAAAGCCGTCGGCTATGACAGCGCCGGCACGGTGGAGTTTGTCGCCGGCCAGGATCGCAGCTTCTATTTTCTGGAGATGAACACGCGGCTGCAGGTCGAGCACCCGGTGACCGAGCTTGTTACCGGCATCGACTTGGTCGAGCAGATGATCCGGGTCGCCGCCGGTGAGCCGCTTGCGCTCAAGCAGATCGACATCAAGCTCTCCGGCTGGGCGGTCGAAAGCCGGGTCTATGCCGAGGACCCGTATCGCAATTTCGCGCCGTCGATCGGGCGCCTCGTTCGTTACCGCCCGCCGGCCGAGGGCGAGCACGACGGGGTGACGGTGCGCAACGACACCGGCGTCGCCGAGGGCGGCGAGATCTCGCTTTATTACGATCCGATGATCGCCAAGCTGGTCACGTATGCGAAAACCCGCATCGAGGCGATCGATGCGCAGGCCGATGCGCTCGATGCCTTCACCATCGAAGGCATCCGCCACAACATCCCGTTCCTCGCCGCCATCATGCAGCGTCCGCGCTGGCGCGAGGGCCGACTTTCGACCGCCTTCATCGCCGAGGAATTCCCCCACGGTTTTGAGCGCGGGCACCCGACCGGCGCAATGGCCCGCACGATTGCCGGCGTCGCCGCCGCGATCGACCACCTTCTCGGCGAGCGCAAACGCCGTATTTCCGGACAGATGAACAGCACCGTGACCCGCGAGCGCCGGCGCGCCATCTGGCTCGGCGCCGAAGAACTTCATGCCGACGTCGAGCGTGAAGGCGAAACCATCACCGTGCTGTTCGAGGACGGCAATCGCCACGTATTTTCATCCAACTGGATTCCCGGCATGCCGGTGTGGGCGGGTACGCTCGACGGCGACGCCATCGCGATGCATGTGCGCATGGTCCCCAATGGGTTTGAACTCGCCTATCGCGGCATCGAGGTGAAGGCTTTCGTCTACACCGAGCGGGAAGGCCGTTACGCGCGCTTGATGCCGGCGAAGAAGCTCTCCGGCAGCGAAAAATCGGTCCGCTGCCCGATGCCAGGCCTGGTGGTCTCGATCGCCGTCAGCGAGGGTCAGGAGATCAAGGCCGGCGAGACCTTGGCCGTGGTCGAGGCGATGAAAATGGAGAATATCCTGCGCGCCGAGCGCGACGGCATCATCAAGAAAATTCCGGTCAAGCCCGGCGACAGCGTCGCCGTCGACGCGGTGATTATGGAGTTTGCTTAAGCGCATATCGTCATGCGCGGGCATGACGAATGAAGGACTGTGCTGGGCCGAGTCGCCCATTGTGTCGTGCATGCAAGCACTGCGCCTTTTGTTTTCACCGTCCGGACGGCTCTCGCCGCAGCCGTTTCTGCTTGCTGCCCTGGCTGTCTATCTCGCCATCGCCGCGTCGCAGTTGCTCACCCGGCCGGAGGTCATAACCCGTGCCGGGCTATGGCCCTTCGCGGCCGCCCAGGTGCTGCTGATCTGGATCTGGTTTGTGTTGCACGCGAAGCGGCTGCGCGACGGCGGTCGCGCGATTGGCCTCGCCGCCGGCGCGAGCGTCCTGTACGCGCTTTCGGTCGCGCTGCTGCTGATTTTGGCCGCTTCGTTCTACGTTCCGCTCGCCGGGCGGATGCCGGACGCGAACTCCGCCAGCGCGCTCGGCCTGATCCTGTTGGTCTCCATCGTCGCCCTGCTGCTCGGATCGCCGCAATATGATTTGGCCTCAGTGTTGGTAATGGTCCTGCTGTTGCTGGCCTTCGTGCCGGTGATTGTCGCGGTCGTCGTTACGCTGTGGGCGGCGACGCGGCCAAGCGTCGAAGGTGGTACAGCGTGATTCTGCACTTCGCCTATGGCGCGAACATGAGCCGCGCGGTCATGTGCAAGCACGCGCCGGAAGCGGAGCCGATCGGGGTAGCCGCGCTCAAAGACCATCGCTTCGTGATCACGGCGGACGGTTACGGTTTCGGTCGTGCCGAAGCAGACCGAAACCGTCCACGGCGTGCTGTGGCGGCTAAGCCCGCGCGACTGTGTCACGCTCGACGCCTGGGAGAACGTTGCGGCCGGGCTCTATCGCGCCGAGACGTTGCCAGTGCAGCTAGCCGGCCGCCGTCACGCGGCGCTTATCTATGTGGCGCGGCCGCGCGACACGGGGCGGGCCAAGGCCGGCTACATGGAACTTGTGATCGCGGCAGCGCTGGAGTGGCAATTGCCGCGAGACTACATTGCCTCGCTACGGCGCTGGTCGTCGCCGGAGTCGGCCGGGACGGGGCCGCGCAAGCTCGGGGAATTCGGATGGACGTGATTTTTCAGGTCACCGTCCGCGGCCGGGTGCAGGGCGTCGGCTTTCGCGCCTGGGCCGAAATCACTGCGCTTGAACTCGGCGTCGAAGGCTGGGTCCGCAACTCCCGCGACGGTTCGGTCGAGGCGGTGCTGGCCGGTCCGGAGGAGGTCGTGCTGACGATGATCGAACTGTTCCGGGACGGTCCGCCCGGCGCCAGTGTGGAGGCGGTCGATCAGCGCGAGGCCATGTCCGCGGATTTGACGTTGCGCCGCCCGGGCGAGCTGTTCTCAGTGTTGGCAGGATTTTGAGCGTCGGCCGTTGCGCCAAACAACGGTTCGAATTCGGCCCGCAGGACTTTGTCCACCTCCGGCATCGTCACCGTCAACCCGAGATCCGTCAATGAAGTGACGCCGTAACCGGGCGCGGCAATCCCGCACGGCACGATGCCGGAGAAGTGCGACAGGTCGGGCGCGACGTTGAGCGAGAACCCGTGCAGCGTCACCCAGCGCTGGACCCGGATGCCGATCGCGGCGATCTTGTCCTCGGCGCCTTCGCCCCGCTCCGGGCGCCGCACCCAGACGCCGATGCGATCGTCGCGGCGTTCGCCGCGCACCCCGAGCGCGGCCAGCGTGCGGATGATCCATTCCTCGATGGTGGCGACGAAGCGGCGCACGTCTGGTGCGCGGCGCTTGAGGTCGAGCATGACGTAGCCGACCCGCTGGCCGGGGCCGTGATAGGTGAACTGCCCGCCGCGCCCCGCTGTATGCACCGGAAAGCGCGCCTCGATCAGCTCATGGGGCCGCGCCGAACTGCCGGCGGTGTAGAGGGCAGGGTGCTCGAGGAGCCAGACCAGCTCGGGCGCTTGTCCCTGCGCAATCGCCGCCGCGCGCGCCGCCATAAATGCGAGCGCGCTCTCGTAATCGACGGGGTGCTCGCTCACCAGCCACTCGACCGGCGCCGAGCCGGCAGCCGGACGCAGCCCAATCTTCAGATTATTGCGCGTGTTAACCACCTTGTAACCATGCCGGAGTCACAGAATACCGTACAGAATAAGCATCGACAAAGCCGCGCGAGGACCCCTTGGCGACACTCGACAACGTCTCGATCGACATTGCAGTGGTTTTGGGCAAAACCTCGATGCCGATTCACCAGGTGCTGCGGCTTGGCCGCGGCGCGATTATCGAGCTCGATTCCTCCGAGGAGGACGAGGTCCGCATTCTCGCCAACAACATGCCGGTGGCGAAGGGGACCGTGATCGTGAGCGGCAACCGCATCGCCGTCGAGGTCAAGCAGCTTCTGCCGCGTTCGCCCGAAGCGGTTTGATTTCGGCCCGGCTACCAAGCCAATCCATGCCCGGACCGCTGACCGGCGGCGACGATCCGTCGGGCCTTGTCCGGCGACAAGCTAACTGTTACATCCGCGCCGTCTCGCGCCGCTTTATGGCGCATTTCCCCCCACACAAGCGGTCGTGGCGGAATTGGTAGACGCACTAGCTTGAGGTGCTAGCGGGGCAACCCGTGGAGGTTCGAGTCCTCTCGACCGCACCATTGCGAAATGATCGATGGACGGCCGCACCACATGTTTTGGTCGTGGTGCATCCCGGGCAGTTGGCGCCCGATGCCGCACTATTGCCTGTCAGTTACGGGTGACATGATAACCGGCAGCCTCCAGCGCCAACCTCGCATTTATTGAAGCCGCTGCAGCGAGGGCGGACAACGTCTGCACGTACGCAGCCATAGGCGGATAGCCGCAAATTGCCCAGTTGGGGTTTGCGTCGCAGTTGCAGGCGCCATCCTCGTACACGTGGCATCTTTGAGCTCCCCACCAGTTCGTGATGTGCGTTGCTCGTGGGACAAGGTTCACTGTGTGCGTTGCAGCGTTGTAATTGATTACCCAGGTAGCGTGAGCCGATATATTCGGCGGCACACCATGAGTTAATGCGCCGACGACGACATCATCGCTGTAAACCGTTCGGCCCCCAGATTGGTCAACGAACCAGTGAATTTGCATCGTGGAGTTCGCGAAGTTCAAATTCACCACACCGGGCACGACATAGTACTGGCTGACGGTGGTTTGAAATGTCTGAGCAAGGGCTGGTTCAGCCATAGCCAGAAGAGCAAAGATCGCCAGCGCCGACCGGTATTTCATTGACCGCTCCTGAACTTGTTGGACAGCGATGCGCGCCTATGCACGGCTTATCGCAGGTTTAGTATTTTATTATATACAATCTATGAGAGAATTCAATGTTCATTGGCGGAATTAACATTCCGCACTGAGCATCCCGGCTGAAGGCAAAAGGCCGCTCGGGGTGATCGCCCATAAGCTAAGCTTGACAAATTCCGCGGGTAACGTACGCTGAAAACCACCAGATCGCTGGAGTTTAGACGCCTCAATCGGCCAAAAGACCGAAGAAACGGGCGAAACAGGGAGGTAGCGACGGCCCCAGCCGGTCGAGCCTTAATGCGCGTTCTCAACTCGGGCGCAGATCGAGCGGGCCGAAATGCCTGCAGCCGCTGTGACGCCGATGACGAAATTTGCAGCGTGGCCGGCGGACATCGGGTCCGCAGCTGCGGGCGGTCGCTGACCGACCGGCAAGGGCCAGACGGAAACGATCACTGAACGACCACGGGAGGAGAAGCAGAATGAGTCTTATAGCGAAGTTGCGGCGGGGGCCGGCGATGATCGTCGCGGCCACCGCCGCGGTGGCGGTCGCGGGATTGCTGTTTGCATCCGGCGCCCGGACCGAGGAACTCAAGCACTATGATTCCAGCAAAAAGGATTTCTGGCTGCATCCGCCGGATGACTGGTTCATGGGCGACGAGACCCAGGAGCAGAAGGGCACCCACGTCCTCAATACGCTCCCGCCGCCGACCGGCTTCACCAAAGAAGAGATCGAAGCCACCCTGAAGCAGATCAAGCTGCCGCCCGGCTTCAAGATCGAGCTGTGGGCGACCGGCTTGCCGCAAGCACGGCAGATGGCGTGGGGCGACAAGGGCACCTTGTTCGTCGGCTCATTCCTGGCCAAGAGCGTCTACGCCGTCGTCGATGAGGGCGGTAAGAAGACCGTCAAGGTCATTCTCAAAGACATGAAAATGCCGACCGGTGTCGCGTTCCGGAATGGATCCCTGTACGTCGCCGACATCGACAAGATTTACAAGTACGACAACGCCGAGGCCAGCCTCGACAAAATGCCGGCGCCGCAGATCGTCTATGACGACCTGCCACCCTACATTCCGCACGGCTGGAAGTATCTGGCGTTCGACAAGAACGGCTGGCTCTACGTGCCGATTGGGCCACCCTGCAACATCTGCCTGCCGCCGACGTCGACGTCCCAGATCCGGCATGTCGACCCCTCGACCGGCCTGGCGGAAATCGTCGCGCTCGGTGTGCGCAACAGCGTCGGCGGCGACGTCGACCCGCGCACCGGAGATTACTGGTTCTCCGAGAACGCGCGCGATTGGCTCGGCGATGATATCCCGAGCGACAAGCTCAACCACATCTCCAAGATCGGCGAGGACTTCGGCTATCCGTATTGTCATCAAGGCGACATACCGGATCCGAAAATGGCGATGGGGCACAAGTGCTCGGATTTCTCTCCTCCGGCCCTCAAGCTCGGCGCGCATGTCGCCCCGCTGGGCATGAAGTTCTACACCGGAAATCAATTCCCGGCCGACTACAAGAACAACATCATCCTCGCCGAGCACGGCTCCTGGAACCGCCACAAGTTCCAGGGTGCAAGGTTGATGCGGATTACCGCCGATCCGGACGGCAAGAACGTGAAAGAGGTGGAGTTCGCCTCCGGATGGATCGGCGCCGATGGCAAGTATCGCGGCCGGCCCAACGACGTGTTGCAGGCCAAGGACGGCTCGCTCATGGTTGCCGATGACTTCACCGGCTCGATCTACCGGATCAGCTACAGCAAGTGATCCGTTACGATCGCTCTGCGCGCTTGCTGCAGCGATGATTGTTTGATCCCCTGCGGGTCCAAGCCGGAAGAAATCCGGCTTGGACCCGTCGCTTTGCTTCTGACATGACACACGCACGTATTCTCCTCCTCGTTTGGGGCTCGATTGTTTGGCTCGTCGGTTGCGGGCCCGCATTGGCGGCCGACGTAGCCGCCGGCAAGGCGTTGGCCGAGAGCTGCGCCGGCTGCCACGGCGCGGACGGCGTATCGCAAACTGCGCTAACGCCATCGCTCGCCGGCCAGCCCGACGAATTCGTGCAATGGCAGCTGGTTTATTTTCGCTCCGGCGCCAGGAAGAGCGAGGTGATGCAGCCGATCGCGGAAGCCTTGAATAACGAAGATATTCGCAATCTCGGCGCCTATTACGCGTCGCTCCCGCCGCCCAAGCCGGAGGCGGCGCAAGATGCACTGGCGCAGAACGGCGGCAAGCTCGCGGTGCAGCATCGCTGCAAATCATGCCACTCCGACGATTATTCCGGCTTCCGGGCCGCAGCGCGCCTGACCGGCCAGCGCGAAGACGTTTTGCTCAAGGCGTTGCGCGAGTTCAAAACCGGTGCGCGCGTGGGTTCCGGCGTCGCCTCGATGGCGGACGTCACCTACGAGCTGAACGACGCCGACATGCAGGCGCTGGCGCATTTTATGGCAATGCAGCCCTGACGGGTTTGGCGCCCACTGCCGCCGCAATGATGCGCAATGGGCGCGTGCCTCGCTTAACCTGGCCGCTTGTGAAGCCTCGATCGCCCGTATCTGCTTGCTCGCTTTCTTCGCGGATGTGCAAAGATCGTCACAATTGCGCTGGATGATCGAAACTTCAGCACAGGGAGGGTTTGGTCATGCACAAGCGTACAATGCTAGCCGTGTCGGCCGCAGTGCTGGTCGCATCCGCGACGGCGTTCGCGCAGAACAATCCAAGCAACCTGGAAAAGCTTGGACAGTTCAAGACTACGGGCGCGTCCCCCAATATACCGACGGTCCCGCAAGGCGGCGCCAAGGCAGCGGCGCTCAAGAAGAATCTGGAAAAGATCAAATTGCCGCACGGGTTCCATATTGGCCTTTACGCGATTGTGCCTGACGCGCGCCACATGGCGGTCGGGCCGCAAGGGATCGTGACCTTCGTCGGTACCCGCAAGGCGCAAGTGTATGCCGTAACCGACCGTTCGAAGACCGGCGTTGCCGAAGAGGTGAAGCCGTTCGCCTCGACGATCGATCTCGTCATTCCGAACGGTCCGTGCTTCTCCAAGGACGGCTTTCTGTTCATCGTCGAGCAGAACCGGGTGCTGATGTATCCGGCGGCCGAGTTCTTTTATGAGAGTCCGGACGTGGTGGCCGTGCCGATCGTGCCGCAGGGCGAACTCATCCCGAAGGAAGACGAAAGCTATAACCACACGGCGCGGACCTGCCGCGTCGGTGCGGACAACAAGCTCTACATCACGCTCGGTCAGCCCTTCAACGTGCCGGCGCCGGAGAAGCTCGACGAATTCAAGAAATTGGGCATCGGCGGCATCATCCGCATGGACCGCGACGGCAAGAACCGCGAGGTCTATGCCTGGGGCGTCCGCAATTCGGTCGGCATGGACTTCAATCCGAAGGACAAGACGCTCTGGTTTACCGACAACCAAGTGGACGGCATGGGCGACGACGTTCCGCCCGGCGAGCTCAATCGCGCAACCAAGGCCGGCCAGAATTTCGGCTTTCCGTATTACGGCGGCGGCCACGTCCGCACCGAGGAATACAAGAACGAAACGCCGCCGGTCCGATGTGGTGTTTCCGCAGGTCGAGTTTGCCGCCCACGCGGCCGATCTCGGCATGACGTTCTACGGTGGAAAGATGTTCCCGAAGAAATTTCAGGGCGCCATCTTTTCCGCGGAGCACGGTTCCTGGAACCGCACCGTTCCGGTCGGCGCCCGCGTGATGGTGACCTACCTCAAAGAGGACGGCACGGCGGATAAGAGTGAACCGTTCGCCGAAGGCTGGCTCAACGAGAACGGCGAATATCTGGGCCGGCCGGTCGATGTCGCCCAGCTTCGCGATGGATCGCTCCTGGTATCGGACGACTTTGCCGGCGCGCTCTATCGCATTTGGTACGACGGCAAATAGAGCGCGAGAGTGTCAGCCGGCGTCGCCGCGCTCGGTTGGCGCGGCGCCGTCCTTTTGTGTCGCAAGCGCTGAGCGGACGCGAACAACTTGAATTGAACCCATGATCCTGCGAATTAAGTTGGCCTTGATCGCCGGGTGTGTGGTCGCCGTGTGCGCGCCAGGCGATGGATTTGCAGCCGGTGATGCGGCCGTCGGGCGGCAGAAGGCGCTGATGTGCCAGACCTGCCATGGGCTTGACGGCAAGGCCAAGATTCCAGAGGCACCAAATCTTGCCGGGCAAAGCGAACTCTACCTGGTCAAGGCGTTGAAGGATTACCGCTCCGGGGCGCGCAAGAACGACATGATGTCTCTGGTCGCGCCGACGCTCAAAGACAAGGACATCGACGACCTCGCCGCCTATTATTCCGCGATCGAGGTCACGGTCGGGGCGCCGCCGAAATAATCCAGATAGTCCGGTATCGCCGGTGCGGGCAATTCCGCCGGCGTGGAGGCGGCTGCGCTGCCCGACGGATCGGGCCATTCCCTTTGAGCGGCGGCGGCAAGGTAAGCGGCGCCCGCCGAGCGGTCCGCAAGCATGATCCGGTGTCCGGGCCGATAATCGGTGGCAAAGGACATCGCGTCCGGCGCCGGCAACTCGATGCGATCGGCAACCTGTCCCGCGGCGAACGTCGGCCAGCTCGGATTGCTCCGGTCGGCGCTTCGCGGCGCGCCTGCCGTCTCGATCCGATCGGCGGCGGCCGGCACGACGTGCACGATATGAAAGCCTTCCTCCTTCAACCTCTTGAGCAGTTCCGGCAAGGCCGCGACCGTCGCCGGATGGATATCATGGAGCAGTAAAATCCCCTTGCCGCGCGCCTGCAAACGGCTCATGGCGCGGCGAACGATCTCGGCCGGCTTGATGCGGCGGTGCCAGTCATCAGCAACCAAGTCGGCGCTGAAGACGACCAGCGAACGCGCCGCAAGCTCCTCTTCGATGACGTCGGAGCGCGCCAGGCCGGGAACGCGGAAAAACGGCGACAGCTCCGCGGAATCGCCGAGCGCCGCGCTCACATCGGCGATGCCGTCGTCGATTTCCTGCCGGACTTTCTCGCGCGACAGCTTTTGCATGCGGGACGGGTGATCCTCGGTGTGCGTGCCGATGGTGTGCCCTTCCTCGTAGATCCGGCGTACGCCTGCGGGATATGCGCGCGCCATTTTGCCGATCAGGAAATAAGTGGCCTTCACGCATTGCGCGGCAAGGATGTCGAGCACCGGATTGGAATAGCGCGGCAGCGGACCATCGTCGAATGTCAGCACAACTTCTTTGTCGGCGAGTGGCAAAGTTTGCCGGTATTGCATCACGCCGACCCGCATCAGCTCGCCGGGTTCGAGGGCGAGCACGCGGCTGGTACCGATCGCGTCGGGATTTCCGGGACAGTCCTGCGCTTGCGCCGGCACGGCGGCGGCGAGCGCGCCGGCTATGCCGACGGTTGCCCCAAGCGCAACACCAGAAATGCAAGCAACCGACGCCCGAAGTCCCCGCATGCCCCTTTCGGTGCCCGGCTCGTACTGGCCGGCACCGCCCCTTGAGGGTCACACTAGGGAAGCGCGGATTAATGCAACATTAACGGTCGGCAGGGGCCGGTTCGGACTGTTGAAAAGCGCCCGCGGCGGGTTTTGCCGTCTTTCCTCGACGTTAATCCGGGGCGTTTAGACCTTCCGCTTGGCAATCTCCTGAGGCGGGGCGTGAATATGACGGTCGTCGCGGCAGCCCGGAATTGGTGGGCGGCACACCGGCGGCGTTCACGCGAGCCGTCGCTCCCAGCCATCCGCGACGGCAATGCCAAACCGGCGCGTGCGCGCCTGACGTCGTTCCTGCCCATGCTTGTTGCCGGCGCGATGGTGCTGTGCGCCGCGATCGGTTTTGCCGCCACCGAGATCAGCGAGCATCGGCTCGAGGCCGAACAGCACGCGGCCCTGCAGCGTGCGCTCGATGAGTTTCGCGCCGAGTTCGGCAACGTCGACGCATTTGACGACGCCCAGATCCGGCTGATCGAGCGTCGCGCCGGCCTCAAGAATCTCCGGTTCGATGTTGACCCTCCGGGCGATAGTGGACGCCAGTTGCAATCCCTGCATGATCTCCGTGGCCGCATCATCGGCTGGTTCAGCTGGGCGGCCGACGGCGCGCTCGCCGCCGTCCTCGATCGGCTATGGACGCTGCTGGCGGCGGTCGGCGCGGCGCTCGCGGTCGGCGCGTTTCTCGGCATGCGCGCGTCACGAGGGCTCGTGCAATCGCTCGATCAAAGCGCGGCGACCGTACGCAAACTGGCGAACCAGGACGCATTAACGGGACTGCCCAATCATCGGGTCACGCTCGAGCGTCTGAATGAGGCCATGGCGAGCCGTCGCTCGGGCATTGTCGCCGTCGCTCTCATCGATCTCGACGGCTTCGACGAGGTCAACGATACGCTCGGCCGCGCGGGCGGCGATGCGGTGCTGATGAAAGTCGCCGAACATCTTCAAGCCGGCTTGCCGGCGGGCGCGGTGTTCGGACGTTTCGAGGACGACGAGTTTGCCGTCATCGTCAGCAGCGACGACCGGCGCGCCGCGACGGCGCTGGCGTCTTCGCTTCGCGCATCGCTGCAGCGTCCGATCTTCGTCGATCGGATGTGGCAGATCACGGCCGGCATCGGCGTCGCCCGGGCGCCCGAGGACGGGACGACCGGCGAGGAGCTGGCGCGCCGTGCCGGCCTGGCGCTGCGCGCGGCCAAGCAGGAGGGCCGCGGCCGGACCCGGTTCTTCGAGCCGCAGATCGAAATCGAATACGCCGAGCGGCGCTTCCTGCTGCGCGAATTGCAGACCGCGATCTCGCTGCAGGAATTCGAAGTCCACTATCAGCCGGTGGTCGCGGCCGACGGCGGCGCCATCGTCGGCGTCGAAGCGCTGCTGCGCTGGACCCATCCGAGCCGCGGCGTCATCGCACCGTCGGTCTTCATTCCGCTGGCGGAGCAGGCCGGCCTGATGTCCCAGCTCGGCGAGATCGTGCTGCGCCGCGCGCTCGCCGATGCGGCGCGGTGGCCGAACCTGTCGGTTGCGGTCAATCTTTCGCCGCTGCAGATCCGCGACCGCTGGATCGTCGATCTGGTCGGCGCCGTCATGGCGGAGACCGGCATCGCGTCTTCGCGCGTGGTGCTGGAAGTGACCGAAGGCATCCTGATCGACAATCCGCAGGAAGCGCAGGCGCGGCTCGAAGCGCTGCGCGCGCTCGGCGTCAGCATCGCGCTTGACGATTTCGGCACCGGCTATTCGAGCCTGAGCTATTTGCAAAAATTTCCCATTGACCGGCTCAAGATCGACCGCGCCTTCGTCGCCTCGCTCGGCGCGTCCGGCAGCACCGGCGCCATCATCCAGGCGATCGTCACGCTCGGCCACGCGCTCGGCATGAAGGTGCTGGCGGAAGGCGTCGAGAACGATGAACAGCGGGTGCTGCTGCGGCTCGCCGGCTGCGACGAGATGCAGGGCTATCTGTTCGCCAGGCCGGCGCCTGCCGCCGAAATCGACAAGCTGGTGGCCCACCAGCCGCGCTCGGCCATCGCCTAAAAGCGCCGCCACGCTGACAGGCCCGCCGCCAGCCGCTATCCTCGGATTTGCACCCGGCCGTCTGTAGGGCCGGGCAGGGAGCGCGTGATGATCCCGAACAGCCTTCCCGGCCTCGATTTCGGCCTCGGCAGCGATATCAACATGCTGCGCGAGACGGTCGGCTCGTTTGCGCAGGAGAAGATCGCGCCGAAAGCCGACGAGATCGACCGCTCCAACAAATTTCCGCGCGAGCTGTGGCCGCAGCTCGGCGCGCTCGGGCTGCTCGGCATCACCGTGGAAGAAGAGTGGGGCGGCGCTGGCATGGGCTACCTCGCTCATTGCGTGGCGATGGAGGAGATTTCGCGCGCATCGGCGGCGGTCGGCCTGTCTTACGGCGCGCATTCCAATCTCTGCGTCAATCAGCTGCGAAGAAACGGCAGCGCCGAGCAGAAGAAGCGCTATCTGCCGAAGCTGATTTCCGGCGAGCATGTCGGGGCGCTGGCGATGTCGGAGCCCAATGCCGGCTCCGACGTGGTGTCGATGCGCACCCGCGCCGACCGGCGCGGCGACCGCTACGTGCTCAACGGCACGAAAATGTGGATCACCAACGGGCCGCTCGCCGACACCATGGTGGTCTATGCCAAGACCGACTCGACCGCCGGATCGCGCGGCATCACCGCCTTCATCATCGAGAAGGGCTTTAAGGGATTTTCCGCCGGCCAGAAACTCGACAAGCTCGGCATGCGCGGCTCCGATACCGGCGAGCTGGTGTTTCAGGATTGCGAGGTGCCGGCCGAGAACGTGCTTGGCGTGGTCGGCAACGGCGTCAACGTTCTGATGTCGGGCCTCGACTACGAGCGCACGGTGCTGGCGGCCGGGCCGCTCGGGGTGATGCAGGCTTGCCTCGACCTTGTGCTGCCTTACGTCCATCAGCGCAGCCAGTTCGGCCAGCCGATCGGACGCTTCCAGCTCATCCAGGCCAAGCTCGCCGACATGTACGTGACGCTCAACGCCAGCAAGGCGTACGTCTATGCGGTCGCGCAAGCCTGCGACCGCGGCGAGACCACGCGGGAGGACGCCGCCGGCGCCATTCTCTATGCCGCCGAGCGCGCGACCTGGATGGCGCTGGAGACGATCCAGGTGCTCGGCGGCAACGGCTACATCAACGACTATCCGGCCGGACGGCTGCTGCGCGACGCCAAGCTCTACGAGATCGGCGCCGGCACCAGCGAAATCCGCCGCATGCTGATCGGCCGCGAGATTTTCGAGAAGACGCGGTGATCCTTCATCCGCCCGCGCGGGGAGGGGGATAACCGGTCCGCCCGTGTCGCGCCGCTCAATCTTAGCGGCAGACTCTTACGCCGGCGCGCCAGTAGCAGCGCGCGACGGGCCGTGCCACGACGACACAGCGGCCACCGTGGTAGTAGTAGCCGGCCCCGCAGGCGACCACGGCAGCATTGGCTTCCGGAACGGAGCCGACGAGCCAGAACAACCCAACCACAGCAAAAGCGAGATACTTCATAACTTTCCTCCCGATTGAAGAGCGATGGAAAAATCGATCCGCTTGTTACCGCCTTTATGCCTAAGAGTTGAATAGGGCAGAAGTGGCGGCCACTTCAGGATGACGGTGAACAGCGAGCTCAATTCATCCCGGCGGCACGCTCCGCGCACTCCCTCTCCGCGCGTGCGGGGAGAGGTGAAATGGACAGCATTCGACGTTCTCGCGACGCGCTCCGCGCCCGAGTTTTGCTGACCACGACGCGCAAGCAAACAAGTAAAAACCGGTTCGATCGTCGTCCGATGAAAGCCGCTGGTGGCCGGGGCTTTCATCCGATCGCGTCCGGCAAAATAAAATCAGGAGGCGAAACGCCGACAGACGCGTATCCTACCGTCCCGCATCATACCGATGCGGTCGCGCGCTGAAAGCGCAGCGCGCTCG
>CAVPXZ010000021.1:0-356104 GCA_963709825.1 uncultured Alphaproteobacteria bacterium
CCATTGCTCAAGGCTTGAACACGGCGCAGGCGGTGTCCACCAGAACCGGCGACGGCTCGTTGGCGACAAAGCTGCCGATTGCGCCGGTCAACAGCGTCGTGAAGCCGACGCGGACCGGCTTGACCAGCGTCACGCGCTCAAGCTCTGGGTCGCTGATCGCGTCCGCGATCTGTCGTTGATACGGCCACAAGCGCACCGCGCCGGGCAACGCGCTCACGCCCTCGGGCAAGCGGATGTTTGCTTCGATCCAGTCGCTCAATTTCAAACGCGGCGGCGGTATCAGCGAGCGCAGCGCGGCCGTGCGGATGGCGGCGAGAAGATCGGTCGTCATGACCTCCAAATGATAGCCTTCTCGCCCGCAATCTGCTGCTCTGTTAGTTGCTTGCGTTCGCGGATGTAGCGTTGCGCGGCAGCGATAAGCTCAGCGCGTGTCGCTTTTTGCCCGGCATATTTTCGCGGGTCCCAATGTCCCTTGAAGCAGTCATTGCAAGTGTGGCATGCCACGGCAAGGTTCTCGAAATCTTCCGTGCCTCCCTTGCTCAAGGGAACGATATGCTCGCGTTGCCATTGCTTGTAGTTCTCGGGCGACGCGTAGAATTCTAGCTTGCAATATTCGCATCGGAAGCCCGCGCGTAGACCAATCTCCACTTGTTCACGCGACCATTTGCCGTGGGCAACCAACTCTCCAATAATGCGTTCGTCGTCGTTCATCGTTCCCTCCTTTGGCCTTCCTCCGCTAGAACCTCGCGCACCTCGCGGTCTATCTCACCAACATCATGCGCGGTCAGATGCGGCAAGCGTTGAGCGCACCGCGACGGGACCGCCAGCATACCGGCGCGGACGGTCCGCAGCATGTCCGACCATTCCGCCTCCACCGCCGACGCCTCGACCAACTCGCCGCGCATGGCCTTGTTCTTCATGGCGACGCCGTCCGCCTGCTCGCGCGCCAGGCGCGCCCGCTCCGTCGCCAGCCCCACGACGGCCTTCTCTCCGCCACGGCCCGCCGCCTGCCCGCGCAGATGCTGGCAATAGCCGTGGATTGAAGCCTGCAAATCGTACTTGCCGCGCCCGACGCGCACGACAACGCCGCGCCGCGCCAGCCCCGAAATGGCCGGCACCGAAAGGTCCAGCCACACGCCAAGCACGTCCGCTGACACCAGCCGTTCCACGAATTTCGCCTTCGCCTTCATGGTCGCCGCTAACCTCTTAACCCCTATAGCATTTTTTGCACCGGCCGATATCTCGCGGGTCGCCCGCCCCGCAATCTGCGGCTCCCGGAAGGACCCACGCCCGCGCTCTCAAGCAACGTGGGTCATCTCATCGACGCGGCGAGGCAAAAGTTTCTGCTGGATAGATACTTCGCAGACACTGCTGCTTTGTTTCCAATGTCCGCCTCGTCTAGTTGGGAAACAAACCTCACAGCAAAGCACTCGCAAAAAGTTCCGATAGTGCCGCCGCCGATCAGTAAGGCATCAACGAATTTTTTGTCCTGCATAAACACAGACGGGCAATCGTTCCTCTCCGCCTCCAGCAACTTTTTCTTATCGAGGGTTTCGGCTAGGGCGAGCGTACAACAATAGCCCACAACCAAAAAAAGCACCGCGTAAAACCATTTCAAAGTTGAACCCCGCGCGGATCGTTTGGGCCACACCATCCAAGCCCATCATCCATCGGTATCGATAATTGTTATCCGCCAACGTCGCGGCGTTCGGCTTCGATCTTCTTCTACTGACTGTACGACGCCAGTGAATGCTCTGACCTTATCGTCAACCGTAGCGGTGATCAAAATTGGCCTTCGTTCGATCATAGACTCGCGACAGCGACGGATATCCTCTTCATTGACCGTATAGAATTGGGCCATTGAGATTCCGCTCCGTTCCCTTCCCTGCCATCTGAGCTAATCGGGCGAGAAATGTCTATGATGGCCCCAAATGAGGCCGCTCGCCGCCGTCGCTTCCTCCCTTCCGCTCACGTCGCCCACCCGGATGATGTCCGAGGTGGTGCGTTGGCTGTCCTGCTTGACCCCTTCCGCGCCGAAAGGCGCACGCGAGGCTAGGTCTGACAGAGAGCGCCGGGCGCTGCGCCGCAAGGCTGTCGCAACTTCGGCCACACCAATACAAGTGGAAAGTATGCTGTACCCGCATTTGCGACAGCGGCTCGCACCAGCCATTTCCGGCTTAGGTGCCAATGGCTTGCCACGTCGCTCCCACGTCCGGCGACAGATGCCCCACGCCTCCCATGGGCGCGTGCGGGCGGCCGACACGGCTCGGGGCTTGGCACCCGCAGCTCGCCGCTTGGCGGCCTTCGCAGCGTTGTTGCGCTCCCTTCGCCGGGCCAGCCGCTTGGCCTTTGACACGTCCATGCTGCCGATGGTGGTGATGCCCAAGGCGGTGCGCATCGCGTCCGTAAGCCCTAGGCGCTTGCCCAAGCTGTCGGCGGTCCAGCGCAACGGGCGGGCGATGACGCGCTCGGCAAGCGTCTCAGCGTCGTGACGGGGCATCCACGGGCACCACTTCTGCGCCCACGCGACGATGCGGGCGAGCGTCTGACCGCCGCGCCCGGTGATGGCGTTACGCCCGAAGATGGTGTGAGCCATGACGAACAGAAGATCGCGCCCGATGGCATTGTTGGGGAGCATGTCGCCGTGGACGCCGCGATAGAACTTTTCCAGATCGCGACAGCGGAAGCGCATTATCCGCGTATCACGCGAATAAGGGCGAGCGGCGGCTTGCTTGGCGTAGCGCCGGTCAATCTCCCGGCGTTTTGCAGCGACGGTCGCGGCGTCGTGCGGGAGCCGATAGAGGTCGGCGGTCATGACGCGCCCCCCGCAGGGATGGCCTGCACGGCTGCGCGCTGGCTCGTATAGCGGCCTAGGAAGCGGCCCCGTGCGTCATCGGACTCGTAGCTGTCGCCGTGCTTGGTGACGACGCCAGCGAGCGTCTGGCCATCGTAGGCGCACACCGCCGCGTCGGCGGCGATCAGGCGCGCGAGCGGGCTTGTGCTTGGTTTTCGGGAGGGGTAGCTTCGCGGCGTTCCTTCCTGAACATCTGCAAGACCCGCCCCGGTTGCTGCGCCCGCAGCGCCGGGGCTTCCATTTTTAGGATCAGGTGGCGACGGCAGTCCTGAACGACGTTTCCGTCGCACCACTTGTCCCGCAACCTGTCCCGCAAGGCTCCGGGACAATTCCGGTCTGATGTGCAAAGACGTTGATTTAGCGGGGAAAGTGCTGGTCGGAGTGGCAGGATTTGAACCTGCGACCCCCTCGTCCCGAACGAGGTGCGCTACCAGACTGCGCTACACTCCGACATAAGGGGGCGCTTATACAATCGGCCCCGCCGGGCTGCAAGCGCCCGCCATTTCCGCTATCTAGACCTATCTAGGCAGCCGAGGAGTTGCATGACAGTCCCGCTGACCACGCGCATCCTGAAGGCCGACGAAGCTTCGGTCGCGGAGGCGGCGCGCGTGCTTGCCGCCGGCGGCCTGGTCGCTTTTCCGACCGAAACCGTCTACGGCCTCGGCGCCGACGCCACCAACGGCCGCGCCGTCGCACGCCTCTACGAGGCCAAGGGCCGGCCGGCCTTCAATCCGCTCATCGCCCACGTTGTCGATCTCAAGGCGGCGCAGAAGCTCGCGCGCTTTAACGCAAAGGCGGTCCGGCTTGCCAAAGCCTTCTGGCCGGGGCCACTGACGCTGGTGCTGCCGAGGGCGCCCAAGTGCCGGGTCGCCGAGCTGGCGACGGCCGGCCTCGACACCATCGCCGTGCGCATTCCCGATCACAAGGTGGCGCGGGATATTCTGGCGGCCTTCGGCAATCCCGTAGTCGCGCCTTCGGCAAATCGGTCCGGTCACGTTTCGCCGACCAGGGCCGAGCACGTGCAGGCCGATCTCGCCGGCCGCATCGATCTCATCATCGACGGTGGCGCCACGCCGGTAGGCGTCGAATCGACCATCGTCGGCTGCCTCGGCGAACCGATCCTGCTGCGGCCCGGCGGCCTGCCGCGCGCGGCAATTGAAGAAGTCCTTCAGCAAAAACTCGTCCATGCGCCGATGAGCAGCACGGGCCTCGACGGCGCGCCGCTCGCGCCGGGCATGCTTCCAGCTCATTACGCGCCGCGCACGGAGCTGCGCCGCAATGTCCGTCGCATCGAGAGCGGTGAAGCCCTGCTGGCGTTCGGACCGGCGCTTCCCGACGGCGCCAAGCGCGCGGCAAAAGTGCTTAACCTTTCCGCGCGCGGCGACCTGATCGAGGCGGCGGCCAACCTGTTCTCCCATCTGCGCACGCTCGATGCCGCCGGCGCTCACGCCATCGCGGTCGTCCCGATCCCCGCCGAAGGCCTCGGCGAGGCCATCAACGATCGCCTCGCCCGCGCGGCGGCGGCGCGGTAGGTGATGCGCACGTGAGCAACCTCCCCTATCATTTATCATGTAGCCCGTTTTGGATGCCGTGATGCTCGACAAGTTGCCGCCTGCCGCCGATCCGTCCCTGCTCGCGCGCTTTGCCGCGATCGTGGGCGAGAAATACGCCATCACCGATCCGCAGGCGCAGTTGCCTTACATCGTCGAAATGCGCGATCTGTACCGCGGACGCACCCCGATGGTGCTGCGCCCCGGCTCAGTTGCCGAGATTTCGCGGATTCTCAATCTCGCCAACGAGACCGCGACGCCGATCGTGCCGCAAGGCGGCAATACCGGGCTCGTCGGCGGGCAAATTCCGCATAACAACGAGATCGTACTGTCGCTCACGAGGCTCGATCGCATCCGCGAAGTCGACCCGACCTCGAACACCATCACCTGCGAGGCAGGCGTCACGTTGCAGCGTGCGCGCGAAGCCGCGGCCAAAGTCGATCGGCTCTATCCGCAGCTGCTGCCGTCGGAGGGGACCTGCACGATCGGCGGTAATCTGTCGACCAATGCCGGCGGCACTGCGGCGCTTGCCCACGGCATCGCCCGCGCACATGTGCTTGGCATCGAGGTGGTCCTCGCCGACGGGCGCGTCCTCAACGACCTCAAAAAGCTGAAGAAGGATAATACCGGCTACGATTTGAAGAACCTGTTCATCGGCGCGGAAGGCACCTTGGGCGTGATCACCGCCGCCGTGCTGCGCCTGGTGCCGCGGCCGCGCGCGGTCGAGACCGCTTTTGTCGGCGTGCCTACGCCGCAAGCGGCCCTCGCGCTTCTCGGTATCGCCGGGCAGAGCGCTGCGGGCGAGGTGACCAGCTTCGAACTGATGCCGCGCAGCGGTCTCGAGCTGGTGCTGCGCCACGCCGCAGCTTGCCGCGACCCGCTCGCGTCACCGCATCCGTGGTACGTGCTCATCGAGCTTTCCTCACAGGCCAGGACTAACCTCCGCGAGGCGATGGAGGAGGTTCTGTCGCAGGGACTGGAACGAGGACTCATTGCCGACGCGACAATCGCTGAAAGCCTCGAACAGGCCAAGGCATTTTGGCGCGTCCGCGAAATGTTCGGCGAAGTCCAGCGCCACGAAGGCGGCTCGATCAAGCACGATATCTCGGTGCCGGTCGGAGCCGTGCCGGCTTTCATCGAGGAAGCGGACGCCGCGGTCGTCGCGCTAATTCCCGGTGCGCGCCCGCTGCCGTTCGGCCACCTCGGCGACGGCAACATCCACTACAACGTCGCCCAGCCGGTCGGCGCCGACAAAGCGGACTTTCTCACACGCTGGGACGACGTGAATGCCGCCGTTTTCGCGATCGTGAAAAAATACGCCGGCTCGATCTCGGCCGAGCACGGCATCGGCGTCATGAAGCGCGATCTGCTGCCTGCGGTGAAGGATCCGGTCGCGCTCGAACTGATGCGCAGCTTCAAGCGCATGCTCGACCCCAACAACATTCTCAATCCCGGCAAGGTGCTTTAGGACCGGGCGCTACGCGAGGCGGCCCAGACCGGGGTCGCCGGTCCGAGCCGTCTGTGTCGTAACCCAACGCGCGTCGACTGCCGTCGCGCGCTTGCAATCACCACGCGCAGCGATGCCAACCGCAGCCGCGCCAACCCCAACCCGGGCCATAGCCCCAGGCCCAGCGGCGGTACCCGTACCCCCAGCGACCGTAGCCATATCCCCAGCGGCGGTACCCGTACCCCCAGCGGCCGTGACGCCAACCAGCGCCCCACCACCGTGCTTCCTGAATGTTGTCGGCAATTTGCGCCTTGGCTGGGGTTAATCCATTGACCGGCATCGCCGCCGATGCCTGGCCGATCATCATTGTTGATCCAAGCAAGGCGAGAGCGAAAGCAGCGGTTCTCAAGCTCGCCATGGCAACTCCTCCTTTTTCTCATTCTCGTCGATGTAATCGTCGCCCAGGCTGAGAGTTCCACGGACGCGATGTAGGGATGCTGAAGAGATCGTTGGCTAATATTAATCTGCGCCCTCGCGCCGACGTCGAGCATTTAGTTTGCGCTCGCTGCTGGCCAACAAGCAAAAATCTTGTTGTGCGATGCAAAGCGGCCGTCATTTCGTCCCGGTATTGGCGATATCAGTTTGGCGGCAGCATTTTTGCGGGTCACTTCGCAAGCGAAGCCGAGCTTGAGGTCGCCGCGACCGACATCCGGCCGCGTTACAAAACGGGTCGCGCCAAAAAGATATCTGGGGAAGGATCGCCCTAGAGATCTTTTTTTTGGAGCGCATCGTTATGTCGTACTATCTCCGCCACGCATCCGCCGCTGCTTTGACCGAACATCGGCCGATTTCCTGGCGTATCTTTTTCGACAGCGCCGTGGAGACGGTGAAGATTTGGGCGCGACGCCAAAAGCACCGCCAAGAACTCCTCGATTATTTGGCGATCGATCACCGCGCGGCTGCCGATATGGGCATGAGCGGCACCGACACACTCGATTGGGCGAAGCGACCGTTCTGGCGTCCTTGAAGCACCGGCGCTCTAGAACAACGTCAGTTGATCGTTGCGTTTCTTCTGTGCGGCGGCCGCAGCGTCTTCCGCCTCATCAGCCATGACAGGCTTGGCCTCCGTCGCTGGCGCGATGAGGCGTTCGTCATCATTGGCCGCGCGGTTCACGGCTGGAGAGACTTCGTAGCACTCGAGTAACGGCTCGGGCGCGGGCGCAATCAGCGCGGTCGCCGTTAGGGCGTCGACCTTGGCGCAATCGAGCCAAAGATTGAACGCCGCGGGCGCTACGATGACCGGCATGCGGTCGTGGATGGCAGCGAGCGTGCGATTGGCCCGCGTGGTGACGATGGCGGCGGTGTCGACTTCTTCGCCGTTGGGCCCGGTCCAGGTTTCCCACAGCCCGGCAAAAGCGATCGGTCCGCCGGATTTGGGCCGCACGAAATAGGGGCGTCTCGGTGCGCCATCCCGCCAGTCGTAAAAGCCGTCGGCGGGGATGAGGCAGCGTCGTCGCCGCATGGCGTTGCGAAACGCTGGCTTGTCGAGCACGGATTCACCGCGCGCATTGACGAGCAGCGAGAAGGCCTTCGGATCCTTGACCCAGGCGGGAACAAACCCCCAACGGACGAGCGCAAACGAACGCTTGCCGTCGACGAGCCGCACGATGGGAATGGGTTGGGTCGGCGCCACGTTGTAACGGGCCGGAAAGTTGGGCTGTTCGTCGTAGGCGAACAGCGCCCTGATCGCATTCGCCGGCGAGGTGATGACATAGCGTCCGCACATTGGGATAACGAAGTCTCCAGCCGGCCAAATGACGGTGGCGTACCCTTCCGATAATAGCCAAATGGGATCGGCTCTTGACAAGCACCAGCATGCAATCGCGAACCTATCCGACGCGGCCCTATCTCGCGGTCAGCGCCGCCATCTTCCGGGACGGCCGCGTGCTGATCGTCCGCCGGGCGCAGCCGCCCGCCAATGGCCTCTTCACCCTGCCCGGCGGCGGCGTCGAACTGGGGGAGACGCTCGTCGAGGCCGTGATCCGCGAGGTTCGCGAGGAAACCGGCCTCGAAATCGAGCCGCTGGCGCTGGCCGGCTATCGCGAGATGATCGCGCGCGACGCCAGTGGACGGATCGAGCGACATTTCGTCATCCTGCCGTTCGCGGCACGTTGGATCGCCGGCGAGTGTTCGCTCAACGAGGAATTGGCCGAGGCGCACTGGCTGAAACCCTCCGATTTATCCGGACTTAAGGCCACCGAAGGCCTTACGGATATCGTCGCCAGCGCTGGCGAACGGATTGCGACTCTGGGCTGACGCAACGTCTCAACCATGCCGGGCCCCCATGCTTGGCGTGCCCTCCCCTCAAACGCTATCCTTGCACCGATGCGTCGAGCTTCGATCGTTCTTTCGCTCCTAGTGAGCCTCAGTGCCGGCACCGCTGTCGCCCAGATATTCATACAGCCGCAGGCTCAGCCCCCAACCCAGTCGCCGCCTCAGCCGCAAGCTCAGCCCAGGCCGCAGCCCGTTCAGCCGAAGGCGCAGCCGCAGGCTCCGGCCCCGCCCCGACCAGTGTCCGCTCCCTATGACCATGACCTGCAGCGGCTCTCGGAAATTCTCGGCGCCCTGCACTTCCTGCGCGGCATCTGCGGGTCGAACGAAGGCCCGAAATGGCGCAATGAGGCGCAAGCTTTGATCGACGCCGAAGCGCCGAGCGGCGAACGCCACGATCAGATGATCGCGAGCTTCAACCGCGGCTATCGCGCCTTCCAGCAGAGCTATCGCACCTGCACGCCGGCAGCGGACTTTGCCATTCGCCGTTACCTCAACGAAGGTGCCAAGATCGCCCGCGAGATCACCGCCCGGTACGCCAATTAGACGCCCGGTATTGCCGAGCAAACCGCCGCCCCTAACGTAAAATTTGGCCCGCTCTTTGGTGCTCCACTACCCGGGATCACAGACTGCGCGCATGCGTGTGCGTTTGCACTTGTCATCCGGGCCACCCTCGGCTCGAGGGGGCGTGGGCCAATTTCCTCAACAAAATGAGTTGGTTCAGTATGTGCTCCAGTCGTAGCAGCATTAACCTTTCCTCAAGGTTCGATTTAGCGCCCGGCGGTGCCATGCTAACGTGTGCTGCACAGGGACGCTGCGGGCTGCGGCGGCAAAGTGACTGCAATGAGCATAACGACGCAAATTCCAGCGGCACGCGAAGCCGTGGCCGACCACGAGCAGAAACGGCTGGCGCTCGGTTATCTGCAGGAAGCCTGGACCGAGGCACGTCATGACGGCGTCGACGGCGATTGCCTGGCGCAGACCGCTCTTTTTCTCGCGCTGGCCGAGCTGATTTCAACTTACGGCGAGGAAGCAACCTCCCGCTACGCGGAAAACCTGGCACCGCGGATTCGCAATGGCGAATTTTCGGTAGAGCTCTCGCGCCAATAAGGCTGCGCAGTTTCCAGACAGCTTGTTGTACATCGGTGCGCGCTGGCCGCATTGCGACTTGAAACGTCGCGCGGACGCCCGCCGGCCGGTCAAAGGGCGTCGACAGCGGACTCCTTGCTTTCCACCGTTCTGCGGTCCCGTTCCGTCACGGAAGACTTATCCCGCGGCAAGCCGTCCAAACTCTTGAGCGGCACCGGCTGCGACCTTAGCTTTGTTGCGATGCCAGGAGAGTCTCTCGGTATGAAGGCTGCCCTTCTCCCCGACCGCGGCGTGGTCAAGGTTGCCGGCGACGATGCCCGGAGCTTTCTCCATGGGCTGGTCAGCGCCGATATCCTCAAGCTCGCGCCAGGCGCGGCACGCTTTTGCGCGCTGCTTTCGCCCCAGGGCAAGATCCTTGCGGATTTCATCGCGGTGGAAGCGCCGGCGCAGGATGGCGGCGGCTTCTTCCTCGACGTCCCGCGCGCACTCGTGAAATCGTTGGTGGCCAAGCTCAACCTTTACAAGCTGCGTTCCCGTCTGATCGTCGAAGACTTGTCCGAAGTTCTCGGCGTTCTGGCGGCTTGGGATGGAGATGGCACGACTGTACTAGGCGTCTCCTACGCCGATCCCCGCCTGCCGGCGCTCGGCTTGCGGCTGATGCTGCCGCCGCATCGGGCCGCCGACGCCGCCGCCGAGCTTGGCGCGGCGGGTGTCGAAGCGAGTGAATACGAGACGCACCGCATTATGCGCGGCATCCCGCAAGGCGGCGTTGATTTCAACTATGGCGACGCGTTCCCGCACGAAGCCGACATGGATCAGCTCGGCGGCGTCGATTTTGCCAAAGGCTGCTATGTCGGTCAGGAGGTCGTATCGCGCATGGAGCACCGCGGCATCGCCCGCACCCGTGCCGTGCCGATCGGCTACGAGGGCGTAGCGCCCGCGGCCGGCGCCACCGTGATGGCCGCAGAACGCCAAGTCGGCACGATGGGCTCCGCGGCAGCCGGACGCGGGCTGGCGCTTCTTCGTCTCGACCGGGTCGCCGACGCGCTGTCGCGCGGCGACCCGCTCCTCGCAGGCGGCGTTACGATCCGGCTGATCAAGCCGGACTGGGCGCGTTTTGCCTTTCCCGATGCCGTCACGGCTGCCGAATGACTGCCCCCCATGCAGCCGCCGATCTCGTGCGTTGTCCCTGGCCCAAGGACGACGCGCTTTACCTCGCCTATCATGACGACGAGTGGGGCGTGCCCGAATTCAACGACCGCGCGCTCTACGAAAAGCTCGTGCTCGACGGTTTTCAGGCCGGGTTGTCGTGGATCACCATTTTGCGCAAGCGCGAAAATTTTCGCCGAGCCTTCGACGGCTTCGTGCCGGAGAAAATCGCCCGCTACAGGCCCAAGAAGATCGAGCGCCTGATGCAGGATGCCGGCATTGTGCGCAACCGCGCCAAGATCGAGGGTGCCGTACTTTCCGCGCGGGCCTGGGTGGAGGCTATGGAAAAGGGACCCGGCTTCTCCAAGTTGCTGTGGGATTTCGTCGACGGCACGCCGAAGATCAACCACTATAAGACCATGCGGCAGGTTCCGGCAGAAACCGCGGCATCGCGTGCGATGTCAAAAGAACTCGCGCAGCGCGGCTTCAAATTCTGCGGTCCGACCATCGTTTACGCCTTCATGCAGGCGGTCGGCATGGTCAACGATCATCTGATTAGTTGCCACCGCCACGCGGCAGTACAAATGATTCAGAAACGGTAGCGGTCTTTAGCCCATCACCCGCTCACCGCACGCCTTCGCGCCGCGCTGAAGAAGATCGCGGCCAATAAGGTCAGCGCGCCGATCACGGTGTAGTGCACCGAAGAGTTGGCATCGATGTAGGAGGACGCGCTTGAGGTGGCTTGCACCAAAGCAGCGCCGAGAAGGATGCTCACAAACGACCCCCTCCCGCCGCTGACACTGGCTCCGCCCAACACCACGACGGTGATGCTCATCAAGGTGTAATCGGTACCGGTGGACGGTGAGCCAATGCTGACCTGACCGGCCAGCATGAGGCCGCCAATACCGGCCAGCAGCCCCGAGATCACGAAAGCAACCCAGGTCAGGCGCTCACTGTCGATGCCGAGCCGCAGGCTGGCGAGCGGGCTCGAGCCGACAGCGCGGAAGCTCCTGCCGAACGCGGTGCGGAACAGGAGCCATTCCGCTCCCCCCACCATGACCAGGGTCAGCAAGACTCCGGCTGGGAGGAACCAGATCGGGAACTGCGCCGCGTCGGAGATGGCATCATCGATCGCCCCGGCCGCTACCGGCCGCAGCAGCAGGGAAACGCCCTGCAGCCCGATAAAGGTGGCGATCGTGACCACGATCGCCGGCAAACGCAGCGAGGTGATCAGGAGGCCCTGCAACAGACCGAATCCGACCGTGAACATGAGGATCAGAATGATTCCGGCCACGAGCGGCCCGGCCGCAACACCGTCAGGGGCGAGGAATGAGGCCAGCACAACGCAAAGCCCGGCAAGCGGGCCGATGGAAAGATCGATGGCGCCGACCAGCACCGTCGCCAGCTGTGCGCTGGAAAGAAAGCCCAAGATGCTGAAGAACGTCAGCATGCTCTTGATGCTGAACGGCGAAAGGAAATAGCCGTTCAGGGCTTGGGTCCCGCCGAGAATGACGAGAGTTAGAACGGCCAGCACCAAAGCCGGCAAATGGTCGCTCTTGGCAAGCTCGCGCCAGCGCCGATCTTGCGTGCTCGCCGACGCCTTGCTGGCGCGCGACACGGTGGCGGTGAGATTGGCTTCGGTAATGGCGGCGTCTGTAACTTCGGCGCCTGACAATTCGTGGACAATGCGGCCGCGGGCGAAAATCAATACTCGGTCGCAGATGCCCTCGAGTTCGAGTCCGTCGGAGGACGACACCAGCACCGCCAAGCCCTGGTCGGCGAGCGCACGCAGGCGCTGGTAAATTTCGCTGCGCGCGCCGATATCGACGCCCTTGGTCGGCTCGTCCACCAGGAGTACCGTGGGTTTCGCTGCGATCTCGCGTCCGAGCAACGCCTTTTGCTGATTGCCGCCGGACAATTCGTTGAGCTTGGATTCGGTCGACGCCGCGCGGATGCGCAAATCTTCGGCGATTTTCCTGGCGCGGAAGGCTTCGTCGGCGCGATCGATCACGCCAAAGTGCGAGATCGCCGGCAAAAAACCGATGCTGAAGTTCTCCCGCAGCGTCAGGTTGAGGAACACACCCTCGCGATGGCGATCGTCGGTGATAAAGCCGATGCCGGACTGGCGAAAGGCACCGGGAAAGTCGCCGGAAATCTTCTTGCCGTTGACGTGCACTTCACCGCCGTGATGGCGGTCGATGCCGGCGGCGGCGCGGATGAATTCGCGTTGGCCTTCGCCTTCAATGCCGGCAAGGCCAACGATCTCCCCGGCGTGGACGACGAGATCGACATGATCGAAGCCGCGTCCGCTCAGACCCTTCACAGCAAACAGCGGCGCGCCCACCGATTTCGCCTTGGCCGGGAAAATCTGGCCGAGCGGACGGCCCGCGATCAGCGCCACGATCTCGGCCGGTGTGATCGATTGGGCGAGACGGCTGTCGATGATCTCGCCGTCGCGCATCACCGAGATGCGATCGGCCAGTTCGTCGACCTCGTGCAGTCGATGCGAGACGTAGACGATGCCGACACCGTCGCGCTTCAATTCGCCAATGAGGTCGAACAGTTTGCGCACATCTGCCTGCTGCAGCGGCTCGGTCGGCTCGTCGAGAAAAAGAACCTTGGGATCGGTGGCAAGCGCGCGCGCAATCTCGACGATATGGCGCTGCGCCAGCGACAGTTCGGCAACGCGCCTGCCGACCGGCATGCGCAGCTCGTCGGTCGCGATCCGCGCCAGGAGGCGCTCGGCTTCGACCGCGCCGCCGGGGCCGGCGAGCGCCGGCGCCGCAAGCTGAAGATTTTCCAGCACGGTCAGGTCCGGAGCCAAGGCCGGGTGTTGATACACCACGGCGACCCCGTCCTCGCGCATCTGGCGCGGATTGGGCGCCGCTACGTACTTGCCGCCGTAATAGATGGCACCGGCATCGGCACGCAGCACGCCGGCGGCAATGCCGATCAGCGTCGATTTGCCGGCGCCGTTCTCACCGACGATTGCATGAACCTCGCCGGGCATGATCAGGACATCGACACCTTTGAGCGCCTGCACCGGGCCGAAGCTCTTCCGCACGTCGGCGAGCGTCATGACCGGCACATGCGCCGTAACCGGCGGCGGCGCTGAATCTACGACGCTATGCATGCCGCAGCCGCCGCGTGATTTCGGGGAGCGCCACGCCGCTCAGCACAATGATTGCGTCTGCCAGATCCTCGGCCGAGCCGCCGAAGCCGAGCGCCGTCACCAACTGGGCGAGGTAGGTCAGGAAGAAAGCGCCGACCACGGTCGCGACGACGCTGCCTTTGGTCAGGCCGCCCAGCGGATTGCCGCCGACGACAACCGCGGCGATGGTGCCGAGCAAATAAGGCAGCCCGCATAGAACGGTCGGCGAGACCAGATATCCGGACAGCATGATCGCCGCGATGGCATACATAAGTCCGGCGATCGCATAGGTCAGGACGCTATAAATCTTGAGCGGCACTCCTACGGCGTGGGCCGCCGGAGGATTGACGCTGACAGCGATAAAGCGGCGCCCCACTGTCGTAAAGGTCAGAACAAATACCGTCGCCGCCGCCACCAGCAGCAACACCCATACCATGGTCGGCACGAAGAGAAATCGTCCGACAAAAAAGTTGACCATCATCACCGGCGATTGCACCGATGCGCCGGTCGAGACGAAATAGGTCAGGCCAAACAGAATGGCGTTGACGCCGATCGTTGTGACGAGCGGCGGGACCTGCAGCAAGGTGACGATAAGGCCGGTGAACGCGCCGATGCCCGAGCCGACGACAAGACCCGCGGCAATGTAAAACAGCACCACGCCGGGATCGGTGGACGAGTCCGGCAGCTTGGTCACAACCACCGCAACAAACGACATGATGCCGGCGGTGGACAGATCGAGCCCCCGCTGCTGGATCACGAGGTGCTGACCGATTGAGGCGACGGCAAGAATCGCGAAGTACGGCAGGGTCGATAGAATAGCCGCCACGCTCACGGTGCTGGGCGCGGCGATGCCGCCGATCAAGACCAGCAGAGCCGTCGCAATCAGAGCCTTCGCTGCAAGTGGAAGCTCGGTCAGATCCTTGCCTAGTCCGGGCAACCGCAGACGGATTGTTCGGTCGTCCGCCATATCCGGATTCCGGTCCTCCATTGCCAAGACTTGACGATGCCGTGCCCGGCCTTCGACCGCAAGGGTGGGAAAGGACAAGGCAACGGCCTCAGCCCGGACGGGCTGAGGCCGAAACGCGTGAGCAGTGTGATCTAGGCGGGTCGGCTCACTTGCCGCCCAGAGCCTTGATCTGCAGCTCCTTGCTCAGCATCGAGGACGGAATCGAATCCATCGGCATCGACTTATCGCACTTCAACGCGAGCTTCGGATCCTTCGATGTCGTGTCCTCAGTGAACGGCAGCTTGATCAGGCTCGGCTCGTCATTGTCCATACCTTGAGACGCCGCCACGGCCTTACGCAGCGCGTTTCGCACCATCCAGGTATGGGCGTCGATGCTCATCATCTTCATCTCTGGATGTTCGGCAGCAAGACAGCTCAGATCCATGAGCGACTGTCCGACATAGGCTGGAAGCGGCCTGCCGGCAGCGACGAAGGCCCGGATCGGACCCACGGTCTCGCTGTAAATGCCGTCGATCTGCGGATACTTGGCGATGAGTGCCGCGGTCTTCTGCTGCGCGACTGCCGGATCCCACATGGTCGGAACCGGTTCGGCTTCAAGCACCTTGATGCCCGGATATTTGGCAAAATAGGGCTTCCAGCCGGTGACCTGCGCGGCCGTCATCGGGTTGCCCGGCGTGCCGCCGAACATGATGATGTTACCTTTGCCGTGGAGCGTCTTGACCAACCATTCCGCGGCCTGTTCGCCGACCTGACTTTGGCTTTCGGTCACCCGGTCGATGTAGTCCTTGCCCAATCCGGGAAAACTGTCGCCGGTCGAGAATGGGATAGTCGCTACACCCGCCGCAGTCGCTTCGCGCGTTGCCTTGAGAATCGCCGGACCAGTGTCGAGGAAGGCGACGATGACGTCGAACTTCTGCGCGATCAGACCTTCGATGTCGGCGATCTGCTTCTCAGGTTTAAACTCGCCATCCGTGTAGCGAACGTCGGTGATATTTTTGCATTTCGACGCTTCGTCCTCGAATTCCACGCGCTGGATATGGCGCCAATAATTACCGCCCCAGCCGTCGGACAGTGCGACCTTGATCGGCTTCGTGCCGCAGAACTTCGACATCGGCTGGAAGTCGGCGACCGTCCCTTTCTTCTCGGGATAAAGCTTCACTTTCATGATGTCGGCATAGCCGACCGTGGCGATGGCAAATGCCAAGCCCAGCGCGGAAACGCCAACTCCGAGACTGCGTGATGACAACATAAACTCCTCCCCTGTGCATCTGATTTGATCCGGCACCACCGCAACGCAAAGAGCGTTTCAACCGGAACGATTTCGCAGATGATCTTGTGCGCGTGGAGAATACCCCGCTTTCGCAGCCGGTGCAAAGGTCTGCAGCGCGATTTCAGATAGGCCATGGGTATAGTTAAAACTCGTGCCCAGCGGGTGGGCCGTCGCCCGTAGGGCGCCCACGCCCTGCAAATAGCTGCGCGCACCCGCAAGCTCGGCAACAACAAATAGAACGATGCCGTTCGCCGACGCTCCGCTTCAGCGAAAGGCATGGTCTTGCGCGGCGCAGCGGCGGACTGGCATAATCGCGCGACGGCGCTGATGCCACCTAAAAATGGACGGGAGGGAACCATGAAAAAGAGCACCGACTACATCTTGACCACGCATACCGGCAGTCTGCCACGTGGCGCTGAGCTCAATGACCTGTTGATCGCGGACGAGGCCGGCGAGTCGGTCGACAAGGCCAAACTCAACGACATGGTCGACAAGCGGGTCGCTTATGTAATGGAGAAGCAGCGTTGGGCCGGCGTCGACGTTGCCAATGACGGCGAGCAGGGCCGCGTAGGCTTTCAAACCTACGTCCCCAAACGCATGTCAGGCTTCGGCGGCGAGTCGAAACGGCCTTTCGGTCAAGAATGGGTTCAACTTCCGCTGTTTGCCCAGCAGTTCATGGCGCGGATTCCCAAGACCGGGAAGGTATTCGGGTGCCCCGAATGCGTCGGCGAACTCAAGTACCATGATAAGGAAGCCATCAAAACCGAACTGGCGCGCTATGCGAGGGCCGCAGCCGCGATCAAGCCGCCGTTCCCCGACATGTTTTTCGCCGAGCCTTCGCCGGGCATCATCGCCACGACGATGCTCAACGCCCATTACAAAACCTACGAAGCCTATCTCGAGGCGATCGCTCGCGAGATGCACTACGAGTACAAAGCGGTGGTCGATGCGGGATATGTGCTGCAGATCGACGCGCCGGATCTGGCGATGGAGCGCGTGCTGCTGTTTCAGGACAAGTCCGAGGCCGAATACGTCAAGATCGTCGAACTGCATATCGCGACCCTCAACAAGGCTCTGCAGGGAATTCCGCGCGATCGGGTGCGCCTGCACATCTGCTGGGGCAACTGGGAAGGACCGCATATCTTCGACATCGGGCTCGAGCCGCTGCTGCAGGCGTTCTATCAGGCCAATGTCGGAGCGCTGTCCATCGAGTTCGCCAACGCCCGCCGCCAGCATGAGTATGCGGCGCTGCGCAAGCAGAAGTTCCCGGATAATATGATCCTCATACCCGGCGTGATCAACTCCAAGATCAATCTGGTCGAGCATCCCGAAGTCGTCGCCCAGCGCATTGAGCAGGCGGTGGCGGCGATCGGCGATCGCGAGCGCGTCATTGCCGGTGTCGACTGCGGCTTCGGCACATTCGCCGGCTGGGAATGGGTCGCCGAGGATGTGGTGTGGCTGAAACTCAAGACCTTGCGCGAGGGGGCCGATATCGCCAGCAAGCGGCTGTGGGGAAAGAAGGCGGCGGCGTAGCCCACTGCGGACGCTGAAGCCGGGCTCATCATTTGGCCTCCCCCCTGCGGGGAGGCCGATCATTTGCAAGCAGGCTTGCGAATGATCCGGAGGGGGGTAGCGTTACCGGGGTGTCGCCGTGACCCCTCCCCATCCCTGCCCCACAAGGGCGAGGGAGCAGCGGGCTTTGCCGCCGTGCCTGAGAAACTACCTCACGTTAAGCACAAGACGCCAGCGGCACCGCCGCAGCGCGCCTGGCAGCGGATGCTGTCGGGGCGGCGGCTCGATCTGCTCGATCCGTCGCCGCTCGACATCGAGATCGAAGATATCGCGCATGGCCTGGCGCGCGTCGCGCGCTGGAACGGCCAGACCGACGGCGGCCATATCTTTTCCGTGGCGCAGCATTCCCTGCTGGTCGAGGCCATGGCGCGCGCACGCGTGCCGCGGCTCGATCGCAGCCGCCGGTTGGCGGTGCTGTTGCACGACGCGCCTGAATACGTGATTGGCGACATGATCTCGCCGTTCAAGGCGGTCATCGGCGATGCCTACAAGGCGGTCGAGCGCCGGCTGCTCACGGCGATCCATCGGCGCTTCGGACTGCCGGCGCAATCCGCCCCCGAGCTCGACGAACTGATCAAAAGAGCCGACCGCGCGGCGGCTTATCTGGAAGCGACCCGCCTCGCCGGTTTCGATGCCGCCGAGGCGCGGCGCTTCTTCGGCCGGCCGCCTGCCGTTTCGCCGACATTCGAGCGCGATTACCTCAAACCGTGGCCCGCGGAGACGGCGCAGGCGCGCTATCTCGAACGCTTCCGCAAGCTTGCCAGCAGGTGAGCGTCATACTTGTGCCGTGCGCCATACCTATATGAGACTTCGGTCACGCATGTTTTTGATTCCATGATCCATGTTTGCTCACTCGCACGCCTGCATGAAACCGTCGCCGACACCGGCGCGCGCCACGTCGTGTCGCTGATCGGCGACGAGGCCCGCGTCGAGCGGCCAAGCGCCATCATGGCGGAAAACCACCTGTGGCTGCGCCTGCACGACATTTCCGCGCCGCTCGACGGCTATATCATTCCCGAGGAAGAGCATGTCGCTGACCTCTTCAAATTCGTCCGCCGCTGGGACCGCCGCGCGCCGCTCGTCGTGCACTGCTATGCGGGCATCAGCCGCTCGACCGCGAGCGCCTTTGCCAGCGTCTGCGCGCTCAACCCCCATCGCGACGAGGAGAGCGTCGCGCTCGCCTTGCGCCGCGCCTCGCCGACGGCCACGCCGAACAGCCGGATCGTATCAATCGCCGACCGCCTGCTCGGCCGCAGCGGCCGCATGGTCGCCGCGATCGAAATGATCGGCCGTGGCGCCATGGCTGCGGAAGGGACCCCGTTCCAGCTTGAGTTGGAGTGAGCGATAAGTCGCGTGGCGAATAGCGACGGCAAACGGCGGAACTGCGCCGCCGCTGCTGTAGGCTCTCTGTGGCTACCCGCTATTCGTTGATCGCCGGCCGCAATGTCGCGATCGGCATCGCCCGCGCCAACTCGGAGCCGCGGCTCGTGATCTGGGCGCGCGGATTGTGCTGGTGGAAGTCGCAATAGGCGAAGCCCAAGCCTGCGATCGAGCCGCGGAAGCTTCGGTAGTCAATCTTCTCCACCTTGAAGCACGGCTCAATCGGCAAGCCCGACAGATGCGCGCACATCGATGTGCCCTGGACCCTGAGCGTGCCGGCCGGCAAAGTGGCGAAGTGTACGTCGCCGCGGCCGCCCGGACGAATGGTGCCCACGACCGAGCCGTCGGAGAAAATGCGGCCGAGGCCAGCGGTGCCATCGAAACAGCTGTAGGCGAACAGCTTGCCGACCACGAATGCCCTGGCCTGCTCTGGTCCGAGCTCCTCGGCGACGGCCGAGGCGGCTCCCAAAACGCACGCACAGACAACAGCAACGCGCAGCAACATGAGCAACTCCACTTTGAACTGGAGGATTAAATTAACAAGATTTCTTAACCGTCCCCTTACCATGCGCCCCGCATGATAATCGAAATTCCGGCCAAATCACGGGCCAAAATTTGCGTCGCTTACCGAATTTTTACCACAATGCGTCCGCGCACCTGTCCCGCGACGATGCGAGCGCCGGCATCAACAACCTCGGCGAGGCCGATCTCGGAGGTCATGGCCGCGATCTTGTCACGGTCGAAGTCGATTGCGAGGCGGCGCCACGCCTCCTGCCGCAGCGGCAGCGGACACATCACCGAATCGATTCCGATCAGCGACACGCCGCGTAGAATGAAGGGGGCGACCGTGGTCGGCAAATCCATCCCGCCGGCTAATCCACAAGCTGCAACCGCTCCGCCATAACTGGTCATCGACAGCACATTGGCGAGGGTTGTGGAGCCAACCGCATCGATGCCGCCGGCCCACCGCTCCTTGCCGAGCGCGCGCGGCGGACCGGTCAACTCCTTGCGCTCGATCACTTCGGCGGCGCCGAGCCCCTTGAGGTAGGTCGCTTCCTCCGGCCGGCCGGTTGAAGCAATGGCCGTGTAGCCGAGCTTCGCCAACAGCGCGACCGCAACCGAACCGACGCCGCCGGCCGCGCCGGTCACGATCACCGGCCCGCGCGCCGGCGCGATCCCTGCGCGCTCCAGCGCCATCACCGACAGCATGGCGGTGTAACCGGCGGTGCCGATCGCCATGGCTTCGCGCGCGGTCATGTTTTCCGGCAACCGCACCAGCCAGTCGCCCTTGACGCGCGCCTTTTGCGCATAGGCGCCGAGATGGGTCTCGCCTAGGCCCCAGCCATTGAGGATGACCTTGTCGCCTTTTTTCCAGCTGGGATGGGAGGACGACTCTACTGTACCGGCAAAATCGATACCCGCGATCATTGGGAAGCGGCGCACCACCGGCGACTTTCCTGTGAGCGCCAGACCATCCTTGTAATTCAGCGTCGACCATTCCACGGCGACAGTGACGTCGCCGTCCATCAAATCTTTCTCGTCAAAATCGGCCAGCCGGACCGTCTGTCCGGCCTCTGCCCTGTCGATAACAACCGCCTTGAATGTTGCCATCCGGTCTCCTCCCCCGCTCAGGCGGCCGCCAGGGCGGCGATGCGCGGAACCGGCTTCTCGACGATCGGCATATTGATCAGCGCCGAGAGAACCCCGAATACGATCGCCAGCCACCATACCGCATCGTAGGAGCCGGTGCGGTCGAACACGAGCCCGCCGAGCCAGACGCCAAGGAAACCGCCGACCTGATGGCTGAAAAACGCGACGCCGGACAAGGTCGCCAGCCATTGCGTGCCGAACAGGACGGTGATGATGCCGTTGGTGGGCGGCACGGTCGACAGCCACATCAGGCCCATCACTGCGCCAAATACGATGCAGCTGAACGGTGTGACCGGGAACCAAATGAACCCTAGAATGGCAGCCGCACGGCAAAAATAGATGATCGAGAGCAAGTAGCGCTTCGGCATGCGGTCGCCGAGCCAGCCGACCGTGAGCGAGCCGACGATGTTGAAAAGCCCGATCGTCGCGATGGTCCAGCCGCCGACCTCAATGGAAAGGCCGCGATCAACAAGATAGGCCGGCAAGTGCACGGTAATGAATTGCAGCTGGAAGCCGCAGGTAAAGAACCCCAGCACCAATAGCAGGTAGGAGCGTTGGCAGAGGGCTTCGCCAAGCGCTTGCCGCAGCGATTGCGGCGGCGGCGCCGGCGCCGTCGCTTGCCGCTGCTTTGTTGCATCCGCTTTCGGCATCGCCAACACCAGCGAGAGCGGCAGCACCGCGGCCATGCTTGCGGAAAAGATCAGAAGCGTCTGTTGCCAGCCGTACTGGTCGATGAGCAAAACGACCAGCGGCGAATAAAGGAACTGGCCGAACGAGCCTGCCGCCGTTCCGGCGCCGAAGGCGCGCGAACGCCACTGCGGCGGCAGGAGCTTCGCAAACGCCGCCAGCACGATCATGAAAGACGACCCGGCAAGCCCGAAGCCGAGCAGAATGCCGGCCGAAACATCGAGCATCAGCGGGCTCGACGAATAGGCCATGAGCGCGAGACCGGCAGCGAAAAGGAGCGCACCAGCGCTGACCACACGGGTGGCGCCAAAGCGGTCGGCAATCATGCCGGCCAGCGGCTGGCCCACGCCCCACAAAATATTCTGCAGGGCCAGCGCGAAGGCGAACACGTCCCGGCCCCAGTGATTGGCGGCCGACAGCGGCGTGAGAAAGAAACCCAGCGTCCGGCTCGGCCCGTAGCCGACGATCGTAATCAGGCAGCCAAAGCCGATAATCACGGCCGGAGTCCGCCACGCGCCCGCTCGTAACGCGCCGGACACCATGCTGGAATTCGATGCTGCGCTGGTCATGCTGATTCCGGCAAAAGACGCTCGCAATGCCGAACAGCATAGGGCCTGAACAGAGATCGCCCAAACGAAACTTCTGCCGCCTGCGTTTGCTGCGCGCCTATCTGCCCTGCACCGGACGAAGCCGTCAAAGCTTGGCGGTGTGGGTCTTGTTGCCTGCAGCCGGTTCGGGCGATGCCGCAGCCTCGGGGCCTTTGGCCGCCGTGTCCGGATTGTTCGCGGCGGCGGGCTCCTTGGCCGGTTCCGGAGTTTGTGCAGCTGCTCCGACGGGTTTGGGCGGGACCGGCACACTGCCCCAGATCGGCGCGTCCGAGCCGTCGCCCCAGGCGCGCGGCCGATAGAAGGTGTGCACGCCGAGCTTGTAGAGCTTCGCCATCTCATGCACCCAGCTCGGATGCACCCAGTAAGCGTGATAGTGGGTGGCGTGGCCGACTTCGCTCAGCCAGATCTTGCCGTCGAGCGTGTCCTTGGCGATGTGTTTGGCCTGTTCCCACATGTCAGGCTCATCGATGCGGTTTAGATCCTTGCCTTCGCAGGCGAAGGTGAACTGACAGGCGAGATGCCGGTTCGCGTTCTGATAAACCACGCCGCAGACATCGCTGGGATAACGGCCGGAGAACACCCGGTTCATCACCACCTGCGCCACCGCCATCTGTCCGCGCAGCGGCTCCCCGCGCGCCTCGAAATAGACGGCGTCGGCGATGCACTTCTCGGCCTTGGCTCGCGGTTTGCCGGCAAGACCGAGACGTTGCGCTGGAGTTTTGAACCGGCTCGCATCGCCTTTGCCGGCCACGGTTTCGCCCCCGGCGCCAGCATCGGCGGGTGCTTCGAGAGCAGAAAGCTTGATGTCGGGATCGAGCGAAGGCGACACCGGAACCGGCTCGGCACCCGGCTCCCATCGCTCCAGGCCGCCGCGCGAGCCCATAGTAGCAACGCCGAAATAGAGCTGCGTGTTCCGGTCCGCCGCGTCCTCATCAATGAAAGAAAGCGACGCGAGCGAGGATGGCGTCCCCTCGAACGCATCGCTCTCGCCGACCGCCGGTATTTCCGGCGGCTTGTCGGCAATGGCGTTGTCGTCATCGAGATCGCCGTCGCGCTGATCCTGGGCCGGAGAGCTCGGCCCGACGGCGGTTGGCGCGGGGTCGAACTGCTGAGCGTCCTTGGGCCGCGGTCCTGTCGCGGGCGCCGGCGGGCTTGGCGGCTGCGATGCCGGCGCATTGATCGGCTGCAATGGCGGCAAGCTTTCAGGTTCGCCCGACGCGGGAGCGCCATGCGGCGGCATGCGGTCGCCCTTGAGGCGGCGATTGACGGTCGGGTATTCGACTTGCAGCGCTGGGCGCGCCATCGGCTGTTTCGCCGACCACACCTTCACGTCGAGCGAGCGCGGGTCGAAATTGACCGGCTGCGCGCCGAGCGGCCCGAGCATCTCCGTCCCGATCGGACGCGAAAAGCTGAAGGTCGCGGCGTGAATGGTACCGAACGGCGAAGCGATCAGGTGGTCAGGCCAGTGTTCGGAAACGCCCGGTTGGCGCGCGAACAATGCCGCGAGGTCCTGAGAGCCGACCGAGGTCGGCGTGAATGCGGCACACAGAGCGCTAAGCCAGAACGGCCCCGAAAATGCGCCCGGCAACCGGGTACGCAACGCAACCATCACCCCTCACGCGCACGCTCGTTGGCGACGCATCCCAGTGTCAGCAAAAGCTACCGCAGTGGCGCAAATGCGACACATCCAAATATTGTCGGGTTAACCTTGCAGACCCGTTAATCGATCGCGCGGCCGAGCGTCATGGCGAGGAAGGCGACGCAATCCGGCCTTGTGCCGGGCGTGATGATGCCGCGGCCGTTGCTTTTTGTTAACCAAACTGCAATGCGCGACCGGAATACTCGCCCCGCCTCCGGACCCGCAAATTCATGTCCGCCACGCCGTCCCTTTATCTGCCAGACTGGCCGACCGCCGGCCTCGTCGTCGCCTTACTTCTTCTGGCGGCGGGCGCCGTTGTCGGCCGCCGTATGCAGATAAAAATCCGCCGCCTGACCGACGCTCTGAATTACATGTCGCAGGGCGTATGCACCCTCGATCGTTCCGCGCGCGTCCTGGTCTGCAATCAACCGTACCTGCGCATGTACGGCCTTTCACCGGACGTGGTGAAGCCGGGCTGCACGCTGCGGAAGCTCGTCGACCATCGCAAGGAGACGGGATTCTTTACCGGCGATCCGGAAAAATACTGCAACGACATTCTGGCAAGTATCGCCGGGGGAAAGATCACCCACTGGACGGTGAACGCCAGCGATGGCCGCGTCGTCCATGTCATGAATCATCCGATGCCCGACGGCGGTTGGGTAGCGACCCACGAAGACGTCACCGAACAGCGAAAGCTGCAGCAGGAGCGCGACGACATCGCCGAACAACAACGGCGCCGCGGCGCGATCGACGCGATCATCGTGTCGTTTCGTACCGAGATGGAAACGCTGCTCAAGACGTTCGGCGACAGCGCCGCGGCGATGCGATCGACCGCCGTGACGCTTTCAAGCGCCTCAAACCACTCTTCGCGATGCGCCGCGAGCGCCGTCGAAGCCTCGAACGAGGCCTCGGTCGGGGTGAAGACCGCCGCTTTTGCCACCGACGAATTGTCGAGTTCGATCGCCGAGATCGCCCGCCAGATCGCGCAAACCAACAATGTCGTGGGCATGGCGGTCGACGAAGCGCAATCCACCAACGGAGAAATGACGACACTCGCCGAGTCGGCGCAGAGAATCGGCGACATCGTCAAGCTTATTCAGAGTATCGCCGAGCAGACCAATCTGCTGGCGCTCAACGCCACGATCGAGGCGGCCCGGGCCGGGGAATCCGGCCGCGGCTTCGCCGTCGTCGCCTCGGAAGTCAAATCGCTGGCGGTGCAGACCGCCAAGGCCACCGAGGCGATCGTCGGCCAGATCCTCGCCGTGCAGAACTCGACGGCGAGCGCCGTCGAATCGATCCGCCGCATCACCCAGCGCATGAACGAAATCCAACACTACGCGACCGGGGTTGCAGCTTCGATCGAGCAACAGAGCGCCGCGACCAGCAATATCTCGTCCAATGTCGCGAGCGCGGCTCAGGCGACGCAGAGCATGGCCGAAGTACTCAGCGACGTCGCCGGCGCCGCCACGCAGACGCACACGTCGGCTGAGGTCGTGCTCGACTCCTCGCAGTCGGTGGAAGCCGCCGTCGCCGATCTGCGCCGGCATATCGAGGCCTTCCTCGCCGGTGTAGCCGCGTGATTGGTCATTCCGGATAGCCGCTGCGCGGCTTCCGGAATGACGAGCTCAGTCATCCCTCCGACACCGCGAGCTTGCCGAGCGCCGCCTGCGCCGCGGCCAGGCGCGCGATCGGCACGCGGAACGGCGAGCAGGAGACGTAGTCGAGCCCGACTTCGTGGCAGAACGCGACCGAGGCGGGATCGCCGCCGTGCTCGCCGCAAATGCCGAGCTTGATTTTTGGTCGCACCTTGCGGCCGCGCTCGGTGGCCATGCGCACGAACTCGCCGACACCCTCACGGTCGATCGACACGAACGGATCGGCCGCCAGGATCCCCTTCGACATATAGATGCCCAGGAAGGTCGCCGCGTCGTCGCGGCTGATGCCGAAGGCGGTCTGGGTCAGATCGTTGGTGCCGAACGAGAAGAACTCGGCGGTCGCGGCGATCTCGCCGGCTTTGAGCGCCGCGCGCGGCAATTCAATCATGGTGCCGACCTGATATTTGACGGCGCTCTTGGTCTCGGCGGCGACCGTCGCGGCGACGGCATCGATACGCTCCTTCACCAGATCGAGCTCGGCTTTGCTAGCGATGAGCGGCACCATGATCTCCGGCGCGACTGTCGCGCCGATCGCGCGGCCGGCCTCGACCGCGGCCTCGAAAATGGCGCGGGCCTGCATTTCGGCGATTTCCGGATAGGCGATCGCCAGCCGGCAGCCGCGGAAGCCGAGCATCGGATTGAACTCATGCAGCTCGCGGGCGCGGTCGGCGAGCTTTTTCGGATCGGCGCCCATGGCCTGGGCCACCTCCGCGATCTCCCTTTCGCTGTGCGGCAGGAACTCATGCAATGGCGGATCGAGCAAACGGATGGTCACCGGCAGGCCGCCCATGATCTTGAACAGCTCGACGAAATCGGCCCGCTGCATCGGCAACAGTTTGGCCAGCGCCGCGCGGCGGGCTTTTTCGTCCTCCGCCAGAATCATCTCGCGCACCGCGCGGATACGATCCTCCTCGAAGAACATGTGCTCGGTGCGGCAAAGCCCGATGCCCTCGGCGCCGAACTTGATCGCGGCGCGGGCGTCGGCGGGCGTATCGGCATTGGCGCGCACTTTGAGCTTGCGCACCGAATCGGCCCACTTCATCAGGGTGCCGAACTCGCCGGCGAGTTCCGGCTGTCGCATCGGCACCTTGCCGGCCAGCACCTGGCCGGTCGAGCCGTCGATGGTCAGCGTATCGCCCTTCTTTAGGGTCACGCCGCCCGCGCTCATCGTCTGCGCGCGGTAGTCGACGCGCAGCGAGCCGGCGCCGGCGACGCACGGCTTGCCCATGCCACGCGCCACCACCGCGGCATGCGAGGTCATGCCGCCGCGGGTAGTCAATATGCCTTCGGCGGCGTGCATGCCGTGAATGTCCTCGGGCGAGGTCTCGACGCGAACCAGGATAACCTTGTGGTCCTGGCTTCTGAGCAGCTCGGCGTCTTCAGACGAGAACACGATTTCACCGCAGGCGGCGCCGGGCGAGGCCGGCAAGCCGGTTGCGATGATGTGGCGCTCGGCTGCCGGATCGATGGTCGGATGCAAGAGCTGATCGAGCGCGGCTGGGTCGATGCGCGTCACCGCCTCGGCCTGGCTGATCAGCTTTTCCTGCGCCAGCTCGACAGCGATGCGCAGCGCCGCCTTGGCGGTGCGTTTGCCGCTTCGCGTCTGCAGCATCCACAGCTTGCCCTGCTCGACTGTGAATTCCAGGTCCTGCATGTCGCGGTAATGTTTTTCGAGCGCGGCCTGGATACGTTTGAGCTCGGCAAATGCCTTCGGCAGCGTCGCCTCCATCGACGGCTTGTCGGAGCCCGCTTCCTTGCGCGCCGCCTCGGTGATCTCCTGCGGCGTGCGAATGCCGGCGACCACGTCCTCGCCCTGGGCATTGATGAGGAATTCGCCGTAAAGCTTTCTCTCGCCAGTCGATGGGTTGCGGGTGAAGGCAACGCCGGTCGCCGAGGTCTCGCCCATATTGCCGAACACCATGGCCTGCACGTTGACCGCCGTGCCCCAGCTTTCCGGAATGGCATGCAGGCGGCGATAGGTGATCGCGCGCTGGTTCATCCACGAGCCGAACACCGCACCGACGGCGCCCCATAATTGCGCATGCGGATCCTGCGGGAACGGCTTGCCGGTTTCGGCTTCGACGCGCGCTTTGAACTGGGCGACCAGCTGCTCCCAGTCGGCGGCTTCGAGATCGGTATCGAGCGAGTAGCCGTTGCGTTCTTTGTGCTCGTCGAGGATTTCCTCGAAGTGATGATGCGCAATACCCAGCACCACGTCGGCATACATGGTGATGAAGCGCCGATAGCTGTCATAGGCGAAGCGCCGGTCGCCCGATTTGGCCGCAAGCGCGGCGACGGTCACGTCGTTAAGGCCGAGATTGAGCACCGTATCCATCATGCCCGGCATCGACGCGCGCGCCCCGGAGCGCACCGAGACCAGCAGCGGATTCTCCGCATCGCCGAACTTCTTGCCGGTGATGCGGCCGACCTCCGCCAGCGCCGCGTCGACCTGCGGCTTCAGATCCCGCGGATAGGTTTTGCCGTTGGCGTAGAAATACGTGCAGACCTCAGTGGTGATGGTGAAGCCCGGCGGCACCGGCAGGCCGAGATGCGCCATCTCGGCGAGGCCCGCGCCCTTGCCGCCGAGGAGATTGCGCATGTCAGCACGTCCGGCCGCCTTGCCGCCGCCGAAGGCGTAAACCCATTTGGCCTTTTTCCCGATGGCAGAAGCAGACTTCGCCGGCCTGGATTTGGCCAAGCCGCCGCCGCGCGCGGTGCGGGGCACGGCACGGGCGGATTTCTTCACCGGCTGACGGGAGATTTTAGAGCGCGATTTCGCCATGGGGTCTCGTTCGCCTGAGCGGAGATGCCGGCGTCCAATGCAACGCCGGCGGCGCGTCGGTCAATGCCAGTTGATGTAATGGTGGATGGCGTTGAGCTCCACCAGCCCGACAAAAATGAGATAGATCGCGACGATGTAGTTCAACAATCGCGGGATGATCAGGATGAGAATTCCGGCAATGATGGCGACAACCGGCGTGAGATGAGCGGCGGTGATGACCATGGATTTTCCTCAGCTATGGGATGGGGCGAAAGCGGCGGGGTGCAAAACCGGCGGTACCGGTGTTGTAGGAACGCACAACTGCGCATTCGGTTCTAGCAGCTTCGGCAAAATTGGGAACCGCCTCACCCCTCGATCTTGGAAAAATCAGCCACTGCGCGGGTCGCGGCGCGGATTTCGTTGAGCAATTTGAGCCGGTTTTCGCGCAACGCCTTATGGTCGACATTGACGGTCACCTTGTCGAAGAAGGCATCGACGTGCGGCCTGAGTCTCGCCAAATGGCTCATGGCGCCTTCAAAATCTTCGTTCTCAACGGCTCGCGCGGTCCCTAACTTTGCGCGTTCGATCTCAAACGCGAGACTTTCTTCCTCCGCCTGTTGATACAGCTTCCGGTCTGGCGCGCCGGTATATTCGCGACCGTCCTTCTTCTCCTCGATGCGAATGATGTTGGTCGCGCGCTTGTAGCCGGCGAGCAGGTTCTTGCCGTCCTCAGTGTCGAGGAATTTCCCCAATGCCTCGACGCGGCGCACGATGAGAAGGAGGTCGTCCTGGGCTTCGAGGGCGAACACGGCATCGACCAGATCGTGCCGAGCGCCTTGCTCGCGAAGTTGCACTTTCAGTCGATCGGCGAAGAATAAAAGCAAGTCAGAAACCGCTTTTTTTCGATACTCAATTTCGTAAAACGGATCTCCGATACCGCCACCCATCTGAAAGAGATATTCGACCACCTGCCGGCCGAAAGCGTTCAATCTAAGTCGAAGCTTGTTTTCAACTATTAGCCTTATAACGCCCAATGCGGCTCGTCTCAGCGCATATGGGTCTTTCGATCCCGTGGGCCGCTCATCGATGGCCCAGAAGCATGCAAGTGTGTCCAGCTTGTCGGCCAGCGCGACGGCCACCGACACCGGATCGGCCGGAACGAGATCGTCCGGGCCCTTCGGCTTGTAGTGATCCTCGCAGGCATGGGCGACGGCTTCGTCTTCGCCCCGCGCCTCGGCGTAGTATTTCCCCATAATGCCTTGCAGTTCGGGGAATTCGCCGACCATTTCGGTGAGCAGATCGGCCTTGCACAGGTGCGCGGCGCGCTTGGCCTTCTCCACGTCGGCGCCGACCAGCGGCGCCAGCTCGGCGGCCAATCGCTCAATTCTTTCAATGCGCTCGGCCTGCGTGCCTAACTTCTCGTGAAAGATGATGGCGTTGAATTTCGGCAGGCGATCTTCAAGCCTGGTCTTTAAATCGGTTTCGTAGAAGAACTTGGCATCCGACAGCCGGGCGCGGATGACGCGCTCATTGCCGGCGACAATGGCCTTGCCGCCGTCCTCGGCCTCGGTGTTGGCGACCAGGATGAATTTGTCGACCAGCCTGGCGTGGGCGGCGTCGCGCAGCACGAAGCATTTCTGGTTGTTGCGGATGGTGGCGCGGATCACCTCCTCGGGGATGCGCAAGTACTTCTCGTCGAACGAGCCCATCAGCACGACCGGCCATTCGACCAGCCCGGCGACTTCGGCCAGCAGGCCTTCGTCCTCGACCAGTTCGAGCCCCTGCGCGAACGCAAGCTGCTTCGCCTCGGTGAGAATGATGTCGCGCCGCCGCTCGGCGTCGAGCACCACCTTGGCCTTGTCGAGTTTTTGCTGGTAATCGGCGAACCGGCGCACCGTGAACGGCTCCGGCGCAAGAAAACGGTGGCCGCGCGTTTCGTTGCCGGCGGCGATGCCGTCGACCGAAAACGGCACGATGTCCGGCTCCTCGGTCTCGGGCCCGAACGTCGCCACGATCGAATGCAGCGGGCGCACCCATTTCAGCCATGCCCCATAAAAACTTATGGGTCCCGCATTCCCTACAAAATTAATTGGGCCGCCCTGCGCGTTGGTAAATTGTATCGCTTTTGGTGAACCCCAATGCATCGATTTTGGCCACGGAAAGCTTTTGATAACGTCCGATAGAATCTCGGCTAGCACTTCGATCGCCGCACGGCCCGGCTTCTCGATGACGGCGACATAGAAATCGCCTTTCTTGTCGGGCTGCACTTTGGCCTCGCCGATCGATTTCAGGCCGGCGGCCTTCACAAAGCCGGCGATGGCGTTGTCCGGCGCGCCGACGCGCGGGCCTTTCTTCTCCTCGCGCACGTCGGCTTGGCGCGCCGGCACGCCGTGCACGGCCAGCGCCAGCCGCCGCGGCGTCACGAACGCCTTGGCGCCGTCGTAAACGAGCCCGGCATCGACCAGCCGGTCGGTCACGGCTTTGCGCAAATCCTCCGCCGCCCGCGCCTGCATGCGCGCCGGAATCTCTTCGGAGAAAAGCTCAAGCAGAAGATCGGGCATGCTCGTTGCCGTTCGGTGTAGAGATCACCCTCCCCTGGAGGGGGAGGGTCGGCGCGCGAAGCGCGCCGGGGTGGGGTGACGGCGCCGATGCCGCCTGTGCTTTAAAGCAGACGGTTCAGCGTCGCGTGAGCCATAAAGCGCGGCGTACACTGTCTCCAGCACGCCGTCCATATTTTGGCTGAGATCGTTATTCCAGATGCGAATGACGCGATAGCCCTCCGATTCCAGCCAACGCGTGCGTTGCTGATCTTTTACCTTGTGCGCGTCGGTGTTGTGTTGCGAGCCGTCGAGCTCGATCACGAGACGTGCAGCCATGCAGGCGAAATCGACGACGTACGGTCCGATCGGCACCTGCCGACGGAAGTGAGAGCCCTCGGTTTCGAAGGTACGGAGGCGTTTCCACAGGAGCAGCTCGGTGGGTGTAACGTTCGCGCGAAGGCGCCGCGCGGTTGCGCGGCGAAATCTGTCGGTCGGAAAGTTGTTGCTAGCCATGCAAAACTCCGACGCTGCAGCACCCCACCCCGGCGCGCCTTGCGCGCCGACCCTCCCCCTCCAGGGGAGGGTGATAGAAAGCCTCACGACTCACACCGTCTTATGGGTGCCGTCGCACAGCGGCTTCTTGGCGGAGCGTTTGCAGGCGCAGAACCACGCCTCGCCGGCGGCCTCCGGCTTGTATTCGACGGGCTTGAAGGAAGTGACCTTGTGCGAACCGTCGCAGAACGGCTGCGACTTCGAACGTCCGCATGCGCACCACCAGTAGCTCTTGCCGGCCTCGACCTTGACCGGGATCGGTTTCCGTCCGCCGATTTCAGGCATCTCGCTCATGTCGCTCCGCCTCCGCCTTGTGTTGCCAGCCACGCCTCGCCGCAAGCCTTGGCGAGTTCGCGCACCCGCAGGATATAGCTCTGCCGCTCGGTCACCGATATCACGCCGCGCGCATCGAGCAGATTGAACACGTGGCTTGCCTTGATGCACTGATCATAGGCCGGCAGCGCCATCAGATGGCGGCCGCGATTGGTGCGCTCATTGCCCAAACCCCCGCCATCGCCCTGCCAGCCACCTTCCAGATATTTCTTACAGGCCGCTTCCGCCATGCGGAACTGCTCGAACAGCATGTCAGTATCGGCGAATTCGAAATTATGCCGCGAATATTCCTGCTCCGCCTGCAGGAAAATCTCGCCATACGTCACCTTCTGCGCGCCGTCGCGACCGTTGAAGTTGAGGTCGTAAACGTTTTCCACGCCCTGCACGTACATCGCCAGTCGCTCCAGCCCGTAGGTGAGCTCGCCGGAGACGGGCGCGCACTCGAATCCGGCGACCTGCTGGAAATAGGTGAACTGGGAGACTTCCATACCGTCGCACCAGCACTCCCAGCCCAGCCCCCAGGCGCCGAGCGTCGGGCTCTCCCAATCGTCCTCGACGAAACGGATGTCGTGGAGCTTCGGATCGATGCCGATCGCGTAGAGCGATTTCAGATAAAGCTCCTGCAGGTCGTCCGGCGACGGTTTGAGGATCACCTGCAGCTGATAGTAATGCTGCAGGCGGTTTGGATTCTCGCCGTAGCGGCCATCCTTGGGCCGCCGCGAAGGCTGCACATAAGCGGCATTCCACGGCTTCGGCCCAAGCGCGCGCAACGTCGTCGCCGGATGGAAGGTGCCGGCGCCGACCTCCATGTCGTAGGGCTGCAAGATGACGCAGCCCCAATCCGCCCAATAGCGCTGCAACGCCAGGATCAGTCCCTGGAACGAGCGTTGGGGGCGCATGTGCGGCGGCAAATCTTCGTTCATGCGACGTTGTTGGTGGAACGCCCGCTTGCGGTCAAGTGCCGCCCCTTACGTAAGCCGTGATGACGTCCCGCGACACGCCCCTTATGCTGCGCGGCAGGCTTCCGTATCGGGGATTTCGGCCTATGAGCGGATTTGGGCTCCCGCAAACGCGCGGCGAGCGGACTAATCGTGGTGCCGCCAAGGCATGCCGTCACTCCCTGAAGGCGCGACGGCTGTGATCTCCCAGTCGGATCGTCTTTGCGTCGCCAGTCTGTGCGCCGCCGTCGCTGTCCTGCTGGTTGCCCTTTGGCTGATCGGCGGGCTTTCCGGCGCCGTGGCCCCGGACACCGCGAGCTACTTCACGCCGCTGCAAGACGACAATCTGTGGGGCGAGATGCGACACCCGCTCTACGGTTTCTTGGCGCGCTGGCTCGGCGGCAGCGCCAGTGAGCTCGGTCGTGTCGCATTGGTCCAAGCCCTCTTGCACGCCGCTGCGGCGCTCGCGCTTTATGCCGGAGCGCGCGCTGGCGGCACCAGCAGCATCGGTGCCTTGTGCCTTGGCCTCGCGGCGCTGTTCTCGCAGTCGAGCCTTTATCACCTCCGCCTGCTGCTGCCGGAATCCCCGGCGATCACGGCGCTGATTCTTGCTTTTGCCGGCGTGCTGGCGGCCGCGAATTCGGTGTTGGCATACCGCCTGCTGCTCCTGCCGATCGCTCTGGCGACCGCGCTTGCCTATCTGCTGCGGCCAAGCTTCCTGCCGGCAATCTTCGCCGTGCCGGCGCTGTGGTACGTGCTGGCGCTGCGCAACGGCCAAGCGCGCAGCGCCACACGCGCAATTTTGTTATTCTCGCTGATCGCGGCACCCTTCGTGATCCAGTCGGCGTATCGCTGGAAGACCGTCGGCGATTTCAACATCGTTTCATTCGGCGGCTACACCATGTCGGCAATGGCCGGATTCATGCTGTCGCCGGAGATCGTCGCTGCCCTGCCCGATCAGGTGCGACCGACAGCGCGGGCAATTCTGTCGGCGCGGGAAGCGGCGGAAGCGGCCGGACGAATGGCACGCACGCCGCTCAATTCCGCCGGAGAGCGTTCATTCATCTCTGCTGCGCTTGGATATTTCGATATCTACGCGCGCGCCTATGACGATTTTCTATGGGGCGAAATCGTCAAGCTGCGCGCACCCGGCGAGAGCTGGGTCGCCTTCAATCAGCGCCTGGGGAGCTTTTCCCTAGCGACCATCCGGGCTGTACCATACCGCTGGGCGGCGTGGGTCGTGGGGGCGACGTCGCGCCTGGTCGGCCGCATGATCGTGACCAACGCGCCCATGGTGGTGGCGCTTGCATTGCTGCTGATTGTTGCGCTGGCGGCGTTTGCGCAGCGCACGCCGTTGGGAGCCGGCGCGGCCGATCTGCCGGCGGTTTGCATCGTTGCGCTGGCCTGGCTCGCCTCGACCGGCCCGCTGACTGTGCTCGTGTCCATTCCAGCTACCCGCTATATCGACACCGCGGCGGTTCTGCTTCCGGCTGTGCCGGCGCTGCTCGCAGCGGCGATCCTTCAGGGCTGGGCGCGGGCGCGTTGGCCTGGACGTGCCGACGCGAAATCGCACTAACCGGGCCGGTATTCGCCGGTGCGCGGATCGCGCTTCAATGTCGGCAGCGCGTCGCGGTCGACCGGACCGACCTGAGAGCGCGTGCGCACATCGTCGAGCTCGGCGTTCACGCGCTGCACTTCCTTGACGCACCAGCGCACCAACGCCGCCGCTCCCATCAGTCCAAGCGCCAAGGCGAATACCGGCGGCATTCATACCCTCCTGCTCTTAAACTTGAGCACGATCCTATCCGAAAACCGACAGCCACTTTCCGGGATCATGCTTCTACAGCCCGTAACGCGCCCACAGGGCGCGTGCTTCCAACGCCGAGATCATGTCCTCGGCAAGGCCCGCCGGCATCAATTCACTGCCACTGACGCCAAACACGCGCCGGCCGAGAAAGCTGCGGTCGCCGCTGACGAGCGGCGTGTAGACCTTGTCGCCGAAGCGCTCGCGCAACGTCGAGCGCAAGTCGCCGATGCCGTCGACCAGGCCGAGGTCGAAACCTCGCCTGCCAGTCCAATATTCGCCGGAAAACAACTCGCTTTCCGTACCTTTGAGCTTATCGCCGCGCCGCGACTTCACCAGAGCGATGAAATCGTCATGGATCTCGCGTTGCAATTGCTTCAGCCGTTCGACGTCGGCGGGGTTCTCCGGCAGAAACGGATCCAGCGTGCCCTTGCGTTCGCCCGAGGTATAGATCCGGCGCTCGATGCCTAGCCTCGCGATCAGCTTGTCGAAGCCGAACGAGCCGCCGATCACTCCGATCGAGCCGACAATCGAATTGGGGTCGGCGATGATCTCGTCGGCGGCGCAGGCGATCATGTAGCCGCCCGAGGCGGCGGTGTCTTCCACGAAGGCGATCACCCGGCGATTTTTCTCCTTCGCCAGGTCGCGGATGCGGCGAAAAATCAGGTGCGATTGCGCCGGCGAGCCGCCGGGCGAGTTGATTGACAGCGCAATCGCTGCCGCCCTGCGCACGGCAAAGACGCGATCGAGCGTGCGTGCGATGCCGCCAAGCGTCAGTCCCGGCTTAAGCGGCGTTGAGAAACCGACGACCCCGGTGAGACGCACCACCGGTACAACGGGGCGGTCGCCGCGGAAACGCTGCGGAATAAATTCGCGCAGCCCCGCCAGCACGCTAGTCCAGCGGGCTTTCACGCGCTCGCCCGTCCATGGTTCTGTCATGAAATCCACATAGGCTGTGCCGACAATCCGCTCAAGTAACCGTTTGTTAACGTTCTGGAACGCTTCTTGCTCTGGGGCCTTGTTGCGGCCTCCTCCGCAAAAGGACCGAGTGTCGGCGCGAATGGGTGGCGAGCAATGAAGATATGCCTGCTGTTGATGCTGATTGGGGCAATTGTCGGGCTTTCCTATTTTCCTGTTCGACGCCTGGCGAAAGCGGCCGCGCCGATTCCGCCCAATTCGATGCCCGCCTGATGCCTAACCGCTGAGCAGCCTCGGCAGTTTCAGTCTCCGGCTAGCGGCGACACGGCGCCCTTGCGCAGCACTGCTTCGGCTTGCGCGGTCGGCCGTCCGGCATCATCGGCGAGAATAAAACCCGGCAAGAGCGCCAGCGGCGCGCGGCTTGCCTTCACGGCACGGACCAGCAGGCGGATCGCGGGCGCATGCGGTTTGGGATGGACCGGCAAGAGCGTGACCGCGCCGAAACTGGGCGCGAGTGCCGCGAGTATGGCGTCCAGACCATCCGCACGCCAGATCAGCGTCAGCACCCCGGCAGGACGAAGGAGACGCGCCGCCGTGCGCACCCATCGGGGGAGCGCATCATGCGATGCAATATGGGCCAGCCGCCGGCCGCGATCCGGCGAAGGATTTTGCGCGGCATTGAACGGCGGATTCATGATCACCTGGTCCGCTGCAGCGGGCGCAAGGTCCGCGGCGGCGAACGCTGCGGGGCGCGCCGCAACGTCGAGGCAGACGGCGCGCACGCGCTCGCCGAGACCGTTGCGCGCGGCGTTCTGATGCGCGAGAGCCGCCAGCTTGGGATCGATCTCGACCAGCGTGACAGCGAGGCCCTCGATGCGGCTTGCTACGGCCAAGCCCGCGGCGCCGACGCCTGATCCGAGATCGACCAGGCAATCGCCGGGATGCGCCGAACACGCCGCCGCGAGCAGGATGGCGTCATGGCCGACGCGATGCCCCTTGAGCGGCTGGCGCAGAATAAGCCGGCCGCCAAGCACGGCGTCCTCGCTCACCTTGAGAGCTGTCTCAACAGACATCAGCGGCCATCCGTAAGCAGAAGGCGTATTCCAACAACCGGCGCATCACCATCGCCGTCTCTATTCCGCGCCGATTGTACGCCCCATCGGTATCGCAGGGTAATTTGGCTTGTTAGCATACAACGCCGCTCTTTGGGGCGGCCGCATCGGCGACATTTTCAGATTAGCAGACGGGTGGAGGATTCATGGACGAACGGAATGGAGGTGAGATCGAACTGACCATTCTGATGCCCTGCCTCAACGAAGCGGAAACGATCGGACTATGTATCGATAAGGCCTTTTCCTATCTGGCGCGGAGCGGCATACGCGGCGAGGTGTTGGTCGCGGACAATGGTTCGACCGATAATTCATGCGCCATATCCAGCGAGAAAAATGCTCGCCTCGTAGTGGTCGAGCAGCGCGGCTACGGCGCGGCGCTGCGCGCCGGCATCACCGCGGCGCGCGGACGCTACATCATCATGGGGGATGCGGACGACAGCTACGACTTCGCGCATCTCGACGACTTCGTCGCCAAGCTGGACGAGGGCTACGACGTCGTCATGGGCAACCGATTCCGCGGCGGCATATCGCCCGGCGCAATGCCACTGCTGCATCGATATCTTGGCAATCCGCTGCTGAGCCTCATCGGCCGGCTGTTCTTCAAGATCAAAGTCGGCGACTTCCACTGCGGCCTGCGCGGTTTCAATCGCGCGCGCATCCTCGATTTGAGCCTGCACACCACGGGCATGGAGTTCGCGAGCGAGATGATCATCGCCGCTTCGCTGCGCAACTACGCCGTCACCGAGGTGCCCACCACACTGACAAGGTCCGGGCGATCCCGGCCACCGCATCTGCGCACTTGGCGCGACGGCTGGCGCCACTTGCGCTTCCTGCTGATTTTCAGCCCACGATGGCTGTTCATCTATCCAGGCGTCGCGATCATGGTGCTCGGCCTACTCGGCGCCGCGTTGTTGTTCCGCGGCAAGATCGAGATTGCCAACGGAATAGCGATCGACATCCACACATTCCTGGTCGCCTCGATCGCAATCCTGGTGGGACTGCAGAGCATCAGCCTCGGCGTGATTGCCCGGCGCTTCGCCACGACATCGGGCTTCCTGCCGAAATCGGAACGCTGCGGCGCGCTATTTGCGGCGTTTTCACTCGAACGCGGGCTGCTGCTTGCGCTCGTGATCGGGCTTGGCGGAATTTGCGGTCTGTTGTGGGCGATCTACGCCTGGGGCTCGCTCAGTTTCGGCCCGATCCAATATCCGCTGGTGCTTCGCGTGCTGGTGCTGTCGCTCACCGCCATCGCGGTGGCGATCCAGATCGCCTCGACGTCCTTCTTCTTGAGCATCATCGACCTGCCGACGCAGGGCGAGTAAACGGCAAAAGAGCCTGTCTGCGCGGAGCGCAGGAGCATTCCCTTACCCCGCCCACACTTCGAGCTCGGTTGGAACGCCGACAATGAAACCCACGCGCAACGCACAACTTTTTTGGTCGTTCAGACAATCACTCGAAACCAACCGGCAAATGAGCGGTCTTGTCCGGGTTAACGGCCATCGGGGCGAAGCTCGTCGGCAAAGCCGGCATCTTTGAGCAGCGCCCGCGCGGCTTCGAACTCATCCTCGCCGACGAGAACACGGCGCGGGAAAATACCGATCGAGCCCTCCAGCACGCTCATGTTCTGATCGACCACCATATGGCCGATCTGCGCGCCCTTCAGCAGCGCCTCGATCGCCGAGATCACGACTGGATCATTGGTGCGAACAAGCTCGCGCATGCCTTTAGCTCCGCCGTCGTTCTTCGCCCGGCGCGCGCAGGGCGAGATAGGCGATGAGTTTGAGTTCGCGCCGGCCGCGCGTCACCGTGTCGAGGATCAAACCAACCGCGATCGACAGGAAAGCGAGCAACACCAGCCCGGTCGAGAGCACCGCAGTCGGCAGTCGCGGCACCAGACCTTCCTGTACGTAAGTGATGAAAATCGGAACGGCGAGGCCGATCGACATGATAGCGAGCGCAACCCCAAGCGCGCCGAACAGGGACAGCGGCCGCTCGGCGCGATAAAGCTTCAAAACTGTCCAAAGAATGCGAAAGCCGTCGCTCCAGGTGGACAGCTTCGACGCTGATCCGCTCGGCCGCGAGTAGTACGGAGTGGCGATCTCCCCCACCGGCAATTCGAGCTCGAGCGCGTGAACGGTCAGCTCCGTCTCAATCTCAAAGCCGCCGGAGAGGATGGGGAAGGATTTCACGAACCGGCGCGAGAACGCCCGATAGCCGGACAGAATGTCGGTAAACGACCGTCCGAACATGTGGGCGACAAAGCCGGTCAGCAGCCAGTTGCCGGCGCGATGGCCGGGGCGGTAGGCCGCCGCTTCACGATCGACACGAGCAGCGACCACCATATCGAGTCGCTCGTCGACGAGCTTTGCCACCATCGCCGGCGCGCTCGGCGCGTCATAGGTGGCATCGCCATCCACCAGGACATAGACGTCGGCTTCGACATCATTGAACATCCGCCGCACCACGTGGCCCTTGCCCTGATAGGTCTCCCGGCGAACCACCGCGCCTGCGGTCCGCGCAGCCTCGACCGTCCGGTCGGTGGAGTTATTATCGTAGACGTACACGGCAGCCTCGGGCAGCGCCGCACGGAAGTCGGCCACCACCTTGGCAATGGCGCGTTCCTCATTATAACACGGTACCAGAACCGCCACCTGAAACGGGGCTGCGTTTACGCCCGCGGTATGCCCTTCATTGCTTGACATTGCCCCTCTCGACCGCCGCGCCGATGAGCGTGATCGGTGCGGGCGGAACGGCCACAGCCGTGGCGAATTCTACCCGTGCAACTGGCGGCATATTGCCGCCCGACCATAGCGTTTCTATGCTTACGGGTCCCTAACGTGGCGGATTTGAAATTCCAATATTCAACGGCAAGCTCGGATGGGAATCGCAAATCCAAAACGAACACTAGAACCGTAAATTTGCTAGTCTTCCTTTGTATATGAAGTCGTGTCAGGGGATACAGCGGACGCTCGCGAATTTCGCAATCGGGACCCTGGTGGAGAAAAGATTAAGTGGCTGTCATCGTCCCATTTGAAAGTCCGGGCAAACCCTCGATCGAGCCGCTGGTCGACCTGGTTACCACCGACATGGAGCGCGTGAACGGCGTCATTCTCGCGCGGACCGGCTCCGAGGTGACCATGATCCCGGAGGTCGCAAACCATCTCATCAATTCCGGGGGCAAGCGGCTGCGGCCGATGCTTACGCTCGCGCTGGCGCGGCTTACCGGTTACGCTGGCGACAGCCATATCAAGCTCGCGGCAGCGGTCGAATTCATGCATACGGCCACGCTGCTGCATGACGACGTGGTCGACGAGAGCGAGCTGCGGCGCGGGCGACTGGCGGCGCGCATGCTCTGGGGCAACGAGGCGAGCGTGCTGGTGGGCGATTTCCTGCTCGGCCAGGCGTTCAAGATGATGGTCGAGGTCGGCAGCCTCAAAGCGCTTGACATTCTCTCCTCTGCCGCCGCCGTAATCGCCGAGGGTGAGGTCATGCAGCTCGCGGCGGCGAAGAACACCGCGACGACCGAGGACGAGTATATCGCCGTCATCCGCGCCAAGACGGCTGAGCTATTCGCCGCCGCTTGCGAGGTCGGTCCTGTGCTGTCGGCGCGGCCGCGCGACGAGCAGGCCGCCTGCCGATCGTTCGGAATGAATCTCGGCATCACCTTCCAGCTCGTCGACGACGTGCTCGACTATGGCGGCGCGGCCGCCAAGCTCGGCAAGAACGTCGGCGATGATTTTCGCGAAGGCAAGATCACGCTGCCGGTGGTGCTCGCCTTTCGCCGCGGCGGCGACGCCGAGCGCGAGTTCTGGCGCCGCACGCTGGAGCGTGGCGAGGCGACCGATGCCGACCTTGAGCACGCCATCGGGCTCATGGCCAAGCACCGCGCGCTCGAGGACACGATCGGACGCGCGCATCATTACGGCGCCATCGCCCGCGACGCGCTCGCCCTGTTCCCCAACTCGCAGATGAAATCGGCGCTGGCCGAGGCTGTCGATTTCTGCATCGCCCGGACGCATTAGCTCAGCGCGCCCGCCCTCACCCACCAATCCGGATATTTGCCGCGCAGAATTTTGGCGCCTTCTCGGGCCGCGGCGACGCTGGAAAAGAGCGCGAAGCAGGTCGCCCCCGAGCCCGACATGCGCGCCATTTTGCAGCCGGCAAGCCGGCGCAGGGTACTGAGCACATCGGCAATGACCGGCTTAAGCGCAACGGCCGGGGCTTCCAGATCGTTCGACTGCGTGTCGAGAAACAGCAGAAGCTGATCGCGGCTCGCCAGTGTCGAGACCACCCCGAGATCGGCGGCAACACCATGCCCCGCCGCGGGCGTCCATCCGGCAAAGACCGCCTTCGTCGCCAGCGCCACGCCGGGGTTGACCAGCACCGTGGGAAGCGGCGGCAGTGACAGCGGTGCCGAGAGCACCTCGCCGACGCCGCGCATGATGCGGGGGCGCGGATCGAGGCAGACCGGTACATCGGCACCGGTCGCGCGAGCGGCAGCGTAGAGGCGCGGATCGTCGCGCGACAGGCCGTTTGCTTTGGCAAGGAGCCGCAGCGCCGCCGCCGCATCGGACGAGCCGCCGCCGAGCCCCGCCGCGACCGGCAATCTCTTATCGAGGCTAAAGGCGCCGAACTTGAGGTCGGGGCACTGCGCGGCGAGCGCGCGCGCGGCCTTGAGCACGAGATTGTCGTCGCCGCCGCCAACCTCCGCCGCGCCCGGGCCCTCGACCGCCAGCGTAAGTTTGTCGCCGCGCAAAAAACTCAAGCGATCGCCAAAATCGGCGAATGCCACCAGGCTTTCAATGTCGTGATAGCCATCGTTGCGGCGCCCATGCACACGCAGCGTCAGATTGACCTTGGCCGGCGCGTTCTCGACCAGCGGAACAGGCAAGGACAATTCTCACCCGCCGTTGCCGACCTTCTTGGTCTTGGCGGCATCCGCCGCCGAGGACGTATCATCGGGCAGTCCGGATTTGAGCTTCTGCTCGATCTTGGGGAGATCTTCCGGCTCGGGCTGCAAGTCCTTCGCGTGCGACCATTGGAAGTGCGCCTCCAGTACGCGGCCGACCCGCCAATAGGCATCGCCGAGGTGGTCATTGATGGTCGGATCGTCGGGCTTGAGCTCGACGGCACGCTCCAAGTCCTTCACCGCTTCGTCGTAGTTGGCGATGCGGAAATTGGCCCAGCCGAGCGAATCGACGATGTAGCCATCGTCCGGCCGCTGCTCGACGGCGCGGCGGATCATGTTCATGCCGTCGTCGAGATGTTCGCCCTGGTCGATCCAGGAATAGCCGAGGTAATTGAGCACCAGCGGCTGGTCGGGAAATAGTACAAGCGCCTTTTTCAGGTCGGCTTCGGCAGCCGGCCATTGCTTCGAGCGCTCGTAGCAAATGCCGCGGAAATAGAACATCACCCAGTTCGTCTTCTCGGGCGTAGGCACATTGGCGATGGCCTTGCTGTAGACGTCGGCGCATTCGGCGAAGTTCTTGCGGCCGCGCAAGATATTGCCGAGCGCCATGATCGCCTCGGTGTCTTTGGGATGCTCGGCGACGAGCCGTTCGAGCCGCTTCTTGGCCTCGTCGGTGCGATCGAGCGTGTCGAGATCGGAGGCGATCTGGATTTCGGCGTTGCGGTGGAGCGGCGATGACGGCGGAATCCGGTCGTAAACCTTGATCGCGAGGTCGGGCTTTTTGAGCGACTCATAGAGGTCGGCGAGCGAAAGCAACGCCATCGCGTGTGTCGGTTCGAGATAGAGGGCGAGCTGCAGGTAGATCAGCGCCAGGTCTTCGCCGCCGCGGCGCCCGATCGACGCCCCGAGGCCGTAAAGCGCTTCGGCGGCGCCGGTTTGCGGGGAGTCGGCAAGCACCGGCAATTTCTCGCCAGCCGTGACTTCCTTCATCTCTTCGACGATCACCGGGTGTTCGGGGACCGCTTTGTTGAATTCCTCGTAGATCTTCAGGGCTTCGTCTTTGCCTGCTGTGCGCGACAGAAAGCGCCCGTAGGCCTGAACGGTACGCAGCGCCATCGCATCGGCCTTGTAGGCGCGCTCGTAACGTTTGCCGGCTTCCTTCTTGTTGTTGGCGACGTCGAGGATGAGCCCGGCATGCAGGTCCTTGAAGATGGCATACCAGTCCGGGCCGGTGAGCCGATCCAAAGCGTCAGTAGCGCCGCGGGAATCGTTCGCGCCTGAGAGTGCCCATGCCGAAAGCAGCGTTGCCGTGAGATCGGTAACCGGGCCGCGCACCGATTGTGCGAAGTTCTGCCGGGCGACACCGTATTGCTTCTGCTTGAGCGCCCGCACCCCGATCACCAGCCGCGCAATGCGGTCGGTGCGATCGAGCTGGATCAGCCGGTCGGCAAGCCTTCCCGCTTCATCGATGTCCCCCTCTGTGAGCACGGAGAGAAAGGCGCGACCGAGCAGGTCGGCATTGCGGGGATCGGCCTTGAGTACGTTGAGGTAATAAGCGGCCGCAGTCGCCGAATCGCGCTCGACCCCAGCATGCCGGGCGGACAGGTAGCTGCCGGCAGTGGTCGCGTGCGCGAGCACCTGCGAGGTTGGCGTCTCCGCGGCAAACGCTGACGTGAGGCTCAAGATGACGACGGCGCCAGCGATGGCGGCGCGCCGGGGCAGCAGCGAATGAATCACGATAGCTCCATTGGCAAATTCGATCGGCAATCAGGGAATCAGGCGGCCGGATACCGATGCGCACCCAAAGATGACCCTTTTGCCATGCCCCCGCAAGCACGCAAGCCCTTTAGGCCCCAAGGGCGGCGAAATCGCGGCACGGGGTGGGCTGTTTCGACGCAAGTTCCGTGGGCGCCGGAAGGATCACATATTCGGATAATTCGGCCCGCCGCCGCCCTCGGGCGGCACCCAATTGATGTTTTGGTTCGGGTCTTTGATGTCGCAGGTTTTGCAGTGAACGCAGTTCTGCGCATTGATCACGTAGCGCGGCTGTCCCGCCTCCTCGACCCATTCATAGACGCCGGCCGGGCAATATCGCGCCGACGGCCCGGCATAGACGTCATGCTCGGATGATTTTTGCAGGGCGGCGTTGCGCACAATCAGGTGCACCGGCTGATCTTCCTCGTGATTGGTGTTGGAGAGATAGACCGAGGACAGCCGGTCGAAGGTGACCTTGCCGTCGGGCTTCGGATAGGCGATGGGGCGGCAGTCCGCTGCCGGCTTAAGCGTCGCAAAATCGGGCTTGCCGTGGGGCAATGTGCCGAAGAGCGAGAAGCCGAGCGTGTTGGTCCACATATCGAGCCCGCCAAGTGCGACGCCGGCGGCCGTTCCGAGTTTCGACCATAGCGGCTTGGCGTTGCGCACGCGCCAAAGATCATGGCCGATCGGCGAGACGCGCCACGCCGCCTCGTAGCTTGCGAGTTCGTCGTGGGCGCAGCCGGCGGCGAGCGCAGTGGCGACATGCTCGGCCGCGAGCATCCCGGAAAGCACGGCGTTGTGGCTGCCTTTGATGCGCGGCACGTTCATGAAGCCCGCGGCGCAGCCGATCAGCGCGCCGCCCGCAAAGACGAGCTTCGGCACCGACTGCCAGCCGCCTTCCGTCAGGGCGCGCGCGCCGTAGCAGATCCGCTTGCCGCCGGCGAGGGTATCGCGCACCAGCGGATGCGTCTTGAAGCGCTGGAATTCCTCGAACGGCGACAGATAGGGATTCTGATAATTAAGGTGAACGACGAAGCCGACCGCCACCAGGTTGTCGCCGAAATGATAAACAAACGAGCCGCCGCCGGTGCGATTGCCGAGCGGCCAACCCATGGTGTGCTGGACGAGGCCGGCACGGAATTTCTCCGGCGCGACCTGCCACAGCTCCTTGAGACCGATGCCGTATTTTTGCGGCTGCCGGTTCCGGTGCAGTCCGAAGCGCTCGATCAATGTTTTGGAAAGGCTGCCGCGCGCGCCCTCGGCGACCAAAGTGTATTTGGCGCGCAGCTCCATGCCGCGCGCAAAGCCTGCTTTGTGGTGCCCGTCTTTGCCGATTCCCATGTCGCCGGTGGCAATGCCGGCGACTGCGTCATTCTCGAACAGCACTTCGGTGGCGGCAAAGCCGGGATAGATTTCGACACCGAGCGCTTCGGCTTTCTGCGCGAGATAGCGGCAGACCTCGCCGAGCGAGGCGATGAAGTTGCCGTGATTGCTCATCAGCGGCGGCATCAGCAGATTTGGCAACCGGAACGCACCGGATGGTCCCAGCACGTAGAAGTGGTCGGCGCTAACCGGGGTTCTTACCGGCGTCTCCTCGCTGCGCCATTCGGGGATGAGTTGATCGAGCCCGATCGGATCGATCACCGCGCCGGAGAGAATATGCGCGCCGACTTCGGAGCCCTTTTCCACCACGACCACGGACGTTTCCGGCTTAAGCTGCTTGAGCCGGATCGCGGCGGCGAGGCCGGCCGGCCCGGCGCCGACGATGACCACGTCAAACTCCATCGTCTCGCGGGCGGAAAGGTCGGTTGCGTTCATGGCCTGCTCCCTGGTCCGCGGGACAACGAGGACTTCACACTTTCATCCCTCGCATAGACTCAAGAGATCGTCCATAAATCCGCCTGTCCATGAATTCCCCCGCTCAAAGCGCGCGCGAGCTTATCGCCTTCTACCTCGATGCCGGGGTCGACAGCCTGCTCGGCGAGGAGCCGATCGACCGCTTCGCGGACGAGGTCTTAGCCGTCCCTGCCCCTGAACGGGGGCGGGCGAACCACGAGGCTGAAGGCCGTACGACACGTCCGCAAAACGATCCCTCCCCGGCACGCCTCCAAAATACGCAAGTCGTAAAAACGCGACTTGCGGGGCGATCCGACCCTGCCCCATCAGCGGAGGGGACCTTACGTGGGCCTGCTGCGCCGGCCTCACCGGAAGCCGCCGTCATGGCGGCCCGCGAGGCTGCCAAAAGCGCGCGGAACCTCGATGAGCTGCGGGCCCTGCTCGAGGCTTTCGAGGGCTGCATGCTGCGCGCGACCGCTACGCAGCTGGTGTTCGCCGCCGGCGATCCGAAAGGGCGCGTGATGTTCGTCGGCGAAGCGCCGGGCCGCGATGAGGACATCGCCGGGCTGCCGTTCGTCGGCCGCTCGGGTAAATTACTCGATCTCATGATGGCGGCGATCGGCCTTGATCGCACCAAAGCTTACATCGCCAACGTGGTGCCGTGGCGGCCGCCCGGCAACCGCACGCCGACGCCACAGGAGACCGCGATCTGCCTGCCCTTCATCCGCCGCCAGATCGAGCTCGCCGACCCCGACATTCTCGTGTGTCTCGGACAGCCATCGACCCAGACCTTGCTCGGGACCAGGGAAGGGATCACGCGCACGCGCGGGCACTGGTTCAAGTTCGATACCGGCAGCCGCGAAATTCGCGCGCTCGCAACCTACCACCCCGCCTTTCTGCTGCGCAGCCCGCTGCAGAAGCGGCTCGCGTGGCGCGATTTTCTGGCGCTGAAGAAAGCGCTGGCGGGATAGCGCGCAGCCGTCGATCAACGCGGCGGCGCGTTTGCAGGCACAGGCGCGCTCGCCGGCCTGATCACGCCCCAACCGATCAACAACGGCGGCAGTCTGCCGCGCACCGGCCTTGCGAACGTTCGCGGCACCTCGGGAATGAGATCAGGAAATTGCGCCTTGATCTCGGGCGGCGGTGCCGGATTGGTATCGGGAGCTCGCCAAACAACCACCGCGCCCTTATCGCGGATGTCGGCGGCGCTGACCCAAGGCGAATGCGCGGGATCGGCGGCGAAATAGACGCTGGGGCGGCTCGGCGCCGCGATTGCCACCAACTCGGCGAGGCGCGCGTCGCCGCTGACAATCGCGAGCGGATGCCCGGTTCTGCGCATGAAGCTTTCGCCGAAATAGCGACCCATCGCCGTTGCCGGCTGTGCGACCTTGAGTTCGGTGCCGGTGGTCCATGGCAACAGCACGATCACAATCGGCACGAAGATCGCCGGCACGACCAACAAACCGGCCCAGGCGAAGCCGAGAATCCTTGGATGGCGAAGCTCGATGCTGTCGCCGGCGGCGATGACGACAGCGAGCCCGGAGAGCACCAGGAGCGGCGCTGCGCCGCCGATCGGCAGCCGAGCTCCGGCCAGTACCGCGATGATCGTCGCCAGCAGCGCGGACCATAGCGCGAACGCCTTGACGAATGAGCCTGCGAAAGGATCGACCGGCGCGCGCGCGATGGCGGGCGGCGGATCCGTGCGGATGCCCGGCCAGCCTTTCGCCAACACCACAAGGACCGCGAGGCCGGCATGCGCGACAATGAGCGCGCCGAGAAGCCACAGCCATGCCGCGGTATTCGCTCCGGCACTTGCGGCGCTGCGCAGCCGCTCCAGCACCGGGGTCAGCGCAAAGCCGGCCCGCTCGAGCAACAGGAAATGCACAAACATCATCCCAACCAGCACGGCGGCCGCAACCCAGGCCTCGAACGTGTCGGCCGCCATGCGCCCGCGCTTGGTGATGGTAGTGAAGACGATGAGCGCGCCAACAAGGATAAAGGCAGCGTCGGAAGTGATGAGAAGGAGCGCCGCCGCACCGCCGAACGCGTACCAGTATTCGCGGCGCTTTTGCCCGATGGCGCGCCAATAGAACAGCAGCACGGCGGCCCACAGCGCCATGGCGAGCGTAGCCGGCCCGAATTCCGGCGTCGGCACCGTGAATACGGAAATGCCGACCATCAGCAGCACCGCCATCGCCGCGTGGGTCGAGCCGACGATCGGGCGTCCGAGCGCGAACACGCACCAATAAGTCGCGATGACGCAAAGCTGCGACAACACATAGACGCCGAACAGGCCGGCGGCACGAAACGCAATTTCGGCGAGCCAGTAAGCGAGCGGCGGACCGAAAGCACCGTCAAGCGGAAATTCGTGGCCGATGGCGAGAAGGCGCGCCAGCTCGCCAGGAGGTGCGGCGTAGAACAACAGCGGCACCATGAGCCAGACCGCCGCCTGCGCCAGTGTCGCCAGCCAAAACACCAAGACCGGGCGCGAGCGCAAGCCTTCAATATAGAGGGGTACGTAGAACATCGGGCTCCGCGCGACCGTGCCTTTGGGAGAGGCTAGTTAGCCCAGAATCCAAATGCGTTAAACGCATGACCCCATCCTCAAGGGTGTGGGGCTCCCTGAAGGGGAGGAATAAGGAGGGGTCAAGTCTAAAGAGGCAAAACGCCGGCGGCGAGATCGTTTGTATCGGGAGCGAGCTCGCCCAGCGCACTCGCGATCGGTGCGAACGAGCGGCGGTGGTGGATCGTCGGTCCGAGCCGGTCGAGTGCGGCAAAATGCTCGGGCACGCTGTAGCCCATGTGGCGCTCGAAGCCGTAGCCGGGATGCGCGGCACCGAGACAGGTCATCAGACGATCGCGCGTAACCTTGGCGACGATCGAGGCAGCGGCGACCGAAGCGACCAGGCCGTCGCCGCCAATGACGGCTTGGCAATCGCAGCCGGCATCGATCCGGTCGCGGCCGTCAACGAAAACGAGCAGTGGCTTCACCGGCAGCGAGGCGACCGCGCGCGCCAGGGCCCAAAGCGATGCGCGCAAAATATTGTCGCGATCGATGCGCCAGGGCGGCGCCATGGCGACCGCAACCTGGGCCCGCGCGCAGATGCGCTCATAAAGCACTTCGCGCCGCCCCGGCGTCAGCCGTTTCGAATCATCGAGGCCGCGGGGAATATTGTCGGGATCGAGGATGACGGCCGCGGCGACGACCGGCCCGGCCAGCGGGCCGCGCCCGGCCTCATCGCAACCGGCAACCGGCCATATGCCGCGCTTGAGCGCCGCGCGCTCGCGCCGGAACGTCGGCCGCATCACCTCTTCGGCAAGCGGCAGGCGCGCGGCCCCGGTTTCCTTGCGACTCATGCGCCATCATGACCACGCCTAGGGACGGACCGCAACGCGAACGGCGCGGGTGGAGAATTACGGGGAGAACCCGCGGCAACTTCAGCCAAACAAGCTCAGCTGCTGCGCCCCCGCCCGCGGCGGCCGGAAATGCGCGGTCGTGGTCGTCACCTTCGTCAGGTTGAAGCCCAGCCGTTCGCAGGCGACCTCAAAGCGGCGGCCGATCATCCAGGCGATCGGGCCCGCGCCGGTCATCCGGGCGCCGAAGGTCGAGTCGTAATCCCTACCGCCGCGCATGTCGCGGATGAGCTTGAACACGTGGCGGTAGCGGTCGGGAAAATTGGCCATCAGCCATTCGCGGAACAGGTCGCGCACTTCGAGCGGCAGGCGCAGCAGCACATAGCCGGCATGACGCACCCCGGTCGCCGCCACGGCCTCAAGAATGCGTTCGATCTCGGCGTCGTTGAGTGCCGGAATAACCGGGGCGACGAGGGTCGAAGCCGGCACTCCGGCTTGCACCAGTTGCCGCAGCGCCTCGAGGCGTCGCGGCGGCGTCGCCGCCCGCGGCTCCATGGTCCGCGCCAAAGTCGCATCGAGCGTCGTTACCGAGATCGCCACCTTGACCAAATCGCGCTTGGCCATGCGCGCGAGAATATCGAGGTCGCGCAGCACTAGCGCCGATTTGGTGACGATGCCGACCGGATGACCGGCGCGCTCCAACACTTCGAGGATTCGCCGCATGATCTGGTAGCGGCGCTCGATCGGCTGGTACGGATCGGTGTTGGTGCCGATGGCGATCACTTTCGGCACGTAGCCCGGCGCGGACAACTCACGCTCCAGCAAATCGGGAGCGTTCGGCTTCATGAACAGCTTGGACTCGAAATCGAGCCCCGGCGACAGCCCGAGATAGGCGTGGGTCGGCCGCGCGAAACAATACACGCAGCCATGCTCGCATCCGCGATAGGGATTGATCGACCGGTCGAAGGAAAGGTCCGGGGAATCGTTGCGGGTGATGATCTTTCGCGTCGCGTCCGCGACCACGCTGGTTTTAAACGCCGGCAAGTCCTCAAAGCCCTGCCAGCCATCGTCGAAGACGATGCGTGCCAGCGGCTCATACCGCCCCGAGGCGTTGGAATGCGCGCCGCGGCCGCGCCGCCGCTCCTGGTCGACGGCGGTTCCAGGCTCGCCCGCCGGCGCGGAGGGCAGCGGCGCCGGCGGGCGTCTCAAAGCGGACGAGCGGGTCATGGCCTGAAGCTAACGCACGCGTGCGAACAAAACAAGAACAAATGTCCGTGAACCCGGAAAAGGTTGGAAACAATTGGCGGGAGCCGTAAGTCTGCGCCGGAAACCGCCGAAAGACCCCGGCGCCGCGGTCGGCGACCCATGCTGAGCGTCATCATTGCAACATTCGATTCGGAACGGGCGCTAGTGCCGACGCTTGCTGCACTCGTTCCCGGAGCCATGGCAGGTCTCGTCAGCGAGGTGCTGATCGCGGACGGCGGCTCCCGGGACGAGACGGCGGTGGTTGCTGATGTTGCCGGCTGCAATTTCGTGCTGGTCGAAGGTCCGCTGGGTAGGCGGCTGAAGGCAGCCGCCGCCGCAGCGCGGGCGCCATGGCTCCTGTTCCTGCGACCCGGAATCATCCTCGACACGCCGTGGACCGGCGAAGCGAGCGGCTTCCTGGAACGAGCGGCCGGAGAGCCGCGCGCGGCAGTATTCCGGCGCGCCGCGCCGGCGCAATCAGGCGCGCGGGAGGCACTCTCGCTTTTCGCCGCCGCGCTCGGCGGCAGACCGCGCCCGGAGCAGGGCTTGATCATCTCGAAGCAGTTTTATGAGGCAGTCGGCGGCCATTCGGAGCGAGCGGACAATCCCGAGGCCGAGCTGCTCCGCCGGCTCGGCCGGCGGCAGCTGTTGACATTGTCGACCCGCGCTTTTCACGCCGGTTAGAGTGCGATCGCGAAAAGGGCTGGCCGGGACCTGATCCACTGGCTGGGAACTGGTCTTGCGCCAAGATAATGCCAGATACTTGACTAAGTCAAATATCATGGCCGACGCTTGGCGTATGACCATTCGGGACCGCGAGCGTGGCGCCGCCGCCGTGCGCCAGTTCAACCGCTTTTACACGCGGCAGATCGGCGTGCTGCGGAAGACCTTTCTCGATAGCCCCTACTCTTTGGCCGAGGCGCGGGTGCTGTACGAGATCGCGAATCGCCAGTCACCGACGGCAAGCGAGATCGGCCGCACGCTCGACCTCGATGCCGGCTATCTGAGCCGGACCTTGCGCAATTTCGAGAAGCGCGGGTTGATCGTGCGAAAAGTTTCCGCACGCGACGCCCGGCAAAGCCATCTGGCGCTTTCGCCCCGCGGCCGCGAGGCTTTTGCGCCGCTGGAGCAGCGCTCGCAACACGATACGACAGCGATGCTCGGCAGGCTCGCGCCCGACGACCAGGCGCGTTTGATCGGAGCGATGAAGACCATCGAGATGCTGCTCGGCGGCGAAATCGCCGCGAAGCTGTCGCCGCGCGGCAGCTACAAGTTACGCGCGCCGGTGCCGGGCGATTTCGGCTGGGTGGTCAAGCGCCATGCCGAACTTTATGGCCAGGAATATCAGTGGAAGGAGCCGTTCGAGGGCCTGTGCGCGCAAATCGTCGCCGACTTTGTCAATCACCACGATGCCAAGCGCGAGCGCTGCTGGATCGCCGAAATGAACGGCGAGAATGTCGGCTGCATTTTTCTCGCCAAGGATTCGGCGGATGTTGCCCGCATTCGACTATTGCTGGTCGACCCCAAGGCGCGCGGACTTGGGCTTGGTGAGCGGCTGGTTGACGAGTGCATCCGTTTCGCGCGGCGCGCCGGCTACAAAAAGATCACGCTATGGACCCATAGCGTGCTGAAAGCGGCACGCCACATTTACGAGAAAGCCGGTTTCAAGCTCATGCGCACCGAGCGGCACAGAAGTTGGGGCCGCCCGGTGGTCAGCGAGCACTGGGATTTGGTGTTGTAGGCTCGTCGATGCGCTAGACCGTCGCGCCTTGCGCCTTCGGCCGGCGCAGGTGCTCGTCCAGCCGCGGCATGATCTCGACGAAATTGCACGGCCCATAGCGGTAATCGAGCTGGTGCACCAAAATCTCGTCCCAGGCGTCCTTGCAGGCGCCGGGCGAACCCGGCAGGCAAAAGATATAGGTCGAGCCGGCGACACCGGCGGTGGCGCGCGACTGGATCGCCGAAGTGCCGATCTTGGGGAAGCTCACCACCAGAAACAGCACCGAGAAGGCATCCATCTTCTTGTCGAACAGCGGCTCGATAGCCTCGGGCGTGACATCGCGGCCGGTAAAGCCGGTGCCGCCGGTGGTAATGATCACATCGATCACCGGGTCGGCAATCCAGGCTTTGACGCGCGCGCGGATGGTCTCGATATCGTCGGGCACAATGCTGCGCTCGGCGACCAGATGGCCGGCGGCGACAATGCGCTGCACCAGCAATGCGCCGGATTTGTCGTCCCTGAGATTGCGCGTGTCGGAAATCGTCAGCACCGCGATCTTGAGCGGTACGAATTGTTTGCTCTCGTCAAGCCCGGGCATGGCTACACCTTACGCAACGCGATGATCCGCTCGTCCTCGCGACAGCGGGGACCCGGCACATTCCTTCTAGATTCCCGCCGACGCGGGAATGAGCGGAATATTATACTAAAGCGCACCCGCCGATAGGGTATCGCAGGCTGAAACCTTGCCCTGACTGAACCCGTTCGTGAACCAGCGCTTGCGCTGTTCGGACGTGCCGTGGGTGAAGGCGTCGGGCACGACATAGCCCTGCGCCTGTTTTTGCAGGCGATCGTCGCCGATGGCGGAGGCGGTCTGCAAGGCCTGGTCGACATCGCCGGGATCGAGGAAATTGTGCTTTTGCTGCGCCCGGTTCGCCCACACGCCGGCCAAGCAATCGGCCTGCAGCTCGACGCGGACCTGGAGGCGGTTTACTTCCGCTTTGCTCGACGACGCCTGCTGCGCCTGCATGACGCGGGGAAGAATGCCAAGCTCGTCCTGCACGTGATGGCCGACTTCGTGCGCAATCACATAGGCCTCGGAGAATTTGCAGGCCTTGCTGTTCGAGCAGCCGCCGAACTTGTTCTGCAGATCGTCGAAGAACGAAATATCGAGATAGATGCGCTGATCGCGCGGGCAGTAGAACGGTCCCATGGCCGATTGCGCGAAGGCGCAGGGCGTCGGCTCGGAGCCGGCGAACAAACGCAGCCGCGGCGGATGATAGGTCTTACCGGCCGCTGCAAAAATTTCCCTCCAGCGATCTTCAGTGTCGCCGAGCACCAGGGCCACGAACTTGCCGGTTGGATCTGTCGGCGTCCCGGCTGGTACCGGTGGCGCCGGGCCGCTTTCTTGCGCCGGCGATCCGCCGGTAAGAATTTGCGCCCCGTTGAGGAGCGCGCTCGGATCGATCCCGAAATACCAGCTGATCAGTCCGATAACGATGATCGTCCCGATACCCAGCCCGCCCGTTCCACCCGGCAGGCCGCCGCGCGAGGCGCTCACCTCCCGATCATCTTCGACATTGTCGCTGGGACGAAAATCATCCGTGCGCATTCGTCATTCTCCGTTCGCAAATCTGCTGTCTGCGCGCCAACTTCATCTGTTCGCTTTGTATCCGAAAATGTAGTGCGGCGGCGCGTGATTAACTAAGTGTTTCCCGGCATTTATTGCCTAGCAATGACGCCCGCCGATTAAGCCGATCTTTACCTTGGCCCGGCATCATCTGTTTCGTCGGTTGTAGGTCCCGCGTCGCCGATCGCGTCGCCTGAGTCAGAGTTCTGGGTCATGGTTGTGTCGCGTCGCGGGGCGTCCGTAAGGGCGCCCCGCGTGAGTCTTGAGTCCGCCGCATCGGCGAGCATTCTGGTCGGCGATTGCGTTGCCGAAATGGCGAAGCTCCCGGCCGCCTCCGTCGACCTCGTTTTTGCCGATCCGCCGTACAATCTGCAGCTCCGGGGCGACCTCAAGCGTCCCGACAATTCGCGCGTCGACGCCGTCGACGACGCCTGGGACAAGTTTGCCAGCTTCGCAGCCTATGACGACTTCACCCGCGCCTGGCTGGTCGCCTGCCGCCGCGTGATGAAGCCGTCCGCCACGTTTTGGGTCATCGGTTCCTATCACAACATTTTTCGCGTCGGCGCGCTGCTTCAGGACCACGGCTTCTGGATTCTCAACGACATCGTCTGGCGCAAATCGAACCCGATGCCGAATTTTCGCGGCCGCCGCTTCACCAATGCGCATGAGACCTTGATCTGGGCGGCGCGCGACGCTGCAAAGCGCAATTATACATTCAACTACGAAGCGCTTAAAGCCGGCAATGATGGCATCCAGATGCGCTCGGACTGGTTCATCCCGCTGTGCACCGGCGAGGAACGGCTCAAGGGCGGCGACGGCAAAAAGCTGCATCCGACGCAGAAGCCCGAAGCGCTGCTCGCCCGCGTCATCCTGGCGGCATCGCGGCCGCACGATCTCGTCCTCGACCCGTTCTGCGGCACCGGCACGACTGGCGCGGTCGCGCGCCGGCTAGGCCGCCGCTTCGTCGGGATCGAGCGGCAAGCGGACTACGCCGCGGCCGCCAAACGCCGCGTTGCCGCCGCCGAGCCATTGCCGGAGCCGGCGCTCGCCACTTTCATGACCGCCCGCGAGGCGCCGCGGGTGCCGTTTTCGGCGCTGCTCGAGCGCGGCCTTGTGGCGCCGGGCATCAAGCTCGTCGACGCCAAAAAACGACACCGGGCACTGGTTCGCGCCGACGGCGCGCTGGCGCTGGGCGAAGCGGTCGGCTCGATCCATCGGATCGGCGCGCTGGCCCAGGGGCTGGAAGCCTGCAACGGCTGGACCTTCTGGCACGTCGAAACGCCGGCCGGCCTGACCGTGATCGACGCGCTGCGCGCGCAAGTGCGCGCGGAGATGGGCGCGGATTAATCACCGAGCGCGTGCGCCACCACCTTGTGCATCAGGCTTGGCAGCGCTTCACCGGCAATATCCCGAACTGCGATCCAGCGCATGGCCGCCGGTGCCGGCGTGCGGGCCGGAATCTCGGCCAGATAGACCGACAGTTCGAGCGGGAAATGCGTGAACACGTGCCGCACGACGCCGGGAAGGCGCCGCCACGCCGCGCCTCGCCGCCTTGTTGAACGAAAGCGCGGCGCGCTTTCGAGCGCGGTGGCTTCATCGAAGTCAGGCAGCCACTCCGTCGTCGGCACTTCGGTCATGCCGCCGAGGAGACCCTGCGCTGGCCGCGTTCGCAGCAGCAAAAAGCCATCGGCCCGGCACGCAACAAAGGCCGCACCCCGGCGGAGCGCGCCTTCGCGCTTCGGCGTTCGGCGTGGAAAAGTCTCTGGGTTGCCCGTCGCGTGCGCCGCACAGCCCCGGTTCCAGGGACACAGCGCGCAGGCCGGCTTTTTCGGCGTGCAGATGGTGGCGCCGAGGTCCATCATCGCTTGCGCAAAATCGCCGGCACGCCGTGGCGGGGTAAGCGCGCGAGCAAGCCGGCGCAGCTCCGGTTTTGCGCGCGGAAGCGGTGCCGTCACAGCAAACAGCCGCGCGATCACGCGCTCGATATTGCCGTCGACCGGGCTCGCCGGCACCTCGAACGCGATCGCGGCAATGGCTGCGGCGGTATAATCGCCGATGCCTGGAAGTTCGCGCAGCGCCGCTTCGCTCGCCGGAAACTCTCCGCCATGATGCTCGACCACGGCGCGGGCGCAGGCGTGCAGGTTGCGGGCGCGCGCGTAATAGCCAAGCCCCGCCCAGGCCTTCAGGACCTCCTGCAGCGGCGCGGCCGCAAGCGCGCGCACGTCGCTCCAGCGGACGAGAAAGCGTGCGTAATAAGGGGCGACGGCGGTGACCGTGGTCTGCTGCAGCATGATCTCGGAGAGCCAGACCCGGTAGGGATCTGGCCGCGCGCCTTTTGGCGCTCGCCAGGGCAGCGTCCGGCGATGGCGGTCATACCAGGCGAGCAAGGCGGAGGCTTGCGGGGATGAATCGCCCGCAGTCGCCTTCACGCGCTGTCGCCCCGCCGCCTTCGCTGCTACGCTCATATCCGCTTCGTCTTGTCCCACGGATGACAGAGCGTCTCAGCGTGAACAAGCCCTCCCGCTCTTTCGCCAAGCCCCTGCGCGACCTCCTCGGCAAGGTCGTCGGCGAGACGTTTACGCGGCAAGGCTTTGCCTCCGCCGAGCTGGTGACCCGCTGGACCGAAATCGTCGGGGCGGAGATCGCCGCGCACAGCGAACCGATCAAAATACAATGGCCGCGCGCTTCCCCCTCCCTTCCCTCCCCCGCGAGCGGGGGAGGGTCGGGGTGGGGGCGCCCGCCGGGCACGCTCGTTCTGCGCGTCGAAGGCCCGGGTGCGATCGAAATCCAGCACCTCGTCAACGTGATCTGCGAGCGCGTCAACCGCTTCGTCGGCTGGCGCGCCATCGAACGTGTCGCGCTGCGCCAAGCCCCGCTGCGGCGGGCACTCCACAAGTTCAGCGCTCCCCCCGATGCCGTGGCGGCGGCGCGCATTGCCGCCGCCATGCCGGAGATAGCAGACGAGAATTTACGGCAGGCGCTCGCCCGGCTCGGCGCGGCAGTCAAACGGCATTGAGCCTCTAACAGCACCGCCATCGACCGGCCGTGACACGTGCGGCCGTCTGGGGCCTTGGCGGATGGGCGTACCGGTGCCACATTTGTGGCGAAGATTTCCCTTCCGTCAACCAGGAGCCGACCTTGACGCTGACCCGTCGCCAAATGCTCACGGCCACCGCGACTTTCGCTTTTGCCGGCGCCGCGGGTGCCATCCTTTGGCTCCCGGCCCAGCCGACGCAAGCGGCCGCAGCCGAGACCGACCTCGCAGAGCTGGCGAAACCGGGCCCCGATGGTGACGTCGTGCTCGGCTCCGAGAAGGCGCCGGTGACCGTCATTGAATATGCCTCGATGACCTGCCCGCACTGCGCGCATTTTTCAACGACGACTTTTCCCGAACTGCAGAAGCGGTACATCGACACCGGCAAGGTGCGTTTCATTTTCCGCGAATTTCCGCTCGACCCGCTCGCCGCCGCTGGCTTCATGCTGGCGCGTTGCGCCGGCAAGGACAAATTCATGCCTATTGTGGAGACGCTGTTCGCCAAGCAACCGGAATGGATGGTGCAAAAGCCGATCCCGCCGCTGGTGGAGATCGCCAAGCAATTCGGCTTCACCCAGGAGTCGTTCGATCAATGCCTGGCGAATCAAAAGGTGCTGGACGCTATCCAGGAGGTGCGCGACCGCGCCGCCGAAAAGCTCGGGGTCAATTCCACGCCGACGTTTTTTATCAACGGCAAGAAACTATCCGGCGACCAATCGATCGAAGCGATGGCCAAAGAGATCGACCCCTATCTCAAGGAAGGATAAGGCTTTTTCGGCTTCGTGACGTTCGCCGGGCGGCGGCGTCGACACCGCCGGCGCGGTTGCGCGAGCGGAATGTCTGGATAACGCAGCGGCCCTGTTGCGCTTGCAGCCCTGACAATTCATTCTCCGCGCCGATGCGGCACCCCGACATCCCGTGGACTCGCTCAAAGAGCGTGAGCCGGGAACGATTCCCTTCGTCGCCGCAGGCAAGATGGACATAACACGCGAATGAAGCTCACGCGGCTACGCCTGATCGGCTTCAAATCCTTTGTTGAACCGACCGATTTCGAGATCGAACCGGGGCTGACCGGCGTGGTCGGCCCGAACGGCTGCGGCAAATCCAACCTGGTCGAAGCCGTACGCTGGGTCATGGGCGAGGCCTCCTACAAGGCGATGCGCGCGTCGGAGATGGACGACGTGATCTTCTCCGGCAATACCGACCGTCCGGCGCGCAATCATGCCGAAGTCTCGGTCTTGATCGACAACAGCGATCGCAGGGCGCCGGCAGCGTTCAACGATACCGACACGCTTGAAGTCTCGCGCCGCATCATGCGCGATCAAGGCTCGATTTTCCGCGTCAATAGCCACGAGGTGCGGGCGCGGGATGTCACCGTACTGTTTGCCGATGCCTCGACCGGCTCGCGCTCGCCGGCGCTGGTCCATCAGGGCCGGATCGGCGAGATCATCCAGGCGCGCCCCGACCAGCGCCGCCGCGTCCTCGAAGAAGCGGCCGGCATTTCCGGACTGCACGCGCGCCGCCACGAAGCCGAGCTGCGGCTCAAGGCCGCCGAGCACAATCTGGCGCGGGCCGAGGACGTCATCGGGCAACTGGCGGCGCAAGTCGCTTCGCTCAAGACCCAGGCGCGACAGGCGGTGCGTTACCGCAATATTTCCGGACAGGTCCGCCGCACCGAAGCGCTGCTGTTTCATCTGCGCTGGATTGCGGCGAGCTCTGAGGTCGCCGATGCCGATCGGACCAAGGACGAGGCCGTCCGCGTGGTCGCCGCGCGGACCGCTGAGCAAACGGCCGCGACAACGCAGCAAACGCTGGTCGCGTCCGGCGTGCCGGCGTTGCGCGAAGCGGAGGCCAGGGCCGCGGCAGCGCTGCAACGCCTCCTTATTGCGCGTGATGCGCTCGAGCGGGAGGAGGTTCGCGCCAAGGAGAGGATCGGCGAACTCGATCGCCGGCTTGAGCAATTCGCGGCCGACCTCGAGCGCGAGCGCACCCTTGCGGCCGACGCCGCAGCTGCCCTCGACCGACTAGGTGCCGAGGAGAAGGCGCTCAAAACCGAAGCGGCGGCGAGCGCCACGCGACTGACCGGGGTCAATGGCCGTGTTGCCGAGGCGGACGCAGCGCTGGCGACGTCGGAAAAGTCGTTTGCCGAACTGACCAGCGCGCTTGCCGATCTGACGGCCCGCCGCAATCAGCTTGAGGTGGCTTTGCGCGATCACCAACAGCGCGCCGCCCGCCTGGAAGCCGAACTTGCCAACATCGACGCCGGCCTTACGGCAACGGGCAGCGGCGAGCCCGATCTCGCCGGGCTGGGCGAGGCCCTTGCGACCGCGCAGGCCGGACTTGCCGACGCAGAGAGTGCTGCGCGTGCCGCGGAGGTTGCGCACGCGCGGGCGCGAGACGAAATCGACGCGGCAAGAACGCCGCTTGCCGACGCCGAGCGCCGCGTGCAACGGCTTGAAACCGAAGCCAAGACCATCAGCAAGCTGCTGGCAGTCGAGAGCAAAAATCTTTGGCCGCCGGTGATGGACGCGCTGACCGTCGCCAAAGGCTACGAGAAGGCGCTGGGCGCCGCGCTCGGTGACGATCTCGATGCACCGGTGGATCAGTCCGCACCAATTCGCTGGTCTGGCGCGGCGCTCGATCCGTCCGATCCAACCCTGCCCGAAGGCACCACCTCGCTGTCTCATTTTGTGCAGGGCCCGCCGGAACTCGCCCGCCGTCTGGCCCAGATCGGCATCGTCGAGCGCAGCGGTGGGCCCCGCCTTGCGGCAACGCTAAAACCCGGTCAGCGACTGGTGACGCGAGAGGGCGATCTTTGGCGCTGGGACGGCTTTGCCGTCGCTGCTCACGCACTTACTGGCGCGGCGCGCCGGCTTGCCGAACGCGGGCGTCTTGAAGCGATCGAAGGCGAACTTGGGGCCGCGCGCGGCGAAGTGGAAGAAAAGCACCGCGTCGTCGTCGCCGCCGAAGCCGCCGTCAGCACGGCAGCAGCCGCCGAGATTAAGACGCGCTCGCGCTGGCGCGCGGCGCAGCAATTGACCGATTCCGCGCGTGAGGAGCACGCCGCCGCCGAGCGCGAGATCAGCCGCAATGCGGCACGCATTTCGGCACTCAGGGAAGCCAGGCAGCGGACCGGCGCCGGTCGCGACGAAGCGTTGGCCGCCGGCAAGGAAGCCGAGACGGCGCTCGCCGCATTGCCGCCTGCCGGCGATCTCGAGAGCAAACTCGCCGAGGTCAAAGAGGTGATTGCCCGCGAGCGCGCGGCATTGGCGGAAGTGCTGGTCGAAGCGCAGACCATCGCGCGCGAGGCCGAGGCCGCAGATCGTCGGCTGCAGGCGATCAGCGCCGAGCGAACGGAATGGCACGAACGGAATGACAAGGCCGCGGCGCAGATCGCCACCATCGCGGTGCGCACCGAGGAGGCAAGACGCGAGCGGACCGAACTCGCCAACGCGCCGGAGAAGTTCGCCGGCCAGCGGCAGGCCCTGATCGGCGAGATTGAAACCGCGACGGCGGCGCGCCGGACCGCAGCTGACCGGCTGGCAGAGGCTGAGACCGAACTGGCCGCCGCCGACAAGGCTGCACGCATCGCGCTCGAGGCCGTCGGCGAAGCCCGTGCCGAAGCGGCGCGCGCAGAGGAACGCTATGACGGCGCCAAGCGCCGCCTCGGCGACATTGAGCATGAAATCCGCGACATTTTCGACATCGAGCCGGCGGGCGCAGCCGAACTCGCGGAGATCAAGGCGGATGCAGAACTTCCGGCAATCGCCGACGTTGAAGCAAAACTCGACCGGATCCGGCGCGAACGCGAGCGGCTCGGCTCGGTCAATTTGCTGGCCGAACAGGAGCTTCGCGAGGTCGAAGCCCAACACGATAAACTCGTCGCCGAGCGCGACGACCTCAACGAGGCGATCCGGCGCCTGCGGCAGGGCATCCACAGCCTCAACCATGAGGCGCGCGAGCGGTTGCTCGCGTCGTTCGCGACGGTCAACGAGCACTTCAAAAAGCTTTTTGCCGAACTGTTCGGCGGCGGCAATGCCGAGCTGCAGCTGATCGAGAGCGAGGACCCGCTCGAAGCCGGGCTTGAGATCATGGCGAAGCCGCCGGGCAAGAAGCCGGTGACGCTGTCGCTATTGTCCGGCGGCGAGCAGGCGCTCACGGCGCTGGCGCTGATCTTCGCCGTGTTCCTTACCAACCCGGCGCCGATCTGCGTGCTCGACGAAGTCGACGCGCCGCTCGACGATTACAACGTCGAGCGCTTCTGCGATCTGCTCGATGAAATGACGCGCGCGACCGACACGCGCTTTGTCATCATCACCCATAACCCGATCACCATGGCGCGCATGAATCGACTCTACGGCGTGACCATGGCCGAGCGCGGCGTCTCCCAGCTGGTTTCGGTCGATTTGGAAGGCGCGGTGAAGCTGCGCGAGGCGAGCTGAAGACCTGCAGTCTCGCCCCGCTTTCGTCTTGCCGACGATTTTTATCAACCGAGCTTGAACAGCCGCATGGCGTTGGTACGGCCGATTTTCAGACGGTCGTGCTCGCTGATCGGACACGTATCGAACCAGTTCGCGGCATGGTCGACATTCTCGAACGGCCAGTCGACCGAGAACATGATGCGATCGGCCCCGAGCACCAGCATGGCCTCAAGCAGCGCCGGGCTTTGGAAGTTGCCCGACGTGGTGATTTGGAAATTGGCGCAGAAATAATCGCGGATCGGCTTCTTCGCCGGATAATTGTTCCGCGCGTCGATCCAGCCATTGGCATGGTCGATACGCCACATGGCGTAGGGCAGGTTCTCGCCTAGATGGCCGAGGACGATCGAAAGCCGCGGATGCGCGTCGAACAGACCGGAGCCCATCAGCCGTAACGCATGTACCGCCGTCTCCTGGCCGAACGCCCAGATCGGGCCAAGCAGCCACGGATGGCCGTCGTAGATCTTGGCGTCGCGCGGCAGCGGGTTGCGAGGGTGCAGGTAGAACGGCACGTCAAGGCGCTCTACGGTCGCCCAGAACGGCCGGTATTGCGGCAGATCGTAAAAAACGGCGGCGTCGCCGACCTGCGAGAAGCCGTTGACCAGCGCGCCGCGAAAACCGAGCTCTTTCACGCAGCGTTCCAACTCGCGCGTGGCGAGCTCCGGATCCTGCATCGGCAGCGCAGCGAGGCCCTGGAAGCGGTCCGGCCGTTTGCGCACGTGTCCGGCGAGATAATCGTTCGCCTTGCGCGCAATCTCGTCCGCCTGTGCCGGATCGGGAATGGCCTGCACCGCCGGCGCATTGAGCGACAAGAGCATCATCTCAATGCCGTGTTCATCCATGAGTGCGAGCCGCCGGTCCTGGATATCGAGAATGCGGCCTTTGAGTTCCTGCCAGACGCGATCGGGGAAAAACGTGCCGAAATCGGCAATCGTTTCCGGAATGGCGAAATGTTCTTCGAGTGCAATCTTTCCCTGCATGTTCCCTTCCCTGTCGCATTACCGGCCTGGCGCCGGGCCGTTAATCCTAACACGGCGTTTCGCGCGCGGCGATTGAGGGCCACGCGCTCGGCTCACCCACTGGCATGGTTCTGGCGACGCAGCGGCCAGACTGCCGGCGCTGTCCCATTTCGGGGCAGCGGCCGGCGATGCGTTTCGCAGGCGCGACAGCACGCAAGCCGGTTGATGAACACGCACCAAAGCTACACGCTCGCGTCACCGCCACAGACCGGCCACTTCTTGCGCGGCTGGGCGGTGCTCTCGCGCGGCACGTTTTCCGGCGCGATCTTCCTGACCGATATCGCCCTGATCGTGGCGATGTCGTGCTTTACCGGTGTCGCCTACCACCTCGCGGTCTATGGCAATCGCGGCAATATCTCCTCGTTCGTCCAGGTCGGCGTCCTCGCGGCGAGCATTTTTGCCATCTCCAACCTGTTCCGCCGCGAATATCGGATGCCGAATTTCTTCAGCTTCAAGCCGCACGGCCGGCGCACCATCCAATTGTGGAACGTGACGCTGATCTGCCTGTTGATGCTGGGCTTCCTGGCGCAAATCAGCGTCGATTATTCGCGCGGCTGGATCGTGCTTTTCTATGTCGCCACGCTCGCCGCGCTGATTGTGCTGCGCTACGTCATCGTCCGCGTTACGACGCTCGCCCGCGCCGCGGGACTGCTTTCCGCGCAGCGCATTTTTCTGATCGGCACCGGCGCGCAGGTCGGCGGCTTCGTCAACCGTTACGAGCCATGGGCGCTCGGCATCAACATCGTCGGCTGCCGCTTTCTCACGCCGATTGCGGCTACCGCATCCGCGGACCTGCGGCGTGCGATGCTCGATCGCGACCTCGCCGAGGCGGTCGCCAGCGTCCGCAGCCTGGAGCCCGACGCCATCTTCGTGCTGCTGCCCTGGTCGGCGACCGAAACCATCGACCGCTGCGCCGAGACTTTCCTCTCGCTTCCGGTCGAGATTCATCTCGGTCCCGAGCAGATCCTGCACAAATTCGAGGAGGTCAAGCTCTCCACGCTCGGCCCGCTGGCGAGCCTGCAGCTGACGCGGCGGCCGTTGTCGCGCCGCGAAATCATCCAGAAAAGGTTGTTCGATCTGACCTTGGCGGCGGCGGCCCTGGTGTTGGCAACGCCGCTCCTCGTACTCGTCGCGCTCCTCATCAAGCTCGACAGTCCGGGGCCGATTTTCTTCGTGCAACGCCGTTACGGCTTCAATCAGCAGCCGTTCCGCATCATCAAGTTTCGCACCATGCGTACCCTCGATGACGGCGCGGTCATTCAACAGGCGAGGCCCGACGATCCGCGATTGACCAGGATCGGCCGCTGGTTGCGGCGCTGGAACATCGACGAAATTCCGCAGCTCTTCAACGTGCTCACCGGCGACATGTCGCTGGTCGGGCCCCGGCCGCACGCGCTGTCGCACGATCGCGAATACGAGCGCCGCATTTCAATGTATGCGCGCCGGCACAACGTCAAACCGGGCATTACCGGCTGGGCGCAAATCAACGGCTATCGCGGCGAGACCGACACCGAAGAAAAGATGCGTAAGCGCGTCGAGTACGATCTGTTCTATATCGACAATTGGTCGCTCTGGCTTGACCTGAAGATCATCGTGCGCACCGTTCTTTCGCGCACCGCCTACCAGAACGCGTATTGAAGCGCTTGCGCGTCATGGCCGACCTCTCGCGCCGGCCGTCCGCATCTTGAGACAGAGTAAATTCCAACGACGGGGATGGCCGGGACACGCCCCGGCCGTGACGCGGTATTTTGCGATCAGCCGACCAGCGCGGTAATGGCGAACACCGCGCCGAGAGTGACCAGGGCCGTCGAAAGCCATAGCACCCCGATGAGCAACCATACCGGGCGCGGCTTGTGCAGGCTCGCCGCCGGCGGGCTGGTCCACGATTCCAGCGCCGGCTCGGCCCTGCGCAACGCGGCGGATGCGCGCTCGATCGCTGCAAATTCGCGTTCCAATTGCTCGCGGTCGGCGGCCGCAAGCTGGCCGGATTCGTTCGCGCTCGCGGATCTGACATCGGACCGCATTGCTTCGAGCTCCCGAGTATCGTCCAGGACAGCCTCACGCTCCGCGCCGTCGGAGGAGATGAAGCCGAGATGATGCTTCGGCATGACGCTCTCCTTTTTTTCTTGCCTGACAACTTCTTAACCGGGCAGCGGCGGCGGCGCGATATTCATCGTCGGCTAACCTTAACGGGCCCGATGAATCGTCCTATCTAAAGAGCTGACGCGGGGGACCACCCGTCCGTTCCTCGTCGAAAAAGCCGCGATCGCCGCGATGCCTGCCTATATTGCGGCTAACCAAGTGATTTCGCGCCAGCATAGGCTGAAGGAATCTGCCGATGAGCACCTCGACATTGATCGTCCTTGCCGTGATCGTTGTTTTGGTTTTGTGGGTGATCGCGATCTACAACGGCCTCGTCTCGATGCGGCAGCGGGTCAACCAGGCCTTTGCCGACGTCGATGTGCAGCTGCGCCAGCGGCACGATCTCATTCCCAATCTGGTCGAGACGGTGAAAGGTTACGCCGCGCACGAGCGCGGGACGCTTGAAGAGGTGGTGAAAGCGCGTAACGCCGCCGTGGCCGCGCAGGGTACGCCGCAGCAGGCGGCGGCCGAGAACATGCTCTCGGGCGCCTTGCGTCAGCTCTTCGCGCTTTCCGAAGCGTACCCCGACCTCAAGGCCAACGCCAATTTCCAGCAATTGCAGGCGGAGCTGACCGACATCGAGAACAAGATCGCGGCGGCCCGGCGGTTCTTCAACAATTCGGTGCAGGAATACAATTCCGGCATCCAGCGATTTCCAGCCGCCCTGTTCGCCGCCGCGCTCGGTTTTGCTCCGAAGGATTTCTTCGATCTCGGCGAGGATCGCAAGACCGTCGGCGAGGCGCCGCAGGTGAAGTTTTGAGTCAATTCGATGAACCCGCCGCTTCCGCGGGAATGAGCGGTACCAATCACGATGGCCGCCTACGGTCTCTATAGTCACATCCAATCGAACCGGCGGCGCTCGATCGCGCTCCTGATCGGCCTGTTCTTCCTTGTCTACGTGCTGGTCTACGCCGGCGCGCTGACCGCTGAGGCGCTATCGGTCGATGCCGACCTCGATACGCTAATGCAGCTTGCCTGGGGCGATCTCATCAGGGCGGCGCCGGTGGCGACGCTCGGCACGGCGGTCTGGGTGGTCATCGCCTATTTCTTCCACCAGAGCATGATCGACGCGGTGACCGGCGGGCGTGAGATCACGCGGGCGGAGCAACCGCGGCTCTACAATATCCTGGAAAACCTCTGCATCTCGCGCGGCATCACCATGCCAAAGCTCAAGGTGATGGACTCCGACGCGCTGAACGCCTTCGCCACCGGCATGAACGCCAAGCAATATTCGATCACGGTGACGTCGGGCCTGCTCGGGATGCTCGACGATGCCGAAATCGAATCGGTGCTTGGCCACGAACTGACGCACATTCGTAACGGCGATGTCCGCATGATGGTCATCGCCGTCATCATTGCCGGCGTAATCTCGTTCGTCGCAGAGCTGGTATTCCGGCTCTGGTTCTACAACGGCTTCAGCTTTCGCAGCTCGCGATCCGACGAGCGGCGCGGCAGCGGGGCCGGCGTAGCCATACTCATCGCCGTCGCGCTGCTGGTGCTGGCTTACGCGCTCTCGTTCATGATTCGCCTGGCACTGTCGCGGTCGCGGGAATTCCTCGCCGACGCCGGCTCGGTCGAGTTGACCAAAAATCCCGATGCCATGATCTCGGCGCTGCGCAAGATCGAAGGCCGCGGCGAATTGCCGGGCGCGACCTCCGCGGTAATGGAAATGTGCGTGGATAACCCGCGCCAAGGTTTTGGCGAGCTGTTCGACACCCATCCGACGGTGGAAAGCCGGGTCGCGGCATTGGTCAAGTTTGCCGGCGGTCACGATACTGGGCCGCTCGCGTTGCGGCCAATCGCCGAAGCTGATTCGGAGCCCGGTGATCGCCCGGCAGCGCCCGGCCCATGGCAATCACCGCCCACAAATGGGCCGTGGGGACCTTCAACCGATAACGGCGCGGGCCGTGTCACGCCGGCAGAAACCGACGGCCGGTCAGGGCCGTCGGCCGGGCCGTGGGGTCCGCACGACCGCGGTTAGTGGCCCGATTACAAAGATTTTGTGACTGATTCGCATGAGCCGCAGTTTCGCATGAGCCGCAATGCCGTCACAATTAACCATATCGGGGGGCAATATCGGCGACGCTGCATCTTCGCAGTGCGCGATCCACCTTTAACGCTTCCAAACAGGACCCGGTGACTGTAGAATCAATTTCGGGGAAATGGCGTGACGCGTTCGATTCGGCCTCAGTCATTCTGCGGAGTTGAATCGCCAGCGAAGCTCGCGGCCGCGCGGCGTCAATGAGGAATCAGCCATGGCAAAGCCAACGGTGATCGTCGTCGGTGCAGACAAGGGGGGCGTCGGCAAGACCACCGTCGCCCGCACGGTGCTCGATTATTTCACCGCGCATCACGTGCCGACGCGCGCATTCGACACCGAATCGCCCAAAGGCACGCTGAAGCGCTTTCATCCCGACGTGAGTGACATTGTCGACGTCACCTCGGTCCCCGACCAGATGCGGATTTTCGACACCCTGTCGACCACCGATGCCAGCGTCACGGTCATCGACGTGCGCGCCGGGCTGCTGTCGCCGACGCTGCGCTCACTGCGCGACATCGGCTTTCTCGACGCGGTGAAGAAGGGTCAGCTCACTTTCGCGGTCTTCCACATCCTCGGCTCATCGATCGCCTCGCTGAACGAGATCGAGGACACAGCCAGCTTCGCCGCCGACGGCAAATATTTTCTGGTCAAGAACTTCATCAACAACACCAGCTTCTTCGAGTGGGACCAGCCCACATACTCTTCATATTTCAAGAAGCTCAAGGATGCGGTCGAGATCACCATCCCGAAGCTCAACGAGATGGCCTATGAGCAAGTGGAGCTCGCTTCGGTCCCCTTCCTCACCTTCGTTGCCAACAAGGGCCTGAAGGGCGAAGCGGCCAACTACTCTTTCGTGCTGCGCGGCTATGTCCGGCACTGGCTCGGTAATGTGTGGGGCGAGTACGACCGCATCAAGCTCAACGAGATCGTGGCGAGCGGCGGAGCCGCACCAGCACCGGGTCCGCGCGTACAGGTCGTCAGCCGGTCGTAAATCGCGCGGCGTGCCATCCTCCTGCGGTCGACGCGCCGCGGTCGGATCAAGTTCTCGAGGCCGCTTGCTGTGATGAGGCAGCCGACGCCCCTTTTCATCATCGCATCGCCGCGCCCGCGGGTAGGTAAGACGTTGATCGCGCGTCTTTTGCTTGAATTTTTTCGCCAAAGCCGCCGGCCGGTAGTGGGTTATGACCTCAATCCGCGCGATCCGGCGCTGACCGACCGCTTCCCGAGATTGGTCTGGCCGATCGATATCGCCGATACCCGCGGCCAGATGGAATTGTTTGACCGGCTGCTTGCCGACAATGCGAGCGTCAAGATCATCGATCTCGGATATGGCCCATTCGACCAGTTCTTCGCAGTGACGCGGCAGATCGGCTTCGTTCAGGAGGCGCGGCGGCGGCTGATCGAGCCGATCATCTTGTTTGTGACCGATCCGGCTCTGGCGACCCTGCGCAGCTACGCCGAATTGCGGCGCCGCCTGACGGCGACTTTTGTGCCCGTGCACAACGAATCGGTATCGCTGATGTTCGCCGCGAAGGATTTTCCACCGACGCGTGCCGAATTGGGCGTGCTCCGCATTCCGCGCCTGTCTCCGATCGTTCGCGGCGTGATCGACCGGCCAAGCTTCTCGTTCTCCACGTATATGACCGAGCAGCCCGGCGGACCGACCGAAATCCATCAATGGGTCGGGCAGATTTTCACCGAGTTTCGCGAGTTCGAGCTGCGCCTGCTGATGGGCAGGCTCACCTCCTCGCTCGGCGGTGCGCCTGCACCGCGGCGCCAAGACCGGAAAGTTCACGAGGAGACGCAGAGATCGGGAAGATTGCCGCGCCGGTAAATTCAGGACCCAGGCTCGATGGTGTGAGGCAATCGGTCCGCTGTTCCAAATAAACACAAAACGGCCGGGCAGTTTCCCGCCCGGCCGTTGTGCTGTTAGCACCGATCGTGATCAGAGCGGCCAACACCGCTTACCGTCGGGACCGAGACGATAACCCGCTGGGCAGGCTCGCCTGACGGTATATGGATGACAACGTCCGCCCGCACCGCGCCACCATCCCGGCCCGCATCCTTCGGCTACCTTAACGACCAGGCCGTCCGCATTGCCGACCGGAGCGGGGGCGATCCCGGCGCTGGCAGCAGTCGCAACACCGACAGCCAACGCGGCGCTCAAGACAATTGACCGAAGCATCGTATGTTCCTTCCCAATTGACACCACCTATTGCAATGGGCGGCGGCCGAATAAAACAACCGACGCAATGAACGGCGGTTGAACCGTGCATGACCGTTAGGTGTCAAAAATGCGGAGAACTGGAGCGAGTTCGCTCTTAGAGCATGATCCGGAAAAGTGGAAGCCGGTTTTCCGAAAAGATCATGCTCCACCAAGATGATAGAGCGCCAATCGATTCAATATGAAACGATTGCGCTCTAATGACCTTCGAAACTGATGAGGGTGCGGACCGGCACGCCGAGCTCTCTGATCTTTGCCGCACCGCCCAAGTCCGGCAGATCGATGATGAAACAAGCGGCCAGCACATCAGCACCCATCTGCTTTAACAGCTTGCACGCGGCCTCCGCCGTGCCGCCGGTGGCGACCAGATCGTCGACCAGGATCACGCGCTCGCCCCGCACCACCGCGTCCTCATGCATCTCCATTTCGTCGATGCCATATTCGAGCGAATAGCCGATGGTTACGCGCTTGAACGGCAGCTTGCCTTTTTTGCGGATCGGCACGAAGCCGGCCGAGACCTGATGGGCAACGGCACCGCCGAGAATGAAACCCCGCGCCTCGATGCCGGCGACCTTGTCGATCTTGCCGCCGGCCCAGGGCTGCACCAGCGCGTCCACGGCGCGGCGGAACGCCCGCGCATCGCCGAGCAGGGTCGTGATGTCGCGAAAAACGATGCCCGGTTTGGGATAATCCGGGATCGAGCGGATCGCGGCCTTGAGGTCATCCTCCAAAACGACGGTGGTCATAGCCGGTGCCCCATCTCTCACCCTGTTACACTGGAAGTCGGCTTGCAGTCACCGCACTCTGGCGGACCATTATGGCTGACGCAACCGGAGAAACCCCCATGAGCGACAATGCCCAGCGCTTCGTTATCGTCGATCTGCGCATCCCGTTTGTCCGCCTGGTATTGTTTTTCGTCAAAGCCGCGCTCGCTGCCATTCCGGCTGCGATCATCCTCGGCTTGCTGCTGATGCTGGTGACGGCGCTGTTGGCCGCGCTCATCGGCGACGGCGGCTTCGTCATGATGCGGCGCTGGTCGTTCTGAGGTCTTGGCGCCGCCGTAGCGCCAGCGCGCTGAATTTCACCTGCAGGGCGCAGCACCACTGATGAGCTGGCCTGCCGCTCCGCCTATTGCATTACCTAAGGCGCCGGCCAGCGCGCCGCCGACCGTGTTACCAGGTGAGCAAGGTTCGCCCCCGGCGTTTTGCTCTGCGGCCTCTCCGGGGGAGGATTTACCCTGACCGGCAGTACCCTTATGGGTGTCACCTCCGCCCTTGCCCTTGGCGTCCTTGTTCGCGCCTTTACTGTCCTTAGCGGAGCCTTTGGCGGTGCTTCCGGCGTTGTTTTTTGGGCCGGCCTGGTGAGCCGCCGGCGTCTTTGGTGCCGGCTTTTTGGTATTATCCGCCAGCGCGGGCAACGACGACACGCTGACAACCAACAGCAATTGAACAAACAGCATGAATTGCGTGGATTTTCTCACAGCCTTTACTCCCCTTTGCGCCGGCGAACCGCGCACGCGCATTCGCCGCACTTAACCCTTCCTGTCCCAACCCCTTTGGCGAAACCGATCCATTGAATTTCAATCGCTCAGCTACTTAGCGGAGAACAGCGTTTGCCTCCCCGTGCCGCGGGTCGCGACTATACGCTTTTTCAGTGCCTTCGCCATGACCCGAAGGATTCGGCGCAGCCGGCGAGATCCGTAACGACCGACGTCGTCACTGCAAAGCGACGGAGTTCATTCCGAATGTCGCGCCGCTCCTTAAACTGCGCGGATGCTTCGCGCGCGGACACGACTCAAGCGGCTAGGGGTTGTGCTTGACCAGGTGCCAGACCCGCTTCTTGGTGAAATACAGCAGTCCCGTCAGCACGATCAGAAAGACAAACACCTGGAAGCCCAGTCGCTTGCGCTCATCAAGCTTCGGCTCCGAAGCCCAGGCCAGAAAGGCGGCGACATCGCGGCCATATTGATCCACCGTGGTCGGCGTGCCGTCGGTGTATTCGACCTGCCCGTCGCTGAGGGGTTTCGGCATGCCGATGGCATGGCCGGGGAAATATTTGTTGTACTGCGCGCCCGGCGGCAGGGTGAACCCGGCGGGCGGATCCTCGTAGCCGTTGAGGATAGCGTGAATGTAATCCGGACCATCCTCCTGGTACTGCGTAAACGCGTCGAAGATGAACCACGGGAAGCCCGCCTCGTAGCCGCGCGCTTTCGCGAGCACGGACATGTCCGGCGGCAGCGCCCCGCCATTGGCATTGCGGGCGGCCTGATCGTTGGGAAACGGCGGCGGAAAGCGATCGGCGATGCGGCCGGCGCGTTGGTACATTTCACCCTGATCGTTCGGCCCGGCAGTCACCTGGAACGTCGCCGCGATCGACGCCGCCTGCGGCTCGGTGAAATCGGGTCCGCCGGCATCGGCAAGATTGCGGAACGCCAATAGCTTCAGGCTGTGACAGTTGGAGCAGACCTCCCGATAGATCTTGAAGCCGCGCTGCAGCTGCTCCGGATCGTACAAGCCGAACGGGCCGTGGAATGACCAGTGCTGCCGCGGCGGCGCCTCCGCCTCCTGCGCGGTAGCCGGGCGCATGACCGGCACCGCCAGCGCGGCCGCAAGCGCAAACGCGAAAACGCTGCTGCGACGAATTTTCATGCCGGCCTCCCCTAAGCCTTGGCGCCCGATGGCGGCGGCGCCGACGCACCCGCTGGCACGCCTTCGTGCAGCACCAATTCCGAGATCGAGTTCGGCAGCGGCTTTGTGGTCTCGAAAAGCCCGAGCAGCGGCAGGATGATGAGCAAAAACACAAAGTAATAGGCGGTAAGGATGCGCGCCGCGATGACATAGCCGCCTTCCGGAGGCTGCGAGCCGAGATAACCGAGGCCGACGACCACCAGGAAGAACACGATCAGGAATTGCCGATAAAGCGGCCGATAATTCGCCGAGCGCACCCGCGACGTATCAAGCCAGGGCAGAAAGGCGAGCAGCACGATGGAGGAAAGCAGCGCGATGACGCCCAGGAGCTTGCTCGGGATCGCGCGCAGGATGGCGTAGAACGGCAAGTAGTACCATTCCGGCACGATGTGGGTCGGCGTCTGGCCGGGATTGGCCGGGATGTAATTGTCGGAGTGGCCGAGATAGTTGGGGATGTAGAAGATGAACCAGGCGAAGAACAGGCAGAACACCCCGATAAAGAACGCGTCCTTGATGGTCGCGTAGGGCGTGAACGCAACCGTATCCTTCTCGGTCTTCGGCTCGACGCCGGTCGGGTTGTTCAGTCCGACCATATGCAGCGCCCAGATGTGCAGCACGACCACGCCGGCGATCACGAACGGCAGCAGGTAGTGCAGCGAGTAAAAGCGGTTCAGCGTCGGATTGCCGACGGCATAGCCGCCCCACAGCCAGGTCACGATCGGATCGCCGACGCCGGGGATCGCGGAGAACAGGTTGGTGATGACGGTCGCGGCCCAGAAGCTCATCTGGCCCCAGGGCAGCACGTAGCCCATGAAGCCGGTGACCACCATCAACAGAAACAGGATGACGCCGAGGATCCACAGCACCTCGCGCGGATCCTTGTAGGAGCCGTAATACATGCCGCGCACGATGTGGGCATAGACGGCGACGAAGAAGAACGACGCGCCGTTCGAATGCAGGTAGCGCAGCAGCCAGCCGTAATTGACGTCGCGCATGATCAATTCGACGGAATTGAAGGCGAAGTCGACGTGCGGCGTGTAGTGCATGGCCAGCACGATGCCGGTGACGATCTGCGCGCCAAGCATGAACGAGAGGATGCCGCCGAACGTCCACCAGTAGTTCAAGTTCCGGGGCGTCGGATAAACGACGAAGGACGAATAGACGAGGCTAGCGATCGGCAGCCGCCGCTCCAACCATTGCATGAAGGGGTTCTGCGGCGTGTAGACCGAATGTGCGCTCATGGTCGAACCTTATGCGTTGCTGGGCGCGGCTTCGCCGATCCGGATCGCGGCATCGGAAACGAACTGATGGGGGTCACGCCGCGGCGGCTCCGTTGCGGAGATTGTTGTCAACGTCTTACCCTCGCCTGTCTTGCCGGCTACACCCATCCGCGCTGCCAACCGCCAGCCCCCTTCCTACCCACCGCTTGCAGGAGGTTAGGAAGGGGGTTCGGCGGCGGAAGGCTGGGCGCATCCGACCTGGGGGAGATCAGAAGCGACCAAATCCGGCGGCGTTTTATTGGCACCCTTGCCGCGAGAGTGCAAGTGTGCCAACGCGCGCACCCCCAAATAGCACGCCCTGGGACCGGCTCCCGCGCCCGCCCGGCAGACCGCCATGCGCATCGCCCTCTTTGAGCCCGATATCCCGCAGAATACCGGAACGATTCTGCGCCTGTGTGCCTGCCTCGGCATCGACGCGCATATTATCGGGCCCGCTGGATTTCCGTCTTCCGATCGCGCTTTCCGCCGCGCCGGCATGGACTATCTCGATGCCGTCACCGTCATACGGCACCGCTCATGGCTGGATTTCGACGCCTGGCGGCGCAGCGAGCACCACCGCATTGCGCTGTTCACGACGGCTGCGTCCCGCTCCTATCTCGACTACCGCTATACGGCCGACGATATCCTGCTGTTCGGGCGCGAATCGGCTGGCGTTCCGGAACCGATCCACGCGGCGGCCGACGTCCGCCTTGGAATCCCGATGCGCCCGGGCTTCCGCTCGCTCAATGTCGCGGTCGCCGCAGCAATGGCGGCCGGAGAAGCGTTGCGGCAGACTGGGGGGATACGACCAAATGATTTCAGCATCTAGCACTACTTTGGCACTTTTGGTTTGGCGGCTTCCGTGAGGAAGGCTTTACAGTGAGGGCATTGCAGGGGTGGAAGCCGGACGAAGAGGTCGAGGATGGCTTGCCTGATGGCGGGCATGCTCGGCTGTGGTGGCGGTCCTGCGATTCTTTTTTTTCCGTCCCGCTGCTTTGAGGCGGCGGGATTGAAGGAAGGCGTAGGCGATCATCGTCATCAAGGCATGTCGGTGTAACCCGGTCCAGGATCTGCCTTCGAAGTGGTCGAGACCCAATTCCTCCTTCATCTGCTGGTGCGCCTGTTCACAGATCCATCTGGCCTTGATTGCAGCGGCGAGCATCATGATGGTGGCATCGGCCGGCAGGTTCGACACATAGTATTTTTGCTCTCCGGTTGAGCGCCGCTCGCCGACGAGCCAGACCTCATCGCCAGGCATGCATTGCATACGATTATCGAGCATGCGGTGCTTATGACCATCCGCAACCCGAACACGGCGGGCCGCAAAGCGACAGGTCAGCTGACCCTTGGTGCCGCGTCGCCAGTTGACCTCTCGCCATTTCTCACCGGCTAACATCGCCTCGGCGGAAAGCGGAGGCTGGTCAGGAATGTGGTACTTGCGGCGCTTTCCAGTTTTTGCGACGGGGAAGACCAGGGCAACGTCCGCTGGGTAGACGTTCTGGCGTCGCGACAGACCCACTGCCCATAGCAGGCCGCGTTCGTTCAAAGCCTGGCGGAAAGGCCCACTTGATCCATATCCTGAATCGGCAAGCACACAGCCAAAGCGCACGCCGGAGGCGATGACACGGTCAATCTCTTGGATCGCGATTTCCGGCTTTGTGAGAGCGATCTGCCGATCCTTCGGCACATGGGCCCGCGTCATGCGCTCGGGATCGTCCGTCCAAGTCTCGGGCAGAAAGAGCCGCAGCCCCACCATCACCGGCACTTCGCGCGATGCCAGTGTCATCGAGACCAGAGACTGACAGTTGGCTGTCTTCCCAAGCGAAGAAGCGTATTGCGGTGCCACGCCGACCGAGCGCTCCCCCTTCTTCGGCAGCGCCGTGTCGTCGATGATCAGCCATGCGTCATCACTGCCAACCATCTTGTCGGCCTCGGCGAGCAGGACTTTCTCCAGCGGGACCGCATTCCATGCGCCACTTGCTATGAAGTGATGCAACTGATCGTAGCCGACTTGCCCGTCGCGCGCCGCCATGGGTTGGATGCTCTTGCGATCGCCAGAACCGATCAGTCCCGCCACATAGGCTGGGCATATACGCGATCGCGCCTTGTTTCCCAACGCGCCAAAGAATGGCGCAAGCCACTCCTCCAGATCGCTCTTCCAATCAATATCCATGGCCGGCCCTCCAAGATGCCGACCTCCCATAAGTCACGGAAAAACTGATTTGGGAATCCCGCGCCCTCAAAAATCTGCCAAAGTAGTGCTAGGGCTGGCGAAATGTGTATATTATGCTAATATACATTTATGCCCGAACTCGAGCGCTATTGCGGGTTTTGACTGGGACGATGGCAATAGCCTTAAGAGCGCTGAAAAGCATTCAGTCTCTCAAGCCGAGGCGGAGCAGGTGTTTGCAGATGGCCGGCTCGTGGTCGCAGACGACGTGGAGCACAGTCAAGACGAAGCGCGCCATCACGCATTGGGACGAACCGCCGATGGCCGACCTTTGCATGTGACCTTCACGTTGCGTGAAAGTCGCACAAGAATTCGCGTGATTTCTGCGCGCGATATGAGCCGCAAGGAACGAGTTATCTATGAGCAGGAAGCTTAAGCCCATCCCTCACTTTCGCAGTGAAGCTGAAGAACGCAAGTTCTGGCAGACGCATGATTCTACGGAATACGTCGATTGGAGCAAGGCACAGCGTGTGCAATTTCCGAATCTGAAGCTGTCCACGACAGCCATTTCGCTCCGGCTGCCGCAAGGCCTGCTCGATCGCATAAAGATCGCGGCGAATAAGCGCGACGTGCCATATCAGTCGTTGATCAAGGTCTGGTTGGCCGAAAAAGTCGACGCGGAGTAAGACATCGCGCGGCCGTGACTACGCCTCCACCACGCCGGGATGGCCGCCCTCGACCGCGAACGTCCGGAGCGTCGCAATGTCGGCTTTCGGATCGGTGGCGTCGGACACCGCCCGCATCCGCACCTGCATGTGCGCGCGTTCAAGATCGATCGCGACATAGCCGCGGCGGCGGCTCTCGAAGAAACGCACATGCGGATTGTCCGGCAGCGCCTGCGCGATCATCTCGTGCGGCGGCCCGTAGGACGAGATCGAGGTGCCGACGAACTCGGTCGCAACCACCGGCGCGACCACATCATCGAAGTCGAGCCGCAGGTCGTTGGCGAAGTAGCAATGCGCATCGCCGCCGATCACCACGGGGTTCGACACCTGGCTATCGTGGATGCGCTTGAGCAGGCGGGCGCGGTTGGCCGGATAGCCGTCCCAGTCGTCGGTCGAGAACCCGAAGCCGCCGTCCTGCTTGATGCGCAGCTGTGCCATCAGCACGTCCTGGGCGATCAGATTCCACTGTGCCTTGGAGTGGGCGAGGTTCGCGTGAAGCCAAGCCTCTTGCGCGAAGCCGAGCATGGTCCGGCCGGTGTCGCGCCGTTCCGGACAGCTTGCATCGCTCTCCAAATGAGTGCCGCCCTTGTTCGGCGGCGCGTAACAGGCTTCACGCGAGCGATATTGCCGGCCGTCGATCATCGAGATTTCGATCAAGTCGCCGAAGCTGAAGCGATCATAGACCCGCATCGTCGGTCCTTCCGGCCGCGACAGAATCGGCCGTACCGGCATGTGCTCGTAGAACGCCCGGTACGCCGCCGCCCGCCGAATCAGGAACTGGGCGGGGTCGTCGAAAAATTTCGACCATTTGTCGGCGTAGTCGTCCTGCACCTCGTGGTCGTCCCAGGTGACCAGCGCCGGTGCCTCGGCATGCAGGCGCTGCAAATCCTGGTCGAGCCGGTATTGGGCGTAGCGATTGCGGTAGGTCGGCAGCGTCGCCGCTTCGATGCCGTCGGAGTGGCGGCGCACGGTGGGGCGCCGCTCCTCGATGTATTCGTAGATGTAGTCGCCGAGGAACAGGACGAATTCCGGATTTTCGTCGGCGAGATAGCGGTAGCCGGAAAAATAGCCGTGCTCGTAATTGGAGCAGGACACGAAGCCGAAGCGCAGCCGATCGAGCCGGCTTCCGGGCGCCGGCAAGGTGGCGGCGCGACCGGTGCGGCTCACGGCATCGCCGCTGATGAAGCGGTACCAGTAAGGCCGCCCGGGCTCGAGACCGGCGACGTCAAGATGCACCGAATAAGCGAAGGCCTGCTCGGCGGAGGCTTCGCCGCGCCGTATGACGTCGCGCATGGTCGGATCGCGCGCGATCTCATAGGCGACGCTGACGTCGCCGCCGCGCATGCCGCCGGGCGTCTCCGGGTTGCTCGATAACGGCTCGGGCGCAAGCCTGGTCCACAACACGAAACCATCCGGACGGGGGGCGCCAGAAGCAACGCCGAGGCTGAACGGGTCGGCCCCGGCCGCGCCCCAGCTCGGCACCGCGGCGTAACGCACCAGAGCCGGTGCCGCGATCAAGGTGAAGCCGCCACCGGCCACGCCTTTGAGCAGGCGGCGGCGCGTGGGGCCACTGAAGGACGGCGGCATCGGCGTCATGGGTCTTAAGCCTCTGTTGCCATGGATCAATATATTCGCCCAGGATTATGACATCCTGGACAAGCTTCGCCGGCGGTTGCCATTGCGCGGCAGACGGCGCAACGCTGTCGGGAGCCCATTTCGGACCGGTTATGGACGCCAACCTGGTCGAAACACGCAAAAGCACCGCGCGCGGCTGGTTCGAGACGCTGCGCGACCAGATCGTCGCCGCGTTCGAAGCGGTGGAGGATACCCTCCCCGCCGGCGCGCCGTTTGCCGATCACGCCGCCGGCCGCTTCCAGCTTACGCCCTGGAACCGCACCGACCATACCGGCGCACCGGGCGGCGGCGGCGTCATGGCGATGATGAAGGGCCGCGTATTCGAGAAAGTCGGCGTCCACGTCTCGACCGTGTTCGGCGAATTCGCCCCGGAATTCCGCAAGGACATTCCGGGCGCCGCCGACGATCCGCACTTTTTCGCCACCGGCATTTCGCTCATCGCCCACATGCATAATCCGCACGTGCCGGCGGTGCACATGAACACGCGGTTTGTGGTCACCACTAAATCGTGGTTCGGCGGCGGCGCCGATCTCACCCCGGTGCTCGCGTGCCGGCGCACGCAGGAGGACCCTGACACCGTCGCCTTCCATGCCGCGATGCGCGCCGCCTGCGATGCCCACGCCGCGGTCGCGCCCTACGACAAGTTCAAGGGCTGGTGCGACGAGTATTTCTTTCTGAAACATCGCGGCGAAGCGCGCGGCATCGGCGGCATCTTCTACGACTGGCTCAACTCAGGCGACTGGCAGGCCGATTTCGCCTTCACGCAAGCTGTCGGCCGCGCCTTCCTTTCCATTTATCCGGCGCTGGTGCGCGGAAATTTCGCCAAGCCCTGGACCGAGGCCGAGCGCGAGGAACAACTGATGCGCCGCGGGCGTTACGTCGAGTTCAACCTGCTATACGACCGCGGAACGGTTTTCGGCCTGCGCACCGGCGGCAATGTCGAGTCGATCCTGTCGTCGATGCCGCCGGTGGTGAAGTGGCCGTAAGCCTTGAATTTATGTTGCAACTCATATTAAGGCAATTGTAGATTGTACCTCATTCGAGCGTTCGCATTTTTGGTCGTGAAATGTCGGACACTGAAAGTGACGGTACGCGAGCGAACGCTGCCCCGCCGGCAAAAAGCCCGCCCGCCAAAGCCGGAGTTTGGCAGGCGGTCAAGCGTGGATTGATCCGCACGGAGGCCGAGCTTTCCTACTTCAAGGGGCTGACTTGGTTCGGCCTCGTCAGCACGCTGTTGGTCGCATACTTCCAGAACCTTTCCGCCTATCACAATAAGGTCGCCACTCTCGCCCAGACCGACACGGCGGCGGCCACCGACACCTTCACGGAAGCGACGACCAACCTGTCCTTAGCCCTGACGCTCCAGCAGCGCCTCATCCAAGATTTCTACGCCGCGCTTAACAACAACGCCTATCAGGACGACACATCTTATCTGACCAAGGACGCCCGCAGCGTCAACAAGGAGTATCTCGACATCTACGCGACCCTGCACAAGAACTACAATCTCCTCGCGCGCAAGGCGGAGATTTATCTCGACTGGGCGACCGATCGCAGCCGCGCCGAAGCGACCGACATCAGCCCGTCAACCGATCCGATCAGCGTGACGCTGCTCGGCGAATACGACTTCGATTGTAGCAATGACATGCCCGCATTCACGCCGGGCGACAGCGTGACCGTCCTGAACGACAAGAACAATCCCAAAAATCCACCGCTGCGGATCGATTGGTACAGCACCCAGCATCATGTCCTGACCATCGAATATTGCTTCGATGTCACCCATAAGAAGATGACCGCGGCGCTGGAATGGGCGTCAAAAAGTCCGATCGAGGCGACCGAATTAGCGTACATGCAGAAACCGGACAAAGCCACGTTGTTCAAGGTCGACCGGCCGACCACGCAGGTGCTGCGCCTGAACGCGTTCATGAGCCTCGCCATGAGCCGCATCGAGCAGATTCGCATTAAATATCGCCCGAACGGGTTCCTTTGCAGCCTGCCGGGCGTGAGTGGATTGCTTGGCCTGTTTGGACCGCTGCACGCCGATCCAAACCAAGGGCCTGCTCGGCTGAGCCATCTCAGGGCGCCTGCCCGCCTTCATCCATGCCTGCTCTCAAGCCTAATGGATTGCTTGGCCGCATTCATTACGCGATGATGCCCCGCCAGCCTTCCGCTGATCACGCTTTCTTCCAAGGAATACCTCGCCATGAAACTCGTCCGCTTTGGCGCGCCCGGCCGGGAAAAACCCGGAATGCTTGATGCGGAGGGCCGCATCCGCGATCTGTCGAAGATCGTTCCCGACATTGCCGGCGAGGTGCTGGCGCCCCAAGGCCTCGCCAAGCTGCGCAAGCTCAAACCCGAAAAACTGCCGCTGGTGCGGGGCACGCCGCGGCTGGGGCCTTGCGTCGGCAAGATCGGCAATTTCATCGCTATCGGGCTCAATTATTCCGACCACGCCGCCGAAGCCGGCATGCCGATTCCGAAGGAGCCGATCATTTTCAACAAGGCGCCGACTTCGATCTGCGGGCCGAACGACGACACTATGACCCCAAAAGGCTCGACCAAGCTCGATTACGAAGTCGAGCTCGGCGTCGTCATCGGCAGCCGCGCGCGCTATCTCGCCAAGAACAAGGCGATGGATGCGGTCGCCGGCTATTGCCTCGCCAACGACGTGTCTGAGCGCCTGTTCCAGATCGAACGAAGCGGCGGGCAATGGAATAAAGGCAAGGGCTGCGAGACCTTCGGTCCGCTCGGGCCCTGGCTCGTCACCAAGGACGAGATCGGCAACCCGCAGCGGCTCGACATGTGGCTCACGGTCAACGGCGAAACCCGGCAGCAGGGCTCGACCCGCACCATGATTTTCGGCGTCGCGCATCTGGTCTGGTACTGCTCGCAGTTCTTCGTCATGGAGCCGGGCGACGTGATCATCACCGGCACCCCGCCCGGCGTCGGCATGGGCTTCAAGCCGGAGCCGAAATTCCTGCACCCCGGCGACGTGGTGCGCCTCGGCATCGACGGGCTGGGCGAGCAGCAGCAGAAGGTGGTGAAGTTCAAGATGTAGAGGTTAGTGCGTCACCGGCAAGCCAACGCGACACGATCAACTTGCAGCCCTTTGATGTGAGCGAATGAGCGTTTTGAGAAATCCCTGCAACTCTTTCGTCAATTGTTCAACCTCGCGGGCATGCGCTTTCAGATCGGCTATCTCAAGAGCAGATTTTCCTTTGAGGCCTTGATATTCTTTATTCAGCAGCCTTTCGTAGGGCTCAACGTGTATTGAATATAGATAAACGGCCTTCCCGCCTTTCGATGTGCCAGTTCTCAAAGCCGGATGATGTACGATGATATTTCTTGTGAGAGCCGCGTCCCTTATTTTCTTCTGTAGCAGTCGCCAGCTTTTGTATTCGTCAGGCGCGATCACTTGCTCAAGCATATCGTTGGCCAATTGGATATGGCGGTCCAAAGTTGTTTTCTTGTAGTAGAGAATCGAGGCCGCTTTCGACACAGATGCAAGGCCAAACCGACTCAATCCAAAACGAAATATGCGATACAGTTCACGATCAACGAACGACCAGGTGTTCACACAAAGTCCAATAACCCGTAGGAACTCGTTCTCCGCCCTAATGTAGTCCTTACGGTCAGGATGTAGCTTAACGATGACGGGCCGCTTCGGATCAGTCACTGCACATCCGCATATGATTTTTGAAGTGGGCGATGCGATTTTTTGCCTCTTCTAAGAAAGCGATTGCCCGCGCGCGTCACCGACGGGAAGCTTTCAAGAAACTCATCGATCGAGTCGCCGGCCTCAAGGGACTCGATGAGCGTCTGCGCCGGCACGCGCGTCCCGCAGAACACGGGCGTGCCGCCCATGACCTCGGGGTCGCGGCAAATAACGGGCTGGCTCATGAGCCAAATATATCACCTCAATAAGCGTTGCCCTATGTTTCGTCGACCTCAGGTGACGGTTCGGAATGGGCCGGCATCCCGTCGCATTTTCATTGACCTTCGTCCCTGTTTCAGCTACAATCCCTCCTGCGAATCTCGCTCGGTGAAGGACGCCTTCGGCCGAGGGTACTCCCGAAAGCGGAGCGAGTGCGGTGCCCGCGGGCGAACCGATACATTCCGCTCCCGGGCAGCTTCGGGCATCATGTTGACCGGCACTATGACCGGTCCGGGAGGTGCTTTCCCTGGACTGGGACAGGCGGGCGCGGGTAACACCCGTGGAACAGCGCGAGGCCTGCGCCCCCCGGTTGGGGCGCCCGTACAGGGCCGGACGTCCCGCCCCGTCCCAGGAAACCTGGCCTGGAGCTGCGCCGAACGGGCGAGAGCCCCGACGGTTAGAGCCGCGGTGGAACGCCGACAGGCGAGCGCGCTGTGTTCAGCGCGCGCCGCATCGCGAGATGCGGAGGTTAGGAAACACGTTTGCCGGCGTTCCGCCTCCTTTATTTGCTGGAAGCGAGTCGAAAAGAAAGAATTTAGTAGCCCGGATGAAGCGCAGCGAAATCCGGGGACCGATCGACGAGCTTGGAGGCCGCTCCCGGATTGCGCTCCGCTCCATCCGGGCTACGGATCACAAAACTCGGGCGCGGATCGCGCCGCGAGAAGGCGTTCGACTATTGCGAGGAGGCCGGTCTTTCATCACTTCTCGGATGAAGAGGTCGCGAGGTCACCCCTCCCGCGCCTCCAGAACCGCCTGCAGCGAGATGCGCGACCAGGCCGAGATCTTGTCGCGGAAGCCGACATAGGCATCGTGCACCTTGCGCGCGGCCGCGCTTTTGCCGGCAACTTCGGCCAGGACCTCGGCCGCGGTGCCGCGTGCCGCCGTGACGAAATCGGGCGGGAAGGTGCGGAGCTGCACATTGTCGCGCGTGGTCAGCGTTTGCAGCGCCTCGATGTTGAGCCGCTCCATCTCGGCGAGCGCGAAGGCGGCTTCCGCTGCGCAGGTGTGCGCCACGATCGCCCGCAACTCGGTATCGAGCGTCTGCCACGCTTTCAGCGACACGATGCACTCGCCGGTGCCGTTCGGCTTGTTGAAGCCGGGGCTGTAGTAGAACGGCGCGAAGCGGTGCAGCCCGAGCGCGATGTCGGAGCCGGGACCGACGAATTCGGCGCCGTCGATCACGCCGGATTGCAGCGCGACCAGAATTTCGCCGGGCGAGGTGGTCTGCGGGATGGCGCCAAGGCGCCGATAGACTTCGCCGCCGAGGCCGAGCGAGCGGATTTTCAGCCCGTGCACGTCGTCGCGGCTTTTGATCTCGCGGCGGAACCAGCCGCCCATGCACACCCCGGTATTGCCGCCCATGAACGGCTTGACGCCGAACGGGGCATAAAGCTCGTCCCACAGCGCCTGGCCGCCCCCGGCGTCGATCCAGGCGACGTGCTCGTTGGGGAGGAGCCCGAACGGCACCGTGGTGAAGAAGACCGCCGCCGGCTCCTTGCCCTGCCAGTAGAACGCCGCGGTGTGGCCCATCTCGGCGACGCCGGAGCCGACCGCGTCGAGCACCTCGAAGGCCGGCACGATCTCGCCCGCCGCCGACACCGTGATTTCGAGGCGGCCGCCGGAGAGCGCGGCAATGCGCGTAGCGATACGCTCCGCCGACAGGCCGGGCCCGGGAAGCCGCTTCGGCCAGGACGTGACCATGCGCCAGCGCCTGGTGTCGGCGCGCGCCACCGCCGGCGCGACCATCGCGCCGACAAGACCCGCGGCTCCCGTCCGCGCCAGCGTGCGGCGCGTTACTTCGCTCATGCTCGTTCCTTAAGTGGGCCGACAGCCCGCGCCAGCTCCTTTACGCCATTCCGGAAAAGAGAGCGATGACACGGCCGCAACCGCCGCTCGATGGCGGCTTGCACGCCTTGGATTTTTCGGACAGACAACGCCCCATGAAGCTCGGCTTTTTCACGATGCCGATCCATCCGCTGGACAAGGACTGGCGGACGTCGCTGCGCGAGGACCGCGAGGCGTTCCTGCTCGCCGACCAGCTCGGATTCGTCGAGGGCTATGTCGGCGAGCACGCCACCGACCGCGCCGAGAACATCACCTCCTGCGCGATGTTCATCGCCAGCCTGATCGACGCCACCAAGACCATCAAGCTCGGCACCGGCACGATCAACATGCCGAATAGCCATCCGGTCGCGACCGCCTCGCAGATCGCGATGCTCGACCACATGCTCGACGGCCGGTTCATTTTCGGCATCAGCCCGGGCGGACTTCTTTCCGACGCCGAGGCGTTCGGCAATCTCGATGCCGACCGCAACGCCATGTTTCTCGAGGCGATTAACGCGGTGCTGAAGATCTGGGCGAGCGAGCCGCCTTACAACATCGAAGGCAAACACTGGAACATCAAGATCGAGCGGCAGGCAATGCTGGACATCGGCCAGGGTTTCTTGCCGAAGCCGCTGCAGAAGCCGCATCCGCCAATCGTGGTGACCGCAGTGGCGCCGTTCTCCAAGGGCGTGACCGAAGCCGCGGCGCGCGGCTGGGACCCGATCTCGGCGAATTTCTTGATGCCGGAATGGGTCAAGAGCCACTGGCCGAAATACGCCGAGGGCTGCGAGCGCGCCGGCCGCAAGGCCGATCCGGCGAACTGGCGGGTCGCCAAAAGCATCTTCGTCGCCGACGACGACAACACCGCGAAGGCCTATGCGACCGATCCGAACAGCCCGTACCGCTACTATTACAGCCAGCTGTACACCAAGCTGAAGAAAGGCGGCCGGGTCGAGCTGTTCAAGACCCGCCGCGACCAGCCCGACAGCGAGGTGACGCTCGACGGCATCTGCGACGCGCTGGTCATTTACGGCTCGCCGGACAAGGTCGCCGACGAGATTTTGCAATTCCGCGAGCGGGTCGGCGATTTCGGCACGCTGCTTTACGCCGGCAAGGACTGGCGCGACCCGGCGCTCGGCAAACGCTCGATGACCTTGCTGGCGGAAAAGGTGCTACCGAAAATCAACGCCGCGATCGGGGTATGATGGCGAATGCCGTCACTTGATCGCCTGCGGGTTGAGCGGCGAGCCGGTGCCGCCGGTGATGATCAGCGGCGAGCCGCAGAAGAAAAACTCGTAGATGCCGTCGGCGTCGCAATCTTCCGCCAGCTCCTTGACGTAGAACATCTCGCCCATGGTAAGCCCCATGGCCGGGATGACCACCCAGTGCCAGGGCTGGTTGACTTCCCTGGTCTCGTTCGGCCGCACCTCGACGCCCCAGGTGTCGGAGCAGATCGCGGCGATTTCCTTCTCCTGGCACCAGTAGCAATTCTCGAATTTGACGCCTGGCGCGTCACCGCCGGCATAAGCGCCCCAATTCTTCTCCTTGAGGCAGCGCTCCATCTGGCCGGTGCGCAGGATGACGAAGTCGCCCTGCCTGATCTCGACATTGGCCTCCTTGGCGCACCGGTCGAGCTCGTCGTTGGAGATGGCCTCGCCGTCCTTGAGCCAGTCGACGCCGCGCAACCGCGCGATGTCGAGCAGCACGCCGCGGCCGACCATCTTGTTCTTGGCGTGCTCGATGCCGAGCTTGTGCAGCCCGCTGCTGTCGACCTCGCGGGCGTCGAAGCCGTTATACATCTTGTCTTCGTAGAAGATGTGGCCGAGCGAATCCCAATGGGTGGCGCATTGCACCGGCAGGTTGATGGCGTCGTCGGCGTAGCGGATGTTCGGCACCTTGTCCTGGCGCCCAGCCACCGCGTCGGTGCCGGTCGCCAGCATGGTGTGAATCGGATTCCAGCGGCCGCCGAACAGGCCGGTCTGCGGGCCGTTGCGGTCGAGCGGGATGCCGAGCGCAAAGACCTTGCCGGTACGGATCAATCCCGCCGCGCGGACGATATCTTCGGGCGTAATGTGGTTGAGTGTGCCGATCTGGTCATCGTTGCCCCAGCGGCCCCAATTCTTGAGCTTCTCCGTCGCTTCGGCGATGGCCTTCTTGCCGACGTTAATATTCATTAGAACCTGTCCTTCCCGCTGACCGATCGTGTCGTGCCATGCATCGCGACAATTTGCACTCGTTTCAATGTCGGTACGATAGGACCACGGAATGCGCGGCAGGTCACGCCGCATCGCAGCGTGAATGATCGCGTTTAGGTTGTATTCAATGACAATCTATAACCCCGAGCAACCAGGTCGTCGATGCCGTGTTGCCGCGACGCGCTTTTCCCGGCCGCGGCCGCAGCGAACAAGTGCCGGATCGCTAGAGTATTGCCACAAACGACCGTCATCGTCGACAAAGCCGTCGCGTCGCCATGCCTCGGGAAAAAGCCGATCATGGCGACTATTATGATTCGCGCGCAGGACGGGAACGCGGCGAGATCGTTGAAGGAGGATAAAATGAAGCCACAAGGCAGCGGCATGAGATCTGCCGACACGGTTTGGTTGCTGACTCAGCGGTGGATGCGTCCGCTGCAAATAGCCGCGCTCAGCCTCCTGCTGCTGGGGCCCTCGGTCGGCGCCGGCGCGGCGCAGCCGGCGTCAAGCTCCAAGATTCAAACCTCCAAGACTCAAACCTCTAAGACTCAAACCTCCAGGACTCAAACCTCCAAGACTCACGTTTATCTGCTGCGTGGCGCGTTCAATATATTCTCTCTCGGCCTCGACGAGATCGCGGCCAAGCTGCGGCGACTGGGCATCTACGCCACCGTCGACAACTATCTGGGCTGGCAGGGGCTCGCAGACCAGGCCGCCGCGGACTATAAGAGCGGACGCTTGCGGACGATCATCCTGGTCGGCCACTCCTCCGGAGCGGTGGCGGTGACCGACATGGCGGCGCGACTAGGACAGCTCGGGGTTCCGGTCAAATTGGCGATCGGCCTCGATCCGACCGCCCACGATACCGCATCGGGGCACGTCGACCGTTACATCAATTACTACATCGGCAACGGGCTCGGCGTCGCCGTCGGCAAGGGCCGGCAGTTCAGCGGCACGCTGCAGAACGTCGACATGGAAAAGCATCCCGATCTCGGACATTTCAACATCGACAAGAATCCCGCGCTGCAGGAGCAAGTAATTAAACAGATCCGCGCCGCGCTCTGAGCCGCTTGACCGCGCCAGGCCGATACCCATGACGTGCGTCGCCGCCGCCAGACCGGGGCTTCGACGAAACAACCGTCCCGGTTACGGAAGGAGCCGCCGCGAGGACATGGCCCCGACGCAACTTGCTGGCCTGCTGGTCGGGGTATTGCTGTGCGCCTGCTCCCTCCTCGGCGCCATGTTTGATTCGGCAGCAGCCGGCCCGGTCGCCGCGGCATCAGGCGAGGCCGCTCCGGCGCGACCGGCGATCGGGCCGCGCGGGCGCGCCTATCTGTTCCGCGGCTTTGCCGGTCTGATCTTCTCGCTTGGCATGGACCGGCTGGCTGAACGGATCGAACGGGCCGGCTTTCCGGCGACCGTCAATGAAGCGGTGATGTGTTCCGCCGTCGCCACCGAGGCGATTCGCAACTATCGTCAGGCTCCTGCGCCGATCACCGTTATCGGCCACTCGGTCGGCGCAGCCTGTGCGCTCAGTTTTGCGGAAATGCTTTCCGCCGAAAACATTCCTGTCAGTCTGCTTGTCACTACCGATCCGGCCCGCATCTCCGGCGACGTGCCGCTTAACGTCGAGCGCTACATCAACATCTTCCAATCGAACAGCATATTGGGTGGCCGCGACGTCATGCCGGTGAAAGGTTTTCAGGGTCAGTACGCCAGCTTCGATCTCGTGGAGCACAATGAGATCAACCACCTCAACATCGAAAAGGCAGAGTCTATGCACGAACAGGTGGTAACCAAGATTGAGCAGCTTGGGACGACGCCGGCGAAAACCGAAGCTGAGACGGTGCCGATTAAGCTTGTCATACCGGCCGATGCCGCGCTCGAACTGTGGGACAGCGGCATGCCGGTAGTAGCTCGCGCGGGCGATACGCTGCAAACGCTGGCAACGCTTTATGGCGTACCGCGCTGGTCGCTTGCGCAGATCAATCGCATATCGGGGGGCGCGCCGCTGGCGCCGGGCCGGCGCATCATCGTTCCGCGCCATCTGCTTCCGCTCGCTACACCGGACACCGGAGCGATCTCCAGCCAGGCGCCGGCCAGGCATTGATCCGCCGATCCGGCGGTGCATGCGACCTGCCGTCGCCAAACAAAGCCCGCTCAGCCCTGCGAATTAGCGGTGCGGGAGGAAGGGGATCAGCATGGGGACGCGGCGGCAGTAAGACCGGTACGCGTCCGTACCAAGCTCCACCGTCAGAAAGCGTTCTTCCGAGCGAGCCTTCAGCCACAGGCCGAAAATGATGAGCGCTGTGCCGAGCAATGCCGTAACTCTGGCCTCGGCGGCCGCTGTCGCCAGTAGCGCGATGATAAGTCCGGTGTAGATCGGGTGCCGTACGAAGGCGTAGGGGCCGGTGTCGATGATCCGATGACCCTCCTTGCGCGTGATGGCGCTCGACCAAAGCCGCCCGAGATATATTCGCGCCCACCAGGTGAACGCGAGGCCCAGCAGCATCAGTCCCGCGAGCGCATATGCGCCATCATGGCCAATCTCCCAGATTCGTTGCTCGCCAAGTAGCCATGGCGTTGACGGTATCAGCAGGATGCCTCCGGCGATCATCGCGGCGCGGTAGGTCCACGTTGGCAATGTGGCGACGCGTTTTTGCGTGAGGCCCGACCACGACGACGCAGCCACCCAGCTTATCAGCCAGGCAATCCAGATCAGATCAAGTATCGCGCTTGGATGATTGACCACGATCTTCATAACTCCACGCCGACCCGGGCGCTGCCATAGCCCTGCAACAAGCCTGGTATTTTTTTGTGACGGGCAAAATTAATAGTAAAGTCTATTGAGACCCGCTCAGGATGGACGCGATGGCCTCCCGCAAAGCAGGCTCGACCGGACGCGGCGCATAGCCGAGTTCACACCGCGATTTTTCGATCGACAGCGGTTTGGACCGCGATGCGATGCGTACGCCCTCAACAGTCGCTGCCGGCGGCCGGTGCGTCACATGATCGGCCATGAATTCCATGATCGCAGCGGTCATTTGGGCAAACCCGGCAGGAACTGCAATGCGCCACGCTCGGCGGCCGCTGATCGCTGCCACAATATCGAGGAGCCGTTTCAGCGAAACATCTTCGCCGCCGAGAATGTAGCGATGGCCGACCTGCCCGCGCTCCATAGCCAGGAGCAAACCCGCCGCAACATCGCGCACGTCGACGAGATTCATGACGAAATCAAGATAGAGTTGAATGCGTCGATTGACGAAATGCCGCAACATCGCGGTCGGCGGCGTAAGGCGCCCATGATGGGCGCCGATTGGCATGGTCGGACTGGCGATCACCACGGGGAATCCCGACGCCGCGGCTTGCAAGGCATGCTGTTCGGCAAGCAGCTTCGAATGCGTATAGGCCCCCGGCATTTCCTCCGGCGTCGTGCGGACCTCTTCCGTGATGACGGACGGCGTGGTTGAAGGGCCGAAAAGAATGGATTCGGTCGAGCAATACAAAAACCGCGCGACGCCGCGCTCGCGCGCGGCGGCAATGACAATTTCCGTGCCGCGGCAATTGACGGCATGGAAATGGTCTTTGTCGGGCATCCACATGCCCGGCAGCGCGGCAAGATGGTAAACTTCCCCGACGTCGTCGAGCGCCTCATGCACCAGTTGCGGATCGAGCACCGAGCCTTCGATATATTGGGCTCCAGGCGGCGCGTCCGCTGCCGGGCGAAGGTCAACGACGCGAACGCGGCGGCCCCGCCCGAGAAGAGCCGCCACCAGATATTGCCCGATAAAACCGTTGCCGCCCGTAACGAGCGTCTGTGTCACGGATGTTGACCCACATCGGCCCGGCCTTCGCTCGAATAGGGCGGCGAGCCATGCGTCATGGGCCGGGAAGATTTTTGCAAGACCGCCGCAAGATCGCGCCGAAAGCCAAGCGCGATGAAAAGCTTTGCGAGGATATACATCGGACTGATGAGCATTTGCATTGGATTGTCGAGCAGCGTCGGCCGTTTACCCTCGAACACCTGATGTCCGATAATCTGCAGGGCCCATCCGAGGACGAATAATACAATCGATACGATCCAGACCCAGGCGACGCTGACGTGGTCGGCTATCATCGCCGCGATAAATAGAAGAGGGATGGCGGCGACAACGATTGCCAATCCGAGACCGATGTCCCAGATCGTCCACAGAAGCAGCGCCGGGATGACCAAAAGCGACGCCAAGCTGACTTGCGCACCGAGAACCGTCACCGGCACCAGACAGAGCGGCAGCACCACCCCGATGAAGATCATCGGATTGCCAATGATGTGCATGACGCCATTAACGTGATCGCGGTGAGCCTGCGCATAGTACACAAGCTGGCGCTGAAAAAAATCGTTCATTACTGTCCTCAAGCCGACGTGAGGTGGCCCCCGTCACAAGGTGATGAATTCTGTATACGCGAGTACGACCACCCCCAATGGGAGGCCGCTTCCCGACAACCCGCCGCCCGGTTCAAGCACAACGTAAGCTTGGGATGGCGCTGACGTCAAACGGGTTCCACAGGCGGAACACTTCGGGAGACCGCATCGTTGAAATGGTGCGGCAGCGGCCGGCACAACACTCTTCGATCAGCCCGAGTAAGCGGAAACGCTCACGCCTCGGCGTCGGCGAGCTGCGGCACGGAAGCCGGGGCGTCGCCGGGCTTGTTTGGCTCGAGCGCGGCCGCGATCGCTTCTTCGACGCGTTCGAGCCAGATGAACTCCAGCTGCTTGCGCGCGATTTCGGGAATATCGTCGTAATCCCTTCGGTTGCGCGCCGGCAGCATCACGCGTTTGATGCCGGCTGCGTGGGCGGCGAGGACTTTCTCCTTGATGCCGCCGACCGGCAGCACCAGACCGCGCAGACTGATCTCGCCGGTCATCGCCGTGTCGTTGCGCACCGTCCGATCCGTCATCAGGGACACCAGCGCCATAAACATGGCGACGCCAGCACTCGGCCCGTCCTTGGGGATGGCGCCGGCAGGCACGTGGACATGGATGTCGCTCTTCTCGAACCGGCTGGCGTCGACGCCGAGCGTTGCCGCTCGATTCTTGACGATCGACAGCGCGGCCTGCGCGCTTTCCTTCATCACGTCGCCGAGCTGGCCGGTCAGAATGAGCCGGCCGGAGCCGGGAATGCGCGTCGCCTCAATGAACAGGATATCGCCGCCGACCGGCGTCCAGGCGAGGCCCGTGGCCACCCCCGGCACGCTGGTGCGCATCGCCACCTCGCTCTCGAACTTCGGCGCACCGAGAATCGCGGTGAGGTCAGTCCGCGCGATGCGGATTGGGCCGCTTTGGCCTTCGGCAATGCGCACGGCGGCGTTGCGCAACGCCTGGCCGATCAGCCGCTCCAGGCTGCGCACGCCCGCTTCGCGGGTGTAATTCTGGATGATGTCGCGCAGCACATCGTCGCCGACTTCGACCTGACCGGGCTTGAGCCCGTTGGCCTCCATTTGCCGGCGCACCAGATACCGGTGGGCGATCTCGAGTTTCTCGTCGGCGGTGTAGCCGGCAAGGCTGATGATCTCCATTCGGTCGCGCAGCGGCCCGGGAATGGTGTCGAGCATGTTGGCCGTGGTGATGAACGCCACCCGGCTCAGGTCGAACGGCACCGCGAGGTAATTGTCGCGGAACGTGTTGTTCTGCTCTGGATCGAGCACTTCGAGCAAAGCCGCGCCGGGATCGCCCTGGATACCGGCGCCGAGCTTGTCGATCTCGTCGAGCATCATCACGCAGTCGCGCGAGCCGGTCTTGCGGATCGCCTGGATGATGTTGCCGGGGAGCGCGCCAATATAGGTGCGGCGATGGCCGCGGATTTCCGCCTCGTCGTGCACGCCGCCGAGGCTCACGCGCACGAACTTGCGGCCCATGGCGCGCGCGATCGACTGGCCGAGCGAAGTCTTGCCGACGCCGGGCGGACCGACAAAGCAGAGGATCGGCGCCTTGCCCTGCGGCGCCAGCTTGCGCACCGCCAGATATTCGATGATGCGCCGCTTGATCTTGTCGAGATCGTAATGGTCCTCGTCGAGGATGCGCCGCGCCTCGACGATGTCGATTGGCTTCTCCTCGGGCAGCGCCCATGGCAGTTCGATCAGCCAATCGAGATAGGTCCGCACCATGCCATACTCGCCGGCGCCTTCGGGCATGCGTTGCAGCCGGCGCAGCTCCTTGCGGGCCTGGTCCTCGACTTCCTTGGGCATGCCGGTGTCGCTGATCGCCTTGTCGAGCTCGGCCATTTCGGCGGCCTTGCCTTCTTCGCCTTCGCCGAGCTGGCGCTGAATCGCCGCCATCTGCTCGCGCAACAGCACCTCGCGCTGGCGCTCGTCGAGCGCCGCCTTAGTCTGCCGGCCGATCTCCTGCGACAGCCGCAAAACCTCGATGCGGTGGGCGAGCAGGCGCGAGACTTTGTCGATGCGCGCCGAAACGTCGACCGTCTCCAGAATCTCCTGCTTCTCTTCCGGCTTCACGTCCATATAGGCGATCGCCAGATCGGCAAGCGCCGCCGGCGTTTCGATCGACTGGATCGCGGCGAGAAGTTCGGGCGGCGCCTGCGGCAGCAATTGGATCGCTTCGAGCGTCTGCGCCTTGAGATTGACAAAGCGCGCCTCGATCTCGGCCGAGTGGGCGTCGGATTCGGGAACCTGCAGCACGCGCGCGACAAAGAACGGCCAGCCGCTCAGATATTCAACGACCTGGAAGCGCTGCTCGCCCTGGCAGACCAGGTGATGGGTGCCGTCCGGCGCGGTGACGTAGCGCACTATATTGGCAACCGTGCCCATGCGGTGCATGTCGACCGGAGTCGGATCGGCAATGTCGGCGGCGCGCTGCAGCAGGATGCCGACCTGACGCTGTTCGCGCACCGCCTGTTGCGCGGCAGCGATCGACTTGGCGCGGCCGACCGTGATCGGCAGCACCAGGCCGGGGAACAGGACGGTATTGCGCACCGGCACGATGATCAGCGCGTCCGCCGGCAGCGGCGGCAACTGTGGCTGCGAGGGAGCGCCTTCGGTCGCTTCGGTGTTCGAGCGCATTTCGGCTTCAGCCACGGCTCGCTCCCGCTTTCTGCAATGAGATGACCAGATAGCCTGCAGCCACAGCGCGCCGCACGGTCGTGTAGCGCCCGGCCGGCAGCCGCAGCCGCCGATAGAAGCGGCCTTGGGGAAGTTCGAGTCGATGAATAATCGCCGTGCGCAGTTCGGGTGGCAGGACACGCGTCCCGGCGATGACGAGATCGCCATCCTCGATCACGGCCTGCGCCTGCTCGGCATCGACGCCGGGCAACGCCACCAGCGCCAGGACTTCAAATTCCGTCTCGATAATATCGACTGGCGGCTCCCAGGCTGGCTGCCGCGCCTGCGTACCCGTCGGCCGGAAGAAGTCGCGATGCAGCCGTTCCGCACGCGCCAGCATCTCGCACGCTTCCGACCACATCCAATCGCGGGCCACATCGCGGGCCATGGGCATCCCCTCCAGTCTGGGGTGGTTATGTGTGCAGCCGATGGGGGAAATTCAACGCCGCGCCGAGGCTTAGGACCGCTTGGAGCACCCCGAGGCGGCGCTCCCCTTGATGCGGATCAAGCCGGAACGCCGTTGGGATCAGGATTCCGCTGCAACGCGACGGGATGCGCGCACGCCATCGGCGAGCGATCGGACCAGATCGGCCACCGCCGGCACGCTTGCCAGCGTCGGCTTGCCGTCGGCGCCAAGACTCTTGCGTACCGCCTCGACCAGCGCCGAGCCGACCACGACGCCGTCGGCGCCTTCGGCGATGGAGCGCGCCTGCTCGGCGGTGCGTACGCCGAAGCCGACGCAGACCGGCAACGCGGTGTGGCGCTTGATGCGCCTGACCGCGGCCGCGACCTTGGCTGTATCCGGCGCGGCAGCCCCGGTGATGCCGGTGATCGTGACGTAGTAGACGAAGCCCGATGTGTTCTTGAGCACCGTCGACAACCGCTTATCGTCGGTCGTCGGCGTGGCGAGGCGAATGAAATTGAGCCCCGCCTTGAGCGCCGGCAGGCAAAGCTCCGTGTCCTCCTCGGGCGGCAGATCCACGATAATAAGTCCGTCGACGCCGGCGCTCTTGGCGTCGGCCAGGAAGCGCTCGCCGCCATAGACGTAAATCGGATTGTAGTAGCCCATCAGCACGATTGGCGTCGCATCGTCGCCGCGGCGGAATTCACGCACCAGCGCGAGCGTCCGCTTCATGTTTTGGCCGGAGGCAAGCGCGCGCAGACCCGCCGCCTGGATTGCCGGACCGTCCGCCATCGGATCGGTGAACGGCATGCCAAGTTCGATCACGTCGGCGCCGGCCTGCGGCAGCGCCTTGAGGATGGCGATCGAGGCGTCGTATTCCGGATCGCCCGCCATGACGAACGTGACGAGCGCGGCGCGGCCCTCTTCTTTCAGCGCGGCAAAGCGGCGATCGATCCGGGTAGTCATGGTGCTTTGCTTTGGAGATGCCGCGCGACCGCATCGAGGTCCTTGTCGCCGCGGCCGGAGAGATTGACCACCATCAGGTGATCCTTCGGCTTTCGCGGCGCGAGGTCGAGCACCTTGGCAATGGCATGCGCCGGCTCCAATGCCGGGATGATGCCTTCGAGCTTGGACAGAAGCTGGAAGGCGTTGAGCGCCTCGTCGTCGGTGGCCGACAGGAAAGTGACCCGGCCGAGATCGTTGAGCCAGGCATGCTCGGGGCCGACGCCGGGATAATCGAGCCCGGCGGAAATCGAATGGGCCTCGTCGATCTGGCCGTCGTCGTTCATCAGCAGATAGGTGCGGTTGCCGTGCAGCACGCCGGGCCGCCCGCCGGCGATCGAGGCGGCGTGCTGGCCGCTGTTGAGGCCATGGCCGGCCGCTTCGACGCCGTAAATCTCGATTCCGCGGTCGTCGAGGAACGGATGAAACAGACCCATCGCATTCGAACCGCCGCCGATGCAGGCAATGAGCGAATCCGGCAACCGGCCTTCGGCTTCGAGCATTTGCTCGCGGGTCTCGCGGCCGATAATCGACTGAAAATCGCGCACCATCATCGGGTATGGGTGCGGACCAGCAACGGTGCCGATGCAATAGAACGTATTCTCGACGTTGGTCACCCAATCGCGCAGCGCTTCGTTCATGGCGTCTTTGAGCGTCTTGGCACCGGAGACAACCGGTACGACCTTGGCGCCGAGCATGTGCATGCGAAACACGTTTGGCTTCTGCCGCTCGACGTCGACCGCGCCCATATAGACGATGCATTCGAGCCCAAAGCGCGCGCAGAGCGTGGCGGTCGCGACCCCATGCATGCCAGCGCCGGTTTCGGCGATGATGCGCTTTTTTCCCATGCGCCGCGCCAACAAGATCTGGCCGAGCACATTGTTGACCTTGTGCGCGCCGGTGTGATTGAGCTCCTCGCGCTTGAGATAGATCTTGGCGCCGCCACAGTGCTCAGTGAGCCGTTCGGCAAAATAAAGCGGCGACGGGCGCCCGACATAATGCGCGAGATAACCGTCCATTTCCTTCTGGTACGCGGGATCGGCTTTCGCCTCCGCATAAGCTTGCTCCAGCGACAGGATGAGCGGCATCAGCGTTTCGGCGACGAACCGGCCGCCATAGATACCGAAATGGCCGTGATCGTCCGGCCCGGTGCGGAACGAATTCGGCTGCTGTACGGTCATGCGTGGCTCGCGATGCTGCCGGCATGCACGTCAAGATAGGCCTCACGAGCCCGGCGAACGAACTCGCGGATTTTTCCAACGTCCTTCCGCCCCGATGAACTCTCCACACCTGAAGACACATCCACAGCCGACGGGTCTGCAATTCTGATTGCCGCTGCAACATTGCTTGCATCGAGCCCGCCCGACAGCATCACCGGCACGCCCGGGGAGACGCCCCGCAGCAGCGACCAGTCAAAGGGCTTACCCAAGCCGCCAGGCCGCGTGGCATCGGCGGGCGCCTTGGCGTCAAACAACAGCCAGTCGCTGGCTGCTGCGTAGGCCTTCACCAGGGCAAGATCGCTCTTCGTTTCGATTGCGAGCGCCTTGATCACCGGCAGCCGGAAGCGCGCCTTGATGGCGGAGACGCGTTCCGGCGACTCTTTGCCATGCAGTTGGAGGAAATCGGGCGCCAGTGCGTCGACGACGGTTGCCAGGAGAGCGTCGTCGGCATCGACCGATAGTGCGACTTTCTTCGCCCTGCCCTTGACGCGCGCGCTCAGCGCACGCGCCGTCTCAAGCAACACATTGCGCGGCGACGGCAGGAAGAACACAAAGCCGACCATATCGGCATGCTCCTCGATCGCCACATCGAGGGCCTCCGGGGTCGAAAGGCCGCAGATTTTCACTATAAGCGACATCGCCTGTTCCTGACCGCCGCCGTTCTACAACTCCGCGCGCGCCTTGTCTTGCGCGAGACGGCGGGGTCTTCTATCGGGCCGGCGGTTTCAGCCGCAGGCGCTGCGGGGGAGGCTCCTGTTCCGGAATGGGCCCGGCCGTCGTGCCTTCAAGCGCAGCGATTTTTCCACGCAAATGCTGCAGCTCGCGTTCCAAGCGCCGCACGGCGCCACGCCACTTGCCCTGCTGCAGCCATGACGCCGAACCGCCGATCAAGACACCGATGATAAGCAACACGATGACCAGCGCAAACAACGGCAGCGTTACCGCTGCGGCGGGATCATGGGCGGCGAACGGGTCGAAGGAAACCGTCACCTGCTCCCGGTTGGCCACCGCAAAAGCGATGATGATGACGGCGAGCGGCACCAGGACGATCGCCGCAACGATCTTGCGCAGCAAAGTTAGAACCTCCGGTTGCCCTGACGCCGCTCATTCCCGCGCAGGCGGAAATCCAGTCGAACCATAATCACTATCGCGGGGCGTTCTTAAGTCCCCGCTATCGCAGGGACGAGCGAAGTATCGCAGAACGGGTTAGGCTTCGCCCGCCTGATTGTTGAGCCGTTCGCGCATTTCCTTGCCGGTCTTGAAGAACGGCACGCACTTTTGATCGACGTCGACGTGGGCGCCGGTGCGCGGATTGCGGCCGGTCCGGGCCGGGCGTTGCTTGACGGAGAACGCGCCGAAGCCGCGCAGCTCGACGCGGTCGCCGCGCGCCATCGCCGCAATGATCTCGCCGAGAATGGCGTTGACGATCTTCTCGACGTCACGCTGATAAAGGTGCGGGTTCTGCGCCGATATACGTTGCACCAATTCGGACTTGATCATGGGTGGCCTGCCGGCTTAGTTCGCACCGGCAGGGTGCCAAAGGGCCAACAGCCCGTCAAGATTGAGCCGCTCGACCGCCTGCATCGCGCCCCATTCGTCAATGCCGCGCGCCAGCGTGGCGAGCCCGGCGGCATCTAGCGCCGCGGCGGCAGCGGCGTGCAGGAACGGCAGATCGCTGAAACGATTGTGCAGCTGGTAGTCGCGCACCGGCAGCTTGGCGTTGACGTTCTTCTCGTGCGCAAGCCAGGCGATGGCCGTCGTCTCGTCGCCGATCTCGTCGACTAGCTTCAGCCCGATCCCCTGATGTCCGGTGAAAACGCGGCCGTCGGCGACGGTCTGCAGCTGGTCATTGTCGAGGTGACGGCGGTCCTGCACCATGCCGCGGAACCAAGCGTAGGAATCCTTAATGATCGATTCGATCGCTGCGCGGGCCTCCGGCGAGGTCGGCTCGAAGCCGTCCGGCGCCGCCTTGAGCGGCGACGATTTGATGGTCTCGACCTTGACGCCGATCTTGCTCAGCAGATCGGCGACGTTGGGATACTGGAACAGAACGCCGATCGAGCCGACGAGCGACGTCTGCTTGGCCACGATGTGATCGCCGGCGATTGCGGCGATGTAGCCGCCGGAGGCGGCCAGGCCGTCAACGACGATGACCAGCGGCTTCTTCGCCTTCAGTCGCGTCAGCGCATCGTAGAGTTGCTCGGAGCCGGCGGTGGTGCCGCCGGGACTGTCGACATGGACGATGACGGCACGCGCCAGCGACGACCGGCCAAGGCGATCAAGCTGCTGCACCCGCTCCTGATCGTCGCGAATCAGCCCCTGAATCGTCACGCGCGCGATGTAGGCGCCGCCAATCCCCGCGCGATTGCTCGCCACTGCCGCAACGCCGACGACGCCAAGGGCGATGACCACGACGGCAAGCACGCGCCAGAAGGTGAGCTTGCGCCGCAGGCGGCGGCGGTCGACGATCGCGTCGGCGTCTAGCGACATGGTGCAGATTCCCTGGTGCTCCGCTCATTCCCGCGAAAGCGGGAATGCAGCACCTTAAAGGCAAACGGCAGGTCGCCGCATGCGCGGCGACCTGCGCCCAAGATAGGCATCAGTCCGTCTCTTCGTCTTCCTTTTCGCTTTCCTCACCCTTGCGCTTCAACGCCGTACCGAGGATGTCGCCAAGGGTCGCGCCGGAATCGGAAGACCCGTATTGCGCGATTGCCTCCTTCTCCTCGGCGACTTCGAGCGCCTTGATCGAGACGGTGACCTTCTGCGTACGCCGATCGAATTGGATCACGCGGGCATCGACCTTCTGGCCGACGGCAAAGCGATCCGGACGCTGCTCGGAACGGTCGCGCGCCAGTTCCGAACGCTTGATGAAAGAGGAAAATTCGGTGCCGACGATCTTCACGTCGATACCGCCTTCCTTCACCTCGGTGACTTCGCAGGTGACGACCGCGCCCTTCTTGAGATCGCCAGCGGCGGCCTCCCCCGACGCGGCAGGAGCGCCGCCGCTGGCGAGCTGCTTGATGCCGAGCGAAATACGCTCCTTCTCGACATCGACGTCGAGCACCTGCGCGTTGACCTTGTCGCCTTTCTTGTACTCCTCGATGACCTGCTCGCCCGGCCGTTTCCAGTCGAGGTCGGACAGGTGCACCATGCCGTCGACGTCGCCGTCGAGGCCGAGAAACAGGCCGAATTCGGTCTTGTTCTTGACTTCGCCCTCGACCTCCGAGCCGGGCGGGTATTTTTCCAAAAACACCTCCCAGGGATTGCGCATGGTCTGTTTGAGGCCGAGCGAAATTCGGCGCTTGACCGGATCGACCTCAAGCACCTGCACTTCGACCTCCTGCGAGGTCGAAACGATCTTTCCCGGATGCACGTTCTTCTTGGTCCACGACATTTCCGAAACGTGGATCAGACCCTCGATGCCGGGCTCCAGTTCGACGAAGGCGCCGTAGTCAGTGATGTTGGTGACGCGACCCTTGAAGCGGGCGCCGACCGGATATTTCGCCTCGATGCCCTGCCATGGGTCCTCGAGCAGCTGCTTCATTCCCAGCGAGATGCGATGGGTCTCGTGGTTGATCTTGATGATCTTGACCTTGACCTGCTGTCCGATGTTGAGCACCTCGGTAGGATGATTGACACGCCGCCAGGCGATGTCGGTCACGTGCAGCAAGCCATCGATACCGCCCAGATCCACGAAGGCGCCGTAGTCGGTGATGTTCTTGACCGCCCCGTCGATGACTTGGCCCTCTTCGAGATTCTGCACCAGCTCCTGGCGCTGTTCGGCCCGCGTCTCTTCGAGCACGGTGCGGCGCGAGACCACGATGTTGCCGCGCCGGCGGTCCATTTTGAGAATTTGGAACGGCTGGGGTTGGTTCATGAGTGGCGAGACGTCGCGGATCGGCCTGATGTCGACCTGCGAACGCGGCAGGAACGCAACGGCACCGTCCAGATCGACGGTGAAGCCGCCTTTGACCTGATTGAAGATGACGCCCTGCACTTTCTCGTTATTCTGGAACGCCTTTTCCAGTTTGCCCCAGCTTTCCTCGCGGCGCGCCTTGTCGCGCGAGAGCACGGCCTCACCGAGTGCATTCTCCACCCGCTCAAGATAGACCTCGACAGTGTCGCCGATCTTGATTTCGGCGCTGCGGCCGGGCCCGGAGAACTCGCGGAGCGCCACGCGGCCTTCGGTCTTCAGTCCGACGTCGATAACGGCGACGTCCTTTTCGATGCCGACGACCGTCCCCTTGACGACGGCGCCTTCCTGCAGATGGCCATCGCCGAACAATTCCTCGATCATGCTGGCGAAGTCTTCGCGCGACGGCGCGGCGGTAGCAACTTGAGCCATAAATACTCCGAGCCCCATGAAATGGATCAATCCCGAACGCACGGCAAGCCGCCGGTGCTGCCGGCGGGTGGGGCCAAGGCCAGACGATCGGGACAAAGCTTCGACCGGTGCCGCGCATTCGAAAGCGGGGAACGGGCTGTTCCTCCAATGACGAAAGCGCGATCAGCGGCGCCTTCGGCCCGTTCGGACGGCTTCGATGATCTCGACGGCAGCCCGGAATGCGGCGTCTATATCCAAATGTGTGGTGTCGAGCAAGTGCGCGTCGGGCGCCGGTTTGAGTGGCGCCGCGGTTCGCCGCGAATCCCGCTCGTCGCGGCGCAGCAAATCGGCCAAGACCTCGTCCTTAGTCACGGCTTCGCCCCTCGACTGGAGTTCAAGGACGCGGCGGGCGGCACGCACTTCCGGGCTCGCGACGACGAACAGCTTCACATCGGCGCCCGGGGCGATAACGGTGCCGATATCGCGGCCGTCAAGCACGGCCCCCGGCAGCTTGGTCGCGAATTGCCGTTGGTAGTTCATCAACGCCTGACGCACGTCCGGGATCGCCGCAACCACCGAGGCGGCTTCGGTAATCGCTTGCGCCTTCAATGCTTTCTCGTCGAATTTGGTCGGATCGAGCGCGATCGCCGCCGCCGTGGCGGACGCGGCATCGTCGGGCGAGTGCCCGGCATCAAGCACCGCTTTGGCCACAGCCCGATAGATCAGACCGGTGTCGAGATGATGGAGCCCATACACCGACGCAATCTGCCTGGCGATCGTACCCTTCCCCGAGGCGGCCGGCCCATCGATGGCGATGATCATAGTCACTCCAGAGTCCTCGCGCTGCCGGGCTTTTCCGGACCGTTGTGCCTTGGCCGAGAAGTTGGTAGATCAAAAAACGGGACGGAAGATTCCGCAAGCACCAAGAACGGCGTCGCGAACATGACGTCCCGACCACGGACGGCTCGGCCCTCCGCCGCGATCCCTCATGCGCGAGCCCTTGCAAATCAACGTCTATTTCGCCCTGAGGTGGCTCGATGGTAAGGCTGGACGGCTGCCGACTGGGAATTTACCTGTTATGCACGATGAATTGCTTTGACAAATGTCAGTGCCGTCGGCTCGGTCCAGCCGACACCCGTACGCCGACCTCGACCTGACCGGCGGATACGTGTCGATGGCGTTGCGGCGACGGCTAAAAAATCAGCCTTGGGTGCAGAAGACGATCGGCGTGTTGGCCGCCGAGTATCTGCGCCTGGTGTGGCATACCAGCCGCTTCACGATGGAGCCTTCCGAACCCTACCGGCTATACGACTCGGAACAGCCGGTGATTATTGCGATGTGGCACGGCCAGCATTTCCTGCTGCCGTTCCTTAAGCGGCAGTACCGCTTCAAGGTATTGATCTCGCGCCACAGCGACGGCGAAATCAACGCGATCGCTGCCGAGCGACTTGGCATTGGCACCGTGCGCGGTTCCGGCGACCATGGCCAGCGCTTCCAGATCAAGGGCGGCGTCGCCGGATTCATAAGCATGCTGGATTCGCTCGCGGAAGGCTGGAACATGGCGCTGACTGCCGACGTGCCGAAGGTCTCCCGTGTCGCCGGCCGCGGCATCATCAAATTGGCGCATGAGTCCGGCCGGCCGATCTTTCCGGTCAGCTTGGCGACAAGCCGTCGGATCGTGCTCGACAATTGGGATCGCTCGGAAATCAATCTGCCCTTCAGCCACGGCGCCGTTGTCGTTGGCGAGCCGATCCGCGTTCCCAAGGATGCCGATGCGCACGTTCTGCAAGACGCGCGCGGGGCGCTGGAACGGGCGCTCAATGCGGCAAGCGAACGCGCTCATATCATTGCCGATCGAAGGTCTTAACGCGCACGCGGCAGGCGCTGGGCACAGGAGCGGCTTGAGATTGAGCGCCGGGTATGAATAATGGCCGCGCCGGACAGTGGCATTGGATTGATTGATCAACCGCGGGTGCGAGGAACGCCTTTGGCAATTATTGACGACGTCAGATCCATAATTGCGAAGTCGCTCAATATTCCCGTCGAGCGGCTGACGCCGGAAACGCGCCTCGACGAATTAGGCGCCGAATCCCTTGATGTGATCGAAATTGTCTTCGGTCTCGAAGAGAAATACGACATCACCATTCCACTCAAGGCCGACGAAGCGACCCGTCTGGCGGCGTCCGACAAGGCCGGCAGCCCAGAAATGCCATTTTCCACGGTCGGCGACGTTGCGGACATCGTGCAAAAACTGGTTGCGGCGAAAGTTGCGCAATGAACCGAGTCGTTATTACCGGAATCGGGGTCGTTTCTCCGATCGGCAGCACGCACGAAAAATTCTGGTCGAGTTTAGTTGAAGCCCGATCCGGCATCGGCCCAATATCGATAATTCCGACCGAGCGTCTGAACATCCGCATTGCTGCCCAGGTTCTCGATTTCGATCCCGCACAGCATTTCGAGACCAAGCGGCAGGGTATGCTCGATCGCTTCGCGCAGTTCGCCGTGGTCGCCGCACGCGCCGCGGTGCAGGACGCGCAATTGGAGATCACCGAAGAGATCGCGCTGCAGGCGGCGACAATCGTCGGCAACGGCGCCGGCGGAATGAATACGCTCGATGACTCCTACTACAGGCTCTACGCCCAGAACGCGTCGCGCGCACACCCGCTGTCAATTCCACGCCTGATGGCGAACGCCGCCTGCAGCCAGGTTTCAATGGATCTCGGCCTTAAGGGCCCGACCTTTACCATTGCCTCGGCATGCGCCTCCGGTACGCACGCGATCGGCCAGGCCTTCCAGATGGTCAGGTTGGGGCAGGCCCCGGTCGCGCTCGCCGGCGGCGCCGAAGCCTGCATTACCGTCGGCACGATCAAGGCCTGGGAGGCGTTGCGGGTGCTCAGCACCGACACCTGCCGCCCGTTCTCGCGAACGCGGACCGGACTCGTGTTGGGCGAAGGCGCGGCGATCTTCGTTTTGGAGACACGCGAGCGCGCCATGGCGCGGGGCGCCCCGATCTATGCCGAGCTGACGGGGTTTGGCATGAGTGCCGACGCCGGCGACCTCACCGCCATCGATCCCGATGGCGCGGCGCGTGCAATTCGTTGGGCTTTGAACGACGCCAAGCTCAATGCGGATGACATCGACTATGTCAATGCGCACGGTACGGGCACCGCGCTCAACGACAGGGGGGAAACGGCGGCGCTACACAGGGCGTTCGGCGACAGCGCCGCGCATTTGGCGGTTTCATCCAGCAAGGGGGTGCTCGGCCATAGCCTGGGCGCCGCGGGGGCGCTGGAGCTTGCGGCAACGGCGCTCGCGCTTCACCACCAGACGATCCCGCCGACCGCCAATTTCGAAGAAGTCGATCCGGACTGCGACCTCGATTATGTGCCCAATACCGCCCGCAACTCGCCGATCCAGAACGCTATGTCGAGCTCGTTTGCCTTCGGCGGATTGAACGCCGTGCTGGTACTCGGCCGCGCATAAACGACGCAGGCGCATCGGTAGCGCGGCAACAACCGGCGACCGGCGTCTACCCGAAGTCCGCGCCGAGCCTCCGCATCATCGGCACAAAGTCCGGGAAGCTCGTGGCGATGAAGCTCGTATCGTCGATCTGCACCGGCCGCTCGCTCGCAAGTCCCATCACTAGCGCCGCCATGGCGATGCGGTGATCCATGTGGGTAGCAACCAGCCCGCCGCCGGCCGCTCGGCCGCGACCCTCCACGATAAGGTTGTCGCCTTCGATTTCGACTGCAACGCCGTTGGCGCGCAACAGCGCGGCTGTGCCGGCGAGACGATCGGATTCCTTCACGCGCAATTCTTTGAGGCCGCGCATGACCGTCGTCCCCTCGGCGAAGGCCGCCGCGACCGCGAGGATTGGATATTCGTCGATCATGGCCGGCGCGCGGGAAGCGGGAACATCGACGCCGCGTAGCGGACTGGCGCGCAGACGCAAATCGGCGACGTCCTCGCCGCCTTCGTTGCGCATTTCGAGCCGCTCGATCGCAGCACCCATCTCGCCGAGCGTGGTGAGAAGCCCAGTGCGCAGCGGGTTCATCATCACGCCTTCCAGGATCACATCCGAGCCAGGCACGATGACCGCGGCGACCAGCGGAAAAGCCGCCGAGGACGGATCGGCCGGAACTATGATTGGTCGCGGTGTCAGTTCCGGCTGGCCGGTGAGCGCAATGCGGCGGCCGAGGCTCCCGTGCCGTTCGACACGTACCTCTTCGACGCGAATCTGGGCGCCGAAATGCATAAGCATCTTCTCGGTGTGATCGCGCGTCGCCTCCGCTTCGATCACCACAGTCTCGCCCGGCGCCGAAAGCCCGGCGAGGAGTACGGCCGACTTCAGCTGCGCCGACGGAACCGACGGCTCGAACACGATCGGAATGGGCTCACGAGCCCCAGCGAGCAGCAGCGGCAAGCGGCCGTCCGTAACGACCAGCGTACGCGCGCCAATCCGTTCCAGCGGCTCGAGCACCCGCCGCATCGGCCGCCGACGCAGCGAGGCGTCGCCGTCGAACATCGCCGTAATCGGGCAGCCGGCGACGGCTCCGAGCATGAGCCGGCACCCGGTTCCTGAATTGCCGAAATCGAGGGCGGCTTCGGGCTTGGCGAAGCCGCCGACGCCGACGCCGTGGACACGCCACTCCCCGATACCCCCGCGGTCGACCGCGGCGCCAAGGGCTCGCACCGCTTTCGCGGTATTGAGCACGTCCTCCCCTTCGAGCAAGCCGCTGATCCGGGTCTCGCCGACCGCGAGTGCACCGAGAATGAGCGCCCGGTGCGAAATCGATTTATCGCCCGGCACGCGCGCACGGCCTCTCAGCGGGCCATGACCGTGAGCGGTGAGTGGAGCGGCTTCGGCTTGCATAGGGAAGGCGTCCGGTTAGTGCGATGGATTTGGAGTTCCTGCGATCCACCGGCACGAAAGCCGAGGAGCTTCAAATCCAAAAAGCTGCATCAGTCTATAGGGTTGAGTATCCCTGTAATTCCCAGGCTGACTCGGTCTCCCTCTATCACGAGCTGCCACGCCGCGTCCCGGTTGCCACCTCTCCCGCTGCCGTAAGGGTTGGGAGCGGATAGAACGACGGCGGTGCGCTATTGACAGGTCGATCATGACTAGCCAAGTGAAGCTCCCAAATTGAAGGATTTTCCCCCGTGGCAAAACCGGAACTTGGCACCAAGCGCGTCTGCCCCGAAACCGGACGCAAGTTCTACGATCTCAACAAGGACCCCGTTATTTCGCCGTATACGGGCAAAGTGGTGCCGGTAGAGACGCCGACGACGCGCGCTCGGCCTGAGCAGCCGGCGGCGCCGGCGCCGCGCGCGTCTGTTGCACCTGAGGAAGTCGCCGCGCCCGAACCGCAAGAGGCCGAATTTGTCTCGCTGGAAGAGGCCGATGCCGAGGCGCAGGGAACGAAGACGCCCGTAGAGACCACGGAGCCGGACATCGAAGAGGAGGTCGAGATGGATGAAAGCCTCGACGATGCCGCCTTCATCGAGGAGCAGGAAGAAGAAGACGCCGATGTGACCGACATTATTGGCGGTGACATCGAAAACGAGGAGGAGGGCTGATCAGTATCGGTGGTCGGAAGTCAGAAGCGATCGGATCCGCTCGCCTGATCGAGCGTCGGTTTTGCGCTTGCGCTTGGCGTCTGGTTTCCGACTACTGAATCTCTGATCTTCAAATATACTGATCCCTGGAGGGGCCATAGCTCAGTTGGGAGAGCGCTTGAATGGCATTCAAGAGGTCGGGGGTTCGACTCCCCCTGGCTCCACCATCATTCTTGGACAAAGCGAACACCCGCAGACAGGGATTGTTGCTGTGGGATCAGGGTTCATGACAAAGATACTTCTATTTGCATTTGCGGCTTGCTTGGTGGCGATGCCATGCCACGCCGACGACAATATCCCCTTTCGGGCAATCGCTCCGTTGCAGCCCGGGGGGAAATGCTTGAGCGTATATTCCGCCGGCGACGTCGCCTATTGGCTCAATCACTGCCCGTATACGATATCCGTTCGCTGGGACGACAACGGCAAATGCCAGAACTGGAGTTGCCTCGATCAAGTCCCGGCGAATACCCGTTCGAACGCCAGCATCTCGAGATTTGCAAGGTGGTGCGAGTGCAAGGGCGCGCTTGAGACGTGCAATTTGCCGGCCACAGGCTGTTGATAGGTTGGGTCCGAAGATGTCGTGTGGAGATGTTCTGCCGCGACGCGCAGCGGCTCTTGCGGGGCGAGAGTGTCGCCCGCTAAATCCGGCGCGGTCGGCTCCGTAGACGAAAAACTGATGCCTCGATCCGAAGGCCATCTTAGCGATGGGTGCCAACCGCTGGGCGCAATTGGCTCACAGGACGCTCGCGGGCAATTGTGTACATCGCCTCGCTTCTGCCATATAATATTTCTTTCAGTAGCATAAGCCATTGTGGCGCCGGGCGTTTTACAAAGCCGCCGTTCCACTGAACCGGGTAAGCCTCTATGCGCGTCAAAATCGTTCTCGTGATCGTCGCATTGTTGCTCGGCGGCGGGGCGATTTATGTCGCCAATACGGGCCTGCTGGCACAATGGGTCGAGCTTGGCCATGCGGCGACCAGTGACCGTGGGCCCGTCACAGGCACGACGAAATCGCCCGCCCCCGACATGGCGAAAATTCCGGCCCAAGCAGATACCGTGCCCGGCGTCGCTTCCGGAGACGACAAACCGGCGACCTCCAGTCCCGTCCGCGTCGTCGTAACGCCGGTGCGCAAGGGCGAAGTTCCGATTTTCCTCTCCGGGCTCGGCACCGTGCAGGGTTATTATACCGTCAATATCAAAGCCCAGGTCGACGGTGTGATTTTGAAGATGCCGTTCGAAGAAGGACAGGACGTCAAGGAAGGCGATACCATCGTCCTGATAGATCCGCAGACCTACCAGGCCAAGCTGGAACAAGCGACAGCGCAGAAGCAGCGGGCGACCGTTCAATTGGAGAATGCGAAGGCCAATCTGTGGCGCGATGAGGAACTCCTCAAGCACGAGTTTTCCACGCAAAAAATTACCGACCAGGAACGGATGCTGGTGGGTCAATATACGGCGGACATCGCTCAATACGACTCGGAGATGAAATACTGGCAAGCGGAGGTCGATTATACGAACATCCGGTCGCCGATTAATGGCCGTATTGGCATTCGCGCGGTCGACCCCGGCAATCTCATCCGAGCGCAGGACAATACGACCATCGTCACGGTCATCCAGCTGCAGCCGATTTCGGTCATTATCACGGTGCCGGCGAAGGAGCTGGCGCGTAATGATGTTTCTCTGGGTATCGCCGATCTGCCGGTCACCGCCTATGCGGAGAATGGGATTACTCCCCTCGATCGCGGCAAGGTTCACACGGTCAACAATACGGTCGATCAGACTACTGGGACGATCAAGCTCAAGGCCAGTTTCAACAACGACCAATACAAGCTCTGGCCGGGCGACTTCGTTGATTGCAAAATCCAGGTTGACAAGCGGCCCGATGGGCTGACGGTCCCGACCGCGGCCGTCCACCGCGGCCCGAAGGGCGATTTCGTATGGCTGATTAAGCCTGACAACACTGCCGACGTGCGACCAGTCCGAGTGAAGCAATCGCTCGGCGGTACGTCTCTGGTCGAAGGAAATCTGCAGGCCGGTGACAACGTGGTTCTCGACGGTTACCCGCGACTGCAGATTGGAAGTCGCGTCGACATTACTCAGCAGACGACTGATGTCGGATCGAGAGCATCCGCCGCGGAATGAGCGTTTCGCGCCACTGGCAGTTTGCGTCGGCCCGCACTGGCAACGCCCCGCGGTTATCATAATTTCGAAAGCTCGCCCGCGATCGTGTCGATCCACTCTTCCTGGGCGGGCGTCAGCATAGCCGCGAGCTTCAGGTTGTTCAGGAGCCTGAGCGCCTCGGTGAGGCGCGCGCGAGGATCATCGCCTGCCGAAGCGAGCCGCCACAAAGCGAGCACGACGTCGGTCCGAAATTGCTTGTTTCCGGGGTCCTTGGCCGCCACGGTCCGCGCAATATCCAAGCTCTCCCTATCGGCCGCGAGGGCGCCGCTCATGTCGCCGCTGGCGCGTAACGCCTCGGCGAGCTTTTCCAGGCTCAATCCGACGTCGCTTTGCGTATCTTGGTTGTTCGGTTCGGCGGCAGCAAGCGCGCGGAAAACATCCGTTCCTTTGCGGGCGCAGATGACGGCAAGCTTGGTCTGGCCAAGAGCGATATAGGTTGCCGACAACTGGACGTACATCGCAGCCCACCTGCGCCGCGCATCCGGGTCGGTCTCCGTCTTGGTCGCCAGCGTGTCGATGACGCTTTCGACGTGACCGAGAATGGCCGTCATATCATCCGCCTGGGTTCCTCCGGGTTTAGCCAGACTGTCGGCGAGGTTGGAAACGATCGCGTCGATCGCGGCGTTGCCGGCCTTGAGGTTCTGCTCGACGTGGGCGGCTCGCGCCCGCGCCGAAGCCAGCTGGAGCAATGCCGTTTGCTGCCCGCGCCAGAAATAAACCGTCGCCCCGATGGCGATAACGGCGACCAAGGCAAAAATGATCGTGAGCCCAAGCCCGTTGCTGCGCGGCGGCGACTGCGCACTCGGTTCTGCGTCGGGCAGTGAATTTTCCTGCACGGTATCGCCCTGGCTCCGCCGGTCCTCTGAACAGACAAGCTTTATCAAACTGACGAAACATCAAATAGCACGGCAAGGTGTCCAAACGACGCGCGGCGTCGGTGCCGCGTCGCGCCATTTGGCCGGCGAGCGTGCCGGCCTCCGGATCGTAGACAGCGCCCATTATGGTGCCGCGAGCACCTCGCCGGCGCGACCGGCCACGAATTCGGCTTATCCCGTGTCTTCTTCTTTGCAGGTTTCTTCTTGCGATTCTCGTGTCGCCGGTATGGCGAAAACGAAAAAATTAACTTTGACAATGCCAGTTATTGGATGCAAGCAAGCCCAACTCATTGGGGGCGCAGGGAGTATGCCGAGATGGCACACCGTATCGCTCGTTGGACCTTCATAGCATTGCTTTCGACCGTACCTGCGGCGTTTGCGCAAACCGATAATGGGCCTCCGCCTCCCATGGCAATGCCAGGGGAGCAGCCGCCTCCTCCCATGCAGCAACCGCCAATGCAGCCGGGGCAACCTCGGGGCGGCGGCGGTGCGGGCGGCATCCGCGCCGCCTGCGGTATGGACGTTCAGCGACTCTGTTACGGTGTACCGCGCGGCGGCGGCCGCATTGTTGAATGTCTCATGGCGCACCGCGGCGCGTTGTCTCCCCCATGCAGGGCCGAACTCGCCGGGCTACGAGGCGGGGGCGGAATGGCCGCCATGCCACCGCCCGGCATGGGTCCGCCACCCGGAATGGGTCCGCCTCCCGGCATGGCTCCGCCTCCGCCTGGCATGGCTCCTCCGCCAGCGAGCAATCGATCTGCCTTCCAAGCCTCGTGCGGTCCGGATGCGAAGCTGTTTTGCGCCGGCGTGCCCAGGGAAAACCAGGGTATCGTCAAATGCCTAGCCTCACACCGCATGGAACTATCACCGACCTGCAAGGTGTTTCTCCAGGAAATGCGCGCGGAGCGGGGCGCTCAAAGGAACGTTCCGGGCTACAACCCGCCGCCGCCACCGCCGGGCCCGCCAGAAATGCCTCCGCCTGCCGCCACACCTTCGACCAGAACGGGCCCGCCAGCGGCAGGCGCGCCGCCCAATGAATAGGGTGTCACACTTATAGGCCAGGCGCGGCAACCGCAGCGCGGCCTGCACTACGTGTCGTCGACAAGGTGCGGCGGTGCATGGCGGTTCGGTGCGCCAAAGCCGGGGCTGCGCTAATCCGGCCGCAAGAGCATTCCGGCTGCATGAGCGCGGGCGCGGCGGCCAGGGGATTACTGGTCTTGAATTGCAATCGTTTCGGAATGAACCGATTGACGCACTGACATTTTGATGCCGCATGATCGCTTCGGAAAACCAAATTCCGCTTTGCCGGATCATGCGCTAGCGGCCGTCAAATCGTATGCCGACATGGCGAACAAACAGCGCTGGATTGAGTGCTGCTGTCGCACTCCGACGCGGCCGAACCGCCCTTGTGCTGCTGGCGGCGTGTCTCGTCACCGGTTGTTCCGATCCAGGAATCGTCATCGTGCAAACCAAGCTGCAACAGGCGCCCGCGATCGAGAGCAAAGTCCAAGCGGTGATCCCGAAGGGCGGCGCCATCAAGGTTGGCGATTGTGGCGACGGCTGGTGTCGCGTGTCTTGGAATGGCTACGATGGCTACGCGCTGACGAAATCGATACGCCTTACAGGGGACGTGCGCCGCAATACGCCGGAGGCCAACCCGCTGGACGGGCCGGACGCTGATGACGACGCCAATGCGACAACCCCGGACGTCGTGCCTGCTGGGCCGTCATCCCCCGACTAATCGGGGCGACAGCGCCGCAAATCGGCTTCGCCGCAGCATGTCAATGGCGAGATATACTGCCGGCGTGGTGTAGAGCGTGACGAATTGCGAGAGGAATAATCCCCCGACGACGGCAATTCCGAGTGGCTGGCGCAATTCATGGCCGGGACCGGTGCCGAGCGCCAGCGGCAATGCACCAAGCAGCGCGGCCATGGTGGTCATGACAATTGGACGCAGGCGCAGCACCGCGGCCTGGCGGATAGCCTGGTCCGCCGATAGTCCCAACCGCCGTTCAGCATCAAGCGCGAAGTCGACCATCATGATGGCATTCTTCATCACAATGCCGACCACGAGAATGCAGCCAATCGCGGTGATGAGCGTGAATTGCGTGTGCGTCACGAACAGCGCAAGCAGAGCGCCGAATGCCGCCGAAGGCAGCGTCGACAGTATCGTCAACGGATGCGCGTAGCTCTCATACAGCATCCCGAGAATAATGTAGACCGCCACCACCGCGGCGAGAAACAGCAACGGCTGCGATTGGGTGTTCTGCTCGGCCACGCGCGCCGTGCCGCTGAACTCGGCCTTTACATCAGAAGGCAGACCGGCCTGCGCTTCGACGGCGCGGATAGCTGTTTCGGCTTGCCCAATTGAAACCCCAAGCGGCGTATTGAATGAAATCGTGATCGCCGGAAGTTGGTTGAAGTGACGAAACCACATCGGCGAATGCCGGCGCTTAACCTCACTCATGACCTGCAGCGGCACGCCTTGTTGCAAGAAGAAATCTGACAGCGCCTTGGGATCGTCTCTGAATTGCGGCTGCACTTCCAGAACGACATGCGAATAATAGCTCGGCAGACGAATCCACGAGGACGGACGCTGGCCAAACCAGTCATAAAGCATATTGTCGATGCCGGCGACCGTTTGGCCGGCGTCTGCGGCGCGCGCGCGGTTGATGTCGATGGTCGTCTCAAGCCCGAACGTATCGTAGTTCCATACCACGTCAGTAGTCTGCGGCAGCGCCTTGATCCTTGTGAGCATGGTCCGCGCCCACCGTACCAGCTCGTCCTCGTTCAATGAACTCAGGACATACTGGTAACGACTGCCACCGCCGGCGGTGCCGACAGTGACGTCCTGTACCGGAGTAAGAAGCGCTTTCATTCCCTTGATTGGTTCCAATTTCTTGCGAATTCGCGCCATGAAACGATCGATGGGTTCTTTCCGCTCGTCCAACGGCTTTAGGTTTACCAGCATCGCTCCAATGCTGATCACGTAATCGCCGATATAGGATGCGACGTGCGCTACCGCCGGGTCTGATCGGATGACGTCCGCGGTTTTGCGCTGCAGCTCCGACATCGCCTCGAACGAAATGTTCGGCAGTGCAATGGTCAACACCCGCAAGATCCCGGTATCTTGGGTCGGCAGAAATCCTTTCGGTATTTTCAGGTAAAGGCCGACTGTTGCCACGGCGAGAACGGCGGCAAATGCTAAAGTCAACCAATGGCGGCGCAGCGTCCAGTTGAGGCTCCTCGCGTACAACGCGGTGCCTCGCGCGATGATCCTTTCGGACGCCCGTCCGAAAGGACCGGCCGACCGAGCGCTGTCGACCGAAAGCAACCGGCTGCACAGCATCGGCGTCAGCGTCAGCGAGACCAAGGCCGAGGCCACAATCGCGGCGACCAATGTCAGCCCGAATTCCCTGAATAGCCGGCCGACGATGTCGGGCATGAACAGTATCGGTATCAGTGCAGCAATCAGGGCGACGGTGATCGAGATCACCGTGAATCCCATCTGTCGCGTTCCATGCAAGGCGGCGTCGATCGGAGTTTCGCCAGCCTGCATGAGCCGCGTAATGTTCTCGATGATGATCACTGCATCGTCGATCACAAACCCAACCGCGATCGTCAGTGCCATCAACGAAATATTGTCAAGGCTGAAACCGAGAAAATACATTGCCACCAATGTCGCAGCGATCGCCACCGGGATGGTTATGCTTGGGATGAACGTGGTCCAAAACCGGCGCAGGAACAGCGCAAGCACCATCACGACGAGAATGATGGCGATCGCGATCGTTAACTGAACATCCGAAATCGCAGCCCGAATCAGCAGCGTGCGGTCGTAAATGATGTGGATGTTGACCGCGGCCGGTATCCATTGTTTGATTTGCGGGATCGTCTTGAGGATTTGATCCACGGTCTCGACGACGTTGGCATCAGGTTTTTTGAGCACGTAAAGTACGATTGCGGGCTTGCCGTCGAACCAACCGGCACGGTTTTCGTTCGCCGTCGTATCGGAAATGGTGGCAATGTCCCGCAACTTTATCGGCGCGAAGCCGGCGCGTTCCAGGACCACGTCTTTGAAATCGTCAGCCTTGTAAAGCTGGTCGTTCGCAATGATGGGGAGGGAATGAAAACCGTCTGTGAGCGAACCTTTCGGCAGGTCAGCAGTCGTGTTCATCAGGAACTCGCGCACCGTTTCCAGCGACAAATTCATGTCGGCGACAGCTCGCGGGTTGACCTGGATCCGCACGGCAGGATGTCCCGCGCCGCTGATGAAGACGCGGGCGACGCCGTCGATCTGCGATAATTTCTGAGCGACGACAGTATCGGCGTACTCGTAAAGCGACGGGATGTCGTAAGCATCCGATGTCAAGGCCACCGCGGTAATTGGAAATCCACTAGGGTTTGCCTTGAAGAAGATCGGGGCCTGGGGCAGCGTTGCAGGCAGCATGGGACCGGCGGCATTGATGGCGGCCTGGACATCTCCCGCGGCTGCATCAATGTCCTTGTTCAACCCGAATTCCAGAATGATGCGGGATGAATTTGAGATGCTGGCCGATGACATTTCCGTCACGCCGGAAATGAGCCCGAGTTGCCGCTCCAACGGCGAGGTCAACGCAGGCGCGATCGTATCGGGGCTTCCCCCGGGAAGACCCGCCTGGACGGTGATGGTGGGCCGCTCCAGCAACGGTAACGACGCGATCGGCAGCAGCCGGTAGGCGACGATTCCCAAGAGCCCGATGGCGACAGTCAGCAGCACTGTGGCAACGGGTCTGCGGACGAAGGGCTCCGAGATATTCATCGGTGTCCTTAGGTTCCCACGACCCCGCCGGACGCCGGCGGCATCCGCCCGGCTCCGGCAGACGGCGAAGCGGCCTCCGGACCCGGCGTACGGCGAAGGCGCTGCTCCAGTCGTGCGAAGGCAAGATAAACGACCGGCGTGGCATAGAGCGTCAGAAACTGCGACACCAACAGGCCGCCAAGAACCGCGATGCCGAGCGGACGCCGCAGTTCGGAGCCCGTACCCATCCCGATCGCCAGCGGCAGCGCACCTAAAAGCGCGGCCATCGTCGTCATCATGATCGGCCGGAAGCGCAGCATGCAAGCCTGATAGATCGATCGTTCCGGCGTCAGTCCTTCGAGGCGTTCCGCGGCGAGCGCGAAATCGACCATCATGATCCCGTTCTTCTTCACGATGCCGATCAGCAGGATAATGCCAATAAGCGACACCAGGTCGAGTTGCAGGCCGAACAACCTCAGCGCCAGCAGCGCGCCGATGCCGGCCGAAGGCAGCGTCGAGAGGATCGTAATGGGATGGATGTAGCTTTCGTAGAGGACTCCAAGCACGATGTAGACTGCGACGATCGCCGCGGCGATGAGGATGGGTTCGCTCTTGAGGGACGACGCGAATTCCGCCGCGCTGCCGACCAACCTCGTCTCAATGGTGCTGGGCAGGCCGATCTCGGCTTGTGTTCGATTGAGCGCTTGCACTGCCTGTCCGAGAGAAACTCCAGCCGGCAGATTGAACGAGAGCGCCACCGCCGGAAACTGATCCTGGTGCATGATGGCGAGTGGCCCAACGCGCTTTTCCAATTGCGCAAACGCGCGGAGCGGAACTTGCTGGGCCGGATTGCTGAAATCGCCGCTGACCCCGCTCGAGGACTGCTGGGCATTTGGCAGCAACGCATCAGCTTTGGTGAGATAGAGGCTATCGAGCGCCTCGGCGGTGCTGCGATATTCCGGAATCACTTCAAGAATGACCTTGTATTGGTACGTCTGGGAATAGATCGTGCTGATTTGGCGCTGGCCGAAAGCGTCGTACAGGTCGGCGTCGACCGCGGAGATGTTGAGTCCTAAGCGTGCCGCGGCCTCGCGATCGACCTTGATCATCATCTGCTGACCGAGATTGTGCTGATCGGTCGTGACATCGGCCAATTGGGGCTGCTTCTGCAGGGCCTGGAGCAACCGGTCGGACCAGTGCTGCAGCTCTTCCTGGTCGAGGCTCTGCAAGACATATTGGTATTGCGTCCGCGTCAGGCGGGTATCAATCTGGATGTCCTGCACGAGTTGCAGATGCATCGATATATCGTGAACGTGGGCGACGGCGGCGTTAAGCCGTCTCATGATCTGCGCCGCCGAAGCCTGCCTGCGGTCGGGTGTTCCGATATCGATGTAGAGCCGACCGCTATTGATGGTGGAATTTTCGTCGCCGATCCCGACGAAGCTGGTTACAGAAGCTACGTCGGGATCCTTGGCGACGATGTCGGCGATTCTTTGCTGGAGAATCGACATGTTCTCGAAGGAAACATCCGGCGCGCCGTCGGTCGTTGCGGCAATGAGGCCGGTATCCTGGATCGGCACGAAGCCTTTGGGAATGGCAATATAAAGCCAGATGCTCGCGAAGAATGTCAGCACCGTAAAGATCAGGGTAATGACTTGATGGCGGAGCGACCAGCGTAGTCCCCACTCATAGAGCGTGCGCATGGCGTCGAAAGCCCGCTCGCTCATTTGGAAAAGCCGTCCCTGCTCGCCGGGCGTCTCCGGCTTCAACAACGTCGCGCACATCATCGGCGTCAGGATCAGCGACAGTATGCCGGAAATGATCACCGCGACCGACAGCGTGATTGCAAATTCGCGAAATAGCCGGCCGACAAGTCCCCCATCAGCAGCAGCGGAATGAATACGGCTATCAACGAGACGGTCAGCGAAACGATCGTGAAGCCGATCTGACGCGATCCTTTCAGCGCCGCGTCAAGCGGGTTATCGCCGGCTTCGATGTAGCGCACGATATTCTCGATCATGACGATTGCATCGTCGACGACGAACCCTGACGCGATGCTCAACGCCATAAGCGAAAGGTTGTCGAGCGAAAAGCCGACGATCGCCATGACGCCGAACGTCGCGATCAACGTCACGGGCAGGGTCACGCTCGGAATGACCGTGGCCCAGAATTTTCGCAGGAACAGGAATATCACCAAGATCACCAACCCAACGGTGACGGCCAGCGTCGCCTGAACGTCGGCGACCGCGGCGCGGATGGTGGTGGTGCGATCCGCCGCAATATCAAAACCGAGTGCCCGGGGCGCGAATTTCTCCAGCTCGGGGCAGCAGCGCTTTGACGCGAATCTACGACGCCAATGATGTTGGACCCGGGCTGGCGCTTCACGTTTAGGATGAGCGCCGGCTTGCCGTTGTACCAAGCCGCGACCTGATCGTTCTCGAGCCCGTCGACGGTCTCTCCGACGTCCTTGAACAGGACCGGAGCCCCATAGCGATAGGCGATGATCGCGCCGCGATAGGCGGCGGCGTCGAACAGCTGGTCGTTGGCGCCGACCTGAAATGTATTCCGCGGCCCCTCGACCTGGCCTTTGGGCATGGCAACCGTGGTTGAGGTGATGGCCTTGCGAACATCCTCGAGGGACAGTCCGAGGTTGGCGAGCTGCCTCGGGTTAACCTGCAGACGTACCGCCCGTGCCTGGTCGCCTTGCACCGAAACTTCGCCGACTCCTTCCACTTGTGACAGTTTGGGAATGAGCACCGTCGCCGCAAACTCGGTAATGGCGTACATCGGCATGGAATCGGACGTGAGCGCGATAACCAAGACCGGCATGTCGGCGGGGTTGACTTGATGATACACGGGGGGGAACGGCAGCTGGTTCATCGGAAGCCAGCCCGCAGCCGCGTCGATCGCGGCTTGCACGTCCTGTGAGGCTGCCGCGATTGGCCGTGTCAGTTTGAATTGCAGCGTGATCTGGCTCCTGCCGTACGAGCTCGTTGACGTCATTAAGGCCAAGCCGGGAATACGGCCGAAACCAGCCTCGAGCGGAGCGGAGATCGCCGATTGCACGATGTCCGGCGCGGCGCCGGGCCAGTTGGTGACGACCTGAATGGTGGGGAATTCGACCGTCGGCAGCGCGGCAACCGAGAGAAATCGGTAGCCCAGCGTTCCCAGAAGAACAATGGCGACCACCAACAATGTCGTGGCGATCGGCCGGTAAATAAATGGTGCAGAGACGTTCATTCTGAGTGGCGCGTTCGATCCATCAGGCGGTAACGCCGCATCTCCCCGCCGCGGACGAGCAGAGCGGCGAGGCCGATGAGCATCGTTCTTTTCCGCATTGCCTCACACTCGATTGCAGCGGGCGCCAATGCTCGCCGCACCCCGCTGGCGCATCAGCGGACGGCAGGTCGTTGGCGACCCGCTGACGCCATCAAAACCAGCATTGGCACGCTCAGCTCATACCGCATCGGCCTGTTCGGTCCAGTACGAACAGTTTGGCCGCAGCTGTCCAGGAGCAGCGGTTTAAAAAGCCGCTGCGCGGCCGTATGCACGCTCCTGGGCTTGCCCTGAGCCGCCCGATGCGCCACCCAGCCGCCAACAAGCTGTGCGACGGGCGGCTGCATCGACGTTAGCGCGGTTGCCGCCCCGCAGGGGGTTGACCGGCCGGTGGCGCGGCCGGCGTGGTGCTGGCGCGCGGAGGCGGAGCTTGCGCGGCCGCCGGGGCTTCCAGCTGCCGCCAAAATCTTTACGCGGCCGGCCATATCCGCCATCGTCTGTTGCTCGTTCTTGAACGCTGAGGCGTTGGCAATTCCAACGACCTCGATGAACACGCCGTCGGTATCGACGAAGGTGAGAACATAACCCCGGCGCAAGCCGTTGCTTTGCGTGCCCTCCGCCGAAATCCGGATTCCCGGTTTGCCATTGATCTGAACGTCCTCGGTCTTCGGTTCAGCGTCGGTGAGATTCTTCATAAACCTCGCCGAACCGATTTGAGCGAATGACTTCAAATCCTTGTAATCTTCCCTTTGCGCGACCCTGACGAGAACGATCGCGCGCCCATTTGTGGCCTGAATCTGGATCGCCGGTGCCGCCGTCTTGGTCTGGCGCCACCCGTTTGGCACCGTAAGTTCCACTGAGGCGTCATCGCTCTTGATGGTCGTATCGGCGTGCGCCGGAAGAGCAAACACCACAAAGCCGGCGAACGCCGCCATGAAAATGGACCTCTTGCTCATGACAACAACACCGCTCGCGTTCATGACAACATCCTTGTGCCTTTTGGTGACATCCATCGGCGGACGACCGGGGGGAATTCATCGCCGGAAACGGCCGGGAGTGACCATCTAGTTCAAAAGCCGCGGCGATCACGCCGCCGGCTGGCGAAGCAATACACTCGCAGGCGACAACGCGCCAGACCCCTTTGCCGCACGCCTGAGGTGGCGTCCGCTCTCGGGGCGCGCAGGGAGAAAGCTCGGTATTCCAAGCGCTCTCTGCAACCTCCGCGCCCCGGAGAATCCCAATTCTACTTCTAAGACCGATTTCGGGTCTGCCCCGGACGCTGGACATGCGCAACAGGCTGCCTGCCGTCCGAAGGATTCTGCCTGATCGGCGGGCCTGGGAGGGTCTGTTTTTGGCCGGCGGGCCCGCAAAGGTTCAAATAAATTGCATCCGATCCGATGTCGCACTTGATCGGAACATATGATCTTCATACAACATCCAAAGGATCGGCGAAGCGGCCGTCGTCAGTGGACGACGAAGCCCAGGCGAGCTGTCAAGTCGCACGCAAGCCGATGCCGGGGACGCATAGCGAATTCTGATTTTCATTCGCCGCTGAGGCGATGCCGAGACGATCGGCCGCGGGCTCTTTAAGCTGCGGTGTTCGTTCAAAATGAAATGATGCGGTGCAAAAAAATGTTAGGGATCGTGTGGCAGAATTGACCGATGGCAACGATCTTGCATGAATTCTTCCTCGGCCGGCCTCCATGGCGGTCCTAGCCGCGATTCGATGAATGATGATTTATCATGCAATATCAACGGTATGCTGATAAAGCCGCAAAACGTGACTGCAATCACATTCATCGGCCGAAAAAGTCGGTATCAACGAACGATTGCAGGAGTAAGCGGCACTTGTGCCAGCACCCGAAGTGTCTATCTCGCTAGTGCGAGATCGCTGATGGAAGGCGGGCCAAAGTGACCGAGAACGATCTGCGATGGCAGTGTGGCGACACAAGCCGAGGATGGCGTCGGTCGCCGATTTGTCGGGCCGAAATTGGGGCGTCATTTACTGTCGGTGACGGAACTTGACGTTTTTGCTCCGATTTCAGCTCTCGTAGAGGGTTTTAGTGTCAACTGAAGCGCGTGTTTGACCCCCAACCTTGGTCCGACGATGTGCGCAGGCGTCCAAGGTGAATGAGAAGCTGCAAGGCCCGCGTGAGAAGGCAATGTGCCAATCAACGCAGCCGCGAACAATAAGAGCGTGTCATGGCAAGAAATCTCGTTTTCATGGTGCTTGACAGCTGTCGGTACGACAGCTTCCTGCGGGCCAAGAAGCCGCACTTCGACCGGTTCGGCGCTCCGGAACAACGCTGGTCCTACGCGTCGTGGACGGCACCCTCGCACTACTCGTACCTGATGGGTTTGGTGCCGCATCAGTCGCCGCAGGGCGTCTATGCCTCGGAAGTCTACAAGCAAGACTTCACCGCGTGGATGGCCCGGCTCGATATTCCTGACCTCGGTTTCCAGAGCTTTATCCCGCAACTGTCGCTGCCCAAGCTGCTCAAGGACAACGGCTATCGCTGTGTCGGCCGGGTGTCGATGCCGGTGCTCAACGGCTTCACCCTGATCAGCAAGTTCTTCGACGACTACAAGCTGATGCCGAACCACAATGACTTTAGCGGAATGGTGGACGAGATCGAGTTCACGCCCGATCGGCCGACCTTCTTTTTCCTCAACCTCGGCGAGACGCACTACCCGTACATGCTGAAGGGCTCCGACCTGCCGCACATTTCCGGCGTGCATGGCGCCGCGAAGGCGTTGGCAGCCGGCGAGGACTCCGGCGGGCGCGTCGCTCCCAGCAATGGCAACGGCCACGCCAACGGTCACAATGGCAGCGCCAACTTCTTCGATTCCGACAAGCTGGAATTTCTGCACGAGCAGCAAATCCGCTGCGTGGAATATGTCGATCAGGTGTTCGCTCGCCTGCTCGAGAAAGCCCCGCCGGATACGTACTTCATGATCATGGCGGATCACGGCGAGGCGTTTGGCGAAGGCGGCTATTTCGGCCACGGGCCGGTGATGCACGAGGCCGCGTTTGCGGTGCCGTTCCTCGAAGGAATTCGGCCCTCGTGAAGCAAAGCCGCCGCGTAAGGGTCGGCTGATCGATAACGGGCGAGGATGATGAGCGGAACGACGGTGGTCATCGCCGCCTAAGTCATTCATATATTGGCGCCGCGATCGCATCGCGGCGCTTCCGCGTCCTGACGAATGAAAAGAGTGGGGCATGGACCAGCGGCCGTTCCAGATCGTTGCGCTGACACCAGCGGGAATTGCGGACGCGAGGCTCGTGCTAGCGGCCGATCGTTGCGGCTGCCTCGGCATCGTCAACGCCGAGATCGGCGCGTTGCCTTACGCGGTTTTAGACACGCTGCGCGGTCGAACGCGCGCGCCGTTCGGCCTCAAGCTCGCGGCAATTGACGGCGAGATTTTGACGAGTCTCGAAAGCTATGTCCCGGCAGGGCTGTGCTGGCTTGTGGTCGACGCCCCGATCGTACTCGACCAACCGCAGCTGTTGCAGCGAATGCTGGGTTTAGGTCTGCGCGTCATCGTCGAGGTAACCGATTGGGACGACAGACTAGCCGCACTGGCGGGTCACCAAGCGCTTCTAGTAAAGGGCCATGAAGCCGGCGGGCTCGTCGGCGAAGAAACTTCGTTCATTCTCCTGCAGAAGGCTCTCGCGCGGCAGTCCGCACCGGTATTTGTGCGCGGCGGCATCGGCCTGCACGGCGCGGCTGCGGTTCGCGCGGTGGGTGCTGCGGGTGTGGTGCTCGACGATCAGTTGCTGCTGCTGAAGGAATCGCCGGTTACCGCAGCTTTGCAGGCGCCATTGCGCGATTTCACCGGCCTTGAGACCGGCCTTTTCTCGGTCGGCGACAAACAGTGGCGCGTGTTCGACAAGCCCGGCTTCCAGCACTTGCGTCAATTGCGCCAGAAAATTTCGGCAGCGTCCGCCGATGACGGGACCGAGCTTCTGGTGGGCGCTCTCGGCTGGAACGACCCGAGCCGTCAGATTTTGCCGCTGGGCCAGGCGGCAGCCTTCGCCAAGCCATTTGCCGATCGCTTCTCGACCTTTGGGCGTTTAGCCCAGGGTTTGCTGGCGGAAAGCGAACGGCGGTTATCCGCTGCAGTTGCGCTCGACCCGCTCGGCGCCGGGCATGGCGTCGCCGCAAACCACGGGACCAAATTTCCGATCGTGCAGGGGCCGATGACGCGGGTGACCGACGTTGCGGCATTCGCTCAGGACGTTGCCGATGCCGGCGCTTTGCCACTACTGGCGCTGGCGCTGATGCAGCCGGAGGCGGTCGACAAACTTCTGCGCGAAACCGCAGAACGGCTCGCCGGCAAGCCTTGGGGCGTGGGGCTACTGGGTTTTGCGCCGGCGGAACTCATTGCCGATCAGGTCAAGGTGGCGCTGCGCTATGCGCCGCGTTTCGCGCTGATCGCCGGAGGCCGCCCCGAGCAGGCCAAGGATCTCGAAGATTCGGGGATCGCGAGCTACCTGCATGTGCCGTCGCCGCGGCTCCTGACCCTTTTCCTGGAACGCGGCACCAGGCGTTTCGTGCTCGAAGGCCGCGAATGCGGCGGTCACGTCGGGCCGCTGTCGAGCTTGGTGCTGTGGGACACCATGATCTCGACGCTGCTCCGCCTGCCGCCGGATCCCGCGCGCGACGCCGAAATTCAGGTGCTGTTTGCCGGCGGCGTGCATGACGCGCGCTCCGCTGCGATCGTGTCGACCATGGCGGCGCCCCTCGTCGAGCGCGGCATGAAGATCGGTGTGCTGATGGGCACGGCCTATCTGTTCACCCAGGAAATCGTCCGCTCGCATGCGATCGTTCCGGAGTTCCAGAACGCGGCCATCGCCTGCGAGGAGACCGTGACGCTGGAGACCGGCCCCGGTCACGCCAGCCGCGCGGCGATGACCCCGTTCGCCGAGGAGTTTCTGGCGCGCCGACGCAAGCTCGAAGCCGAGAAGCTTTCCGGCGACGCCGTTCGCGAGGATCTCGAAAGCCTTTCGCTCGGGCGGCTGCGCGTGGCGAGCAAAGGCCAAGAGCGCGGCGGCGAGAACAACGCTGTTCGCGATGTCCCGCTCACCCGGCAGAAGCAGCAGGGCATGTACATGATCGGCCAGGTCGCGACCTTGCGCCGCGAGGTCGAGACCGTAGCCGACCTGCATGCTTCGGTCAGCGCCGGATCGCATCAGCTGCTGGCGGCTCAGCTCGCCGACACCGAGCCGCGTGTCGAAATGCGGGGCCGCGGCCCGCGCCCGGCCGACGTCGCGATCATCGGCGTTGCCGGCATCTTCCCGAAGGCCGAAAGCGTCGACGAGCTGTGGGACAATGTCCTCGACAAGGTCGATGGCATCGTCGAAATCCCGCGCGAACGCTGGGATTGGCGGCTCTATTTCGACGAGGATCGCGCCTCCCCCGACCACATCTACTCGCGCTGGGGCGGCTTCCTGGACGATCTTCTGTTCGACCCGATGCGCTACGGAATTCCGCCGCGCGCGCTCAAATCCATCGATCCGCTGCAGCTGATGACGCTGGACGTCGTGCGTCGCTGTCTGGCGGATGCCGGCATGGAGAATGCGACCGACGTCCACGAGCGCACTTCGGTGATCCTGGGCGCAAGCGGCGGCGCAGGCGATGTCGGCGCGCAGTACGCCGTGCGCGCGGAGATGCCGCGCTTTCTCGGCGCGCTCGCGCCGGCGGCAGCCGAGCGGCTGCCGCAATGGACCGAGGACAGTTTTGCCGGAATTCTGCTCAATGTCGCCGCCGGACGCAGCGCCAACCGCTTCGATTTCGGCGGCGTGAACTACACGACCGACGCGGCCTGCGCCTCCTCGCTGGCCGCGGTCTATCAGGGCGTCCTTGAACTCGAAACCGGCCGCAGCGACGTCGTGGTGACCGGCGGCATCGACACCGTGCAAGGGCCGTTCGGTTATCTGTGCTTCAGCAAGACCCAGGCGCTTTCGCCCCGCGGCCGCTGCCGCGCCTTCGATGCAACCGCGGACGGCATTGTGATCTCGGAAGGGATCGCGGTGGTGGCGCTCAAACGGCTCGCCGATGCCGAGCGCGACGGTGATCGCATCTACGCGGTGATCAAGGGCGTCGGCGGTTCGAGCGACGGCCGCGCCAAGTCGATGACGGCGCCGCATCCGGACGGTCAGATCCGCGCGCTGTCGCGCGCCTACGAGATGGCCGGCTACGCGCCGTCCACGGTCGGACTTTTCGAGGCCCACGGTACCGGCACCGTGGCGGGTGATACCGCCGAGCTGGAGACCGTCACCCGGCTGTTGGGAAAATTCGACGCTGCCCCGCACGACCATGCCATCGGGTCGATCAAATCGTTCATCGGTCATACCAAGGCGACGGCCGGCGTCGCCGGACTGATCAAGGCGGCGCTTGCCTGCCATCACAAGGTGTTGCCGCCGCACGCCGATATCGCGGCTCCGAACAAGAAGCTCGCCGAGAGCAATTCGCCGCTTTATCTCGTCAACGAGGCGCAGCCTTGGTTTGCACCCGCCGGCACGCCGCGGCGCGCCGCCGTGAGCGCGTTCGGCTTTGGCGGCACCAATTTCCACGTCACCCTCGAAGAGCACGACCCCGGACTGGATGCAGGTTGGAACGCAGCCGCGCGTCAACGCTGGCCGCGCGAGCTTCTGATCTGGCGCGGAGCCGACCGTGCTATTCTTGCTTCGGCCGTTCGTCAGGCCGCGGACCGGCTTGCGCAGGGTGCACAGCCGCTCCTGCGCGACCTCGCCTACACCTTGGCGCAAAAGGCGCCGAAATCGGGCCTGACGGCCGCTTTGGTCGCAGGAACGAACGAGAATTTGACCGAACGCGTTGCGGCATTGGCGGCACACCTTGAGCGGCCGGAGGCGCCGTTGCCGCCGGGCGGCTTCTTCAACGAAACGGCGTTGCTTGCCGGCGGCGGCAAGCTGGCGCTCATCTTCCCCGGCCAGGGATCGCAATATGTCGGCATGCTGCGCGAGATCGCGGTGCTGTTCCCCGAGATGCGTGCCGTCGTCGAAACGGCCGATGCGACCCTTTCGCCGCGGATGTCGGAAAAAGGCCTGCCGAGCGGCGAACTCAGCCGCGCCATTTTTGCTCGCGCGGTATACGACGACCCCGCACGCGCAGCCGTGACGGAGCGCCTGACCCGGACCGATGTCGCCCAGCCGGCGCTCGGTGCGATCGAGGCAGGGTTGCTCGAAGTGCTGCGCCGGTTCGGATTGCACGCCGATATGGCGGCCGGCCACAGCTACGGCGAGTTTGTCGCGCTCTATGCCGCCGGCGTGATGAGCCTGGACGAGCTGCTGCTCGTTTCCGAGGCGCGCGGGCGCTTCATGATCGAAGCCGCCGCCGGTCGCGATCTCGGCACCATGGCGGCGGTGCGTGCCGAGCGCCCGGCCGTCGAAAGCGCCATCGCCGGCATGGCTGATGTCTGGGTGGCAAACCATAACATGCCGACGCAGACGGTGCTCTCAGGAACCAAGGCCGGCGTCGCGGCCGCCGGCGCTCTGCTGGAGCGCGCCGGCCTGTCGTTCCAGCCGATCGAGGTCGGAGCGGCGTTCCATTCGCCGATCGTGGCGCCGGCCGCCGAGCCGCTCGCCGCTCTGATCCAGTCGCTGCCGCTGAAGGCCCCGAACATTGCGGTCTATTCGAACCGGACAGCCAAGGCCTACCCGAGCGACATCGCGAGCCTGCGCGCAGTAGCTTGCCGAACATCTCATCAGCCCGGTGCAATTCGTGGCCGAGATCGAGGCGATGTATGCCGATGGCGCTCGCGTCTTCGTGTCGGTCGGACCGAGAGGCTCCCAGGCCAGCATGATCCGCAATATCCTCGGCGACAGAGCCGCACCGCACGGTAGTTTGCGATGACGGAACCGGCGGACTCAACGGACTATTACAAAGCATCGGGGCCTTGCTGACGGAAGGCGCAGAACTCGAACTTGCGCGGCTCTGGCGCGGACGCGATTGCCGCCTGCTTGACGACTCGCTCGCTGCTTCGCCCCGCGGCGAAAAGCCGGCCGCACATATGTGGCTCCTCAACGGCAGCGGCGCCCGACCATACGGCACACCGCCGGCGCCGGTCCTCACCCTCGAGGATGCGGCGCAGTTGCGGCTGAGCGCTGCGGCCCCGGCAGGGCAGGCTTTGCAACCGGCGGACAGGCACCGCCGCCGCGCCGCCGGCTGCATCCGAACTTTCACTAATTGAATCAAACGCGCCGCACCTGATTAATCGGCGCATCGGCCCACGCAGCGCACCGGCGAGCAGATCCCGGTCCGTGAGAGAGGAGAACAAAGTTATGACAGGCGACGATCCGACCGGCGACCGCGAGGCCGCACTGGTCGAATTCCAGACAACCATGCAGCGGTTTCTGGAAGCCCAAGAAAACATCATGCTCGCTTATCTGAACGGCGGCCAGCCCGCTGCGCGAGAGCGCCCGACCAGTGTTGCAGCCGACGCGGCCGGCGGCGGGCGCCCCAATTGCACCGCGGCCGCTGCCAGGCTCGCCCGCGCCAGCCGACCGCCCGCTTGCCAACGGCACCGGCGGCACGACCAGTGCCGCGATTGCGCGGCTCGCCGCTGCAGCAAAGGCACCGGTCGCAGCCGCAGCACCTGCCGTCCAAGTCGCGGCCACATGCACCGACGCAGAACGGTTCGGCGGCGCCGCAAGCGAATGGCGCTGCGTCGGTCAACGGCCATGCACCGCGAACGCGGCGGCGATGAACGGTTCGGCGACGAACGGAGCGACGGCATTCGGCCGCGCGACGATCTCCGATCATCTCATCAGCCTGGTGGAAGACCGGACCGGTTATCCGCGGGACATGCTCGGCATGGACCAGAACCTGGAAGCCGATCTCGGAATCGATTCGATCAAACGGGTAGAGATCCTGGGCGCGTTGCTGAAGTGGCTGCCCGCCGAAGCGCAGGCGAAGACAGCCGATCTCGGCGACGCGCTCAACGGGCAGAAAACACTCAACGGCATCCTCGATCTGTTGTGGTCGAAGATTGGAACCGAAGCGGGAGTGCCCACCCGCCCTTTTGACCGTACCGGGGCCGACGCGCCCGCGGCCAGGGCATGCGCCCGTCCGCCCCGGTTTCTCCTCGTGGCGCATGCCGAAGATTTGCCGCAGCCGGTGCCGACCGCGTTGCCGGCGCGGCACCTATGTGATCACCGATGATGGCGCCGGATTGGCATTCGCCTTGGCCGAACTCGATCAAGGCCGCCGGCGGTCGGACGAAAATCATTCCCGGTACCCTCGATGCGGCCCATGAGTTCGCCGATGCTCAACCGTCGGGCGACGACAAGGTCGTGGGCTTTGTCCATTTGGCGCCGTTCGGCGCAGAGCCGATCGCAACCGACAGCGATAAATCAGCCTGGCGCGCCGCCGTCGAAGCCAATGAATTGCTTCCGCATCAATTCGTCCGCCGTGTCTTGAGCCTTCAGGCCAAGGGCCGCGTTCTGCTGGTCTCGGGTCTGGGCGGCGCATTCGGTCGAGGCGCTTCGGCGCGCGCTGAAGTGTTCGTCGCCGGCGGCGGTCCTGCGCTGGCGAAAACGCTGCGGGAGGAATGGCCCGAGGTCATCGCCAAGGCCATCGACCTGCCGCGCGATCGCGCCGTTCGCGAACTGGCCGGGCTCATCTTCGCTGAGCTCGCGTTCGCCGGCGGCCGCATCGAGGTCGGATACCCGGAATGCCAGCGGACCATCTTCCGGACGGAGGCCGCGGAAATCGATGCTGAAATCCGCGCCGCGCGAAGCACTGCCGAACGGCGCCGTGATCCTGGCGACCGGTGGAGCGCGCGGCATCACCGCTGAAGTGCTGCATCCGCTGGCGCGGCCGGGCGTCACGCTGGTGTTGGCCGGGCGATCGCCGTTACCGGCGCCTGAAGAACCGGCGCTGGCCGAATTAAAGACGGAAACGGCATTGCGCGCCCATCTGATTGCGCAAGCGCGCGCCGCTGGCCAGGCGCCACGGCCGCGCGACATCGAACAACAGGTCCAAGCAATCCTGCGCAATCGCGAGATCGCCGCCAACATCGCCGAACTTCGCGCTACCAGCGCCGACGTCGTCTATCGGATCGCGGACGTGCGCAAGGCCGAAGAAGCGAAAGCGCTGGTCGCCGAAATCTATGCCCGTCACGGTCGGCTCGACGGCGTCATTCATGGCGCCGGATTGATCGAAGACAAGATGATCGTCGACAAGGATGCCGACAGCTGGCTGCGCGTCGTCGAGACCAAGGCTTTCAGCGCGTTCACGATCGCCCGCGCCGTGAAGCCGGAAGGGTTGCGGTTTTTCATCCTGTTCGGCTCGGTCGCCGGCCGCTACGGCAATTCCGGCCAGGCCGACTACGGCGTCGCCAACGAGCTCCTCAACCGCTTAGCCTGGCAGCTTCGCGCGCAGTGGCCGCAAACCGTCAAGATTGCGGTGCTTAATTGGGGGCCGTGGCTCGGCACCCGGCACGGCTCGGGCATGGTGTCCGACGAGACCAGGCGCAAATTCGAGGCCAAAGGCGTTGCGCTGGTCGAGCCCGCGGGCGGCGCAATCGCGTGCCGCGATGAGATTTTCCATGGGCCGATCGACAACGTCGAAATCGTCATCGGCGAAGGACCGTGGGAGAAACACGAGACCGACCAGAGCGCCGCCCCGACGTGGGACGTTGCCGAATCGCACGCTGCAAAGCCGGCGTCGGCCGTCACATTACCGCTGCTCGCCGGCGCCGCCGTGCGCCCAGGGCAGCGCGGCGGGCGCAGCATCGTGCGAACACTGTCGGTCGAACAGGATCTCTATTTGGACCAGCATCGCATCGACGGGGTGCCAGTGTTGCCCGCCGCGATCGCGCTCGAGCTCGCGGCCGAAGCGGCGGCAGCCGTCTGGCCGCAATGGTGCGTCAGTGAAGTCACCGAATTGCAGCTGCTGAAGGGTGTGCTTTTGGAGGACGACAAGCCGCGCACGCTCGAGATCAACGTGCTCGGCAGCGAACACGGCGACGCCAGCGGTTTTAGCGCCTCGGTCGAGATCCGCTCAGCGGGTGAGAAAGGCCAACCGCATTATCGCGCGTCGCTGCGGTTGACCGATTTGCTGCCCGAGAGCGAGGCGCCCGGCCAATTGATCACGCCTGGGCCGTCGGCGCTCACGGCGCGCGAAGCCTATCGTGATCTGTTGTTTCATGGACCATGCTTTCAGGCTGTTCATCGCCTGGTCGGCCTGGACGCGACCGGAATCGTGGCCGAAGTCACCAGCAGCGCTCCCTACACGATGATCCGCGACGCGGGCCTGCAGGACCGCTGGCTGTTCGATCCCGCTCTGGTCGACGCAGCGGCGCAATTGGCCTGGGTATGGTCGAGCGTACATTCGGACGCCGTGGCACTGCCCAATCGGCTGGGTCCGGTGCGCCGGTTCGCCGGCGCCGGGCCGGCGGCCAAGCTCGTCCTGCGCATCGAGCCCGATTCGCGGCCGACGCCTCAAGTCCGCGCCGAAGTCCTGGTTCTGGACGCGGCGGGCCGGCTCGTATTTGCTATCGACGAGCTGGAGAGCACGGCAAGTCCGGGCCTGAACCGGCTGCGCGGCTATAGCGGCGAGATCCGCGTCTAAGCGGATGATCGTCCGGCGTCGCATCAATCGAGGTTTGTAATGGCCAATCCGAAGCACAGTGATCGCAGCGGCGACATCGCTGTGATCGGAATGGCCTGCATCTTCCCCGGGGCGGACGGACCGGACCAATTCTGGCGCAATATTCGCGGCAAGCAGGTGCAGATCGGCGAGCCCCAGCCCGCATGGCGCGCCGAGCGCTATCTTCATGCCACCGGCTCAAGCCACGTCGCCTCGGCGGCCGGCGGCTATCTCGGCGAACTCTACCGTTTCGATCCAGCCGAATTGGGCGTCATGCCGAGTTCGATCAACGGCGGCGAACCGGACCAGTTCCTGGCTTTGCGGGTCGCCCGCGACGCGCTGGCCGACGCCGGTTGTTTGAACGGCTGCGATCACACCAGCACCGGAATCATCCTCGGCCACAGCACGTACCTGCACCGCGGCAGCGCCAATTCGGTGCAGCACGGGGTTGTGGTCGATCAGACGGTTGAGCTCGTCCAACAACTTTTCCCCGACGCGCCGCCGGCCGCGCTCGACAAGCTGCGCGCGACGCTGGTGGCACAGCTGCCCCCATTCAACGCCGATATTGCGCCAGCGCTGGTGCCTAACGTGATGACCGGACGCATCGCCAACCGCTTTGATCTGCGCGGGCCAAATTATCTTATCGACGCCGCCTGCGCTTCGTCGCTGCTTGCGGTGAAGGCGGCGATGGAGGAGCTCCGAAGCGGACGCAGCGACCTGATGCTGGCCGGCGGCGTCAATGCCTCGCTTCCCGCAGTCGCCACCATGGTCTTCACCCATCTCGGCGCGCTGTCGCAACAGGCAGCGGTCCGGCCCTTTGATGCCGCGGCCGACGGCACGCTCCTCGGCGAAGGGCTCGGCATCGTCGTGCTAAAACGATTCGAAGACGCCCGCACCGCCGGCGACCGTATCTATGCGGTGATCAAAGGCATCGGCCAATCGAGCGACGGTAAAGGCGCAGGCCTGCTGGCGCCGCGGCTGGAAGGCGAGGTCTTGGCAATCCGCCGCGCCTACGAAGATGCCGGCGTAGAACCGGGCGGTCTCGGACTGGTCGAGGCGCATGGCACCGGCATTCCGCTCGGCGACCGCACCGAAATCGGCGCGCTGGGCGAAGTTTTCGGCGAGCGCGACGGCGATCTACCGCGGATCGCGCTTGGCTCCATCAAATCGATGATCGGCCATTGTATTCCGGCCGCCGGCGTTGCCGGATTGATCAAGACGGCGCTGGCGCTGCACCATCGAGTGCTGCCGCCGACCATCTGCGGTGACGTCAGCGAGGCGATCGGCATCGAGCAGACCAAATTCTATATCAACAGCGAAACCCGGCCGTGGATCGAATCGCGCAAATCGCGGCGGCGCGCGGCCGTCAACGCCTTCGGTTTCGGCGGCATCAACTCGCACGCAGTTCTGGAGGAGGCTCCCGAGCCGGATGGAGGCGCCCGACCGGCTTATCTCGCTGCCGAACTTGTGGTGCTGTCGGCGCCAGATGCGCGCGCGGCTGGTGGCGGCAATCGATGAGCTGCGAGATAGCCTCGCCGGCCATCTGGCGCAGGAGCCGCTGGCAGCCGTCGGCGCAGCACTGGCGGCAAAAGACCTTAGCGGGCCGGTGCGCTTGGCGATCGTCGCTGAAAACCTCGCCGATCTATCAGATAAGCTGGGCAAGGCGCGCGAACGCATCGCGGCCGGCAGCGCGCAATTCCACCTGCGTTCGGGCATCTATTGTTCCGATCAAATCCGCGACGGCAAGATCGCCTTCGTCTTTCCGGGTGAAGGCGCTCAATACGAAGGCATGCTTGGCGACCTGCTGGAGGCGTTTCCCGAAGCTCGGCAATGGTTCGACTTCTGGGATGGACTTTACGGCGCTGGCGACGGCGACCGGCCGAGCGAGTGTGTTTTTCCCGCGCCCAAGGGTCTTAGTGCTGCAACCAAAGAGCGCCTGGAAAAGAGGCTCTTCGGGTTGGAGATGGGGTCGGAATCGGCCCTGGTGGCATGCCAGGCATTGCTCGCGGTCACGCGGCGACTGGGGCTGCGCGCCGACCTCATGGTCGGTCATAGCAGCGGCGAACACGCAGCGCTGTTTGCCGCTGGCGCGCTACGCTGGAAAGACTGGGATGATCTCGAAGTCCGCCTTCACGGTATCAAGCGGCTTTATTATGCCATGGAGAAATCGGCCGAGGTTCCCGGTGGCGCGTTATTGACCGTCGGCGCCGCGCCGCGCGAGCGGGTGATGGCGTTGGCCGAGCAGGCTCAAATCCACATCGCGCTCGATAATTGCCAGCAGCAGATGGTGCTTTACGGACATCGCTCGCAGCTTGAGCCGGTCGCCGCGCAGCTCGGACGCGAGGGCGGCCTGTGTGCGTTTCTGCCGTTCAGCCGCCCGTATCACACGCCGCTGTTCTCGCCGAACGCCGATCTCGACGCGGTTTATCAGAATCTCGATTTCCAGAGTCCGGCGACGCCGCTCTACTCCTGCGCGACTGCAGCGCCGATGCCGTCCGCGCCGGACCAGATTCGCAATCTCGTTGTCGGGCAGTGGCGAAGCCGGGTGCGCTTCAGCGAAACGATCGAGCGGATGTACGCCGACGGCGTGCGAACCTTCGTCGAGGTCGGCGCGTCCGCCAAGCTCACCGGTTTCATCGACAACATCCTGCACGGCAAAGACGCGCTCACCGTCGCGCTCAACAGCCATCGCCGCTCAAGTCTCATCCAGCTTCTGCATTCAGTAGGCCGCTTGTGGTCGGCAGGGATCAGCGTCGACATTCGCAAGCTTTACGAGGGCCGGCCCGTGGTCCCCTCGGCTCTTGCCGATGACAAGCCCAAGCGCCGGCGCGCCCGCGTGTTCGCCAATACGCTGCCATTCGTGGAAATTTCGGCCGAGGCAGGTGCAGAGCTGCGCGCCGCGCTGTCGCCGCAGCCGAGTGCCGCCGCAGCGCGCGGCCGTATCTCCCAAGACTTCTCCAGCGACCTTTCCGTTCCTCGATCGCATCATCTCGCACGACGCAGACGGATTGGTGGCCGAGTGCGACCTTGATGTTCGCCGCCACGCTTTCCTGCGGCAGCATTGTCTGTACGCGAGCACGGTTTCAGACCTCGATCCCGATCTGACCGGCCTGCAGGTGGTACCCCTCGCCGTCAGCCTGGAAATGCTGGCCGAAGTGGCCGTCGCATCGGTCGGCGGCCTCGTTCCAATTCGGTTAGAGCAGCTCCGCGCCTACAATTGGATCGCGCTGGACGACGGACCGCGCACGATCAGATTGGAAGCCGCTCCGTTATCCGACACGGACGGACACGTGCGGGTCTCCGCCCGGATCCGCGATGATGCCGGCATGCCTCTGGTCGAGGCCGTCGTGGTGCTTGCCGTGGCAGCCCAGGCACCGGCTCCCGCCGATCTGGAACCCGCGCCCTTGAGCGACCCGCAGCCGTCGATCGGCCGCGACGAGGACCTCTATCTGACCGGCATGTTCCACGGGCCGCTGTTTCAGAGCGTCGCCAGCGTGGCGGCGTGGGATGCAAGCGGAATGGATGCGTGGTTGGCGGACACGCCGCTCGATGGCTTCTTCCAGCCGGGTGAGCGGCCAAACTTCCTGCTCAACCCGGTTCTTCTCGACGCGGTCGGTCACGTCACCGCGTTCTGGGTCGGCCAATATCTCGGTACCAATTTCAGTTGCTTTCCCTCCAGCATCGCGACGATCGACCTCTATGACGCTGGCCGCGAGGATACGCAGGGTAGCTTCATTGCCCGCCGGCTTGGCGCAGAGCAATCGAGCGCTGAGCCCTCGTATCTCTATGGCGAGTTCACCTGCTTTGGTCCGGACGGCTCACCGCTATTCCGCGCAACCGGTTGGCGCGACCGCTTCTTCGAGGTGCCGCCTCGTTTCTTTTTCGCGCGCTTCCAGCCGCGCGATGGATTTTATGGCGACGACGTGAGCGGACTTTTCGCCAACCTTCCGGACAATGCGCTGGTGTGGCGAGTGCCGGCATTCGCGCGCGGCTTTCTCGACGATGCCGGCGGCATTTGGCGTCGCGTGCTGAGCAACACCGTGCTGTCCGCGGAGGAGCGGCAGGATTGGAAGGCGTTGAGCCGTGCCGCAGCCGCGCCGCGACGAATGGCTGATCGGACGCATCGCCATCAAGGAGGCGGCGCGGACCTGGATCGAGGCCATGTACGGCGTGCGGCTGATGCCAGCCGATATCGTGGTGAAGGTCGCCGAAGGCGGCAAGCCCTATGTCTCGGGCGCGGGACTGGAAACGATCGGCGAAATGCCGGAAGTCTCGATGGCGCATGTCGCCGGCGAAGCCGTTGCCATTGCGGCACCGCCCGGCGCACCTGTCGGCATCGATCTGGATATGGCCGGGCGGATTGCGACGGCGATCTGCTCGCGGCCGGCTTCTCCGCCAGCGAGCAGGCGATCCTGATGGACTCGGACACTGCGGCGCCGCTGCGCGTGCTGCTGGCGTGGTGCGCCAAGGAAGCTGCAGCCAAATGCGTCGGCAGCGGCCTCAACGGCCAACCCCGCTCATTCGTCGTGAGTGCGCTCGACGATCAGCAAGGCTGGTCGCAGGTTATTGTTCCGGGCGATATTGCGCTCAGCGTGTCGCTAGCCGTTGACGACCAATCCGTGCTGGCAGTGGCGTACGCAGATCAGGCGTAAAAAATCAGGGCGCCATACCGTGCCACTTTAGCGCGCGAGCAGCACTTCAAAGCCTTGCGGAAATTCGAACTCCGCGCGGCGCCGTCTGCCCATGATGTTGAACAGCCGGGCGTGATTGCTGCTGCCTACGAAAAGTCCGTGCGGCGTGGACAGGATGGTGCGGATGCCGACATCCACTGGATTGCCACGGCCGTCCTCGAGGACAGGTGTCCATTGCTTGCCGTCCACACTAGCCCATAGCTGATAGCCGCCGACAATCTGGGGTGAATTGAGCTGCACGCAGCGGAAAGCTTCCCATTGATGGGTTCCCAGATAAAGCACGTCATTGTGAACGCCCATCGACCAAAACACAGAATTGTAGAAATCGCCGAGTCCAGGACCGAGCAGCGACAGCGGCACTTTGAGGCCGTCGGGCGTAAAGCGCATCTGCCCCGCAATCAGATCCCACTTGCCGTCTGGATACACGCGCAGAAGCTCGCAAGACGCCGGACCGACATCGTGGGTCTTATCGTAGCCGAAGCCGGTGATGCCGCCGCCGACATAAAGCGCCCCCTTGAACTCGGCCATCGAGCATACGGCGTAGTTGTAATTGAACGCACCGGCGCCATCGATAATGACCGGGGACCAATCGAACGGCGGTGAGCCGCGCGCCTCGGTTTGCCAGAGTTGAAAGCCGCGGTCGGGATTGGCCGTGCCGGCATAAAGCCGGCCGAACGCCGGACGAAGCGTGTAGACCGCAAGATTTGAAGGATCCCCAAAGCCGGTCTCCGCGGCGGGAACCCAACGCCCGGTTCGCGGATCGTCCGACGTATAGATCAACCCGGCACGCCCATGATTCCGATCGAGGTACTCGTCAGTAATCGTGCCAACCGGGCTGGCGTAGAGTCGTCCGTCGAAGGCGACGAGACCCCGGAATGAATAGACGTCCGGATCGCCCAAGCCAGGCTCGCCTGCGGGTTCGAACGTCTCACCGTCGGCCGAACGCAAAATCTGGCCGCCGGACCGCGACATGCTGGAAACATAGAGTGCGGGCTCGTCGTCTGACTTGCCTTGAAACACGCACATCGACCGATAGCCGGTATCGCGTGGCAGAGGCGTCTTGCCGCGCCGGAGCGTGCTTAAGTCGCCAAGCGTGCGGTCCGGCACCAGTGATCTCTGCACCGGATCGATGATCGGCGACTCGAACACGGTCTGCCATTCGCCGCGATCAACGTCATAGCGGAGGATGCGCGGAGCGTGCTGGGGTTCGACCGGATTAGCGCATGTCGTGCCGAGATAGAGGCTGCCGCGGAAATAGGCCATGGAGTGAGCCGTGATGGACGAAGGCCGTTCGAGGCCCCCGGACGCGATCACGGTGAAGCGGTCCGCCGACAGTATGGCGTCATCCTTCACGGGAGTTTGGGTCGTCTCGGTTGTAGTGGTCATTGATAGCCAAGTTGCTTTGCAAGTTTGCGAGTTTCGGGCTCGAACACCTCGCCCGGCCGCCAATTCAGTTCGCCCTTGAGGCTGGGCTCCTTGAGCTTGGCGAGGCGCGCGTGATCGATGGCCGGGTTCGATAGAAAGTTTGGATCGTTGCCTCGCGGCGCCGCCGGCGGACCCGGGTGCGCATAGGGCGATTGCTCCGGGTGCATCATGGCATCGATCGCTTCCGCATTGCTGCGGATGCCGAGCCATTCACAGATCTGGGGTAGATAGGTTTCAAGGTCGGAAAGCAGCGCCTCGCCCTTGAGGCGCATGCACTGACCAAGCGGCAAGGCGTCGGTCATTTCCACGATGAGCTCGTGCGTCGTGCGCCACGTCTTCTCCGGATCCAATGAGGCGACGTTGCCGACCGCACGGTTTAGCCCCTGGTGAGCGGAGCGTAGGCTGATGACGGATTCGCCCGTTCCGCGTGGATGCCGGATCAAGTGCAGGATAGTCGCTCTCGGGAAAACGTTAAGCATTCGCTCCATGAACTCGCGCTTGAAGGTCGTGCTCGGACTTTTCTCGATAAGAATTCTGTCGCCAACCAATTCCTGAATATGATCGAAGACCTCGCGTACCGACCATTCAAAATGCTGCTCGACCCACTCCTGCGCGCGCGCCACCGTGTCATCCGTCTGCGCACCTTCATGGAGTTGTGCCAGCGCGCGCAGCAGGCCGTCCCTGCCGATAAAGCGCCGGATCGCCGGGAAGCTGTTCCAGCCTTCCCCCAGCGTGTCGCCGAGGAACAGATTCAATTCGGGTAGGCCATAGCAATCCGGATGCTCGCCGATCATGCCGCACACAATGGAGGAATACGACCGCGCGGGACACAAAATGATGAGAGGTTCCGGCATCGGTGACGGTGCTTGCTCGAATGGTTGGTTACTGTTCCAGGCCGCGGTAAACTAACTGGCAAGTGTGGCTGTTCAGCGTGGTGATCAGGCTCTCGACCCGGGCCGCCGGCTCTTATAAGCCTCCATTGCGAACTCGCCTAGCCTTGGTCTACCCGCGCTTCCTCTCTCATTTTGCGCCGATCGTCGCGCAGTCTGCGTCGCGTCACTGGTAGCCGAGCTGCTTGGCGAGCCGCCGCGTCTCCGGAGCGAACATTTCGCCCGGGCGCCAGCTCAGCTCGCCGTCCAGGCGCGGTTCCTTGAGTTTTGCCAAGCGCTGGCGATCGATCGCCGGATGCTCCAGATAGTTCGGATCGTTGCCGAAAGGCGCGCCGCGCGGTCCCGGCTTCGCATAGGGCGAATTCTCGGGATGCATCATGCAGTCGACCGCCTCGGCATCAGTACGAATGCCGAGCCAGTCGCAAATCTGCGGCAGATAAACGTCAAGGTTTGTCAGCAGTTGCTCACCCTTCAACCGCATACACTGACCGGCGGGCAGGCCGTCGGTGACTGTGACGGACACCGAGTGGGAAGCCCGCCAGAGCCGCTCCGGGTCCCATTGGCGGCGGCCGCCGGCAAGCTGCTGCAATGCTTGGTGCTGGGAGCGAAGGTTGATTGCCAATTCGGCGGTGCTGCGCGGGTGACGGATGAGATGCAGCAAATTGGCGTTTGGATAGGTCCGCAGCAGCCGTTCGACAAACTCGCGGCGATAGGTCGTGGCGGGACTTTTTTCAACGAGGATGCGGGGACCAACGAGTTCCTGGATGTGGTCGAATACCTTGCGGATAAACCAATCCCGACGCCCCTCCATCCACTCGCGCGCGCTCCTGATACTGTCGTCAGTCTGCTCGCCGTCGTGCAGTTGCGCCAGCGTCCGCAGCAGTCCGTCCAGGACCACGCCACCGAACGCACGCTCGGACCACTCCATAACGCCACCGAGTTCATCGGCGAAGAACAGGTGCAGTTCGGGCAGTCCGTAGCATTGCGGATGCTGACCCAGCATGCCGCAGACGACCGACGAAAACGATCGCGTCGGCGACAGAATGAAGAGAGGCGGGGGCGGCACTTCCACCATTAGGATCGCATCATCAAGGGCAATTTCTGAACTATTCTCAATTTGAAGTTTAATTTCTACATGATGGAAAGTGAGGAAACATCGCATGTTTAACTGCGAAACGTCACTCGCGACGCTCCGCTGCCACACAGGAGCGTAGCGGTTACAGACGACCATCGCAAGACTGGCCGCACCGATGCCGCGCGCCTCACGATTCTGCCAAGATCAGGCAATAGACGTCCGCTGATATTCTGCCGGACGCATGGTCCGCCCACATCCCTCCAGACGGATGAATGACGATGCGACTTTGCCGAAGATTGCCGTCGCGATCCACCGCGTCCGCCTTGTCGATATCGCTGTTGCTCGGAGCGGCGGCGTTCTTGGGCTGTTCGACGGGCGTGCGTGCCGCGGTTGCCCATCAAGAGACGACCGAGGTCCAAGGACAACGCCGCACGTTCACGCTGTACACGCCGGATGATGTCGGGGGCGCAAATCTCCCCATATTGATCGTGCTGCACGGCGGCCTCGGCAATGGACACTATGTCGCCCGCCAGACCGGGCTGACAAATTATGTCGACCGCGACAGGTTCGTCGCTGTTTTCCCCGACGGTGTTCGCGGTCATTGGAATGACGGGCGAAGTACCACGTCGTCCTGGCCCGACGATGTGGCTTTCCTGCGTCTGACGATCGCCGACGTCGCTCAGAAATGGGGTGGTGACCCCAAACGCGTTTTCGTCGCCGGAATCTCGAATGGCGGCATGATGGCGCTGCGCATGGCGTGCGATGCCTCGGACATCGTGACCGCCGTCGGTGTGGTGGTGGCAAACATGCCGGCTGATCTGGTCAACCAGTGCCGGCCCACCCGACCGATGCCCTTGGTGTTGTTCAACGGGACCCGCGACCCCATCAACCCCTGGTCCGGAGGCTCGATCGCATCGTCGCCGATGCTCAATACGCCGGGGGGCGAAGTCATATCGGCGATGGATACCTTCGATTTCTGGGCGCGGATCGACGGTTGCGGCCAACCGGCGGTCGAGAGTATCGCCGGCACCGACGTCAAGCGCCACACCAGCGCCAATTGCGGATCGGGCTCCGAGGTGACGCTGTATGAAATCGATGGCGGCGGCCATGGCTGGCCGGGCGGCATTCCACCCGGCCCGGTCGAAAGCCGTTTCGTTGGCTACGTAACCAGTGATATTAGTGCGAGCGCCATCATCATTCAGTTCTTCCATCATTACGGACTTTGACCCCCGCTCATGCCTGCCGCCGTCGTGGCCGCAACCCCGCAGCTTGCGCCTCTGCCGCCGCCCATCATCGTTCTTGGAACTCGACCAGCCGCTACCGCGCTGATCGGAGCCATGATCGGCCGCAATCCAAGCGCCTTCGAATTCCCGCAGCTCAACCTGTTCATCGGCGACACGCTCGAGGGAATGTTGAAGACGGTTTCGCTCCAGAACCACACCCAAGGGCTGCTTCGCGCCTTGGCCTACATCTATGGCAGCGAGCAAACGATCATTTCTGTTGGGATGGCGCGCCGCTGGATTCTACGCCACCTGTCCTGGTCGACGAGCCAAGTGTTCGACCAGCTGAGGAGCAAGGTAGCGCCAAGCCGGATGGTCGACAAAAGCGCAGTGTACTCGCAGGACGCCAAGTTCTTGGAGCGCGTTCGGAAAGCATCGCCAGACGCCTATTATGTTCATGTCGTCGAGCATCCGCTTACCGCGGGCGCTGTGACTGCACGCTTCGAGGGCCTGCCTAACGCTCGTGCGCAGGGTCCGGGCGCTGAGACATCACAAAACAGTCAAATGCAATGGCTCAACGCCCAACGCCTGATTTCCGAGGCTCTGAAGGATGTGGCGCCGAAGCGGCTCATAATCCTGTGCCTGGAGAAGCTGCTTGCTGACCCGCGCACTGAATTGTCCGACCTGTGCACGCGCCTCGACCTGCCGAACGACGACGACGCCCTGGGACAGATGCTCCACCCGGAGAACTCGCCTTTTGCCTGTCTTGGCCCCGTGGGCGCCAATCTCGGCGACGATCTCGTCTTCCTGCGCGATCCGACTTTCCCGCCGAAGAGCGTTTCGGGCGGGCCGACGGCGGAGGGCAGCAAAGCCATGCTTCCGGACGTGGCGCAATTCGCCGCCAAATACGGCTACGAGTGAACCTTGGCCTGGCCGTTTGCGCCTTGTTGCGGGCGAGCCTGCTCGAGCTCCTTGAGCTCGTCGTTTAGCACTGCCAACAATGACTGCATGACCTGGATCTGATAGCGAACCTCGCCTTTTCGCAATTCGATTTCTTCCGGCGTGCTGCTCGTACCGAGTTCCTTGCTGCGCAGACTGTTGAGCGGGGCAGGATTCTGCACGAAGTCCTGGATATATTTGAACTGCTCGGATTTTTCCTTCAGCTTTTTCGCCAGGGCGCCAACGCTGAAGGATTGGGTGGCTGCGGCCCCTTGCGCGCCGTCCTGTTCGCTGCGGGCTTGCTGGGGCCCGACGCCAATATTTATTTCCTCCAGCTCGCCGGGTATCGGCGGCGGCACTGGTGTCCGGTTTCGCGTTCCGGTTCCAAGTGGTTGTACGGGCACGTTTGCCGACTGAGGCGGAACCAAAATAGCCGACATGGCCGCTGGGCCTCGTGCAGCCTTTCCAAAGTGTTGCGACGCGCCTGCACCATCGGGTTGACCTGTCGCGGTCGGCAGCGGCGTGCGCACTCGTCTTCCTGTTCCAAGCCGCGGGGTCGACGCGCCGGCGGGTTCGGACCCGGTCGACGCGCGCGGCGACAGCGCACGATCTGTTTTTTTCGATCCGCCGTCAGGCTCTCGCATCGCGTGCATCTTCCGATTATCTGGTTCGGACTGCTGAGTTGCGGCCGGCACAGCGGAGGCTGTTTTTTTCCGTGCCTTGGATTTCGGCGGCATGCCGCTCCGGTGGTCACGTTTCGCCATCGCTTCGTCTCCCCCGGATTCACGGCCGCATTACCTTGTCCAACCGCACGTCGCCGTCTGACCGCTGTGGCGGCTCCGCTCTATTCCGGACTTGCGTGGACGGATCAATCAGTCTTTCTACGTGTCAAAATTTCGGCATTAGCCATCGGCAACGTGCAGGCACAGTGCCAAACCGCCTTACCGCGTGACTGGCGAATATCTTTGGCAGAGGCCGATCTTCGGATCAATCTGCCGTTGCGCCATCGCCATCGAGAGCACCAAGCGGGCAGCTACGCATCGTGACGCTTGAGCGGATGATGCCGGGCCAAATGGGACTTAGCCAATGAATTCGCCGGCAGGGGGAACCGATTTGACCAGCCGTCGGCGTTAGGGGCTGCGGCTCACCTTCTTGCCAGCGTCGGCGGCCAAGCCAGGGTCGGAGGGTGGGAGGCGAGTATTCAGCGGGAGCCTGAACTTCCAAGTGCGCCATGGGTGACCAAGCGCTTGTGCAGATTTTGGTCACGAGAAGGACAGTCCCCGGCTGTCTTATTAAGTAGAGCTAAACTATTTAATAAGACGGCCGACTATGATACATGCGGCCACAATCTGAATATACGGAACGCGCGCTGCATTGGCAGCTTTGCTAAGCCGTATTGGCATCGCCGGTGGCCCGGTAGGAGGCTCTGTGCCGAACAACGTTCTGATGATTGGGCTCGATGGAGCCACTTTCAGTCTGCTCGACCCGCTCATCGAGCAGGGCGTGATGCCGTTTCTCGGCAGCGTGCTCAAGAATTCCGTACGCGCAAACTTGATGTCGACCCGGAACCCTTTGACGCCCCCCGCATGGACGTCGATGATTACCGGTCGCAGTCCGGAGGCGCATGGCATCTATGATTTTCTGCGGCCCGCGTTCCTTCCGGATGGAAGCGTGTACCTGAAGTTGAATGATTATCGGGATAATCACTGCGAGACGATCTGGTCGGTTGTGAACCGGCACAAGCGGCGGGCGACCAGCCTCAATTTCTACGGCATGTCGCCAGCACCCGCCGTGGACGGCTATGTTTTCGCCGGTTTCATTCCGTGGAGGCATCTGCGGCAGGCGGTCTATCCCAAGGAACTCCTTGAGGATGTCCGCGCGATACCGAACCTCGACTGGCGCGTTCTCGGCATGGACCATACCGAGGAAAAAAAATGCGCGCAGGGCCTGCACCAGGGTGAGCACGAGCCCTGGATCAATCTCCAGAACACTCGCGACCGGGCCTGGAGCGAGGTTACCTGCCATCTCATGAAAAAGGACCGCACGGAACTAACCGCTGTGGTGCTCGACGGCGCGGACAAGGTCCAGCACCTGTTCTGGCGCTTCGTCGATCCCGCGCTGGCCGGCAAGAATGTCAGCGACTGGCATAGCCGCATCCAGGGGCTGACGATCGGCTTTTATCGCGACCTCGACCGCAACGTGAAGATGATGTTCGACGCCGCCGGTCCGGAGACGGATATCCTCATCACCTCCGACCATGGCTTCGGTCCGACGACCGAGATTTTTTATCTGAACGAATGGCTGGCGCGGAACGGCTATCTACAGTGGTCGAACGCCGCCAAGGACGATGCGGTCGGGCAGCTCGTCGCCAATTCCCTCAAAGAATATCTCGGCATGATCGACTGGAAGAAATCCTTGGCTTTCTGCACCACTCCGAGCAGCAATGCCGTTTTCATCATGAAAGACAAAGGCACCGGGGTCGGCGTCAAGGAGGAGGATTATCTGCCGTTCGTGCTCAAGCTCCAGAGCGAATTGCTCGCCATCCGCGATCCCGTCGATGGACAACCGATTGTCGTGGGGGTCGATTTGAACAAATTGCGTGGCAGGAGTTTTGTCGAGCCCTGCCCGGACATCACTCTGCGCCTGCGCGACGGCGGGTTTGTCTCGATCCTCAAATCCGACGAGATCGTCAGCCGCCGGCCTGCTGCAGACGGCACGCACCGTCCCGCCGGCATATTCATCGGCCATGGTCCCAGCTTCCGTAAGGGCGTGCGCGTTGACGCGCTCAATATTCTCGACGTTTCACCACTCATCCTCACCTTAATGGGCATCCCGGTTCCGAGCGATATGGAAGGCCGCGTGCCGACCGAAGTGCTGGTCGGCGAGCACGACGTGCGCAAGGGCGAGGCGACCACGGCACCCGGCGCCGATACCTCAGAGCGGGCCGAGCCGAGCGAGGAAGAGCGCGAGGCGCTCATGAGCCAGCTCAAAATTCTTGGCTATATGGACTGAGCGCTGCTTTTCGAACATCCTGGTCACAAGCACAGACAGACCAAAGCCTCGGTGGGCGCGCGGTCTTCGCGTCTAAATACGAAGGTAAGAACATGCCGAGTCTTGCCACAGCAGAGGTCAAGCTCAACTACTTGCAGTTCGGAAGTGGCGAGCACCTGGTGTTGATCCACGGTCTCGGCGCCAATCTCTCGTTCTGGTATTTCGGCGCCGCGCGACTACTCGCGCAAACACGTAGCCTGTTGATGTATGACCTGCGCGGTCATGGCCGTAGCTCGATGCCGCGGGAAGGCTATGATCTGCAGCAAATGGTCCGCGACCTGATCGCGCTGCTCGATTTTCTGAACATTGATCGCGCCGACTTCGCCGGGCACAGTTTCGGCGGACGTGTAGCGATGACCTTCGCCGCGCTTCATCCTGAGCGCGTCCGCAATCTTATTGTTGCCGATACGCAGCTTCGCGCGCTGCAGCCGCCAGTACGGCTGTCCGAATGGGGGCATTGGGAACAATGGAAGGTTGAATTGGAAAGCCAAGGCTTAAGGGATTTGCCGACCAACAACTCCATCATCAGTCACGGTCTGCTGGTGAAGCTCAGCCAGGCCCATGGCAACATCGCCAATGACGGGCGCAAGCGCATATCGCTGCGTACCAGAGACATGGGCGAAAAGGGCTTGGAGCGCTGGCAGGAATTGATGGCGCACACCAGCGCCGACCGCGAATTCGACGATAAATCGTTCCTAGCTCCGGCAACGCTGAAAACGATCTCAACGCCGACCTTGTTAGCATTTGGAAAATTCTCGCACTGCCTGCCGACCGCGGATCGGCTGTTGGATTACCTCCCCAACGCGCGACTGATCGTTATCCCCGGCGCCGGACATTTTTTCCCAATCGTCAAGCCTAGATTTTTTGCTCGGGTGATTGAAGCTTTCCTGACGCGGCAAGAGACCGTCGGCGCGCCGCTGCCGACGCGGCGGCGAATGCGGCGCTTTGGCGCCAGGCGCATCCCGGCTTAAGCGAAACGAATGCACCGGAGACACGTCAATATCATTTGCCCGCGGAAGCGGCTCGGGTTATGCGCATGTTCGGCTCTACAACCATGACGACATTTGGCCGCGCCATTCACTGACGGAACAATTTTAGCATGAACCCTGCGATACAAATATCGGCGCGGGCCACCCAGGGTTTTCAGCCGAACCCGGGCCTTTCGATGCGAGATTTTCAGCGCATCGCTCAGGGCGGCTTTGGCGACGGGCACAACAGCTATGCCCACTCGATGGCGTGGTACGAGGGCAGGCTCTATGTCGGAACCACGCGCTCCAACCTGTGCATGCTCCGCCTGCAATCGGCGTACAAAGCGGCGCCATTTTACGCGTGGCCGATCGAATGCCCGGAAACGCTCGAAGAACTCGACAAGTTCGACCGATGCGCTCAAATCTGGCGTTACGATCCTGCGGTCAAGCAATGGGAGATGGCTTTTCGATCGCCGTTGATCACGGGCATTTCCGGCGGCGGCATGGTGGCCCGCGAAATGGGCTATCGTTCCATGGCGGTGTTCCAGGGCAAGTCCGACCCGAAGCCCGCGCTGTACGCCGCCGGATGGGCGCCGGGCACGGCACCAGGCGGGCATATTTTGCGCAGTTACGACGGGCGGACGTTTGAAGCCGTGACGCGCCCGGGAATCCTTGAGCAGGCGGTTTCGGCGACGCGAAGTCTGACCTCGTTTAGCGGCCGAATGTTCTTTTCACCGACGGCTCGGCGCGTCACCGAGCGCACTGGCGGTCAAGCTAACAATGCCGGCGTGCCGCTGGTGTTCGAAAGCCCCGATCCGGCGGCGCAGGATTGGGCAGAGGCCAGCGAACCAGGCTTTGGCAATTCCGGAAACCTCGGAATTTTTTCTCTCTTTGCCGACGACAACCGTCTTTATGCCGGCACTTTCAACCTGGCTGGCTTCCAGATTTGGGCGAGCGACTGTTTGGGCCCGGCGCCCTACAGGTGGGTCAAGCTCATCGACAACGGCGCCGGACGGGGCCCGCTGAACCAGGCGGTCGCATCGATTACGTCCTTTGACGGCGCAATCTACGTCGGCTCCGGCATCCAGGGCGGCGGCAGCGATCGGGTCAACAAGGTCGGCCCGGCGGGCGCCGAACTGATCCGGATCAATCCCGACGATAGCTGGGACCTGATTATGGGCGACCCGCGGGAGGTTGACGGCGAGCGTCGCGAGCCGCTGAGCGGATTGCGATCCGGCTTCGGTAACTTCTTCAACGGCTACGTCTGGACGCTGGCGAGCCACAACGGCTGGCTTTACGCCGCGACCTTTGATTGGAGCGTCATGCTGCGGTGGACTAACAGCAGCGAAGCTGCCCCGAGGGTGGTTCGATTTTTCAATCTTCTCGATCCCGAGATCGTCATAACCAATTCGAGCGGAGCCGATCTGTGGCGCAGCCGCGACGGTGAGAACTGGATGCCCGTCACCCGGCAGGGATTTGACAATCCCTACAACGCCGGGATCAGAAATCTGGTCTCCACGCCACACGGGCTGTTTGCCGGAACTGCCAATTTCTTCGGGCCGCGTGTGGCGGTGCGCCGCGGTTCGGACTGGGTCTACGAGGACAATCCGCGCGGTGGCCTTGAAGTTTGGCTAGGCAACAGCGGAGCCGCAGATTGATCGGACCGTTTTTCGTCTTGGCGGTAGCGCTCCTGGTCGTCATTTGGCTGCTGTGGCGGCGGCGCAGCCGCGCCCTTTGGCGCACGATCAACGTCAACGGCGTGGAACGGCGCTACATCATCCGCGCGTATGACGCGGGCGCGCGCCACAAGCCGCTATTGATTTGTTTCCACGGTGGCGCCGCTCGCGTTGAGCTACTGGCCCGACACTCTGGCGTGGCTGAAGCGGCGCAACGCCAAGGTTGCATAGCCATTTTTCCGGAAGCGCCGGAGGGTTGGATCGACGCGCGGCCAGAACGCGGCGGCGGCACCTCGGATATTGATTTCGTCGACGCCCTACTCAACTCGCTTGTCAGTAGCAATCAGATCGACCCGTCCCGCGTGTTCGCGCTGGGGATTTCGAATGGCGGCTTGTTCGTGTTCCGGCTGGCGTTCGAACGCCGGCGGCGCTTTGCCGGGTTCGCGACGGCGCTCGCCAACATGCCGCTGGCCAGCCTGTCGACCAGCCAGGGACCGCCGGTCCCGATCGCCTTGGTCTTCGGCCGCGACGACCGCGTCATGCCCTTTGAAGGCGGCACAATCATGCGAGTGCCGGGGCTGGGCGTTGGCGGAGAGGTGGTCTCCGCACAAGCGACGCTGCACTTCTGGCTTAAACGCAACCGCGCCGAGGGCACACCGCAGCAGCGGCGCCTGATCAATGCCGGGCGCCCGATCGAGGTCGAGGACCATCCGGCCGCGCCCGGTGGAGCGCCGGTCAGGTATGTTACCGTAAGCCGATGGGGCCATCGCTGGCCGCGCTGGGGCAACGCCTTGTCCGCAAACGAGGATGAAGGCTTCAACGCCGCCAATCTCGTTATGGAATTCTTTTCCGCGTTAGCTGTGCCTGATAAACAAACGCGGACGCTGGCCGCGGCCGCACAGGGTAAGGCGCGTGCGTAATGCGAATGCACTTTTGTCGTCCCCTGATTGGATCGATCGACCTCAGCGCTCGCGAATTTCATGAAGGCAAGGAGACGCGTTGATGACAACGGCGGAAGATCGCACGACGATTGAAAATAAGGTGCTTGCGATTGCCAACGAAACGATCGCCGATTGGGGGCTCGATCTGCCCGGAGGAGTGACGCGCAACACCAGATTAGTGGAAGATTTAAATTTTAAATCGATGGATGTTGTCCAGTTTGCGGTCGGACTCGAGGGTGCTTTCGATCGCAAGGGCCTGCCCTTCGAACAGCTTTTCATGAAAGACGGAGCCTATGTCGACGACCTCACCATCGCCGAAGTGACGGAATTTCTCTGCGCCCAGTTGGCGGCGGCGTAACTAGCGCCAAAAAGCGGCGGCAGGTTGCTGGGAACTTTTGCAAAACAACCGGTGGGCGCCGTGACGACGTCGGGCTTTCGTGGCGCAGTCCGTGTTGCTGGGCCTTCATCGAAACTGTATAAAGCCGCCAACAGGCAGCTACCGTAGGCTGGCGGCGAGCGCCGAGAAGGAGGCCGGGAATGCGCATTACTCAAATCTCCGAGCCGTTTGGCTCCAAGATCGAAGGTTCACCGCAGGAAAAGGTTTCGGACGTCGCCCCGAACACTGTCAAGGATTTGATCAAGGAACGCGGCGTCGTGATGTTCAGCGGCTTCGGAACGCCGTTGAAGGAGTTCGAGCAGTACATTCGTCAGTTCGGCGACGACTTCATGACCTATCAGGGCGGCTCATACGTGCGCCGCAAGGTTTCGGAGGACGAGACGCTGCTCTCCGTCAGCCATGATTACGGTCGCGAGAAACAGGACACGTTCGGGCTGCCGATGCACGGCGAGCTGTACTACACCGACCGGCGCCCGGTGATGTTGTGGTTCTTCTGCGAAAAACCGGCGGCAAGCGAAGGCGAAACGACGGTCGTCGACGGCGTCCAGATCTATGACGCGTTGAGCAAAGAATCCAAGGATCTGCTGGCCAAGAAAAAGGTGAAGTACATCCGACGTTATCTCGATGGCGAGTGGCAGCTGATCTATCAGACCGAAGATCTCGACGAGGCCATTAAGTTCTGCAGCGGCAATGGGATTACGGCCCATGTCGAGGATGGTCGCGTGCTCACGACCGAATACCTGACGCCCGGTGTGATCAAAAGCCGCTGGGGCGAACATGCGGTTTACATCAACAACATCCTTCCGGTCGTCTGGCAGGAGGAGCAGTTGGGACGCCAGAGCAGCATCGTGCGGCTCGACGACGGCTCGAAGATTCCCCAGCACCTGATTGACGATGTGGTTGCGGCCCAAAAGCGCCTCATCATCCCACTGCCGTGGCAGCGGGGCGACTTTGCCGCGATCGACAACACCCGCGCCCTGCACGGGCGGCGTCCGTTTACGGACCCGGGCCGAGAGATCTTCCTGCGGATGGTGCGTGAAGTCGCCTTTTGAGGACTTAGCTGTTCAAAGCGGTCAGCGGCGCCAACGTCGCGACCGGAGCTAACGCGAGAGCGCGATCGTTTCAAATTGCATCGATCGGCGGTCGTTCGTCCTCGGCAGGCATCCATCCCCAATCAACTCCAGGGGCGGGCCTTTCCCGATGGTTGTCGAGTTCTTCACTTCTTCGGCTTTCCGATCTTCGCTGGGGTCCGTTCCACCTTTTTGTCGCTCGCCGTTCCCGTCGTAGCGGCCGCGGCGATCGACGTCGCATTCGCTGCGGTCGGTGGTTCGGCCTGATTGGCGCGCAGCCGATCGAGTTCCTCAGTGAGCTGTTGCACCCGGTTCTGCAGCTCTGTCATCTGTTGCGCATACTCGCCCGGTTCGACAACGTCGCCGCAATTCTGCCGCGCCTGGATGATGCGTCGCAGGAGCTGGCCGCGATCGCCGGCCCCGCCGCCTTTGGACGGCCCCCCGGCGCCACCGCCCGGGTTGTTGGTTCCGCGGTTGGCCAACGCCTTCCGCAGGAAGCCCCCACTAACCCCGCCGCCAAGACCGCCGCCCAACGCGCCCTGATTACCTCCCGCGCCACCGCGTTCCGCAAGTGCGCGTAACAGCCCTCCGCCGCCCGCTTGGCCACCATCCGGATTGGCCTGGCGACGCTGAAGAAGCTCGCGCAATTTCGCGCCGCGTTGATTGTTGTCTTGTGGCGCGGTCGCAGCGCCGGAGCTCGCCGTTGCGGCGGCCACTCGCGGCGGACTGTTGGCCGCCTTTTGCTTGATTTCTTGCAGCGCACGAAGCCGTTCGCGGCGTTGCTCTTCCTCGCTCGTAGTCATTTCCCTCGCCCCTTTCACCACACCAGTCCTGATACTCAACGGAACCAATTCCCGCCTCCCGACAGGGCCTTGATCTTACGAAAAATCCTTGCCGCCATCCTTTGCATAAGGCTACCGGCACTATCTGGCGCCTCGCTGCCGGAGCAGCCGACCAAACCGGCGCATACCGGGCCGGCGCGGCATGTCAGGTGCACCGAGATTGTCGTCCATGACCGGCGATAGGCCCTCTTGGTCGCCGCGCCGAGCGGCGGACAGGGACGCCATGGTGGTCTGGATCTGCTTGGCGAGTGCCTCGATATTTTCGCCAGGCGCCTGCGCTTTATCGATCAGCGCCATCAATTCGGGCTGCTTCTGGTTGAGCTCCGGTTGGCCCAGCACCGCCGCGCGATATTCCTCGACGGCTTCCCGGTATCGGCCAAGCGTCGTCAGCAGGTCGCCAAGCCGCTTGTGCAGAACGCCCGGACGGCGGCTGCGACGCAAAGCTTGCCGCAGCGACTTGAGCGCTTCATCGGATTGTCCCAACTTGATCTGACAGTCGGCGATCAACATCACCGCCGAGGTCGGATTTGGAGAGAGCTGCTGCGCTTCCTTGAGCATGGCCACAGCCTTCTCGTTCTCGCCCAACTCCTTGAGCGCAGCACCCAACGCCAGCCGCGGGGCGCTCTTTTGGGGTGCGGAACGCACGGCCTGCTCCAACAGGGATCGCGCGGCATTGAGTTCTTTGTCGTGCAGATGCAGACGGCCGAGCCGGTAGGCGGCAACCCACATATCGGGCTTCAGGTCCAGCACCCTTTGCAGTTCCGATTTCGCCGCGGTCGGGTCGCCGGAGCGTTCCAGCAGATTGGCCAGCATGAAACGTGACGCCACCTGCTGCGGGTTGTGCTCCAAGGCATCCCTCACCCGGCCGATCGCCTCGCTATAATCGCCATTCTGCGCGAAGATACGGCTGATCCGCCTTTGCGCGAAGCCCCGCGACGGATCGATTTCGCTCGCCTCTTCGTAGTCCTCCATCGCGGCGTCCATCTCGCCAAGCTCTTCGCGCACCCGTGCAATCAGAACTTTCGCCAGCGACGATTTCGGCTCGCGCGCCAACGCCTCCTGGAAGAATTGCAGGGCGGTCTGCAGATCCTGTTCCTGAAAATAGATCCGGCCGAGCCCCAGGTGTGCAGCCGCACTCTCCGGGTTGGTCTCGATGACCTGTGCGAACACCGTCCGCGCGGCGTCGAGATCACCTGCCTTGAAGTACTCGAGGCCCTCAAGAAGCTGCTTACGCAGCCGCAGGTTTGCCCCTGCGCCCGTTCCCGCAGCTCCGCGCATCGGAGAATGCTCCCTTTCCACAGATGTTCACCGTGTTCGAATGGTCCGTATATTCGAATGGTCCGTATATATAGAAAAACTATTACGCATGAAAGCAATGTTCTACGCAGATCAGTTGTCGAGGTGTTGCGCGACAATCACACGAAAACCTCCTTTATGGCAATTCTTGTCGACGCGCCTTTGGTTAATGCTTGTCTTGGCCTGACATCATGGAACCCAGGACCATAGTTCAACCGTGAAGAAGCGGATACCCAGGCGCAGGTAGGCTTGCCCCAAACTCATTTCCGGGCCGCTGATTTTGGCATAGCCGGTCATAGCAGGCCGGAGCAGCGTTCCCGCGGCTGGAACCAATGCCTTAACGCGAATGACGCCGGTCACATCCGTCTTGGCCGCGGCGGCTTTGCCGAGCTCTCGCTTGGTCCTCGCGCGCTGGGGCAGCTTGCCGACATTCGGCGCCAACCCGTCCGTACGGACAGCGTCGCTATCATCACCGCTGGCGATCGAGGCCGCCGCGGGTCCGGACATGGTGGAGGACGGCACCGTCCCGCTCATTGCAGTCGACAATTCCACGGCCGTGACACGACCGACAATCTCTCCATTCCTTTGCGACCACGGTCGCAACCGCACCGTGGCGCCTGGTTTCACCAGCGCCATGTCCCCTTGAGGAATTTCGATCTCAGCTTCAGCGGCATCGCTGTCGTCGATCTGGAGGAGCTTTTCGCCGGCGTTCACCCAAACGCCGGCGAGAAATTGCGGGTTAGGCGTGGTCACCACACCCGCCACCGGCGCACGAATTGTAGTGTGCTCCCATTCAGCTTGATCGGTCTCCAGCTGCTGGCGCAGGCGCTTCACCTCGTTTTGCGCCAACTCGAGAGCATCTTGGTCCGAACTCAGTGCGGTTCCCCGCAGCTGCGTCAACCGCGCTTCGGCCCCATCCCATTCCTCACGCGTTATGGCAGTCTCGCGCTGCTGATCCCAGGAAGACAGATGGGCAAGCACTTGGCCCGCCCGCACTCGTTCGCCCTCATGCACCGTCACGTCCACGATCTCGCCGCCGGTTCGTGCAATCACCGCACTGCCCTGGGTCGGCAGAATTTCGAATGGCCCGGCTGGGTCGTACGAGTAGGGCAGCAACGCGGCGAGTGCGAGAGCAACCGCGGCGCCGCCAGCCCATATCATCGACCGCCGTGTCCACCGCGATGGTGGAGGCGCCGCCTCCGGTTCGCCCGAATTCGCCTGGTCGGCCATGAGCGTCCGGTACAACTGGAGCTGCTGCTGCTTGCGCTGCGGGCGCATCGCCCTGAAGCTGATAAGCCACGTAACGAAGCCGGCCATGAGCCCGAGGAAGACAACGAAACCGACTCCCTGCAGGTTTCTGGTCAACAGTAGTGCCGCCACGATCAGGATGCCGAGCGCTAATGCGGCCAGCGTAAGGATGACGCCTACGGCAAAAAATATCAGCAGCGGCAATTCACTGCGGCGAAAGCCCGGTGGAAGCTTTTTGCCTTGCAGTTTGGCATTCAACGCAATGAGCGCCTTTTGCCGCAGCGCCGGCTGACGGAAATAGATGGCGAGCCAGCTGTAGCCGTCACCCAGCATGAACGGCATAGCCGCGAACAAGAACGACCAAAGCCCCGCTTGGGAGATCAGGAGCGCAAGATTCGCCGCCCAGGTCCCGTTAGATCGATACGTCGCCCAGGCGAGCATGCCGAAAGCAAAGAAGCCAAGGCGAACCAATAGCGGCGCGCCATAGGCCCAAAGCTGACCATTTCGATCCAGTTGCGGTATTGCGCTTCGATCGACATAGAAGCGCGGAACGATTCCCAGGAAAAATATGAAACCGAAATTGTGGACCGCGCCACCGGACGCCCGCACCACCGCACCCATGGCGAGGCGCACGCCGAGATTGATGACGAGTAGACTAAGAAGCAGATGTACAAAGAACGAAAATTCTCCAAGCAGCCGATGCAGGTCGGCCATAATGCCGTTCCAGTGCTTGAACATCGTTAGCCCGGCCAGGAAAACGGCCGGGATCAGCACGATGGGAAAGAACCGCAGTGGCCAGAACAGGACGGCAATGACGGCAAGAAACCGGTTCGGATCGAAAAGACGTACAGTGGTCGGGCTCGACTGATAGTCGGAAAAGGCGCCCGTCGTGGGCATCATTCCGCCCTCGGCGGACAGGGTGGCAGCCCCGGCAAAGCGACGGCGCAACTCCGATCCGTCAATTGCCTCGTCCCCGTCCATGGACGACTGACCTCAAAGTTGCTGCGCTTACGGCCGAAATTTGGCCGAACATATGGTCGAACATATGGTGACGGATGGGGCCCGCCCAACGCCGGGGCTAACCTCGACGAAACGGCGTGATTCTGGTAAGTCTCGCTCTAGCCAGACCACTTGGCGCCCTACATATACCGTCGGCTTGATTCGGACCTGCGATCGTTGCCGATTCGGAGGCTTTTCGGCGCTTTCATGGCGTACTCAGAAGATTCGGGCTCTCGAACTGATGGCGACGCGTCGAAAGAGGTGCGCAGCGCATCACCAGGTTCGCGCTACCGGTTTCGGGCCGACTTGCAAATCGTGCGCGACAGTAGCGCGGATGTTGCCGGCGCCGACGTAGCCGTCGTCGATGTCCGATCCGGCGTGCGGCATATCTTCACGGCTGATGAATTTCGGCTTACCCGAGCCGCCGACGGTACCAACACGCTCGCCGCCATCCGGGAGGCATTCAAGACCGAAACCGGCCGCGAAATTTCGCACGGCAAGGTCTTCGCGTTCTTTCGCCGATTGCGCGGCCTGGGGCTGCTGGAAGAAAGCGGAAGCACCGGAGCGGCCGACCAACCGGCAGCCGCGATTGCCGGCGAAACCCCGCCGGCCACGAACGCGCGCTCGACCGAAACGGCGCGCCAGGCGATGGCTCACGACGATTCTCTCATGATCGCCGCCCCCGGGCTCGCCCGCGACACGCTCGCACCTGCGGCGGAAACAAGCGCAGGAGCGGCCGATGTTGCGCCGTTGCCGCCGGTCGAAGATACGGGCGCAACTGCGTCGGCGGCTGCGAGCGGGTCCGCCCGGACAGAGCCGTCAGATTCGGCCGCCGCGGGTTTCGGAGATGACAGGCGGCGGGCGCGCCGGCGGCGAATGCTGCAATCACGTTTGCAAGCCGATAAGCCCGCTTCGGCGCAAACTTTGTCGGATGCCGCCGCAACGGCTGGCGAAGCCCGAAAATCCGGTACCGCTGTGACGGCCAAGGCCGGCGAGAGTGAGGTGACCGAAGAACTCGCCGCGCCGGCAGCGATGGGCGAGGAGTTCGAGGAATTACTCGGATCCTTGGGGAACCCCAAGATCCGTGGCCGCACGGGGCGGCCCGGCGGCCGCCGCCGGCGCCGTCATGTAGCCCGCGCCGACGAAGGCGCTCCCGAAGGTCCAGCCGGCCTGGACGATGCGGACGATTTCGCCGCCGCATTCGGCGATGAAATCGGCGCCGGCGGCGCCCGCGCGATGTTCGGCGGCGGGCTTGAAGGACGCGGTCTTGGCGGCGGCGCCAGGATGCAGAATTTTCTCGCCCGCGCGCGGGCGCGGCAGGGCGCGGAAGCCGACGCTGACACTAAAGAGCCGGCGCGCGTTTCCCTGTTTAATCCGAATGCAGTTCTCGGCATCCTCGCTGTGATGACGTGGCCGCTAAAATATCTCCTCGTACCGCTTTTGCTGCTGGTGCCCGCCGTCGCATGGATGACCTATCACCAGCGCGACCTTTTGGTGCAGGATATCAAGGCGTTCGACGCGTCGGTCGTCGGTACGATCATCCTGGGACTGGTCATCGCCAATTTTATTTGTCGCCTCACGCAGGCGATCTTCATCCGCAGCTTCGGCGCCCCGGTCAAACAGTTTGGCGTCGCACTGACATTCGGAGTTCCGCGCTTCTTCGTCGATCTCGGCGGCATCGCCAGCCTCGACCGGCGTGGCCAGCTTTGGGTTCACGCTGCACCGCTGATTGCGCGACTCGGATTGTTCTGCGCCGGCACGCTATTGTGGTTCGCTTTACGGCAGTCGGCGCCGTCACCGGCGCATCTGGCTTTGGTGGTCGGCCAGATTGGGCTGCTTGCGTTCCTGCTCTCGGCTCAACCGCTGTTGCCGTCAGATGGCTATCGCTGGCTGGCCGCTTACTTCGGCCACGCCGCACTGCCCAGCGAAGCGCTTGGCCGCTCGTCCGGCAGAGTCGCTGAAATGGGAGAGGAGGACAATGACGCGGCGAACGGACTGCCCGCCGCAGTGTTCTACGTGTTGGCCAGCGCGCTCGCCGCATCGGTGCTGGCCCTCATCCTGCAGGCCTATTTCGACGTTGCGACCACCGGCAATATCCAAGCGTTGACTGCGGTGCTGTTACTTGCAGCTTGCGCCGGGCTCGCGGCGTGGGTCATCATGCTTTGGAACGACGGGCGCGGCCGTGAAGTCGTAGCGCTTGCCCCCGACGCGACGCAGCGGATGCTCGCGAACTGGAGCGGTCAGGCCGATCTGGCGAGCGACCGGCCGGTTGGCATCGGCACCATCGGCAAAGTGCTATGGGCCGTGTTGGCGTGCGTGCTCGTGGCCGTCGCGTTCCTGCCATATCGTTACAACCCGTCCGGAACGTTCGAAATCCTGCCCACCGAACGAATGGTGGTGGCAGCACGCACCTCCGGAGACCTCGAACAGATCCTTGTGCACGAAGGCGACTGGGTCAAAGCCAACCAGGCGCTGGCCAAGCTTTCGTCGGACGACCAGCAACGCGAGATCAAGGTTACGCGCGCCGAACTAGACCGTGCCAAGGCGCAGCTCGCACAGTTCGGCGGCAAGACAGCGGCAACGGAGGACGACCCGGCAGCGGATGCGCTGAACCGTTCAATCGCCGAGGCATTTGCCGACGACACGGATTCCGCGAGCGCAAAAAACGAAGCAACCGCGACCAACTACACCAAGACGCAGGCCGAGCGCGCGGCTCGCGCCGATGTCGAACGCCTGACTCGCAAGCTCGCCTACGCCCGCGATCAACTGGCCGACACCACGATCCGCGCACCGAAGGACGGGCGCGTGATGACGCCGAACGTTCACCTCTTGACCGGAATCTGGCTGCGCAAGGGCGCCGAACTCCTAAGCCTAGCCGATACGCGCACGCTCGAGGCGCAGATCGATGTCCCTGAAGCCGACATCGGCTCGGTGAAGGTCGGCGACAAGGTACGGATGCGACCTTGGTCCAACGAGGATCGGGAAATTGCCGGTACGGTGTCCGAAATCGCGCCGGCGGCGCAGGCAAGACCGTACGGAACGATTGTGCGCGTGCACGCGTCCATTCCCAACGAAGATGCCAACATGCGTCCGGCCATGACCGGCTATGCCAAGATTGACGGAGACGATATGCGCGTCTGGGAAGCCTTTCTCAGCAGGGTCATCCGCATCGTCCGCGTCGAAATGTGGTCGTGGATCCCGTGATGTCGGCTCGTCGCCGAAAGGTGCGCGATTCTGGACCGCCGGGCGTCGTTAAACCGATTTCAGCTCGCTGAGCTAGCTCCACAACTGCTGCGTGGCGAGATCGGCGCCGGCGCGCATCGCCTTGAATTTTTCCCACACCACGGTTGCATGGACCTCTGTGTTGTACATGGCCTGCGATGAGAAGCCGCAGTCGGCGCCGGCAATGACATTTTCGCGCCCGACCAGCCGCGCGAAACGGATGATGCGCTCGGCGATAAGCTCGGGATGCTCGACAATGTTGCTGGCGTGCGTGATCACGCCGGGAATGAGGACTTTCCCCTCGGGCACTTTGACGCGCTCGAACAGGTGATACTCGTGCTCGTGGCGCGGATTGGCCGCCTCGAAGCTGTATGAGCCGGCGTTGATTTTCAGCACATACTCGATGATGTCAGCAAGCGCCGCTTCGTGGATTCGCGGGCCCTGGTTGATGCCGTAGCAGGTGTGAAAGCGCACGCGCTCGGCGGGAATGCCTCGCACCGCCGTGTTGATGGCCTCGACGTAAATCTGCGCGCGCCGCCGCTTTTGCGTGTCATCGAGATCAGGCTCGGAGAAGATGTCGGGCAGGAATGGATCGTCGATCTGAACCAGGATGCCGGCATCCGCAATCGCCCGATATTCCTCGCTCATCGCCGCGGCAAGAGCATGGAAATAGTCTTCGTCCGATCGGTAATACTCGTTCTGCCCCACCCCCGACGGCGCGGTCGCAGGCAGAAAGACGTGATCGTTGGCGACGTCGGCGGCCGCGGCGGCCGCCTTAACGTTGTCGATATCGGCCTGCAGGAGTTTTTCACCGCGGTATTTGACGGGGCCGACACAGACGACCGGAGCCAGCGGGACGATGGCTCCGCCCATCATCGCCTGCTTGAAATACTGTTCGTAGTATTCCGGGAAAGCGGCGATCTCCTTTTGAAACAGCTTCGGCTTGAGGCCGGGACGCGATTCGAAACCTTCAAGACGCTCGCGGACGTAGGTGAAAAAGCCCGGCTTGGAGAATTCTCCGTCGGTGACAATGTCGATGCCGCATTCGACCTGCTCGCGCACCACTTCGACGACAGCCTTGCGCAACGCGTCCTGATACGTCTTCTGGTCATAAGATTGCCCGGAATATTTCGCCTTCATCGCATCGAGCAGTTGGCGCGGCCGCGGCAAGCTGCCGATGTGAGTTGGTTTGGATGCGATCGGTGTTTTGCTGAAGTTGCATGGCGCGTGCTCCCGGTTGTGCGATGCGGCTGTCGGTTGTGGCGTTCCTGAACAATGCAGCTGAGATGGTCAGTTGCAGCTGAGATGGTCCGCTGTGCTAGCTTAATACGGTGCGGCGCGGGAGGCGCATTGAGAATGCAGCGACGATGGATCGGGGCGGCGCTGATTGCCGGCTTCGCCATAGCAGCGGCCGGCACGCCAAAGGCGCAGCAACGCCAGCTGGCGCCGGCGCAACCTTCGATCATGGATGAAGACCAAGACGCGCTACCGGCAGCTCCGCCGGCGAAGCCGGCGCGTAGCCGCGGGCGGATGGCGGCGCCGGCGCTCGAACCAGATCCCGACCTCGACGCGCGGGACCAACTTGCCCCCTCGCAGGTCAGGCAACCGATGCCGGCCGCCGTAGCCGAACCGAGCGGCGGCGGCCGCGTCCACGCGGCCACGCGGGGAAGCGACCTTAACGCGGAACCCGCCGCCTCGGCAAAGCCATCGCGACTCGCGAACCCTCGCGTCGTCGCCTGCAGCGGCCTGTTTGGACAAGACTCAAGTCACGTCAAGCTGGCGATGGCCTTTCACGGAAGGAACGTCGCCTTCGCCCAGGTCGATGCCGGCTCCGGTAGAAAGGTAATGGCATCCATCCTGTTCGCGAAGGACCCGAAACAGCGCCTGGAAGTGTGGTGGTCGAAGCCGGCGAGCCGCAGCGTCACCCACCTCATCGTGATCAACGGTCAGTCGGATTGGATGGCGCCCGGCGATCTGCACCTTGGGCAGACGCTTGCGGATCTGGAGCGGCTCAACGGCAAGCCGTTCAAGCTTTCGGGATTCGACAAGAACAACGTGACGACTTTGAGCAATTGGAACGGCGGCACGCTCGCCGCAGTTCCCGGTGGCTGCAAGGTCGGGCTGAGCCTGCGCGCCAGCCCGACAGCCTCGGGGTCAGCACTCGGCGCCTTGCCCGCCGACCGCGAATTTTCTTCATCGGACGCCGCTTTACGTGCCGTCAACCCGACAGTCAGCGAAATTCTCGTCGGCTATTAAATCGTCAGTGCCGCGGCTTGCCGCCACCGCCTGCAGGGCCTGAAATTGCGCCGCTCGCCGCACCCTGCGGCGCCAAACCCTCTTGGTCAAGGCGCATCGCTCTGACGTCGCGGGCCATTTCCAGGCAAGTCAGCAGTTCGGTATAGCTCAACTCGCCGCCCATCTTGGATTCGTTGACACAGGAGACCTTGTCGGCCGGATTAAAGTTCGGCCATTGCTTGACCAGCTCCTGGCGGACCACCTGCTCGCTGTCGAGGCAGTTCTTTCTTTTCCTGGGCGATGGCGGGGTCGTGGAAAGTAACGCCGCCCTGCTGGGCGATACCCTGGCAGACCTGCTCGACGTTAAGCTCGGGAACGCTGTCGGCGGCGGCGCCCGCAACCGGCACCATGAGCAGCACGCAGAGTGCCAACGCTTTGGGCAAAATCATGATCATGCTCCCTGCATCCGCTGAATCGTCTGTGAATGGGCTTCGAGGATTATAACACCGCCGTCCCACAGAACCAGCCAGCGCTTTCTCGCAACGCAGCAAAAGAAATATTGACCGGCGGGGATTCCGCCCGCTATGGCTGGGCCGGCGGGTGAGGGAGACAGCATGCTACTGGCACCGCTTTTCGGCACGGCACTCGTCGCCGCCGTAGCCACCGGCCCGCTCCATGATCCGGCCGCCGAAGCTAGTCTATCCGCGCAGGAAAAGCTCGCGGCGACAGAGCCGCTGGTACGCTCGGCGACCGACTGCATCGTCCATGCCGTCATCGCCGATCCGCGCTACGGCGGCAAATCGGGAGTGCAGCTCGGCGATTTGATTGTCGCGACGATGCCGTCCTGCCTGACGCCGGTGCGGGCGATGATCGACACCTATGATCGATATTACGGCGAGGGCGCGGGCGAGGCGTTCTTCATGGGCCCGTATCTGGACGTGTTGCCCAAGGCGGTTGTCGCTGGCACGAAAAACGCCGCCCAATAGCACCGGCTGTCATCGTCCGGCCGGCTTGGGGCCGATCACGTCGATCACCCGCATATTGGTCGGATCGACGAGCACGACCTTGTCGTCAACCCTGGTGAATTTATAGAGCTTGGTGACCGGATTGTTGGCGAGGATGTCGTCGGGCAACATGTAGAGCTCGATCATCGGCGGTACCTCGGCTCCGACATTGGTCGCAAACCGGCTCGGCGCCACTTTGCTCTTTTCCTTATGGACGGCCTGATAGATCGCGCTCTTCTGCGCGGCGGTCAGTTCGAGCTTCGGCGCGAGGCCATTGGCGCTCACCACTTCATCAATGTCATTGGTCTGCGCGCAAGCAGCGCCCGCGCCGAGCAGCGCCGGCGCCGTGCCAACAAGCGCCATCACGACCAGCCGATGAATGATGTAACTCTTCATGGGCGCTTCCCTCTCTGCCTGGCCCGCGCCCTGACGCGGCAGCAGCGCGGGCGGGTTCATGAGTCCCAAAGCGTCAGCGCGGAATCGATTGCACCGCGATGTTGCTGTACGGATCAATCACCAGGATGCGATCGGGTTCGTAGACATAACGGTAGGCGGGAGCCGGCGAGACAACAGGGGCCCCGATCGCCGGCTGCGCAGCCAGCGTCGACGCGGCCACGGCGGCCCCCGGCACCACGTCATAGAGCGGTGCCGGATAGGTCGATGCGGACAGCACCGGGCCAGGCACAACCTCGGTATATATCGGCGGCACAATGGCGGCCGTCGTCGGCACCGTGATGACGCGCTGCCGCACCGTTGTCGTCCGCGTCGTGGTCACGCGGCGCGTGGTTCGACCATTCGCGAAAGTGCGGCTGGCCTCTCTGTGTCTGGGCGTCGTCGTCGACCGCACGGTCCGTACCGTCTCGACCGTCTCGGCGGGCGCCGGTTGCTGCGCAATCACTGTCGCGCCAGGCTGCGGCGCGATGACGGTCTCGGCTGGGGGTGCGATCACCGTTTGGGCGTGAGCGACTGACGCCCCTGCCAACAGCGCAACACCAAAGGCTGTAAGGGAGATGTGGTTTCTCATTCGAGAACTCCATGCATTTCGCTTCGGACCCCGAAATGAACTCTAGATCCGCGCATGAGGGCGCAACGCGCAGCCGCGCCGCGCGTTCCTGGCGGAGGCGTGTACGGGAAAATGCGCCGTTCCGGCGTCGCAAAATTGCCGAGGCCGCACCGCCGCGGCGCCACACTTTTCACGCCGTGGCACCACGCGCCGGAGGCGGAAGCGTTCGATTGACCGCCCCAATTACGCGGTGCAGTCTGTGCCGGCTTTTTCAAGCAGCGTAAATTCAACGCTTCAGTAGCGCAGTCACAGTCCCTTCGGTTCGCGCGGGAGGAACAAGCATGTTCGGCATCGGCGACCTGTTCCAGTGGGAACGGTTCGTGACACCCACTGTGATCAAGGTCTTCTACTGGCTCGCCGTGGTCATTTCCGTGCTGCTCGGGGTCGCCGGTGCGGTTTCTTCGCTCGCCACCATGGCGTTCAATCCCTTTGTCGGCATGATCTTTCTGATCGCCAGCTTGCTCGGCGCCTTTATGGGCGTGATCCTGGCACGCATCATGGCCGAGTTCGTGCTCATCGTGTTCCGCATCAACGAGCATCTCGGGGCGATCAGGAACCAGGGAACCGGGCTCAGGGGTCAGGGATCGGAATTCTGATCTCCGCGCTCCGGATACCGTTCATTCACTCTTTATGTCTTAGCGCTGATACCTACGTCATGTCTTAGCGCTGATACCTACGTCGCAAAACGGAAATGCATGACGTCGCCGTCCTGCACGACGTAGTCCTTGCCCTCGAGCCGCATCTTGCCGGCATCGCGTGCGCCGACTTCGCCCCCGCCAGCCAGGTAATCGTCGTAGGCGATGGTCTCCGCGCGGATGAAGCCGCGCTCGAAATCGGTGTGGATCACGCCCGCGGCCTGCGGAGCCTTGGTGCCGCGGGTCACCGTCCAGGCGCGCGTCTCCTTCGGACCGGCGGTGAAGAAGGTCACGAGGTCAAGGAGCGCATAACCGGCGCTGATCAGGCGATCGAGCCCGGCCTCGTGGAGGCCGACGGCAGCGAGATAATCGTTGCGCTCGTCGCGCGCGAGAACGGCGATTTCGGCTTCGATCTTGGCCGAGATGACGATCGCAGCCGCCCCCTCCTCCTTGGCTCTGGCTTCCACCTTGCGCGCAAACGCATTGCCGTCGGCGGCCGAGGCCTCGTCGACGTTGCAAACATAAAGCACCGGCAGCGAGGTCAGAAGCCCGAGCATGTGGAAGGTACGCTCCTCCTCCAGCTTGCGTATGGTAAGGCGCGCCGGCTTGCCGTCGCGCAACAGCGCCAGCGCGCGATTGATCAGATCGAGCGCCTCCTTGGCTTCCTTGGCGTCTTTGTCGGTGCCGCGGGCCTTGCGTTCGAGGCCGTCGAGCCGCCGCTCCAGGCTGTCGAGATCGGCGAGCATCAGCTCGGTCTCGATGGTTTCGATATCCGCAATCGGATCGATCCGGCCTTCGACATGGGTGACGTCGGTATCTTCGAAGCAGCGCACGACGTGGGCGATGGCGTCGACCTCCCGGATATTGGCCAGGAACTGGTTGCCCAGCCCCTCCCCTTTCGAGGCGCCGCGCACCAGGCCGGCGATATCGACGAAAGTAAGCCGCGTCGGCACGATCGTCGCCGACTTGGCGAGTGCAGCGAGCGTTTCCAGCCGCCGATCCGGCACCGCCACCTCGCCCACATTCGGCTCGATGGTGCAGAACGGATAGTTCGCCGCCTGCGCCGCCGCCGTCTCGGTCAGCGCGTTGAAGAGCGTCGACTTGCCGACATTCGGCAGGCCGACGATGCCGCATTTGAACCCCATGGAAGCCTATTTCACCTGGAAAGATGAAGTTCGGAAAGATCAAAGTCGGTTTTGAGCTTAAAGGGATTTAGAATGACAAATCCCTCGACCCGTTGTTGGTGTTTCATATCCTCGCTGAGGAACACGTCGCAGCGCGCAAATGATGCCGAAGCAAGCAACATGCAATCCCACCAGCCAAATCCGTAGCTATCCTGAATGTGCCAGGCTTTCCGGATGACTTCGAAGTCGTAACTTGCCACGCAGAAATCGCTCAGCGCGTAAACGAAGAGACGCGCCTCATTTCTTGGCATCAGACCGCGTTTTTCGGTTACGACGCGATAACACTCGTTCAGGCTTTGCGGGCTGAGCACCAGTGTATGGCGCTTGATGATCTGATTCAGAAAATCCTTGGCGTGCCTCCGCTTCTCGGGCTCCTGCGGATCGATCGTGTAAACGATGAGATTCGTATCGGCGAAGCAGCTCATCTTCCCGTTCGGCATAAAGCGCCTCCCGTCCGCGCCAAGCCTTACTAATCCCGGGATACCCGGGGCCTTCGAAGAACCCCTGGAGAAGGGCCAGTTTGTCGGGCTGCTCCGACCCGCACCGCTCCGCCAGCAAATCAGCCACAAAGCGCGACAGGCTCTTGTCCTGTTTGGCAGCTTCGACACGGGCGCGGCGGGCAAGATCCTCCGGCAGCGTAATGGTTATATTCTTCATCACACGAATATCGTGTTTTCGTGTTTCAGTGTCAAGGATGCTCAGTGTCAAGCCCGGCCGCCGGTCGGATGTTTCGCCAATCACGCGGTCATCGCGCCTATTCAGGCTCGCTACCTCGTTCCGCCTCGCCGAAACCCTTGGCGAGCATGGCAAGGTGAACCTTGTTCTGAAAACTCGGGTCCTGGCCGCGCACCAGCAGATCGACATTGTCGGCAAGGATGCCGATCAGCGTATCACGCCAGTCATGCTCGCTCTTGGCGAAATCGCTCAGCACGTAGTGTTCCACCAGGTCCTTGTGGCCCGGATGGCCGACGCCGATGCGTACCCGCCGGTAGTCGTTGCCGACATGGGCGCTGATCGAGCGCAAGCCGTTATGGCCGGCAATGCCGCCGCCGACTTTGACCCTGACCTTGCCCGGCGGCAGTTCGATCTCGTCGTGGAATACGGTGATGTCACCGGGCGCAAGCTTGTAGAACTGCGCCGCCTCGGCGACGGCGCGGCCCAATTCATTCATGAAAGTCCCGGGCAGCAGCAGCTGCACGCGCTCGCCGCCGATGGTTCCCTCGGTCGCGACACCCTGGAAGCGCCGGCGCCACGGTCCGAGGCCGTGGCGCTTCGCGATCGCCTGAACCGCCATGAAGCCGATGTTGTGGCGGGTGCCGACATAGCGCGCTCCCGGATTTCCAAGTCCGACCAGGAGCCGCATTCGCTTAGCCCAGGATGGGGCCTCACTTCTTCTCGGCCGCACCGCCTGCAGGCGCTGCGCCCGCCGCCGCGCCTGGAGCAGCACCCGGAGCGCCCGGAGCAGCACCCGGAGCACCAGCTGCCACGGGGCCGGCAGCCGCCGCGGCAGCAGCCGCTGCCGCAGCCGCAGCCGCGGCCTCGGCAGCCGCTTTCATCTCTTCTGCGTAACCCGACGGCGGCACCACCGTCACCAGCGTAATATCCCGCGCAGAGACGACGCGTACGCCCTCCGGCAAGGTGATATCGCTCAAGTGCTTCGAGTAGTTGATCTCGAGCCCGCTCACATCAACCTCGATGGCGGTGGGAATAGCATCTGCCCGGCAGCGGACCTCGACGGAATGGGTGACGATGGAGACCGTGCCGCCGCGTTTGACGCCCGGCGCCTGGTCGACGTTCCTGACGTGGACCGGGATGTTGACGCGAATCGTCGCGCCTTCGCCAAGCCGCATGAAGTCGACATGCAGGGGCAGATCGCGGACCGCGTCGAGCTGGAAATCGCGCGGAATAACGCGGTGCTTCACGCCCTCGACCTCAATGTCATGAATGGTGGTGAGAAAATGCCCGGCGTATATGCGGTGGTGCAGATCGGAGTAATCGAGCGAGATCGGCAGCGGCGGTTTGCCATCGCCATAGATGATTCCAGGTACCCGGCCGGCGCGACGTTCTGCCCGGGCGGCCCCCTTGCCGGCCCGTGAACGTGCGGCCGCCTTGATCAGATTGACGGTCGCCATGATGAAGTCCTCGTCGTTAACCGTTACGATGTGTTCGGATGTCCGCGGCAGCCTCCAGGGGTGCCAAAGGGTCTTAAGTTTTTGCCGCGGTGGCGCGCTTATAGCGGTGCCGGTCACGAAAAACAAGGAAGCCGAAAGAGCGGTCTTAAACCTCGTCAGAGCCCGTCTGGAGTAACGCCCGCCGAGTTCCAGCGCTGCGATGCGGGCTTTCAGGGTCTCGTTTTCCTCGCGGGCAAGACGCGCCATATCCTTGACCGCCTCGAACTCCTCGCGCCGGACCACGTCGAGGTCGCGCAGGAAGCGCTCCGCCTGGCCGCGGAACAGCGTCTCGAACTCGCGCCGCACGCCTTGCGCGACGCCGGCAGTGTCATTCATCAACCGGGCGACCTCGTCGAAGAACCGGTTCGTTGTCTGCACCATGACTGCCTCCGAACCTTTCCAGCGGAGCAAGCGCGCCAACTCCGCTTGCCATGCTCGCAGACAATGGCAATGGTGCGGCCCAGCCGCAAGTGGCGCCGCGCGGCGAGTTCAAGGCGCGTTTGAACTCCATGGAAGCCCGAAATGCTCGTTCTGCCGGTCATTTCCTTTCCCCAGATCAATCCGGTGCTGATTTCGATCGGACCGCTCGCCGTGCGCTGGTATGCGCTTGCTTACATCGTCGGCATCATCGCCGGCTGGTATTATGCGCGCGCCATCATCGCATCGCCGCGATTATGGGGCGGACCGGCGCCGCTCACTGTCGTCGACTTCGACGATTTCATCATTTGGGTCACGCTCGGGATAATCCTCGGCGGCCGCATCGGCTACGTGCTGTTTTACAATCTTCCACATTTCACAGCGCACCCGCTCGAGATTTTCCAGCTGTGGAACGGCGGCATGTCATTCCACGGCGGCTTTCTCGGCTGCGTCGTCGCCGTGATCTCATTTGCCCTTCACCGCGGCATTTCCATCCTGTCGCTTGGCGACGTGACGACTGCGGTCGCCCCGATCGGACTGTTTCTCGGCCGCATCGCCAATTTCATCAATGGCGAATTGTGGGGCCGGCCGACCGACGTGCCTTGGGCCATGATCTTCCCCAATGGCGGGCCAGTCCCACGCCATCCCAGCCAGCTTTATGAAGCGACACTTGAAGGCCTCGTGCTCCTCATCGTGCTCGGCGTGCTGATCCGGCTGGGCGCGCTCAAGCGGCCCGGTCTTGTCACCGGCGCCTTCGCGCTCGGCTATGGCGTCGCGCGCGTGACCTGCGAATGTTTCCGTGAGCCCGATGTTCAGCTCGGCTTTCTCTGGGGCGGGCTTACCATGGGGATGCTGCTGTGCATTCCGTTGATGTTGGCCGGGATAGCCCTGCTCGCCTTCGCCCTGACGCGCGAACCGATAGCGAAAAATGGCTGATGACCGCACGCCGCTCGAAGACGAGATCCGCCGATTGATCGCCGTCGCCGGACCGATGCCGGTTGCCGATTACATGCGGCTCTGCCTCACCCATCCGCAGTACGGCTATTACCTCACGCGCGATCCGATCGGCGCCGCCGGCGATTTCATCACTGCGCCCGAGATCAGCCAGATGTTCGGCGAACTGATCGGCTTATGGATGGCGGCCGTCTGGCAGCAGATGGGTGCGCCGGAAAACGTGCGCGTCGTCGAGCTTGGGCCCGGGCGCGGGATATTGATGAGCGACGCATTGCGGGCGGCGGCAATCGTCAAAGACTTCCGTGACGCGATCGTCGTGCATCTGGTCGAGATCAGCCCGAAGCTGAGAGAGCAGCAGGAGCGGCGGCTGCAAGGCCTGGAAATACCGGTATTGTGGCATGCGGCGCTCGACGACGTTCCCGGCGGCCCCATCATCATGGTCGCCAACGAATTCGTCGATGCGCTGCCGGTTCACCAGGCGGTCAAACAAACCGACGGCTGGCACGAGCGCGTCGTCGAGATTGCGGCAGACGGCAATTTTGCCATCAGTACCGCACGCGATCCGTTGCCGCATTTCGACGCGACGCTACCGCGGGAATTGCGTGAATCGCCCGAGAGCTCGATCTACGAATGGCGCTCTGACGGCATCGCATTGGAAATCGGACGGCGCGTGCGCAGCGACGGCGCGGCTCTGATCATCGACTACGGCCACGCCCGGCACGGATTGGGTGAGACACTGCAGGCGGTCGCAGAACATTCCTATGTTGATCCGTTGCACGCGCCGGGCCGGACCGATCTGACCGCCCATGTCGATTTCCCGGCGTTGGCGCAAAGCGCGGAAATCATCGGCGCGCGCATCCATGGCCCTATTTCACAGCGCGATTTCCTCCACCGGCTCGGCATCGACAAACGGGCGGCTGCGCTCAAGGCGCGCGCGTCGGTCGAGAAGGCGATGGAGATCGATCAGGCGCTTTCCCGCCTGACGGCGACCGGGTCGCAAGGCATGGGCGAATTGTTCAAAGTCCTCGCCATCGCCGACACGAAGCTCGGTCCGCTTCCGGGATTTGGGGCCTAAGAGATGATGATCACGGCCGAGAACCTTGCGCTGGGCGGCATCCGCCATGCCTTCTTCACCCGGCAAGGCGGGGTTTCCGGCGGGCTTTATTCAAGCCTCAATGGCGGCCTTGGCTCGCACGACAGCGCCGTCCACATCGCCGAGAATCGCGCGCGCATGGCGATGGCTCTCGGTGTCGAACCGCATTGCCTGCTCACCGCCTATCAGAACCACTCGCCTGACGTCCTGGTCGCCGACGCGCCATGGCCGGCGCAAACGCGGCCGCGCGCCGACGCCGTCGTCACCCACACCCCCGGTCTCGCGGTCGGCGTGACCACGGCCGATTGCGGCCCGATTCTTCTTGCCGATCCGCGGGCCGGTGTGATCGGCGCCGCCCACGCCGGCTGGCGCGGAGCGCTTGCCGGCATCGTCGAGGCCGTAATCGAGGCGATGCAGCGGCTCGGGGCCGAACGCAGTGAAATTCGCGCAGCGGTCGGCCCGATGATCCGGCAGGCCAACTACGAAGTCGGTCCCGACCTGATCGCGCGCTTTACCGCCGAAGATGCGGCGAACAATCGCTTCTTCGCCCCGGCGCCGCGGGATGGGCATGCCCTGTTCGATCTCGCCGGCTATATCCGGGAGCGGCTTGCGCGGGCCGGCATCTCACAAGTCGACGATCTAGGGCTGTGCACCTACGCCGATCCGGCGCGATTTTTCAGCTTTCGCCGCTCGACCCACCGCGCCGAAGCCGATTACGGCCGTCACGTCAACGCCATTGTGCTGACGAATAGCGTATCGTGAACAGCGCCGAGAAGGCGCGAAAATCCGTTTATCTACCGACTATTGGCCATTTCGCCATTCGTTATGGACAGTGGCTTGATTCATGTTGCCAGCCCCCCGGGCGGCTTGTATCAGGTCCGCGAAAAGCTTGAGCGGGGCGCAGGAGAGCGGAATGGCGGGCAACAATGGAGCAATCAAGCTCGTTGCCGGCAATTCCAACCCGACGCTGGCCGAGGGAATTGGGAGTTATCTCGGTACCCCGCTGACCAAAGCCGTCGTCCGCCGTTTCGCGGATATGGAGATTTTCGTCGAGATTCAGGAGAACGTGCGCGGCGCGGACGTGTTCGTCATCCAGTCGACGTCGTATCCGGCGAACGACCATCTGATGGAGTTGCTGATCATCATCGACGCGCTGCGGCGCGCGTCGGCGCGCCGCATCACGGCGGTGATTCCCTATTTCGGCTATGCGCGACAGGACCGCAAGGTCGGCCCGCGCACACCGATTTCGGCTAAGCTTGTTGCCAATCTCATAACCCGCGCCGGCGTCGATCGTGTGCTCACGCTCGATCTTCATGCCGGACAGATCCAGGGTTTCTTCGACATTCCGACCGATAATCTGTTCGCCGCGCCGGTCATCATGCGGGACATCAGGGAGCGTTTCGACGTCACCAAGGTGATCGTCGTGTCGCCGGACGTCGGCGGCGTCGTGCGCGCGCGCGGGCTCGCCAAGCGCATCAATGCGCCGCTCGCCATTGTCGACAAGCGGCGCGAACGGCCGGGTGAGTCCGAGGTCGCGAATGTCATTGGCGAGGTCGACGGCCACATCTGCATCCTGGTCGACGACATTATCGATTCCGGCGGCACGCTGTTGAACGCCGCCAATGCGCTTCTGGAAAAGGGTGCCAGCGCGGTCTACGGCTATATCAGTCACGGCGTGCTTTCGGGGGGCGCGGTCGCCCGTATCAACAAATCAAACCTGAAAGAGCTGGTGATCACCGATTCGATCCAGCCCACCGAAGCGGTCAGCGCATCTCCCAACATTCGCGTGCTGTCGATCGACACGCTGATCGGGGAGGCCATCAACCGCACCGCCGCCGAGGAATCAGTCTCGAGCTTGTTCGACTGACGCCTCGTTGTTATGGGCAAAGCCAGCTTCTGCTTATTTCCGCAACCCGCCGCAGCTCCTGAGTAAGCACCGACGCGTCGCGGCGGTGCCCTGCCCTACCCCCGAGTCAACTTGTCGCAGGCCGGTTTCTGTGGACGGCAGGCCCGTCGCGCATTGTGCCAAGGCGGCAAATCACTTCTGAGTGGCGCCGAGGCGCTTAGCGGTTCTCAGAAACTTTGGCGGAAGGAATCGGGCCGTCTATATTCGGCGTGGCAAACTGATTCGGTGTTTTGAGTCAATCGGCGGCCGAGGCTTGTCCCTGCGTCAAATCGCAGCCCGGGCTTTGGCGATGTCCAGTGGCGTGCGCATTTCCACTTCAACCGGCGCTGTGGAGGCTGCATGTCCCTTATCGAAATCGCGCGAGACACAAGCACCAATCCCCTCGACGTCGTCGAGCACATGGCCGCCGGCAACAACTGGCCGTTCGAGCGCGCCGGCGAGGACGAAATTGCGATCGTCGTCACCGGCCGGTGGACCAATTACCAGGTTTCATTCACCTGGATGAGCGAGATCGAAGCGCTGCACTTCGCCTGCGCCTTCGACATGCGGATACCGGAACCGCGGCTCTCCAACGTGCAGCACCTCGTCGGCCTCATCAATGAGCAACTGTGGATCGGACATTTCGACGTCTGGATGCAGAATGGCGTGGTGATGTTTCGCCATGCGCTGCTGCTCACCGGCGGTGTCAGTGCCTCGGGCCGGCAGTGCGAGGCGCTGCTCGGGACCGCGCTGGACGCCTGCGAACGCTACTTCCCGGCGTTCCAGTTCGTGGTCTGGGCGGGCAAATCGGCGCGCGAAGCGATGGACTCGGCCATGTTCGAGACCTCCGGCGAGGCGTAGGGTCGAGTCATTCCGAAGCGCGCCGAAGCCGCGAGCCCGGAATGACGCGGAATGACCGCCATGAACTACTCAAGCTCTTCTTCTGCCGGCGAGAGCCCGGATCTGCGTGACGTGTCCGAACTGCTGGTGTTGGTCGGCGCCGGCAAAATGGGCAGCGCCCTGCTCGATGGCTGGCTGCGGCTCGGCCTTCCTCCGGCCAATGTTGCGATCCTTGAGCCACAGCCTTCGCCGCAAATCTCGGCCCTGGCTGGTCGCGGCGTGCGGATCAATCCGGTCGCCAGCGGACTTTCCGGCGCGGCCGCCATTGTCGTCGCAGTGAAGCCGCAACTCGCCGCGGAGGTGATGCCAACCCTCGCGCCGATGGTTGCCGCGTCCACCGTGGTCGTGTCGATCATGGCCGGGCGGACGCTGCAATTCCTCTCCCACGCGCTCAACACCCCCTGCGCCGTGGTACGCGCCATGCCAAACACCCCGGCTGCCATCGGCCGCGGTATCACCGTCGCGGTGCCGCTGCGAACCAGCGGCGTACAGCGCGAGCTTGCCCACCGCCTGCTCTCGGCGACGGGAACGGTCGAGTGGATCGAAGACGAGGCCTTGATGGATGCGGTGACGGCGGTATCGGGGTCCGGACCCGCTTACGTGTTTCTGCTTGCCGAAGCGCTCGCGCATGCCGGCACCGCGGCCGGCTTGCCGCGTCATCTGGCGGAGAAGCTCGCCCGCGAAACCATCGCGGGCTCTGGCGAGTTGCTCCATCGGTCGAGCCTTGACGCGGCTACCTTGCGCGAGAACGTCACTTCGTCGGGCGGCACAACCGCCGCGGCGCTCGATGTGCTGATGGACCCGAATGGCCTTGCGTCGTTGCTCAAGAAGGCCGTGGCCGCCGCGACCGAGCGCTCGCGGAAGCTCGCCGGCTGACGTGATCCGCCTTGGAACGGGAGGACGAGCGGCCTACATTATTCGTCAGTCACGTGTTCAATTGACCTGTTCAGGAGTTTGGCCATGGCCCGCAGATCTTCCCGCAAGACCGCAGCCAAGCCCGCGCGTGCCTCCCGTGCCGCTTCCGCCAGCGGCCCGGCCGCTCCGATGAATGAGCGTGAAAAAATCATCGCGGCCCTGCTCGCGCTGCTTGCCGACAAACCATTCGAAGCGATCGGCTTTGCCGACATTGCCGGCCGCGCCGGCGTGTCGCTTGCCCAATTGCGCGGCGAATTCGCCTCCACCCTCGCGATTCTTGCCGCCCACATGAAGGCCACCGACCGCGCCGTGCTTGCCGAGGACGTGAGCGACATGGCCGAGGAGCCAGAGCGCGAACGCCTGTTCGACATATTGATGCGCCGCCTCGAGGCGCTGGCACCGCACCGCGAGGCGATACGCTCGCTGCTCCGCTCCGCTCGGCGCAACCCACCGCTCGCCGTCGCGCTCAATGGGCTTGCGGTGCGCTCGCAGCAGTGGATGCTGACCGCGGCCGGGATCGGCGCATCGGGTCCTCGCGGCATGATCCGCGCGCAAGGTCTGGCCATGCTGTTCGGTTCGGTTCTACGCACCTGGATCGATGACGAAGATCCGGGGCAGGCGCGCACCATGGCCGCGCTCGACCGCGCGCTCGCCCGCGGTCAGCGCTTTGCCGGCTTCCTCGACGATCTGTGTTACATCCCCTCGCGCATCTGCCGGCTGCGCTCGCGCCGGCGCCGTTCGCGCAACGATGATTCCGAGGAGTCGGCCGCGGCGTAAGCCCCACTCCGCCGCCCTAACCTGATCTTGACCATCCCCGCTAAACCGCGGCGCGCACAACGGCTTTTTGTAACTAATACCGCGCCAGAGTGCCCGCTGTTAGGTGGCTTCGGCTCACACGGCGCCAAGCGTAACGCCCCGAGGCCGAAAGGTTAGAATCACTACAAAGAAGCAATTTTGATTGAAATCATTTTTCACTGCGATTAAATACGATAGTTGCGATTGATACCAATAGAACGGCCCGGGCTGCCATGATCGTCTGCTCCTGTAACGTGCTCACCGACCATGACGTCCGCGGGGCGCTCTCCAGGGACGCAGCGGCTCCGCGTACCGCCGGCGAAGTCTATAATTGCCTTGGCTGCAGCGCCCAATGCGGGCGCTGTGCAAGAACCATCCGCCGCATCATGGATGAAGCGCTTGCCGCCGCCAACTCAACCTGCTGCCGCGCCACCGGTTCTTAAGTCTCCACCGCACCACTTTAATCCGGCTTCACGCCCACGGCGGCTGTTCGCAGTCGCGGCAGAGGTTATAATCGCGGCGTCCGCGCATTTGCGGGCGGCGTCGGCATTGATACAGGAGCACGATCATGAGAGGCGAGCCCGGGGTCGTCGATTACCTCAACAAGGCGCTCCGGCACGAATTGACTGCCGTCAATCAGTATTGGCTGCATTATCGTTTGCTGGACAACTGGGGCTACAAATCGCTCGCCAAACAATGGCGCAAGGAATTGATCGAGGAGATGGAGCACGCCGACAAGCTGGTCGAGCGCATCATCTTCCTCGACGGCTTCCCCAACATGCAGGTCCTCGACCCTCTGCACATCGGCCAGACCGTGAAGGAGGTGCTCGAATGCGACCTACGTGCGGAAATGCACGCCCGCGCGCTCTATGAGGAAGCCGCCACTCATTGTCATTCCGTCAAGGATTACGTGTCGCGCGACCTGTTCGAGAAGCTGATGCATGATGAGGAGAAGCATATCGACTTCCTTGAAACGCAGCTCGACCTGGTCGCCAAGCTCGGCGCCGAGCTCTACGCCCAGCATCACATCGGCGAACTTGAGGACGACCACGACTGAGCGGGGCGGTCGGCCGTCTTGCATTAATGCAAACTTAACGTGACCGGCCGCTGGCGACCCGCGAGCGGCGACGCAGCTCGTTGTCCGGTGCGGCCGGCGTCAATCCGGCAGACTTGCGCCCGGCAGCGGAGGTAAAATCTTAACGATCACGGTTAAGCGTTAAGGTTAAGGCCCGCTTAAGGATTTGCTGACATTTTTGCTCCGTTCAACGACGCGCGGTCGCCGCAAGCGTGGCTGCGCCGACGAAAGGACGAAGCTCATGGTCAGCGTCAAATCCTTCATCCTTGCTGGGGCCGTCGCCGTCGTCAGCACCGCCGCGTGCGCCGCCGACATGGCGCTTCCGCCGCCGCCGATTCAATACCAACCTGTTCCGATGGTCCTTGAGGCGCCACTGGGCGGCTGGTACCTGCGCGGCGATGTCGGCGTTGGCGTCCAGACTTTCTCGTCGTTCCAGCATAGCCAGACCAACTCCGCCTTCGTCTGGCCGCCGAGCTGGAACGTCGTCCAGCAAGATATCCAGGACACCAGCATTTTCGGTCTCGGCGTCGGCTACGAGTTCAACAACTGGCTGCGTTTCGACATCACCGGCGAATATCGCACCAAGGCGGGCTTTAGGGCGACCGGCAGCTATACCGACTTCTGCGGAACAGGCGGCATTTGCTTCGACGTCAACACCGGGAATTTTTCTGCAGCGGTGTTCATGGCCAATGCTTACGTCGACCTCGGCACCTGGTGGTGCATCACGCCGTTTATCGGCGCCGGCGTCGGCGGCGCATACGATATGATCAGCGGCGTCCAGGACAACGGCATCATCGCGGGCGGCTCGACCGGTTTCGGCTTCGGACCCAATGCGTCGAACCTGAACCTGGCCTGGAACATCCAGGCCGGCCTGACCTACAACGTCAGCAACAATCTGAAAATCGACCTCAGCTGGCGCTATCTGAACATGGGATCGCCGGAGACCGGCGTTGTGCTATGCCAGAACACGGCCTCATGTCCGGGCGCCTTTTACACCTTGCGGGACATGACCTCGCAGGATTTCCGCATCGGCCTGCGCTGGATGCTGCAGCCGGACGTGGCTCCGGCGGTGATGCCGATGGCGCCGCCGCCCATGTACGCGCCGCCGCCGCAATATCCGCCGATGATGCCGCCGCTGACGAGCCGCGGCTGATGCGAGGCGGCTGAGCGCCGCACCCGGACCAAACGACGAAAAGCGGCGCGGGCAACCGCGCCGCTTCTTTTTTTGGTCCGCCGGTCAAGGCCGAGCTAACGCTCCATTAAGGTTAATGCCCGATGATTTCGGCCGCTCTCTGTACGCCAAAGGGATGAAAGGGCGGCCGATGCGTTGGGTGTTCTGTGCTGCGGTCCTGCTGGGGTTGGCATCGCCCGCAATTGCGGCCGATCTCGACGCCGATGTCCTGCGCGGCCCGGAAATAATGGCGCCGGCGCCGTTGACCGTGGGGCCCGCAACCTTCACCCGCTGGAGCGGCTTCTACGCCGGCGGCCAGATCGGCTATAGCAACGGCAACGCCGACTTCGGCAACTCGACGCAATCCGGTGTTGCTTACGCTCTGCGTCAAACCGATCTGGAGGCGGAGTTTGCGCCGTCGCAGTGGCAGATTCTCGGTACCGCCAATAACAGCGCGCTGACCTTTGGCGGCTTTGTCGGCTACAATACCCAGTGGCAGGACTTGATCCTCGGCGTCGAAGCGAATTTCTCTCGCGCCGGGCTCAATCTCAACGCGCCAAGTACGCCGATTGGGCCGCTCATCACCGCGCCGGACAGCCAAGGCAACACACATACTGTCCAGATCACCGGCAGCGGCTCAGTCGTGAACATGGACTTCGCCACATTGAGGGCGCGGGCGGGCTATGTTGTCGGAAACTTCATGCCTTACGCATTTGTAGGGCCGGCGTTCGGACTCGCCAATGTATCGGTCGCCGCAAGCGTCAGCGATCTGCAGTGCAGTACCGGCACCCCGGTGTCGTGCGGCGCATTTTTATTTTCCAGCAACTTCAATCGGAATTCAGAAGTGCTGTACGGCTTTACGGTCGGCGGTGGCGTCGATGTTGCGCTTACGCCCAATATCTTCCTGCGCGCCGATCTCGAGTTTGATCAATTCAACCCGCCCCCCGGCATCCTGATGACGATTGCCACCGGCCGCGTCGGCGCCGGGTTCAAGTTCTGATGGACGCACGTCAGACGGCGGCACCTCATAACAGCGCTTTAGGCCGCTTGCGTATTTCGTCATCTGAAATCTGACTTGACGTCATCCGTCCCCTTCCTTATCTCGGACCGCGGGACACCCCTCCCCAACGAGGGGCGACTATCTGGAAGGATAGACCATGACGATTGCCCCGCCTGCCGTGCGGCCGTCTGTGCCGCATTTTTCGTCCGGCCCCTGTGCCAAGCGCCCGGGCTGGAGCCTGCAGAACCTCTCTGGCGCTTTCCTCGGACGCTCGCATCGCTCGAAACCCGGCAAAGCGAAGCTCAAGCGCGCCATCGATCTGACCCGCGAAGTTCTTGCCGTCCCCGGCGACTATCGCATCGCCATTGTGCCGGCCTCCGATACCGGTGCGGTCGAAATGGCGCTCTGGTCGCTGCTCGGCCCGCGCCCGGTCACTATGCTGACCTGGGAATCGTTCGGCGAGGGCTGGGTCAATGACACCGTTAAGGAGCTCAAGCTCAAGAACGTGACCGTGCTTCGCGCGCCCTACGGCGAATTGCCCGATCTCGGCAAAGTCGATGCGCAAAGCGACATCGTCTTCACCTGGAACGGCACCACCTCGGGCGTGCGCGTTCCCAATGCCGACTGGATCGCCGCCGATCGCGCCGGGCTCACCATCTGCGACGCGACTTCGGCTGCGTTCGCGCAGCCGCTCGATTGGGCGAAGCTCGATGTCGTCACCTTCTCCTGGCAGAAGGCGCTGGGCGGAGAAGCCGGGCACGGCATGCTTATTCTGTCGCCGCGCGCGGTCGCGCGGCTGGAGAGCTACACGCCGCCATGGCCGCTGCCGAAGCTGTTCCGCATGACCAAAGGCGGGAAGCTGGCCGAAGCGATCTTCCAGGGCGAAACCATCAACACGCCGTCGATGCTGTGCGTGGAAGACTATCTTGACGCCCTCGAATGGGCGAAGGGACTTGGGGGATTGCCGGCGCTTCGCGCCCGCGCCGACGGCAATGCGTGGGTCATTGCCGATTGGATCGCGCGTACAGGATGGATCGATTTTCTCGCCCGCGATCCGGCGGTGCGTTCCAACACCTCGGTCTGCCTGAAGGTTGTCGATCCCGCTGTGTGCCGGCTGCCCGCCGACGCGCAGGCGGCGTTCGTCAAGGCGATCGCCGCCGCGCTCGACAAGGAAGGCATCGCCTACGACATCGACGCCTATCGCGACGCACCGCCCGGTTTGCGCATCTGGTGCGGCTCGACGATCGAGCGGGCCGATCTCGAAGCGCTTACGCTCTGGCTCGACTGGGCCTATGCCAAGGCCAAGGATGCGCTGGCGAAGGCGGCGTGAGTGATTGTTCCGTCGTCTCGGCCAAGCGAGCGAAGCGAGCGCGAGCCGAGACCCGTGACCCCTGCACAACGCCAGCCGCGACTTTCGTGAATATGGATTCCGGCTCTCGCTTCGCTCGGCCGGAATGACGGGAAAGGAAATCCCATGCCGCCCAAAGTTCTCATTTCCGACGCGCTATCGCCTGCCGCCGTAGCGATTTTCAAGGAGCGCGGGCTCGCGGTCGAATTCCAGCCCGGTCTCGGCAAGGACAAAGACAAGCTCGCCGAGACAATCGACGGCTTCGACGGGCTGGCGATCCGTTCCGCGACCAAGGTCACCGCAAAAATATTGGAGCGGGCGCAAAAGCTGAAAGTAATCGGCCGCGCCGGCATCGGCGTGGACAACGTCGATATCGCGGCGGCGACCGCGCGCGGCATCATCGTGATGAACACGCCGTTCGGCAATTCAATCACCACCGCCGAGCACGCCATCACGCTGATGCTGTCGCTGGCCCGGCAAATCCCCGAGGCCGACGCTTCGACCCGGGCCGGCAAATGGGAGAAGAACAAGTTTCTCGGCGTGGAGATTTTCGGCAAGACGCTCGGCGTCATCGGCTGCGGCAATATCGGCTCGATCGTCGCCGACCGCGCGCTCGGGCTGAAGATGCGGGTGGTTGCTTACGATCCGTATCTCTCCACCGAACGGGCGCTCGACCTCGGCGTCGAGAAAGTCGAGCTGGAAGAATTGTTGCGCCGAGCGGATTTCATCACGCTGCATACCCCGCTTACCGACAAGACCCGCAACATCATCAACGCCGAATCGCTGAAGCTGACGAAAAAGAGCCTGCGCCTGATCAATTGCGCCCGCGGCGGCCTGGTCGACGAGGCAGCTTTGTTCGAGGCGCTCTCTTCCGGACGCGTTGCCGGGGCGGCGCTCGACGTGTTCGTGACCGAGCCGGCGACCGACAATCCGCTGTTCACGCTGCCCAACGTGGTCTGCACGCCGCATCTCGGCGCCTCGACCACGGAGGCGCAGGAGAACGTCGCGCTGCAGATCGCCGAACAGATGTCGGACTACCTCATCCGCGGCGCCATCTCCAACGCCGTCAACTTCCCCTCAATCAGCGCCGAAGAGGCGCCGAAGCTGAAGCCGTTCGTGGCGCTGGCGGAAAAACTCGGCTCCTTCGCGGGTCAGCTTACCGAGACCGGCCTCCAGCGGGTGCAGATCACCTATGAGGGGATCGTCGCCCAGATGAACACCCGAGCGTTGAGCTCGGCCGCGATCGCCGGCCTCCTTCGCCCCATGCTGCAGGACGTCAACGCGGTTTCGGCCCACAGCGTGGCCAAGGATCGCGGCATCATCGTCGAGGAGACGCGGCGCGAAGCCGAAGGCGATTACGAGAGCCTCATCACGGTCACGGTGAAGACCGACCGCCAGTCGCGCCACGTCTCCGGCACCGTCTATGCCGACGGCCGCCCGCGCATCGTCAACATCAAAGGCATCCGCATGGACGCCGAGTTCGGCCCCTCGATGATCTACATCACCAATCTCGACAAGCCGGGCTTCATCGGCAAATTCTCCTCGACCCTGGGCGAGGCCGGCATCAACATCGCAACCTTCCATGTCGGCCGCGAGGCGCCGGGCGGCCATGCGGTTGCACTGATCGAGATCGACGGCGAATTGCCAACTGGCGTGCTCGCCAAGGTGCGGGCGCTGCCGCAGGTGCAGATGGCCAAGCCGCTGCGGTTCTAGGAATAGAATAGAGCGCTCGATTGAATTAGCTGTTTTATACAAGCCGCACCTGTAGGATCGATGTATGGCCCGCCCCATCATCGTTTATGCAGATTGGGACCCCGAAGCTGCAGTCTGGGTGGCGACCACGCCCGACCTAAGGGGACTTGTCGCCGAGGCCGCCACGATTGAAGCGCTGCGGGCAAAACTACCCGGCATGATTCTCGATCTTCTCGAAGAGAGCAGCGTTTCCGATCTGCCGGCGTCGATCGAAATCATTGCACGGGCGAGCGATCGATTGACCGCCGCGGAGTAGCTCGCGCGGCGGATTACCATCGCGACGTGGTTCGCCTATTGAGAGAAGGTGGCTTTGAATTCAAACGGCAAGGCCGAGGCGATCACGAAATTTGGTGGAATCCGCGGACTGGCGTCAACGTGAGGGTCGACCGGAAGCTGAAATCGAAATTCACCGCGAACGGGATCCTAAAAGAAGCTGGCCTGCAAAAGGCGTTTTGAATTCTGGCACCTCCCAATCACTTCCGCGTCGCCACCGTGATGCCCGTGAAGACCAGCGCGTAGCCCACGGCGTGATAGAGCTCGAACCGCTCGCCGAGCAGCACGATCGCCAGCACCGACCCAAAAACCGGCGTGAGATGCATGAACGGCGCCGCCCGGTTGGCGCCGATCAATTCGATGCCGCGGTTGAGGCAGAGATAACCGAGCAGCGACGGGAACAAACAGACATAGGCAAAGCTCGCCAAGGTGACGGCATCGAGCTCGACAGTACGCCCGCCGGCAAGCTCGAGGGCCGCCGCCGGCACCAGCACCAGCGCTCCCAGGCCCATGCTGACGGCGAGGAAGGAGAGCGGATGCATCGGCGGCCGCTTGCGCAGCCAAGCCGTATAGAAGCCATAGATCGCGAGCGCGATCAGAAACCACAGATCGCCGCGATTGAAGCCGATGCCGGTGAGGACGGAGAGACTGCCGTGGCAGATGATCACCAGCACGCCGGTGAGCGAGACGCAGATGCCGCCGGCCTGGCGCGCCGTCAATCGGTCGCCAAACAGCGCGAAGGTCCACAGGGCGACAAACAAAGGGCCGATGGATTGCAACATCAGGCCGTTGATCGCGGTCGTGTATTGCAAGCCGTAATAAGCCATCGTGTTGTAGGCGGAGACCCCGGTCGCCGCCAGCACGACCATCAGCCCGAGGCGTTTGCGGATGATCGGCCAATCGCGCACGAGGTGCAGCGCGGCAAACGGCAGCAAAATCAGGAAGGCGCCGCCCCAGCGGATGAAGGCAAGCGTGATCGGCGGAACGTGGCCGGCAAGGAAACGGCCGAGCACGGTGTTGCCGGCCCAGAACAGCGAGGTCAGCGACAACAAAAGATACGGCTGATCGAATAATCCGCCGCGCTTATGGCTTTGCAACTGGACGCCTGCCCCCGGCATGATTTTACCTACTCCAATCGCAGCGGACCCAGCGCAGGCGAACCGCGCCCGGACGAGCTATCGCGGACCGGACCGGACTGCCAGTGTTCGCTCTGCATGACTGATCCCAGCGAACGCTGCGACAAAGCGCGCGACGCGCCGGCAATAAAGCGCGCGTCCTCCTCAAGGCTCAATAAAAGCTCAATATTGCAGTGACTTAGGCCGCAAACTGGTATCTGGCGGCAGACCTATCGCCTTGCTTCGCAAGGCAGCATCCATTATCGGAACAGCGGCTGCGGCCGGTATCCGATACAAACGGGCGCTTATCGATCTCCTGGGGACAATTCCTCGTGGCAAATGTTGTCGTGGTCGGCTCCCAATGGGGAGACGAGGGCAAAGGCAAAATCGTCGATTGGCTGTCCGAGCAGGCTGACATCGTGGTCCGCTTCCAGGGCGGCCACAATGCCGGCCACACCCTGGTGATCAATGGGACCACCTACAAGCTCTCGCTCTTACCCTCGGGCGTCGTACGTCCGGGAAAGTTGTCGGTCATCGGCAACGGCGTGGTTCTCGACCCGCGCGCATTACTGACCGAGATCGCCAATCTCAAAAAACAGGGTATCGATGTCACTCCCGACAATCTGCGTATCGCCGAGAACACGACGTTGATATTGCCGTTGCACGGCGAGCTCGACGCGATCCGCGAAACCGCAAACGCGGCGCTCAGCATCGGCACGACGCGCCGCGGCATCGGTCCCGCTTATGAGGACAAGGTCGGGCGGCGCGCCATCCGCCTGATGGACCTCGCCGACGGCGCGACGCTCGACCGCAAGATCGAGCGCCTGCTGACGCATCACAATGCGCTCCGCAAGGGTCTCAGCCTTACCCCGATCGACCCGCAGGAGGTGCACAAGGAGCTCATCAGTGTCGCGCCCCTGGTGCTGCCCTATATGGATTCAGTCTGGTCGCTGCTCGAACAGAAACGCCGTGAGGGCAAGCGGATCCTGTTCGAAGGCGCGCAAGGCGCGCTGCTCGACGTCGACCATGGCACCTATCCGTTCGTAACCTCCTCCAACACCGTCGCCGCCCAGGCGGCGACCGGCTCGGGGCTCGGACCCGGCGCCATCGGATATGTGCTCGGCATCTGCAAGGCCTATACGACGCGGGTCGGCGCCGGCCCGTTTCCAACCGAGCAAAAAAACGAGATCGGCCGGACGCTGGGCGAGCGCGGCAAGGAATTCGGAGTGGTGACCGGGCGGCCGCGGCGCTGCGGGTGGTTCGATGCCGTGCTGGTGCGGCAGAGTGTGCGCACCTCGGGCATTCAGGGGCTTGCCCTTACCAAGCTCGACATTCTCGACGGCTTCGATGAAATCAAAGTCTGCATCGGCTATCGTTTGGACGGCCATGAGATCGACTATCTTCCCGCCAGCGAGCACGCCCAGGCCAAAGTCGAGCCGATCTACGAAACCATCGCCGGCTGGCGGGAGGGCACCGCGCGGGCGCGTTCATGGGCCGATTTGCCCGCGCAAGCGATCAAATACGTTCGCCGGCTGGAGGAACTCATCGGCTGTTCCGCAGCGGTGTTGTCGACCAGCCCCGAACGCGAAGACACCATCCTGATGCAGAACCCGTTCGAAACGTGAAACTGTGAAATCAAGATGAAAAACCTCGAAGGCCAGCGTAAACTGAACCGATGACCGATTATCATCCGCTGATCGCCCGCGCCGTGGAGGGGCTTGACTCGAGTACCGGCGAGACCCGCCGGGCCCTCTATGAACGGGCGCGCACCGCGCTGGTAACGCAGTTGCGCTCGGTGGAGCCGGCGCTTTCGGAAACGGAAATCACCAAGGAGCGTCTCGCCCTCGAAGACGCGATCCGCAAGGTCGAAGCCGACGTGGCGCGTAAGGCCAGGGCAGAGCTGCGCGAACCGCGCCCAGCCGCCCCGCTGCCGCGGCGCGACCGGACAAGCCCGCCCGCGGACGGCGGACGCGCCGAGGCGCGCCGCGAGGACGCAGCGCCGCCCCCCATTCCCGATGCGGCGGGAGATGCCCAAACGCCGCGGGTGCCGACGCCAACCGCCCGCGAGCGGCTGTTGGGCGCCCGGACGCCGCCGGCCAGGGAAGGCGTCAAGGGTTTCCGCGGCGTCGTGAATGATGTCCACGATCTCGGCGCCGCGACGGCCAGGTCGGCGCAATCCGCACGCGAAGCGCGCAATTCATATGGTCCGGGCTCATCGCAGCACTTGTCGTCGGGCGAAGACTCCACGACGTCTTCCGCGCACGCCTTCGAGCCGCAACAACTGGAAGCGGAGGAGTTGAGCGTACCGCGTTACGAGGCGCGGCGACGAAACGGCCGCGAAGCTCCCTCCGAGCTCGACGACGAAGAAGCGGCACTGCCGCAGTCAGCGCGGCATCCGGCGCATATGGCAACCTTGGAAGAGGAGCCTCACCGACCGTCGCGGTTTCCCGTCTCCTATCGCGGCCTGATCAAGCTTGCGGTGGTGTTGATCGTCATCGCTGGGGTGGCGACGACGGTATCCTGGCAGTGGTCCAACATCGCCGGGCTTTACCAGCGAATTTCCCAGCTTGGATCCAAGCAACCAAGCCAGACGACACAAGCGCCGGCGAACCCCAAATTCTCCGGACGGGTCCCCCAAGAAAGCGCCGCGCAGGCGCCCGGCACCGGAGCGGGCAGCCAGACTGCGCCCGCCGTGGCGCAACGCGTCGTGCTCTACGAGGAGGATCCGAACGATCCGGCCGGTAAGCGCTATGTCGGCTCGGCGATTTGGCGCACCGAAACGGTTTCGCCGGGACCGGGGCTCGCGCCGGAACTTGCGGTGCGCGCGGACGTGGCAATCCCGGACCGGCGGATGACCGTGACCTGGTCGATGCGCCGCAATACCGATCAGGCTTTGCCGGCCAGCCACACGATCGAGATCATGTTCAATCTGCCGGCCGATTTTCCCGGCGGCGGCATTTCCAACGTGCCGGGTATCCTGATGAAGCAGTCCGAGCAGGCGCGCGGTACACCGCTCGCCGGGCTCGCGGTCAAGGTAACGAACGGCTTCTTTCTCATTGGATTGTCCGCGGTCGACACCGACCTGCAGCGCAACATCCAGCTGCTCAAGGATCGTCCCTGGTTCGATATCCCGATCGTCTACACCAATGGCGGCCGCGCCATCCTGGCGATGGAAAAGGGCCCGCCCGGCGACCGCGCCTTCGCCGAGGCCTTCGCCGCCTGGGATAAGAAGTAGCCGTTATGGCCACACCGACGGCGTGGCGGCGTAGTTGGAGCTGGTTGGGGCCTATGCGGAGATGAGTGCAGCTGACGCCAAGGTGCGCAAACCGGCGACGCAAGCGTTCATCGCTTCGGCACTGCGCACGCTCGAAACCGAACGCGAAGGCTTGGCCGCCCTGGCAACGGCGATGTGCGACGGGCTGGGACCGGCCTTTGTCGCGGCCGTCGACACGATTTGCCGGGCGCGTGGCCGTGTGATCGTCACCGGCATGGGCAAGTCAGGCCACATCGCGCGAAAGATCGCCGCGACGCTCGCCTCGACCGGGACGCCGGCTTTTTTCGTGCACGCCGCCGATGCCAGCCACGGCGATCTCGGCATGATCACGTCGGACGACGTGATGATGGTGTTGTCGTGGTCGGGTGAGACCGAAGAGCTGAAAAGCCTGATCGATTATTCGCGCCGCTTTGGCATTGGCCTGATTGCGGTGACCAACAGCCTGGAGAGCACGCTCGGCAAGGCCGCCGATATCGTGCTGGAGCTGCCGCAGGCCCGCGAAGCCTGTCCGCACAATCTCGCGCCCACGACTTCGTCGCTGATACAGCTTGCCCTCGGCGACGCATTGGCTATCGCGTTGCTCGAAAGCAGAGGATTCACCGCGATCGATTTCGGCGTGTTTCATCCGCGCGGCAAGCTCGGTGCAGCGCTGAAATTCATCCGCGATGTCATGCACCCGGGCGATGCCATCCCCTTGATCGCGCGCGGCGCGTTGATGTCGGACGCAATCGTCGAAATGTCGGCCAAGGGCTTTGGCTGCGTGGCGGTGACCGACGCCGAGGGCAAGCTCGCTGGCGTCATCACCGACGGCGATTTGCGCCGTCACATGCGCGTCGACCTGCTGCAGGCGCCGGTCGACCAGATCATGACGGCGTCGCCGAAAACCGTCAGGCCCGACCAGTTGGTCGGCGAGGCGCTGCAATTGCTCAACGCATCGAAGATCACGGCGCTGATCGTCGTCGACATGGGTCGACCGGTCGGCATCGTGCATTTCCACGATCTGCTGCGCGCCGGCGTCGCCTAAGAGGTTTCCGCTAATATAAGCCGCCCTGCACTGCCGCCTGGTCGCGGGGTGGGGCGGCGTAGCCTGGGGCCGCCGCCTGCACGCCGGCTTTGTTCGCGGGGGCAACGGCAGGCGGCCCCTGGGCATTGGCGTTTGCGGCAGGCGTCGCCAGGGAGTTGGCGTCTGCCACTGGAGCCGTGGCAGACGCCGCGTTTTTTCCCTGCTGCTGAACCAGAAACTCCTCATAGCCGGGCGCCCCAGGACGCGGCGGAACGTCCTTCGGCATGCCGCCGAGCCATGTCGGCCAGTTATCGGATACGGCTCCGGAAACGGAGGCGCACGACCCCAGAGCCAAACCGACAAAAAGCACCATCGTTGGCGCGAATATCCGCTTGATCATGCCGGCCGCTGATGTTGAGCCTCGCCGCCTCGGCGGTTGGATCGAGCCCGTGTGCTTCCGCCCTCAAATCCCATCGCACACGGACGCATTCGATCCCAACGGGCGCCCCGATCAAGGAGAGCATTCATGGCGGCACTGTGTCTGCCAAAGGCCCCGCAGCGAGAATCCCGGCCACGCTTCTATCGCGTCGGCATCAAGGATTTGCTAATGCGCCATCAATTTGCTTCCGAGGCGTGTTCAGCATAGTCGTTTACCCGAAGGGATGAGCGGAAATTTGGCGGGGTTGGCCAAAAGGGGATGGCGCGGCGCCTATGCGTCGTTGCAGAACGCCGCTCGTGCGGCGCTCCTGCTGCCGCTCGTTTTGCCCGGATGCAGCAGCCTCGCGCAACCGCAGGAAGACGCGCCGGCGACGGGACCTGACCCGGCCTACGGCAAGATAATTGCAAGGCACCTCGAATCATTCAAAGACGTCGCTAGCGACAGTTCGTTTGAGATATCGGAGTTTCGTTGGGTACATTCGATCAAGGGATGGAGTTGGCTTACCTGCGTTCGCTTCCAGAGTCATGATCGCAAGCTGACCTACGCCCTCTTTCTCAAAGCCGACAAAGTCGTTCACAGTCGTTTCGCGGTCGAGACCGACGGCTGCGGCACGCAGACCTATTCGCCATTTGAGCAAATGCCGAACACCGCAAAACCAGCGGGTGGCTATGTGTTGGAGCCGCTGCATTAGAACGCGATTGCTTCAAAGTGAACCGATTGTCGCTCCAACATATTCGTGGGGCGTGATCTTTTTTCGACAATCGGTTTCCACTGTCCGCATCATGCTCTAGGTGTCCTAAAGTGTGTACACTCCAAAAACTCGCAGGCATGGCTACGCCATTGTTCTTCGGCGGCGTGCCGCCGGTCACCCGGATGCCCACAAGATGGCGTAGGTGGAAGCCGTGACCCGCGTGCTGGTAACCGGCGCGTCAGGCTTCATCGGCCGCGCCGCAGTGGCGGCGCTCGCGCAAAATGGCTGCGTAGTGCGCGCCGCGTTGCGGCGGCTGCCGGAGCCGGCATTTCCGCCCGGCATCGAAGTCATGCAGCACCCGGATCTGTCGCAGTCCTTCGACTGGCGCCCCCTGCTCTACGGCGTCGATCGGGTGATCCATCTCGCCGGCATTGCGCACACCGGTCGCGGCGTTGCGCCCGAGTTTTACGACCGCATCAATTGCGCGGCGACGGCGCGGCTTGCAGCCGCGGCCGCCGAAGCAGGCGTGAGGCAATTCGTGCTGATCTCATCGATCCGCGCGCAGAGCGGACCGGCCGCGGACCATGCCTTGACCGAACGCGATAGCGGCACGCCGACCGACGCCTATGGCCGCTCCAAGCTCGCCGCCGAGGCAGCCGTTCGTGCGAGCGGCGTCCCGTTCACGATCCTGCGGCCGGTTTTGCTGTATGGCGCCGGCGTGAAGGGAAACTTTGCTCTGTTGTTACGGGCCGCGCTCTCGCCCTGGCCACTGCCCGTCAAGGACTTCGTCAACCGGCGTTCGCTTCTCGGTATCGAAAATTTCACTTCGGCGCTGGGCTTTGTGCTCGCCGCCCCTGCGGCAATCGGCGAGACTTATTTGGTCGCCGATCCGGGAATTCCGCTGCGCCTCGCCGACGTGATCGCAACGCTACGCGAGGCCCAAGGCCGGCGTCCGCTGGTCCTGCCGCTGCCGCCGCACTATCTGGAAATTCCGCTGCGGCTGATGCACCGCGACGATCTGTGGGACCGCTTGGGCGGCAATCTGCGGGTCGACCCCGGCAAGCTCATCGCCGCCGGGTGGCGGCCGGCACATGATACGCACGCCGGCTTGGCCGCGCTCGCTCAGGCGGAACTGCGCTTGCGCAAGACCATGCCGCCGGCAACGCCGACGCCGAAGACGTAGAGCCACCCCGAGGTGAAGTCGAACAGGTGCGAGTTGAACAGCGACGACACGATGTTCTGGACGACAACCATCAAACCGAACCAGGAGGTCAAACCGCCGCCGCGGAACAGCGATAAGTGCGCGATCCACATCGCCAATAGCACGACCGTACCGACGAGCCCGAGTTGGATCGCGACGGCGAAGATCTGATTGTGCGGATTCTCGGAAGACACCGACGCGGCGCCCGCCTGGCCGATCGCCGCGTCGCGAAACAGCTCGGGAATCGTACCGGTGCCGTGGCCGATGATCGGCGCGGCCTCGACGAACGACAGCGACTTGCGCAAGAACTCGAGATGCAGGCTGGTCGAGTTCGTGGCGCCGTTGGCGCGATAGGCCTGCAATTCGCGAAGCGAAGTTCCCACTCGCCCGCGCAGATAAGGCGATCCGAACCAGACCGCGCTGCTGACGATACTGCCGAGCAGGCAGGCGCCGATCAGCCCTCTCCAGCCGAATTCCCGCCAGCTCAGCAACAGCAGCAGCACCGGCGCGACGACGAGCGCGGTACGGCTGCCGACGATGAAGAAAATGTTGGCGAGGAAACCAAGGGCGAGAACCGCAAAAGCCAGCGCCGGGCGCCAGTGTCGCCCGCGTGCGGCTTCGCAGCCGCAGCCAAGCAGTGCGAACGCGCAGAGCAGAAAGTTTGCGCTCTGAAAGATATAATCTTTGACCGGGACGCCGACTTGATGCACCCCGCGCCAGGACAAGCCGGGAATAAGCGCCAATCCCCAGGACGCGACCAGAAGTGCAAGCACGGAAGCAAAAAATCCATAGAGAACCCAGATGCCGTGTTCCGACCGCCGGAACTGCATCAATAATAGCGGGATCAGAAGCAGCCGGTGGAATTTGCCGAGACCGCCGATGCGCTCGGCGAAGCTCACATCGGCCCACAGCATGCCGATGGCCGCGAGCACCCAGAGCAAAACCGGCAGGAAGCCGGCGGCGGTCTTGAACTCGCGCCCGAGTTCGTCCGCATTCAAGGCCGGCAGAAGGGCGACAAGCCACAGCGCGATCAGAATGCTGGTCGCGGTCGTCGACCAGGGAAGCGATACGGCAACGCCGACCGCAAGCCAGTCGGCGATGAGCCGCAAGCGTGCGCGATCGAAGCCGGGCAGGAGTGGAAGGCTGGTCATTCGCAGCGCCACCGCTGGTCAAGACCCCACGGGTTTGGTCGATCGCGCCGGCGATTGCGCCGATTCGGCGGAGCGACGCACCAGGCCGGTGGTCGAATGCCCGGGCACGAGCTCAACAAGAATAACATCGCCGCCTGCGCTTTCGACTTCCTCGCGGCCGACCACGTCCTCGATCCGGTAGTCGGCGCCTTTGACCAGCATGGCGGGGCGGACGCGTTTGATCAGCTCGAGCGGCGTGTCCTGCTCGAACACGACGACAAGATCGACGGCCTCCAGCGCGGCGAGCACTTCGGCACGCGCCTCGGCCGGATTGATCGGCCGGCCTTTGCCCTTCAACCGCGCTGTCGAGGCATCGCTGTTGAGCCCGACCACAAGCCGGTCGCAAGCCGCCCGCGCTTCCGCCAGCAATCTGATATGGCCGCGATGCAGGAGATCGAAGCAGCCATTGGTGAACCCGATGCGCAGGCCATGGCGCCGCCAGTCCCGGAGCCGGTCATCGAGCACCGACCAGTCGAAGACGATCTTGTCCTCCGGCGCGAGCGATGCCGCCGGCAGGATACGGTGGCGCAATTCTGCGAGCGACACCGTGGCGGTGCCGCGCTTGCCGACGACCACTGCGGCCGCCGCGTTCGCCGCACGCATGGCGAACTCGTAGGGAGTCCCCATCGCCAGGAGCACGGCCATCACCGCGGCCACGGTGTCGCCGGCGCCCGAAACGTCGCGCACCTTAACCTCATGAGCCTCCACGTGGACCGGTGCGTGCCCTTCCACGTGCAGACTCATTCCTTGTTCGCTCCGCTTCACCAGTACGGCTTCGCTGCCGACCATGCGGGCGAGTTCGGCAGCGGCGCCGGCGACATCCGCCTCGGTCGCGAGCGGGCGATGAACGGCGGCCGATAGTTCCTTGCGATTGGGCGTGAGCAGCGTCGCACCGCGGTAGATGGCGTAGTCGTGGAATTTTGGATCCACGACAACCGGTTTCCCGAGCCGCCGCGCTGCGGCAATGATGGCGCGGGTGACGCGCTCGGTGAGCGCACCCTTGGCGTAGTCGGACAGCACCACCGCACCGACTTTGGGCATCGCCGCTTCCGCATGGGCGATGATCGCGGCTTCGGCTTCTGCACCGGCAGGTTCCACGGTCTCCCAATCGGCCCGCATCAGGTGGGTCGAGTGGTGCTCCGACACGTAGCGCACCTTGCGCGTCGTTTGCCGTGTCCGGTCGACCACCAGGTCGGGGATGACCGCGCCGAGCTTGGCGAGCGCAGCGCTCAATGTGCGGCCGGCCTCGTCGTCGCCGACCAGCCCGACGAATATGCACTGCGCCCCGAGCGCGGCGATGTTGCGCGCGACGTTGCCAGCGCCGCCGATCTCGACCGCGTTGTGCGTCACCTGCAGAACCGGCGTCGGCGCCTCAGGCGAAATCCGCGTGACTTCGCCGTAGACGAAATCGTCGAGCATGATGTCGCCGACGCAAAGAATGGTCCGCTGAGAAACCAGCCGTAGCGCGTCTTCGAAGTCGAACATCGTGTTGCCAGAGCCCCCGTGGCCCTCGTCACCGATAGCGATCGGCGCGATCGAGATAACAGCTCACGTAACGCTTCACCCCGTCCTCGAGCGTGGCGAACTCAGCGCCAAAGCCCGCGCGGCGCAGATTTCCGATTTCGGCTTGCGTGAAATACTGGTAGGCGTCGCGGATCGAGACCGGCATGTCGATATACTCGATGTTCGGCTTCCGGCCGAGCGCAGCGAACATGGCGATCATGAGATCACGGAAGCTGCGCGCCTTGCCGGTGCCGACATTGAAGATACCCGATACCGTCGGCGTCTCGAGCAGCCAGCGGACCACGGCGACCGCATCGTCGACATAAATAAAGTCGCGCTTTTGCTCGCCGTCGGCGACGCCTTCGCGGTGCGACTTGAACAGACGGATCGGCTCGCCGGCCCTGGCCTCGTCGAAACGCTTGGCAACGAAACTCATCATCTCGCCTTTATGGTATTCATTGGGGCCGAAGACATTGAAGAATTTAAGCCCGGCCCATTGCGGCGGCAGCTTGTCTTTGCGTGCGACCCGCTCGACCACGGCGAGGTCGAACATATGCTTGCTCCAGCCGTAAAGGTTCATCGGCTTGAGCCGCTTGAGCGTACCGGGCCAGTCGTCGGAAAAGCCGGCGTGGCCGTCGCCATAGGTCGCCGCCGAGGAGGCATAGATGAAAGGCGTGCGCGTCGAGGCGCACCATTCGAACAGGCGCAGCGACAGCCGGACGTTGGTTTCGATGAGGAGATCTGCATCGGTCGCGGTGGTCGAGGAAATGGCGCCAAGGTGCACCACGGCATCGAGCTTGCGTCCGTCGAGCCAGCGCAGCAGGTCCGCCGGCGGGACGAATTCGGCAAGCTGGCGGCCGGCCAGATTGCGCCATTTGCCTTCGCTGCCAAGGATGTCGTTGACGGCGATGTCGGTGCGGCCGGCCTCGTTGAGGCTCGCGACCACGTTCGATCCGATGAAGCCGGCCCCGCCGGTGACCAACAACATCGACGCCGTGACACCGCTTGAGATTGCCGTTGACCCCCTTTGCCCCAGTCTCGCCCGCGGCGCAACACTGGACAGCATTACCCGGACAAGCTAAGCCCCAACGAACCGTCAATTAAAATGAATATAAATTCAGTTCTATAAATGAATGACGATTCAAAATTACTTTTGCCAGCAGAGGCTCGGAGGCATGCGGCCGACGGCGGCAGTCCGATTTTGATCGTTCCCTACATGTGGATCGGCGATTTCGTGCGCTGCCATTCAGCGGTGACGCTGCTGCGTCAGCGCTTCCCGGATCGCCCGGTCGACATGCTGGCGACAACGCTGTGCGCACCGCTCGGCGATTATATGCCCGGTCTTCGCCAGACGATTATCGCGGACCTTCCCCGCGGCCGGCTCGCGCTATCGCAGCAGGCCGCGCTGGCCGGACGCCTCAAGGCCGAGGGCTACGGCATGGCGCTGATGATGCCGCGGACCTGGAAATGCACGCTCGCGCCGTTCCTCGCAGGTATTCCGCGGCGTATCGGCTTTTTCGGCGAGGCGCGTCTTGTTGTTCTCAACGACGTGCGTTTCGGCGAACGCAAACTGCCGCGCATGGTGGATCAGTGTGCCATGCTTGCGCTTCCGCGTGGCGCCGCACAGCCTTCGACATGGCCAATGCCCACGCTGAAGGTGCCTGCGGCCGAGGCCGCGGCGTGGCGGAGCCGTTGCGGCTTGACGGAGGACGATCGCCCAATCGTGGCGCTGGCCCCGGGCGCTGTCGGACCTTCAAAACGCTGGCCCAGCGCCGCCTATGCCGCCCTCACCCGCCGCCTGACCGACGATGGCTTCGCTGTCTGGGTGCTGGGCGGTCCCGATGAGAAGCCGCTTGCTGCCGAGATCATCGGGGACACCAAGGCCCGCGACCTTACCGGCCACGATCTGCGCAACGCCATATTGGCGCTCGCGTCCGCGGCGGTCGCGGTCTCCAACGATTCCGGCCTCCTGCACGTCGCGGCGGCGCTCGGCACCCCTTCGATCGGCATTTTCGGGCCCACCAGTCCCTGGCATTGGGCGCCGCTTAATCCGCTGGCCGCCATCGTCGAGACCAAGAGCGAACTTGCATGCCGGCCGTGCCACAAGCCGGTGTGCCGGCTCGGCCATCATCGCTGCATGCGCGAGATCAGCCCTGACGAGGTTCTAGCCGCGACCAGGAGCGCGCTCGCTGCGGCGGCCGCTATCGGCGGCGGGGAAGTGCCGGCATAACCCGGTATTCATCGAATCAGCCATATTTTCCGGGACGATTAAGGAAACGGGCTACGGGCATGACGGTCCTGGTCACTGGCGGAGCCGGCTATATCGGCAGCCACATGGTGCTCGAACTCCTCGATGCCGGCGAGCGCGTCGTGGTGCTCGACAATCTCTCCACCGGGTTCCAGTGGGCCGTGGCCGAGGGCGCACCGCTGATTGTCGGCGATACCGGCGACCAGGCGCTGGTCGCGCGCCTCATTCGCCAATACGGCATCGAAGCGATCATTCATTTCGCCGCGTCGATCGTGGTGCCCGACTCGGTCCGCGATCCGCTGGGCTATTATCGGAACAACACCGTCAATTCGCGCGCGCTGATCGAATGCGCGGTCGACAACGGCGTGCGGCGCTTTATTTTTTCATCGACCGCTGCGGTCTACGGCAATCCGGCGGAAGTTCCGGTGAGCGAAGAGGCGCCGACGCAGCCGATCTCGCCTTATGGCTGGTCGAAGCTGATGAGCGAAGTCATGCTGCGCGATGCCGGCCACGCCTACGACCTGAGCTACCTGATCCTTCGTTATTTCAACGTCGCCGGCGCCGACCCCGCCTGCCGCGCCGGTCAATCGAGCAAAGGGGCAACGCACCTGATCAAGGTTGCAGTCGAGGCGGCGCTCGGCTTACGGCCCAAGCTCGACGTCTTCGGCGTCGATTATCCGACGCCGGACGGCTCCTGTATTCGCGACTATATTCACGTCAGCGATCTTGCCCGCGCGCATTCCGATGCGTTGCGTCATCTGCGCTCTGGTTCGCCGTCGCTGACCCTCAATTGCGGCTACGGGCACGGCTTTTCGGTGCTCGACGTGGTCGAGACGGTCAAGCGGGTATCGGGGGTCGATTTCCGGGTCGAAAACGCGCCGCGGCGGCCGGGTGATCCGGCGCGGATCGTCGCCAATTCTCAATTGGCGCGGACAACGCTCGGCTGGCAACCCCGCTTCGATGATCTCCCGACCATTGTTGCGCACGCGCTCGCATGGGAACGCGAGCTGATGGCGCGACGAGCGGCTTAGGATGCCGGATCAAAACGCGCCAGCTCGGACTATAGCCGCATCCAGCGGCTGCAAATTAGAAGCCGCATCATATATTTGTTGGGGCCGGATGCGCGACGCCCACGACGCGTGTGAAACGTGACCATCCCATCTGGCTGGGGCTGAAAGTGCGAATGTTCAAACCACGCGTCGATATTTTGCCCGGCCCTCAGCGTGCATTGTGGCCGAAGCTCGCCTTCACTCCGGAACATTTCACTCTGTACGCCGGAACCGCGCTCGCCTTGCGCCTCGGTCACCGTGTTTCGGCCGATTTCGGCTTTTCTCCAATCAGGCCTTCGATCCGGACCAAGTGGCCCGCCGTATTCCCTACTTGGCAAAGGCCGAGCGGGTTCAAGTGGATGCCAACACTGTGACCTGTCGCGTCGAGCGCGGCGGTCCCGTACTGGTCTCGTTTTTTGGCCACCTTGGCCTCGCGCGGGCGGCGGTGCGCGAGCAAGCGCAAGGACTGCGATTGTACGTAGCCTCGTTGCTAGACCTCGCCGGCACCAAGGCCGCAGTCGTGCAAAAGCGCGCCGAGGAAACGGACTACATCGACATCGACGCGCTAATCGCCCACGGCATCGACCTACCGATGACGCTTGCTGCCGGAAGTATCGTCTACGGGCAGAGCTTCAATCCGTTAATCACGCTCAAGGCGCTGAGCTACTTTGATGATGTGCCGGCATTACCCGCGGATATGCGCCGGCGCCTCAAGGCAGCGGTTGCGGGCGTGGACTTGGCGCACCTGCCGAAGCTGATCCCCTATAACGCGGACGCAGAAGGCGATAGCCGCTCGTCATGAAATCCCTTCCACTGACGCCTGAACTGATAAAAGTCGCGCGCCGCGTTGTTTGGTTCAAGGAGCCAGCGCAGGCGCTGAAGGAACCGGTGTTGTTCCTGTCGCACGTAATGACCTACGGTACGCCACAAGACTTGGCTGCACTGCAGGGTGTGGTCGGCAAGAAGGAATTCCGCGAAGTCCTCGATCATGCCCCTCCAGGCGTGTTCGACGGCCGGTCGTGGGCGTACTGGAATCTGATCTGCGGGCGGGAACCGCCACCGCCCATGCCTGAGCGTCATTTCACTTGAAAATGCTGGCGCTTACGGGCATGGAACGCGCGGGAGCGCCGGCCTCGCGCAATCTGGCCGCCGCGGGACGAAAACGGATCGGGCATGAACGCTTCCACGGCCGGGTTGTCGGATAACTACCCCGCCTTCGCCCTGATACGCCGCCTGGTGTTGGACGAGGCCCTTGCACACTGGCCGCGCTATGCGATCGCCTTCCTGCTGATGGCCGTGGCCGCCGCCGGCATGGCGCTCAGCGCTTACCTCATCGGCACCATGACCAATGAGGCTTATGTCAATCACAATTTCCAGGGCATCGTCGTCATCGGCATCATCACGATGGCGATGTTCACCATCAAGGGCGTTGCGACCTATGGCTCGACCGTGATGCTGTCCAGGATCGGCAACCGCATCGTTGCCGACAACCAGCGGCGCATGTTCGACAAGTTGTTGCGGCAGAACATCGGTTTCTTCGCCGACCGCCATTCGTCCGAGTTCATCGCCCGGCTCACCACCGGGGCCAATGCCGTGAGCCAGGTGATCAATCTCCTGATCACCGCCATCGGCCGCGATCTGCTGTCGCTGATCGGGCTGTCGATTGTGATGGTGGTCCGGGATCCGGTGATGTCGGTCGCCGGCCTGGTCGTGGCGCCGCCGGCCATATTCGTTCTGCGCAAGCTCATTCGAAGGGTGCGCAATATCGCGCAAATACAATTCACCGGCGGCACGCGCATCATCGAGACCATGCAGGAAGCGCTGCAGGGGCTGCGCATGGTCAAGGCCTTCTCGCTCGAAGGCGAGATGCGGCGACGCCTGGGCGAGAGCGTCGCCGTGGTCGAAGGCCAAGCCAACAAAATGGCCCGCGTCGCCAATCGCGCCGGTCCGCTGATGGAGACGCTGGGCGGCTTTGCCGTCGCGCTGGCGATGATCTATGGCGGCTACCGCGGCATCCATGGCGGCGAGACGCCGGGCGAATTCGTTTCGTTTCTGGCGGCGTTTCTGCTCGCCTACGAGCCGGCCAAGCGCTTGGCGCGGCTCAACATGGACCTCAACAACAGCCTCGTCGGCGTGCGCGTCCTTTACGAGGTTATCGACAGCCCGCCGGGCGAATCGAGCGATGACGATCGCCCGCCGCTCAAGCTCGCGACCGCACGGCTCGAATTCGCCGACGTGCGCTTCGCCTATCGTTACGGCGCACCGGTGTTGCGCGGCATGAGCTTCCTCGCCCAGCCCGGCAGGCTTACCGCACTGGTCGGCCCCTCGGGCGGCGGCAAATCGACGGTGCTCGATCTGATCCTGCGCTTCTACGACATCAATTCCGGCCGCATCCTGATCGACGGCCAGGATATCGCGACCGTGTCGCGCGGCTCGCTGCGCGGACAAATCGCCTATGTCGGCCAGATCGTCCAGTTGTTCCGCGGAACCATCCGCGAGAATATCGGGCTTGGCCGGGTCGGCGCCAGCGAAGCCGAGATCGTGGCCGCGGCCAAGGCCGCGCATGCGCATGAATTCATCCTTGGCTTTCCGGCCGGCTACGACACGCCGGTCGGCGAACACGGCATGCAGCTTTCCGGCGGTCAGCGCCAGCGCATCGCCATTGCCCGCGCGCTCATCAAAAACGCGCCGATTATCCTGCTCGACGAGGCAACCGCCGCACTCAATTCGGAGTCCGAGCGCTATGTGCAGGAGGCCCTCGCCGAACTGCGCAAGGGGCGCACAACTCTGGTGGTCGCGCACCGGCTTTCCACCATCATGCATGCCGACTGTATTTTGGTGGTCGAAGGCGGTTTGATCGTCGAGTCGGGACGTCACGACGAACTCCTGCGTAAGGGCGGCCGTTACGCCTCGTTCTATCGCCTGCAGCTCAAAGAGCAGGGACCGACGCACGAGGCGCTCGCCGTCGGTTGACAGGACGGAGCCGAGCCGAATGCGTTATTTCATCGGCGTTGTCATCTGTCCGTAAATGGAACTTTCGTAAAATTGGCGGGTTAGGTGTGGGATCAATTCGCACTGGAGCTCGCCCATGGGTGCCCGCCGTATCACGTTGCGCGTAAAATCGCCGATTCCGTTCGGCGAAGTGACGATGGTACCGGCAAGCTTGAGCGGGCGGCCCGAGACCGCCATGGCCCGCGCCATGGCCGCGGCACTCGCCGATGTCGAAGCGCCGAGCGCGGCCGATATATTCAACCGTCTGCGGCAGTCGTTCCCCTTGGCGCCATTGAGCACGCGCGTGGCGGCGCTTGGCGAGATCATGGAGCGCCTGCGGCGTTCGTTCTGAATAGAGCCCGCCAAAAGGTGAACTGCTCGTCCCCGCGCTATAATCCCAAATACGCACTGCGGACGCGGTCGTCGGCCAGCAGCTCGCTGCCGCTTCCGGACAGCGTCACGCGGCCGTTCTCCAATACGTAAGCGCGGCTGGCGAGCTTCAGCGACAGCGCAACGTTCTGCTCCACCAGGAGGCAGGTGATGCCTTCATTATTGAGATCGCGGATAGTGTCGAGCACGGTGCGAACGATATTGGGCGCAAGCCCGAGCGAGGGTTCGTCGAACATGATGAGTTGCGGCGCGCCCATCAGACAGCGCCCGATGGCGAGCATCTGCTGCTCGCCCCCGGACAACGTGCCGGCAGGCTGCCGCGCCCGTTCGGCCAGTCGCGGAAACATCGCCAACACCCGCTCGCGGTTGGCGACGCGCGACGCACGAGCGCGCGGCAGCATCGCCCCGATGTCGAGATTCTCGGCGACGGTGAGCGTCGGAAAAACCTGACGGCCTTCGGCGACCTGGCCCAATCCGAGGTCGCAGACGCGATGGCTTGGCCAGCGCGAAATGTCGGCATCGCGGAATACGACCCGTCCGCGCGCCTGCGGCAGCATCCCGGCAAGCGCGCGGATGAGCGTCGTCTTGCCGGCGCCGTTGGCGCCGACAATGACAACGATTGCGCCTTCCTCGATATCAAGCGACACGCCGTCGAGCGCCTGGACATCGCCGTAGAACACGTCGAGATCGTCGACCCGCAGCATCACACCGCCTCGACTCCGAGATAGGATTGCACCACCGCCGGATCGCGCACGACCGTTCCCGGCGTGCCCTCGGCGATGGCGATGCCATGGTCGAGCACCAGGACGCGCGAGGCGAGCGCCATCACCGCGCGCATCACGTGCTCGATCAGCAGGATGGTCAATCCAAAGTCGCGGTTGATCGCCTGCAGGATCGCGACCATGCGGTCGGTCTCGGTCGGGCGCAAACCCGCCATCACCTCATCGAGCAACAACAGCCGCGGCTCGGTCGCCAGGGCGCGTGCGACCTCGAGGCGCTTGCGATCCGGTAGCGTCAGGGTCGAGGCGACCCGGTGCCGCTTGTCGAAGAGATCGAGCCGCCGCAGCAGGGTCAGCGCGTGCTGGCGCGCCGCTTCGACATCATGCCGGTGCAGCAACGCGCCGATGGTGACGTTGTCCTCGACGCTCAGCGCCGGAAACGGTCGCACGATCTGAAAGGTGCGGGCAATGCCGCGCCGGCAGACCGCATCGGCCGGCAAGCCGTCGATCGGCCTTCCGGCAAAAGTGATGGCGCCGCCGTCCGGCGTCATCGCGCCGGCGATCATGCTGAACAGCGTGGTCTTGCCGGCGCCGTTCGGGCCGATCACGGCGAAAATCGCGCCCTGCGGCACGGCGAAGCTGACCTGATCGACCGCGATCAAGCCGCGGAAACGCTTGCTGACCGCCTCGACTTTCAGGAGCGCGGTCATTTCTTGCCCGTCCCCAGGCCGAGCCGGCGCGCGAGCGGCGGCCAGACGCCGTCCGGCAGCCCGACGACGACGAGAAGCAGGCAAATGCCGTAGAACACCTGCGTCGCTCCCGGCAGATCAAGCCCGAAAGCCGTCATCGCCGAATTGAGCGTTTCGGCGAGACCGGTGAGCACGAACGCGCCGAGGATCGGCCCGAACAGCGTGCCGACCCCGCCGATGACAGGACCGAGAATGATCTCGATCGAACGGGAAATGCTGAAGACCTGTTCGGGAAACAGGTTGTTGTAGAAGAACGCGTAGAACACGCCGGCAAACGCCGTCAGCCCCGCGGAAACCATCACCGCGTACATCTTGTAACGAAAGGTGTCGATGCCGGAGGCTCGCGCGGCTTGCTCGTCCTCGCGGATCGCCAGCCAGAAATAACCGACGCGGCTGCGGATGAGAAAATGGCAGAGCACGAAGGCGAGCGCGGTCGCGGCCAGGATGACGTAATAGAACATGGTCGGGTCGCCGCGCAGCCGCCACACGTCGTTGTGGGCGTATTGTTTGACCGGGAGGAACAGGCCGCTCGAGGCGTTGACGAAGTCCAAATGATCGAAGCCGATGCGGGCAAACTCGGCAAAGGCGATGGTCAATATCGCGAAATAGACGCCGGCCACGCCGAAGCGGAAGGCCAGATAGCCGATCACCGCGCCGCAGGCCGCGGCAACCGGAATTGCCGCCAGCAGGCCAAACCATGGACCGACGCCGAAGCGTACAAACAGAGTTGCCGCGACATAGCCGCTCAAGCCCAGATAGATTGCGTGCCCGAGCGAGAGCTGCCCGGCGAAGCCCATCATGATGTTCCAGGCCTGCCCGGTAAAAGCAAAATAAAGAATAATGATCAGAACGGTGAGCAGATAATCGTTGACGATCCACGGCGCCGCCAGGAATGCCGCCAGCAAGGCGACGAGCAGAACGCCGCTGCGGCGCGACACGCCGGCGGTCAAGCGCGCGATCATGCCAGCCTCTTGCCGAGCAGGCCCTGCGGCCGGAACAGCAGCACCAGAACCAGAATGCCGAAGGCGAACATGCTCTTGGCGGACGGTGTGAATAACAGGCCGCCCAGCGCCTCGGTGATCCCGATCAGCACGCCGCCGAGAAGCGCACCCGGCATGGAGCCGAGCCCGCCGGTGATGACGATGACGAAGGCAAGCAGGGTATAGCTCGGCCCCAGCATCGGGGTGGCGTCGATGATCAGCGTCAGCATCGTGCCCGCCGCCCCGACGCAGGCGGCGCCCAGCCCGAAAGTGAGCGCGTAAAGCCGCTTGACGTCGAGCCCTACCACCAGCGCGCCGGTGTGATTGTCGGCGCAGGCGCGGATCGCCTTGCCGACGAGCGAATAACGAAAGAACGCGAACAATCCGCAAGCGAATCCAATCGCCGCCAAGCCGGCATAGATCTTAGCGGCGTCGAGGATGATCGGGCCGATCTGGAAACTCTCGAATGCATAGGCGGTCTGCACCGATCGCGCGTCGGGGCCGAAGATGATGAGCAAGGTGTTGGTAATGATGATCGCCAGCGCCACCAGCAGCAGAAACTGGGAATGCTCGGGTCGGGTGACAAACGGATTGATCAGGCCGAGCTGGAGCACGTAACCGAACGCGAATAGCACCGCCGCGATCGGAACAAGCAGGATCAGCGGATCGAGATGAAACCAGGAAAACATCATCACCGCGATGAACATCGCGATCGTCATCATCTCGCCATGGGCGAAATTGACGACGCGGACGACCCCGAAAATGACCGACAGCCCAAGCGCCATCAACCCGTAGACGAGCCCGGTCAAAACTCCGCCGATCGCGACGTTCAGATAAACGTCAAACGGCACTGACCTACCTCAGCCGCGGCTGAGGTAGGACCGCATCGGCCATTCCGGCTTGGCTTCGGCGGCTTCCTTCGGCGCGAGCATCACCAGCTTGCCGGCGCGGTTCTGAAACGCGCCGTCCTTGACCTTGTCATTCTGCCCCTTGGCGTTGAAGCTGATGCCGGGACCGATGCTGACATTGTCGGTGATGTTGGTGGTGCGGATGGCGTCGGCGAGCGCCTTGGGATCGGTCGAACCGGCGCGCTTGTAGGCGTCGGCGGCGACCATAAGCGCCTCGAAGGTGAAGACGTGGTTGGCGTTGAGGTTAATGCCCGGGTCGGCCTTGGCCAATGCGGCGGCGAGCACCGGCGTCAGTCGCTTGTGCGGGTCCGGGGCCGGCGCGAGACTGATTGGTCCGTCGGAAAGCTTGCCCAGCGTCTTCAGGTATTGATCCTCGTACCAACCCGGCCCCATGCTCAAGATGCCTTGTGGCGTCCAGCGCTGCTTGACCAGCTCGCGCGTCATCAGCATCGCGTCGTTGAGGCGGCTGACCATCAGCAACGCATCCGCGTTGGTCGCCTTGGCCTTCGCCACTTCAACGGAGAGGTCGCGCGCCGCCGGGTCGTAGGAGATCTTTTCGACGATCGTGTACGGCATGTCGAATTTCGGCATGACTTTGTCGACCGCGCCCGCGATCGCGGTGCCGTAGGTGTCATTGATGTGCATGAAGACCACCGTCTTTGGCGCCGTACCGGCGGCGGCAAAAATCTCCTTCTGATTGGCGAACGCGTCGCCGACGATCATCGGCCCGGTGGGGAAATTCCGAAATACGAACTTGTAACCCTGTTCCGTGATCTGCGGCGCCCCGGCGATGTTGATGACCAGCGGGATGCCTTTCTGCTCGGCGACCTGGGCGATGGCGGTGGTCTGGCCGGAATCGAACGCGCCGACCAGAAGCTGGGCGCCCTCGCTGATCAGCTTTTCGGCGCGGGCGCGCGCGGTGTCGACGTTCGATTCGGTATCGCCATCCATCAACGTAATGCCCGGCAGTCCCATCGATTTCAGCATTGCCGGTGCGATGTTGGCGCCGCGCTGGCAATCCTGCCCGATCCCGGCCTGCAACCCCGAGCGCGGCAGCAGGACGCCGACCTTCAGCGCGCCGCCCTGAGCGCGCACAAGATTGAAGGGCGCGACACCGGCGGCCAAACCGGCCGCGGCGCCGGCGGCAAAAGTCCGGCGGGTAATGCGCGCGGAATTCTGGCGGGACTTGCGATCCATTGCGATCCTCCCATGATCATGCGTCGGGCTTTTGCCCAATGATGCCGGAATTTTTCGTGCGGTCACAGGCGCGAAAACGTCGCGACCGGCGATCGGGACGGCCTTCGACAGCCGCCGCGGCGCGTATTGTTGACCTGGACAACAATTACGTCAATACCAGTGCGGTCGCAATGCGCTCCAAAGAGGGCCGTCATCCGCTGGGAGAACGCCGCATGGCCCGAACGCGGAGGCCGAGGAAAAGCCCGCTGCCGCCGGGCCGTGCGGCATCGGCGCGCCGCGGTCGGACTGCGCCGATCACGCTCGGTGCGCTCGACGGCCATCTCGGTTATTTCGTGCGCCGGCTGCAAGTCTGGGTGTTCCAGGATTTTATCCGCACCCTCGAGCGCATCGACGTCAGTCCGGCGCAGTTCTCGGTCCTGGTGGTGATCAGCGCCAATTGCGGGCTTTCGCAGGCCGAGTTGGCGGCGACGCTGGGGATCGAGCGGGCTCGCCTGGTGCGGCTGTTGCACCGGCTCGAGGATCGCGGCCTTATTTCGCGTCTGCAATCCTCGGCGGACGGCCGCCGCCATGCGCTCGAGCTGACGCCCGAAGGCCGCATCGTGCTGGCGCGCGCCAAGACGCTGGCCGCGCAGCACGAGGCAAGGCTACTAGCGAGGCTCGGTCCCGAGCGTCACAGAATGCTGCTGAGCGCAATGCGCGATTTTTAACCGTCCGCCAGCAGACTTTCGACTGCCGCGGCAATGCGCAGCAGCGCATGGTCATGGCCATTGCGGGTTACCAGCATCAGCCCGACCGGAAGCGCGGCCTTGAGCGGCAGCGAGATGGCGCACAGGTCGAAGAAATTGCCGAACGCCGTATGGCTGATGAGCGCGTTATGGGCGGCAAAGAAGTTCTTGGTGTCCGCCACGTGCTGCAGCATGGGCGCGACAATCGGCGTGGTCGGCAGGAGGAGCGCATCGAGCGGAGCAAGCCGGCGGTCCATGGCCCGCACCAACCGTTCGCGCTCACGCAGTATCTGGATGTAATCCGCGGCCGCCATGGCGCAGCCGCGCTCGATGCGCAGGCGAACGTTCGGGTCGATCTCGGCGCCACGGCGTTTGATCCGGTCGCGATGAATGGCGCAAGCCTCGGGCGGCGGGATGCCGCCTTTGCCGTTGACCGCGGCCATATCGTCGAACAGCGAGATGACTTCGTGGCTGATGCGCGCACCGGCGCCGTCGAGCCGCTTGACAGCGGCGGCGAAGGCTGGCGCGACAATGTCGTCCGCCCGGTCGGGTGACAATCCCTCCACCACGCCCAAACGAAGGCCGGCAAGGGCGACCGGATCGAGCGGCATGAACTCCTCGCCGGCCATGACCGCGTCGGCTTTGGCGCAATCGGCAACGGTCGTGGCGAGCGGCCCGACCGAATCGAGCGTGAAGCTCAACGGAAACGCACCCTCGGTGGGGACGCGCCGTTGGCTCGGCTTGAAGCCAGTGACGCCGCACAGAGCCGCCGGTATGCGCACCGAGCCGCCGGTATCGCTGCCGATCGCGATCTCGCATAGGCCGTCGGCGGCGGCGACCGCCGCACCGGCCGAGGAGCCGCCGGGCACCCGCGCGCGATCGCTCGGATTGCCGGGCGTGCCGAAATGCGGATTGGCACCGACGGCGGAAAAGGCGAACTCGGTCATGTTGGTCTTGGCAACGATAACGGCGCCCCCTGCGCGCAGCCGGCGAACAATCGCCGCGTCGGCCTTGGCCGGCGCCGCCTCGTCGGCGAGCACCTTGGAGCCGGCGCGGGTCGGCTCGCCGGCGACATCGAACAGATCCTTGATGCTGACGATCGTGCCATCGAGCGGCCCGAGCGAGACGCCGTGCGCGGCGCGCGCTTCGGCGGCGTCCGCCGCCGCGCGGGCGGCGTCGGGGTAAACCGTCAAACAAGCTCGCGCCCCCTCCCCTTTCGGGTCGGCGATACGGTCGAGCGCGTGTTCAAGTCGGTCGCGGCAGGAGAGCTGTTTCATGCAGTATCCGGGAATTCATCTCTCCCCGCTGCGCGGAGAAAGGCGGGATTGCCAGGCAATCCGGGTGAGGAGGAGCCGTCGTGGTCTTAAGCCTAGCGGAAACGCCCGCTCACCCCAACCCTCTTCGCGCCCGCGGGATAGGGAGCGCCGCTGCCATTGCCGAAACCGCATCGGACCTGTCATCATCAGCAAAATCGGAGACTTGGGAAGCTTCGCAGACTTGGGAAGCTTCGCAGACCTGGGAAGTTGAAGATGGCGAACGAGAAGCCGACATTCTGTTTCATCGGCTTTGGCGAAGCGGGCCAAGCCATCGCCTCCGGCCTGCGCGAGGCCGGCGTCGAGCGGATCGCGGCCTGGGACATTCTGTTTCCAACGGCTGAGGGCGAACCGCTGCTGCGCGCCGGCGCCGCGATCGGCGTGCGCTGCGCGACCTCCGCCGCCGAGGCGGTCCGCGCGGCGGATGTGGTCGTATCCGCCGTCACCGCGGCGTCGAGCGTCGAGGCTGCGCACTCGGTCAAGGCGCACGTTGCCGGCAAGCCGTTTTTCCTCGACATCAATTCGGTATCGCCCGCGCGCAAGCAGGAGACGGCAAAACTCCTCGGCGAAGCCGCCCGCTATATCGATGTCGGCGTGATCGCGCCGATTCATCCGGCCCGGCATCAAACGCCGATGCTGCTGGCCGGCACGGCCGCGGCGGCCGTGGCGCCGCAACTCACTGCGCTGGGCATGCGTGTGAGCATCGCCGGAGCGGAAATCGGGGCGGCGGCGGCGATCAAGATGGTCCGCAGCGTGATGCTCAAGGGAATCGAGGCGCTGACGCTGGAGTGCTTCCTTGCCGCCGCGCGCGCCGGCGTCGTGGACGAGGTCGCCGTTTCAATGAAGAACAATTATCCCGATCTCGATTGGTCGAAAGTGATCCCCTACAACCTCGAGCGCATGGCGCGCCACGGCGAGCGGCGCGCCGCCGAGATGGAAGAGGTCGCCGAGACTTTGCGCGAGCTTGGCGTCGAGCCGCTGATGACCTCGGCCACGATCAAGCGCCAGCGCGAAATGGGTCAGCTCGGCACGCAAGCCTCGGTACGCGGCGTCCTCAACAAAGACCGCGCGGCGCTGCTCAACGCCATCAGCGCGGCAGCGCGCGACCGGCACTGATCCGACGCAACGACGGCCGCCCGCGAAGAGAACTACGCCTCGAATTCCCCGAGTAGTTGTGTTATGCTTTCATCCAGGAATGCGAAGCAAATCGCATCCGACAGGGAGGGCGAACACATGACGATTTTACGAACGGGCGCATCGTATCTGGCGATCCTGAGCGGGCTCGTTGTGACCATGATTTCCATTCCCGCTGGCAATCGCGCCGAAGCCACCATGAAGTGTCCGCAGTTTGTGACGGAGTACTGCGTCGTCGAGAAAGACGGCTTCCGACATACGGCCATGACCAATCCGTGCTTTGCCATGGAGCGCGGCGCCCGCGTCCTGCATATCGGGGCGTGCCAAGGACCCATTTGCACCATGATCTGGATGCCGGTTTGCTCGATCAATCCGATCACGCACAGGTATCAGACTTATTCGAATCAGTGCGTGTCCGATGCCGCCGACGCGACGCTGGTGCACAAGGGCGCTTGCCGCCACCACTGAAGGCCCCCGCTGAGAGGCAGCAGCTCAAGTCCGGCGCATGACGTCGGCGAGGTAGGCAAACGACGACTTCGGCGTGCGCTTCAACGTGGTGTAATCGACGTAGATCACGCCGAAGCGGCGGCTGAAGCCCTCGGCCCATTCGAAGTTGTCGATGAGCGACCAGACGAAATAGCCGCGCAGCTTGACGCCTGCGGCCAGCGCGCCGCGCGCGGCGGCAAGATGCTCGCGCAGATAGGCGATGCGGTCCTCGTCATGCACAGTGCCGTCGGGCGCGACCAGATCGTTATAGCAGGCGCCGTTCTCGGTAACGTAGACGTCGGGATTGCCGTACCGGTCGCGCAGCCGGTTCAATGCCTCGGTCAGACCGGCGGCGTCGATCGGCCAGTCGAAGGCGGTGAAGCGGGTGCCTGCGGGCACTGCGCCATACCAGGCGCCGAGCAGGTTTTGCGGTGTGTCAGCGATATACATCGGGGCGTAGTAGTTCAGCCCGAGAAAGTCGATTGGCTGCTTGATGGTTTGTAGGTCGCCGGCCGCGATCAGCGCCGCGAACTCTTCGGCAACCGTGGGCGGATAAGCGCCCTTGAACAGCGGATCAAGGAAGGTGCCGTTCCAGTACGCATCGAACCGCGCCGCGGCGCGGCGATCCTCGTCGGTTGGCGACGACGGACGCGTCGGCTGCACGCTGATCACGGTGCCGAGGCGAAGCCCGGCATGCTCGGCGCGCAGCGCCTGCAGCGCACGGCCCTGCGCCAGGTTCTGATGATGGATCGCCGCCCGCAGATTGGACATTCCGGTCAGGCCGGGCGCATGGGAGCCGTTGCCGTACCCGAACAGCGCGTGCACATTGGGCTCGTTGAACATCACCCAGTGCTTAACGCGATCAGCCAAACGCCGGGCTACGATCCGGGCGTAGTCGGCGAATTTTTCCGCGATGTCGCGGTGCAGCCAGCCGCCTTCGTCCTGCAGCGCCTGCGGCAGATCCCAGTGATAAAGGCACAGCCACGGCGTCACGCCGCGCGCAATCAATCCGTCGACCAGCCGATCGTAGAAATCGAGGCCGCGGGCTTCGATGGCGCCGGTCCCGGCCGGCAGGATGCGCGACCAGGCGACCGAGAAGCGGTAGGCATTGAAGCCGCCGCGCGCGAGCCATTCCACGTCTTCGAGCCAGCGGTGATAGTGATCGCAGGCGACATCGCCGGTGTCGCCGTTCTTCACCCGGCCCGGCGTGTGCGAAAACACATCCCAGATACTCTTGCCGCGCCCGTCGACGTCGACCGCGCCTTCGATCTGATAGCTCGCGGTCGAGGCCCCCCAGACGAAGTCGGCGGGAAATGCAATGTCATCAGCCATGGCGACACCCGGACGTAGCGCTTGCGGTAAGCCGACGAGGCCCCCCGAGAATCGGCAGGAGCCTGCACCGCGACACGGTCAGCATATCATCGCCGTGTCTTCTTCTTGCCGGTTGCGCGCGCGGTAGGACGAGCCGGCTTGGCGCCGACGCGGCGCTGAGCTTTCGCGGTGCGGCGCGGCGGCCAAAAGCCGCTCGCCTTGAGCCGCACGCTCCAATATTCCCAGGTCCGCTCCGCGGCGGTGGGCTTCACATTGATTTTGCCCGCAAGCTCGATTTCGCCCGGATGCAGGGGTTGCGGCGTGCCAAGCATCATGGCGCGCAGCTGATAGTCGGCGTTCTGGCAAAGAAAAATCGAGCGCGAAACCAGCTCGCGCAACCCGGCGCCGACGACGGTGGCGCCGTGGCGGTTCATCAGCACCACCGAATGCCGACCCAGCGCGCGCGCCAGCGATCGGCCCTCTTCCGGTTTCACCACCAGCAGATCGGTGTCGCCGAACTCGTCATGCTGATCCCAGAACGGCGTCTCGGCGCCGATCGCCCCGCCGAGATGGAAAACCGGCACGATCGGCTTGCCGGTAATGCAGAACGGCATCACCGCCGGGGCGTGATGATGGCACACCGCCATGACGTCGCTGCGGGCCTGATAGATGCAGCCGTGAATGACGCGCTCCGAATAAAGCCGCGTGGTCGGCGGCTTAACTGGCTCGGAATCGAGCGTGTATTCGAGGATATCGTCCGGCTCGACCAGCAGCGGCGAGCGCGAGCGCGACAGGAAATAACGCCCGGGGTCGTCGGGGTGGCGCACGCTAACATGGCCGAAGGCATCGATGACGCCTTCATGGCCGAGGATGCGGTTGGCGACTGCAAGTTCTTCGATGAGATCGGTCAAATGATCCGGCACGGTTTAAGTCCTCATTTTTTGGCAGCCCCAACCGGCTGCCGCGGTCGCGTTCTAGCAAATCCGCGGGCCCGGTAGCACTGCAAACCTCGTCATTCCCGGTCCGAGCGGAGCGCACCGGAATGACAGAGGCCGCGGCCGATGCTATCAGTTGAAGCAAATCCACCGCGCGCCGCCAGAGACCCATGACCGCACGTTATCTCGACATCGTCATGCGCGTGAACGGCGAGGACGTCGCCGCGCGGGTCGAGGCACGCAAGACGCTGGTCGATTTCTTGCGCGACGACCTTTCGCTCACCGGCACCCATGTCGGCTGCGAGCACGGCGTGTGCGGCGCCTGCACGGTGCGGCTCGACGACGCAGTGGTGCGCGGCTGCCTCGTCCTTGCGGTGCAATGCGACGGCGCCCAAGTGGAAACCATCGAAGGCCTGTCGGATACCGGCGCACTCGCCGATCTGCAGACGGCGTTCCAGCAGCGCAACGCGCTGCAATGCGGCTACTGCACCCCGGGCATGCTGATCGGCGCACAGGAACTTTTGGCCCGCGGCGGCGTACCCAGTCGCGACACAATTCGCGAGCATCTGTCGGGCAATTACTGCCGCTGCACCGGCTACCAGGCGATCGTCGATGCGATCGAGTCCGTTGCCGTGACGCGGGCGAAACAGGCAAGCTAACCATGAACGAACACACCAAACCGCTGACGCTGTCCGAGCGCGCCGATGAGCTCGAAGAAGCGATGATGCACGACCTGAGCGCGCGCATCGCCACCAAGTCGACCTTCTGTTATCTGGCCGACGGCAAGGTGGAAATGGCGGAGGGCCAAGCGCTTCTCGCCGCCAATCCGGGCAAGCATTTTCTCATGGGCGCCGACCCGCGGCTGCCGCCGATGCTGGACAAGCCGACGCTGATCGACTTCTTCAAGGCGCGTTTTGCCTCGACCGCCCATTTGCTGCAGAGCGCGACGCATGCGCTCAAGGGCGGGCAGCCCGAGAAAGTGATCCTCGCCTGCCTTCTGCACGACATCGGGGTGACAAGTTTCGTCCGCTGCGACCACGGCTACTGGGGCGCGCAGATGATCGAGCCTTATGTCGATGAGGAAATAAGCTGGGCGGTGCGCATGCACCAGGCGCTGCGCTTTTTCCCCGACCCGGCGGTCGGCTACGAGTATCCGCAGATGTACGTCAAGCTGTTCGGCGCCGACTACAAGCCGGAGCCGTACATCGTCGCCGAATACGAACGGGCGCGGAACCACAAATGGTACATGACTTCGCGGCTGATCACGATGAACGACATTTACTCGTTCGATCCGAACGCCAAGGTCAAGCTGGACGATTTCGTCGACATCATCGGCCGCAACTTCAAGCAGCCGAAGGAGGGATTGGGCCTCGACAATTCGCCGTCGTCCCACATGTGGCGCACGCTGATGTGGCCGACCCGGTTTCTGTAATTGTAAATGCCCGTCCCCCTTGTGGGGAGGGGTAGGGGTGGGGGTCGGGAGGTGGCTCGCAGAAGTCGACGCTCGTCGTCGCCTCCCGACCCCCTCCCCGCCCTCCCCACAAGGGGGAGGGAGAAATCATGAAAATCGCCGACGATCAGCCGTCCGGCCTCTCCGGGCTGGATCGACCGAACTCCTATATCGGCCGCTCGGTGCCGCGGCCGAATCTGGCGCGATTGACGCAGGGCCGGGGCCAGTATGTCAGCGACGTCACGCTGCCGCGGATGGTGCACGTCGCCTATCTGCGCTCACCGCACGCACATGCGCGCATCAAAAGCATCGAGGCCGCGGCCGCCAAAAGGGCGCCGGGCGTGGTCGCCGTGGTCACCGGCGCTGAGCTTGCGAAAGTAATCACCCCTTGGATCGGGGTGCTGACGCACCTCAAGGGCATCAAATCGGCGCCCCAGCACGCCATCGCCGTCGACCGCGCCTGCTGGCAGGGCGAGGCCGTCTGCGCCATCGTCGCCCGCACCCGCGCCGAAGCCGAAGATGCCTGCGCGCTGGTCCAGATCGATTACGAACCGCTTGCCGCCGTGACCGACGCGGAAACCGCGCTCGATAGAGCGACACCGGTGATCCATCCCGAGCTCGGCGACAATCTGACATTCGAACGCGCGCTCACCGCCGGCGATCCCGACAAGGGATTCGCCGAAGCCCACGCGATCGCGGAGACCACGTTTATCTTCGGCCGCCACACCGGCGTCACCAACGAGCCGCGCGCCATCGTCGCCGACTGGAACCCCGGCGAGCAGCGCCTCACCGTTTATCAGGGCACGCAGGCGCCGCACATGATGCAGAACCTGTTCGCCAAGCATCTTGGTCTCGAAGAGCAACAGGTGCGCGTGCTGACTAAGGACGTCGGCGGCTCGTTCGGCATCAAGGTGCACACCTATGCCGACGAGATGGCGACGGTGGCGCTGGCAAAGCTGTTGAGGCGGCCGGTCAAATTCGTCGCCGACCGCTTCGAAAGCTTCATCACCGACATTCATGCCCGCGATCATCGCGTCAAGGCGCGGATCGGCGTCAAGCGCGACGGCAGCATCACCGCCTTCGAGATCGACGATCTGACCGGCATCGGCCCATATTCGGTCTATCCGCGCACCAGTGGCATCGAAGCCAACCAGGTCGTCAACCTAGTCGGCGGGCCGTACACCTGCCCGAACTATCGCGCCCGCGCCCGCGTCGTGTTCCAGAACAAGAACGTGATGTGCCAGTACCGCGCTGTCGGCCATCCGATCGCGACCGCGGTCACCGAAGGCTTGGTCGACCTCGCCGCGGCGAAGATCGGCATGGACCCGGCCGAGCTGCGGCGGCGCAACCTGTTTCCCGACGATGCCTATCCGGCGGCTGGCGCTTCCGGCCTCAAGTTCGAGGGCCTCTCGCATCACGCTTCGCTCGATAAGATTCTGGCAATGATCGATCACCAGAAACTCCGCGAAGACCAGGCGCGGCTGCGCGAACGCGGCATCTATCGCGGCATCGGCTTCGCTTCGTTCATCGAAGTGACCAACCCGTCGGCAGCGTTCTACGGCGTCGGCGGCGCGCGCATTTCCTCGCAGGACGGCGCCACCCTGCGGCTCGACGCCAGCGGCGCCGTGTTCGTGCACTCCGGCGTCACCGAACAAGGCCAGGGCGCCGAGTCGGTGCTGGCGCAATGCGTAGCGACGTCTTTCGGCGTGCCGATCGAGCGGGTGCGCGTCGTCACCGGCGACACCGACAACGTGCCCTATGGCGGCGGCACCTGGGCCTCCCGCGCCGCCGGCATCGGCGGCGAGGCCGCCTGGCAGGCGGGCAAGGCGCTGCGCGCCAACGTGCTCGCGGCCGCCGCCTCGATGCTTCAGGCCGATCCGAAGACGCTCGACATCCGCGCCGGCATCGTGGTCGACGCCGACACCGGCCGCGATCGCGTGCCGCTCGATGAGGTGGCGCGAGTCGTCTATTTCCGCCCCGATACGCTGCCGCCTGGCTTCCAGGCCGAGTTCCTCGTCACGCGGCATTACGTACCGCGCGCCTGGCCGTTCGCCTTCACCAACGGCGTGCAGGCGTCCTATCTCGAGGTCGACATTACAACCGGTGAGGTGCGCCTGCTCAAGCACTGGTGCGTCGAGGATTGCGGCACCGTGATCAATCCGCAGCTGGTCGACGAGCAGATCCGCGGCGGCATTGTGCAGGGAATCGGCGGTGCGCTCTACGAGCATTGCCTCTATGACGAGGCCGGCCAGCTACTCAACGGCAATTTGATGGACTACCTCGTGCCGATGGCCGGCGAGATGCCGGACATCGACATCGGCCACGTGGTGACCCCGACGGCGGATTCCGAGCTCGGCGCCAAGGGTGCCGGCGAAGCCGGCACCGCCGGCGCGCCGGCCTGCATCATGAACGCCCTCAACGACGCCTTGCGCCCGCTCGGTGCCGCAGCGCTGGTCGAGATGCCGTTTACGCCGGAACGCGTGCTAAGGGCGCTGGGGCGGGTTTAGCCGGAAGCGAAGGCCGCTAGTCCCCGCGCAAGCGGGGACCCAGCCTGGATTCCCGCTTGCGCGGGAATGAGCGGCAAAGATCGGCCCTCCCCCACCTTAGAGGGCAGGCTATAAAGATCATTCCGAGAGACCTGAACATCAAGGGAGAAAGCGCAAATGGCTGGCGGCAAGCGGGCTGGGTACAAGCTCGCGACATATCAAACGAAAGAAGGTCCGCGCGCGGGCCTCGTCATCGGCGAAGAGGTGTTCGATGCCGCCAGACTCACCGGCAAGCCCGCCTACGCGACGGTCATGGGCATCCTCGCCGACTGGAAATCCGCCGAAGGCGCGCTGAAAAAGGCCGCTGCGGGAGCCGCCAAGAGCCGGGCCAAACGCCAGCCGCTGGCCAAGACCAAATTGCTGGCGCCGGTGCCGTTGCCGCCGACCATCTTCTGCGCCGGCGCCAACTACGCCGACCATGCCGCGGCGATGGCGCGCAAACAGGGCATGCCTGAGCCGGCCGATCCGCATGAGCAGGGTCTCAAGCCATGGTTCTTCATCAAGGCGGCGCGCACCCTCGCCGACCCCGGCGCGACCATCAAGGTGTCCCATTACGCCAAGGAGCTGGACTGGGAGATCGAGCTCGCCGCCGTCATCGGCCGGCCGGCCAAGGATGTGCCGAAGGAAAAGGCGCTGAGTTACGTCGCCGGCTACACCGCGGCGAACGATCTTTCGGCGCGCGATCGCGGCCGCCGCCCCGGCGTCGAAGCGACTTCGTTCTTCAAGATGGACTGGACCAAGCACAAGAGCTTCGACGGCTCCTGTCCGTTGGGACCCTGGATCGTGCCCGCAAGCGACATCGCCGACCCGCAGCAACTCGGGCTCAAGCTCTGGGTCAACGGCGCGCTTAAGCAGGATTCCAATGCCGCCAAGATGCTGTTCACGCTGGCCGAGCAGATCGAGCAACTCTCGATCAACATGACGCTGCAGCCCGGCGACCTGATCCTGACCGGCACGCCGGCGGGCACCGGCGCCGAAAGCGGCGAGTTCCTCAAATCCGGCGACGTAGTGAAGATCTGGATCGAGGGGATCGGCGAGTTCAGCAACAAGATTGCGTGACTTTCTTCCCCCGCTTCGCTGCGCTACGCGGGGGCGGACAATCGAGTAACAAAAATGCCGGAAAAGTTCGTCGCCAAGCTCAACGAGTTCACGGACGGAGAGCGCCGCATCGTCTTCGTCGGCGACAACGAGATCGGTGTGTTCCGGCACGAGGGCGAATTCTACGCCTACTCGAATTTCTGCCTGCACCAGGGCGGCCCGGCCTGCGAAGGGCTGACCATCGCCAAGGTCGAGGAGCGCCTGCGCCCGGATAAGACCTCGATGGGGCTGTTCTTCTCTGAAAGCGAAATGCACTTCGTCTGCCCCTGGCATGGCATGGAATACGATATGAAGACCGGCGAGTGCGTGTCCGACCGCCGCATGAAGCTGAAAAAGTACCCGGTCGTGCAGAAGGGAGACGAGGTCTATGTCCTCGCCTAGACGCGCCGCCAAGGACGCACTCGATCGCGCGGCGAAGGCCGCCCGCGCCTCGCGCCCGGCGAAGCCGACCGCCAAGGAAGCGAACGCCGCAAACTCCGCCGACGCAAAGCGCCTGGCGGCGGCCATCGAGCGCGGCATCGCCGACGGACGGCTCGATGTCGTCGGCGCCGACGCGCTGCAGGCGTTGATCGCCGCCGCTTGCCGGGTCTATGCCGCGCGCCGCGAGGCCGGCGAGGAACTAACGCCGGTAAAGAAGAACACGCTGTCGGCCACCGATGTGATGGTCACGGCGAGCGGGTTATTGCGCGCCGCCGACCTCGCCGCGTTTGAGCTCGGCATGTGGCAAGGTTGGACGGGGCGGTGACCGCGGACTCGTCAACATGCAACACAAGAATGGGAACAGCGAGGTAGATTCATGGACTTGATCTCCGATCGCGGCCGCCGCGTACCGGTCGAGGAGCTCAACACCTCACGGCTGCTCGCGCACGCCCGCAAGCAGGCACACCAGCGCAAGTTCGACGAGATTTTGATCGTCGATGTCGACGCGCATCATTACGAGAACGAGCACTACGACGAATTCCTGCCGTTCATGGAAAATGACGTGCTGCGGCAGCTGGTGTTGTCCGGCCGCGGCAAAAAGCAGCAGCCCGGAATCGTGCCGATCCCGACCGGCTATCAGGACATGGGCGGCCGCGTGACGCGCTACCCGATGCGCGGCAGCGAAAAGACCGAAGACGGCAAGATCCGGGATGTCCAGCTCGGCCATCGCTGGATGGACGCCATGGGCGTGGACTACTCCTGCCTGTTCCCCACCGGCATGCTCAATATCGGGCTGCATCCGCAGCCGGAAATGGAAGTCGAGCTGTGCTGGGCCTACAACCGCTGGCTCACCGAGAAGTTGATGCCGGAGGCGGGCGGCCGGTTCTTCTCGCTGCTCTGCCTGCCGTTTCGCGATCCCGACGCGGCGTTACGGCACGTCGAGACCTTCGGCGGCCGCAAGAACGTCGGCGGCTTCATGGTGACCACCGTGCGCACCAACATGGGCGTGCATGACAACGCTTACATGAAAGTCTATCGGGCGATGGAGGAGCGCGGCCTCGCCATCGCCTTCCATTCTGGCGTCAACTGGGGCGAGCCGGGCTTCGCCAGCTGCAACCGCTTCATCTCTGCCCACGCGCTCGGCTTCACCTGGTACAACGTGCTCAACTGCACCAACTGGGTGATCAACGGCCTCGGCGAACGCTTTCCGAAGCTGCCGGTCATCTGGATGGAATCCGGCCTCGCCTGGATTCCGTTCCTGATGCAGCGGTTGGACCACGAATACATGCTGCGGCCTTCGGAATGTCCGCTCCTGAAAAAGAAGCCGTCGGATTACATGCGCGACATGTACTACTCGTCGCAGCCGATGGAAATTCAGGATTACGACGCCATGGCGACGACCTTCCGGATGATCAAAGCGGAAACCCAGTTGCTCTACTCCTCCGATTATCCGCATTGGGATTTCGATCTGCCGTCGACGATCTGGGACTTGCCGTTTCTCTCGGAAAGAGGAAAGCACAACATTCTCGGCGGCACCGCCGCGCGGCTGTTCAAGCTGCCGCCGCGCAACGAGAAGCAGAAGGAAAATTTGAAAAGATTTGGTAATCTGGTCGCTGCCTGACACGGGTTAAGACATGGCATGCGCGATAACCCCAATCGCCGCGACATCCTGAGAACGACGGCAAAGCTCGCCGCGGCGAGCGCGCTCGCCGCCGATCACGTGACCGCCGCGCTCGCCAACGAGCCGACGAGGCCCGGCGCGGCAAACCTCTCTCACATCGACACGATGCTGCGCGCCGCCACGGCGGCGGGGGATTTGCCGGGCGTCGTCGCCTTGGCGGCGACCGACAGCGGCATTGTCTACGAGGGCGTTTTCGGCAGCCGCCGGCTTTCCGAGGGACCGGCGATGACGCGCGACAGCGTGTTTCGCGTCGCCTCGATGGTCAAGCTGATCACCTCGATCGCCGCGCTCCGGCTGGTCGAGCAAGGCAAGCTCTCGCTGGATGCCCCGGTGCCCGATATCGAGCCGACACTCGGGACGCCGCAAGTGCTAGATGGCTTTGATGCCGCGGGAAAACCGCGATTGCGTCCGGCCCGGCGGCCGATTTCGCTTCATCACCTTCTGACCCATACCGCCGGCTTCACCTATCGGCTCTGGGACGCAGAAGCCGTCCGCTATCTCAGGACGATTGAAAAAATTCCCCCGCCAGCGCGCAGCAAACTGCCGCGCACGCCGCTGATGTTCGATCCCGGTCAGCGCTGGCAATACGGCACTAATATCGATTGGGTGGGCCGCATCGTGGAAGCAGTCGGCGGCGAGCCGCTGGACATTCACTTTCGCCGGCACATTCTCGATCCGCTCGGCATGAACGATACCGCGTTCGTGATCGCGCCGCAGCAGCGCGCGCGGGAGGCGAGCGTGCATCGGCGCAAGCCGGACGGATCGCTGACGCCGGAACCGATGGAGCGGCACACAGAGCGGCAAGCGGCCCCGCAGCATTTCTCCGGCGGCGGCGGCATCTATTCGACCGCGCCGGATTATTTGAGACTGACCCGCATGCTGTTGCACGGCGGTACGCTCGATGGCGTGCGCATCCTCCGTCCGGAGACGGTTGCGCTCATGGGCCAGAACCAGATCGGCCCCATCGAGGCCGGTTTGCTGAAAACGACAACCCCGGCGCTGTCCAACGACGTCGATTTCTTTCCCGGCATCAGCCTCAAATGGGGCTTCGGCCACATGATCAACATGCAGCCGGTCCCCGACGGCCGCAGCGCGGGCAGTTTGACCTGGGCCGGCCTGTTCAACACCTATTATTGGATCGATCCAAAACGGCGCATCGCCGCCGTCTTCATGACGCAGGTCTTGCCGTTCGCCGATCGGCGCGCGCTGCGGATCTACCGCCAATTCGAACGCCACATTTATGCAGCGGCGACGGCCGGCTGAACGCTCAGCGAGGTTGAAGCGCCGGCGCACGTCGTAGTACCGTCGTCGGGACGGCTAATTTCAATGCGAGTGAGCCCATGCACGCCATTCGGATCGATCGCAAAAAGCCTTTGGCCGCCGAGCCGCACAAAGGCCACAACCGCTATCATCCCGACATCGCACCGGTGCTCGAGGTGGCGGAAGGCGAAGAGGTCGCGCTCGAAACGCGCGATGCGCTCGATGGCCAGCTCGGCCCTGACGCGACCGTCGGCGATTTGGCGGGCGTCGATTCCAATCTCGTGCATCCGTTGACCGGACCGGTGTTCGTCAAGGACGCCGAGCCGGGCGACATGATCGAGGTCGAATTCCTCGACATCGTGCCGCAACCCACGGCGTTCAGCGCCATCGTTCCCGGGCTCGGCTTTCTCCGCGACGTCATGACGACGCCGTTCGTGGTGAACTGGAAAATCCGCGACGGCTGGGCGACCGCCGCTGAAATTCCGGGCGTGCGCATTCCGGGCGCGCCGTTCATGGGCATTTCCGGGGTGGCGCCGTCGGCGCAGAAGCTCAAGGAATGGACCGAGCGCGAGCAGCGCGCGCTGGATGCCGGCGGTTTCGTGCTGCCGCCGAGCGAGACCGGCGCGGTGCCGGGCGGGCGCTGCGGCCTCGAAGGCCTCCGCACGCTGCCGCCGCGGGAGAACGGCGGCAATTTCGATGTCAAGCAATTGACCAAGGGCGCCAAGCTGCTGCTGCCGGTGTTCGCCAGGGGCGCACTGTTTTCGACCGGCGACGCGCATTTTGCGCAAGGCGACGGCGAAGTCTGCGTCACCGCCGTCGAGATGGGAGCAACCGTTGCGGTCCGCTTCAAGATCCATAAGGGCCTGGCGCAGCGGCGGACCTTTGCCGGCCCGGTGTTCTCGCACCGCGGCTATTTTGCCGATCCCAAGTTTGCCGCTCCGGAGAATTTCCTCGGTGTCATGGGCATGCCGATCAACGCCAAGGGCGATATCGAAAGCGAAAACCTGACGCTCGCCGCCCGCAACGCAGTCCTCAACATGATCACGTTGCTGCAGGAGCGCGGGTTTTCCCGCGAGCAAGCCTATGTCATCTGCAGCGTCGCGGTCGATCTGCGCATCTCGAACGTGGTCGACGTGCCCAATTATGTCGTCTCCGCGCTGCTGCCGGAGGCAATCTTCGGCTAGCTTGCTGCCGAGACGACCACGCCTTCGCGGCACCAGCTCCGCTGCGCTGACTTGTTTGTCACAAAATAAATCATTCGTAATTTGAGAGCGCGGATTGGCTCTGGTCTATTCAATCTGAAAGCGGATCATTGGTAGCGGCGACGCTGATCGCGACTTGGCCCAGCGACGAGCAAGCGTCCGTCGGCTCAGCATCAGCCCTATTCCAAAAAGCGGTGCTTTCGCCGCTCGCCTGAAAAGCAGGGTTGGGCGCATCGCTCGCTCGCGGCTCAACGAGCGAGCCATACAGGGAGACCAGAAACATGACGCGCACATTGGCGGCTGCAATCATCGCAGTTCTCGCGCTCGGCGGTCTATCCTTCGTCACCGAAGCGTCGGCCCGTGGCGGCGGCGGGTTTCATGGTGGCGGTGGCGGCGGGTTTCATGGTGGCGGTGGCGGGTTTCGCGGTGGTGGCGGCGGCGGATTTCATGCTGGCGGGTTTCATGCCGTGGGCTTCAGCGCGGGAGCAGCGTTTCATCATCCCATCGCGGTCCATCACGTTGCAGTCCACCATCCCTTCGTAACCCACCATCCGATCGCAGCCCGTCTTTTCGCGTTCCGCCATCCCGTCGCGGCCCGCCATTTCGCAGTCCACCATCCGATCGCGGCGCATCATCTTGCGGTTCATCATCGCTTTGCGTTCCGCCATCGCTTTGTGTTCCAGCATCGCTTTGTGGTCAGCCATCGCTTCGTGGTCCGTCGCGAGTTCCGGCATGCGTTGGCCGGCTATCCCTATGGCTACGGCTGCTATCGATGGCGGCACGTCCTGACCCCGTACGGCTGGCAGCTTTACCGGGTGAACGTCTGCCGGATTTAATTGGACCACGAGAACGCATTGGGTGGCGCCGTTGCGTGCAAGGACGGCAGCTTCAGAAACACCTGAATGACACCGACAAAGACATTTATGCGCGACGCCGCATAACTCGTGCCGGCGCGGTGGATTGCCAAACAAGGCCACGCTCTGCCAGATGGTGCGACCTCGGGCTGAGGCGGCCGGGGCGTTTGGGTTCACCGCAGGCGGAGTGGATGGGCAAAAATTCGGATTGGCCGGACCTGCCGCTGTCGGCGTGGAGCGGCACCTGCGACACGCTGCAGCTGTGGACCCAGATGGTCGGCAAGGTGCGCATCGCCGTCACGCCGCTGATCAATCATTGGTGGAATGCGACGCTCCTGGTCACCGCCCGCGGGCTGGCGGCGCCGGCGATGCCCTATGCCGGCGGCACGTTCGACATCGTCTTCGACTTTATCGACCACCGGCTGGTCATCGAGACCAGCGACGGCCGCGCCGAAACCGTGCCGCTCGAGCCGATGACGGTCGCCGACTTCTACGCCGAATTCATGAAACGGCTGCGGCGTCTCGGCGTCGATGTCCGCATCTGGAGCACGCCCAGCGAAATCGAGAACGCGGTGCCATTCGAGCGTGACACCGTACACGCGCAGTACGATCCGGTCTTTGCCCGAAAATTCTCGCAGGCGCTGACGCAGGCGAACCGCGTGCTGACCGAATTTCGCGCGCGCTACGTCGGCAAGGCTAGCCCGGTGCATTTCTTCTGGGGCAGTTTCGATCTTGCCGTGACCCGCTTTTCCGGGCGCGCAGCGCCGCCGCCGAAAAGCGCGACGCCCAATGTCGCGAGCTGGGTGGTGGCCGAAGCCTATTCGCATGAAGTCTCGAGCTGCGGCTTCTGGCCCGGCAATGGCGGCTACGGCCGCGCGGCGTTCTATGTCTACGCCTATCCCGAGCCAGCGGCCTATGCCGACACCCGGCTGCACACCGTCGGCGCTTTTTACGACAAAGGCCTCGGGCAGTTCATTTTGCCGTATGACGCCGTGCGTCGGTCGAATGATCCCGACACGCTGCTGCTCGGGTTCTTCCAGGAAACCTACGAAGCCGCCGCCGACCTGGCGAAATGGGATCGCAAGGCGCTGGAACGGCAGCCGCACGCGGCTGTCTGACGGGCGGCTCACGTCGGGCGCTGGTCATGCAACGACGGCGTCCAGCCGTGGGAAATCTGCCTTACCGTGAGAGCGGCCCATCGGCTGGCGACGCCCTCGATATTGCGATCCGCTTATGTGTATAGTAGTGTTGAATTATACACACTGAGGCATAATGGCGTCATGCGCACCAATATCGAGATCGATGACCGGCTGATGGCAGAAGCCCAAAAGGCTTCCGGCCACTCGACCAAGAAGCAGACCGTAGAACGGGCGCTCCGTCTGATGATCAGATTGCGGCGGCAGCAGGAGGTCGGCGCAGCCTTCGGTAAGTACCGCTGGCGCGGCAATCTTGCGCGTAGCCGCAAAGGACGGGGAAGCGGGTGATCGTCGTCGACAGCAGCGTCTGGATCGATTTCCTTAATGGACGCAACTCTGTCCATGTCCAGCGCTTGCGCACGATGCTCGGCGCCGACGAGATCATCGTCGGGGACTTGATGCTGTGCGAGGTGCTGCAAGGCCTCGGCAGCGAGCGGGCAGCGCGCGAAGTTGAAACGCTGCTGCGCCGCTGCGAGATTGTGCTTATGGGAGGCGAGGCGATTGCCGTTGCCGCGGCGCGCAACTTCCGGCATTTGCGCCGCCGCGGGATCACCGTTCGCAAGACGATCGACCTGCTGATCGGCACCTGGTGCATCGAGAATCGCAGGCCGTTGCTGCATAACGACGCCGATTTTCGCTCGATGGGACGCCATCTCGGCCTGATCGAACTCCCGGTAACGGGCTGATCGCTGCGCGGGCGCTGCTCACTCTAAGCGCTGGATCGCGCGGTGGCACGTGAGCGCGCTACGGCGTATATTCGGCGTATCGACGAGGCCGCCGCACGCGAGACTAGCGATGAAGCTTCCGTTCAAGGGCGCAATCGATTGCGACCTGCATCCCGCCGTGCCGGGCATGGCGGCGCTGATGCCGCATCTCGATCCGTTCTGGCGCGAGCATCTTGCCGAACGCTATATCGACCACGCCCCGTTTACGCTGGCGAGCTATGCGCCGAACCTGCCGCAATCCGCGCGGCAGGATTGGCGGCCGGCCAAGGGGCTGGCCGCCGCCGATCTCGATGCCTTGCGCACGCAGGCGCTCGATCCGTTCGGCACCCGCTTTGCCATCGCCAATGTGCTGCACGGCGCGGTGGCGCTGTTCAACGCCGACATGGCCGCGGCCATGTGCAAGGCGGTGAACGACTGGATGGCGCGCGAGTGGCTCGATCGCGAGCCGCGGCTGCGCGCCTCGATTCTGGTCCCGCCGCAGGACGCCGAGCTTGCCGCCGCCGAAATCGAGCGCTGCGCCGCCGATCCGCGCTTCGTGCAGGTGTTGCTCCTGGTCATGGGCGACCGGCCGCTCGGCCATCGCACCTATTGGCCGATCTATCGCGCGGCGGAACAGCACAGCCTGCCGATCGGCGTGCATGCGGGTTCCACTTTCCGCCATGCGCCGACCGGTTCCGGCTGGCCGTCCTATCACCTCGAGGACAGCATTCTGCAGAGTTCTGCCTTCGAGGATACGCTGCTGAGCTTTCTCGCCGAGGGCGTATTCCAGAAATTCCCCGGCACCAAACTGGTGCTGATGGAATCCGGCTTCACCTGGCTGCCGACGCTGCTGTGGCGAACCAATCGGAGCTGGCGCGGCGTGCGCACCGAAGTGCCATGGATCGATCGGGCTCCGGCCGAGATCGTGCGCGATCACGTGCGCTTTACTTTGCAGCCGGTCGACGTTCCGAACGCCGACGTGCTCAATCGCGTTATGGATCATGTGAAGTCGGACGAACTGATCGTGTTTTCGACCGACTACCCGCATTGGCAGTTCGACGGCGACGACGCGTTGCCGGACGGGCTCTCCGATGCGATGATTCGCAAGATCCTGATCGACAATCCGCTCGCCACTTATCCGCGCCTGCGCGTGGCAGACGAAGCGGTAGCGAATGCGGGTCAACGAGCCGGTCAAGAAACCGGCCGCGGACCGGTCCCGATGCGCGAGGAGATGGCGCCATGAACAAGCCCGTGCCCGAACGCGAGGTGAAAGCCGCGCAAAAGCTCGGCTTTGTCGATTGCGACATTCATCCGGTGCCGCGCACGCCGAAGGACATGCACCCGTATCTTCCAGTGCGCTGGCGCGAGCATGCCGACACTTTCGGCGCTCATCTCTGTCAGGGCCTGATCGGCCAGCTTCCCTTCCCGCGCATGATGGCGGCCGGCATGCGTGCCGATTCCTATCCCTCGAACGGCGGCCCGCCCGGTTGCGACCTCGAGCTGATGCAGGGCCAGCATCTCGACCTCAACGGCTGCGAGACCGGCATGCTGGTCGTGCTGTCCCGCGGCGGCATGGACGAGCGCAACGTCGAATTCGGCGCCGCGCTGGCGCATGCGGCCAATGACTGGCAGCTCCACGATTGGGTGGCGAAGGACAAGCGCCTCAAGGCCGGCATTGTGGTGCCGCAGGAATATCCTGAATTCGCCGTGCGCGAGATCGACGAGCGCGCCCCGAACGAGGCGTTCCGCCAAGTGATCCTCTCGCCGCGCTCAAGCGAGCCGCTCGGCCGGCGCAAATACTGGCCGATCTACGAAGCCATCGCCCGCAACAATCTGGTGCTCGGCCTGCATCCCGCCGGCATTTCCGGCGGTCATGCCACTAGCGGCACCGGCTGGGGCACCTATTACATGCAGGAGCATTACGCCTTCGGCACCGGCATGGTCGGCAACGTGGTGAGCCTGATCGTCGAAGGCGTGTTCGAGCGCTTCCCGGGGCTCAAAGTCGCGATGATTGAAACCGGCCTGTCGTGGGCGCCGTCGCTCGGCTGGCGCATGGACAAGCAATGGGAGCGCAACCGCAAGGAAACGCCGCATCTGACGCGCCCGCCGTCGGACTATCTGCGCGAGCATTTCTGGTTTTGCACCCAGCCGATGGAGGAGCCGGAAGACCCCGCTCATCTGCAGGACATTCTTGGCTGGATCGGCTGGGACCGGCTGATGTATTCGAGCGACTATCCGCATTGGGACTACGACGATCCCGGGGTCGCGCTGAACTTCAAGATGACCGCGCCGCAACGCGCCGGCATCCTGCGCGACAACGCCAAGGCGCTGTACCGGCTGCCGTGACACACGTTGAGACGCAATGAGCCGCCACGTCGTCGGGCGCGCCGCCGAAGTCCCGCCGGGGACAGCGAAGCTCGTCGTCGCCAAGAGCCGCGAGATCGGCATTTTCAACGTCGCCGGCAAATTCTACGCGCTCGCCAATCGCTGCCCGCATAAGGGTGGCCCGCTCTGCAGCGGCCGTATCACCGGGCTGACGCAGTCGAGCGGTCCCGGCGATTACCGCCTCATCCGCTCCGGCGAATTCCTGCGCTGCCCGTGGCACGGCTGGGAATTCGAGATCGCGACCGGGCAGAGCTATTGCGATCCGAAGACCATGCGCATCCGCCAGTTCGAAGTCGCGGTCGCACCCGGCGAGGAACTGGTCAAAGGCCCCTACATCGCCGAAAATTTTCCGGTGTCGGTCGAAGAGGATTATCTGGTCGTGGAGATGTGAGGCCGTCCCTTCGCTGTTCAGGCTGATCGAGAAGAAAGGATCGTAACCTTGCCGTCGGCCGCGGCTTGTCCCTGATACAGTAACTAACGCTTGACATTCGTCACCTGTTGTGTTACGAGCCCTCACCTTGCTCATTCGAGGGGCGTGATCTCGAGACACACCTGATTGCGGAGCAAGTGCGGTTCCTGCGGGCGGGGCTTGTAAACCCGCTTCCGGGGCGGCTTGGGCATCGTTCCCGCCGGCATGACGACCGGCGCGCCAGGTGCCTGGCTTAAGCGCGATTGACGGCGCGGGTAACGCCTTCGCCCTCTCGGTCGCGTGAAGCACGGCCTGAGCTGAGTCAAAGCGTTCGGTCGCTGCGACAAGAGCCGCGGTGGAGCGCCGGAAGGCGGGCGCGCTGATCGCAAAGCGCGCTGCCGTGCTTCGCAGGCACGGCGCCTTGACGACGCGCCTTTCGGCGCTCCGCTCCCCTCTTTGTTGGTCGGGGGCGAGTCTGAAAGATTGGCTTTGTCGTTGCTTCGTAGATCATAGCTTGGGCGCGCATGCGCCGCGAGAACGCCCGATTCCGATTCGCCGCCCGGCCGCAAAGTGCTAGGGTTCAGACATCGGGCGGTCCGCATTTCTGATGCGGCACATGCGGGCGGCGCTCGTCATCTGACAACGATCATATTCATGACCGATAGAACGCCAGGGATGGAATTATCGCACCTCTGTTGGCCATTCTTTGATCAGGGTCACCGCGAGTTCGCCCCGGCGTTCGAGACCTGGGCGTCCGGCCAGCTTCGCGAATTTGAACAGGACGAGGGCGGCGATGGCGTTACCGCCAGAAAAATATTCGAATTGCTGGCGCAGTCGGGTTGGTTGCAAAAGACCCTGATGACGCAAACGTCGCAGGACCGGCCCGAGATCGACTTGCGCAGCGTCTGTCTGCTGCGAGAAATCTGCGCATACTCGTCTGCGATGGCGGATGTCGCCCTTTCCGAACCTTGGCTGGGCATCCTACCCATCGCGCTGTATGGATCGAGGGAACTTCGAGAAGACCTGCTGCCGCGTTACCTGTCAGGCCAGCTGTTGCCGGCCTTCGCCCTCTCGGAGCCCGGCGCCGGATCGGACGCGGCCGCAATAATCACCACGGCTCGCCGCGACGGAAATCATTACGTCATCAACGGCCGCAAGACCTGGACCTCCAATTCCGGACTCGCAAATCTCTATGTCGTCTTCGCCCGGATCGACGGGCACGAGGGCAGCGCGGGGATTTCGGCATTTGCAATCGACGGCAACGGGAGCGGCATTACGCTCGACGAGCGATTGTCGGTACTGCCGCCGCACACCGTCGGAACGTGGAGTTTGCGTGACGTCCGGGTGCCGGCCGACCGCCTTATCGGCGAGCCCGGCAGCGGATTCAAAATCGCAATGAACGTGCTTGAATTGTTTCGTCCGACCGTCGGCGCGGCGGCCCTGGGCCTGGCGCGGCGCGGCATGGAAGAAGCCGTCGAGCACAGCGTTACGCGCACCGCATTCAAGAAGCCGATATCCGAGCATCAGCTTGTTCAAGCAAAACTAGCCGACATGGCCGTCAATGTCGATGCGTCCGCGTTGCTGGTGTACCGCGCCGCGTGGCAGCACGATAAAGGCGGAACGGGCATCGCGTGCGAAGCCGCGATCGCGAAATATTTTTCGACCGAACGAGCTTTCGAGGTCATTGACCAGGCGGTGCAAATTTTTGGCGGCCTGGGCGTTCTCAAAGGGACAACAGCGGAACGCCTGTTCCGACATTCCCGCGCCTTTCGCATTTTTGACGGGACCAGTGAAATTCAGCAGCTCATCATCGCCAGAAACATCCTCAAGGGCTGGGATAACGGCAAAGCGAGGCTGTAGAGGGCGAATAGCGAATTGGGGAATAGCGAGTGGGGAAGAAGGCTTCCTCCCAATTCGCCATTCGCCACTCGCCATTCGCGCGCTTCTACAGCGTGCTCTTGAACAGGTCGCTCATCGCCTGCCAGGAACGCTTGTCCGCGGCCTCGTCGTATTTGATGCCGTGACCCGGCGCCTGCACATGGACCTTGTCGGTGAAGGCGTGCATCGCGCCACCATAGAGCACGACCTGCCAGTCGACGCCGGCGTCGGTCAGTTCCTGCTCGAACTTCGCGACCGCCTCCGCATTCACGATCGGATCGGCGGCGCCGTGCAGCGCCAGCACGTGGCCCTTGATGTTCTTGTCGCTCTCCGGCGCCGGCGTGCCGAGCGAGCCGTGGAACACCACGACATCAATAAGCGGCGCGCCCGAGCGCGCCAGATCGAGCGCCGGCATGCCGCCGAAGCAATAGCCGATAGCGGCGAGCTTGCCGGTGTCGACCATCGGCGATTGGCGCAACTCCTCAAAGCCCGCCTGCGCGCGGGCGAGCACCAGCGGCCGGTCCTTATAGTATTTGCCGGATTCGGCGGCTGCCGCGGGAATCGTGTCGGGCCGCACGCGCTTGCCGTACATGTCGGCGACAAAGGCGACATAGCCCATTTTGGCGAGCTTCTCGGCGACGTCCTTGTCCTGGGCCGACGGTCCCCACCAGGCGGGATAGACGATGACGCCGGGGCGTTTGCCGGTTACCGCGTCGTCATAGACCAGCCAGCCCTCGAGCGCGGTGTCGCCCTGCTTATAGTTGATGGTCTCGAACTTGATCGCGGCTTGCGCCGAGCCGGCGGTGAAGGCCAAGCCGCACAGCGCGGCGATCAACAGCTTCGTTCTCATGAACGACCTCCGAGGGATGAGTTGATGCGTGCGCCCCCCGGCTTTGCCGGCGCGCATAATAAGGGCAAACTCCCCGCCGGCCACTAGCAGGAGAACCGAGTCCGACGCATGACAGCCAAGAAAAAAACGCCTGAACGGCTGCGCAGCTACCGCTGGCTCGGCCGCGACGATCTGCGCTCGTTCGGACATCGCTCGCGACTGCAGCAAATGGGTTACGACCGCGCCGATTGGGTCGGCAAGCCGGTGATCGGCATCCTCAACACCTGGAGCGACATCAACGCCTGCCACGGCCATTTACGCGCACGGGCGGAAGACGTGAAACGGGGCGTCTGGGAGTCCGGCGGCTTTCCCATCGAACTCCCAGCGATGTCGCTGGCGGAGCCCTTCGTCAAACCGTCGACCATGCTGTACCGCAATTTCCTCGCCATGGAATCCGAGGAGCTGTTGCGCAGCCATCCGATCGACGGCGCGGTGTTAATGGGCGGCTGTGACAAGACCACGCCGGGGCTGATCATGGGCGCGATCTCCATGGGCCTGCCGGCGATCTACGTGCCGGCCGGGCCGATGCTGCGCGGCAACTGGCGCGGCCACACCCTCGGCTCCGGCTCCGACGTCTGGAAATACTGGGACGAGAAACGTGCCGGCAATATCGGCGCCGCGGAATGGAACGAGATCGAAGGCGGCATCGCGCGCTCGTTCGGCACCTGCATGGTGATGGGTACCGCCGCGACCATGATGGCGATCACCGAGGCGCTGGGGCTGTCGCTGCCCGGTGCTTCCTCGATCCCGGCGCCGGACGCCAATCATCCACGCATGTGCGCCGCTGCCGGCCGCCGCATCGTCGATATGGTGTGGGAAGATTTGACGCCGGAAAAGGTTCTGACGCCGGCCGCGTTCGACAACGCCATCCGCGTTCACATGGCACTCGGCGGCTCGACCAACGCCATCATCCACGTTATCGCCATGGCGCGCCGCGCCGGTGTCTCCCTGGACATGCAGCGCTTCGACGAAATCTCGCGGCAAGTGCCGGTTATCGCCAACATCACGCCATCGGGCAAATATCTGATGGAGGACTTCTTCTATGCCGGCGGCTTACGCGCGCTGATGGCGGGCATGGCCGACCTGCTCGACCTGTCCTGCCTCACCGTCACCGGCCGCAGCGTCGGTGACAATATCGCCGGCAGCGCCGTGTATCTGCCCGATGTCATCCACCCGCTGTCGGCGCCGCTTTATCCGGAAGGGGCGACCGTGGTACTGACCGGCAATCTGGCGCCGCGCGGCTGCGTCATGAAGCCGGCCGCCGCCGACCAGCGTTTTCTGCAGCACCGCGGCAAAGCGATTGCATTCGAGAACTACGAGCACATGGCGCGCGAGGTGGAACGCGACGATCTCGAAGTGACGCCGGACCATATTCTCGTGCTGAAGAACGCGGGCCCCAAGGGCGGCCCCGGCATGCCGGAATGGGGCATGCTACCGATCCCGAAAAAACTTCTGAAATCAGGCGTCCGCGACATGGTGCGCATTTCCGACGCGCGCATGAGCGGCACCAGCTATGGCGCCTGCATCCTGCATGTGGCGCCGGAGAGCTTTGTCGGCGGCCCGCTCGCCTTGGTGCAGACCGGCGACGAGATCGAGATCGACGTCGCCGCGCGGCGTATCCATCTGCATGTCGGCGACGAAGAGCTGGCGCAACGGCAGGCAGCGTGGAAAGCGCCGCCGCCGCGTTATGCGCGCGGCTATGGCGCCATGTATTCGCAACACATCGGCCAGGCCGACGAGGGCTGCGACTTCGATTTCCTGGAGGGCACGATGCACATCGACGAGCCGGAGGTTCACTAAGCTTGTCATTCCGGGGCGCGCCAAAGGCGCGAGCCCGGAATCCATAACCGGGAGCGCTTGAGAAGGAAGCTCTGAGAAAAATGAAAATCACACACTCATCGACATACGCGCTCGTGGCGATGGTCGTGTTCCTGCTCGCCACACTGTCGGCAAACGCGCAGGGGCCGGCGTTCCGGGTCGATCCGTACTGGCCGAAGCCGCTCCCCAACAACTGGATCCTCGGCCAGGTCGGCGGCATGGCGGTCGACGCTTCGGACAACATCTGGGTGTTTCAGCGGCCGCGCTCGCTGACCGACGACGAGAAGGGCGCGACGCTCAATCCGCCGCGCTCGAAATGCTGCTCGCCGGCGCCGTCGGTACCGGTCTTCAATCAGAGCGGCGACGTGGTGAAGTCCTGGGGCGCCCCGGGCGAGAACCTGGGCTACGACTGGCCGCTCAACGAGCACGGCATTCTGGTCGACAACAAAGGCTTTGTCTGGCTCAGCGGCAACGGCAAGGGCGACAACATGGTGCTGAAGTTCACCACCGACGGCAAGTTCGTCAAACAGATCGGCAGAAGCGGACCGCTGACCTCGAGCGCCGATCTGAGCCAATTCGGTCAGGTGGCCGCGCTCGAACTCGACAAGGACGCCAACGAAATCTACGCCGCCGACGGCTATGGCAATCACCGCGTAGCGGTGCTCGACGGCGACACCGGCGAGATCAAGCGGGTGTGGGGCGCTTACGGCCGGCCGCCGACCGACGACACCCTGCCGGCCTACAATCCGGACTCACCACAATTCGCCAATCCGGTGCACTGCATCACGCTCGGCAAGGACGGCTTCGTCTATGTCTGCGACCGCACCAACAATCGCGTGCAGGTGTTCCGCAAGGACGGCGGCTTCGTGCGGCAGTTCGTGTTCGATCCGAAGACGCAGGGGCCCGGCTCGGCCTGGGGCCTGGCGTTTTCGCCGCTCGACAAGAAACAAAACTACTTCGTCCTGATCGACGGCACCAACAACGTATTGGAGACGGTGCGGCGCAAGGATGGCGTCGTGGTCGGCACCTACGGGCGGCCAGGCCGCGAGACCGGTGAGTTTCATTGGGTGCATGTCGGCAAATTCGATTCGCGCGGCAATTTTTATACCGGCGAAGTCGATACCGGAAAGCGCCTGCAGAAATGGGTGCCGGCGGAGTAACCGTCATTCCGGGGCCGAGCGCAGCGAAGAGCCCGAAATCCATAGCCTCGAACGATGAGGCAAAGGTGTTTATAAATTCCGGGCTCGCGCCTTTGGCGCGCCCCGGAATGACGGCTATTCCGCTGGCAGGATCACCGCCCGGCATTCTCCGAAGCCGATCCGCGGATAGCCGGGCTTTTCCGCAAAGCCGCGGAAAATGATCTCGTCGCCGTCTTCGATGAAGCCGCGCTGCTCGCCGCCCGGCATCGCGATTGGCTCGCGGCCGCGGGCGGAAAGCTCAAGCAAGCTGCCCCAGCTGCCTTTGTCCGGGCCGGAAATTGTGCCCGAGCCGATCAGATCGCCGATCAGCAGATTGCAGCCATTGGAGGCATGATGCGCGACCATCTGCGCCACTGTCCAATACATCAACGCGAACGAGGTCTGCGTGAGGCGGTGCGGCGCCATGCCGGCGCGCCGCATCGCCTCCGTCGACATGTAGGCTTCGAGCGTAACGTCGAGGCCGCCTTGCGCGCGGTCTGCGGGATCGTCGAGATGCGGCAGCGGCGCCGGATCGCCTTGCGGCCGCGCGAAGGCGGCGGTGCGGAACGGCGCGAACGCTTCTTGCGTCACCACCCAGGGCGACACCGTGGTGGCGAAATTCTTCCCCAGAAACGGACCGAGCGGCTGGTACTCGAAAGCCTGCACGTCGCGCGCCGACCAGTCGTTCAAAAGACAGAAGCCGAAAATATGCTCCGCCGCCTTGCCGACCGGGATGGTTTCGCCGAGTTCGGTCGGCACGCCGATGTAGAAGCCAAGCTCAAGCTCGAAATCGAGATTGCGCGACGGTCCGTAGCTCGGCTCCGCTTCCTCGGCGCGCTTGCGCTGGCCTTGCGGGCGCTTGACCGGGGTGCCAGAGACCCGGACCGACGAGGCGCGGCCGTGATAGGCAACCGGCACGTATTTGTAATTCGGCAACAGCGGATTGTCGGGCCGAAACGCGCGCCCGGCATTGGTGGCGTGGAAGATCGAGGCGTAGAAGTCGGTGAAATCGCCGATCGCGACCGGCAGGGCGATCTCGGCCTGCGCCATCGGCGTCAAATACCGCCGCAGACTTTGATCGCCGCGATCCGCGCTCAAGCCGCGCGACAGCGCCAGCCGCAGCGCCGACCAGGCCGGCGGCCCGAGCGACATGAGACGATTGAGATGCGGCGCGGCACAGGCTGCCGCCGCTGCGGCGGCAGCAAGTCCCTCGAAGGATGACGCCGCCGCCGCAACGTCGAGGATCTGGTCGCCGATCGCAACCCCGACGCGCGGCGGCATCTTGCCCTCCGGGCGGTAGACGCCGAACGGCAAATTCTGGATCGGGAAATCGCTGTCGGGCGCGTTGGCGCTTTCGACGAAGCTCCGTCGCGCGGGGTCGTGCGTTTCGTTGAGTTGCAAAGTCATGACTCGATGCTAGGAGAAAAACCGGGATCACACTCATACGACGAGAGCCGCCTGACGCGCCAGCGTCGCCGCAGCGAGGCGAGCGAGCTGGCGCGGTAAAGCGGGTAAGATTGGAGACAGCAGTCTAGCGCCGTCATGGGTATCACCAAGAGGTTGCGCCGTGGCCGGGCGCGGCGCGGAGGATAGTCGATGCATTGGACAGACCTTTTCACCAGCGGAGCGTCGCTGTTCATCGTCGCGACCGCCTCGACCAAGACCATGGTGCCGTTGCGAATCCTGGCCATCATCGCGAACTGCTTGCTGATCACGGTCTTCGCAGCTGCGCATGCGTGGGTTCTGCTGGCGATGCAGGCGTTCGCTCTGCCGCTTAACGGGTGGCGGCTTTATCAGATGATCGTCTTGATCAGGAACGTTCGCGGTGCGACCCGCGGCAGCGCTTCGATGGAGTGGCTCAAGCCGTTTATGGCCGAGCGTCGTTTCAGGAAGGGCGACATTCTGTTCGCCAAAGGCGAATTGGCCGACGAAATGTTCTACACCGTGACCGGGCGCTACATGCTGGTCGAGCTTGGCATTGAGCTGGAGCCGGCGCAGGTCGTGGGCGAGCTCGGCTTCCTGGCGCCCGACAATCGCCGAACGGGGACGGTCGAATGCATCGAGGACGGCATGGTGCTGTCGATCACCTATGAGCAGGTCGAGCAGCTCTACTACCAGAATCCGACATTCGGTTTCTACTTTCTGCGGCTTTCGACCGAACGGTTGTTCGATAATCTTCGCAACCTCGAAGACGAACTGGAGCGACGGCGCCGCGTGGAGCCCGAAATCAGTCAACCCACCTAAATTCGTGCGCGCCTTTCCATTGAAAGTTTCTGTGCGGTTTAGTGCCGGGCGATAGGAACTCCAAGCCCGCCACACTAGGATGTGGCGTTGGACAAGCAACTCGGCACCTCGCTCGCGCGCTCTTTTCCGGTACGTCATGACGCAAAAGCAGATTTCACGCGTTGAGCTGGCGAGCTATCTGCTCTCGCCCTCGCTGTTGGTGATGATCGCCCTGATGGTGATCGAAGCGATGCTCACGGCCGGCACGACCTGGCTCGTCATCAATGCCGGCCGCAAAGTCGCCACCGGCCAATTCCTGCTCAGCGATCTGATCTGGATCCTGACCACGCAGTCGGCCTCCTATGTCAGCGGCGTCATCAGCTGGATTTTTGCCGAGCGCGCCGGCTATCGCGGCTTCGGCAAATTCATGCTGCGTTTCGCGCGCGAGAACCGCGGCAAGGTCAAGCTGTTCGGCGACAAGCCGGCGCGGGAACAGGTCGAGCCGTTTCTCACCGGCGAGACATTCCAGTGCTTCTTCAGCGTGATGTATGAGCTGGAATTCGCCCTGAAGCTGTTTCTCGGGCTGGTGTTTAACGCTTTCGTGCTGGGCGCGGAAATCGACGTCAGCCTGCCGTTCGCCTATGTCGGTGCATTTGCCGCCCTGCTGCTGATGCAATGGGTGCTGCAGAATCCGATCGCGCGCACCTATCTGGAAAACCAGCGCATGAACAACCGCGTGACTGCGCAGGGCTACACCGCCTGGGACAACATCTTCAGCGGCAATGCCTATAACCTCCGGCTCTGGCTCGCCGGCTTCAAGAGCCGGCTGCGCGAAGCGGTCACCGCGCAAATCCGCGCCATCGTGGCGCGCGAAGGCATGAGCGCGATGAGCGGCATCGTCAGTCTCGCCATCGTGTTTGCGACCATGAGCGTGGTCGCCGTGCACAATGTCGGCAATACGGTGCTGCTCATCGCGCTGGCGACAACGTTGCCGCGGCAGATCGAGATGACCTACGAGCTGCACCTGCTCGCCACCGGCTGGAACGATTTCATCGCCATCTGGACGCGTTTCGGCGGCGTCGCCGCCAATATGCTGCCGCAGCCCGACGAGACCTTCGACAGCCGCATCAAGTTCGACCGGCTGGTGCTGCGCGAAAGCGAGGATGCCCACATCGTTTCCTCGGTCAACGATGCGCTGCGCATCATCGGGGCGCGGCCAACCGGGCGCATCAATATCCGCGGCGCCAACGGCACCGGCAAATCCTCGCTGCTGGCGAGCCTCAAGACCGAGCTGAGGCGGCGGGCCTTTTATTGGCCGACCTCGGACCGGCTGGCGTTCAAGTTCGCCGGCGGGGTGGTGCCGGTCGACGTCGAAGGCGATGACGACGATGAGATGGTGGTCGCCGAATCGATGGACAAGAAACTCGGCTTTTCGTCGGGCGAGCGGCAGCTCAAGTCGCTCGAGGAAATCGTCGACTCGACCGATGCGAAAATCTATCTGCTCGACGAATGGGACGCCAACCTCGACGCCGCCAACAAGGCCAAGGCCGACGCGCTGGTCGATGCGCTCGCCACCCGCGCCCGCGTCGTCGAAATCTCGCACCGTGACCGGGCTGGATAAGGCGACATTCACTCCGCCGCGCGCAATGCGGCAGGCGGTTCCGCCGTCAGCGAAACCCCGAAAGTCTCCGCAAAACCGCGTTCGCCTTTGGCCGAGATTTTGAGCGCGCGCGAGTCGCGGATGCGCGCGATCCAGCCAAGCTCGAAACATCGGTCCGCAAAAACCGCACCAAGCGCGCCGGCAAGATGCGGCCGCCGCTCGCTCCAATCCAGGCATGGCCGGCAGAAAGTGCGGCGGCCATGTTCAACGGTATCGAGCTTGATACCGAAATCCGCGAGGTGTTTCGCTCCGGCGCGCGTGACCACGCCGCCGTCGTCGATCAACATAATATGCCTGCGGTGGGTCAGCGTATCCGTCAGCGCCGCGCCAAGTCGGCCCGCGATATGGTCGTAGCAGGTCCGAGCCGTGCGCAGCGCGTCATCGCCGTTCCAGCGCGGCCGATAGCGTTGCGGCGCGTCAGCCGCCACGACCATGATGCCCTCGATCATGCGCGCGATCTTCGGCGAGGCGAGCCGGAAGTAGGAATGCCGGCCCTGCTTGGTCAGCGATAACAGGTTCGCTTGGCGCAGCTGGGCGAGGTGCTCGCTCGTAGTCTGCGGCGATACGCCGGCGACGTAAGCAAGCTCGCTCGCCGTCAAAGCGCGTCCGTCCATCAGCGCCATCAGCATGTTGGCGCGCGCCGGATTGCCGACCAGCGCGGCAATCTCGGCGACGGCGGGCTGCGTTCCAATCATCGCCAACACATAGGCTTTCCGGCCGGCCGGTTCCAGCGACGATGCTTCGGCAATTCCCGAAGTGACGAAGCGTAAGCTGGTCGTCTGAATGCGAGCTCAACCAGGCCAAATGCGAACCCGCCGAAGAAATAATCGCTATCGACATCTGAGGTCGTGCACACCTGCCGCAGCGCGCACGCCGCCGAGCGGGAATTTACATCGCCACGATCGGCTGCGCCGCGAGCACCGGCGCGAGCGGCACGACACCGGAGAACGCCGAGCCTTCGTTGAACCACGAGGCGGGTGCCGGATGGCCCCACAAGGTTTGCCGCCGCGGATCGGTCAGCGACCAGCGGATCGGCGCGTGATCGGGATCGACGGTGAGATAATCGGAAGTGAACAGCTCGACCCGATGACCGTCGGGATCGCGGATATAGAGGAAGAACGCATTGGAAATGCCGTGCCGGCCCGGTCCGCGTTCCATGTTGTCGAGATAGCCGCACGTCGCCATCACATCGCAGATATGAATGATGTCGAGCACGCCCGGCGTCCACAGCCCAATATGATGCAGCCGCGGGCCCAGCCCGTTGGTGAAGGCGAGGTCGTGCACGTTGCCCTTGCGATGCATCCACACCGCCCAGAGCTGGGCATCGTCGCCGTCGGTTTCGGTGTATTCGGTAAGGCGGAAACCAAGCTCGGAATAGAAGTCGTAGCTCGCCTGCACGTCGGGCGTGAAGCAGTTGAGATGATCGATACGCTGAATGCGGGCGCCCTGATGGGCGCCGTAGTTCTGCAGCATGGATCGCGACTGATCCATATGCGCGTAGAGATCAAGCGGTGTGCCGAAAATATCCGCGGTGCGCAGCGTCCGGCCCTGATGCGGCACATCCGGGAACGCGGTCGGCAGGTTGCGGCGGCCGAACCAGAACGCCGCGCGGTCGAGATCCTCTTCGCTCGCCAGCTTGAAGCCGAGCGCGCTCACCTCTGCGGCGCGCGAGCGCCGCAGCACGATCGAGTGGTGGTTGCGCTCCTCGACGCCGCGCAGGTAGAGCGCATCGTCGGTTTCGTCGCTCACCAGCAGGCCGAGGCAGTCGACATAGAAGGCCCGAGAACGCTCAATATCGCTGACGCCGAGCTCGACATGGCTGGCGCGCACGATGTTGAAAGGCGGGTCGAAAACCGGGTCGCGGATCGGCATGGTCGGTCGCCGTTGACGGGTTGTGCGCCGACTTCTAACACATCGCGTGGAGGACATGCGATATGCGGCTTGCAAGCTACAATTTGCGCGGCCGGCCTAGCTTCGGCGCGGTCGTCGGCGAGGCCATCGTCGATCTGCGCGTACGGCTCAGCCGTTTCGCCAGCCTGCTCGAAGTCTTTCGCGCCGAGGCGGTGGACAAGGCCAAAGCCGCAGCCGACGGCGTGCGCCCCGACCTGACGCTCGCCGAAGTCGAACTGCTGCCGCCGCTGGCCGCGCCGGAGAAAATCCTCTGCATCGGCATCAACTACGCCAACCGCGGCCAGGACTATAACCTGAACGACGCACCGAAATATCCGAGCATGTTCTACCGCGCGCCGAAATCGCTGGTCGGGCACGGCCAGAACCTCATCCGGCCGAAGGTTTCCGAACAGCTCGATTACGAGGGCGAGATCGCCATGGTGATCGGCCGCGAATGCAAGCACGTGGCTAAGGAAGATGCGCTCAAGGTGATCGCCGGATTGACGCTGTGCAACGAAGGCACCATCCGCGATTGGCTGCGGCACGGGCAGTTCAATGTCACGCAGGGCAAGAATTTCGACGCGAGCGGCAGCATCGGGCCCTGGATCGAGACCGACGTCGATCTGACCAAGCCCCTGCACCTCATCGTGCGCAAGAACGGCGAAGTCAAACAAGATGACACCACGGCGAACATGATCTACTCGTTCGCCGATCTCATCGCCTATGTCACGACCTTCATGACGCTCAAGCCGGGCGACATCATCGTCACCGGCACGCCGATCAAGAAGGGACCTAAGACGGACGCGCCGGTCTGGCTGAAACCTGGCGACACCATCGAAATCGAATGTCCTGAAATCGGCGTGCTGCGCAATTCCGTGGCGGACGAGGCGTGACGACGACTAGCCGCGCGGCTTGCGTCATCGGCTGGCCGGTCCAGCATTCGCGCTCGCCGCTCATTCACAATTATTGGCTCGAGCGCTACGGGATCGCCGGCGAATACCGCCGCGAGTTGGTGCCGCCGGAGGAGTTTGCCGCGTTCGTCGGATCGCTCGCCGCACGCGGCTATGTCGGCGCCAACGTGACCTTGCCGCATAAAGAGACCGCGCTAGCGCTGTCGATGCCCGACGAGCGTGCCCGCGCGGTCGGCGCCGCCAACACACTGTGGCTCGACGACGGCGTGCTGCATTCGACTAATACCGACGTCGAAGGTTTTTTGGACAATCTCGACGCCGACGCCCCGCTTTGGGATCGCGGCCTCGCAAAAGCCGTCGTGCTCGGCGCCGGCGGTGCAGCGCGCGCCGTCATCTACGGCCTCCTCACCCGCGGTGTGGAGCGGGTGGTCGTCGTCAATCGCACGCTCGGCCGCGCCGAAATGTTGCGGCAAACATTCGGCCCACGCGTGCGGGTCGCTCGCTGGGATGAGCTTGATGCCGTGCTCGCCGATGCGGCGCTCCTGGTCAACACCACGACGCTCGGCATGCCGGGACAGCCAGATCTCGCAATCGATCTGACTTGCCTGCCCGTTCACGGCGTCGTCGCCGATCTGGTTTATGTGCCGGTGCGGACGCCGCTCATCGCAGCGGCAAACGCGCACCATCTGCGCACGGCCGACGGGCTCGGCATGCTGCTGCATCAGGCCGTGCGCGGTTTCGCATTGTGGTTTGGCAAAACCCCCGAAGTGACATCGGAACTGCGCGCTTTGATCGAATCCGATCTCGCCGCCGCGGCAGGAAAGTAACCGGATAACGCAGTTGTGGTTTGCGGCGGCCAATTCATGTCCGCTACCGATTACGCGCGAATTTCATTTCGGAGGATGAATCATGACAAAAATGTCAGGAAGGCTATTCGGCGCCGGCGTTGCGCTCGTCTTCGCAGTCTCGATAGCCGCGGCGCAAACGCCCGTGCGCGTGCGCGGCGTTATCGACAAGGTGGACGGCAAGACCTTGTCCGTGAAAGCCCGCGATGGCGCGATGGTGCAGGTGAAGCTTGCTGACGACGCGCATGTGCTCACACTCGACAAAAAATCGCTTGCCGACGTCAAGCAGGGCGTCTTCGTCGGCATCACCGCCATGCCACAGCCGGACGGCAGCCAGAAGGCAGTGGAGATCCATATTTTTCCCGAGGCGATGCGCGGCACCGGCGAAGGCCACTACGCTTGGGACCTGATGCCGAACAGCACGATGACCAACGGCAATATCGACAGCCAGGTGGTCAGCAATAGCGGCCAGTCCTTGGTTATGAAATACAAGGACGGGGAGAAAACGATCAGTGTGCCGGCAAACGTGGAAGTCGTGATGTTCGTTCCAGCGACGCTGGCCGACATCAAAGCGGGCGAAAAGTTTTTCGTGCCGAGGGGGAAAAAGCTGGATGATGGCGCGGTCGAAGCGGGCGTCATCATTATCGGCAGCAAAGGCGTCGATCCGCCGATGTAAGCGGCCCGCCCGCAGGCGGCCATCGAGACGGCCCGGACGATCGAATCCGGGCCGCTTTTATGGCACGGCACTTGCTCCTTTCGTTGCCGCCGGCAATCAATTAAGCCACGGGCAACCGAGAGGAGGTCATCCATGACGCGAGCCGAACTCACCGAGAAGCTGCTCGACATCAAGCGTGAAAAGGGCTGGACCTGGAAACACATCTGCGGCGAGATCAGCGGCATGTCGCCGCTTTTGATCTCCGGCGCGGTCCTCGGCCAGATGAAGCTGACCAAACCGCAGGTGGCGAAGGCGGCGGAACTGTTCGGCCTGAGCAAGAGCGAGCAGGCGCTGCTCAACGAGGTGCCCTACCGCGGCACGCCGATGCCGCCGACCGACCCGCTCATCTACCGCTTCTACGAATTGATGATGGTCAACGGTCCGGCGCTGAAGGCGCTGATCGAAGAGGAGTTCGGCGACGGCATCATGTCGGCGATCGACTTCGACATGCAGATCGAGCGCCATGCCGATCCCAAGGGCGATCGCGTCAAGCTCACCATGACCGGGAAATTCCTGCCCTACAAATATTACGGCGCGAGCGGCAACGTGCCGGGGTACGGTTACAAGGAAGAATAAGGGGCCAACACCTCTCCGCTCATTCCCGTGCTCCCGGGAATCCAGTTCTGGGTTCCGCTTGGGCGGGGACGAGCGGTTAGAGTTCTTCTATATCCGCGCGATCACGCTGCGATCGATCTTGTCGACACTGGTGACGCCGGTCAGCGCCATGCTGACGCTAAGCTCGTTGCGCATGATCTCGATCGCGCGCGCGACGCCGGCCTGTCCGCCGGCGCCGAGCCCGTAGATATAGGCGCGGCCCGAAAGGCAGGCGCGCGCCCCGAGCGCGAGCGCGCGCATGATATCCTGGCCGGAACGGATGCCGCCGTCGAACAGAACCTCGATCGACGATCCGACGGCGTCGGCAATCCGCGGCAGCGCGGCGATCGAGGACGGCGCGCCGTCGAGCTGGCGGCCGCCGTGGTTCGACACTACCAGCGCCGATGCGCCGGTCTTCGCCGCAATGAGCGCGTCCTCGACATCGAGGATGCCCTTGAGGATGAGCTTGCCGGACCACAGGCCGGCGATCCACTCCACGTCCTTCCAGCTCAGCGCTTCATCGAACTGGCCGGCGATCCAGCGCGACAGCGAATTGACGTTCTCCATGCCGCGGATATGGCCGGCGAGATTGCCGAAGGTCTTGCGCTTGCCACGGGCGATGCTCAGCGCCCAGGCCGGCTTGCTGACAATCTCGATGATGTTCTTCAGGCGCAGCTCCGGCGGAACGGTCATGCCGTTCTTGATGTCGCGGTGGCGCTGGCCGAGGACCTGCAGATCGACCGTGAGCACCAGCGCGCTGCATTTGGCCGCCGCCGCCCGCTCGATCAGCGCGCGCACGAAGCCGCGGTCCTTCATGACGTAGAGCTGGAACCAGAATGGCTTGTCGACGGAAGCGGCGACGTCTTCGATCGAGCAAATCGACATGGTCGAAAGGGTGAAGGGGATTCCCGCGGCCTGCGCTGCCCGGCAGGCGAGAATCTCGCCGTCGCCGTGCTGCATGCCGCAAAGCCCGATCGGCGCCAATGCCAGCGGCAACGACGCGGGCTCGCCGAGAATCGTGGTCTGCGTACTGCGCGTGGAGACATCGACCAGAATCCGCTGGCGCAGCTTGATGCCTTCGAGATCGGCGCGGTTGGCATTGAGCGTCTGCTCGGCGTAGGAGCCGCCCTCGGCATAGTCGAAGAACTGCCGCGGCACGCGGCGACGCGCCGTTTGCCGCAAGTCCTCGATGCAGGTCATCGTTGTCATGGTTACCGTTCCCGTCCTTGGCGGCTTTTCGAATAGCATAAAGTCAGGCGCAGTTCCCGGGCGGAACGGCGCCCACCCGCAACGCGTTACAGACAGCGACAACGCAGATTTCAGGACGCCGAGCATCATGGATGAATGGAACCGGAGCCGATCGCTCCCACCCGATCGCAGCGCCTTCGACCGGACCGCGAAGGATCAGGCAAGCAAGCGCCGGGAACGCGAGGAAAAGCGCAAGGAGGCTCTCGATAAGGAGCTCGACCGCGGACTGGAGGACACGTTTCCCGGCTCCGATCCGGTCGCGATCACCCAGCCGCCGCACAGCGCACGCGATAAACGCGGGTATTAGGGTGCGAACGGCGGGCATCGAGCCCATTGCACCGGCGGGGGCAGGCCGTTGAATCGACACGTTATTTGGCGCTCATTCGATGGAAAAAGCGTTATTCGGAGCGGTAAGATTACTGAATATTTTTTGAGGCAGACGTCACCCGGAACGGGTTAATATTGCCCCCTCGGAAAGGCCGCGGTGGGGGAACATGGTTCGCAATTATTTTGGTACTGACGGCATCCGCGGCCGCGCTAATAGCGTGATCACGCCGGAATTGGCGCTCAAGGTAGGACAGGCGACCGGCCTGGTGTTCCGGCGCGCCGGCGAAGATCGGCATCGCGTGGTGATCGGCAAAGACACGCGGCTCTCCGGCTACATGATTGAAACCGCCCTGATCGCCGGCTTTACTTCCGTTGGCATGGACGTCCTGCAGCTTGGCCCGATGCCGACTCCGGCCGTGGCCATGCTCACGCGCTCGATGCGCGCCGATCTCGGCGTCATGATTTCGGCGTCGCACAATCCGTTCGACGATAACGGCATCAAGCTGTTCGGCCCGGACGGCTACAAGCTCTCGGACGAAGTGGAGCGACAGATCGAAACTCTGATCGATGGCGATATGACCAAGTACCTGGCGAAAAGCCGGGAGCTCGGCCGCGCCAAGCGCATCGACGGCGTTCATGACCGTTACATCGAATTTGCCAAGCGGACGCTGCCGCGCAACCTCTCGCTCGAAGGCTTGCGCGTGGTCATCGACTGCGCCCATGGCGCCGCCTACCGGGTCGCGCCCGAAGCGCTGTGGGAGCTTGGCGCCGATGTCGTCTCGATCGGGGTTGAACCGGACGGCTTCAACATCAACCGCGATTGCGGCTCGACGGCGCCCGATGCGCTCTGCCGCAAGGTTCGCGAAATGCGCGCGGATATCGGCATCGCGCTCGACGGCGACGCCGACCGCGTGGTCATTGTCGACGAGCAAGGCCATCTGATCGATGGCGACCAGCTGCTGGCGGTGATCGCCCAGAGCTGGCAGCACGATGGGCTGCTCACCAAGCCGGGCATCGTCGCCACCGTGATGTCAAATCTTGGTCTTGAGCGCTATCTGCAAGCGCTCAAACTGTCGCTCGTGCGCATGCCGGTCGGCGACCGCTACGTGCTCGAGCATATGCGCGAGTACGGCTACAATGTCGGCGGCGAGCCGTCGGGCCATATCATCCTTTCCGACTACACCACGACCGGCGACGGCTTTGTCGCTGCGTTGCAGGTGCTTGCGGTCGTGAAGAAGCTCGACAAGCCGGTGTCGCAGGTCTGCCACCGCTTCGCCGCCCTGCCGCAAGTGCTCAAGAACGTGCGCTATCGCAGCGGCAAGCCGCTGGAAAATGTAAAGGTGCGCTCGGCGATCGAGGATGCGGAACAACGTCTCAACGGGCATGGCCGGCTGGTGGTGCGGCCGTCGGGAACCGAGCCGGTGATCCGGGTCATGGGCGAAGGCGACGACAAAGCACTGGTCGAGGAAGTCGTCGACGGCATCGTCGATGCGCTCGCCGATCACGCCGCGTAGCGAGCCTTCGTTCGAGATTACTCGCGCGATTTGAGGAATTGCGCAAACGCCTTCAGCGTCATTTCCGAGACGTGGTGTTCGATACCTTCGGCGTCCGCCTCGGCCAATTCGCTCGGAACGCCCAGCGCGCGGAGCAGATCGACAACGAGCCTGTGGCGGACGCGCACGCGGTCGGCGAGCGCCTGCCCCTTCTCGGTTAGAAATACCCCTCGATAGGGACGCGCCGTCGCCAGGCCGGCGCGCTTCAAGCGCGCGATCGTCTTGACGGAGGTGGCGTGCGACACGCCGAGGCGCCGGGCAATGTCCGTCGGCCGCGCTTCACCGGCACTTGTCAGGAGATCGGCGATCAATTCGACGTAGTCTTCGAGCAACGCGGTCGACTGCGCCGACCGTGTCTTGCCGAAGCGGCGCGCCTGGGTGCCTTCCGCCGGGAGCTCTCCGGTGCCGCCCTGTTTGCGTTTGGCCGTGTCAGACGCTGCCGCCGTCATGGTCCTGCCAACCGGTCCCGCCCTGCTCCGACCGGCAAGCGGAGACCACGTTTCCCCGATGGTGTCAAAATGTAGCTTTAGCTACATTTTGTAACCGTTGACGCCAAAGCGCCCGATCCCTATAATGTAGCTAGTGCTACATTATTCAGTCAGTGCTTCACGCCCCGTGAAATGACTCAAACGATCGTGCCCCGAAGCTCGCTCACCGAACGCACCGTTGCCGCGGCGCGGCAAGTGCTGGCCGGGCAACGCGGCGGATTGCGCGCCTACGCGGTGTTCGCCGGCCCGGCGGTCATCGCCTCGGTCGCCTATGTGGATCCGGGCAATTTCGCGACCAACATTCAGGCCGGGGCGAAGTACGGCTACGGTCTGCTGTGGGTGGTGCTGCTCGCCAATTTGATCGCGATGTTGTTCCAGGCGCTCTCGGCCAAACTTGGCATCGTCACCGGCCGCAACCTCGCCGAAATGTGCCGTGATCACTTTCCGCAGCCGGTCGTTTGGGGGATGTGGATGGTCAGCGAGATCGCCGCCATGGCGACCGATCTCGCCGAGTTTCTCGGCGGCGCCATCGGGCTTTCCTTGTTGTTTCAGATGCCGCTGTTGGCCGGAATGGTCGTGACCGCGATCGTGACCTACGGCCTGTTGATGGTCGAAGGCTTCGGCTTCCGGCCGATCGAACTGATCATCGGCAGCATGGTGAGCATTATTGCGCTCTGTTATCTCGTCGAGATGTTCATTGTACCGGTCGATTGGGCTTCGGCGACGGTGCACACTATCGTGCCGCAGATCGCCGATGGGCAGGCGCTGTTGCTTGCGGTCGGCATTATCGGCGCCACGGTCATGCCGCATGCCGTCTACCTGCATTCCGGCCTGACGCAGGCGCGCATGCCGGTTCGCGACGACACCGAGCGGCGCAAGGTGCTGCGCTTCTCCAACCAGGAAGTCGTCGCCGCCCTTGCCGTCACCGGCCTCGTCAACATGGCCATGGTGATGATGGCGGCGAGCGCGTTCCACGCCGGCCATCCCGAAGTCGCCGAGATCGAAACCGCCTACCATACGCTGACGCCGCTTCTCGGTGCCGGAGCGGCCGGAGTATTTCTGCTGTCGCTCATCGCCTCGGGGATATCCGCGTCTACCGTGGGCACCATGGCCGGGCAGATGATCATGCAGGGCTTCATCGGCTTCCGCATCCCGATTTGGATTCGGCGGCTGGTGACGATGCTGCCGGCCTTCGTCGTCGTCGCGCTGGGCGTCAACGCCACCAATGCCCTGGTGGTCAGTCAGGTCGTTCTCAGCATCGCGTTGCCGCTGCCGATGATCGCGCTGATTATCTTCACCGGCCGGACCGATATCATGGGCCGCTTCGCCAATGGCCGGCTCACCCGCATTGCGGCGCTGGTCGGCGCCGCTGCGGTGTTGCTGCTGAATTTCTTTCTGATCGTGCAGAGCCTCGGTGTCGCATTGCCCGGACTTTCCACCGGGCATTGACCGCCAATCGCGTTGTTCAATTTTGAACAGCCACCACGGTCTTTAGGATTACATGACGCCATGCGGCCGCATGGACGAATACGGCAATCCGTGCTTACTGCCGGCAACGATGCAAGAGCCGCGTGAAGACAAGCGGCCTACCGCAAGGGGAAAGCGCATGAAAAAATTAAGGGCGGCACCCGCCTTGGCGGGCGTTGACGGTGTTATGGATTGCGGCGTCGGCCGACGCCCAGCAATTCGGCACCGCGCAGGAAGCCCGAACCATGCTTGAACGTGCCGCTGCCGCGGTCGAGGCCAACAAGGCCGCTGCACTTTCCGAGTTCAACGACAAGACCAACAAGCAGTTCCACGATCATGACCTCTACGTGTTCTGCTTCGATATGACGGACGGCAAAACCGACGCGCATCCCAATCCCGCGCTCATCGGCACTGATATCCGCGCCTTTAAATTGAAGGATGACCCGCTCGGACAAAGAGTATTCAGCGCGGCGAAGGCAGGAAGCTTCACCACGGTGGACTATAATTTCCCCAAGCCCGGTACGACCGAGCCCGTCCCAAAGCAATCCTTTGTGACGCGTATCGGCGACCAGGGATGCGGCGTCGGCTACTATAAGTAGCCGACGGCGACTGGCTTCGCGGGAGATTAAATCAGGAAGGCGAGACCCAGCTGAATAGAAGGTCTCGTCATTCGTCGTCAGACAGTCTTTAGGTTCTCGGCAGCCGACTTGCCGGTCTTGCGGTCCACCACGACTTCGAACGCGACCTTCTGGCCTTCTCTGAGCTCGCGCAGACCGGCGCGCTCAACCGCGCTGATATGGACGAAGACATCCTTTCCGCCACCGTCCGGCTGGATGAATCCATAACCCTTCTGCGCGTTGAACCACTTCACTGTTCCGTTGCTCACGGGACACTCCTGCTTAGGAATCAAGATATGAGCCGCGCGAGATGCACGGCCCGGTTCGCTCGAGATTTTGGTGAAAGATCGTCAGTCAGGCGCGCTTTGTCGCTGCGTGGCCTAGTCGTTCGGCCCGAAAACTCGATCCGGACTATTTAGCGAGAACTCGCCTTGTCCGCAAGAGCGCACGGAGCGATTCGATCGCGCCGCACATTTCTAGTTCCGGCGTCACAGATGGTTCACAGTCACTGCGGGATGATTTCACCGATCAGGCCGGCGTCATACTGCGTGAAAAACAGGCGGCCGTCGGACATCGCTGTGATGCAGCGCGCGCCGCTCGCGGACACGGGAATGTCGTACTCGTCGATCATGGCGCCGTTGGCGTCCATTCGTCCGATCTTGTTAGCGAAATTTTCAGTAAACCAAAGATCGCCGTCGGTTGCCGCGGCCACGCCGCGCACCGATGCGTCCGGCGTCGGGACGGTAAATTCGACGATGGTACCGTCGCGGGCGATGCGACCGAGCGCGTTGGCGCCGGTCTCAACGAACCAGATGCTGCCGTCGGCATGCAGGGCCATGGCACGCGGCTGGCTGTCGGGGCTAGGGATCGGAAACTCGATGACCTCGCCATCCGGCGTCATGCGGGCAACGCGGCTGCCGCCGGCTTCGCTAAACCAGAGCGCACCGTCGCGCACGACGATGGAGAGCGGCCGGCTGCCCGGTGTGATGCCGGCGCCGAATTCGGTGATGCGGCCATCGGGTGTGACGCGCGCGATACGATCGGCCTCGCCTTCGGAGAACCAAATATTGCCGTCCGGGCCGAGAACGATGCCGTCGGGGGCGGCGTTGGCCGTCGGCACCGCGAATTCCGCGATCGCACCGGACGGGCTGATGCTGCCAACACGATTGCCGGCCTTTTCGGTGAACCAGAGATTACCGTCAGCGCCAACGGCGATACCGACCGGCATGGCGTCGGCGGAAGGAAGAGCAAACTCGCGGAATATGCCGGCCTGAAGTTCGAAGCAACCGATCTTCGAAGCGCCGCTCTGGCAGAACCACAGATTTCCGTCCGGCCCTTCGACAGCAATGTAGGGTTTGCTGTCGGGCGTAGGGATCTTATGCTCGCGGATGACAGGTCTTGCCCGCGAACCCCTGGCGGCCGGCGGTTTCGAAATAGTGCTGTGCTGCGGCATCAGAAATCCGCCCTTCCATTTCGCCTATTTGCCTTCGCATCGTTCGCGGCTTGCCAGATGCGCGCCGGCGTCAACGGCATATCAACATGCTCGACGCCGAGGCCGCTCAGCGCATCGAGCACGGCGTTGACCACAGTCGGCGGCGCCGCGATCGTTCCCGCCTCGCCGATGGCCTTGACGCCCAGCGGATTGGTCGTGGCCGGAATTTCGACCAGTTCTGAAATGAACGCGGGGAAATCATCAGCCCGCGGCATGCCGTAGTCGAGAAAACTCCCAGTCACCAGTTGACCAGACGCATCGTAGACAATGTTTTCGAAGAGCGCCTGCCCGACACCTTGGGCAATGCCGCCGTGAATTTGGCCTTCGCAAATCATCGGGTTGATCACCATGCCAAGATCGTCGACGGCCGCGAAGCGATCGATCCGGACCGCGCCGGTTTCCGGATCGACCTCGACTTCGCAGACCTGGCATCCGTTCGGATAGTTGGGCGCCCCACCGGGAACGCCCGACCAGGTGCCGACCCCGTCAAGGCCGAGGCCAAGCTTCACGACCGGTCCGGCCGGAGCAAAGAAAGCGTGAGCAACATCGGCGATCGACATCCGCTTGTCGGTGCCCGCCACCGTGAAGGACCCGGCCTCGAATTCGATGTCGCTCGGCGCCGCCTCCATGAGCGCACCGGCCATCTCTTTGCCGCGGGCAATGACCGCATTGGCGGCAATGCGAAGTCCATTGCCGCCGACCAAAGAGCTGCGCGCTGCATAGGTACCGCGGCCGAACGCTACTTTCTCGGTGTCGCCCTGAATGTAATTGATCGCCTCGAACGGCACGCCGAGCCATTCGGCGACGAGCTGCGCGAATGCGGTGGCGTGTCCCTGGCCGTGCGAATGGGTGCCGGCGATGATCGTCACCATGCCGCCGGGATCGAATTTTATTTCCATGCGGTCGTTCATAACGCCGCCCAGCTCGATGTACGGCGTAACGGCGCGGCCGCGCAGCTTGCCTTGCCGCTCGCTCTGCTTGCGCCGTGCGGCGAAGCCGTTCCAGTCGGCGAGCGCCAGGCATCGGTCCATCAGCTTTTCGAACTCGCCGCTGTCATAGGTGTGATGCGTCGGCGTGTGATAGGGCAGCGCTTCCGGCTTGATGAGATTGCGGCGGCGCAACTCGACCCGGTCGATGCCGGTGACCTGCGCCGCACGTTCGACCAGCCGCTCGATCAGATAAATCGCTTCCGGGCGCCCGGCACCGCGATAGACGGAAGTCGGCGCAGTGTTCGTGAACACAGCGCTGGTGCTGAAATGGATCGTCTGCACGTCATAGAGACTGGGGATGAACATCACCGACCAGAACAGCGGCGCCGTCGCGGCGCCCCACCAATAGGCGCCGAGCGCCTGATAAGCGGTCGACCTGATGGCGAGGAACTTGCCGTTCTCGTCGAGGGCGAGCTCACCGTAGACCACCTGATCGCGGGCGTGGTTGTCGCTGAGCAAGCTTTCGCTGCGCGTTGCAGTCCATTTGACCGGCCGGCCGCAGCGTTTTGCCGCCCACAGCACCAGAACGTCTTCGGGATAGAGATTGGCCTTCATGCCGAAGCCGCCGCCGACGTCGGGCGACAGCACCCTGATCTTCGACTCCGGTACATGAAGGACGAAGGACGACAGGGCCGTTCGAACGCTGTGGGGATCCTGCGACGTGGTGTAGAGCGTATATTTGCCGTCTGCAGCGTCGCAGACGCCGATCGCGCTGCGCGGTTCAATGGGATTGGCCGTGACGCGATTGTTGACCAGGCGTACCGTGGCGACGTGCTTGGCCTTGGCGAACGCCGCGTCGGTCGCGTCCTTGTCGCCGAATGCGATGGTCACCCCAATGTTGCCGTTCGGGCAATCGGCCCAGATTTTCGGCGCCTCTCCGTTCGCCGCCTGCTCGAGCTCCACAAGGGCCGGCAGCGGTTCGTAGTCCACGGTGACGAGATCGGCGGCGTCGCGGGCCTGCGCTTCGGTCTCGGCAACAACGAAGGCGACACGATCGCCCGCGCAGCGGACCCGGTCGGCAAGCAGCACGGGGCGCGTGGTCGAAAAGCCTTTGGGACCGCTCCACGATTCAGGCATGAAAAAGGGTGGAATGCCGCCGATCTTGTCGGCCACGGCGTCGGCGCCGGTGAGCACGCAGAGAACGCCGGGCGCGGCCTTCGCCGCGGTTGCGTCGACGCGCTTGATCACCGCATGCGCGTGCGGCGAAAGCACCGCCACGCCACAGCATTGCCGGGGAAGAGCGAAATCTCCGACATATTGGCCGGCGCCGGTCGTAAACCGCTGATCCTCGACCCGGCGGACCGCCTGCCCGATCCCGAACTTCGTCATCGATGCTTTCTCGGCAGCCGGGTCAAGCGCAGAACCCGCCATCGACCATCAGCGCGGTACCGCTGGTATAGCTGCTGCGGTCGGACGCGAGGAAACAGACGGCCTGGGCGATCTCGTCGGGCACGGCATGGCGACCGAACGGAATTTGCTCGTCGAACCATTCACCGGCGTCACGCCCGAGCATTTTGCTCAAGGACTTCTCCGCGGTGCGCATAAACACATTGTCGACCGGCCCGGGATTGACGCTGTTGACGCGGATACGGCGCGGCGCAACCTCTTTGGCGATGCCGCGCATCAGGCCCATGAGCGCGTGTTTGGCGGCAACGTAGGAGCAGTTGAACGGCACGCCCTTTACGCCGACGGTGCTCGCGGTGATGATGATGCTGCCGCCGTCGTTCATGTGCGGGATGGTGTATTTGCAGGCGAGGAAACAGCCGCGCACGTGCGTGGCGATGATGCGATCAAACAGGTCCTCGGGGTATTCGGTGATCGGCATCAGCGGACCATCATTGCCGGCGTTGCTGAACAGCACGTCGATTTTGCCCCAGCGCGCGACGGTCTCGTCGACATAGCGGCGGGTCTGCGCGGCATCGGTGACATCGGCGGCGACAAACGCTGCGCGGTCAGTATCAAGCTCGCGAACCGTTCTGGCGAGCTTATCGGCGTCGAGATCGACCAGCATGACGCTGGCGCCCTCGGCAAGCAGCGCACGCACGCTGGCGAGCCCGAGACTGCCGGCACCGCCGGTCACGATGCAGGTTTTTCCTTCCGCCAATCCCAAGATTGCCTCCCTTGCCGCCTACGGCGCGTTTCCCGCCATTTGGAGAGAGCATAAGCGAGCCAGGGGCTGCTCGGAAGCACCGCCATGCGGTGGCTGGTATTCCGCGGGCACGGTTGAGCCCAAGGCGCAAAGTGCCGTACGCTGACAAAAGCGAGAGCGGCGCCGGCAAAAATCCCGCTCAAACGGTCATGCACGCGGGAGGAATATTCATGCGGATTGTCGATCTTTCGGTTGCGCTGAAGGCTGGAATTGCTTCGGATCCTCCGAGCATGCTGCCGAGTATTTCATACCGAGACCACAAGGAAGGCGCCAAAGAATTCGCCGCGATGTTTCCCGGGCTCAAGCCCGAACAGCTCCCGGACGGCGAAGGCGCCGCGATGGAGCAGGTCACGATTACGACCCATAACGGCACCCACCTCGACGCGCCGTGGCACTACGCCAGCACGATGGACGGCGGCAAACCTTCGCTGAAAGTCGATCAGCTGCCCCTGGAATGGTTCTTTTCCGCCGGCGTGAAGCTTGATTTCCGCGACAAGCCGGACGGCTACGTATGCAGGGCCGACGATGTCAAACGTGAGCTCGACCGCATCGGCTATACGCTCAAGCCGTTCGATATCGTGCTGGTGAATACCGCCGCCGGGACTGCTTATGGCCAGCCCAACTTTATCGACAAGGGCTGCGGCATGGGCCGCGAAGCCACGCTTTATTTGACCAAGCAGGGCGTGCGGGTGACCGGCATCGACGGCTGGAGCTGGGATGCGCCGTTCTCGTTCACGCGCAAGCGCTTTGTCGAGACTGGTGACGCCAGCCTGATCTGGGAGGGCCACAAGGCAAGCCGCGAAATCGGCTATTGCCACATGGAAAAGCTCACCAACCTCGAACAGCTGCCGGCTTTCGGGTTCAAGGTGTGCTGCTTCCCGGTAAAGATCGAAGCGGCCTCGGCAGGCTGGACGCGCTGTGTTGCGTTCCTCGACAGCTGAGCGAATAAGCTGCGCGCGAGCGGGTTGGTAGGCGGCGCGCGAGCGCGCTGCGCACGAAAAGGAGAGCGTATGGACCGGTTCAGCTTCGGGCCGCGCGATAACAGCATTATTCAGATCGCCTACACCGTCGCCGACATAGAAGAGGGGATGCGCCACTACACGGAGCTTCTTCACGTCGGTCCATGGTTTCTGGTCGGCCCGTTCATGCCGCCCAAAGGGGTCTATCGCGGCACGACAACCAAGATGCAGGTCAGCCTCGCGCTCGCTTATAGCGGCGAGCTGATGGTCGAATTGATCCAGCAGCACGATCAGCAGCCGTCGGTCTTCCAGGAGACGCTGAAGGCACGCGGCGCGCATGGCTTTCACCACTGGGCGATCGGCACGCGCGACTTCGAGAACACCACGGCCCGGTACCAATCCCGTGGCTACCAGGAAGCGTTCACCGATACCGCCCCCGACCCGCTCGGATGCCGCGTGATTTATTTCGATACCGGACGCGACCTGCCGGGCATGCTTGAAGTCATCGAGGTGAACGCTCCCGCCGAACAGGCCTTTCATAAGATTTACCAGGCAGCGCAAGAATGGAACGGCAAAGACCACATCGTGCATCGCACTTAGCCGCGGCAACCGCCCTGAGTATCGTCCGGTGTCCTTGCACCGAGCCTCCCATTCCGCGCCTATGAATGACGCGCCCGAAATATACGCGCGACCGAAAATCGTCGGTGCGCGCATCAGGCGCACCGAGGACCCGCGCCTACTCACCGGGGCCGGCATCTATACCGACGACCGCAAAGTCGCCGACGTTCTGCACGTCGCGTTCCGCAGAAGCGACCAAGCGCATGCCCGCATTCGCGCCATCGATTGTTCGGCGGCACGCGCCGCGCCCGGCATCGTCGCGGTATTCACCGCGGAGGATTTGAACGATTGGGTCAAGCCCATCGTCGCCACTTCCCGCATGGCCAACTATTACGCGACGCCGATACTGCCGCTTGCGCGCGGCAAGGTGCGTTATGTCGGCGAGCCGGTCGTGGGCATCGTCGCGCGGAGCCGCTATCACGCCGAGGATGCACTCGAACTCGTCACCATCGATTACGAGCCGTTACCCGTCGTCATCGATCCGGAGCAGGCGGTGCGTTCCGACGCGCCGCTGCTGCATGAAGAGGCCGGCACCAATGTGCTGGTCGCTCGCGAATTCAAGCGCGGCGATGTCGACGCCGCGTTGCAATCAGCGCCGGTGCGTGTCCAAGGCCGCTTTCGGATGCGCCGCAAGACCACGGTCGCGATCGAGCCGCGCGCGTGCCTCGCCGAATACGACACGAGCTGGGAGACGTTGACACTGCACTCCGCCACGCAGGTGCCTGGCATCGTGCGCGACGGACTGGCGCTGGCCTTCGGTATTCATTCCGATCGGATACGCGTGGTCGCGCCGGATGTCGGCGGCGGCTTCGGCGGCAAAGGCTCGCTCTACCCGGAGGAGATTTTCGTCTGTGCCGCGGCGCGCTGGCTGGCGCGGCCAGTCAAATGGACCAGCGACCGTATGGAGGATCTTACCGCCAGCAGTCAGGCTTTCGACGAAATCATCGACGCGGAATTGGCGCTGGGCAGTGACGGCCGTATCGTCGGCTTGCGCGCCGACGTCATCGGCGACGTCGGCGCCTACTCGATTTATCCTTGGACGGCGGCACTCGAGCCGGTGCAGGTGGTCAGTTTTCTGCCCGGACCCTATCGCGTCCCGCACTACCGCGGCCGCGTCCAGGCGGTGGCGACCTCAAAGCCGCCAACCGGTCCCTACCGCGGCGTCGGCCGGCCGACTTCTACGTTCGTCATGGAACGGCTGATCGATATGGCGGCGGCGAAAATCGGCATCGATGCCAAGGAGATCCGATTGCGAAACCTCGTCGGCGCCGACGAGCTGCCGTACAAGGTCGCCTCCGGCATCGTCTGGGACAAATCCGGCTTTCAGGAGTGCCTGAACGCAGCGTGCGCGGCGATCGGCTACGAAACACTGCGTGCCACGCAGAAGGCGGCGCGCGCGGCCGGCCGTTGGGTCGGCATCGGCATCGCCTGCTATGCGGAATTGACCGGTATCGGCTCGCGCATTTCCGTGGCTCCGGGAATGCCGATCAACACCGGCACCGAGACCGCGATTGTCCGGATCGAACCGAACGGTGAGGTCACTGCAACGTTCGGGATCGCTTCGCACGGACAGGGCCTGGAAACGACGCTCGCGCAAATCGTTGCCGAACATCTCGGCGCTAACTTCGAGGACATCCGCGTCTTGCAAGGCGACAGCGCCCTGGTCCCGGGATCGACCGGCACCTATGCCAGCCGCAGCCTGGTGCTGGCCGGTGGCGCGGGAACGCTCGCCGCCCAAGCCGTGCGCGAGAAGGTACTCAATGCCGCTTCGTACCTCTTGGAGGCATCGGCCGCCGATCTCATCGCCGGGGACGGACGTGTGACCATCGCCGGCACCGATCGCTCGATCTCGTTTCGCGACGTCGCCCGCGCGGTCTATGCCGAAGTCGACCGGCTGCCGCTGGACGCGCGCGATGAACTCGCTGCCACCAAGACCTACGATCCAGTCTTCGGCACCACGACCTCGGCCACCCACATCGCCGCCGTCGAGATCGACCCGGAAACCTACGAAGTCCGCCTCGACCGTTTTGTCGTCGCCGAGGATTGCGGCCGGCTGGTCAATCCGCTGATCGTGGACGGCCAGGTCCACGGCGGCGTGGCGCAAGGCATCGGCGCCGCGCTCTATGAAGAGGTCATCTACGACGATCAAGGCCAGATCATTACCGCGAGCCTGGTCGATTATCTCGTCCCGTCGGCCTGCGAGATACCGCCGATGCAGGTCATGCATATTGAAAGTCTGTCGCCGACCACGCTGGGCGGGTTTCGCGGCATGGGCGAAGGCGGCACAATCGGCGCGCCGGCGGCGGTAGCGAACGCGCTCGCCGATGCGCTCTCGCCGCTGGGGATTGAAATCAACGAGCTACCTGCAACGCCGGAGCGGTTGTTCCGCCTTATCGAGGCGGCCAAACGAGCCGGCAAGATGTGAACGAGCAAACACGAAAGAGCAGACATGAAAGGGCGGACATGGATTTGGGGCTGAAGGGAAAAGTCGCCTTGGTGACCGGTGCGACCAGCGGCGTCGGCCGCGAGATTGCGCTCAGTCTCGCCGCCGAAGGCGCCAACGTCGCCGTCAATTACCGCTCTTCGGCCGAGGAGGCGGACCTCCTCGTCGCCGAGATCGCCGCCAAAGGCGGCAAGGCCAAAGCCTATAAGGCCGACGTGGCCGATTTTGCCGCCGTCAAGACGATGGTCGACGAAACCATCAAGGACTTCAGCGGCCTCAACATCCTCATCAACAATGCCGGACTCGCGATCCGCCAACGTTTTATGGAAACCAAACCCGAGGACTGGCACCGCCAGATCGACGCCTGCCTTTATGGCGCGATCCATTGCTGCTACGCCGCCGCGCCGCATCTCGATGCCGCTAAGAACGGCCGCATTGTCAGCGTGATCGGCGATTCCTCGCGGGTCGGCGAATTGGGCCTGGCGATCGTGGCCGCCGCGCGCGCCGGCGTGGTTGCCCTGATGAAATCGCTGGCGCGCGAATTCGGCCGCTCGGGCACGACCGCAAACACCGTCTCGCTCGGGCTCGTTGAAACGCCCCACGACAAGGAATGGGTCGACGCCAACCGCGACAAGCTGATCAAGCTCTATCCGCTGCGCCGGCTCGGTGTGCCGGGCGACGTGGCGCCGATGGTCGCGCTGCTGGCCTCGCCGCACTCGGGCTGGATTACCGGGCAGGTGCTCAGCATCAGCGGCGGCTTCAGCATGGTGTGAGGGGATAGACGTGCTGCAGACTGATCTGATCGCGCCCATTCCCGGACTACTGCGCCGACACGCAGCCGCGCGCGGCAACAAGTGCGCCTATCGCGACTCGACAACATCGGTGAGTTACGCGGAGCTTTATGAGCGAACCGGCAAGCTTGCCGGTCATCTCGCCGACAGCGGCATCGCTGCGAACGATACAGTCGCGATTTTCCTGCCGAACTCGGTGCCCTGGATCGAGAGCGCGCTCGCCGTCGCCCGCGCCGGCGCTGTGAGCGTTCCGATCAGTTACGACTCGACCGAAACCGAAATCAGCTACCGGCTCGCGGATGCGAATTGTAAAGCGGTTATCACGACAGCCGAGCGCGGCGATCTCCTGATGCGACTGCGGGCATCCGCGCCCAATCTCAAGACACTGATCGTGACCGATCGCGGAGCTTGCGGCGCACCGGCGTTGCGCTACTCACACTTGGTGACAGCGCCGTCGCACTCTGCTGCGCGCGATCCCGCTTCACTGCACGAGACCGCGTTCATTCTTTACACCTCGGGCACGACCGGCCGCGCCAAAGGCGTTCAACTCACGGTGCACGGCATGTTGTGGGTGACCGCCGCGTGCTGGGCGCCAATCACCGGCCTGTGCGAGCAAGAAACCGTGCTCTCGCCGTTGCCGCTGTTTCATTCCTACGCACTCAATCTGTCCGTGCTGAGCATCCTCGCGACCGGCGCGACCGGCTACATCATGGAAAGATTCTCCACCAGTGAAGCGGTGCGGCTCCTTAACACCGGGGAATTCACTTTCTTTCCCGGTGTGCCCACCATGTTCCACTATTTGCTGCAGGCGACGCGCGGTAAAAAGAATCTGAGATTCCCGAATCTGCGGCTGTGCGTCTCGGCCGGCGCCATCATGCCGGCGACGCTCAACCGCGAATTCGAAGACCATCTCGGCGTGCAACTGCTCGACGGCTACGGCATCACCGAGACCTCGACCATGGTGACGATGAATTGGCCGACTGGCGGGCGGGTTCCTGGCTCGTGCGGCATTCCGCTGCCCGGCCTGGCGGTGCGCATCGTCGATCCCGCCGGCGGCGACGTCGGGCCAAATGAGGAAGGCGAGTTGATCGTGCACGGCCCGAACGTCATGCCCGGCTATCACAACAAGCCGGAGGAAACCCGCAACGCGCTGCGCGGGCGCTGGTACCATACCGGCGATCTCGCCAAGAGCGACGAAAACGGCTTCCTGACCATCACCGGGCGCCTCAAGGAACTCATCATTCGCGGCGGCCAGAACATTGCGCCGGCCGAAATCGAGGAAGTGGTGAACGGCTTTGCGGCGGTGCTCGACTGCGCCGTGGTCGGCATGGCCCACGAACACCTCGGCGAAGTGCCGGCGCTCTTCGTCGTTCCGCGTGCGGGCAACGCCTTCGAAAGCGACGCCTTGCTGGCGCATTGCCGGACGCATTTGTCGGCCTACAAGGTGCCACACATTGTTCGAGTGATCGCTGAAATCCCGCGCACGGGATCGGGCAAGATTATCCGTTACAAGCTCCGCGAATTGCTCAAGGCCTGAGGCGACGCCCATGCAGCATGCTGCCAATTTCGTCGGCGAAGTTTTTCGGAAGGGCGATTCCGGCTACGAGGCCGCGCGGCGGTCGACGTGCCGGAATGCGTCGCTGCCGGACCGCTATCCCGACATCGTCGTTCAGGCGACCCGTGAAGAGCATGTGGTTGCGGCGATCCGCCTGGCGAACGTCAATGGATGGCGTGTGGGCGTACGTTCAGGAGGACATAGCTGGTCCTGCAACCACGTCCGCGACGGCGGGATGCTGCTCGACGTTTCGTGTCTGAACACGGTGACGATTGACCGCGACGCGATGCGCGCGACCGTTGGCCCGGGTTGCAGGGGCGATCAGGTCAACGACCTCCTTGCCAAGCAAAAGCTGTTCTTTCCGGTCGGTCATTGCCAAGGCGTAGGCCTTGGCGGCTATCTGCTGCAAGGCGGCTTTGGCTGGCACGGCCGGGCCGTCGGTCCAGCCTGTGAGAACGTGCTGGCGATCGACTATGTCGGCGCCGACGGCGAGTTGCGGCATGCCAGCCCGAGCGAGAACGCCGAAATGTATTGGGCGGCACGCGGCGCGGGCCCTGGTTTTTTCGGGGTCGTGACTCGATTTCATTTGCGGCTTCATCCGCGGCCGAAAGTGATCGGCGGCAAATTCGCGTTTTATTCCGCCGACCGTTTCGAGGACCTCGTTCGCTGGGCGCACCGTGTCGGACCCGACGTGCCCGCCTCGATCGAGCTGATGCTCATTCTGTCGCGCCAAATCCCTTTCATCGACGGGCCGGGCGTCATGATCGTCGCGCCGGTGTTCGCCGACAGTCTGCGCGCGGCATGGCAAGACCTGTCGTTCATGAAAACCCGGCCCCGCGGCGCACGGCGGGTCACGCCTTTCATGCCGATGAAACTATCGGCGATGACCGCGGGCGTGATGCATCATTATCCCGACCATCACCGCTACGCCGTCGACAATATGTGGACGCATGCATCGTTCGATGAACTCCTCCCCGGCCTGAAGCGCATCGCCGAGACGCTGCCGCCGGCGCCATCGCACATGCTGTGGATGAACTGGGCGCCGAAAGCGGCGCGGCCCGATATGGCCTATTCGCTGGAAGACAACGTCTATATCGCGCTTTACGGCATCTGGAAGGATGCGCACGGCGAAGCGGCCGCCTCGACCTGGGCGGTCAGCCGCATGACGGAAATGGCGCCGCTGGCTACAGGCATCCAGCTCGCCGACGAGAATCTCGGGCAGCGCCCTGCCCCTTTCATGGCGGATGCAAATCTCGCGCGTCTGGATCGGTTGTGCGCCGCGCATGATCCGTCCGGGCGCTTTCATCCGTACATGGACAGAACCTCGGGCGGGCTCTGATGCGAAGCAAACCGATAGCTGGCCGGCATCTTGGCTGGAGCGACGCCGACCTCCGCTCAAAGCCCTACGCGCGCTTCTGGAATCCGCAGCTGGCGCCGCTGCCCGCGCAGATTCGCCACGCGCTGCACCGCGGCCCGGTCGCCGAGCCTTTGTTGCCGCCGTTCAACGCAGCGGCCGAACATCTATTCGGGAATGCGCCGGTGCTCGAAGACGGCTTTGCGCTCACGGCCGACGGTGCGATGCACGTGGCCGCGCGCACCGACCTGCCTGGCGTGACACCGGCAATGATCGACTGGTGGTTCGGTTGGCATAGTGACAGCCCGGAGCGCTACAAGCTGTGGCATCCGCAAGCGCATATGCACGCAACCTGGCTCTCGCCGCCGCCGGCCGGCACGCGCGGACGTTCGCGCTATGTCGGGCAGACCTCCATCGTCGATGAATACATCGGCAGCAATCTGATCCGCGCGGCCATCAGCTTCGTGCCGCCAGCAACGTTGGGCTTTACGGATGCGAGTCTCGACGATGCCGAAAAAGCAACGATCGTCTGCGCCCGGACCAGCTTAGGCGATTTCCCGATTGACGTCGGATATCTGGCGCACCACGTCCGCCGCACGGCGACCGGCAGCGAAATGCGCTCGCGGTTCTGGATCGGTGGCCCCTACGCGGCCGGAAGACGCGGTACGATCGGCAGCGTCGTGGCGCGTGCGGCGCGGCTCGTCATGCGCCCGACCGAGGCCGACGCGCGCTCTTTGTTCGTCCACTGTGCCGAGGAAATGCAGCACTTGGCGAGCTTCCTGCCCGCGCTCTACGCTGAGTTTGGATTGCGGGATTAGCGGAGCGGTTGAGCGGAGTGCCGAAGCCGTGGACAAGAGCGAATCAGCAGAAAACGCAATCAAGGCCGCCGCCGCTCTCATGGACGAGCACAGCCGCGGCGTGAAATTCCGGCCCTTTGCCTCAGCCTTCGGGATTGCGCGCGTTGACAGTGCCTATGCGGTGCAACGCGAATATGTGCAGCGGCAGATGGAAGCCCGCGGCGTCGGAGCGGCTGGATACAAGATCGGATTAACCTCAAAGCGCATGCAGGACATGTGCAAGATCGACAGCCCGGTCGCCGGTATCGTGTTGCAGGACCGCGTGCATCCATCGGGCAAGAGCCTCGCGTCGTCGGCCTACGGCAGGTTGGGCCTCGAGTTCGAGATCGCGGTCCGGCTCGGCCGCGATCTTCACCCCGGTGGCGGCATCCTTGGGCTTGCGGAGGTCGCGGATGCCGTCGATGCGGTGGCCCCGGCTATCGAAATCGTCGACGATCGCAGTGCCGACTACGGCACGCTGGATGCTTTGTCGCTCATCGCCGACAATGCCTGGAACGCCGGGATCGTGCTCGGCACGTTCGTTCGCGCATGGCCCGATCTGGCGTCGATCGAGGGCGTGGTCTGCGCCGACGGCAAGGTCATCGATCGGGGTTACGGACGGGACGTTCTCGGCCACCCATTCAATTCCGTCGCCTGGCTCGCCACCCATCTTGCCGAAATGGGATCGGCGCTGCGCGCGGGTGATATCGTCATGACCGGAAACCTGGCGACCACCAAATTTCCGGACAGATCCTCGGTCTATCGCTTCGACGTGATCGGCCTTGGCTCCGTCGAGGTCTCGATCAACACGTAGCGCCGATCAAGTTTGGGGCGGCGCGAAAGCGGGAGCAAAGTGTGAACCTCGGGCTGGAAAACAAGCGCGCGCTGGTCACCGGGGCCTCGAAGGGCCTCGGCAAAGCCGTCGCCAGCGCCTTGCGGGCAGAGGGCGCCGTGGTGGCAATCTGCTCGCGCAGCCCCGAGCGCATCGAAGCGGCGGCCAAGGACATCGGCGCCGTCGGGCTCACCGGCGACCTTTCGATCGCCGGAGCCGCGGCGGACGTGGTGCGCCAAGCCATCGATCGTCTCGGCGGCATCGATGTCCTGGTCGTGAATACCGGCGGCCCGCCTGCCGGCGCGTTCGATGCAGTTACCGACACGGCCTGGCGAAACGCTTTCGAGAGCCTGTGGATGAGCGCGGTGGACCTGATCCGCGCTTGCCTGCCCGGCATGCGGGACAGGCGCTGGGGACGCATCGTTATCGTCACATCGATGTCGGCCAGGGAGCCACTGCCAGGCCTGATGATCTCAAATGCGTTCCGGCCGGGACTGCACGGCTTGGTCAACGCGCTCAGTCGCGAGATCGCCGGCGACGGCGTTACCATCAACGCCATTATGCCGGGTTTCACGCTGACGGAGCGGCTGCGCGAGGTTGGAATCGACGACAAACAAATGGCGTCGCAGATTCCCGCCGGACGGATGGGCCGCCCCGAGGAATTCGCGGCACTGGCCGCATTCCTGGCCTCGGAACGGGCCGCTTACATCTGCGGACAGGCGATCGCTTGCGATGGTGGATTTTTGCGGTCGATTTGAGAGTCCGCTGGCGCCCGTTAGCGGGACTCAACGCCCTCGTCGTCGAGTGTGCCAAAAACCCGCAGCACCCCGGGCGAGCTTTACCGCCCGCGCGACACGCGGAATTTCAGTCTCTCGAAGAGGCGGTTAGGCGAAAGGCGGCATTCCGCGGCGCGGAAGAGCCGGCCGAAGGATTATTCGGTTCCGAGCCGTAGATTTTCCGAAATGGCTGACTACCTTTGAAGGAAGCTCCACGGGTGAGGGTTTTTACGCATTCATGGCTGAAGAACGCGTCAACCGTAAGCTTGCGGCAATTCTCGCGGCCGATGTGGTCGGTTATTCGCGGCTGATGGGAGCCGACGAAGCGGGCACGCTGGCTGCCCTCAAGCAGCATCGCCAAAGCATCTTCGATCCCGCCGTCGCCGCCCATAACGGGCGCATCGTTAAGCTGATCGGCGACGGTACCATTGTCGAGTTCGGCAGTGTCGTGGACGCAGTGAACTGCGCCCTTTCAGTGCAGCGGTCCGGCGACTCCCTGCCGGATGAGGGTTTACACCAACCGAAAATTATTCTCCGGATTGGCATCAATCTCGGCGACGTCATCATTGAAGGCGATGATATTTACGGCGACGGCGTCAACATCGCCGCGCGGCTCGAGCCGCTGGCCGAGCCTGGCGGCATCTGCGTCTCTTCGATCGTGAATGAAAGCATCGGCAACCGAATCGAGGTCCAGTTCCAGGACAGCGGCGACATCAACGTCAAGAATATCGACCGTCCGATTCGAATCTGGAAGTGGCACCCGACCGCTGCCGCGGTTACCGGCGCGATATCCAATGGAGCCAAGGTGGGGCCGAACCTGGCGACCTCATCGATCGCCATTTTGCCCTTCACCAACATGTCGGGCGACCCCGAACAGGAATATTTCTCCGACGGCATCACCGAAGACATCATTACCGACCTGTCGAAGATCGCCGGCCTGACGGTGATCGCCCGCAATTCGAGCTTCACCTATAAGGGGCGCGCGGTCGACGTTCGCGCCGTCGGCCGCGAGCTTGGCGTGAGTTCGGTGCTCGAAGGCTCCATCCGCCGCGCCGGCAATCGCGTGCGGATCACCGCGCAGCTGATCGACGCGACCAGCGGCGGTCACCTGTGGGCCGACCGCTACGACCGCGATTTGACCGACATCTTCGAGGTGCAGGACGACGTCACGCACCGCATCGTCGAAGCGCTGAAAGTCACTCTCAGCCCGGCCGAAAAGGCACAGCTTAACGACAGCGGAACATCCAACATCGAGGCCTACGACTGCGCGCTTCGCGGCCGCGAGGTTTTGCTTGGAAACCCCAAAAGCCGCAGCACATTCGAACAATCGAAGGCGTTCTTTATAAGAGCAATCGAGATCGATCCGAAATATGCGCAAGCCTATGCTGGTCTCGGTTTTGCGTACATGTTCGACTACCAAAACCGTTGGAGCGATGATCCCGATGGCTCGCTGCCGCTTGCCAAGCACTACGCCGAACAAGCGATAGAAAAAAATCCGAAAGAACCGCTGGCGCGAATTGTCGCCGCGGTAGCGGCAACGTTCGACAGGGACCTCGATCGGGCGAAGTCAGAGGTCGACGCCGCGCTGGCGCTCAACCCTAATCTCGCCATGGCCTACAACGTTTTGGGCGGTATTTGCAGCTATTCGGGACAGCCGCTGGAAGCGATTCCGATGATCGAGCGCGCCATGCGCTTGGATCCCGCTGCTAGTCACCAATATCTTCACTTCCTGGGCATGGCCTATCTTCTTGCCGGCAAATACGAAACAGCGGCAACCCTGCTCCGGCAGCGTATTCTCCTGGTGCCCGAAACGGATTTTTCTCGCTCTGCCCTCGCCTCCGCTCTCGGTCATCTCGGCGAGGTTGAAGAGGCGCGCCGGATCTGGCGCGAGCTCAAAGAGATCAATCCAAATTACTCATTCAGTGAGCATTTCAGCCGGCTGCCGTTCAAAAGAGAAGAAGATGTGCAGCGGGTCGCCGAAGGCCTCGCGAAAGCCGGATTGCTGAACTGACCGCCGACACCGCGAAAATTCTTTCTTCTGGCATTAGCCGCTGACGGCAACGGCAGCCGGCACGAGTTCCGGCGTCGGCAGATCGAGCGGCTTCAAAGCCGGAGCCGAATCGGCTGATCGAGCTTCATGCTTTCGATCCTCGTATTTGCGATCCTCAAACTTGCGCTCCTCAAACTTGCGCTCGATTTTGGGGAGCGGCTGGGCGGCTCCGTTATCCATTGAATAGATGCCGCCGGTAATGCTGGCGCCCTGCTCGATCGTCAGGATTCCGCAACTCAGATTGCCATCAACTCGGCTGCTCGAGCGCAGGATCAAAAGACCTTTGACATCCAGCCGGTCAAAGACCTTCCCGGAAATGTCGGCGTTCTGGACAACGCTGATTCTGCCTCTGACTGTGCCCGTTTCGCTGACGATCAAATTGCCGACCGATATGTCACCTTCGAGCACGCCGTTAACGACCACGGTATCCGACACCAGGACTGCGCCCTTAATGGTGACGCCTTCGCCAATACATAGCTTGTTTGCTTCGGGCCTGTTGTCGACCGCTGCTGACATTTTGCTGTCCTTTCGTGCCCCACCTCTTGCGCAACGCAACTCACCAGAACCACGCTGGGAATCTACAATTATTGCGCTATCTTAGGCGGCCTCCCGCGGGTTTGCTGCGGTTATCCACAGAATACGGGCAGACTGCGCGCTCACCGCCGGAATCGCGCCAACTTGTGCTCGACGCGAATACGCGTGATCAGATCGTGGCTGCGGTGCCGCTGGGCGGCGGCTGTTGCACGAGGCTGCGCCGGACCGCGGCTTCGACCTTGTCCGCATCAGGTGTGATGAATTTCTCCAACGGCGTGCTGTAGGGCACCGGCACGTCGGCGCGGGCGACACGCTGAATTGGCGCCTTCAGCGACCAGAAGCCACGCTCGGCGACCATGCCGGCGATTGCGGTGGCAAAGCCGCCAGTAAGCGGCGCCTCGTCGACAACGACGAGCCGCCCGGTCTTGGCCACCGAACGCACCGTCAACGACACTGCCAGAACGATAACGTCGGCCCCGCGCCGCTTGATATCGGCCATATAACAAGCCACCGCGGCCTCGTTCACGATTTGAGACCCCGTGGTTGAGAGGCGTCGTTGTGAGCCGGTCCCGGTCTTCCAAAGCGGAGATGACAGCAGTACCGGTGGCCTCTTGCCCGATATAAGGATGAAAGTGCCCGGCAAACCGCCGCTCAGCTCGCCAGCCGGAAAACGGCCTCCTCAAAGCGGCGCATGCGCAACATGGTTCGAAACAGCTGCCACTGCAGCTCATCGGCCTCCCCGCTCGGCATGATTTTTCCTCCCGATCGCCTATTCGCACCGTCGGTCTTCGAGGGGACCGTCAAATAATATGGAATCGCGAAGGCGCGAAAAGCAATGCTCAGCTTGGAGCACTCCGTGCCGCCGCCTCGGCTCCGGCCGCCAGTTCCACAATCTCAGTCGTAATTTCTTCCTGGCGCAGCTGGCGCTCGCGTTGTTGGAGTCCGGAAAGTTTTTTATCCGTATTATTCTTGGCAGCCATCATGGCGATCATCCTCGCCTCGTTCTCTGCGACAAACGCATGCATGGCCGCTTCGCATAGCTGCGCGTAGACGTATTCCGCCACCAGGCGTTCGAGTAACAGCTCCGGCTGAAGCGCAATCAGCGGAGCGTGCGTGCCGATCGGCCGCGCAAAGCGCCCGAAATCGATCGGCAGCAGCGAGTGCCGATCGATGCGGATACTGCCTGAGACTGAGCGGGAGAACAGGATATCGACCGTCGTGATGGCACCCTGGGCGAGGTAGCCGTACAGGACCTCGGTGAGCCGGTTCGCGAAGCTTGCGATTCCCTCGATGCGAGTCGTCATCGGCGCCGACCATTCGGGCCTTATTCCTCGCTCGCCTGCCACCGCTGCGCCACGGGTGCCGACGATCAGAGTTGTCACCCCATCGAGATCGGCCCCTGCCGCCTCGAACACGCGCTCGCTGAAGGCGCCGGCAAAGCCCTGCTCGGCGCTAAAAATAATAAGGCCGTGTTTGGAGTGACCCGGCGCCGGCGCGGCGGTCCTATCGGCGGGCAGCAATTCAAGTGCCTGCCCGATGGCATGGGAAACAACCTGAGTATACGCTTCGATTCCGGCCAGCAGCGATCGGCCTTTCTGCGCCCGCGAAGCGGCGATACCGCGCATGGCGGTAACGACCGCGCCCAATTGGCGGACGTTCTGGATTTGCGTGACGATGTCGGATAACCGCTCCGCCATTATTCGGTCCTCGGCGCCGACGGAGCGGGCGGCGGCATCAGCTGCGCCGCCAGCGCCGAGAGCGTCGCTGTCAGCGCAGCGACCTTCGCTTCGTCGAGGCCGCCGGTGCGCATCATCTCATTGACGATGGTGCTGGCGGCGGTATCCAGCCAGCCCGGAAGCTCGGCGCGGAACTTTCCAATTAGCTGCAGCGGCAAACGATCGAGCACGCCGCGCTGCAAAGCGAGCACCAGCGCGACTTCATCGACCAGCCGCAACGGAGCGTATTGCTGTTGCGTGAGAATCGCGCGAATGCGTCGCCCGCGCGCGATCTTGTCCTTGACCTGCGCATCAGTCACGCCGCCGAAGCGCGTGAACAGCTCAAGTTCGAGGAATTGGGCGTAATCCAGACGTAGCGTTTCCGCGGCCTCGCGCAGGGCCGGTGCCTGGGTCTTGCCGCCCACGCGGCTGACGCTGGTCCCCACGTCGACCGGGGGCTTGTGGCCTTCGTAGAACAAGCGCGCATCGAGAACGATCTGACCGTCCGTAATCGAGATCAGGTTGGTCGGAATATAGGCGCTCAAATTGCCGGCATCCAATTGGGCGATCGGCAGCGCCGTCAACGAGCCGCCGCCGGCGGCCCGGCAAAGCTTCGCAGCGCGTTCCAGGAGCCGCGCATGAACATAGAAAACATCTCCCGGATAAGCCTCGCGTCCCGGCGGCTGCCGCGTCAGCAGCGCGATCTCGCGGTGGGTGGCGGCGTGTTTGGTCATATCGTCGATGACGACGAGAGCATGCTGACCGCGATCGCGGAAGTATTCCGCCATGGTGAAGCCGGCAAATGGCGCAATCCATTGCAGGCCGGGAGCAGCCGACGCGCTGGCGACCACAAAGATGCAGCGTTCCGGCGCGCCGTGGGTCTGAATGGCAGTGATCACCCGTCTTACGCTCGACGACTTCTGACCGATGGCCACGTAAACGCAAATGATGTCGCTTGACCTCTGGCTGATGATGCAATCGACGGCAATCGCGGTCTTGCCGATCGCACGGTCGCCGATAATCAGCTCGCGTTGGCCACGCCCCAGGGCAAACATGGAATCGAGCACCAGCAGGCCGGTTTGTACGGGCTCGCTGACGAAATCGCGGTCGACGATGGCCGGTGCCGGACGCTCGGCCGGCTCGTAGTGCTCGGCGCTTATCGCATTGCCGCCGTCGAGCGGGCGGCCAAGCGGATCGACCGTGCGGCCGAGGAGAGCCGGGCCCACTGGCACGCGCACGACCTCGCCGGTGCCGCGGACAAGGTCGCCTGCCTCGACCCCGTTGGGATCGTCGAGAAGAACGCATCCCAGAGATTCCGGATCCAAAGTCGCGGCAAAGCCGACCTGACCACGCTCGAAGCGCACGAGTTCGTCTAGTCTTACGCTGGGCAATCCGGAAATCACCGCAATGCCATCGGCAACTCTCTCCACGCGGCCTACTTGCTCGGCCGTCGGCGCCAGCGCGGTGGCTTTGACGCGCTTTCTTGCGTTGCTGAGCCAGGCTTCAAGATCAACGAACGCAGTCGTCACGGCTCAACTCCTGGCGGATTCGATCGAGGTCTGCGCGCCAGCTGTTGCGGACAATGGCGCTTTGACCCTTGAGTTCGATGCCCGCGACGATTGCCGGATCGCTGCCAAACGCGAAAGGCAAGTCGACGCCGAAAGCCTCCTTAAGCGCACCGCGAACATGCCGCGTCTGCTCGTCGGAAAGCGGTGCGGCGGTTACGATTTCGATCGGGTGCCCTATTGTCGCGGCAGAGGCGAGGCCTTCTCGCGCGGCTGGCAAGCCGCGGACCTCGCGGCAAATCTCGTCGACGAATGCGTAGAGCACATCCTGCTGCGGAAAACGTCCAAGCAAGCGCCGCGCGATGTCGATCGAAAGCTCGCTGGCGCGATCGATGATCGCCGCTTCCGCCGCCGCCCGCTCGCGGGCAATTCCGGCTTCTGCTTCGGCCCTGAGCTTGACGATCTCCTCAGACGAATGCTCAAGCAGATTCCGCGTCTCGATCTGTGCCGCTGCCCGGGCTTCAGCGATCAGTCTTTCCTGCTCGGCGGCGATCTTCGCGCGCGCCTTATCGGCATCCGCGTGCACATCAGCGGCCTCTTGACGGGCGGCAGCCGCGTCGGCGAGCAGCTTGTTAGCCTCCTGCTGCCGCTTGACGACGATGTCCATAACCGGCCGGAAAAAGAATCGGCCGAGAATCCAGATCAGAATGAGGACGTTGACGGTCTGCAGCGCTAGCGTCCACCAGTCGATGCGCATGGGCTCAGCGGACAAATGGATTGGCGAACAGCAGCAGAAGCGCGATCACCAGACAGTAGATCGCCATCGTCTCGATCATGGCAAGGCCGACGAATAGGGTTCGCGATATCGTGCCTGCCGCCTCCGGCTGGCGCGCGATGGCATCCATCGCCGCCGCGACCGCCCGCCCCTCGGCAAGCGCCGGACCGATGGCGCCGAACGAAACGGCCATCGCCGCGGCGAAGATGCTGACGATCTCGGTCCAATTCATGGCTTTTCCCCTTGGTTGCCGCCGCCGATTAGTTCTCCGCCTACGGCACTGCCGATGAACACAACGGCGAGCACGGTAAAAATATAGGCCTGAATGGCGCCGATGAGCAGCTCGAGAGCCATCAGCGGAACCGGCACGAACAGCCCGGCGAGCGAGAGAACGACGCCAATAATGAAAACGCCGCTCATGACGTTGCCGAACAGCCGCACGATCAGCGAGAACGTGCGGGTGAAAGTTTCGACGAGATTGAGCGGGATCATCAGGATGCTCGGCTCGGCAAACGTCTTTAGATAACCGCCGACACCGCGCGCGCGGATGCCAAAATAGATGATGGAACAGAACACGATCAGCCCCAGCGCGGCATCGGTTTCGATGTGCGCGGTCGGCGGCTCGACGCCGGGGATCAGCGAGGACCAGTTCGCCGCCAGGATAAATAGGAACAGCGTGCCGATCGTCGGCACATAGGGCTGTGGCGGAACACGGATTGTGCCTTGGATTTGATCCGCAACGGCTCCAACGATCAGCTCGAGCACGGTTTGGTAACGTGTCGGGGCGAGCGTAAGCGAGCGCGTGAGCAATAGGCCGCTCAGCGCTAGCGCCGCCATGAGGCCCCAAGTGGCCACGACCGGTTTGGTTACCGGGACTGGGCCGAGCATGAATAGCGTCTTCATGACCAGCGGCAATTCGATCATGTCGCGACCTCCAAGCGCACGGCGGCCACGCGCGCAGCGGTTATGCCGACGGCGACGAGAAGGAGCGGCAGGGCCCCGAAGTGACCAGCGATCATCGCAAGCACGCCGGCCAGAAGTGCGAAGCGCCCGAGCTGCAGCGCCATCGCGAGCAGCGCCGCCCTGCCGAGGGCAAACATCCTGACGTTCCATTCGAGCGTCAGGAAATAGAACGCTCCGATCAACACGCCACTGCCCAGCCAGGCGCCGGCTTGCGCGACGGACAACGCGTGTTCGATGAGATGGCTAGCCGTCATTGCCTGCGCATCCAGCTCCAGGCCGACCAGAACCCGAGCGTGACTCCCAGCACCAACAGCGCCGCACTCCAGAAAATTCCGGTGCGCAGCATGTGATCGAGCCATCGTCCAACGAAGAGGCCGATCAAAGTCGGCGCGACAATGATCCAGCCGAGGACGCCAATCTGGCCAACGAACCGTGCCATGGACGGTTCCCCTTCAGTCCGCCAAAGCTTTCGGCGCTCCTCTTGCTTTCGAGCCGCTTCGGCCATTGCGTTCGCAGAAGTCTGTCCGGGCTCGACGGCGTCGGCATTCATCATCGGCCCCCGAATAGGCCGGGCCGTTCGGGCCGCAGGTAATGCACGATCCGCCTTATGGCCTGCATCTGTAGCCGCAGGCTTTCGGTGCGCGCGATGCGCTCGGCTTCGAGCGCTTCGCGAAAATGCGCCAGCACTCCGCTTTCGAGACGCCCGAGATCGTCGCCCGCGATCGCTTCTCGAGTGGCAACCGCGACTTCGTTTCCATTGCTGACCGACAATACGCCGCGTCGCACGGCGCAAAATCGCGGCTGGTCGTCGACGCCGTGCCAGCTTACGATCGACACCGTCAACGCCGTCAGAAAATCGGCATGGCCGTTGAGAACGCCGAAGCTGCCGCTTTCGTCTTCAGCCCGCACCGCGACGACGTCCTGCTCGTCGATCACGACAGAGGTCGGTGTGGCAATGAGCAGTCTCATGGCAGCTTTGCCTCGCGCTTCCAGGACGCCTCCTTCTCCCGGGCTTCGTCAATGGTACCGACCATGTAAAGCGAACTCTCCGCCCACCGGTCGCAAGCGCCATCGAGTATTGTACGGCAGCCCTTGAGCGTCTCGGCCAGGGAAACGGACCGTCCCGGCTTGCCGGTAAAGGCTTCGGTGACGGCGAACGGCTGCGTGAGGAAGCGTTGCAATCGCCTGGCCCTCGTGACAATCAAGCGATCCTGAGCGCTCAGCTCTTCGACGCCGAGAAGCGAAATGATGTCCTGCAATTCCTTATAGTGCGCGATCGCTTCGCGAGCCTCCTCGGCAATGGCGTAATGCTCCTGCCCGACGACGGTCGGATCGAGCAGTATCGATGCAGAGCGCAACGGATCGACTGCGGGATACATACCCTCTGCAGCCATCGATCTGGCAAGCACGATCATGCTGTCGAGGTGGCTGGAAATCGCGGTCACGGCCGGATCCGTAAAATCATCGGCCGGCACATAAACGGCTTCGATCGCGGTGACCGACACGCCTGAGATCGAGGCGATGCGCTCATGTAGCGCGGCGACTTCGGTGTCGAGCGTCGGCTGATATCCGACCCGCGACGGCAGGCGGCCAAGCAGGCCCGAGACTTCGCTGCCGGCCTGCACGAAACGAAACACGTTGTCCATCAACAAGAGGACGTTTTGCCGTTTCTGGTCGCGGAAGTACTCTGCAATCGTCAACGCAGTCAACCCAACCCGCCAGCGGGCCCCCGGCGGCTCGTTCATTTGACCGTAGACCAGAACGCTGCGATCGAGCACGCCGGAGCGCCGCATTTCGGCGAGCAGCTCGTGGCCTTCGCGGGAGCGCTCGCCCACGCCAGCAAAGACGGAAATTCCTTGATAGCTTTTTACCATCGCATGGATGAGCTCCATGACCACGACGGTCTTGCCGACACCGGCGCCGCCGAACATCGCCGCCTTGCCTCCTTGCGGAAGCGGGGCGAGAAGATCGATGACCTTGATGCCGGTTTCGAAGATCGTGGTGGCGGGGCTGCGCGCACCGAGCGGCGGCGCGGCACGGTGAATCGGTGCGCGCGGCATGTCGGGCGGCAGCGGCGGCCCGCGGTCGCGGGTTGCCCCGGTAACGTCGAGCAGGCGACCGAGCACCGCGTCGCCAACCGGCACCGTGACCGGATGTCCGCTGGCGTGCACCGCCACGCCGCGCCTCAAGCCGGCGGTGGATTGCAGCGCAACGCCCCGCGCCGTGCGTTGGTCGAGATGAGCCTGGACCTCGATGATCAGAGGTTCGGGCTGGTCCCATTGGACAACCAGAGCTTCGTCGAGCCGCGGCAGTTCTGCAGCGTCGAATGCGACATCCACCACGACGCCGCGGACGGCGACGACTGTTCCCACTGGTTTTTCGACCTCTGCCATCGTCGCGCTCGTTCACTGTTCCGAGCAAGCCTTTGAGACAGTATCAATGAGCAACAAAAACCGTAACGTATTGACTTATGTCAAGAATGGCCGTCTGTGACGACCGCGCATAAGGTCATTTGCGATCGGCAACGATGTTCCAACCGGTCGCGGCCGCTGATCTTCCGCGAGCAATCACTTAAGAAACGACGTCACCAAGCGACCAGAGCGATCCGATGAAGTCCGTTACCGGCAAGATCTTATTGGGCGACATCGGCGGAACCAATGCGAGATTCACATTCGTCGAGGACGATACGATCGGTCCGGTCGAAGTGCTCGCCGTAAAGGACTATTCGCAGTTCATCGACGCCCTCGCAGCACTGCTCAACGGACATAGAAGAAACGGCATTTGCGGCGCCGCATTTGCAGTCGCCGGGCCGGTCGATGGGAATCGCTGCCAGGTAACCAATAGCGGCTGGGTCATCGACGCATCGGAGTTGAATAGTAGCTTTAATTGGGCCGACGTCCGCGTCGTCAATGATTTCGAAGCTCTGGCGTGGTCGCTGCCGCGGCTGATGCCGTCGGACCTTTTCGCGATTGGCAGCGGCAAAGCGGTGCCGGACGCCCCCGCTGCCGTGCTCGGTCCGGGAACCGGCTTGGGCCTCGCCTGCTTCTCGCCGCACGCCAGCGGCGACATCGTCATCAACAGCGAGGGTGGACACACGACGTTTCCGGCAACCACTTCGCGTGAGAATGCGATTATAGAGCATCTCCGCGAGCGATTTGGGCACGTTTCAGCCGAGCGCGTCCTCTCGGGCAGCGGACTTGCCAATATCTACCAAGCGGTCGGCTCGATCGATCGGCGGCCGACCATCGAGCGAACTGCAGCCGAGATCACGGTGGCCGGACTCGATGGCAGCTGCACAGCGTGCCGCGAAGCGCTTGATTTGTTCTGCGCCATGCTCGGCATCTTTGCCGGCAACGCCGCCCTCACCTTCGCAGCCCGCGGTGGGGTCTATATCGGCGGCGGCATTGCGCCGCGCATCGTCGAACACTTGCGGCGATCGCAGTTTCGCGCGCGATTTGAAGCGAAAGGCCGCTTTCAACCCTACCTCGCCAGGATTCCCACCTCGGTGATCATTCATCCGGACGCGACCTTGCTCGGGCTGCAACGGCTGGCTGAAAACGCGGGCAACCGCTAGGGTGCTGCGGCTAGCGACAGAACCGCACTGGGGCGACAAGTGATATGAAACGTCCGGCTGTTCCATTTTCGCTGCCCAAGAAGATCGAACCCGAATTGGCGCGCGTTCTCGCCTATTGGCAGAGCTTGAAGCGGGCAGAGAATGAAATGCCGTTCCTTGACGACGTGACGACATCGGCGCTTCCCGACCTTGCCGATCGTCTGATGTTGATCCGGGCGTTCGCCAAGCCCGAGCGATTCAGATTAGGGTCGGTTGGACAACGGATTTTGGATCGCTATGGCGAGCCGGCCGCTGGCCATTTCATCGACGAGATCGAGCTGCGCAACCCGTTTGAATACCTGCGCGCGCAATGCAGTGCGACGGTGGAAAGTCGCGCGCCCACCTATTATCGACACGGCCCAAGCGACCCGAAGCAGTCGGGCCGCGCCGACTCCTATTCGCGGCTGCTCGTTCCATCGTGGGGGGACGGCCACATCGGGATGTTGCTCGGGGCGGTCGACTGGCACGCGTAGCCGATTTTTAATCTAGATCAATGTGACGTCCGCGAAGGTGCTTTCAAGATAACCTGCTCATAGTTCCCCAGCAGGCACTCGGGATGACCGATGTAATCGCCTTGTCGATGAACCCCTCGATCGATCTCTCAACGAGCGTCGATCGGGTGGTGCCGCTGCGCAAGCTGCGCTGCGCGGCGGCGCGGCGCGATCCGGGTAGCGGTGGGGTTAATGTCGCCCGCGTGATCGGCAGGTTCGGGGCCGACGTTACGGCGGTTTATCCAATCGGCGGCTCAACCGGTCTGATGCTTCGCCGGCTCGTCGATCAAGAAGGCATCCGCAGCCTCGCGATCGAAATCAGGGGGGAAACCCGGGAAGACCTCACAGTTGTCGAAAAGACAACCGGCAATGAATTTCGCTTTGTTCTTCCCGGACCCCGCTTGGCGAAGGGCGAGTGGCAGATGTGTCTGGAGGCCGTCGCCGCGTTGCGAGCCCGGTCGAAATTCCTGGTGGCGAGCGGCAGTCTGCCGCCCGGCGTTCCGAAGGACTTTTACGGCCAGGTTGCCCGGCTTGCGAAAGAGATGGGCCTCAAGATGGTGCTCGACGCATCTGGGGCAGCTCTCGAAATGGCATTGAAGGAAGGGGTGTATCTGATCAAACCCAATCTGCAGGAGCTCACGGACCTGACCGGCACCCGCGCCGAGGATCAAGACGCGTGGATCAAGGCCGGCCTCGGCCTGGTACAGGCGAAGCAGACTGAAGTGGTCGCTCTAACGCTCGGCGGGGAAGGTGCGCTCCTGATCACCCGCGATCGGGTTTGGCGGGCACAGGCGTTGCCGGTCAAACCTGTCAGCACGGTCGGCGCCGGCGACAGCTTTCTCGGCGGCCTAATATGGAGTCTCGTTTCCGATCACGATCTGAAAGATGCGTTCCGTTACGCCAACGCAGCCGGATCGGCGGCGTTGCTGTCCCCGGGCACGGCACTCTGTCACTGGGAGGATACCGAGCGCCTTTATCGTCAGGTAAAAGTCGAAACGATTTGGACGCGTCACGCGATTCCGGAAGCGGTGCCTTGACGGATTCGGCGTGCCTGAACTCCGCGTTCGCTAGGCTGTGCGGAGGCTCGCCAGCGTCAATTCGGCGGCGGCCACCCGGTGCTTTACTGCAATAAAGCTGTCCGGGCTCACAGATATGGAATCGATGCCGCAGGCCACCAGGAATTCGGCAAATTCCGGATGATCGCTCGGCGCCTGGCCGCATAGTCCGACCTTGGCGCCCGACTTATGCGCCTCGGCGATGACATTGCCGATCATCCATTTGACCGCATCGTCCTGCTCGTCGAACAATTCGGCCAATTCCTCGGAATCGCGATCAACGCCGAGAGTAAGCTGCGTCAGGTCGTTGCTGCCGATCGAGAAGCCGTCAAACCGCTCGGCGAAGGCCTTAGCGAGAATAACATTCGAGGGAATTTCGCACATCACATAGACTTGCAGACCGTTCGCCCCGCGCGTGAGGCCGTTCTCGGCCATCACCGCAAGAACGCGGTCAGCCTCCTTGACCGAGCGGCAGAACGGAATCATCACGATCACATTGGTAAAACCCATGGCTTCGCGCAGATGCCGCAGCGCCCGGCACTCGAGCGCAAAACCTTCACGATACCGCGGCGAGTAGTAACGCGATGCGCCGCGAAACCCGAGCATCGGATTCTCCTCCTTGGGTTCGAAGCCCGCACCGCCGATCAGGTTCGCATATTCGTTGGTCTTGAAATCGCTGGTGCGCACAATGACCGGCTTGGGGTGGTGCGCAGCGGCAATGCGGGCAAGGCCGCGCGCGAGGTGATCGACAAAATATTGCGGCTTGTCCGCATAGCCCTGCGTCAGCTCAGTGATGGCGCGCTTGGCATCCTGATCTTCGATCCGGTCGAAGTGCACCAGCGCCATCGGATGCACCTTGATGTGGTTGCTGACGACGAATTCCATCCGTGCAAGTCCGACGCCGTCGGCGGGAAGGCGCCACCAGCGGAATGCCGCTGCCGGATTGCCGACATTGAGCATCACCTGGGTGCGAGTGGCCGGGATGTGCTCGACATCGAGCTCCTCCGCCACGAATTCAGCCGCTCCCTCGTAGATGAAGCCCTCGTCTCCCTCGGCACAGGACACGGTCACTTCCTGTTCGTCGTGCAGGAGCTGCGTCGCATTGCCGGTCCCGACAACCGCGGGCAGGCCCAATTCGCGGCTGACGATTGCGGCATGGGAGGTGCGGCCGCCGTGATCGGTGATGATGGCGGCCGCTCGCTTCATGATCGGCACCCAGTCGGGGTCGGTCGTGCGTGTCACCAGAATGGCCCCGTCAACGAAGCGATCGATGTCGCGGGGGCTGTCGATCAAACAAACGCGGCCGGCCACCACCGCCTCGCCGATGCTCAGACCTGAAACAAGTTTTCTGCCCTTGGATTTAATCCGGTAGGTTTTGAAAACACTGGCTTCGCGGCGCGATTGAACCGTTTCAGGGCGGGCCTGGACGATGAACAGCTCGCCGGTTTGGCCGTCTTTCGCCCATTCCATGTCCATCGGACACGCATAATGGCCCTCGATCGCGCAGGCCCAGCGCGAGAGCGCGAGAATATCCGGGTCGCTCAATACGAATGCCGCGCGTTCGGCCCGCGAGGTCGGCACGTTGCGGGTCGGATGCTCGGCGTCGCTGGTGTAAACCATCTTGCGCGACTTTTCGCCGAGCGTCTTTTCGATGATCGGCATGAGTGCGCCGTTCGACAGGAATGGCTTGAAAACCTCATATTCGTCGGGATCGACGGTGCCCTGGACCACGTTCTCGCCCAAGCCCCAGGCGGCGTTGATCAGCACGACCTTGTCGAAGCCGGTTTCCGTGTCGATCGAGAACATCACACCGGCGCCGCCGAGATCGGCGCGCACCATGCGCTGCACGCCGATGGACAGCGCGACCTTCATGTGATCGAAGCCCTTCACTTGGCGATAGGTGATGGCGCGGTCGGTGAACAGCGACGCGTAGCAGCGCCGGCAGGCGTCAAGCAGCGCGGAGTCGCCGCGGATATTGAGAAAAGTCTCCTGCTGTCCGGCAAAGCTCGCATCGGGAAGGTCTTCGGCGGTCGCGCTTGAACGCACCGCCACGTCCACCTCCTGCCTGCCGGAGCGCCGGCCCAGCTCCGCATAAGCGGAGGTAATGGCTGTTGCGATGTCGTTCGGCCATTCGCCACCCAAGAAGGCGCGGCGTATAGCGAGCCCAACGTCGGACAGTGCGGCTTTGCCGGCAGCAAGATCGGCGAGCAAGCCGGCAATGGTTTGCTTCAGATCATTCGCCGCAACGAATTGCCAATAGGCGTCGGCCGTCGTGGCGAAGCCGGGCGGCACCCGGACGCCTTGCGACGCGAGATGACCAACCATCTCGCCGAGCGAAGCATTCTTGCCGCCGACGCGGGACACGTCGCCGCGCCCGACCGCCTCGAACCAAACCACCAGCGGCGATGTCTTGCTCACTGCGCTGCTCCGAAAGCCGAGAGGCGCGCGCGACCTCGAACCCTGCTCAAAAGGCGGCGCTGGCGCTCCCTACGGGAATCGAACCCGTGTTTCAGCCTTGAGAGGGCCGCGTCCTAGACCGCTAGACGAAGGGAGCCTGCAAGTCGAATAAACCCGATGGCACAGGCGCGCAAGCACCGCCTCATGGCTCGGTTGCGAACCGGATGCGGCCGGTCTCTTTCAGCGTCTTGAGATCGTAGGTGCGGATTTCGGTCGCGCCGCCGATATCGAGCGTCACCACGATGCGGTCGTCGGCGATCGTGCTGGAGATCATTCGCGCGCCCTTCGGCAGCATAATGATGCCCTCGGCGGTCGGTCCTGCGCCGCTTCCGCCCGCACGGAAAACGCGGTAGCCGATAACACTGATAACGGCCGCGATCGCGATGAGTGTAGTGATACCAGCTACGATCATCATGAGGCGCACCCGCGCGACCATGCCGGCCGCCATGGCCTCGGCCGCCTCGGATGGCGCGGCCGTGGCATGACGATCGGCGGCGTCCTCCCTGTCGCTTTGCAGTTCACCGGTGGCTAATTTGCGCATTCAAGTACCTAAATAAACGACCGATGACAGCGACGCAGAAATCGATCAGCATTGCGGATAATGAGCCCGGCGGACGGCTCGACCGCGTACTCGCCGCGCATGTCGTCGAGCTCTCGCGCACGCGTCTCAAGGCCCTGATCGAGGCGGGCGCCGTCGCCGTCGACGGGCGCACGATCCGTGATCCCGGTCATCGCGTCAATTCCGGCACCGCCATCCTCATCGACATTCCTCCGGCCGCGCCCGCAAGGCCCACGGCCGAACCTATTCCGCTCAACGTGGTTTACGAGGACGCCGACATCATCGTGATCGACAAGCCCAAAGGGCTGGTCGTGCATCCCGCCGCCGGAAACTGGACCGGAACGCTCGTCAACGCCCTGATCGCCCATTGCGGCGACAGCCTGTCCGGCATCGGCGGCGAGCGGCGCCCAGGCATCGTGCATCGGCTCGACAAGGATACGACCGGCCTTATGGTGGTGGCGAAGAACGACCGCGCACATCGGGGGCTGGCCGCGCAGTTCGCCGGTCACGGCCGTGACGGCGGGCCCTTCGAGCGCGGCTATCTGGCGTTTATCTGGGGCGCGCCGGACCGCCCTCGCGGCATCATCGACCGGCCGATCGAGCGGCATAAAGTCGCCCGTGACCGCATGGCGGTCCGCGAAGGCGGCCGCGAGGCCGTCACTCACTGGGAGGTGATCGAGCGCTACGCTGGTAACAAAGAAGCCCGGCGCGCCGGCAAGGCTACACGGGCGGCCGATCCGGTCGCCGGCCTTCTCGCCTGCAGGCTCGAAACCGGCCGAACTCACCAGATTCGGGTGCATTTGGCCTCAATCGGGCACCCGCTCTTGGGCGATGAGGTCTACGGGCCCGGTTTTCGCACCAAGGCCGCGCTGCTGCCGGAAGAAGCCCGGGCCGCGCTGAAAGCCCTTGGTAGACAGGCCCTTCATGCCCATATCTTAACGATCGAACACCCAATTACCGGTAAAATCCTGAGGTTCCGCTCGGAACTGCCGCCTGATCTCGCCCGTTTGCGTGATATGCTGGCGGCCATTAGGGCTGATTTTAGCGAAAAATAGAGGCTTCGCCGGCATAGGTGGGTTTCTTCACCTATTGAGCTGGATCAAGGCAGCGTCGCGCTGAAGTGATGCCTCTTTACTACCGCTCACCGGGTTAGACCGTGTATGTTGCAGGTGCGAGGTAAAGGAACTTGCGCCGTCGGCTCGGAAGCGACGGCAACACCGCCTGCCGCTATGGCGGGGGCGTAAATAATAGGAGGGCGCTGTCATGGCCCAAACTGCAGCTTTGCCGATTTTGTCGGGTGAAACCGGCCTGACAAGGTATTTGGAAGAGATCCGGCGGTTCCCGATGTTGGAACCGCAGGAAGAATTCATGCTGGCGAAAAGCTGGCGCGAGCACGAGGATCGTGAAGCCGCGCACCGGCTGGTCACCAGCCATTTGCGGCTCGTCGCCAAGATCGCCATGGGCTATCGCGGCTACGGCCTGCCGATCTCGGAAGTGATCTCGGAGGGCAATGTCGGCCTGATGCAGGCGGTCAAACGCTTCGAGCCCGACAAGGGCTTTCGGCTGGCGACCTATGCGATGTGGTGGATCAAGGCCGCGATCCAGGAATACATCCTGCGTTCCTGGTCGCTGGTGAAGATGGGCACCACCGCCAACCAGAAGAAGCTGTTCTTCAACCTGCGCAAGGCCAAGAGCCGGATTTCGGCGCTTGACGAAGGCGATATGCGGCCCGACCAGGTCAAGCTCATTGCCAAGCGGCTGGGCGTGACCGAGCAGGACGTGATCGACATGAACCGCCGGCTCGGCGGTGACGCCTCGCTCAATGCGCCGATCCGCGAGGACGGCGATTCCGGCGAATGGATGGATTGGCTGGTTGACGACAGCGCCAGCCAAGAAAGCCGTCTGGCCGAATCCCAGCAGGCGGACAACCGGCATCAGGCACTAGGTGAAGCGCTCACCGTGCTCAACGATCGCGAGCGCCGCATTTTTGAGGCCCGCCGTCTCGCCGACGAGCCGATCACCCTGGAAGAGCTCGCCGATGAGTTCGGCGTCTCGCGCGAGCGCGTGCGCCAGATCGAAGTGCGCGCCTTCGAAAAGGTGCAGAAGGCGGTGAAGACGCACATGACCGCGATGGAAACCGCCCCGGCGGCGGCTCCCGCAGTGGCGGCCGCGCACTAAACTCCATCAACTGCCGGGAATGTTTGAGAGCGCGGCGAGCGATGCTTCGGCGCGGCGCTGCAGGATAGCAGCGCCTTGCCGGAGCGCAATGTCGCGAGCGGCGGCGAAAGCTTGCCGCGCCTCGTCTTTGTTGTCGCGGCTAAGCGCCAGCAGACATTCGCCGCGCAGTCGATAGATTTCCGGGATATAAAATCCGACACCGGGTTCGTCGATACCGGCGATGGCGCGGTCGAGATGCGCCAGGGCGTCCGCCGGGCGGCCGACAGCCAGCAGAACTTCAGCCGCCAAGCCGAGGTAGTATTGCGGCAGCGGCCCGGCCGCCGTAGCGGCGGCAAGTCCAGCGTCGATCTGTTGCGCTGCGTCGGCTATTCCCGAGCCCACTGCGGTTGCCCAGGCCGCAAGCACCAAGCTGCTTGCACGCCACAACGGCAGGCTAAATTTTTCTGCAAGGCCCGCCGCGCGGCGGGCGCTTGCAAACGTCCCTTCGCGATCGCCGACGAGCTGCTGACCTATCCCGCCATTGTGGAGCGCATGGCAGACGCTGTTGGGGTGATCGAGCGTTTCCCCGAGTGCTACCCCTTGCTCGTATCTCAGCTTCGCCAGTTCGCGATCGCCGGATAGTTGCAGCAGATTTGCGTGCACCACATAAGCGCAAACACCCGGGTCGTGTCCGCCGAAGGCCTGGCCGAGATGACGGTGACGGCGCAAGTCATAGGTCTCGATACCGATCCGGCTGTCGACCAACGCCTCAGCGACATCGCCGCGAAAAAATCCTGTCGACCAGCGGCAATGATAGGCTTCCAGCAAGAGATCGCTGTCGCTGGAGCGCTGGGCGAGCGTCACCAGCTCACTCGCCCGGTCGCGCGCCTGCGCCGTCTTGCGCCGGATATTGGCGTTGAGCCACAGCCCCCATTTGGCTTTGAACGTGCCCGCATCGTCTCCTATTGCCGCGCCGATCTCGCTGGCACGGCGGTAGACATCCTCGACCTCCATACTTTGGTGGCCGTGCGCCACCATCAACGCTGGCCCGAGCTTCAACAGAAAATCCAGCTGGCGGCGCATGCGCTCCGGCAATTCCGGCAACGTATCGGCCAGTTTGAGACCCGCGGAGAAATGTGCTGCCGCTTCCTGATAAGCTGACCGGCTCAGCGCGCGGTCGCCGGCGCTCATGCGGTAATCGCAAGCCGGGCCAGCCAATCCGGCCTCGCCGAAATGATGCGCCAGCAGTTCCGGCTCGTTTGCCACCAGGTCGGGGAAGCGCTCTTCCAGCGCGCGGGCGATGCGCGCGTGCCAATCGCGTCGGCGGGATAAGAGCAAACTCTCATAGGCGGCATCCCGCATGAGTGCGTGCTTGAAACTGAAGCCGTGTTCCACGCCGCGCCCTTCGGGAAAAACGATCCCCGCCGCGACTAGTTTCGTCAACGCGGTTTCGAGTTCGACGGCGCCGCGAGGAGTGAGCGCCTCGAGCAACGAAAATACGAACTGCCGGCCGATAACGGCGGCGATCTGCGCCACCTCGCGCGCCTCGCCGAGGCGGTCAAGGCGTGCCATCAGCGAATCCTTGAGTGTTGCCGGAACCGCCGTACCGTCCTCGCCCGCCGATTCGATTACGCTCTTCGTCAACTCCTCGACGAACAGCGGCACGCCGTCGGTCTTGGCAATGATCGCCGCGATCGTTTCCGCCGGCAGGCCGTGCGCCGCGGCGACACCGGCAACCAACCGGGCGCTTTCGGCGCGGCCGAGCCGGCCGAGCGTCAACAGCGTCGCGTGCGGTCGCGCCAGCCATGGCGGCGCAAAATCCGGCCGCGCGGTCACCAGCACAAGCAACCGGGCCTGGGGGATGCTGTCGGCCAGGCGCGTCATCAGCTCAAGGGTGGTGGCGTCGATCCAATGCGCATCCTCCAGCACCAGGAGCACGGGCTCGGTCTCGCCGAGGTGGACGATCTCATCGACCAACAGCGCGATGGTCGCCGCCTTGCGCTGCGCCGGCGTTAGCATTGGCTGCGCCGGCGTCGCCGCCATCGGGATCGACAGGACTTCCGCGAGCAATGGAACCGCGGCCGTATCCGATGCCGCCCGCTCTGCAAACAGGCCGGCAAGCTTTTCGATCCGGGCGCCGGGAGAATCGGTGGCGACGAAACGAGCGGCACGGGAAAGATGCTGGATCACCGGATAAAGCGCGCTATCGCAGTGATAGGACGAACATTGCAAGTGGATCCGCGCATACGGCTCGCCGGTCAGCGCTTCCTGCAACGCCTCGACGGAGCGCGATTTGCCGATCCCGGCCTCGCCGATCACGGTGACCATTTGGCCTTCGCCCAGGCGCGCCAAGCGCCAGCGCTCGAGCAACAATCCCATTTCGTGCGCGCGACCGACGAGCGGCGAACCGCCGCCGGTGCGGATGGCTGCGAAACGGCTTTCGGCCACCGCTTCGCCGAGCACGCGCCAAACCGGCACTGGGCGCGCAAATCCCTTCACCTCGTGTTCGCCGGTGAGTTCGAGCTCGAACAATCCGCGCAGCAAATTCTGCGTCGCCTCGCTGAGGAGGATAGTATCGGGCACCGCGAGCGCTTGCAGCCGAGCGGCGAGATTGGGAGTTTCGCCGACGATGGTGCGCTCTTGCGCGGTGCCGGTGCCGACAATTTCGCCGACCACGACGAGACCGGTAGCGATGCCAATCCGCGCCTGGGCCGGCGTACCGTCCGGGCGCTCGATAGCGCCAACTTCCGCCAACACAGCGATTGCGGCGCGCACCGCGCGTTCCGCTGCATCTTCGAAGGCGTGCGGAAAGCCGAAATAAGCCAGCACGCCGTCACCCATGAATTTGGCGACAAAGCCGCCAAAACGTCCGATCGCACCCGCGGTGGTATCCTGATAACGCCTGATCACCAGGGCGAGCAGCTCAGGATCGACTGCCCGGGACAGCGCGGTGGACCCCACCAAATCGCAGAACAGCACGGTGACCTGGCGCCGCTCGGCTTCGCCGGAAGACTCGGCTGCCGGCTGGGGAACCGATCCGCGGGCATCGATCGTGCGTTCTGCAAACGCCTTCATCAGCCGGCGCCGATTGCCCAGCGAAATGCCGAGGTTTTCTAAATCCGCCTCGGTTAGTTCTGGCAGGATATCGAGGTCGATATCGTTCGCCTCGAACGTGTCGGCATATTGCTCGAGCTTGTTTCGACGCAGCCAGTCGCGAAGATCGCCCATGCCCGCAGGTTCCTGGGACGCACCACGCGCGCGGTGCCTTGCGGAAGATAGCAGATTTGGCCGGGTTATTCTCGCAAAGCCCGCGCGGCCCGACTGGGTCAGGCCGCCTTGGCCAAGTCCGCCGGATGAACCGATCGCGACCCGATGGCCAGGCGGTTCCACGCATTGATCATGGCGATCGCGATCGACAGGTCCACCAGCTCCTTCTCGGAAAATGGCGCCGCGCCTGCTCGTAGACTTGATCGGGCGCGTGCGTGGCCGCGATCTGCGTCAGAGATTCCGCCCATGCCAGCGCCGAGCGTTCCCGTTCCGAATAGAGTTCAAACTCTCGCCAGGCATCGAGCAGATACAGCCGCGCCTCCAACTCGCCGAGTTTCCGGGCGTCCTCTGTATGCATGTGGAGGCAGTAGGCGCACCCGTTGATCTGCGATACCCGCGTGTTTACGAGCAAAACGAGCTTCGGGTCGAGACCGGACGTCTTGAGATAATTCTCAACGGCCACTAGAGCGGAAACCCCCTCGGGAGCGACGGTGAACGGATTCATTCTTCGTGCCATGCGATCTTCTCCTTTTGTTTGTCAGTTCAACCTCCCGCCCGCTTGCTTCGCCAACATGCGTTCGACCGGCTTGCCGAGTTGCCTGGCGATAAAATCAGGCGCGAGCCGGCTCATGAATTTAAGTTTGTTGCTCAGACCGGGCCGGATTTCGAGCCGGTCGCGCTTGAGTCCTTCGATTGCGCATTGCACGAGGTCTTTAACATCCATCGGCTTTACGCCTACGTCGTCGATATGGAAGTCGCCCCGAAACAGCGGCGTCCGGGTGATCGGAGGCGCCAATTCAAAGACGGTGATGTTCGTATCCTTCAACTGAATCCGGAGCGACTGGGTGAAGGAATGGATCGCTGCCTTTGCGGCGCAATAGACCGGAGCGATGGCCAGCGACACGAAGGCTAGTCCCGACGAAACGTTGACGATAGCCGCCCTGTTCTGCCGCTTCAGGTGCGGCAGGAACTGCACTGCCATACGGATCGGGCCGTTCAGGTTGATCTCGATTTCACGGGTGACGTCCTGAAGGTCCGATCCGAGCCTATGCAGGTTGATCCTTCGCATGATCCCGGCGTTGTTGATGAGAACGTTCAGGCCGGGGAACTCCTCGATAAGGCGCCGGTAAAGGCCGGCGATCGCGGCTGGATCACCGACATCACTTTAAATCGCATGGACGCCGGGAAGCTCGTTCCGTGCGGCGTCAACATGAGATTGGCTTCGCCCCGTCACAATCAGAGTGTTGCCGAGAGCCTTGAGCCGGGCCGCGAGCTCGAAGCCGATGCCGGACACGCCGCCCGTTATCAGGATGGTGTTGCCGGAAATGTTCATGAAACGCGTCCTTGTTATTGTCCCCGAGGCGGATGCACCGAAGCGAACGGACTATCTGGCATCGAGTTCCGCCAGGGTCCTGGCAAAGCGGCGCGGACCGGCGGCAAACGGCCGCCAAATGCTACCGCCAGGTTCCGCAGTGTCTGACCGGTTGCGGACTTCATCGTCGCCATCCGCGTCATTCGATCGGTGAGTGCAACCACATTGGCGGCCACCCGGAGGCGCTCGCGCGCCCAGGTATCCAGGCGTATTTCGTCGCCGTCTTCGAGCGTGCCGGCCAGAGCGTGGGCGAGCGACACGCCGTCCTGGATTCCGGTATTCATTCCTTGTCCGCCGGCGGGACTGTGGACGTGCGCGGCATCGCCGCAGAGAAGAATCCGATTCTTCCGCATGGTCTGCGCCACACGATGATGGATGTGGAACCGCGAACTCCACACCACATCACGGATGCGCCCCGGATCAACCGAAGGACCGCGCCGATCCAGCAACGCCTGCATGAAATTCGCGGATGGCTGTTCCGGCGCTTCATCCACCGTGGCGACGATCCGATAGCGATCTTCGGGAAGCGGCGCGACCACGACGAGCCCCGCGGCTGAATAGAACAGCGTGACCTCGTCGCGGTTGAGCGGCCAGTCCATGTGGACGTCGGCCAGAGCGAAGCTTTGTTCGTATTCGCCGCCGGTGAACGTGATGCCGGATTGTTCGCGCGCGGTGCTGTGCATGCCGTCGCAGGCGATCAACCAGCGCGCCTTGATCGTTGTTATGCCGCCGTTGATGCGGGCTTCCGCTTCCACATGCGAGGGCTGCGCATTGTACCTGACAAGCTCGCATGGGCGAACGACGCGGCCGCCGAGATCTTCAAAGTGGCCGAGCAAGGTTCCCTCGACCCTGTGCTGTGGAATCATGAGCGTGAACGCGTAAGGGCTCGCGATCTCCGAGAAGTCGATGGTGAGAAGCGCGCGGTCGCGGTCGCGAACGCGAAAAATCGGGACTTTCAGGCCCTCGGCCAACAGGTCCTCGGTCACACGCAGCGGCTGCAAAACTTCCATGGTCCGGGCATGCACGACACAGGCGCGGGAGGTGTTCGCGCCAGCCGGCTGCCGGTCGATGATGAGCGGTCGAATTCCGCGCCGCATCAGGTCCGTGGCGAGCGCAAGACCGGCAGGTCCCGCGCCGACGATGAGCACGTCCGTCGCAGCGGGCGGTGCGGTCGCGTCCATTTGCCCGAGGGTCTTCGGCACTTTCGGTCTAATGGCCATGGGGATCGCTCCTCCGCGCTGGATTGCCGCAGCGTCCGCAGCGACGCCGTCTCGGCGCCGTCACCGTTGCCAACGGTCGTTGGCCAACGTACGTTGGCGTCTAGTCCGCGGCGATTTCGGAGTCAACAGCCGTTGGCATTGAAAGTTTCACATGACAGAGCCGCGCCAAAAGCAGACCCGATCGGAACAGACCAAACTGCGAATACTGAATGCCGCGCGCCGTCGCTTCGCCGAAGACGGCTATGAGCGTGCCACCATCAGGACCGTGGCCGCCGATGCCGCCATCGACCCCTCGATGGTCATGCGATATTTCGGCAGTAAGGAAGGGCTATTTGCCGCGGCTGCGTCGTTTGAGCTCAACTTGCCGGATCTCGCCGCGCTGCCGCGCAGAAAAAGGGGGGAGCGGCTGGCGCAGCACTTCCTTCATCTTTGGGAACGCGATGAGTCCGGCGGCGATCTCGCGGTCTTGCTGCGTACCGCCGCCACCAACGACCGTGCGGCTGAACGGGTGTTGCAAGTCTTTCGACAACAGGTTGTCCCCGTCGTCGCGGCGGTGTCACCGGACGCGGCATCGACGCGCGCGGCCTTGATTACCAGTCAGTTCCTCGGCATGGCGTTTTGTCGCTATGTCGTGCGGATGCCCGAGCTGACCAAAGTCGATGCGCACATCATTCTCACGAGCTTGGGCCGGACGATCCAGCGCTACCTGGACGATCCGCTCGGCCGTGCAGGAGTGGGGCCAGCCGGCGACGTTACTCCCGCAGCATTCCCCTTAGCAGCCAGCGGCAGGCGACGATCATCGCGCCAGCGAGTGCCGCAATCGCCGCGGCCATGAGAAAAAACTCCGGCTTCGCCATCCGGCTCCAGAAACTGCCGAGCCATCCGGCAAGAAAGCCGCCCGCAAAACTCGACGCCAGCCACACGCCCATCATCATCGAGAGGATGCGCGCGGGAGCAACTTTGGTCACCAGCGAGAGCCCCACCGGGGACAGATAGAGTTCACCGATAGTGACAATGACGAAAAAGCCGAACAGCCACAGCCAGCTTGCGTTGCCGCCGTCCGCCGCAACGGCGGCGGCCGCCATCAGAAGGTTGGCCGCCGCCACGCCGAAACAGCCGAACGCCATTTTGGTGATGGTCGAGGGCTCGCGGCCGCGTGCCGCCTGCCGCGTCCACAGCGCGACGATGAACGGCGTGAAGGCGAATATCATGAACGGATTGAACGCCAAGAACCACGTGGTCGGGATCAGGCTCGTGAAGCCAAAAATGCCGACGGTGCGGTCGGTGTTGGCATCGGCCCACAAGACGATGGTGTTGCCGCTTTGCTCATAAGTCGCCCAGAACAGCGTCGTCGGCACAAAAAGCACAAGCAGCGCGATGACGGCGTGCCATTCGTCCCGGTCAAGCGGTCGTCGCGCCACCTGTGCCGCTTTCGCCTTCTGCAGCTCGTCTGGCGGCAGCAACGGCACGGCGTAAAGATAAATCGACAGCCCGATCACCATGCCGACGCCGGCGGCGGCAAAGCCATAATGCCAGCCCGCCTCCTCGCCCAGAGTGCCGCAGATGAGCGGCGCCAGGAACGCGCCGACATTGATGCCCACATAGAAGATCGAATAGGCACGGTCGCGGCGCCGATCGCCGGGCGCATAAAGGCCCCCGACCTGGGTCGAGATATTCGGCTTGAAGGCGCCGCTGCCGAGGATCAATGCCGCGAGCGCAAACAGGAAAAGCTGTTCGACCGCCATCATGAAATGGCCAATCGCCATGAGAACCGCGCCCACGATGACGATGCGGCGCTGGCCGAGCACGCGGTCGGCGAGAAGACCGCCGAATATCGGGGTGAGATAGACCAGCGCCGTATAGAGCCCGTAAATCTGCGACGACAATGGCTGCACGTCGAGCGGACCGAATACGGCTTCGAGCGCGCTTTTGAGGCCGGCGAGACCGAGGGCGCCGTCCGGGTGTCTGACGAGGAGATATTTCGTCATATAGAGAACGAGCAGGGATCGCATCCCGTAATAAGAGAAGCGCTCCCACATCTCAGTCGTGAACAGGAATGTAAGGCCCTTTGGATGGCCGAACAGGTCCCCGGGGGCTGCCACCCCGTCGGGGTCGGTGGCGCGATGGGCAGATGGACTATGTTCAGCCAAAATCGCGGTCTCCGCCATTCTCATTGCCGGCAATCGTTAGTATAAAATGGCCCCATGCACATGATCGCAGGCGCTCCGGCCGATTGGAGTGCCGTGCGGTCGCACCATGTCGAGGAGAAACTGAGTGGCTAAATTTGGCATTGGTCAGCCCGTACCGCGGCTGGAGGATCCCCGCTTCATCACCGGCCGCGGCCGCTTCGTCGACGACATCGACCTGCCGCGACAGTGTTACGGCGTTCTGGTCATGTCGCCGCACGCGCACGCCCGCATCAAAAACATCGACACAACCGCGGCAAAGGCGGCCGGCGGCGTCATCGCCGTGCTGACCGGGGCCGATGTCGCGGCCGACAAACTGGGCAGCCTGGTGCCGATCATGCCGGAAGACATGGGCGGGCCGAAAGGCTTTCGGACGCTGCGACCGATCCTTAGCAGCGGCAAGGTGCGCGCAGTCGGCGACCGCGTCGCCTTTGTCGTCGCCGAAACCCTGGCGCAGGCGCGCGACGCCGCCGAGCTGATTGCGGTCGAATATGAGCCCTTGCCCGCAGTGACCGCCCCTGAAGATGCGGTCAAGTCTGGTGCTCCGGCGGTTTGGGACGAGGCGCCGAGCAACGTCGCCGTCGCGCTTATGATGGGCAACAAGGAGGCGACCGATGCCGCTTTCGCCGGCGCCAAGCACGTGGTTTCAATTAAGCTCGTCAACAACAGGGTCAGCGCCAACTCCATCGAGCCGCGCGCGGCGATCGGGCAATACCATCCCGAAAGCGACAGCTACACGCTTCACGCCACCTCGCAGAACCCGCACGGCCACCGGACCCACGTCGCCGGCGATGTGCTGAAAGTGCCTCAGATCAAGCTGCGGGTGATCTCGCCTGACGTTGGCGGCGGCTTCGGCATGAAGGGCGCGGTCTATCCTGAAGATGCGCTGGTGCTGTGGGCGTCGCGCCGCTGCGGCGGGCGGCCGGTCAAATGGGTATCAACGCGTTCGGAGGCTTTCCTCAGCGACTCGCACGGGCGTGACCAAGTCGTCACGGGCGAACTCGCACTCGACGAGCGCGGCAAGATTCTCGGCCTGCGCGTGGACGCGCTGCACGACATGGGCTCGCATGTATTTGACGCGTCAATGGTCGTGCCATTGTTCGCGCTCAAGCTCGCACCCGGGGTCTATCAGGTCCCCGCCGTGCTCGCGACCGGCCGTGCCGTGCTGACCAATACGCCGCCGTTGCAGCCCTATCGAGGCGCTGGACGGCCCGAGGCGACCTATTTGATCGAGCAATTGCTCGATCGGGCCGCGCGCGTCATCGGCGTCGATCCGATTGAGATCAGACGGCGGAATTTCGTCCCGCCGTCGGCGATGCCGCACAAGCTTCATTCCGGCATCGCCTTCGACAGTGGCGACTTCATGCGCGTGATGGACGAATGCCTCAAGATTGCCGACTGGAGCGGCTTCCCCAAGCGCGCGGCGGAATCGAAGAAGAGCGGCAAGCTGCGCGGCCGCGGCATCGGCTATTTCATCGAAGAAGCCGCGATATTCAACGACCGCATGGTCATCCGCTTCGATCCAAGCGGCACGCTCATGATCCTCGCCGGCACCCATTCGCACGGCCAGGGCCATCAGACCGTCTATGCCCAGATGGTGCACGAATGGCTCGGTGTGCCGATCGAGTCCATCAGCTTCATCCAGGGCGATACCAATGAGGTAGCGGTCGGGCGCGGCACCTATGGCTCGCGCAGCATGCATGTCGGCGGCAACGCCCTCAAGAAGGCCGCTGACGCCATCATCGAGAAGGCAAAGCCAATGGCGGCGATGATGATGGAGGCGGCGGCCGGCGATATCGAGTTCAAGGATGGCAGCTTCCACATTGTCGGCACCGACCGCTCGCTGCCGCTGACCGCGGTGGCGCAGTCGCTGCACCGGCCGATGTTCCTGCCGCCGCAATTCGAAGTCGGTCTGGAAGCCTCCGGCACGTTCGCGGCCGAGCCGTCGAACTTTCCCAATGGCTGTCACGTCTGCGAGGTCGAAATCGATCCGGAGACCGGCGTGGTCACGCTGGCGCGCTATGCCGCGGTCGATGATGTCGGCAAAGTCATGAACGCGCTGCTCTGCGAAGGCCAGATTCACGGCGGCGTCGCGCAAGGCGTCGGCCAGGCGCTGATGGAATCCATTGTGTTTGACGGCGACGGGCAGCTCGTCACCGGCAGCTTCCAGGACTATGCCATGCCGCGGGCCGACGATTTTCCCGATCTCATTTCGGAGCTGACGGAAGTGCCGTCAACGACCAATCCGCTCGGCGTCAAGGGTGCCGGCGAGGCCGGCGCGACCGGCGCGCCGCCGGCAATCGTCGGCGCAATCCTCGACGCGCTGAGGCCGCTCGGCATCGATCACATTGACATGCCGGCGACGCCAAACCGCATCTGGCAGGCGATCCAGCAGGCCACCGCCGCCAAGGCGGCCGCCGAGTAATAAAAAATCGCCTCTCCCCGGCTTGGGGAGAGGCGACGCGTGTGGCAGCCGTTAGCGGGTCACTCCGCCGGAACCGCGGCCGCTCCTTCCGGCATCGCCTCGTGCGGGGCTAGTCGATCCAGTGCGCTCGCCGGAGCCCGGCTCAATCCATAGAGGAAAACCGCCACGATCAGATACGCGATCGCAACGATCGGCGTCACCGCAATGCCGACGTGCTCGCCATGCATGAAGCCGAAGAAGGTAAGGAGCGCGCCGGCAAGCGCGAACGCCGAGGCGTTGACGAACTTCTTGTCGATGACGAAGGCGGCGATCGCGGCAAGGACCAGTCCGGTCAAGATAGAACCGCCGCCCATGACCTTGAGGCCCGCGTAGAGAACGCCTTGATTGCCGAGCTTGTCCAAGCCGACGGTCGCCGCGTCGGTACCGACCGCATGCAGCACCCCGTCCAGCTGCACCGAGGCCCACGCGGCGAGATGCGGCGTCAGCGCCAGCACGATGGCGGGCGCGTGAACTTTCGGCGTGCTTTGGAACGCCTGCGCGCCGATCAGCATGCCGATGTAGAGCAGGATCGGGTAGATCGCCACGACCGGTATGATGGCCAAGAGCAGCGAGATGACGCCGAACCAGGACAACACGATCACCATGATGCCGGTCGCCGCCGAGTAGCCGATGCGGCCGCCCATCGCCTTCCAGCCCGGATGGCCGATATAGACCGCGTTGATGAACGGGTTGCCCATCAGACAGCCGATCAGGCTGACGATGCCGTCCGCGGTCAGCACGCGTGTCGTCGGAAACGCATCGCCGGCGGCCTCCGCGCTCTCGACGTTGTCCATCGCTTCGACCAGATCGTAGATGCCGAACGGGATGGCGGTAATGAGGATCACGCCGAGATATTCAAAGCCGGAGAAGATGTGGTTCACGGCAGGCAGCGGCACCGAGAAGCCGAAATTCGTGAAGGCGTCAGTAACGCCCTTGACGCTCAGCCCGCCGTAGTTGAGGCCGAAGAGGTTGGAGCCCCACGCAATGATCATTCCCACCGCGATGGCGACCAATCCGGCAGGAATGCCTTTCGGATATCGAAACCCGCCGAACCAGCTCACCAGGATGACGGCAAAACAGCTCAGGCCGATCACCGGCGTCATGTACATCTCCAACGCCGGACGCATGGAGATGAAGGTAATCGATACGCCGGCCAATGTGCCGAGCAAGGCCGCCCGTGGCGTGATCTTGCGGATGATCGGAGCGATGAAGCCGCCGATCATCAAGATGAAGCTCTGAAAGAACACCCACGTCAGTCCGGCTTCCCAGCCTTTGATCGGATCGTGGGTCCTCAGCGCGATCGGCAGCATGATCACGAAGGTGACGATGAACATGTGCGGCACACTGATGCCGGACGGCAACGCGCAGACATCGCTGCGGCCAGTCTTTTGCGCCAGCCGATAGGCGAGAAAGGCATAGTAAAATGTCGACAGGCACAGCATCAGGCCGACCGCCGGAAGGATGCGGCCGAACACGATCGAATCCGGCATCTTGATCACGAACCGCAGCAGGATCGTGAGCGTCAACATGTTGGTGAGAATGTTGGTGCCGAAGCCGAAGAAGGCATTCCAGTCGCCGGGCGTCCACAATTGTGGGCGGAACGTCGAAGTCGACGTTGTGGTTGTCATTGCAGGCTCCTCTCTACGGCGAGCCGCATCCAAAAGCGCCAAACAATGCCCACGGGCTGGTCACCCGCTCGATGCATGGCAAATAACTTTTTGGGTGTGAGCGCCCCGCCCCCCTGGTAATCATGCGCAATCGTCGACGATTGCGCTTTTCAACCTCGCAAGCCCCGTGCCAACCGCGATCAAGCGGCTAACGCCAGCGAGCAGATCGTCGAAGCTGATGAAACGCCAGCGAAATTGGCTGCGGCGGGCACCGCATTGCGGGGCGATGGCGCGTGTTGCGTCACCGCCGCGCCAACCGCGGACACGGAGTGGCGATCAAATAACGGTCACAGACTTGTCAAAAAATCAGCACCCCGCGCCCGCCGGGGCGCGCGGTGTTTGCAGAAGACGAGATTGGCCTTCGCGACTAAACCGCCGCCCGCACCGGATAGGCGGCCGATGCCAGCGAATTCAGCAGTGGCATCGACGCGGCGACCGAGCCGAAGATGCCGCCCTGGGCCTTGATCATGGCGAGACCGGCAGCGTGGAATTCGGGGAAATAGGAGCCGCAGCAGTCCGACAATACGATACAGCGGAAGCCACGATCATTAGCCTCGCGCACCGTTGTATTCACGCACACTTCCGTGGTCACGCCGCAGACGAACAGCGTGTCGATACCGCGGTTGCGCAGCATCAGTTCGAGGTCGGTCTGATAGAAGGCGCCTTTGCCGGGTTTGTCGATCACCGGCTCGTCCTTCAGCGGATAAAGCTCGGGAATGATGTCGTGACCCGGTTCGCCGCGCACCAGAATCCGGCCCATCGGGCCGAGCGCTCCGATCCGAGTCGCCGGATCGCCCCGCTCGACTTTGTGCGGTGGGGCGTCGGAGAGATCGGGCCGGTGCCCTTCGCGGGTGTGAATGACCAACATGTCATGCTCCCGCGCCGCGGCGAGAACCTTGCGAAGCGGCCCCACGGCCGCCTGCAGACGGGACACGTCATTGCCCAGCGCTTCGCCAAAGCCCCCGGGCTCAAGGAAATCGCGCTGCATATCGATGATCACCAGCGCGGCCCGGGAGAGATCGACGGAAAGCGGCCTCGGTTCGGCTTCAAAAGTCACGTTAAGCATTTCGACCCCCTGCATCACACGGATGAGTGGCAATATATGTGCAAGATCGGGGCCATTCCTCAGATTTTGCGGTGCTCATTTATTGGGCCGATAAGCCGCCCCACGACCGCTTATGGGCTCCGCGGGCGGCCCCTTGGCGGCCTTCGGAGTGCGTGCAACAATGTCTGAGAATCAAGGACTTAGATGTGATTTTAAGAGCTTTGCCCGCATGACTCGTAAGCCGGCCGCCCGTAAAACAAAGACCGCGCGGAAAACAACCCCGCGTCCGTTACGCGCCAAAAAGCCCGACGCCTTAGATAGCCTGATCGCGGCCAGCGCCCAGGCGCTCGCGCTGCCGCTCGACCCGGCCTGGCACGGCGGAATCCGGTTCAACCTTCGTTTGATTTTCACGCACGCGGCGCTGGTTGACGAGTTTCCGCTGGGTGACGAGACCGAACCTGCGCCGGTCTTCCATGCTTGAAATGGCGACGACCGAATCCGGCTGGATGTCAGCCGCCGAAATCGTCGCCGCCGTCGGCACCGGCCGCACCAGCGCGCTGGGAGTCGTGGAGGGCACGTTCGCCCGTATCCGTTCGCGCGATCCGCTGCTCAATTCGTTCACCGCGCTCACCGAGCGGCGTGCGCTTGCGCGTGCACAGGCGCTCGACCAGGCGCGCGCCCAGGGCGAGCCGCTGCCGCCGCTCGCCGGCGTGCCGTTCGCGGTGAAGAACCTGTTCGACATCGCCGGATTGCCGACGCTCGCCGGCTCCAAAATCAATCGCGACGCACCGCCCGCGGCACGCGACGCGACGCTGATCGAGCGCCTCGAAGCCGCCGGCGCCGTCCTCGTCGGCGCGCTCAACATGGGCGAATACGCCTACGATTTCACCGGCGAGAACATACACGACGGCCCTTCGCGCAATCCGCACGATCTTAACCGCATGACCGGCGGATCTTCCGGCGGCTCGGCCGCAGCTGTCGCCGGCGGTCTGGTGCCGCTCGCGCTCGGCTCCGACACCAACGGCTCGATCCGCGTGCCGTCTTCACTTTGCGGCCTCTTTGGTCTCAAGCCAACCTATGGACGGCTGAGCCGCGCACGCACGTTCCCGTTTGCAGCGAGCCTCGATCACGTGGGACCGCTGGCGCGCAGCAGCCGCGATCTGGCGCTCGCTTACGATGCCATGCAGGGCCACGACCCCGGCGATCCCGTGTCCGCCGAGCGCGCGGCGCAACCCGTCATGCCGCTCCTGCACCGCGGCAGCGAGGGCCTGCGCGTCGCGGTCGCGAGCGGATATTTCAAATCCCAGACCGCGGAAGCGGTCTATGCCATCGACCGCGTGGCGGCGGCGCTCGGCGCCAATCGCGACGTCGAGCTTCCGCAGCCGGAGCGCGCGCGCTCGGCCGCCTTCATCATCACCGCCAGCGAGGGCGGCAGCCTGCATCTCGATCGCTTGCGCACGCGGGCGAAAGATTTCGATCCCGCCGTGCGCGACCGGCTGATCGCCGGCGCGATGGTTCCGGCCTCGCTGGCGGTGAAGGCGCAGAAATTCCGCCGCTGGTATCGCGGCGAGGCGCTGAAGCTGTTCGCGGAGGTCGATGCCATTTTGGCGCCGGCGACGCCGTGCACGGCGCCGCTGATCGGGCAGCAGACATTCAAGCTCGGCGATGTCGAACTGCCGGTGCGCGCCAACCTTGGCCTTTACACGCAGCCTATCTCGTTCATCGGCTTACCCGTAGTCGCGGTGCCGGTGCCGCTTATGCCGCTGCCGATCGCCGTCCAGATCATCGCCGCGCCATGGCGCGAGGACGTGGCGCTCCGCATCGCGCATTGGCTCGAAACGCAGGGTGTCGCCGCAGCGATGCGCCCGTCTTTTTAATCCACTTGGTCAACACACACTGGAGCAGAGGCAATGGAGATCGACCTGCCGGAGGTCGTTGCCGAGATACGCGCCGAATTCGACCGTTACGAGAAGGCGCTGGGCGAGAACGACGTGGCGACGCTCAACGCGATATTCCACAAAGATCGACGCACCATCCGCTACGGCGGCACCGAAAACCTTTACGGCCATGCGGAGATCGAAGCGTTTCGCGTCTCCCGCTCCCCGGCCGGGCTTGCGCGCACAATCTCGAAAACCGTCATCAGCACCTATGGCCGCGATCACGCGGTCGCTTCGACGCTGTTTCATCGCGCCAGTATGCCCGGCAAGGTCGGGCGGCAGATGCAGACTTGGGTGCGCTTTCCGGAAGGCTGGCGGGTCGTCGCCGCGCATGTGAGCTTCATCGACGAGCCGAAATAACCAGGCCGAAAAACCCGATCACACCGAGGCCGTTTCCTCCGCCATGAAGGCGCGCCAGCCGCCGAAGCTGGAAATATCGCGCGCGCCGGCGACTGCCTCGGCTTCGACCAGAAAGCCCTTTACCGAGCGGCCGTGATCGAGTTCGAGCGTGCCGATCGACAGCGGCGGCGGCACCGCGGCGACGAAGCGGCCGAACGCACTCTCGGACAACGTCCAGACCTCGACCTCGATGGCGGCGCCGGCGCCGTTTTTCACCCGCAGCAGGCCCGGCTTCGGCGGCCGGGTGCCGGCGAGCGTGTAGAGCCGATAGTGCGGCCCTGTCGCGGTCCGCTCGATCAGCCGACCGCCAGCCGCGCGCAATTCGCCGTTGAGCGGCATGCCGGAGAGATGCGCTCCAACCACGGCGATCGGGATTTCGGCCTCCGCCGGCACTGCCGGTAACCGCGCCAACGGAGGCTGCGGATATTTGAGCGCGCCGAGCGGCAGGCCGGTCGCGGCGTGGAATTCGCGGCCGATCGCGGCGAGCGCGGTATCATCGCCCGCCGGCGCGAGCAGCGTTATGCCGAACGGTATGCTGTCGGGACGCATCGCGGCCGGCACGGCAAGGCCGCACATGTCGAGCAGATTGACGAAGTTGGTGTAGGTGCCGAGCCGGCTGTTGAGCCCGATCGGGTCGGCCAGCACCTGCTCGACCCGATAGATCGTCGGCGCCGTCGGCAGCACCAGCGCGTCGACCACGCGGAAAGTGTGATCGCGAACGCGCCGCAAATCCTCGAGCTGGTAGAGCGCCGAGAAGAAATCGGACGCCGTGCCGTGCGCGCCGGCAAGAATGATTTTGCGCGTGACCGGATGCAGGGATTCTGGCGAGGAGGCGATGAGCGCCCGTACAGTGAGGTAACGCTCGGCGACCCACGGCCCCTCATAGAGCAGCCGTGCGGCCGCGTAGAACGGTTCGATGTCGATCTCGACGATCTTGGCGCCGAGTTTGGCGAACTTCGCCACTGCCGCGTCGTAGGCCGCTTCCGAGGCGCCATCACCGAAAAACAGACGCTGACCCGACAGTGGAACGCCGAGCTTGACGCCGTCGGGCATCGGCCCGATGTCGTGCACCGGCCGCGCGTGTGAAAAGGGATCGGCAGAATCCGGAGCGGCCGTCACCTTCAGCGCCGTCATGGCATCATCGACCGTGAGCGCAAAGATGGAAACGCAATCCAGCGTACGGCACGCGGGCACGACCCCGGCGGTGGAAATGAGACCACGGCTCGGTTTGAGGCCGACAATGTTGCTAAAGCCGGCCGGCACGCGGCCCGAGCCGGCGGTGTCGGTGCCGAGCGCGAGCGGCGCGAAGCCGGCCGCAACCGCAAGCGCGGAGCCCGTGCTCGATCCTCCCGGAATGAGTTTGTCGTCGAACAGGTTGCGGCAGATGCCATAGGGCGTGCGCACGCCGACCAGACCGGTGGCGAACTGATCGAGATTGGTCTTGCCGAGAATGATCGCTCCGGCCGCGCGCAGCCGCTCCACGGGAGCGGCGTCCTTGTTCGGGCGATAGCTGTAAGCCGGACACGCGGCGGTCGTCGGCAGGCCTTTGACGTCGATATTGTCCTTCACGGCAACCGGAATACCGAACAGCGGAAGAGTCTCGTTCCCGCTGCCTGCGAGCGCGCGCGCCTCGGCGAGGAGATCGGCTTCTTCGCGCAACGCGATGAAGATCGCCGGATCGCCGTGGGCGCGAATGCGGGCAAAGCTGCGCGCGACGATGTCCGCGGGCTTGGCGGCTCCGCGGCGATAGGCGGTGAGGATTTCGGCGACCGTTTCGGCCACGTGAGGCTCCGTCTTGGCGCGATAAGCGGGCCCGGCAACCGCGTTCGCCGCCTCTTTTGTGCCAAATTCGGGCCATTTCGCAATGGGCATACCCGCTTTTCGCAAGAGCACCGGCCGGTTGCGCCGGCCTGACCGGCCGCCTATATTCGGGCTGCTTTTCAGTCATCGCTGATGGCGTGAGTGGCTTCGCCCGGACGGGCGGGCGGAGCACAGAGGAGATTTGCACATGGCTATCGCCCCCTTGATGCCCAAAGCAACGGCGGTCTGGCTGGTGGAGAATACGGCGCTGTCGTTCGACCAGATCGCGCAGTTCTGCAACTTGCATCCGCTGGAGGTGAAAGCGATTGCCGACGGCGATGCAGCGCAAGGCATCAAGGGACTGGATCCGATCCTCACCGGACAACTCACGCGCGAGGAAATCGCCGACGCCGAAGCCCATCCGGACCACCGGCTGCACATCGCCGACCCGAAAGTCCGCCTGCCCGAGGCGAAGCTCAAAAAGGGCCCGCGTTACACGCCGGTGTCGCGCCGCCAGGACCGCCCAAACGCCATCCTGTGGCTGGTGCGCAACCACCCGGAACTCAAAGACAGCCAGATCATGCGGCTCGTCGGCACCACGAAATCGACCATCCAGGCGATCCGCGAGCGCACCCACTGGAACTCGGCCAACCTCACGCCGCTCGACCCCGTCACCCTCGGCCTGTGCTCGCAGATCGACCTCGATCTCGAAGTTCAGCGCGCTGCCAAGGAGAAGCCGGCTCCGGTCGAGGCGCAGGGCGCGACGCTTCTGCCTGCTTCCGTCACCACGGCGCCGAAAGAGGAGCCGGAGGAGCCGGCTGCGGCGAAGAAATCCGAGGAGCTCAACGTCGAGGCTGTGTTCGCCAAGCTCAAGCAGATTGGCGGCAAAGGCGAATAAGACGGAGCGGCTCTTATTTCTGCGCGGCGGCGTAGGGATAGATCATGTCGCCGGTCTTGTATTCCGGCGGCCACAGTACCGGCTCAACCTTGCCATCGGCGAACTGCTCGAAATTGTTTGGCGCCACGTTCTGGAATTGGGTGAAGACGGTCCGCCCCCGCGTCCATTCCCCATCGGGGCCGTATTGGACTTCGCCGACGACGGTTTCAAATTTGCGGCTGTGGATGTAGGCGCCGAGCTTGTCGGGATCGAGGCTCTTGGTTCCTTCGACCGCCTGCGCCAGCACCTGTCCGGCGGCATAGCCGAACGGCACAAACCCGTAACCCAGCGGATCGATTTTCTCGCCCACCGCCACAGCGCGATAACGCTTGAGCACATCGGCCAAGCCGGGGAAATTGAAGGTCGGCGCCGGCACGAAGCTTTGCATGATGACGAGGCCGTCAAGAATCGGACCGAGCTGGGTCTTGATCGGGGTGATCAGCAATCCAATCATGGTGCCGCCGAACATTTTCGGTTTGAGCCCGATCTCATGCGCCGCCCGTACAATGCCGACCGTGTCGGGCGGGTAGGCGGCGACGAACACGACGTCGGGGTTCACGGCCTGGATGGCGCGCACGGTCGGCGCAAAATCCGTCGTTGCCGGCGGGTAGCTCTTGTCATAGACGATTTGGAAACCGGCCGCGGCGGCGTTCTCGCGCGCGCCGTCCGCAGAGGTTCTCGAGAATTCGGCATCGCCCGATAATATTGCGACCGTCTGCGGCTTTGGCTTCTGCTGCGCCGCCAGATCGAAAAAGCCCTTTGAGAACGCCCTCACGCCATCGGGCCCGAGCGACAGCATCGAAAAATATTTTTGGTAGTTGAAATGGCGGTTGATGCTAACTGCCATCATACTGATGGTGAGTTTGTTGTTTTCAACGATCACCGGCATCGCCGCTGCGACCATATTGGTAGCGTAGGGCCCGAGCAGCAGATCGACTTTGTCAACGTTGATGAGCTTGTTGTAGATGCCGGGCACGTTCGACGGATTGCTCTGGTCGTCATAGTGGACGAGCTCAACCGGGCGGCCGAGCAATCCGCCCTTGGCGTTGACATCGTCGCGCCAGAGATTGAGCGCGATCAAGAGCTGCTTGCCGTTCTGCGCCACGGCACCAGTCATCGCCATGCTGAAGCCGACCTTGATCGGCTCCGCCGCGGGCACGCGCTCGACGACCGTTGCAACGAAAAGGAGGACGGCGGAAAATACCGCGGTACGGCTCGGCCTGATGTTGAGCATGGACGTCCCCCCTCCGTTTTTGCCGACCTGTGGCTGTTATTTCATCATTTCGTCGCCCGGCATCACGCCCCAAAGATTGGAAGCGGACGGATCCTTCTCCCAGACCTTCGGACGTTGCGGCGCGTCGCGGTGCCAGGGCCGCGGCTCGAAATAGCCCAGTTCCTCGTTCATCCGGTCGAGCTCGCAGAAGGTCTCGGTGATCAGTCCGTTCGGCCCGCGGTGATAGGCGAAAAGATTGTGGCCGATGCCATGCCGGCCCGGTCCCCACAGCAGCTTGTAGCCGCGGAGGCTGAGAAAATCGCAGGCTTCGTGCATATGGCCCCAGTCGCGCAGCTCGAAGGCGGTGTGGAAGTGGCGGTTCGAGCCGGTTTCCATCAGATTGATGGTGTGGTGGTCGGGGCCGCAGCGCAGGAATGAGAAAAAGTCCGCCATCCAGTCGGATTCGCGAAAGCCGAGCACGTCGCAATAGAACTTGGTGACCTGCTTGACGTCGGTGACGTGAAAGGCGACGTGGCCGAGCTTGTGCGGCACGATGCCCTTGCTTTGGAATTTCTGGTGCGAGAATGCGTCGCGCTTGAACACTTCTATGATCGTGCCCTTCGGATCGGCGAAAGTGACCATCTCGTGAATCGAGGGCTCGAGATCTTTTTTGCGCTGCGTCTTGACGCCGTGGGCGGCGACCTGTTTCTCGAACGCACCGAGATCGGCGTCATCTGCAATCTGGAAGCCCAGCCGCAGGCATTGCGCTTGCGGGCCGCGACGCAGCACCACGGAATGATGATCGACGGTGGAGGCGAGATAGGCCGCGTCCTTCTCCTTGGCGGCGAGCGTGAGCCCCATAATCTCGGTGTAGTACTCGATCTGCTGGTCGAGATCGGGCGTCTCGTAGCCGGCGTGAGCGATTTTGCTGACGCGGATCATGCGGACTCTCCTTTATTATCTGTTGTCATCCCCTCTCGAGGGATGGATGTTTTGGGATTTTCCCGTGGCAGCGAGCCGATGACATCGACCATGGCCGCACCGTCGCACTCGGCGAGCCCCATCGCCACGAAGCGATCGAATAGCTCGGCGGTGCGATCCAGAAGCGGCGTCGCCACGCCGACGCTGTCGGCGAATTCGCCGATCATTTCGATATAGTGCTGCAGGCCGGGAATCGGGCCCTGCAACGGCTTGAAACGCCGCTCCGCCATCCACGGCGCGCGGATGCCAAATTGGGTCGAACCGCCGCTGCCGGTCGTGATCGCCTTGATCATCAAATCGACGTCGACGCCGGCCTTGAGCCCAAGCGCCATCGCCTCCGCGGTGGCGGCGATATGGATTGAGACCAGCAAATTGTTGATGAGCTTGACCCGGCTGGCGGCGCCGAAGGTGCCGAAATAGATGCAGGAATCGGCAAAGCCGGCGACCACGGGCTCGATCCTCTTGCAGGCCTCCGGGTCGCCGGCAAGAAACACCACCCCCTTGCGGGCCGACACCATGCCAGGCGTGCCGGCGACTTCGCCGTCGATGAAGGCGGCGCCCTTTTGTGCGAGCGGCGCGATCTGCCGCGCCTTGACGGGAACCGGATATGAGCCGAGCTCAACCACGACTTGGCCCGGCCGCGCCGAATGCACCAGCCCCTCGGGGCCTTGAACGACTTCTTCCAGCGCCTCGTCCGACGGCAGGCAGGAAAATACGACGTCTGCTTGCGCGCCAACCTCGGCGGCCGAGCGCGCCGGCACGCCGCCGATCTTCTCGAACTCGTCGAGCGAACTGCGGCGATAGCCGACGACGCGATAGCCGCTCTTGATCAGGTTTTGCGAGATCGGCATTCCGATCTTGCCGACGCCGACAAAGCCAACCGTCTCCATTCCCACTCCCCTACGCTACTTCAATCGACTGATCCGATAAATTGACGCGCAAGCCGAGCGTGCCCTCCATGACCGTCCATTCCTTGAGTTCGAAGGTCCGCAGCCCGTTGGCGACGAACGGATCGGCCTCAGCGAGTGCGCGCGCATCCTGCGCATTCGCCACGCGCAGGATGGTGAGGCCGGCGCCGTTCGGCGGCCCTTCGCCGTCGGCCAGCGGCCCGGAGGCGAACAGAACGCCGCGCTTTTCGAGCGCAATCATGTATTCGAGATGCGCCGGGAGGAGAGCCTTCAATTTTTCAGGGGTTGGCGACGCCTTCGAGAGGACGGCATAGAACTTCCGCCGCAGCATCTTCCCAGTGAGCGCGGCGATGCGCTCGTCGATATCCATCGTATCCCGGTCCTCCCGTACGCGACGAACGGTTTTGTCGCATGGATTGCCCTTCCCGCGCGACCTGTCAACATCGGCTCGTTTTAGCCGCGCCAGCATATTCTTCACTCCGGATCGCCAGCGGTCAGAAAGTGCCACATTCGGTCGAGGATCCCACCCGACCAGGTGCTGCGGACCTTCGCCTCCTGCTCGCCGAAGAAAGCGGGCTCGCCGGCGCCGACGATCGAAAGCGCATCGAGTTCGACCCGCGCTGCGTCTTCGGCATACCAAGCGCGCACGACAGCCTCTTCAACGCTCTCACCCGCGGTGACTAAGCCGTTGCCGCGCATGACGATTGCAGGACTGTCTCCCATCTGCGCGACCAGTTGCGCAGACGCGTTATCGTTGCGGATCAGCAGGGGATCATCCCACAGTGGAATAGCCGGATAGAAATAGCTGCCAAGACCGTGACGCGCCTGAGGCGTGAGCCGCAGCGTCGATAGGCTCATGATCTTTGGCGGCATCGTCCGCGCCACCCCCTGAACCTCGGCGCGGCGGCGGTAAATGTCGCGGTGGATCCGTACCTCGCCCAGGACGCCTTCGGGCAAATCGCCGTCGACGCTCACGACCGTCCCCGCCGTCCCCGGCGCGATGAGACCCATGGGTTCAGGCGCGCACACCAGAAACGCGCCCGCATCAATGCGCGCGCTCACGTGGCCATAGGCGTGCGCGAGACCGTGCCGTCCAAGGGCTCGCGCGGCCTTGCGGACAAGGACTTGCAAGGCCTCGGCCGACATCTGTCAGTTGAACTCCCGGATTTCGGGCTTCGAGCCCCAGTGGCAGAAGCCTTTCGGCTCGAATGGAAATTGCCGCTCGCGGTAAAGCAGTTCGTCCGCGATCTCGCGTACCCCGGAGGAATATTCGAAGACCATCCCGTCCGGCCCCTCGAAATACAGGAAGCGTGCCGATGACGTGGGGTGCCGGCCCGGCCCGAATACCATCTTGACCTGCCGATCTTTGAGGAAATGAAACGAACGCTGAACGTCATCGGCGCTTTCGACCTGATGATTGATGTGCTGGATGCCGGCCCGTTTTGTGGGAAACAACGCAATCGTGTGGTGGATTTCGTCAATTCGTAGCAGCGGCGCATCGCCAATCCGGTCGGACACGCGGGCATTGCAGACTTCGGTCCAGAACTTCTCGTCGCGCGCCGCGTCCGTGGTGCAAAGCCCGACGTGTGAGAAGCCGGTGATGCCTGCGTCGCGGGTGCCGTGATAGCGTTTGGCCGATCGTTCAGGACGAACGACCAACTCGATGGCATTGCCGGTCGGGTCGCGAAACGAGATGAAAGCAGTCACTTTGCGCCGCGCGGCTTCTTCCGCGCTGCCGAGCCGAACTTCCTGCTGCATGGCATCGAGCGTCGCCGCCGCTTGTTCGAGTTCGGCCTCCGAGGCTACTTCGAACGCGACAGCCTGATCTGTCGGATCACCCGCGAAATAACATAGCGTGTGGGCCCTGGCGTCGGATTTGAAATAGATCGCGTTCCTGCGCCGCTCCGACACTTCGAGGCCGAGATAGTCGGTGGCGAAAACTTCCGCACCTTCGAGATCTCTGGTGCCCATCCGTACATAGCTCACTTCGCGCAATCTGATCATCGGGTGCTCCCATGCCGATTTCCGCTCGCGTATCGCCCGCCGCCGAATTCCGGTTCCCTGCTCAGACTCCCCCACGAGCAAAAAGAATCCGGAGCGAACGGGAACTGATGGGGCAATCGCTCCTTACCGGCCGGCCATTTGTCCCCATCGGCGACAAAGCCGAACAGCACCGCATCGGGTCCTTTGAAGCTGATGAATATTTGCTGCGATGTCGGCCGTCGCCCAGGTCCATGCACGATGGCGACCTGCGCGGATTGAAGGAAATAGTTGTTCTGCATCAATTCATGCATGCCCTCGAGGCGGAACTGGACTTCCAGCAACCGATCCGAAGCCGACGGATGAATGGCAATGCGGTGATGCTCATCGTCGATGCTGATGTACACCGCATCACCGACGTAATCGGCGATTTTCGCATCGAAGATCGTGGTCCAGAGCAGGACGTCGGCGGCGACATCGGTCGAAGCGAAGGCGACGCCGAAAAATTCGGTAATTCCTGCATCACGTGACGGGAAATAACGCCACCCGGAATGGAGTGGGCGGACCACCAGTTCGATCGTGACCCCGCCACGGATCTGGAAGGACGCCAACGCCCTCACCCGCCGCGCGCGACAACGCTCAGCATCACCGCTGGTTATTGCGTAGCCCGCTTCAAGCAGGCGGCGAGCGGCTTTGTTGAGTGCATCCTCGGAGCGCAGTTCGACGGCGACGGCCTGTCTCGGTATCTCGCTCGGATAGAGCACCAAGGTGTGATCCCGATAGTCCGAGCGGAACATTGCCGTCGGCTCCGGAGCCTCTACCGGCTGGAGTCCGACAACGCGCGTCGCGAAGTCGACCGTCTTCGCAAGATCGGCCACGCCCAAGCGGACGTAACGAAGCTTCTCGATCGCGCTCATCGGCCGCTCATTTTGCGGGCAACCGTCGGGCGGCCGGCGTATTGTCCGTCGACATAGATCAACGGATCCACGTCTCCGTTCATAGAAATGGATGTGATGCGGCCCACGAAGACGGTGTGGGTGCCGTATTGCAGCTCCTGGTCCTTGCGGCAGACGATGGCGGCCTGCGCATCGATCAGGACGGGCGCTGCCGCACGCGTATCCCAACAACCGGTATCGAACCGTCGCTCCCCGCTGGCGCCGCCACTGCAAACTCTGGAAATGTCGACGTGAGGGGGACCGAGGACATTGATCGCAAATTCGCTCGCCCGGTTCAGGGCGTCGTGGAATCCTGCAGATCGATTGATGCAGACCAGCATGGAAGGCGGGTCCATGCTCAGTGCACTCACCGCCGTTGCGGTCATAGCGTGGTTGCATCCGTCGTGCCGGCAAGTCACCACGCTGACCGAACTTGCCAGACGCCGCAGCGCGAGTTTCGCGTCGGCAATAAGTCGCTCGCTCTGACAACTATCGGTCATGGCGCCACCGTGCGTTGAACGAGTTCGCCCGCGCCGGGATCGGACGAAACTCAATAGATGCCGATCGGTTCAAGCCCGAGCTGTTGCTGCCCGTACATCGCGGCGATCGGCTCCCAATCGAGACTGAGGTGCAACGCGGCCGCGTTGGCATCGCGCCAGAAACGCTGCAACGGTGCAGTCAGATCGCTGCCGGCGGCGCCTTCCTTGGCATACAGGTCGTTCACGACGTTGACCGACTGGTTTGCCGCGAAGCCTTGATTGCGACGAATGGCAATACGCTCGCCGATTTCCAACGGCACGCCCCGGCGGATCTTGCCTTCGGCGGCGGCCACACCGGTGAGAAGCAGCGTGAATGCGGCTTCGATGGTCGCCGATGCCGAGCCGAGCCGGGTCTGAATCAGCGGCGAGCCCGACATCGAAACCATCACGCCCGGCTTTGCGGCGCGCACTTTGGTTTTCGCCATGTCGATGAAGGCATCGAGGGCGCCTTGCGCCATGCCGAGTATCGGCGATACCAGCGCGGTCGGGCCGAACGTCGTGAAGCCCAAATGGCTCATATTGTTGTTTTCGATCTGCTTGCCGGGAACCGTCCCGGCAACGATGTCGGCAAAACGCACCATCCTGTGGTCGGGAACGAAGACCGGCTGGTCGATGCGCACGGTCTTGCTGCCGGTTCCCTGCAGGCCGCTGGTAAACCAGGTGTCCTGGTCGACCGCCATGTCGGCAAACGGCACCAGGCACCACATCACATCCGGCGGCCCCTTCGAACTTGGGACCAGTGCGCCAAGCATCAGCCACTGGCTGTTTTCGCAATTGCTCGCGTACGGCCAGGCGCCGGCAAGCTTGATGCCGCCCGGCACGATCTCAACCTGTTTGCTGGGAAGGTAGGAGCCGGCGACCAGATTGTCGGGATCGCTCCAGACGTCGTGTTGTGCCTCCATCGGGAAGTACGACGTCATCCACTGGTAGCACATCGCCAGCGAGCCGCACCAACCGGTGCTGCCGCAAACCCGGCCAAGCTCGAACGCGACTTGCGCCAATTCGGTCAGGCCGTATTCGAAGCCGCCGAATGCCGCCGGGCGCACCAGCTTGGTCAGCTCGGCGTCCCGCAAATGGTCCATGGTCTTCTTCGAGACCCGCCGATTCCTTTCGGTGTCACGCGCAGCATCGCGAAAGACCGGCTGCAGCTCGCGGACGCGGTCCAGCAAGACCGAGAACGGGGTTCGTTGCTCCTTGGCGACAGGCTTGGCGGCAAACGGCACAGTCTTGGCTGCGAGCTGCACGATCTCCTCCATGCGTTATCTGTTATTTCGGAATACGGCCTAGTTTGGAATATTCCTGTTATTTTGGAAAATTGCACCTGAAGCTCGATATTGACAAATCGTATTTCTCAACCCGAAGTATCGGCTAGGCCGATGGTTGCTGCCGGCGTCAACCAGACCGTCGCGCCCTGTTCTTGAACCGGCCAGGCCCATGGAGCATTTCGATCTGAATTTGCTCGCGTCGCTCGACGCGCTGCTCGTGGAGAAAAATGTCACGCGGGCCGCGCAAAAGATGCACGTCACCCAGTCGACGATGAGCGGCATACTGCGCCGGCTGCGCGATCAATTCGACGACGAATTGCTTGTCCGTATCGGACGCCGCTACGAGCTGTCACCGTTTGCGCAGTCGCTAGCCATATCCGTCCGCCAGACGATGCTGCAGGTCGATTCGACGGTCTCCGCCAAGCCGCTGTTCGACCCGAAGAAAGACCGTCGCAGGTTCCGCATCATGGCCTCCGACTACAACACCATGGTGTTTTTGTCGGCGGTCTTTCGCCAAGTCAGAAAGCAGGCGCCGTACCTCAGCTACGACATTGCGCCGATCAATTCGCCGCTCGACCATATTCGCGAAGGCACAGCGGAAATGTGCGTAACCGGCAATCCCTACACGCATGAACAGGCGCTGTCCGACCCGTTGCTGCGCGCGGACACGCTGTTCTCCGAGGTCTATTGCTGCGTGGTCGACAAACGTCATCCGTTACGCGGCACCGTCGCGCTCGATCAATTGTTCAATTTTCCGCATGTCGTGGCTCAGTTTTTGGGGGTGACGATGCAGACCGGCGAGCTGCGGGCAAGGATCGGGCGAAATAGCGCCAACCCGTCGATCAATGTGCCGAGTTTCTACGTAATTCCCAGCCTGGTTTGCGGGACCCATATGATCGGCATCCTGCCGAACCGAATGTTGCGGGTGTCGCCGGAACGTGCGCGTTTGCGCAAACTCGACGTCGCGTTTGAAATGCCCCACTTCACCGAGCATTTGATCTGGCATTCCAGATTTACCTACGACGCCGCGTTCGGCTGGCTTCGCGGCATGATGCTGGATACAGCGCAGAAAAAAGAGCCGCGAACCTAATTCGCGGCTCCCCGTGCCACACTGATCGCTCGAAACTACGCCGTCACCCCGGCGCGAAAAGCGGCGTTGCGTCACCGTAGATCCGCAGATCGGCGATCTTGTCGCCGCGCCGACGCAGGACCGAGCAGAACTTGATCGCGACGAGCGAATCGTCGAGCCGGGTGTATTGCACGATCGCCTCGGCGATGCCGACCTGGCCGTCGTGAATTGACCAAGCTCCGGTCATGCTGTGCGACAGGCCCTTGATGCTGCCCCACAGATGGCCGATCGCGGCCTTGTAGCCTTCCTTGCCGTGCACGGTCGGATGGTTCGCGAACGTCAGCGTCGTGTCGTCGGTGTGCTGCGCCAGCGTCCGGTCCATGTCCATCGCGTCGACAGCGCGGTAATAGTCGTAAATCCACTTGGTGTCGCCCGCCGTGTCGGTCGGGGTCTTCGGTGGCAGATGTTCGCGGCCCTTTTCGTCCACGGTCCGCCGGACTGCCGCAAGCGTCGACGCGACCGCGCCCAGATAGGCGCCTTCCATGGGCGCAAAGTGAGCCTTTTCCGCGTCGCTGCCCTCGGGGATCCCATCCTTCTTCAGGCTGAAGGCGAAAGTCAGTGTGAGGTTTCCCTTCTCGTCCTCGCCGATCACATTCTCGATGCGGCCAAGCTCCGAGCCGCGGGTCCGCTCGAAAATCACGCGCTGCTCCGGCTCGAACGTCACCTTTTCGCGCAGCGGAACGTCCTTGAGCATGATGTCGCGGACGAGCCAGCCGTCGCCCTTCTCCACCACCTCGCACTTCTTCATCTCGGGTACGTATGGCAACGCGTTATTGGCCTTCATGAGCAGGCCGGTCCAGACGTCGCGCCTGCTCAGGAAGGATTTCTTCGGTTCGTTGACGGGAACGGTTCTGCTCAGCTGATACATGCAACTCTCTCCCTATCAATGCGCACCTTCACGAGCGCGCCGTTTTCTTAAGCACGTTGGAGCCATCTATGACTTTGCGATGACGCGCAACAAATTGCGCGTGAACGCCGAAGCCGACTGTCCAATCTCATTATTATTTTCCAAAGTTTGTAATTTGTGGATATCGCACTGTCAAGCGAAGGAGGCTGTCCTCAGCCGCGCTTCGCCACCAGCGTCGGCCCGCGCGACAGCACCGCGACGACTTGCTTGGCGGTCGTCTCATAGTGCTTCTCCAGCGCCCGCACGGCGGCGTCGACGTCGCGCGCAAGCGCCGCGTCGAAAATCCGCCGATGCTCGCGAACGGTGTCTCGCTTCAGCTTCTGCTGCGGCAGGAACTTGCCGCGCAGCAATCGATGGCGCTCGGCCTGATCGAACAAAAGACCGGCCAGTTCGAGTTGCCAGCGGGAATCGCACGCCGACAGCAGCGCCATGTGGAATTGGCGGTGATGCGCGGCCCAGACCTCGGTCGCCGCGCCTGGTTCCTTGGGAATTGGATTGCGTGACAACGCGTGGAAAGCGGCAACAACCGCCGTCTCCCACGCAATATCACCTTTCCGGATCGACCGGGCGAAGGCCTCGCGCTCGATCACGATCCGCGTCTTCATCGTGTCTTCGACGTCGTAGGCGGTCAGCGGCGCGACCCGAAAACCGCGCTGGCCGACCGAGGTGACCAGCCGTTCCGACGCCAGACGCGTCAGCGCCTCACGCAACGGGCTGATGCCGACGTCATATCGCGCCCGCAATTCATCGGAGCGGAGCGGCGCGCCCGGCGCCAGACGCATCCAGAGGATGTCTTGCCGAAGCCGATGGTAGATCGATTCAGCAATGGTCCGCGGCAAGCCGCCCTGATCCGGCTCGATCGAATAAGCCTCCGCGACTGAACGTTTCATGAAAGCCCCGGTCGGCATCAGCAATTTTGGAAATTATAACAGGATTTCGAAAAAGACTACCGGAGAGTTTCCCGGGCGGCAACGGCATGGCCTATTCGTCGCCGACCAGCTCCTGCCGGCGGCGCTCAAGTTCGGCCGCGTAACGGCGCAGCGCATAGGCCTCGGTCAGGAGCCCGATGACGCGGCGGTCGACATACGAATCGACGACGGCGAGCACCTCAGCCTCGGCGCGATCGAAGGCGAGCACCGCTTCCTTGATCGTCATCCCAGGCAGCAATACGCCATCGGTGTAGCGCAGCAGACCCTTGATCGATTTGTCCGGTGCGGCTTCAGCCGCATGGGCATCAGCCACCGGCACCATGCCGGCATACCGGCCCTGCTCGTCAACGGCAATGACGTAAGCCGGCGAGCCGAGCGGGAAAGCCTCGCGAAAGGCTGCAACCGACATGGCGGCTGGAACAGTGCGCACATCGTGGCGCATCATCTTGCCGACCGTCAGTTCGCGCATCCAGCCGATGTCGGCGGCGCTGCGGATCGTTTCGCCGCGCAAATGGAAGCGCCAGGTGGCGAACGAGTATCCGAACGCCTCGCGCGTCACCTGCGAGGCGATGATCACGGCGATCAGCACCGCCGTCGTCAGCCACAGGTCTCCCGTCGTTTCCAGCGCGATGAAAGTCATAGTCAGCGGTCCGCCGATCACGGAAGCCGCAAGCGCGCCCATGCTGATCACGGCATAAGCGTTCGAATCGAAATGACCTTCCGGCCAAATCGTCGTGAGCGCCACGGCCAGAAGGTGGCCGCCAAGCGCGCCGATCAGCAGCGAGGAGAAAAACAAGCCGCCGCGGAAGCCGGAGCCCAGCGAGATGATCGACGCCACGATCTTGAGCACAAACAGCAGCGCCACGGTCCAGAGCGATAGATGAAGAATTCCCGCCAAATGCAGCGCGCCGTGGCCGGACGACATCACCTGCGGGGCGACCATCGCGAGGATCCCGACGAGAAGCCCGCCGATCGTCGTTCGCAGCACCAGCCACAGCTTCAATCGAACAAACAAAGCTTCGCAGAGCGCCACCCCGCGCATCATCAGAATGCCGGCGGCAGCGCATAACAGGCCGATCACGCCGGCGACGACGAGGTCATGGGCGGCGACGATCATCCTTTCGGGCGGAACGACGCCGATCTCGGCGGGAGCGAGCGCTTGCGCGACGAGGTAGCCGAGCAGCGCCGAGACGGCGACCGGCGCAAGGCTGTTCGGCGAGTAGCCGCCGATGATCAGCTCGAAACCGTAGAAGGCGCCGGCGAGCGGCGCGCCAAACGCACCGGCAATGCCGCCGGCCGCGCCGCAGCCGACCAGAATGCGCAAGTCGGCGCGGCGCAGCCGAAACGCCATTCCCAACCGCGAGGCAATGCCGCCGGCCAATTGCGTGTATCCTGCCTCCAGGCCAACCGACGCCCCGACCCCGCCGGACCACACGGTCTGTACAGCGACGATGATGCTGCCGAGCAGCGACATGCGGCCGCCGTGCAGTGCATTGGCTTCGATGGGGTCGATCTCCCGTTCCGGCCGCCGGCGCCCGATCAACTCTCTGGCGACTCCGAAGGCAAGTCCGCCCAGGAGCGGCACCGAGATTGCGGTCAACGGATCGAGCCGTAGCAAGCCGGACAATTGCACGCCGGCATCGAGGTTGAAAAACTGCCGATGCAGGATATCGACGGCGGCACCCATGATCGCCACGACCAAACCCGCAATCGCACCGACCAGCGCCGCAAGCGCGATCAGGCTCGATTCCCGCGCCCGCACGATGGCGCGCAGCCGACGCGGAATTTCCAATTGGCCAGTCATTCTATCGAGCTAGGCGGACCATCCGAATCGCGGCGTGTACTACAAACCTATGCGGCGTGTACTACAAACCTATAATGGAACCGCCGCGCCCGTGGCTTGTTCACGTACCGAACCCGGCGGAACGCAAGGGAACCTGGCTCGGTTATAGCAACCATGACCGATCGATTGACCCGCGCGTTGCTGCTCGGCGTGCTGATCCTGCTCGCAGCGATACTGGCGCAGCCCTACATCGACGGCAGACTGTTTTCCGCCACCAGCCCGCGCCCCATCGAGCCCGAGGGGACCCTGTCGGACGCCGAGCGCGCGACGATTGCCATCTTCAATTCCGTGTCGCCGTCAGTGGTGCAGGTGGTGGGACGCAGCGCCGGCGAGCGAGAAGCCAACTCCAACGGAGCCCACGATGTCGCGGTGCAGACCGGCACCGGCTTCATCTGGGACCGCGCCGGCCACATCGTGACCAATAATCACGTCGTCGAGGGGACGAACGCGATCGTGGTGCGACTGTCATCGGGCGAAACCGTCGCAGCGGATGTCGCGGGTACTGCGCCCGCTTACGATCTTGCCGTTGTGCGTTTGCACGAGCCGCGACAGCTCGAGAAGCCGATTGCGATCGGCACCTCGGCCAACTTGCAGGTCGGTCAGTGGGCCTTCGCCATCGGCAATCCGTTCGGCCTCGATCACTCGCTGACGACGGGTGTCATCAGCGCGTTGCGCCGGCGGCTGCCGACCGCCCAGGGACGCGAACTGGCCGACGTTATTCAGACCGATGCTGCGATCAATCCGGGCAATTCCGGCGGGCCCTTGCTCAATTCCTCCGGCCGCCTGATCGGCGTCACCACCGCCATCCTGTCGCCGTCGGGTTCGAACGCCGGTATCGGATTTGCCATCCCCGTCGACGTCGTCAATCGCATCGTGCCCGAATTGATCCGCAGCGGGCATGTCCCTACCCCGGGGATCGGCGTCATCGTCGCGAGTGATGCCGCGGCGACGCAACTTGGCACCGACGGCGTCGTCATAGTGCGGGTTGAACCAGGCTCGCCGGCGGCGCGCGCCGGGTTGCGCGGCGTCGATGCATCGACCGGCGCGATTGGTGACGTTATCATCGCCGCCAACGGCGCTCCGGTGCATCGCCTTGCCGATCTGACGGACCAGATCCAGAGAATCGGGATTGGCCATCAGATTGGCCTCAAGGTGCAGCGCAACGACCGCACCCTGCCGGTATCCGTCGGCATTTCGGACACGAGCAAGTTGTCTTGAGGCCGGTCCAGGTCCCTCGCTCACGCGGGCTTCCCGAGCAACTTGCCGCTGAAGCGCCTGGTTCTGCATCCGCCATTGTCGAAACCGATATCCCGCCCCGCCTCGATGCGCTGCCATTCGGGCGCTTTCATCTCCTCGTGATCGCGGCGCTGGGTATCACCTGGATCCTCGACGGCCTCGAAGTGACGCTCGCCGGCTCGCTCTCAGGCGAACTGATACAAAGCTCTGGCTTGGGTTTGAGCAGTTCGCAGATCGGCCTCGCCGGCAGCTGCTATCTGTGCGGCGCAGTCTTGGGCGCGTTCGGCTTCGGCTGGCTGACCGACCGTCTGGGGCGCAAGAAGCTGTTCACGGTCACGCTCGCGGTCTATCTGGCCGCCACCGCCGCCACCGGCTTGTCCTGGAACGTGTGGAGCTTCGTGCTATTCCGTTTCCTGACCGGGGCCGGCATCGGCGGCGAGTACACCGCCGTCAATTCGACCATCCAGGAGTTGATTCCGGCACGCTTCCGCGGCTGGACCGACCTAATTATCAACGGCAGCTTTTGGGTCGGAGCGGCTATGGGCGCCGGCGGCTCGATCGTCCTGCTCGATCCACGCTTTATCGATCCGGGGCTTGGATGGCGGCTGGCCTTCCTGATCGGCACCACGATAGGGCTGGTCATTCTCATCATGCGGCGCTGGATTCCGGAAAGCCCACGCTGGCTGATGACCCACGGCTTCGCGAAGGAAGCGGACGCTGCGGTCGCCGGCATCGAAGCCCGCTTCGCGGGCGCACCTCGGCTCGAACCGCAGGAGCGGCAGCGGGCGCGATTGCGAATGCGCGATCACACCCCGCTCGCCGAGGTCGCGCACACGCTGTTCAAGACTTACCGCCAGCGCACGCTGGTCGGCCTCATGCTGATGGCTGCGCAGGCCTTCTTCTACAATGCGATTTTTTTCACCTATGCGCTGGTCCTGACCAACTTCTACAACATACCGGCCGAGCGAATCGGCTGGTACATCCTGCCGTTTGCGGTCGGGAATGTTCTCGGACCCGTTCTGCTCGGCCGGCTGTTCGATACCGTCGGCCGCCGGGTAATGATCGCTTCGACCTATGGGATTTCGGGATTGCTGCTGGCCGCCACCGGATATCTGTTCAGCCAAAACCTCCTTTCTGCGGCGGAGTTGACCGTTGCCTGGATGATCGTCTTCTTCTTCGCCTCGGCCGCTGCCAGCTCCGCCTATCTCACCGTCAGCGAAATCTTTCCGCTCGAAATTCGCGCGCTGGCGATCGCATTCTTCTACGCGATCGGCACCGGAATCGGCGGCGTGGCTGGCCCGCTGCTATTGGGCTTTCTGATCAGCACCGGTTCGCGCGGCAGCGTCGCCATCGGCTATTTCATCGGCACGCTGTTGATGATCGCGGCGACGACGGTCGAAGCGATCTGGGGCGTAGCCGCCGAGCGCAAGCCGCTTGAAGAGGTCAGCCGGCCATTGTCGTTTGTCGACTCGTGAGGGAGCGCCGCCGAACGCAGCGACGCAAACGTTCGCCTAACCATTTCTGATCCCGCACGCGAAAAAAATCGGCGCCGACGCAAAAAAGTCTTGCATCGCCGGCTCAACGAGATTATGTCGCGCTCGCCCAATTTCGCACGTGCCTGTGGCCGCGTGCCGGTTGGTGGGCATCCGGACAAGAGGCCGGACAGCCGCCCGGAGCAAACGCTGAGAGTGTTCTCGGCCGCTTGAGCTCCGAACCACTTAACCGGCAGCCGGAGGCGAAACCGGCGCACCCCGCGCTCAACGGGGGACGCGGCTTAAAGCAACGACGGAGCGGGCTTCTCTGGTCTCGTCGGCCCTCCAAAGGTCGACACCATTAGAGGCTTGTCCATCCTTGCCGGCCGTGCGGAGCGGGTCATTCCACTCCAAGCCAAGGCAGCATCTTCGGGTGTAGAGCCCGTCGCCTTGTCCGTGTCTCCACCGCACGGCGCGGCGCCGACCCTCACCCGCTGACGCCGGGCGACTGATGTCGCCTGAACTTCAATCCGAGCCGCAAGGCTCATTGAACCTGGTGAGGAGAGCGCCAATGACCGCGCGCATCCGCGATTTCCTGCGTAATCGTCACGACGACGGCCCCTGCCTCGTCGTCGATCTCGATGTCGTCCGCGAGAACTATCTCGGCTTCGCCAAGGCGCTGCCCGATACGCGCGTGTTCTACGCCGTGAAGGCCAATCCGGCGCCTGAGGTGCTGTCGCTGCTCGCCGGGCTCGGCTCCTGCTTCGACACCGCCTCGGTCCCCGAGATCGAAATGGCGCTCGCGGCCGGCGCCACGGCGGACCGCATCTCGTACGGCAACACGATCAAGAAGGAGCGCGACATCGCGCGGGCCTATGGGCTCGGCGTGCGCCTCTTCGCGGTCGATTGCCAGGCCGAGGTCGAGAAGATCGCGCGCGCCGCGCCCGGCAGCCGGGTGTTCTGCCGCATCCTTTCCGACTGCGTCGGGGCGGAATGGCCGCTGTCGCGCAAATTCGGCTGCGAGCCAGCGATGGCGGTCGACGTGCTCGAACACGCCCAACGGCTTGGGCTGGAACCGTACGGCATCTCGTTCCACGTCGGCTCCCAGCAGCGCAATCCGCATGCCTGGGATCGGGCGCTCGCGTCCGCGGCGGCGGTGTTCCGCGATTGCGGCGAGCGCGGCATGGCGCTGTCGATGGTCAATTTGGGCGGCGGTTTCCCGACCAAGTATCTCAAGAACGTGCCGACGGTGAAGGCCTATGGCGCGGCGATCTTCCGTGCATTGCGGCGCCATTTCGGCAACCGCATTCCCGAAACGATCGTCGAGCCTGGCCGCGGCATGGTCGGCAATGCCGGCGTGATCGAGGCCGAAGTCGTGCTCGTCTCGAAGAAGAGCGAGAACGACGACGTGCGCTGGGTCTATCTGGACATCGGCAAATTCGGTGGTCTCGCCGAGACCATGGACGAATCGATCCGCTATCCGATCCGCACCAAGCGCGATGGCGAGGTCGGTCCCTGCGTGCTCGCCGGCCCGACCTGCGACTCGGCCGACGTGATGTACGAGAAGGTGCCGTATCCGCTGCCGGTGAGCCTCGAGATCGGCGACAAGGTGCTGATCGAAGGGACCGGCGCCTATACGGCGACCTATTCGGCCGTGGCCTTCAACGGCTTCGCGCCGCTGAGGACGTTCCACATCTAAGGTTGCCACATCTTAGGTCGCCACATCCGAACTCGCCGGGAGCCGGCACGCCGGCTCCCATCCCATCACCTTCTAGACCGAATGACGCCCGATTGAGGGCCGGAAGGAGTTGGCCATGGTCACGATCCGCAACGAAGCTCATTGCGACATCGATTCGCGCGAGGATCTGCTCGACCGCGTGTGGGGCCAATCGCGCTTCCAGAAAACCGCGGAGCGGCTGCGCGAAGGCCGCGCCGCAGCGCAAGGGCTTTCGCTGGTCGCCGAGCAAGAGGAACAATTCGTCGGCACCGTCCGGCTTTGGCACGTGTGCGCCGGACCGGCGCGGCCGGCCTTGCTGCTCGGCCCCCTGGCCGTCGACGAGGCTTGGCGTGACCTCGGCATCGGGACCCGGCTGATGCAACGCGCGCTCGCCGCAGCACGGCGCCGCGGGCATCAAGCCGTAATACTGGTCGGCGATGCGCCCTATTACGGGCGTTTCGGCTTCTCGGCAGAGAAGACCGGCGCGCTCTGGCTGCCGGGCCCCTTCGAGCGGCAACGCCTGCTCGGCTGCGAACTCGTTCCCGGCGCGCTCGACGGGGCGCGAGGCCTTGTTGGCGCGACCGGCAGCCCGGCACCGACACCGAACCTCGATGTCCTCGTCGCTGGCCTCGCCCGCAACGCTTCGGCCGCCCGGCACGCCGCGTGAGCATGATCCGGAAAAGTGGAGGCTGGTTCTCCGAACCAACCGGCCTCCAAGAATTGTCACTCGAATTGAGGAAGGAATGGCTAACATGAACGCCATGAGCCAGCTTGCCACCGCTTGGCCCCTGCATGCCCGCTTTGACGGGCCGATCGTGATGATCGGCTTCGGCTCGATCGGCAGAGGAACGCTGCCGCTCCTGGAGCGGCATGTCGCCTTTGACCGGGCAAAATTCGTGGTGATCGCGCCCGAGGACAAGGATCGCCGCCTGCTCGACGACCGGCAGCTTCGCTTCGTCCATACGGCGATCACCAGGGAGAATTACCGCGACGTCCTCACGCCGTTCCTGACCGCCGGGCCGGGGCGCGGCATGATCGTCAACCTTTCGGTCGATACTTCCTCGGTCGATCTGATGGAGTTCGCCAAGGATCTCGATGCTTTTTACATCGACACCGTGGTCGAGCCGTGGCCGGGACTTTATACCGACCGCAATTTGTCGATCTCCCAGCGATCGAACTATGCGCTGCGCGAAGGGCTCTTGGCGCTACGTCGGCGGCGGCCGGGCGGCGTCACTGCGGTGAGCTGCTGCGGCGCCAATCCCGGGATGGTTTCATGGTTCGTCAAACAGGCGCTGCTCAACGTCGCCGCCGAGGCTGGCCTCACCTTCGATGAGCCCAGGACCCGCGACGAGTGGGCGCGGCTGATGCAGCGCGCCGGCGTTAAGGGCATCCACATCGCCGAACGCGACACCCAGCGCGCCCGCGATCCCAAGCCCCGCGGCATGTTCGTCAACACCTGGTCGGTCGAGGGTTTTTGCTCGGAAGGGATGCAGCCGTCGGAGCTTGGCTGGGGCACGCACGAAAAGCGCATGCCGCCGAATGCGTGCCGGCACGAGTTCGGCTGCGACGCCGCTGTCTATCTGACCCAGCCGGGCGCCGGCACCCGTGTACGCTCCTGGACGCCGACCGCGCAGGCGCAGCACGCCTTCATGATCACCCACAACGAGTCGATCTCGATCGCCGACTATTTTACGCTGCGCGAGGCCGGCGAGGTCCTCTACCGGCCGACCTGCCATTACGCGTATCATCCGTGCGACGACGCGGTGCTGTCCCTGCACGAGATGGCGGGCGCGACCTGGCAGCCGCAGGCGCAGTGGAAGATCCTTGACGAGTTCGACATCGTCGACGGCGTCGACGAACTCGGTGTCCTGCTCTATGGGCACGCCAGGAATGCCTATTGGTACGGCTCGCAGCTCTCGATCGAGGAAACGCGGCAGCTTGCGCCCTATCAAAACGCCACCGGACTGCAGGTCACCTCGGCTGTGCTCGCGGGCATCATCTGGATGCTGGAAAATCCCGATCGCGGCATCGTCGAAGCCGATGAGATGGATTTCCGGCGCTGCCTCGAAATCCAGCGGCCCTATCTGGGCCCGGTGATCGGCCGTTATACCGATTGGACACCGGTCGACGGCCGCGGCGTTTTATTTCCGGAAACCATCGATCGCGACGATCCGTGGCAGTTCAGCAACGTACTGGTATGATGGCTACGCTCCGCCAGCCATGAGGCGGAGCGCAGGAGGCGCCCATGTGCGAACGTTGTCTTGATGCCGCGGCCGGCCGTGGTCTGGTTGCGCGACGCAGTGTTCTTAAGCTTGCCGCCATCACCGCCGCCGGATTTGCGCTGGCGCCGCCCGCATTCGCCGCAAAGGCCAAGGCGCCGCCGAAGCCGGAGAATGTGCTCTCGCCTGATGCCGCGCTCCAGCGTCTGATGCGGGGCAACGGCCGCTACGTCGAGGGCGTCAGCAAACGGCACGATTTCAAGCACGAGCGCGAGCCGTTAACTACCGGTCAGAACCCCTTTGCCGGCGTTCTCAGTTGCGCCGATTCCCGGATCGCTCCGGAATATTGCTTCGACGTTGCGCGCGGCGACGTCTTCGTCTGCCGCGTCGCCGGCAACTTCGCCAACGAGGACATCGTGGCGAGCTTCGAATATGCCGTCGCGGTGCTCAATACCCCGCTCATCATGGTGCTCGGCCACGACGCCTGCGGCGCCGTCGACGCCACCATAAAGTCGGTCAAGGACGGCACGACGCTGCCCGGCCATCTGCAGGCGCTCGTCACCGCTATCAAGCCGGCGGTTGAGGCCGTGAAGGACCAAAGCGGCGACATGCTCGCCAACGCGATCCGGCGCAACGTCGCGCTTAATGTCGAGAAATTGAAGGCTGCCGGCCCGATCCTCAAGGCTGCCGTCGACGACAAGAAGATCCGCGTCGTCGGCGGAGTTTACAAGCTTGCTTCCGGGCGCGTCGAGCTCGTGGCCTGACAACAGAACGGGCCATCCGGCTACTCGCGAGCGATGATATTCTCGATGCGGCGGTCGGGCACGAGCCACATCACGGCGACCAGCGCGTACAGTGCGATTGAAATCCACGGATTGACAAAAGCCAGCACGATTCCGGCGATGTACAGGACCGGCGATATCTTGCCTTTAATGTCGCTGCCGATCGCTTTGGCCAGCACCGAGTGGGCGCCTTGCTTGCGCACAATCGCTTGCTGCAGCAGGTAATAAGCGATGGCGGGAAGGAGCAACGCTCCGCCATAGATCGCAGTCGGCAGCGAGGCGCCGAGATTTTGGCCCATCCAGGCCGTCGCCGCCGGGATCAGCGAGAGCCAGAACAACAAATGCGAATTGGCCCAGAGAATGAGCCCATCGACGCGCACGACGGTGTGCAGGAGATGATGATGGTTGTTCCAGTAGATCGCCAGGTAGACAAAGCTCAAAACGTAGGTCAGCAGACTTGGGCCCACCTCCTTGAGCGCGGCCCAGTCGGCGCCGTGCGGCACGTGGAGCTCCAGCACCATGATGGTGATCAGGATGGCAATGACGCCGTCGCTGAATGCGGCCAGACGATCTTTGCTCATGACGGTTGTCCTGGTTAATTCACCTGATCGCGGTGTGGCCGAACCTACTGACGACGCGTTACGTTGACTGTCACCGTTTGGCTCCTGGCGGGCGCTTGATGCTCCCAAGGCCGTGAATAGACGAACACGATCCTCGCCGTCCCCTGTGCACGGGCCTCAATCTGCCAGCGTTGCGAGCCTGGTGCCCTGATCAAACCGCTCCGACCAGGCTGATAGCCCGCATCCATCACGCCAACGGTCGCGAGAATGGAGCTCCGCTTCGTATCGAGCTGCCACTTGTACCCGGTCGATGGATTTTCGGTGAAAACGATGGTTTTCGATCCGCCGACCGGAAGCGACACGGTTTCGTTGGCCCGCGCTCCGCTTTGAGCGCTGGCGGGTATGTCGCCGGCTTGTGTAAGCAGGATTGCGGACAATGCCAGAAGGCGAACACTCATGGTCCAGGGACCGCTCGCAGCGACAGCCGCTAAAAGTTCTTCGTATGCAACGCAGCTGCCGAACTTCGCCCGCTTATCACGTCATTGCGCGGCGGTTCGCGCCTTGACCTCGTCCCACCACGGACAGACGCCGGACATGACCTGGTAATTGCCCTCAATCACCTGCACCGGGCGGCGAAAGCCGTTCGCCGCATTGTTCAGGCGCAGCGACCGGGCCTTGGCCTGATCCTCTGGAGACAGCCAGTCGCGGTCGTGGCCCCACATGCTGGGCCCTTCCTTGCGCTCGTAGGCCTGCCAGGTGTCGACGTCGATCAAGCGCGCGCCCCAGCCGTACTCGACCATGAAGCCTGACGGCGTGAAGCTGTAGAACGAAGTTATGAAGTCGCTGGTGTGGCGCCCCAGCGTCACCGCGACGCGGTCCTCGGTCAGCGCCAGATCGTAGCCCTGACCGACATCGTCGAAGCTGAACAGCTCCATCATGACGTGATGGACTGCGTTCTTGCCGGATTGAACGAAGGCGAGACTGTGATGGCGCGGGTTGAGGTGAAGGAAGTAGGCGGTGAACGGATGCGAATAATAATCCGTCAGCCGGAAGCCGAGCGTGTCGCGATAGAACGACATCATGCGCTCGATCGTCTCCGGCGTATCGACGTTGAGAACCATGTGCCCAAGCCCGAGCGGGCCGGTGCGGAACCCGGAGATCGAGCGCCCCGGCTTGAACGGCTCGGCGGTCGTTTCGGCGCCGTGAAAAAGCTCTAGCCTGTTGCCGACCGGATCGTTGAGCACGACCAGGTCCTTCACATGTCGCTCGTCGGCGAGCGCACGCGCGCCGTGCGCCACTTTGATCTGCGCATTGTCGAGTTGTGCCGCCAGCGCATCGAGGGCGGTGGCATCGGCGACTTCCCAGCCGAAAAAGCCGATCCCCTCGCCGCCGTCGGCGTCGACGATGATGCGCTGCTTGCGGTCGTCCATGCGGAACGCAAGCGTGGAGCGCGATTTGTCGATACGCTGCAGGCCGAGAAGGCCCGAACCATAGCTTGCCCAATCGCCCAAATCCCTGGCGCGAACGCCGACATAACCCAGCGCCTGCGGAACAAAGTGTGCTGCCATGCCAAGCCTCTTTGGGACTGTTGCTATCCCTTTACACCGATGCCAAGACCGATGCCATCTCGGTTGAAACAGCCCAAAAAGGCAAATGATCCATGTCCGCGCGCTCAGTACCGCCGTTCCGCGCCGACCATGTCGGCAGCCTCATCCGGCCCGATGCGCTCATCGACGCCCGGCAGCGGGAGGAAAAGGCTGAGATCGCGCCGGCAGAGCTCGCGCGTATCCAGCATGAGGCGATCCGCGGGGTGGTGCGACTGCAGGAGGAGATCGGATTTAAGTTAGCCACCGACGGCGAATACAACCGGACATTCTGGCAGCGCGACTTTTTGTTGAAATTCCGCAACGTTCAAAAGGTCGCCGCAAAGCTCACCGTGCGCTTTCATTCGGCGGCCGGCGCTCGCGACCACTCGCCGCCGACGCTGCAGGTGACCGGCAAGCTCGCCCGGCCGCGCGGCATTTTCGTCGACGATTTCAAGTTCCTCAAATCGGTCGCGCACGGCGCGGCGAAGATCACCATTCCGTCGCCGACCACGATGCATTTCCGCGGCGGCCGCGAGGCCATCGACGTCAAGGCCTATCCGGACATGGCGGAATTCTACGCCGACCTAGCGCGCGTCTATCGCGACGAGATCCATGACCTCGCGCAAGCGGGCTGCCGCTATTTGCAGATCGATGAGGTCAATCTCGCCTATTTGTGCGACCCCGAGCTGCGCGCGCAGGTCCGCAATATCGGCGAAGATCCCGAGACGCTGCCGAAAACTTACGCGCGGCTGCTCAACGACACGATCGCCGGCCGGCCAGTCGACATGGTTGTCTGCATGCATCTGTGCCGCGGCAATTTCGCCGGCGCCTGGGTCGCCGAAGGCGGCTACGATCCGATCGCGGAACTGCTCTTCAACGAGATCGCCGTCGACGGCTATTTCCTCGAATACGACTCGCCGCGCGCCGGCAGCTTCGCGCCGCTGCGCTTCTTGCCGAAAGGCAAGATCGCGGTGCTCGGCCTCGTCACCACCAAGAGCGCCGCGCTCGAAACCAAGGACGACCTCAAGCGTCGCATTGACGAGGCGAGCCGTTACGCGCCGCTTGAACAACTCGCGCTGTCACCGCAATGCGGTTTTTCCAGCGGCATCGGCGGCAATACCATGACCGTGGAAGATGAAATCGCAAAGCTCAAACTCGTCGTCGAGACCGCGCGGGAGGTGTGGGGATCGGCTTGACGAAGCGCTGAACTTTGGACGTCCACGCATTACCAAATTGGAGGACTTGCCATGAAAGCAGCAATCGCCGGTGAGAAAGGGGCCGAGGTGCGGGACGTGCCGAAGCCAAAGCCCGCGGCCAACGAAGTCTTGATCCGGGCGCGCGCATCGAGCCTCAACCGTGCCGATCTATTGGCCGCCTCGCGCGGCGGCGGCGCGCCGCTCGGTCTTGAATGCGCCGGTGAAGTCGAGGCTGTCGGCAGCGACGTGACCGGCGTCAAGCCCGGCGACCGCGTGCTCGCTTCGGCGGCTGGCGGACACGCGGAATATGTCCTCACCGATGCGGGCCGCGTGCATCGGATACCGGCCAACAACATGACTTACGAGCAGGCGTCGTGCCTGCCGGTCGCGCTGCAGACCATGCACAATGCGATCATCACCGCCGGGCGTATGAGGCGCGGCGAAACGCTGCTGATGCAGGGCGCCAGCTCGGGCGTCGGCCTTATGGGCATGCAGATCGGCAAGCTGATGGGCGCATCGCCGGTGATCGGTACTTCGACCAATCCAGAGCGGCGGGCGCGGCTTAGCGATTTCGGCTGCGATCTCGCGCTCGATTCAAGCGACCCGAAATGGCCCGACGAGGTCAAGAAGGCAACCGGCGGCAAGGGCGTCGATGTGATCGTGGACATGATATCGGGCGGCGGCGCCAATCAGAATCTCGAGGCGGCGGCGGTGCTCGGCCGTATCGTCAACGTCGGCCGCCTCGGCGGCAACAAAGGCGAATTCAACTTCGACGTCCACGCGCTCAAGCGTATCGACTATATCGGCGTGACCTTCCGCACCCGCTCGCTCGATGAAATCCGCGAGATCAATCGCCTGATGCGCGCGGACCTTTGGCCGGCGGTCGAAGCCGGCAAGCTGTCGCTGCCGATTTACAAAACCTACCCGCTGGACGATCTCGCCGAGGCGCTCGCGCTCATGCGCGCCAATCAGCACTTCGGCAAGATCGTGATCTCGATCGCTTGAGCCTTTACGGCTCGCCCGGTTTAAAGGGCTCCTCCTTGCCGGGCGGCACGCTCTGCTCGGCCATCGCCAACTGCATCGCGACCGCGATGTAGGTGCCGGCGACCGCGGTCAGATCGACCACCTGCTGTTCGCCGAGAAGTTTCTTGGCGCGGCCGAAGGTCTCGTCAGAGACAAGATGCTTCGTCGTCAGCTCGGTGACGAAGTCGTACACCGCCGCCTCTTCCGGCGACATGTTTGACGGCCGTTTGTTGACCTTGAGCTCGGCGACGACGTCCGGCGACAGGCCGGCCTTGATGGCAAGCGGGGCATGCGCGAGCCACTCCACCTGCGAGCGCCACTGCCGCCCAATGATCAGGATCGCGAATTCGTTGAGCTTCAAAGGCACCGAGGTTTCCCAGCGCAGATAGTGCAGGAGGTCGAACATTCTTTGCCCCAGCACCGGGCTGCGCAGCAGCGGATTGTAGGGGCCGCCGAGGCCGACGCTCGAAACCTTCATGATCTGCTCGGCGAGCGGTTTTTGCTTGTCGGTGAGCTGATCCATCGTCAGCTGCGGAAAACGCGGCTCTTTGCTCATGGCACGGGGTCCCATTGTTATTGCGACAATTAAACCGCCGGCCGCAGCGAACCGGGTCAGGGCGAATAAGGCCGAGCGTTTCATGGCCGTCCTCCAAGCTCAGGCTGAGTTGCACCTTGAGCAATTTACCCGAGGGGATGCGCGACTGCCACGGCGCTTCGCACTGGTGCGACCGGCGTCGGTACGGTGCTTATTTGCGGTCGGGCCCCAAAGCGCGCAGCCCGGCGCTGACAAAAGGAACCAATTCGCGCAACGCGCCTTCAATATCGTCAGACCGGCACAGCCCACGCGACAGCCGCTCGATGCGGCCGGTCGCCGACATTACCTGGACCATCGATCCGATCAGGAACATGTAGCCCCAATAGATCGATTGCGGCGGCGTTTTGGGCAAGGCAAGCCGCAGCGCATTGATGAAATGCAGCGCGGTGGGGTCGAGCACGTCGCTGGTCAAGCCGGTGAATTTCGGCAATACGTCAAGCTGCGAGGCAAGACTGCCATAATGCCGCCAGCCTGGATCGCCGCTGCTCAAACGGCGCAACAGCGGCGCGAGAAAGGCGGTCACGATCGCCTCGATCGAGGGTGAGCGGGTGCCGGCTTCGTGCCGCGCCACCTCGAGCGCGCGCACCCGGTCGTCGTGAACGATGCGTGCCCGGCGCGCGATCACCTCGCGCAAGAGGTTATCCTTGGTGCCGAAGTGATAGTTGACCAGCGCAAGGTCGACGCCGGCGAGTGCGGTGATCGTGCGCAGCGACACACCGTCGAAACCGCTTTCGCCGAAACAGCGCTCGGCGGCATCGAGGATCGCGAGCCGCGTCGTATCGCCGCGCCGGGCGATGCTGCGCCCCCCGCGCGGCGCCGGCTTCATGTTTGACGGCGCGGCGCGCGCGGTCTTCCGGGACAAGGCGTTTTTCATTGTCATCGTGAGCGCGGGGACTAAACCGGTTGAATGTTGACTCTATCCGAATTTAAACATTCAATGAAATATAATAATATGGATGACCAAGATTGCGGCCAGCCGCGACCTTTGGCGGGGAGGAAAGATGAGGCTCGTCACGTTCGCGGCCTCCGGCATGCAACGCGTCGGCGCACTGGACGACGGCGACCGGCACATTGTCGATTTCGTCGCGGCGCAGAGCGGCGACGGCGATCCCGCTTTCCGCAGCATGCAGGCGCTCATCGAAGCGGGCCAGGCCGGCCTTGACCGCGCCCGCGAAATCATCGCGGACACGCGCCGCAGCGGCCGCGGCGTGATCGACACCGCTTCAGTCAGGCTGTTGGCGCCGCTGCCGGTGCCGGCGCAGATGCGCGATTTTCTCTGCTTCGAGAAGCATCTCATTCAGGCTTTCGGCCGATTGCGCCAGGTGCGCGCGGCGGCCGCTCCCGATCCGCAAAAAGCGTTGCGCGAGATGGAGCAGCAGGGCGTCTATGCGGTGCCGAAGATCTGGTACGAGCGGCCGAGCTTTTACAAGCCGAGCCGGTTTGCCGTCTGCGGTACCGACCAGGTCGTTGTCTGGCCGGCCTATTCAACGACGATCGATTACGAGCTGGAATTTGCCTGCGTCGTCGGCACGCCGGGCCGCGACATCCCGAAAGACAAGGCCCGCGCGCACATCTTCGGTTACACCATCTTCAACGATCTTTCGGCCCGCGACGAACAGAGCCAGGAAATGCTCTCCAGCCTCGGGCCGGGCAAGGGCAAGGATTTCGACAACTCGAATCCGCTCGGCCCCTGCATCGTCACTGCGGACGAAATCCCCGACCCCTACGCGCTGGACATGATCGTGCGCGTCAATGGCGAAGAGCGCGGCCGCGGCAATTCGCGCGAGATGCACTGGAAATACGAGGATTGCATCGCCTTCGTCGCGCGCGACGAGACCGTGCATGCCGGCGAACTGTTTTGCTCGGGGACGGTCGGCAACGGCTCCGGCCTCGAAATCGGGCGCTATCTCGAGCCGGGCGACGTCATCGAGCTCGAGGTCGAGAAAATCGGCGTGCTGCGCAATCGCATCGTGCTCGGCTGAATCAGAAACTCCGGAGGGAAACATGCTGCAGAAGATCCGCCGCTTCGTCACCGGCCACAATGCCGCCGGCAAGGCGATCGTTATGATCAGCGACCACGCACCCAACGCCACGGAAATCAAAGGCTGGCCGGGTCTCGGTGTCACCGAACTCTGGGTCACCGATGAAATGCCGGTAAGCAACGACGGCTCGAAAGACCGTTCGCTGCGGCCGATGCGTCACGATCCAACGCCATCGGGCACCATCTTCCGCGTCGTGGAAATCCCCCCCGAGAGCGCCAGTAGCAAGATCGACCCCGGCGCCGCTTTCGGCCATCTCGGCTCGACCCATAAGCCGAGCGCGGCGGATTCCGCCAAGCACCCGACCATGCACAAAACCAACTCGATCGATTATCTGGTGGTAATCTCGGGCTCGATGCATATGCTGATGGAAGAGGGCGAGGTCGAGCTGCATGCCGGTGACTGCATCGTCCAGCGCGGCACCAATCATGCGTGGGTCAACCGCAGCGGCAAGCCTTGCCTGCTCGCGGCGGTGCTCATTGACGCCAAAGCCGCGCCCTGATCGTTGGCAGCGTCGGCACGCGCGATGAATCTCGCGGGCTGGGTCGAAAAATGGGGGCGCGCCGCACCCGACCGGCCGGCGATTGCGTTTGGCGGCGCCAGTTACTCCAACTATCGGCAATGGGCGGCACGCTCGCGCGCGCTGGCCGGCAATCTGCGCGCATTGTGCCGCCCGGACGACCGGGTCGCCATCGCGATGACCAACCGGCCGGAATTCATCGAGGCGCTGTTTGCGATCTGGCATGCCGGGCTGGTCGCGGTGCCGATGAACGCCAAGCTCCATAGCGAGGAGTTCGGTTACATTGTCGGACAGTCGGAAGCCTCGCTGATCCTCGCCAGTCCCGACCGCGCCGACGATGTCGCGCCGCATGGCCGCACCATCGCGACCGAGAGCGCCGAATGGCGGCGGCTTTATCAGGGCGACGGCATCGACGTGGCGCCGCGCCGGCCCGACGATCTCGCCTGGCTGTTCTATACCAGCGGCACCACCGGCCGTCCCAAAGGTGCGATGCTCACGCACGGCATCCTGATGGCGCAGACGCTCGCCTATTTCGCGGAAATCGAGCCGGTCGGTGCCGGCGATTGCGTGCTACATGCCGCGCCGATGTCGCACGGCTCCGGCTGTTATGGATTGCCCTTCGTCGCTATCGGAGCCAGCACCGTCGTGCCCGAAAGTGCCGGCTTCGATCCGGACGAGATTGCGATGCTGCTTGCGGCCCACGGCAATGTCAGCTTCTTCGCCGCTCCGACGATGGTGAGCCGTCTCATCAACCACGCCGGTTTCGCCGCCGCCGATCATCGCGGCTTGCGCACCATCATTTATGGCGGCGCCCCGATGCACTTCGAAACGCTGTTGCGCGCAATGGATTTGCTGGGGCCGAAATTCGCGCAAATCTACGGTCAGGGCGAAGTGCCGATGACCATCACCGCGCTGTCGAAGGCAATCCACGCCGACCGCTCGCGGCCGCGCTGGCGCGAGATCATGGGCTCCGTCGGGTTACCCCGGATCAACGTCGAAGTGCGCGTTGCCGACCCCGACGACCGCGATCTGGCTGCCGGCGAAGTCGGCGAAATCCTGGTGCGCGGCGATGTGGTGATGAAGGGCTATTGGCGGAATCCGGAAGCGAGCGCTGAAACCCTACGCGGCGGCTGGCTGCATACCGGTGATATGGGCGCGTTCGACGACGAAGGTTTCCTCACGCTGAAGGACCGCTCCAAGGATCTGATCATCAGCGGCGGCAGCAACATCTACCCGCGCGAGGTCGAGGAAGTCCTGCTGCGGCATCCCGGCGTGCTCGAGGTTTCGGTCATCGGTCGTCCGCATCCCGATTGGGGCGAAGAAGTGATCGCTTGCGTGGTGGCGCGCACCGAGCCGGCCGTATCCGCCGAAGAGCTTGACGCGCTGTGCCTGTCCGCAATCGCGCGGTTCAAGCGCCCGCGCTTCTATGTCTTCCTCGAGACCCTGCCCAAAAACAATTACGGCAAGGTGCTCAAGACCGAGCTGCGCAGGCAGCACGGTCCCGGCGCGGGCAAACCGCAAGCCGCGAGCAAACAATAACGGCTGCGCTAGGACGCAAGCGGAATCCGCGCCGGGTGCGTGGGCTGGAACTGAGCCAGCTGCTGGACCGCTTTTAGGTCGATAAGTTCCACGCGCCGCTCGTTCACAGCTATCAGACCTTCGCTGCGGAGTTTCGTCAGCATGCGATTGAGGTGCGGCACGCTTAAGCCGAGCGCATCGCTCATCATTTCCTGAGTGAACGGCAGGGTGAAGGCGGCACCGGCTGCGCATCCGACCATGGCGAGCCGAAAATGCATTTCGAGCAGAAGATGCGCGAGGCGTTCGATCGGCGTGCGGCGCCCGACGTCGATGATATGCTCGGCGTAGTAGGCCGCTTCCTGGGCCGCGAGCCAACTCAGCAGCAGACCGAATTTCGGACGCCGATAGCAGAGCGCGACGTATGCTTCGAGTGAACAGATTTGCAGCGTCATGTCGCTGACGGCAATGACCGAATTGGCGGCGCGGTCGAGAAAACTGCCGGGCAGCCCGACGATGTCGCCCGGCAGGACGAAGTTCACGATCTGGCGTTTGCCGTTGCGCAGCAGCTTATAGCGGGCGGCAAAGCCCTCCTTCACAAAACACAGCTTGGAGAACTCGTAGCCGTCGAGCACGAGATCGCGCCGCTTCCTGACCGTAAGCTCGGTCTCAATCACGCCGCGCAGGCTGTCGATGTCCTGCGCGGTAAGGTCGGCAAAATTTCGCAGCCGCGCGACAAAAGGATCACCGCGCCAAGCATCCGCTTTCTGGGGCGGCGCGGTCGCGGCGATCCGCCTGACGGAAAGTTCGTTCATTTTCGTAATTTGGATCAATAACGGCAATTAAAGCTAGCCCTACTAAAGGCGGTCACACTGCGCGGCGGAAAGTCCGAAAATTAACAAAGATTGGGAGCGCTCCAATGACCACCCCTGAAAAGTCATTTGCCAACTTCGTTTCGCGGCGCCGCCTCCTGCGTCAAGCGGTCGCAACCGGCGCCGGCCTCGGCGCCCTGTCGGTGGGCGTTCCGGCGCCGTTCGGATTGGTGCAAGGCGCCTTTGCCGACGATCAGCCGCCGCTCGGGACTTGGCCGGCCGGCTCAGCCGGCTCGTCCGTTACCATCGGCGCTACCGTGCCGCGCACCGGCGCCTATGCGGTGCAGGGCGAAGACGAACTCAAGGGCATGCAGCTTGCCGTCGAGCACATCAACGAGGGCCATGAACTGATCAAGAAGATCGCGCCGAAGATTACCAAGGGGGTACTCGGCAAGGAGGTGAAGTTGGTCGTCGCCGACTCCGGCGCCAAGCCGAACAACGCGGTGCAGGAGCAGCAGACTTTCATCAACGACGACAAGATCGTCGCAATGACCGGTTCGACCTCATCGGCGGTCGCGGTAGCGCTCAACAAGTTCGCCGAGCGTGAGAAAGTGCTCTATCTGGTGGCTATTTCCGGTTCCAACGACACGACCGGCAAGGACTGCGTGCGTTACAGCTTCCGCCAGTGCTTCTACGGCGAGACCGCCGCCAATGCGATCGGCCCCGTGCTGGTGAAGAATTTCGGCAAGAACAAGAAGGCGGCGTTCATGACGCCGGACTACACCTACGGTCATACCGTGACCAAGTCGGTGAACGATTATCTGAGCGCGAACGGCGGCTGGACCATGGTGACCAACCAGGTCTCTCCGCTCGGTACCCAGGATTTCAGCCAATATCTCACCAATATCGCCAATTCCGGCGCCGAGTTCATCGTCAACGTGAACTGGGGCCGCGACGCCGTGCTGTCGGTCCAGCAGGCCAAACAGTTCGGCCTCACGCCGAAGATGAAGATGGTGATCCCCTATCAGATCCCCTTCCTCGCCAAGGAAGTCGGCCCGGAGCTTACCGAAGGCGTCTTCGCCGCCACCGACTTCTGGTGGACGCTGGAGGACAAGTACCCGCTGGCCAAAATGTTCGTCGAGGCCTTCAACAAGAAGTACGACTATCGGCCCGAATGGGGCGCCGAGAACGCCTACATGCAGTTCGCCATCTGGGCGCGCATGGTGTCCGAGGCCGGCACCTTCTACCCGCCGTCGGTCATCAAGCAGTACGAGAAGGGCGAAACCTTCCCGTCCATGGTGGGCAACGTGCATTTCCGACCCGAGGATCATCAATTGGTCCGTCCCGTCGTCATCGTCCGTGGCAAGGCGCCGAAGGCCATGAAGAACAAAGAGGACTACTGGGAGATCCTTGAAGTCGTTCCGGGCGAGCCTCTGATGCAAAAGCCTGACGCGTTCGGCTGTCATCTCGGCGACTACGCCTGACGGCCATGAAACACCTCTCCGCGTCGACGATGCGGAGAATGCCTGTCATCGAGTATCGGCCGGGTCCAATGCGCGAAGCGGCGTCTTCGCTTGTTGCGGCCCGGCCACTTGACTCTCATAACCCCGCGTAGGACGCCTGCATGAAGAGCCGCGAGGACGGCGGTGGGACCGTGAAAAGGCAGCGCAACAGCTTGCGGACGACAGCGTGATCAACTGGGCCAATTTTATCTCGCAGGTGTTCAACGGCGTAGTACTCGGCGCGCTTCTGGCGCTGATCTCTTCGGGCCTGACGATCATCTACGGCACGCTGGGCGTGCTCAATCTCGCACACGGCGCCATGTTCATGCTGGGCGGCTATGCCGGCTGGGTCGCCTATACCTATACGGATTCTTTCATCGTCGCGGTAATCGCCGGCTCCGTGTTCGTCATGCTGGTCGGGGTCGTGATGGAGCGAGTAGTCATCCGCCACTTCTATTCCCGCCCGCCCGAGGACCAACTCCTGGTCACCTTCGGTCTCGGCATTGTGTTCGTGGAGACCGTACGCTTTTTCTTCGGCAGCCTGTCGAAGGCGATACCGGCGCCGCCCCCGTTGATCGGGATCACCTCGATCGGGTTCATGCTCTATCCGACCTACCGGCTGGCGCTGCTCGGCATTGTCGCGGTGGCGCTGATCGCGCTCTACATCGTGCTCTATCGCACCCGCATCGGCATGATCGTGCGCGCCGGCATCGAGGATTCGGTGATGGTCGATTCGCTCGGTATCGACGTGTACAAAGTCTTTATGCTGGTGTTCGGCATCGGCGCGATGGCGGCGGGCTTCGCCGGCGTCGTCAACGTCCCGGTGGTCTCGATCGCGCCGGACGTAGGCGAAGCGATTTTGGTGCAGACCTTTGTGGTCGTCGTCATCGGCGGCGTCGGATCGTTCCCAGGGGCTGTGCTGGGCGGCTTCATTGCGGGCGAAATCATCAGCGTAACGTCGATGTTCAATCCCGGCTATTCCTATGTCATGCTCTTCGTGGCGATGACACTGGTGCTGGTGCTACGTCCGTACGGCCTTCTCGGCACAGCCGGGCGCGAATGAGCGCGATCGCTTGATGCGCAGTCGAAGTCCCTTTGTGATCGAGGCGTTGACGGCGATCGGCTTGATCGCCGCGCCGTTCATCCTACCCTATCTCGGCTTTGCGCCGACGACCATGAGCCGCATCATCGTGTGGGGCCTTTTCGGCGTCGGCTTCGACATCCTGTTCGGCTATACCGGCTTGTTGTCGTTCGGCCAATCGGCGTTCTACGGCACCGGTGGCATGGTCGCCGCCTATCTGCTCACGATCGTCGGCTTTCCGTATGTCGTTGCCTCGGTGATCATCGGCATGATCGCGGCGGCGATTGTCGGCTACCTGGTCGGGCTGATCGCGCTGCGGCGCACCGGCATCTATTTCGCGATGATCACGGTCGCGATTGCCGAAGTCTTCTATTTCGTCGAGTTCAATCCGCTTTCTGATTATACCGGCGGCGAGAACGGCCTGCCCGGCGTGCCGACGCCGACGCTCCCGCTCGGATTCACAACCATTCACTTCAGCACCGATTGGTCGCTCTACGCGTTCTTCGCGTTCTGGTATTTCGTCGGCATCGTAATCGCGCTGCGCATCATACGCTCACCGGTTGGCGTCATCCTAAGTGCCATCCGCGACAATCCGCTCCGCGCCGCCGCCGTCGGCCACAACATCCACGGCTACAAACTCACCGCCTTCGTCATTGCCGCGGCCTATGCCGGCTTTGCCGGCGGATTGCTGGGCATAATGCAGGGCTTCATGCCGCCGGACGCCTTTACCTTCGATACCTCGGGTCAACTCGTCATACAGACCGCGATCGGCGGCGCCGGGACGCTGTTCGGGCCGCTGCTGGGCGCCGCCGTCTGGCTCTATCTGAGCGACTTCCTCCAGACGACCCTGCATTTTGGCGCCACCTGGAAGCTGGTGTTGGGCGTCGTCTTTGTTCTGCTCATCTGCTTCCTGCGCCGGGGGCTGATCGGCGCCATCAAGGACGTCTACGAACTCGTCAGCCAACGGGGGTTGCAAATCGAAATGAAGCCCGCGGCTCTGAGTGCGGCCGCGGCAAACAACCCAAAGGCCGCATTTGATGCGCCGATGACCGCGCCGGCAGCGGCAATCTTAGCGCGCGGCCCGCGGAGCGGCACCGCCGGTCCGATCCTGCAGGCCATCGGTTTGAGCAAACGTTATGGCGGCCTGCTCGCCAACAGCGACATCAATTTTGAAGTACCGCACGGTGAGCGGCGCGGCGTGATCGGCCCCAACGGCGCCGGCAAGACCACTTTCTTCAAGATGCTGACCTGCGAGGTGCCGCCGACCTCCGGCAAGATTGTCTTCGAGGGCCGCGATATCACCGGGATGAGCGTGACCGACGTCTGCCAGCTTGGGCTGACCAAGAGCTATCAGGTCAACCAGCTTTTCAGCCGGCTTACCGTGCGCGAGAACCTGACGATATCGGCGTTGGCGGCGCTGCGCGGAAAATTTCGGCTCGACATGCTGCGGGAAGCGCTGAAAATTCGGGGCTTGGACGAACAAGTGGCTCACACACTCGCGCTTGTCGACCTCACCGCGTGCGCCGGCAAGCCGGTGTCGGCCCTCGCCTACGGCGAGAAGCGGCGCGTCGAGGTCGGACTTGCGCTGGCGAGTTCGCCCAGCCTGCTCTTGCTCGACGAACCGCTCGCCGGCATGAGTCCGCTTGAACGATCGGAAATGGTCAAGCTGATCAAATCGATCAGCGAGGGCCGCACCATGATCATCATCGACCACGACATGGACTCGCTGTTCGAACTCGTCGAGCGCGTCACCGTATTGCAGGAAGGCCGCGTATTGGTTGAGGGCACGCCGCAAGAGATAAAGGGCAATACGGCGGTGCAGGAAGCCTATCTCGGCGGAGTGGTTGAGGCATGAGCCTGCTCGAGGTCAGCGGCCTAAATACCTATTACGGGGACTCCCACATCCTCTTCGACGTCGCGCTCCAGGTCGAACGCAACGAAGTGGTCGCGTTGCTCGGTCGCAACGGTGCCGGCAAAAGCACCACCCTCAAAAGCCTAATGGGCGTCGTCGCGCCGCGCGCCGGCTCCGTCCAATTCGACGGCATCGAGATCGCGGGAAAAACGAGCCACGCCATCGCCCGGGCCGGCATGCAGCTCGTTCACGAAGACCGCCGGATTTTCGGCAGCCTCAACGTCGAGGAAAACCTCATCCTCGCCGGACTGACCGCGCCGAACCGGTGGCCGCTTGATCGGGTCTACGCGATGTTCCCGCGGCTCAAGGAGCGGCGCACGAGCCACGGCACTGATCTGTCCGGCGGCGAGCAGCAGATGCTGGCGATCGCGCGCGCGCTCGTCCGCGAACCGAAAATCCTGCTGCTCGACGAGCCATTCGAAGGTCTCGCGCCGATCATCGTGCGCGATCTTCTGGCCACGTGTCGCGCGCTGGCGGAGTCGGGCCAGACGATTCTGGTCGTGGAACAAAACATCTCGGCCGCGATGACGCTTGCCGACCGCGTCTACGTTCTCAACAACGGCCACATTGTGGATAGCTTGACGGCACAAGCCGTGCGCAAACGCCCGGACGTGCTGCACCGCCATCTCGGCGTTTAGAGCGACCGTCGACAGGGAAAAGTGCCGAAAGCCAAGCCGTACGGCAACAGGCGCGCGCGGTCGCAAATTGACAAACCCGAGCGAATGGATGGACCTTGCCAAGGTCGCCACGCCATGGGCAGCCTCGGGGACTTCGCATCATGACATTCAGTGATAGCTCTGTCGCACCAATCGCGCCGCGCACGAAGGAATTGCGGGACCTGTCCGCGCGCGAAATCGTCGGTCTTATTAGTGCCGGCGATCTGTCATCCGCCGAAGCTGTTGAGTACTTTCTGGCGCGGCTCGATACCGTCAATGCCAAGCTGAACGCCGTTGCCGTCGACCTGTCCGAAAGCGCGCGCAAGAGCGCCGCGGACATCGACCGAGCGCGGTCGCGTGGCGAGAAACTAGGGCCGCTGGCCGGCCTGCCGATGACGATCAAGGAATGTTTCGATCTGGCCGGCACGGCATCGACATTCGGCCTGTCTTCCCGCCGCGACGTCATCGAGACCAACGACGATCCCTATGTGGCGGCGCTGCGCGCCGCCGGCGCGGTGCCGATTGCCAAGACCAACCTGCCGCAGCTCATGATTTTCACGGAGACCGATAACCCCCTCTACGGTCGGACCAACAACCCGTGGGATTTGGATCGATCCTGCGGCGGCTCAAGCGGCGGCGAAGCCGCCGTCATCGCCGCCGGCGCTTCGCCGCTCGGGCTTGGCAACGACATTGGCGGATCGCTGCGCATTCCGGCAGCGTTTTGCGGGATCACGTCGATCCGGCCGACCGCGGGCCGAACGCCCGATCACTGCGCCCATGGTTTGCCGGTTGGTCAGCAAGAAATCATCAGTCAGGCCGGCCCCATGGCCAGGCATGTGGAAGATCTGGCTTTGGCCTTGCGCGTGCTCGACCGCGCCCGCGACCCATTTGTCAACCCCGGCCCGGAACTGGGCGATCCGGCCGCCGTCGACGTCAGCCGCGTGCGCTTTGCGACGTTTACCGACGACGGCGAGTTTCCGGTTGCGCCGGCGGCCCGGCGAGCTGTTGACGAAGCCGCCCAGTTCCTGATCGCGGCCGGCGCCAAGCCGGTCCCCTGGCAGAGACCGTCGTTGCGCCGCGTCAACGATCTTTTCTTCGCCTGCCTCTCCGCTGATCGCGCGAAAGCCTTTCGCCGGCTGCTGCGCGGCAATCGTGTTGACCGGCGCATCCGTCCGCTGCTCTTGACGGCGGGAATGCCGCCCTGGCTCCGCCGCATCGCCGGCGCCGCACTCGATGCCCTCGGCCAGCACCGCTCTGCGCTCACGATGCGGCGCTTTGCTTCAGGCAGCGCCGACGATTACTGGCAGACAGTCGAAGCGATGGCGAATTTCCGCCACGAGCTTCTACGGTCGCTCGAAGCCGCCGACGGCGGTCCCATCGATCTCATCCTTTGCCCCGCCTATGCGGTGCCGGCAGTCCGGCATGGCGCAACCGAAATGATGCCGTTACCGGGCGCTTACGCACCGCTGGCCAATGTCAGCGGCTTTCCCGCCGGAATCGTCCCGGTGACGCGCGTGCGACCGGGCGAAGAAAGCGACCGTCCGGCCAGCCGTGATCTCGTCGATCGAGTTGCCCGCGAAACCGAGAGAGGCAGTGCCGGCTTGCCGATTGCCGTTCAGGTGATCGCCCGGCCGTGGCGCGACCACATTGCACTCGCTGCCATGGCCCAGATCGAGGCCGCGGCGAGGAAACAGCTGGACTATCCGGCTCGACCGCCATTGTAAGCGAGGCGGTCGGAGAAGCCCCGCCATGACGCGCGCGATTACGTCAGGAAAATCTGCGCGATATTCTGACCCGACCGCTTATTTCCTATAAAGCCTCAACGGCCTTTTGCAGCAGGGTCTGCACGTGTCGCGCCGCCTCTTTGAGACGCGGATTGTCGACGGCCGCCATTGAAGCAACCGGATCGATGGCGGAAATTTCCGTTCGATTGTTGCCGATCTCTTGGACCACGACGTTGCACGGCAGCATCGTCCCGATCTTGTCCTCAAGTTGGAGCGCCTCGTGCGCCAGCTTCGGATTGCAGGCGCCGAGAATGCGGTAATTGCGAAAATCGACTCCGATTTTGGACTTCAAGGTCTGCTTGACGTCAATCTCGCTGATGATTCCGAAGCCTTGCTGCTTGAGCACTTCCGTGGTGTGCCGCACGGCTTCTTCGAAGCCCAACGGCACTGTCTTGGCGAAGTAATAGGACATTGCAGGCGATCTCCTCTTGCGCGCGATCACTCTGCCGCAACCGGCGGCACATTCTCGCGCAGCTTGTTGATCCCGATGGCGGACATGATGAAACGTTCGAAGGCTGGTTCGGCCGAGCCGCGGCGAACCTTGCGCAGGAAATACTTCTCGAACGCGACCTTGGCGACGTGAACCCAGTACCCCTTGGCCGCCCAGTTGTAATTGCGCGGCGGAATCTGCGGCAGCGCTACGAAAGCAACGCCGTTATCGCCGAAATCGGCCAGGCATACCGCGTTCCATGTTGGCTCGCGCTGTGGCTCCTGGCCGGCCAGGACGTCGCGAATATTCTCGGCAACCGCCCCGACCATCAATTCAATCATGTACCCCGTCTTGGGTACGCCGACGGGCACCGGCGTCTGCTCGAATGGCGGGATGGCAATGCAGACCCCGACCGCAAATACATTCTTGAAGGTCGGATTGCGCTGATACTTGTCGGTCAGGATGAAACCTCGCGGATTGGCGAGGCCGGGGATTCCCTTGCCGTCTTCACCCATCATCGCGCTTACGCCGCGGAATGCCGGAATGAACATGCTGAGTTTCGAGGCCAGCTTGTGCGGACGCTTCGCCGTCCCGTCCTCACCGACCTCGGTCAGTTCGACCGCCTCCGCAGTGATGCGATCAACCTTCGCATTCGTGATCCATTTGACGTCGCGGTCGCGGAACATCGATTCGAGAATGCCCTTGGTATCGCCAACGCCGCCGAGCCCGAGATGGCCGATATAGGGTTCGGAGGTGACAAAGGTGATCGGCACCCGATTGCGAATCTGGCGCCGGCGCAGATCGGTATTGACCTGAAGCGCGAACTCATAGGCCGGGCCAAAACATGACGCACCCTGAACCGCTCCGATCACCAGTGGTCCGGGATCGCGGCAAAACTGTTCCCAACGCTCGGCCGAAGCCGCGGCGTGGTCGACGTGACAGATCGAGATGGTATTCGCCTCCGGTCCAAGCCCCTCAATCTCGTCGAAAGCCAGCGCCGGGCCGGTGGCAATCACCAGATAATCGTAGGAAACCTCGCGCCCATCGTTGAGTTCGATCCGGCTTGTTTGCGGTTTGACGCGCTTGGCACCGGTCGCATCGAAATCGATTCCGAGGCGCTTCAGCACCTCCGGAAGATGAACAGTGATGTCCTCAGCGCGACGCCATTTGAGCGCCACCCATGGATTCGAAGGAACGAAATGGAAGTATTCCGAGTCCGACACCACCAGAATTTCGGCGGCCGTGCCGAGGGTTTCCCGAAGCTCATAGGCCGCAGAAATGCCGCCAATGCCGGCACCAAGAACGATGATCTTGGGCATGAAACATCCTCCCACCCTGCCCAAATCGAATTTGGGCCGCAAATTTTTTCCCAGAAATAAGCATGTTCGCCTGCAGGCAATCGGCATTGATCTGGGTCAAATCCATTCCGATGCTTTAGGCGACGAGCTTTATCGAGCGCGGCGAACGCGTGCGATCCGTTCGCCGCAAGGCCACTTCCCCTGATGACCGTCTCTTGCTTCCGGTTTGAAGTCGGCCCCGATTGACACGGTTTGTTCGGCCGCGTGTATATGAATGCATTCAAAATAAGAAACGCGCGGAGAGCGACCGGGTCATGGACATTTTCGATTACATCGTTGTCGGGGGCGGATCGGCAGGCTGCACGGTAACGCACCGCCTGGTGAAGGCCGGCAAGAGCGTGCTGATGATCGAAGCCGGCCCGAACGACGACAGTCAGTTCGTCCACATGCCCGGCGGATTCGTCCGGCTGTTTACCACCGAGCGCGTGCAATTTTACCTGTCCGAGCCGCAGGCCGCAGCCGGCGGCCGCCCGATCGCGGTGCCGCAGGGGCGAACGCTGGGCGGCGGCTCATCGGTCAACGCCATGATCTACATCCGCGGCGCCGCGGCCGACTATGACGAGTGGCGCGACATGGGTAATCCCGGCTGGGGCTGGGATGATGTTCTGCCGGTATTCAAACGCGCCGAATCGAACCAGCGCTTGGCCGGACCTCTGCACGGCACCGAGGGGCCGTTGCCGGTTTCGGACCTGCGCTACCACCATCCGCTCAGTCTGGCGGGCCTGCGCGCGGCGCAAGAGGCTGGTTACCCCTATAACGACGACTTCAACGGCGCGACCCAGCAGGGCGTCGGCTTTTATCAGGTCACGCAGCGCGACGCCCGGCGCGGCTCGACCGCGCAAACTTATTTGCGCGCGGTTCGAGGCAACAAGCACCTTAGGGTCATCACCGATGCCACCGTCGGCAAGCTGATCACCGAGAACGGCGCAGCCGTCGGCGTGACGTTCACTGACAAAAGCGGAGCATCCGGAGAAGCGCGCGCCCGCGAGGAGGTGATTTTGGCGGCCGGCGCCTTGGCGACGCCGAAGGTTCTCCTTCTATCGGGCATCGGCCCCGCCCAGGACCTGGCAGCGTTGGCCATCCCGGTGGCGCGCGACCTGCCGGGTGTCGGCACCAATTTCCAGGACCATCTGGATGTACCGTTCTATGTGCGGATCAAGGATCGGATCAGTCTCTTGGGCCAAGACAGAGGCCTCAAAGCCGCGCGCCATTATCTGCAATACAAACTGTTCCGTAGCGGGCTTCTAACTTCGAACGTGGTTGAAGCCGGCGGATTCATCGACACCACCGGCTCAGGCCGCTCGGACATCCAGATCCATTTCATCCCGCAACTGCTCGGCGATCCGCCACGCGAAGGTCCTCCCGGTCATGGGCTCAGCATCAATCCGGCGATTCTCGATCCGAAATCGCGCGGCACGGTTCGCTTGCGCTCGACCAACCCGCAGGACCCGATCCTGTTCGATCCGAAGTTTTTGTCGGCGCCCGAGGACCTTGCCGCCTTTGCCCGCGGCATCAAAGTCGCGCGCACGATCAGCGCTCAGCCGTCACTCAAGCAACTCGGCGCCGCCGAGATATCGCCCCTGGACGAACCGCTGATGAGCACGGACGAGGACATGGCCGAACATGCGCGGCGCTACGCCAAGAGCATCTACCACCCGGTCGGCACCTGCCGCATGGGCTCGGACGACGACGCGGTGGTCGATCCCGGCTTGCGCGTTCGCGGCGTACCGCGGCTGCGCATCTGCGATGCTTCGGTGATGCCCAAAATCCCCCGCGGCAATACCAACGCGCCGACAATCATGATCGCCGAACGCTGCGCCGATTTCATTCTCGGGGTACGTTAGACGATAGGCAGATCGAGGACGCGCTGGTCGGGGCCGAGGGTGTCGCCTTCATTGGTCCAGAAGATTGGCTATGGGCAAACCGCCGACATTCATTGAAAGACACGGCGTGTGGAGCGCCGAGCAAAAAGCGCTCGCCGCCGAGATCATGCGGCGTGTCGAGGCGGAGCAATTGCGCTTTGTCAGGCTCGCCTGGGGCGATACCCACGGCTATTCGCGGGCGAAGACGCTGACGGTCCCGGCTTTCATTTCGGCCTTGACCGACGGCTACAACATCGGCGTCGCCACCACGACGCTCGATTCCGCGGGGGCGCGCGTGTTCGCCTCGTTCACGCGCGGCGGCGGCATGGGACTCGATGAGATGACCGGCTCGCCCAACCTCACCATCGTCGCAGACCCATCGACCTTCCGCACGCTGCCGTGGGCGCAGGGCGTCGGGTGGATTCTCGGCGATGAATACTTCAATGATGGCAGGCCCTTTCATTTCTCGCCGCGCCAACTTTTGCGCAAGGCGATTCGCCGGCTCGATGACCGCGGCTTCCGGACCATCGTTGGCCCGGAGATCGAGTGGTATCTGCTGCGCGCCGCCGACGATCCGCTGAGCGACGAGAATATCGGCGCACCCGGCGTCCGCGGCCGTCCGATCCGGACGCGGCCGGTCGAGCCCGGCTATCATTACCACTCCGAATCCAACATGGACTTGATGCAGCCGGTATTTGATGCCTTGGGCGACGCCTTTGCATCCCTCGGCCTCGGCTTACGCTCGATCGAAAACGAGTGGGGGCCGGGTCAGGTCGAATGCACGTTCGCACCGCGCGCCGCGCTCGAAGCTGCCGACAACGTGCTCCTGTTCCGTACCGCGACGCGACAAATCTGCCGGCGTCTCGGCTATTTCGCGACGTTCATGTGCCGGCCGGCGTTGAAGGGCTTTTACTCGAGCGGCTGGCATCTGCACCAGTCGCTGACCGACGCGTCGAGCGGCGCCAATCTGTTCATGCCGCGAGAATCCGGTGAAATTCTCTCGCCGCTCGGCCAATCGTATCTCGCAGGGCTTCTCCAATACGCGGTGCCCGCCACTGTGTTCGCTACGCCGACGGTCAACGGCTATCGCCGCTTCCGACCGAACTCGCTTGCGCCCGACCGTGCGACATGGGCGCACGATCACCGCGGCGCCATGATCAGAGTGCTCGGCGGGCCGGGCGATTCGGCCACGCGGCTCGAAAACCGCGCCGGCGAGCCGGCGGCCAATCCTTACCTCTACATTTTGGCGCAAATCGTTGCCGGTCTCGCCGGGATCGAAGCCGCAGCCGTGCCGCCGCCGCCGAACGACGAACCCTACGCGGCCGAGCGGCCGATGCTGCCAAAAAGTCTTTCGGAAGCGGTCGACGCGCTGGAAAAGGAGCCGTTGTTCCGCCGCGCGCTCGGCGATACGTTTATCGACTATTTCGTCAGACTGAAAAGGACTGAGGCCGGCAGGTATTTGCGCTCGCTCGAAGAGGCCGGAACATCTTCGTCAAGCGACGAGCCAAGCGAATGGGAGCAGAATGAGTATTTCGATTTCTTCTGAGCGTACCTGTCATATGCGGATTGGGGCGGTGGAGCAAACGAGGAGCTGCTCATGACCGCGCTGGAGAAGATCGGATCGCCGCCGATCAGGTCCAGCGGGACCGCGCTCTACGATTGGGATTATCTCGTTCAGGAGGATCGCGCTCATCGGCTGATCTACACCGATCCCGCCATTTTCGAAGCCGAGATGACCCATATCTTCGGCGGCACCTGGACTTATCTCGCGCACGAAAGCGAAATTCCGCACGCCAACGATTTCATCACGCGGCGCATGGGCGTGCGCCCGCTCATCATCGTGCGCGATGCCGACGGACAAATCCGCGGGCTTTACAATCGCTGCACCCATCGCGGCACGACTTTGTGCCGGTGGGAAAAGGGCAATACCAAATCGTTCCAATGTCCGTACCACGGCTGGAATTTTCTCAACACCGGCAAACTGCGCGGTGTGCCGTGGCCGGAGGGCTACGCCGCCGATATGCGCGATCCGAAATACAACCTTGCCCAGGTGCCGCGCGTGGAGTCTTACCGCGGCTTTATTTTCGGCACGCTCAATGTCGATGCGTTGCCGCTTCGCGGGCATCTCGGCGCGATCACCACCATCATCGACGAGTGGCTCGATCGCAATCCGGGCGGCAAGGTCGTGGTGTGTGAGGCCAACCGCTTCAGATACAAAGGCAACTGGAAGCTTGCCTACGACAATTCATGCGACGGCTATCACGTCGCCTATTCGCATCGTTCGCTGCTGGAAACCGAGAATCGGTTTGCCGGCGAGAACGCCAAAGGCATGGCTTACTACCGCAACTCGCCCGACACCCAGCCGATGTACATGCGCTACACCGGCCACGGCAATCACTTCAAGGACAAGCGGCCGAATCTGGAAAAGCGGCCGGGCGGCCTTTGGGCGCTGGAAAGCGCGCATCCCGGCATGGAGCACTACGAGGCCGAATTCATCAAACGCTACGGCGACCGCGCCTTCGCGCTTCTCGATCTCGCCGGCTCCGAGCCGGTCAACATCAACATCTTTCCGAATCTCTCCCTGCTCGGCAACCATATCCAGGTGTTCGAGCCGGTCAGCGTCGAGGAGACCAACGCTATCTGGTACGGCACCATGATCGTCGACCAAGACGGCAAGCTCGGCGACGACGCGGTCACCGACATCAACGCCCTGCGCATGCGCACACAGGAAGGTTTCCCCAATTTCGGCGAAGTCGACGACATCGCGAACTTCGAGCAGATCCAGCGCGGCCTGATGGCGATCGAGGACGAATGGGTCTACATGAACCGCGGTCTCGGCATTCCCGGCCGCGTCACGACACACGCCGACGGCTCGATCACCGCGCCGGCGACCGACGAGGCGTTCATGCGCGAGCACTTCAAGGAATGGAAGCGGCTGATGCAGGCGCGCGCGAACCTCGCCATCAGGCGGGAGCCGTGACGTGAGCGCGCCGGCACCGCTCGACCCGTCGCGCAACTCGTACTACGTCAGCGACGCACTTTACCGCGACCTCGTCGCCAATTTCTCCGACTGGCAAGACGACAGGCACGCCGTCACCGATGTCGCCGTTCGCGACGAGTTTCGCCGGCTCCTGGAGCGCGAGGCGCGGCTTCTCGATCAGCTCCGCTACGACGAGTGGCTGGCGATGCTGACTTCCGAATGCGTTTACTGGGTGCCGTCGACGCCGAATGCCGGCGACCCGCGGCGCGAAATTGCCATCATGTTCGATGATCGGCGCCGGCTGGAAGACCGCATCTATCGGCTGCGCACCGGCTTCGCCTGGTCGCAGGCGCCTGCTTCACGCACGGTTCGCCTGGTAACCAATGTCGAAGTGTTCTCGACCGCGCGCGACGATGTGCGGATGCTGCGATCGAATTTCCTCATCAGCGAATTCTGGGGGGACGAGACCCGGCAGTTGACCGGCTGGGCCGGGTACCGCGTCCTGTACGGACAAGATGGCTGGAAGATTCAAGCCAAGCAGGTGAACCTGCTTGAATGCGACCAGTCGATCCGCAATCCAAGCATTATTCTGTAGGACCGATTATTCTGCCGCGCTCACGTTCTCAGCTGGCGCTTGCCCACCCTGGGCGCGCTGCTCGACCGGCTTTTCCTCGCGCGTCAGATTGTAAGCGCTGTTGACCAGCGCCATGTGCGAGAAGGCCTGGGGGAAATTGCCGACCAGGCGCTTGACCCGCGGATCGTACTCCTCGCTCAATAAACCGACGTCGTTACGGAGCGCGATGAGCCGACGGAACATCCGCTCGGCATCGGCGTCGCGGCCTTGCAGCATATAGACGTCGGCGAGCCAGAAGCTGCAAGCGAGGAACGCGCCTTCGCCGGGCGGCAGGCCGTCATCGGCCGCTTGGCTGTCGTAGCGCATCACGAAGCCGCTGCGCAGCAATCGGCGCTCGATCGCAGCGATCGTGCCCTGCACCCGCTGATCGGTCACCGGCAAGAAGCCGACACCGGGGATGAGCAACAGGCTGGCGTCGAGTTGCTTCGAACCGAACGATTGCACGAAGCTGCCCAAGTCCTGATCGAAGCCTTTCGCGCAGACCTCCTCGAAAATCTCTTGCCGCACCTTGCGCCAACGGTCGACCGGCCCTTCCAGCCCGAACGTTGTCGCGCTCTTGATCGCGCGGTCGAATGCGACCCAGGCCATCACCTTGGAATAGGTGAACTGCCGGCGCCCCCCGCGCACCTCCCAGATGCCTTCGTCCGGCTCTTTCCAGATCTGCTGCAGATGATCGAGGAATGCGAGTTGCACCGACCACGATTCGCTACCCGACAAGCCGCCGCGGCGCGCCTGATGATGGACGTCCATGATCTCGCCGAAGACGTCGAGTTGAAGCTGGCTATAGGCGGCGTTGCCGATGCGCACGGGCGCCGAATTCTCGTAACCGGGGAGCCACGGCGCGGTCCACTCGGTCAGCCGCCGCTCGCCGGCGATGCCGTACATGATCTGCAATTGATCCGGGCTGCCGGCGACCGCGCGTAATAGCCAGTCGCGCCAGGCCTGAGCCTCCTCGTAAAAGCCGGCATTCATGGCGCCGAGCAAAACCAGCGTCGCATCGCGCAGCCAGCAGAAACGATAGTCCCAATTGCGCTCGCCGCCGAGCTGCTCGGGCAGCGAGGTGGTTGGAGCCGCAACCATTCCGCCCGTCGGCGCATAAGTCAGCGCCTTGAGCGTGATCATCGAGCGCCGCACAGCATCCGACCACGGTCCGGCGGGCCGGCATTTCGCCGACCAGTCGCGCCAGAACGTCTCTGTATTGTGAAGCGCGGTGGTCGGGTCGAACGGCGCAAGCAGCGGTTGATGCGACGGCAAGTAGCTCAGCACGAAGGGAATGGTATCGTCTTCGCCGACGGTGAATTCGCCGACCGTGGTCATATCTACGCCGCGCAAATTCACAGGCGTGCGCAGGATCACCATGTCGGGCCCGGCGATGGCGCGCAGCGCGCCGTCTTCGAGCCGGCTCACCCATGGCACGATTGCGCCGTAGCCGAAGCGCAGAATCAGTTCGGTCTTGATCGCCACTTTGCCGCGGGTGCCGACGACGAGACGGACGATGGTCGAATGCCGGTCCGCTAGCGGCATGAAGTCGATGAGCGTCGCCGCGCCGTCGTCGGTCTCGAACTGGGTTTCCAGTACCAAAGTATCCTGTCGATAGCGACGCGTGATGCGGGCTTGCCCCTGGGGTGTGATCGACCAGTGGCCGTGCTCGGGCGTGCCGAGCAGCGCGGCAAAGCATGCCTCGGAATCAAAGCGCGGGCAGCAGAACCAATCGATCGAGCCGTCGCGGGAAACGAGCGCCGCGGTACGGCAGTCGCCGATAATCGCGTAATCCTCGATCGGTGCGGCCATGGGTTTTGGGAGAGTCAGGAAAAATCGACGACTACTTTGATATCGTCCGGCTGCCGTTCAAGCGAACTTGTCCACTGTTCGACCGGCTCGCGCCGTGTGATCAGCCCCCTGAGCCAGTCCTTGTCGGCGCGCGCCAACGCTTCGCCGGCCAATTCGTAGTGGGCGCGGTTGGCATTGACACTGCCGAATACCGTCTCATTATCGAGCACCATGGTGCGATTGAGCAAGCCAATGTCGACCTCGAAGTCGTGGCCGGGCGACGTGACGCCGACCAGGCAAACGATGCCGTTCGGGGCCGTCCGTCCGAGCGCACCGCGCACGACGCTGGGCGCGCCGCTGCACTCCATCAGAATGTCGGGCTTAAAACCGCTGAGATTCTCCAAAGCCTCGACGTGATACGTCGCGCCCAACGCGTTGAGCAGCCGCCGCTTGTGCAGATTGTCATGATGATCGAGTACGTGCACGTCGAGGCCGCGCTGGGCACCCATCATGGCGGCAAGCAGTCCTACCGGACCGGCCCCGGTGACCAGAAGCGTCTTCGGCTGCCATGAGCGCGAACGCCGACCAATGCTCTCGGTATGGTCCCAGGCTTTGGCAACCACGCTGGTCGGCTCGAGCAACACGCCGGCAATGCCGAGCGCGGTGTCCACTTTCACGAGAAAATCCGGCTCGATCCGGAAAAACTCGGAGCCAAAGCCGTTTCGTTCCTTGATGCCGCGCTCGGTGTAGCGGCCGTTGCGACACATATCCCATTCGCCGACCGCGCAGCAGGGACAGGGAACGGGGTCAGGCCGGCGCACGATGCCGACAACGAGATCACCGACTTCGACGCCGCAGCCGGCCGGCGCTTCCTGCACGGTGCCGAGCAACTCGTGACCGATCACCAGCCTTTGCGTGCCCGGCGGCGCCCAGCCGTAATGCCCGGACACGATGTCGCGGTCGGTACCGCAGACGCCAAGTGCGAGCGTGCGCACCAGCACCGCGCCGTCGGAACGAGGCGGATCGGCAACGTCGTCAACTCGCGCCGAATTGGCCACGCCCGGCGCGACGGTAAGGGCCCGCATGCGCTTTTCTTCCATCACAATGATTGCGGCGCGCACCACCGCGCCCCGCGTAGCGGGTAAGCGCCCGATCACGAGAAAAGTTCCGCGCCATGGAACAAAGTGCGCAACTGGCGGTTTTCGTGCCGCCGAGTAACAAAACTGGCGCTCGCGGTCGCGCCGGGCGCGAGGTCGACATGCAATCCATCGGACGCCGACGCTGGTCAATCGCCGAAGGATATATTCCTTCGCAAAGCTCGTTCTCCGAACCCACCCTGATCTCGCATGAGACCGCCTGCATCCTCAACGCCAATGACGACGAAGCCCATATCAGCATTACCGTGTTTTTCGCGGATCGCGAGCCGGCCGGCCCCTATCGCGTCACCGTGGCGCCGCGCCGCACCCTGCATTTGCGTTTCAACGATCTGAAGGAGCCGGCGAGCATCCCGCGCGATACCGACTTTTCGTCGGTGTTCGAGTCCGACGTCCCGGTCATCGTGCAGCACACGCGGCTCGATTCCCGGCACGCCGAGGTCACCCTGATGTCGACCACCGCCTATGCCGACGGCTGAGCGTCGTTAAGCCGCGACGCTTTCGATGTTCTCGGGAGTCACCAAATCGATGAGCCGACAGGACTATGCCGTGCCCCGCCTCTCGCGCGACTTCGCTTTGATCGAATGAATCTTCTTTCGGCCGGCGGCCTGGGCCGCCTGCTGCAAGGCGTGGCGTATCTCGTCCCGCTTTTCGTGGATCGAGGCGATCGCAAGGCCGGTTGCCACGCCCAGGCCCACCAATGCGGCCTCGGAGAGTTGCAGGCTCGCTTCGATCGTCTCCGGCACAGCGTCGGTGGCGCCAAGGCCGTAAAGGTGACGGGCGTGACTCTCGTCGCGCGCGCGCGAGACGATGAGGATGTCGGGCCGGATCGCACGCACGTGCTCAACGACCTCGTCGATGACATCCGCTGAGTGAATGGTGATGATCACTCCGGCCGCTTTGGCCAGACCGCAGGTTTCCAGAAAGCGCGGATCGGCCGCGTCGCCATAATACACGTCATGATTGGCGCGGCGGTCGTGCGTGACCGTCAGCGCGTCGGAATCGGCCGCGATATACGGAATGCCATGGTGGCGGAGCAGTGCGCACACCACCTTGCCGACCCGGCCATAGCCGACGACGATTGCATGTCGCTGCCCGCCGGCCGGCCGGGCCATCAGTTCGGCGTCGACGGGCTTGCTCGATGTGAGCCGTGCGGCCAGGTGCCGCGCGCCCACGGAGAGAACCGGCGTCAGCGCCATGGTGACCGAAGTGACGGCGAGCGCAAAGCTCGCCAGGCGCGCTTCCATCAGACCGGCCGCCGCGGCCATGCCGATGCCGACGAAAGCGAATTCGCCGCCCGGGCCGAGCAGCAGGCCGGTCTCGGCGGCGACCGGCCAGGACAGGCGAAACAGCCTGCCGAGCCCCGTCAGCAGCAGCGATTTCAGCGCGATCAGACCCACGACACCGCCGGCAATCCAAAGCGGCTCGCGCACCAGGTCGCGGAAATCGATATTCATTCCGACGGTGAAGAAGAAGATGCCGAGCAAGAGCCCCTTGAAGGGCGCTACCGTCGACTCGATGGCCTTGCGGTATTCCGTCTCCGCCAGCAGCAAACCGGCAACGAAGGCGCCGAGCGCCATGGACATTCCGGCCCGATCGGCGATCACGCCAGCGGCGACGATCACGAACAACACAGCCGCGATAAAGAGTTCGTTGGAACGCGCCATCGCCACCACCCGGAACATCGGACGCAACAGCACGCGGCCGAAGGCGACAATGATGGTCAGCGCCATCGCGGCTTGCAGTAGTGCGGTCGCGAGGCTGGCGAGAACCGACTGACCGGACTGCGACGCCAGGATGGAGACGAACAACAGGATCGGAATGACGGCGAGGTCTTGAGCAAGCAGCACCGAAAAGCTCGCGCGGCCGACTCCGGTAGTCAGGCGCTCCTGATTGGAAAGGAGCTCAAGCACGATTGCCGTCGAGGACAGCGAGAGGCTCGCTCCCAGCACGATAGCCTCGGGCGGACTCTTCCCAACCGCCATCGCGGCACCCGCAATCAAGGCGCTGGTGAGCAGAACCTGCGAGCCGCCAAGGCCAATCACCAGGCGGCGCATCGTCGACAATCGGTGAAATGACAGTTCGAGACCGATCAGAAACAGAAGAAACACAATTCCCAGTTCGGCGATGCCCGCGACGTTCTGAGCGTCGCTGATGGTGAACCAGGACAGCACCGGAAACGCATCGCTGATTGAACCGAGCCCGAGCGGTCCGAGAACGGCGCCGGCCGCCAGATACCCGAGCACCGGGCTCAATCCCCATCGGCGCACCACCGGCACGACGACGCCTGCGGTGCCAAGGACAACCAGCGCGTCGGTATATCCGGGCATGGTGGTGGTTGAGACCACGAATTCTCCAATTCTGTGCAGCTAACCAGGCCGTTGTAGCCGTCGCGCGCGGTTGCTGCAACTCAGGGGCGCAAAAATTGCAGCGGTAAGCGGCATTTTCACGCACGACCTCTCAATAAAACATCGAAAACGCTGCAACTTCGCGAACCAATTGAAACTTTGCCGGGATATCCTGGTTACGCGATTCACGACCAAGCCGCGGCCCGCCAAGGGTTCGGCGCGACCGAGTGTGCAATGAAGCTATTCGAGTGCCAGAACTGTGGGCAGCAGCTTTATTTCGAGAACATCCGTTGCGAACGCTGCGGGTTGGCGCTTGGTTATTTGCCGGATCGGGAAGCGATCACCGCGCTAAAGCCCGACGAGAGCCCACGCAATTCAGAGCGAAATATCTGGCGGGCGCTCGCCGATGGGAAGAGCTACCGATATTGCGCCAATGCCGCTTACGACGTCTGCAACTGGCTGGTTTCGGCGGCGCGGCCCGACGCCTATTGTGCAGCCTGCCGCCACAATCGGATGATTCCCGACCTGTCCCTGCCCGAAAACCTCGATAAATGGCGCGCCCTCGAAGTCGCCAAGCACCGGCTGTTCTACACGCTGCTTCAGCTTCGGCTTCCGCTCGAGACCCAGGCGGAAAGTCCCAGCGGCCTGGCGTTTCAATTTCTGGCCGATGCCGCACCGTCGGCGGCGCCGGTGATGACCGGTCATATCGACGGCGTCATCACCATCAATCTCGCCGAAGCCGACGATGCCGAACGTGAACGCCGCCGCCATCAGATGGGCGAGCTGTACCGCACGCCGCTCGGTCATTTCCGTCATGAGAGCGGGCATTATTACTGGGACCGGCTGATTGCCGATACGCCGCATCTCGAGGAATTTCGCCGCATCTTCGGCGACGAAAGGCAGAACTATGACCAGTCGCTGCAGGACTATTATGCGAACGGGCCTGTCGCCGACTGGTCCGAGCATTTCATCTCCGCTTATGCGAGCTCGCATCCCTGGGAGGATTTTGCGGAAACGTGGGCGCACTATTTTCATATGGTCGACACGCTTGAGACAGCCTATGTCGCCGGCTTGGCCGTCAGTCCAAAGCTGCCGCAGAGTCCCGGCACGGTGTTCGATTTTCATCCCCGCGACACCGATATGAAACACCTGGTCGAGGCTTGGCTGGCGCTGACATTCGCGGTCAATTCGATCAATCGAAGCATGGGCCTCCGCGATCTCTATCCATTCGTGCTGGGCCCCTTGGCGGTCGCGAAACTCACTTTCGTTCAGCAACGGATCGTGGCGGTATCCCCACACAGGGCTGAGATCCGCAGCGGCCGCGGAGCCGGCGTTCGGGGAAGGCGCCTTCCATCGTCTGCGTCCGAGATAACGTGACTGATTTTCCGTCGCGCCCCACCACAATTGGGCCCGCAAAAAGAATGGTTTCAGCCATCAAAGCCGAACGGTTTTCGTCAAGTGTTTCGCCCGCATTAAAATTCAAAAGGCTTCTTGAATTTTAACGAGTTGCGCACTGTAATGTCGGCCTTGTGAATCCTGCCGCGCGGGGCGAAGAAAGCTCGTTCATGGCCAATTCCGCTTCGGGCGGCCGATCTGCCGCCACGGTGTCATGGGTCACGGCGACAGCGATCGTGGTTGCCGACATGGTTGGCGTCGGCGTCTTCACCAGCCTCGGATTCCAGGTCAACGACATAACGTCCGGGTTTTCGCTGTTGATGCTGTGGATCGTCGGCGGCGTCGTGGCGGCGTGCGGGGCGTTCTGCTATGCGGAACTGGCCGCGATGCTCCCGCGCTCGAGCGGTGAGTACAACTTCTTACGCCGGATCTATCATCCGGCGTTTGGGTTTGTCGCCGGCTGGCTGTCTGCGACCGTCGGCTTTGCCGCGCCGATTGCCCTCGCCGCCATGGCGTTCGGCGTTTATTTCAAATCGATCGCGCCGGGTGCGCCGCCGTTGCTCCTCGGTCTTGGCATAACCTGGCTCGCCGCGCTCGTGCACCTGTGCGGGGTCAGGTTTGGCAGCGCCTACCATAACGCCTGGACGGCGCTCAAACTCGTCCTGATCATCGTCTTCATCATCGCCGGCTTTACCTACGGCAACACCCAGCCAATTTCGTTTGCGCCGAGCGCCGCCGATTTCGCCGCCATCGGCGGCGCGCCGTTTGCGATCAGCCTGGTGTTCGTGATGTATTCCTATTCCGGCTGGAACGCCGCGACCTACATCGTCGGCGAATTGCACGATCCCGGCCGCAACCTGCCGCGGGCACTGTTTATCGGAACCGCCATCGTCATCGTTCTCTATGTCAGCCTCAACGCCGTCTTTCTCCTCACCACGCCGATGCAGGAATTGGCCGGCCAGCTCGATGTCGCCATCGTCGCCGGCAGGCATGTGTTCGGCGGTCTTGGCGGACGCATCGTTGGCGCGCTGATCTCGCTCGGGCTGGTTTCCTCGATCAGCGCCATGACCTGGATCGGCCCGCGCGTGACCATGACGATGGGTGAAGACATGCCGCTGCTGCGGCTGTTCTCGCGCAAGTCGAAGCAAGGCGTTCCGGCGGTCGCTATCGTTTTTCAGCTCCTGGTCTCCAATCTGCTGCTGCTGACCCAGAGCTTCGAGGCGGTGCTGGATTTCATCCAGTTCAGCCTCACTTTCTGTTCCTTCTTCGCGGTTCTGGGCGTGATCAAAATGCGTATCACCCACCCAAAGCTGGCGCGGCCTTACCGTGCCTGGGGCTACCCGGTGACGCCGCTGGTTTTTCTCGGCGTGACGGCCTTCATGATGTATTATCTTGTCGTCAACCGGCCGCTGCAGTCGCTCGCCGGCTTCGCCATGATGTTGGCCGGGCTTGTCATCTATTACGCTTCCCGCCTGCTATCGAACCCCGCTTCCTCCGACGTTTCGCAAACGGTGGCCTAGAACAGATGTTTGTATCCATGCCTAAGATGCTGACGGCTGCAGCGATGGCGGTCGCCCTCGTCATGAGTGCGGCGCCGGTGAGGAGCGCCGAGACGCCGAGCGCCGACGACACCGCTCATTTCCTGGCCGGACTGCCGCCGGCGCCCAACTCGCCTCTCGCAGCCCTTACCAAGAATCCGTTCTGGCAGCAGCACGCCCGCTATTTCGATTCGATTTTCGCGCGCGAGGACAGCACCACGCTCTCCAAGGTTCGCGCGTTCTCCCGCCAGCAGCTGACCGATAAGCATGACACCATGCTGTACATGTTCAGCGGTCCGGATTTTCTTTACGCCACTTCGTTTTTTCCCAATGCGTCGACTTACGTTTTGGCCGGTCTCGAGCCGGTCGGCGACATTCCGCAATTGACCAGCCTCAGTCATGCGGCGGTGGACGGATCGCTGCGCAACCTCGAAACCTCGCTCGGTTCGCTGCTCAGCTACAGCTTCTTCATTACCCGAAACATGAAGACGCAGTTGCACGAGGGACCGGTCTACGGGACTTTGCCGGTGCTCTACGTGTTCCTGGCGCGGACCGGCAAGACCATTCATGACGTGAGCTTCGTTGCGCTCGATGCGGAAGGAAATTTCCTCAGCGCGGACGAATCGGGCGGCGCAAGCATCGGCAACAAAGCTCCCAGGCAGCTCGCTCGCAGCGCCGCCCAAGGCGTCAAGATCGTGTTTTCCGACGGCAGCGGCCCAACGCAGACCCTCTATTACTTCAGCACCAATCTGGCCGACGGCTCCGTTGAGCGCAGCGGCTTCCTGGCGTTCTGCGGCAAGTTAGGGCCCGCCGACAGCTTCATCAAAAGCGCCTCCTATCTGCTGCATACCGGGGGCTTCAACAGGATCCGCAGTTTCCTGCTCAACCACAGCGCAACAATCCTGCAGGACGATAGCGGCATTCCGCTTGGCTATTTCGATCCGACAAAATGGCGCTTGCAGCCGTTCGGCCGCTATGTCGGGCCCCTGAACATATTTGGCAGCGCCTATCAGGGCTCGATGGCGGAGTTGTTCCGCCGCGCCACACCGATCGATTTCGGCATCGGATATCGGTGGCGCAGGAACGAGTCGAACCTGCTGCTCGCCCAGCGGATCGCGGCCACGACTGCCGAGACCGAGTTAGTGCCAGATTTACCAAAGGATACGCATAAGGCGCGAGCGGGGTCGCATCGAAAACGTGCGGAAAGCGAGCCCACGGGGTCGTTCGGCTGCCGATACGGGGGGGTGTTCCCTTTCTGTTCGCCTCGGCAACCAAAGGCGAGCCAATAGCGCGCCAAAATGGCGACATAGTCGTCAGCGAGATTGGGCGCGTCGGGTGGGGGAACAGTGCCAAATACGGTCCGAGGACCAGCGCCGCAGGCGATTCGCAGACTGGCCATAGGGGCGGCCGCGCCTTCGCGCGCGCGTCATTTCAGCTTGGATGCAAAGCTGCGCCGCCGGGTCGATCATCCCGGCGCACGGGTTGCGCCCGCGCGCGGCCATTTCGAAGGCGGCCACGCGCGATCCGAATTCGGCAGGAAGCCAACCCAGCAAAAAAACGCGCTGAGAGAGGCGCTGGAGCGCAATCTGCTGCAAATCTCCGCCGCCCTGTTTTTTGTCGGCGCCGTGGGCTGGTGCTGGCTCATCTACAACGAATTCTGGTCTCCCGTTTTGATCGCACCGGCGGAAGCGGCATACGCGGTGACGGCGAAAGTCGAGGTCAACGTCGGCAAATCGGATTCGTTTGGAATTTCGACCTATCTGCGTAACGATCATCCACAAGCGTCGGCCTTGGCCGAGAGATTCGGCGGCACCGAAACCGCTTCTCGTATCGTGGCTGATGAATGGGGCCGCCTCGAATCGTTGCGCGTCGCCGATCGCGGCCGCGCAGCGGCGAAACCGCGGATGAAACAAACCAACATCAAGCCGCGGGTCCGCCTGGCATCGCTCGAAAGCGACGCGCCGCAAGGCGCCACCTATCGGGCGGCGACCGAGGCCGTCCCGATGCATATCCGCCCCAACATCGGGTCGGAGACGAGCCTCGTGGATTTCGAAACGGCGCCATTTCCCTATCATGGCACGATACCCGGATCGAACCGGCCGTTTCTGAATGCCGGCGAAGATGGCCGCCGCGGTCACAGCAATTTCCGCGGCCACGTTTACTGGGAATCGCAGACCTTCAGCGACGACCGTGTGCTGCTGCATATCCCGCCGGGCTTCGATCCCGCCCGTCCCGCGGTCATGGTGGTGTTCTTCCACGGCCACGGCGCCAATCTCGCGCGCGATGTGCGTGACCGGCAGCAGGTGCCGGCGCAGATCACGGAGTCGGGAATGAATGCGGTATTGGTGGCGCCGCAATTTGCCGTCGATGCCGCCGATTCGAGCGCCGGCAAGTTCTGGGAACCGAACGGCTTCAAACGCTTCCTCGATGAAGCGGCGGTCAAGCTCGCGAAACTCTATGGCGATCCGCGCCGAGTAACGGCGTTCGCCACCATGCCGATCGTTATCGTCGCCTACAGCGGCGGCTTCGGGCCGACGCTATCGGTGCTGGATCGGGGCGGCGTCAGGTCCCGCGTGCGCGGCATCGTGCTGCTCGATGCGCTCTACGCCGGGATCGACACCTTCGCCAACTGGATTGCCGACAACAGGTCCACCTTCTTCGTCAGTTCCTACACGCCGCATACGGCATACCATAATGCCGACCTCGAGCATCTGCTGAGCGAACGAGCGGTGTCTTACGGCTCGGAACTGCGGCGCAACCATCTGCAGGGCATGGTTTCGTTCCTGCCCGCCGGCGACGTATCGCACCGGGATTTTGTGACCCACGCTTGGACCGATCATCCGATCAAAGATATTTTGGTGCGAATGAACGACCTCGATCCCAAGATCGAAACTGCCGGAACCACCGCGTCAATTTCCGCTAGCGCCTTTGGGCGTAATTAAAGCGCCGCATTATTTGTTGGTAGCGGAGGACGGATTTGAACCGCCGACACACGGATTATGATTCCGCTGCTCTAACCAGCTGAGCTACTCCGCCATCGCCGTCAGTTCGGCCCGGCTGGGCCGAGATTTAGGGTAGTTCTCCAAGCTTTCCAAGAGGCAAGTTTCCGCTCCGCCGCGCCCGATCGGTCTGCGTCCGCTCAAGCCCCGACATTTCGATATCACTGCGCCGCCGCAGCGAACGGCGCCCCGGCGAGGCGATCGAGCCTGCCGAAGCGGATCAGCGAAAAATGCCCGAGCGGCGGCATCGCGCGCCGCTCGATGACGTGTACGCCGCCGTGCCGCGCGGCCCATTGCGCGAGGCGTTGCCAGCGGAATTCCGGTCGCCAGCCGAGCCGGCGCGCAAGCGGCGCGAACCATCGTTCGAAGGCCGCGCGCAGGCCCGCTTCGGCGCCGATATGATTCACCAAAACGATTTCGCCGCCGGGCTTTAATACGCGCACGAATTCGTCGAGCGTCGCTTCCGGATCCGGCACCGCGGTGATGACATATTGCGCGACCACGACATCGAAGACGCCATCCCGAAAGCCGAGATGCTGCGCATCCATCACGGCGAGCCCGTCGACATTGGTCAGACGATGCTCCGCCGCACGCGCCTTCGCCTTGTGCAGCATCGGCGCGGAAAGGTCGACGCCGGTGAGGCGGTTGGTCCAGGAATAGTCGGGCAGCGACAGGCCGGTGCCGACCCCGACTTCGAGGATGCGCCCGCCGATGCGCTCGGCGGCAGCGATCGACGCCTTGCGTCCGCGTTCGAACACCGAGCCGAAGACGAGATCGTAGATCGGCGCCCAGCGGGCATAGGCCTTGGCGACCGCGTCGTTGTCGAATTCAGCCGCCATCGCCTGTTCGCCGCCGCCGCCGCGCTTGCGGCCGTCGTCAATGTGCCGTGGCCAGATCGGCGCCAACCGCTTGCTTTGCCGTCGACATCGCCATCGTAGCGGCGATGATGCCGCCGCCGAGCACGCGCGCTTGACCCTCGGGCGCGTCGTAGAACGCGCAAGCCTGGCCGGGCGACACCCCATCCTCGCTCGCGATCAACTCGACATCGACGCCGCCGTCGGCACCGCCGCGCAGCCAAGCCGATTGCGGCGGCCGCGTCGAGCGAACTTTGACGTAGACCTCGGGATGCCTTTGCAGCGCCTGTTCGACTGTGCCGTCACCCAGCCAATTCACCTCGCGAAGCCGGATGCGGCTGGTGCGCAACGCCTCGCGCGGGCCGACCACCACGCGGCGCAAAGCGGCGTCGAGGCGCACCACGTAAAGCGGCGTGCCGGTCGCGATGCCGAGACCACGCCGCTGGCCGACGGTAAAGTGAATGATGCCGTCGTGACGGCCAAGCACGCGCCCGTCGAGGTCGATGATCTCGCCCGGCGCGGCGGCCCCGGGGCGCAGACGCTCGATCACATCGGCATAGTGTCCGCTCGGCACGAAGCAGATATCCTGGCTGTCCTCTTTGTCGGCAACTGCTAGGCCGAACCGTCGCGCGAGGTCCCGCGTCTCTGCCTTGGTCCGATCACCGAGCGGGAAGCGCAGGAGATCGAGCTGGCTGGGCGTGGTCGCGAACAAAAAATAGCTCTGATCGCGCTCGGCCTCGCGGGCGCGATAGAGCGCACGGCCGCCGCCGCGCAAGGTCCGGGACGCAACATAATGTCCGGTAGCCAAAACCTTGGCCCCGAGTTCGCGAGCGGTTGCCAGAAGGTCGCGAAACTTGATCGACTGGTTGCATTCGAGGCAGGGAACCGGCGTCTCGCCGGCGGCATAACTCTGCGCGAAGCGGTCGATCACCGCTTCCTTGAAGCGGCGCTCATAATCGAGCACGTAATGGGGAATACCAATGCGTTCGGCGACGGCGCGCGCATCATGAATATCGCGGCCGGCGCAACAGGCGCCTTTGCGGTGCGTCGCCGCGCCATGGTCATAGAGCTGCAGCGTGATGCCCACGACATCGTAGCCGGCATCGGCCAGCAGCGCCGCCGTGACCGACGAATCGACCCCGCCGGACATGGCGACGACGACCCGCGTGTCAGACGGCTTTCCCTCGATATCGAGACTGTTCAGCATGGCTACGCGGCCGTGCTCCCTGTCCGGCGGCCCATCACGCGCTGGCTACGAATGATAGCTTCGACCTGTCCATCTACTATAGGCGCCAGTCGCCCGTTCCGCCACGGTCGCAGCTTGGTCGCGGCATCTCCCGCGCTCCGTTGACGCGGCAAAACTTGCCGAGCGAGTGCAGAGGCTGCCGCACCCTGGATCGTGGGGTGCACCCGTAACACATTGAATTCAAGTGGCTTCCGTCGGGCGCTGCGCTGGCCCGCCGGTTGCAAGCAGGTCCCTGCGTCGTCTCGACTGCGGGGGTTTTCGGTGCCGAGTATAGCGTCAGAAATCAGCGCCACGTTTTCGATCGGGTCTTCGCAGCGGGTGTCGGGGCCCGCGGCGGCGCCGCAAACCGACGCCCAGCCATTCGCGGACTGGCTTGAGGCCAGCACGAGCGCGCCGGACACGCCAACGACGCCATCAAGCCCGCCGGAGCCCGCTGCACCGGCGGCGGCACCTTCCGCCGGCACCACGCCGCCAACCAGCGGCACCAGCTCGGCTCCTGCCACGACCGATGCTGCGAACTCCAATTCGAGCGGCAGCGGCAGCAGCGGGAACGGCAACGCCAGCCCCAACACGACCCCGAACAGCAATGCCGCCCCCGCCGCGGGTGGTGGCAAGAACGCCTCCCCGAGCGCGGCGAACGGCGGCAAAGCCACCGCGCAGTCCACAGCTGGCGCCACTGCAACGCCGAAAACGACGAACGGCACCAACGCGCCCCAAAGCCCGACGATCGGCGGCAAAGCGACCGCGAATGCAAAGGGTGTGGTCAATCCAATCCTGCAGGCGATCAACGCCGGCAAAGCGGCCGCGACCGCGTTAGGGGGCACCAATCCGACCCCGCCAGCGACCAACACAAGCAGCGCCCCCCCGAGCGCGACCACCGGCGGCGGCCCCGCCACGAACGCGGCGAGCGCCGCCGGTACAAAAGTCAACACCCCGAGTACCGCGAAAGGCCGCACTCCCGGGTCCAATACCGTAACGACCAACAGCGCCGATATCGCTGCGGCAGCAATTGTCCTCTATCCCGGGGTTCAGCAACCCGCCACGCCAGGCTCGGCGTCGAAAACGTCATTAGCCGGCAGCAGCGGCAATACCATCACCGGCGTTACCGGCAATACCGACAATACCGGCAATACCGACAATACCGACAATACCGGCACTGACAGCAATGGCACGGATCTCAATGCCGGCGCCGTGGCAGCCGGCCAAGCGCAAGCGGCTGCCAATCCGGCGCAACCGATCGCCGCTGCAGTCGTCCTCAACACCCCGGTGGACACTCCGCCGACGCAAGCCAATACATCCGCGGCAAACCTGACAATCAGTGGGTCGACCAAAGCGCGCGCAACCCCCACCTTGCCCGTCAGCGCCGAACAAAACGCCGCTTCGGCACAGGACGCGACTGACACCGCACCGGCAAAGCCGACAGCATCGCCGACCGACAACGCCGCCAGCGCCGCACCGCGCTCATCCGCCGAACTTGCCAAAACCCAAGGCCCTGACGGTAACTTGCCGCAACAAGCGGCAGTGCCACCGGCCGACGATGCTACGGCCCCGAGCGCCGGAACCGTTATCGCAAATGCAAGTCACGCTGCGGCGCAGCCCGCAGGGCCTTCCACAAGCGCGTCGGCCGACACCGCCACGCCCCCATCGAATAATCAGGGCGCTACGAGCGCAGCCAAAACAGACATAGCTGGCCTGCCGAATTTCGGCTTCTCCGCATCGTCTGCGCCGCCGGCGTCGACAACTCCGTCCGTAGCGCCGTCCGGCGCGGCGCCCGCAGCGCCCGTTCCAATCTCCGGGCTTGCCGTTGCCATTTCCGCCCGGGTGCAGGCCGGCTCCAACCAATTCGACATCACGCTCGCCCCGCCCGAGCTCGGCCGGATCAACGTGCAGCTCAGCGTCGACGGCAACGGCCAGATGACTTCGCACATGACCGTCGATCGGCCCGATACGCTCCAGCTCCTGCAGAGCCAGCAGCCGCAACTGCAAAGCGCACTCGAGCAGGCCGGACTAAAAACAGCGGACAACGGTCTGCAGTTCAGCCTCGGCGGTCAATCCTTCGCCGGGCAGAATAACGGCTCCGGTTCGCAACCGGCACCGGTACAGCTGGTCGTTCCCGAACCTGAACTTACGCCGATCGCCGCAACGCAGATTTACGCGCGCGGCGGCCTCGGCACCGGAATCGACATCCGCGTTTAAGCCACAATCGTGCGACGAAGGATCAGACAACCATGACCACCAACAGCATTACCCAAGTGGCCAATAGCGTTACGCAGACCGCCAATAGCGTTTTGCCCGTGCTCGGCAGTACCACGTCCGCCACAACGGCGGCTGGTTCGAGCACGTCAACCACTGGGACGACAACCACCGCCCCGACCGCTTCGCAAACGATCGCCGGCAATTACGATACTTTTTTGCAGCTCCTGACCACCCAGCTGCAGAACCAGGACCCGCTCTCCCCGCTCGACACCAATCAGTTCACGCAGCAGCTCGTCGAGTTCGCCTCGGTCGAGCAGCAGATCAATATGAACACCAACCTGCAGACTCTGATCTCGATGCAGCAGACCTCCGAGGCCACGACAGCGCTGCAACTCATCGGCTCGACGGTCACGGTCAACAGCAGCAGCGCGGCGCTTTCCAACGCAACCAGCAGCCCGGCCACCTGGACCCTAAATGCATCGGCGCCGGGGACGGCCAACATCACGGTCAGCAGCTCGACGGGGCAAGTCGTCTACACCGGCACCATGGCGGTCAATGCCGGAGCGCAAAACTTCACCTGGAACGGTCAAAGCAACGGCACGACGTGGCCCGACGGAAACTACACCATGTCGGTCAGTGCGACCGGCGCCAACGGCCAACCGGTCACCATTACCACGCAGGTGCAAGGCACGGTCACCGGCGTCAACATCAGCACCAACCCGCCGACGGCTACAGTCGGCGGCCAGAGCATCCCGATCAACCAGATTCAGTCGATCAGCGGCAACGCGCTCACCAACCTGACCAACCTGAGCAACAGCCTGACCACCAGCCTCAACAGCAGCATCTCCAGTCTCAACAGCAGCGTCAGCAGTCTCAGCGCGTTGCTGTAATGATTGGCGGCCGGCCTGCCCTGCGGCTGCGGACGATTTTGCGGTTCCGCGGCCGCTCAGCGCGGCACCGGCCTATAAAGCGAGGAAACTGCGCAGTCTCGCGGGCAAAAGTCTTCAATCGATCGTTGCGCTTAGGCAAATTTTAAGCCGCGCTGCGTAAGGTCTGCGTCTAGTGTGTCGAGTCCGCGAGAGTTTGCTATGACTGAGCCCCATCGCCCGAGGGTCAAGTATGTCATCGGGCCGGACGGTTCGCCCCTGACGATCGCCGATTTGCCGGCGCCGGGAACGAAGCGCTGGGTGATTCGCAGAAAGGCGGAAGTTGTCGCCGCCGTTCGCGGCGGGCTGCTTTCGCTTGAAGAGGCGTGCAGCCGTTACACCCTCACAGTCGAGGAATTCCTGTCCTGGCAATACTCGATCGACCAACACGGCCTTGCCGGGCTGCGCACCACGCGTATTCAGCAGTACCGCCAGTAACGCGCGCTTAACAGACCTTACCAACCTATCAACGCCGGCGCGCGAGGCCGGCGTTTCGATTTTAGACGACGGCAAGTTACGTCGCGCTAGGCTTTAGGTGCGATCGACCCTTGGGGTGCCGCCGCCGAATCCTCAGATGACCGAAGCTGGATTTATCCGCTTTAGCGGTCCCCCATTAACCCGCTGCTAACCATAGACCGGGCAAATCTTGCCGGGTGAGACGCGGGCGCGTCGCTGCGGGGGATGAAGCTCGGTGCAAGGGCTGCTTGAGTTCGTCAAAACGCTTGGTGCTCCACGCCTCGCGGCGATGGTAGCGGTCACCATCGCGCTGGTCGGCTTTTTCGCCTTTGTCATCCTGCGCGTTACGGCGCCGCAGATGACCCCGCTGTTCACCGACCTCACCTACGAGGATTCCGCCGCGATCGTGAAGGAGCTTGAGCGGCAAGGCATCCCCTATGAACTGCGCAACGACGGCAACATCGTCATGGTGGCGAAGGACCGGGTCGCGCGGCTGCGCATGGCGCTCGCCGGCGACGGCCTGCCCAAGGGCGGCGGCATCGGCTACGAAATCTTCGACAAGTCGGACGCACTCGGCACCACCAGCTTCGTGCAGAACGTCAACAATCTGCGCGCCCTCGAAGGCGAGCTTGCGCGGACCATTCGCGCCATTGACCGTGTGCAGGCCGCCCGCGTCCACTTGGTGATGCCCGAACGTCCGCTGTTTTCGCGAGACAAAGTGGAGCCGTCCGCGTCGATCGTGCTCAAGGTCCGCGGCACGCTCGAGCCGGCGCAGGTACGCGCCATCCGCCACTTGATCGCCTCCGCCGTCAACGGCCTCAAGCCGCAGCGGGTGTCGATCGTCGACGAAACCGGGCACCTGCTGGCCGACGGCGCCGGTGACGATGAAAACGGCGGCGAAGTCACCGCCGACGAAAGGCGGACGGCATTCGAGAAGCGTTTGCGCGACCAGGTGGAAGCGATCGTGTCCTCGGTGGTCGGGCCGGGTCGCGCGCGCGTTCAGGTCAGCGCCGATTTCGACTTTAACCGCGTCACCCAGACCTCGGACAAATACGATCCCGAGGGCCGCGTGGTACGGTCGAGCCAAACCCGCGAGGAAACCTCGGCATCGAACGACCGCGAGAATCAAGTGACCGTCGGCAACGAAGTACCCGGCGGCGGCAACCAGCAACGGCAAAATCAAACGGTTGCCCCCGAGGCCAATCAGGTTCCGCGCGATCAGAGCCGGAAATCGGAGGAGATCGTCAATTACGAGATCTCGAAGACGACCAAGACCGAAGTGATCGAAGGCGGCCGCGTCAATCGCGTTTCCGTCGCCGTGCTGGTCGACGGCACTTACGGCAAAAACGACAAGGGCGATATCACCTATCAGCCGCGCAGCAAGGAGGAGGTCGAGCAGATTTCGGCGCTGGTGCGCACCGCGATCGGTTTTGACCAGAAACGCGGCGACCAGGTCGAGGTGGTCAATCTGCGCTTTGCCGAGGCGCCGGCCACTCCGATTATCGAGCCCAGCGGGTGGCTCGCCGCGCTGCAATTCACCAAGGACGACATCATGCGCGCGATCGAAATGGTGGTCATGGGTCTGCTCGGCTTCGTCGTGCTGATCATGGTCGTGCGGCCACTGGTGCGCCGGGTGCTCGCCCCCGAGGAACGGCCGCTCGCGCTGCCTGCGGGCCCGGCGCTCGGCGCGACCGTCCCGGCCGAGGGTGAAGTCATAAAAGCAGAGCCAAGCGAGACCGCCAAGATGATCGACATTGCCCAGGTTCAGGGCCAGGTGCACGCCCAATCCGTGACCAAGGTCGGCGAACTCGCCGACAAGAATCCAAACGAAGCCGTTTCCATCATCCGTCAATGGCTAACCGAGAGCACGGCCTGATCGACCGACCATGCCATCCGCCTTCGAAACCGACCCCAGTCGCGTCAGCGCCCTGACGAATCTCGTCGCCCGCGCGGGCGCGTCGCAAGCCCCGGAGAAAAAGCGGGAACTCACCGGGCCGCAGCGCGCCGCCGTGCTCATGCTCGCGCTCGGCGAACAACACGGCGCCAAGATCTGGAGCCTGCTCGACGACGACGAGCTGCGTGAAATCTCCATCATCATGTCCACGATTGGCAATATCGAGGCCGAGCTGGTCGAGAATTTGCTGCTTGAATTCGTGTCGCGGATGTCGGCGTCGGGCGCCCTGATGGGCACCTATGACGCGACCGAGCGTCTGCTGCAGCAGTATCTGCCGCCCGAACGGGTCGGCAACATCATGGACGAAATCCGCGGGCCGGCCGGCCGCAACATGTGGGAGAAGCTCTCCAACGTCCAGGAAGAGGTGCTCGCTAATTATCTCAAGAACGAATATCCGCAGACCGTGGCCGTCGTGCTCTCGAAGATCGGACCGGATCACGCCGCGCGGGTGCTCGCGATCCTGCCCGAGGAGCTGGCGCTGGACGTCGTCAACCGCATGCTGCGCATGGAGGCGGTGCAGAAGGAGGTCCTGGAGCGGGTCGAAACCACGCTGCGTACCGAATTCATGTCGAATCTCTCGCAGACGCGGCGGCGCGACGCCCATGAGGTGATGGCCGAGATCTTCAACAATTTCGACCGGCAGACCGAAACCCGCTTCCTCACCGCGCTGGAAGAGGACAATCGCGAGAGCGCCGAGCGCATCAAGACGCTGATGTTCACGTTCGACGATCTGATCAAGCTCGATCCGGGCTCGGCGCAGACGCTGATGCGCCACATCGAGAAAGACAAGCTCGCGGTCGCGCTCAAGGGCGCCGCGGAGCCGGTGCGCCAGTTCTTCCTGTCCAACATGTCGACCCGCGCCGCCAAGATGCTGGTCGACGATATGGGCGCCATGGGTCCGGTGCGGCTGCGCGACGTCGACGAGTCGCAGGTGCTGCTGGTCAATCTCGCCAAGGATCTGGCGGCCAAGGGCGAGATCGTCATTTCCAAGAGCCGCGGCGAAGAAGAGTTGATCTACTGATGAGCGCACCGGCAAAATTCCTGTTCGACGTCGATTTCGCGGCCGGCAGCACCCGCGAGCCGACGATCACGCTGGCGGAGCACGCGGTCAAACTCGCCGAGGCCGAGACCGTCGCACACCGCAGAGGCTATGCCGACGCCCAGACCGACGCCGGGGTCGAGGCCGACCGACGGATGGCGAGCGCGCTCGAACGCATCGCCGCGCGCCTCGGCGAAGCGGGCGACGCGCTCAAAGCCATCGAAGCGCGGCTCGAGTGCGAAGCCGTCGAGGTCGCGGTCGCCGTCGCCCGCAAGCTCGCACCCGCGCTGATCGAGCGCGAGCCGTTCACCGAAATCGCCGCCCTCGCCAGCGGCTGTTTCCGCGAGCTGATGCGCGCTCCGCACATTGTCGTGCGCGTCAACGACGCGCTCTACGCGGCCGCGCGCGAAAAGCTCGACGACATCACCCGGGCGCACGGCTTCGAAGGCCGCCTGGTCGTGCTCAGCGAGCCGGGCATCGCCGTCGGCGATTGCCGGATCGAATGGGCCGACGGCGGCGTCAACCGCGACAACGCCACCGCTGACGCCGCGATCGGTGAAGCGGTTGCGCGGTATGTCGGTGCGCGCCGCGGCCTCGACCGCGCCGCGACCGACGCGGCGATTGACGAAGCTGTTACACGCCATGCCGACGCGCCGCGCAGCCCGACCACTACGGCACAAGAAATGCTCAGAGAGGTGGGACTATGAGTGAGGATAGCAAGGTACCGCTGCCCAATCTCGAAGACGGCCCGGCGCAGCTCGACGTACCGTTCACGGCGGAACCGGAAGGGTCCACGTCGCGCAGCGCCGGGGACCTTGAAGCGGTGTTCGACGTACCGGTCCAGGTCTCCGCCGTACTCGGGCGGGCGCGCATGGAAATCAACGACCTGCTCAAGCTCGGTCCCGGCACCGTGCTGGAGCTCGATCGCAAGGTCGGCGAGGCCATCGACATCTACGTCAACAATCGCCTGGTCGCCCGCGGCGAGGTGGTTCTGGTCGAGGAAAAGCTGGGCGTCACCATGACGGAAATCATCAAGGCCGAGAGGTCGTAATGCGCGGCGCAACGGCTTCTTCGGACAAGGATTAACAACATGCGGCTCCTCATCGTCGGCACGCTCAACGGCCAGCTCACCACCGCGACCAAGCTCGCCATGGACAAGGGCGCGACAGTCACGCATGCGGCCGATATCGCGCAGGCGCTCGCCGTGCTGCGCTCGGGCCGCGGCGCCGACCTGCTGATGGTCGACGTCGCAGTCGACATTCGCAGTCTCGTTCTGGCGCTCGAGGCCGAGCATATCCACGCCCCGATCGTCGCCTGCGGCACCGCCACCGATGCGCGCGCCGCGGTCGCGGCGATCCACGCCGGCGCCAAGGAATACATCCCGCTGCCGCCGGACGCCGAATTGATCGCCGCGGTGCTGGCCGCCGTCGCCGACGATACCCGCGAACTCATTTATCGCGACGACGCCATGGCGCGGGTCGTGAAACTCGCGCTGCAGGTGGCGCCGAGCGACGCCTCGGTCCTGATCACCGGCGAGTCGGGGACCGGCAAGGAAGTCCTGGCGCGCTACGTGCACGGACGATCGAGCCGGGCCAGGAAGCCGTTCATCTGCGTCAATTGCGCCGCCATTCCGGAGACGCTGCTGGAGTCCGAGCTGTTCGGCCATGAGAAGGGCGCCTTCACGGGCGCGGTGGCGCGGCGGGTCGGCAAGTTCGAGGAGGCCAATGGCGGCACGCTGCTGCTCGACGAGATTTCCGAAATGGAGGTGCGGCTGCAAGCCAAGCTCCTGCGCGCCATTCAGGAGCGCGTGATCGACCGCGTCGGCGGCACCCGGCCGGTGCCGATCGATATCCGCATCATCGCCACCTCGAACCGTAATCTGGCCGAAGCGGTGCGCGAAAACGCGTTTCGCGAGGATCTGTTGTTCCGCCTCAACGTCGTCAATCTGAAAATTCCGCCGCTGCGCGAACGGCCGGCCGACGTGATCGAGCTGGCGCAATATTTCATCAAGAAATACGCCGCGGTGAACGGCGTGCCGGCGCGGCCGCTGTCGGCCGACGCGCGCCGCACACTGACGGTCAATTATTGGCCGGGCAATGTGCGCGAGCTGGAAAACACCATGCATCGCGCCGTGCTGATGGCGGCCGGCGTCGAGATCGGCCCCGAGGCGATCCTGAGCCCCGACGGCGCCCGGCTCGATCAGCAGCGCGGCGCCGCCTCCGTCGTCCACGCCGCGATGGCCGCCGAGCAGGTGTCGCGCGCGCTGGTCGGCCGCACCGTCGCCGAGGTCGAGCGCGACCTGATCCTCGAGACGCTCAAGCATTGTCTCGGCAACCGCACCCATGCGGCCAATGTGCTCGGCATTTCGATCCGCACGCTGCGCAACAAGCTCAACGAATACGCCGCCGACGGCACGCCAGTGCCGCCGCCCGGCGGCGGCGCCGGCGGCGAGCCTCGCGTCGCGGCGTAAGCCGTCTCCGCTCATTCCCGCGCCTCGCTGCATCCTGCCCCGCGAAGCGGGAAAGGGGGCATAGGCGGCCTTCAGCCGCCGTACTTTACGTAAAGCACGCCGACGCGAAGAGTCGGCTATGCCTGCGCAGCAGGGCGGTGGAAGGGGCGACAGCGGCGAAGTTTGCGTCAGCGGCAACGTTAGCCTCCCTGCTGCGCGCCCCCTCCACCACCCTCCGCATGGTCCCCCTCCCCCGCTCCGTTTCACTCCCCGGGGGCGGATAAGCAAACATCCTTCCCGCGACGCATGCGCGCTCCTTCTCCCCGCGTGCGGGGAGAAGGTCGGGATGAGGGGGCCTCTCCACCGGGCTCAGATTCGCAGCGCTCAGAATCGCTGAGAGGCCCCCTCACCCTCGTTCGCTTCGCTCACTCGACCTCTCCCCGCACGCGGGGAGAGGTGAAGCGAGCGAATCCGTTCCCGCGACGCGATCCGCGTCCGAGTTATGCCGACTTCAGTTCCAAAAACACTGCAGAGCATTATCGCGTCACGCCTCAAGCCGGCGGTGGGACCGGCTTTCGGCTCGATCACGCTCCGGCGTGTTCATCCAAAGCGAGCCGTACAAACTGTGTCGCAACCAAGCTGAAGAAGAATTCTTTTAGTCTCGCTTCCCGCAAGAAAGGAAGCGGAACGCCGACAAACGTATGTGTTCATCCTCCGCGCCTTTTCCTCTTGCCCTCACCCGCTTGCGGGAGAGGGTGGCCGCAGAGCGGCCGGGTGAGGGGGCGCGGCACGCGCTCAGCGGAGCGCGCTCGCCTGTCGGCGTTCCACCACGGCGCTTGCTGCAGCGAACGAACGCCGCAGCTCAGCTCCAGATACGCGCTTCCTGTTGGGGTGGACGGCCCCCGACGGCATCGCTGTGCCAGAATGAGGTCGTTGCAGATCTCAAACGAAGGAGCCGTCCATGGACAAGATTATCCGCATTGGCGTCGACACGTCCAAGACTGTTTTTGTGCTGCACGGGGTGAACGCGTCCGAGCAGCCGGTGCTTCGAAAGAAGCTGCGACGCCGGCAGGTGCTGGATTTCTTCAGCGCACTGGAGCGGACCAGGATCGGGTTGGAGGCGTGCGGGGCCGCACATTATTGGGCGCGCGAATTGATGGCGCTGGGACACCAAGTCGTGCTGCTGCCGCCGCAATATGTGAAGCCCTATGTGCAACGCGGTAAGAACGACGCCGCCGATGCCAGCGCCATCTGCGAAGCCATGAGCCGGCCGCGCATCCGGTTAGTGCCGGTGAAGACGGCCGAGCAGCAAGCGGCACTTATGCTCGTTGGCGTGCGCGATCAACTGATTGCCCGCCGCACGCAGTTGAGCAACATGATCCGCGGCTATGCCGCCGAGTTCGGGATCACAGCGGCCCGCGGGCTCGACAAGATCGAGCCGCTGCTGGCGCGGATCGCTACCGACCCCGGCGTGCCGGAACTCGCCAAGGAGCTGTTTACCACGCTCGCCGAGGAGTATGCCGAACTCAAGCCCAAGCTTCGAAGGACCGAAGCGCAACTGCTGGCCTGGCACCGGCAGAATGAACTGAGCCGGCGGTTGGCGCAGGTTCCAGCGATCGGCCTGATCGGCGCATCGCTGCTGGTCATGAAGGTCCCCGATCCTCGCGCTTTCCGGACTGGCCGGGATTTTGCG
>CAVPXZ010000022.1:0-148068 GCA_963709825.1 uncultured Alphaproteobacteria bacterium
TGGCGATGGCGCGGATGCGCTCTTCTGCGTTGGGAATTTCCTTCACGCGGCCCTGCTGTTGGAGTGCGTCGAGCGCAGCGGAGACTTGGCCCGTCGCCAGCAGTTCGACGGCAGATTTCAGAGCCGGGTCCTTCTGGCGAACGATCTCATCCAGTCTCGCCGTGCGCATTCCGGCCTCCTGCAGTTGCTCGAAGGGGCGGCCCGCTTCGACGCCCTGATGCTGGCGGATATCGCCGATCAGAAGCACGCGGTCATCGGGACCAAGCCGCGAAAGGAACTCGCGCATCTGGTTGGTGCTGGCAAGGCTCGATTCATCGACAAGGTAGAAGTGCTTTTGCTCTCGTAGGTCTGGATTTGCAGTGCGGGCGAGGAAGCCTTGCAGGGTTCCGGCTTCAATTCCTGCCTCATTCAGTTGGCGCGCGGCGCGGGAGGTCGGGGCGAAGCCCTCAACCTGATAGCCCTGCCTTTCCGCGGCGCTGCGGATGACTGTGAGCGTGGTCGTCTTGCCCGAGCCGGCGAAGCCTTGGATTCCTTGAATGCGGTCCGGCGAGCTGAGCACATCTTCGACCACGCTCTTTTGTGCCCGGTTGAGATGCGGGTGCTGGTCGGCAACGGCGATGGCCTGCGGACGCGAAAGAACCGGCTCGATATGGTTTTGTCCCTCACGCATTCGGCGGAGAATTTCATGTTCCGCTTCGATGGTTTTGGCGGTGGTGAACTGGCGGCCCGGAACGCTCTGAGGTCGCTCGACGATTTGAAATTCCCCGGAAGCCAAGCGAGCCTCAAGATTGGCGCGAACCTGGGCATGGGTGATCTCACCCATGCCGCGACGGAGCCCGTCGCGGATCAGCGCACGTTCATCCACAACCGCCTCGCGCTCGAAGTTCTTGTCGCGGGAAAAGGTGAGAGATTCTCGAACGCGGTCAAACGAGTTGACAGGCTTCTCCTGATGTTGAGACCGTTCACGCGCTGCGCGTACAACAGCGTCCGCTTGGTGTCCAAAGTCTGCCGCCAGCTTCCGGTGCGCGGCCATCACCTCTCCCGGCGAATGAATTTCCTTGCGGTCACGCGTCGAGTGCGCAGCGATCTCGGCAGCTTCCTTCCCCGAGCGGCCCGTGCGTTCGAGGTACTCACGAATTTGTTGGCTCCGGGGACTGGATGCGTCGAGATATTCCTGTGTGTATCCCTTGATCTCCGGCGCACCGCTCCGCCCTGTCGTAATTTCGTAACCAAGTTGGCGCAGGCGGTAAGTCAACTCGGATTGATAGATCGGCCGTGGCAAATTGCTGCGAGGCGAAGAGGCTCTGCGGCTGGATGGCGCGAGGCTGGCCGTTGTCGCGCTCGGTGACATTGAAAACGACCGCGTGAGTGTGCAGTTGTGGCGCGACATAGCCATCGACCGGGCGGGCTGTATCGTGCTCAAACTTGGCGGCGATAAATTTGCCAGTGGTCTCGGGCGGATGATTGCCGCCGATGCGGGCTTGCGTGTAGTGTTCGAGCTGGTCGAGGGCAACGCGGACGCTCTCCCGGTGGGCTTCGCGGACACGCTCATCGCCGCCGACAAGGGCGGTTAGCGAGACGGATTTGGGCGCGGAAAAGGTCGCATCCCAACCGGCACGGTGTTCCATCGTCTTGATGGTCTTGCCGTCGGCATCCTGATATTCATAGGACGCTCGTTGTCGCACAAGCTGCTCGCCGGTCTGTGGATGCTGGCCCTGGCTGAGTTTCGCGAAGTCCTCGGCGGAAACGGTCCCGGCAAGGCCGAACTGCTCGGCCAGTCGCCCTTGCCATTCGCCCGCGATGACGCCGCGTTGCGACCAATAGTTCTGTTCCTTCGCGGTGAACTCCTTCTGGTGGTAGGTCTGCGCCTGGCCAGCGGAGAGCGGCTTGGAAATGGTCAGCATGGCAGTTACTACCCCCGAAGATTGAGGCTTTGTTGGGCGTTGACGTTCCTCTCAGCGTCGCGTCTCCTGTGCGGATCTCCGTCGCGGTCCGTGGCGATTTTCGCGCGGCGGCGTGGGCACATTTGCGTCCGGCTTCAGTTCAAGCGGACGCAACTGGGGCTTAGCCGCTCCTATGTTTTTTGGATCGTAGGGGAGCTTGTCTTCGGGCGTATCGCGGAGATCGAAGTCACTGGCGACAACCGGCATATCGAAGTACGGGAATGAGAAGCGCGTCACATAGTTCTCGTACTTCATATAGGCGTGGAGGTCCGGCAGTCCGGAGATTTCGGACTCCATTACCAGCGGTTCAACCTGCCGGTCCAGCGCGAAGTTTCGCCCAGCGCGGGAGCCGTCGAAGTGGGTCTCGCGTAGCCGTTCGATCTCGACCTTTCCAATGAACTTGCTGACCCACTCGCCAGCAGTCGGCTCCTTTGTCTTCAGCCAAATGCTGGTTGCCGGTTGGGACAGCATGACCTCAGCCAGGTGGCCGTAAAGGTATTCCAGTTGGGCCTTTCCTTGGAAACCCAGAATCACAGGGTTGTTGCTCTTTCGATTTTCTGTAATGGCGGTATGGAGCTGGGGGAGCTTTTGCAAACTCGCCAACTCGTCGATCACGAACCATGCCCGCTTCTGGCCCTCCTTCGGCTCGTTTAGGAGACGCAAGACGAGCAGGTCGATCCATAGACTTTGAAGCGGTCGAAGTGCCTCACGTTCTGCCGGGAGTGAAGTAATGAAGATCCAGCCCTGCCGCGTCTCGGCCCACTCTGTGGCCGACCACTCGCCATTCCCGTCGCCCTTCTTCGGGAAGAGACGGAGGCTGTCGGCGACGAGTCCAAGCGAGCCAAGAACTCCAGCACGCTGTTGGTGCGCCCTCGGGTCGATCAGGTGAGCATGCTCTGTTCCTTTCAGCCTTCGGTCGATCTCCTGCGGGTCCGACATCCACTTCACCAACTCCTCTGGCGTGGGGCCATAGGCCATCAGGAAGGCGAAGATCTTCTGCGGGGACTCGATGAAAAACTCACCCTTCTTGTCCTGCGGCGGCTGGAAGAGGGACACCGCCAGAGCCTTCGCCTCGGAGCGTCGGCGGAGTTCTTCCGCGGGCCCCCAATAGGGGCACCGCTTATCGAGCGGATTCAGGATCACGTCGCCGTTCTTCGGGTCGTAAAAGCGTTTGACGAACTCCCGTGCGGGGTCGTAGACGATCGCGGAATCGCCACGATGTTTTATCTGCCGAAGGATCTGGAGCATGATCATGGTCTTGCCCGCTCCGGTATCTCCGATGATCTGCATGTGCTGGGCCTCCGCCCGCTGCGGTATGCGGATCATTGTCTTCATTTCGTTGGTCTTAATGCCTATGCCATCCCCTGCGACCCTGTCGTTGAACTCCCTCGGAGTCATCATCTCGGGGCCTTTCAGTCGTCGTCCGTATCTCAGCGCCTTGCGTCGTCGAACGTCCTTGGCGATGGAAAACGGGAGCTGGATGACCAGTGATAGCAGACCGAAAAGCAGCGGGAGCTTGTAGAGATCGAAAAGGCCATCGCCACCGTAAACCGCACTCCTGAGATAGGCACTCAAGGACGCGTCGATATAGCTCTGCTCCGGTCCCAGGTAAAGGAGAGTATAGCCGCGCTGCAAGGCGGGCTGCGAGAGCGCGAGCGGGATGGGCTTGCCGCCCGGTTGCGGCGTCGTGCCGTCCGTCACGTCGGTGTTCGTCGCCAGACGCGGTTGAATTCCGCGAGCGCCCACCATGAGCATCCGGTAGTTGTCTCGGCGGCTCGTTCCGATTGCTCCTGCAACGCTCGATCGGATGTAGGTGGGCGTGTAGAACCGCTGTAGGGGGCTGTTGCCGAAGGTGAACCGGCAGTAAAGAAAAAGTCCGGTAAGAACGAGCGCCATGAATACCGCCCCGTACGTGTAAATCGGGCTGTGCGGCGGCCAGATGATGGATTCCTTGCGTCCCCACTTTGTCATTGCCATCGCTATTTCCTTCCTGCGGAAGCGGCCAACTTTCCAGCGAGTGCGTGCTTGGCCTCGCTGATTTCGTCGAGCAGTTTGTCGAACGCCTCCGGCGTGAGTGTCTGGCCTGCGGCCAGAGGCCGCAACACGTTTACCAGGAGCAAGCGAACCCCAAGAATCTCCGCCAGAGATGGATCGCTCGTTGGCCCTCCGCGCAGCTTCCCGGAGGATCACATCGCGTATCCATTCCCCGCGTGCAAGTCCCTGCGACCTGGCAAACTCAGTGACCCTCCCCAGTTCCTCTTTTGTTAGCTTCGCGGTCACCGGGAAGACGCGATTTAGAGTGCGGTCGCTGTCAGAACTCGTGTCTGGCATTGTTTTCAAAATTGCCATCTCGCCCTCCATTTCACAGGTGCACCCAAGTGCACCGGAAATTGTCATGTCTGTTGAAATCGCTGTAAGTGCACCGTGGTGCACCTGCACGACCCTCGAAGGGGTGGAGTGTCAAAATTCTTCCGGTGCGAAGCACCGTTTTGCACCACCACGAAATTGAATGGCACGATCATGCCTTCACCGCTCGCACAGAAGCCGTGGATTCCACCCCGGCTACAAGCTTCTTTGCGGCTGCTCCGCCGCACCATTGCTCGGGCCTTTACGGACACGCAAAGTGGAGGCAACCTGCTTGGCTTGTGGCGTCTTCAGGAAGTCCTGGAAGTCACGGTCTTTCGAGAAGACATAGTTGAGCGCCTTGTCCACAACATCGTCGGCGGATGCGTGGATGAAGGCGGCGTACTGATCGACCTGTGCGGCGGTGATCTCATCCAGCCGAACGGAAGCACAGATGTGGCGGCTCTGGTTGATCTCAAGCAGTGGCATATTCGTTCTCCTTTATAGGTAGTGAAATCAAGCAATCTTTCTACCGCAGAATTGGTTAGCGAAGTCAGCAGCAATAGTCGTTGCACTCTGTGTTCTATGCTGTGGCATGTTGCACCTCGAAGACCGGCTCGATCAGGAAGCGCTTCGCGTCGCGGTCGTATCCACGAAGGGCCAGGACTTCGCGGACAATGCGGCGGCCCGGTTGCCGCTCGACATGGACGACGAAATCAACGGCTTCTCCGATCTCCGCTTCGGTATCGGAGAAGGTGCTCTGCGCGTGGCTGCGCATGACCAGATTGGCGAAGCGGTGAAGGGCTTTCTCCGCCGAGTTGGCATGGATCGTCGCGAGCGATCCCGCATGGCCAGTGTTGAAGGAATCGAGCAGCGTTCGCGCCTCGATTCCGCGCACTTCGCCGAGAATGATCCGGTCGGGTCTGAAGCGAAGAGTGTCCTTCAATAAGCTCGTCGAAAGACATCGTTGGTCTTGAAAGTACTCGGTCTGGGATCCGGCGGCAGACTATGTTCGGCTTCCGGATCTGAAGCTCGGGGGTGTCTTCGATAACGAGGATGCGTTCATGTTCGGGAATTGAGTTGGCGAGTATCCGCAAGAGCGTCGTCTTTCCGGTCCCCGTTCCGCCGCTGATGAGCAGCGTCTTGCCGCTGCGAATCTGCTCGGCTAAGAAGTCTGCAAGCGCCTGCGTCAGTGTGCCGCGAGCAATCAGATCATCGACCGTGTAATTGCGGCTGGTGAATTTCCTGATGATCGCAATCGCCGGGGCCGGACGCACGAGCGGCGGAATCCACGCCGCCAATCGGCTTCCGTCCGGAAGCTGCGCGTGCAGTCTAGGGTTGTCTTCGTCGAGCCTTTTGCCGAGTTGATTGGCGATGACTTCGAGGCCGGTGCGTAGCTTGCCGGCGTCGAAGGAAATGGTCGGTTCCTGGCACAATGATTCCATCGCGCTCGCAACACCAAGACGCATCCGGATTGCCCATGATTTCGCTGACGTTTTCGTCGAGCAGCAGCGGCTCGATCGGCCGAAGGAATGGAAGGATCAATTCGAAGCTCATAGCGGGAACCTCACAGCGATGGAAGCCCAGCGGTTAGCCGGGCTTCCGAGAGTGAAGAGCAAGGGCTTATGCAGCCGTTTCCTCCTGGGGCACTTCATCGTGATCCTGATCTTCCGGGGCGGCCTTTTCGGCGCGGTCCAGCTTCAGGATCGAAGCGACCCGAATTTCCCAGACGCGCTGCTTCGTGTCCGTCTTCTTGCTCTCGTACTCCCGGCTGCGCAGTTCGCCTTCCACCTGGATATGTGCGCCCTTGGTGAGCGTCTTGGCGAACTCCGAGAGCTTGCCGAAGACGACGCAACGGTGCCATTCGGTGTGCGAGATGTACTTGCCATCCTTCTTGTAGGAGGACTTGGTTGCCAGCGAGAGAGTGGTGACGCTGAAGTCCGCGTTGTTGGTGCGAGCTTCTGGGTTGCTGCCGAGAAAGCCGATGAGGGTTACTTTGTTCTGGTACATGAGAGTGTCTCCGTTTGTTGAATTCGCCCGTTGTTGCTCGGGTCACACTGGGCGGAGCTTAGCGAGTGGGCCCGGCTCCCAAGTGCCGAAGGTCTGCTTTCTGGGAGGGGCCCGAAAGAAGTTTGAGAGGCGTTCTTTGCCGTGGTTCTCAAACTTGTTTTGGGAGGAACCGAGACCCCGAAGGGGCGCAGAATGCGAAGCAGAAGACCGAGTGCCGCCGGGCGCCGGAAAGGCCCCGAAGCTGTGACCGAGCAAAAGACGGGATACATAACGGCAGACACGTCGCACCAAGGCTATCGTTCGTGGTATCGTTGGTAAGCGGCTGACCTATAGGTGACCTGACGAGCGGACGAAAACGATATGGCGGTAAAGCAAAAACCAAAACCAAAGACAAAGCTGACTGACAAAGCGCAATCCGAGCGGTTCAAACAAGCCGCTCGGGACCTTGGCGTGGAAGAGAATGAGGAGTTTGAGCAGATTTTTACGAAGATCATTCCGCCGAGACGGCCTCGGTCAAAATAATCAGGTAGGTGACTGCAACCGTTTCAGATTTTTGTAGACAGTGTCGCGGTGCTGAATACGCATGATGTAGATTTCTTGTCGTTGCGGCTTACTATAAACAATGCGATGTTCGCCAGCGTGGAGTACTTGCAAAATTCGCTCGCTTTCCTCAGCGATTTTGCGCCGGGCGGCAGCGCATCGTTAGTTAAAAGGTCGATCGCCGCGACGACTTGCTTTTGGGCCTCAGGAGGTAATGCTGCGAATTGTTTAGCCGCCGTATCCTTGACGGTTACGGCATAAGCCACACGTTAGAGACCGTGCTTCGCTTTTATTTGGTCCCAACTTCCGGCGTTCGGCTCGTTGAGGTCGAGCGTAGCCGCCATGTTGATTCTCAAAATCGGCTTCGGATTCATTAAATCCGGCGTGTCCGCTCCCGCGCTGTTGCGTTGTCTGCGCGCTAAATCCGTCAGCATACATCAGCATCATCCCGCGCATCGACGCCACCCAATCATTGGTATTCGCGACGCCACTCATGACGGGCCTATTAAGCAGTTCTATCGCCGCGTATTTGCTTTGATTGGACATTTTTGTATCCCTCCGTTCGAGTGATGGTCGCAACATCAACGGCACCACCTACGCCGCGGACATCGGTAGTATACTGCATTAATTGCGATGTCGTTTTGACCAACAAAATCGACAAATCGACGCAATCTTGAAGCGGTAAAAATTGATAAGGAATTTTCAGCGCGTACATCTGGGTCGTTTCTTGGAACGCGGGCACCCAGTTTTGTTGGTCTATGGTTAATTTTTGTCTAAGATACTCACCTGCATCATCTCAGCCATACGATTAGCCTATTTGACAATTTCAACTGGCCACCCCACGCGAGTCCGAAAATCCCAGCATTCAATTCAACCGGGGTCGGCTGAGACGGGACCACCACCTGATAAATTCTACCATATGGCTCGCCACTGTTGTATCCGCCGACCAAGAAGCACATATCGTTTCCTGGCACAGCGATCATCCCCGCCGCATGGAAACGTCCGAGAAAAAATTCCCCGAGGCGTTTCGCAAATTCATCGACGGGCAGCCTCCCTTTCTCTGCCAACTCTGCTTCCAATTCCGGCAAAAAGCTGTGAGCCGTTCTTGGTTCCGTGGTGCCCAAGGCACCTAGGCCATACGTCACCGCAGCAGCGTAGTCTTGTCCGGCGCAGCGCAACATCTTCGTGGCATCTCGTAGAATGCCGGAACCATAACCGGTTGTACCACCGCCCCAGTTCCCGGCTGCGGCATGAAGGCTTGGAAGGACAACGTGAAGCGGCTGTCGGCTGCAAGGACCAGCCCTTCTGGCCCCTTGAACACAATACCAAGCGACATTGCCGATCCCCGCTGCCCCTGGTGGGATAGAAGCGCACTTTTCATCCGGGCGCGCCAGAGCGCACGTCGTAGTTGCGACGGCGCTCAGACGAGCTATAGGATTCTTTTCTGGGTACGGCAAGTGACATATGCTCCAATATAAAGCTGAACGGAAATCTTGCGGTCATAGGCGGGGCCGTGTCGCAAAGCGCGAACGCGAACGACAGCATCGTTCGGGTCGGCGTGAATTTCAAATATCCGTAAAGTGAGCGGGCCGAATCGATAGCAGGGGCAGGCGCAACTACGGTTTCGTGCTCCGCGACGCCCGCGTGCTGCCGTTTCGACCGATAGCCGGCCGGCTGAGATTTTTCGAGGTGCCCCTTGTACCCCTAGCGTACCCCACGCCACTCGTCAGTCCAATTTCATCGCCCTAAGTTATTGAAATATTTGGCTCCCCGGGCCGGATTCGAACCAGCGACCAACCGGTTAACAGCCGGTTGCTCTACCGCTGAGCTACCGGGGAACTTTGGCGGCTCATTTAAAGCAAGCGCGACTGCCTATAACAAAGCCGCGCCGGCTTTGAAAGCCGCACGCAACACCACTTGGTGCGATTAGACATTTGGTGCGACTAAAGATGTGGAGGCCACGCCCGGAATTGAACCGGGGTAAACGGTTTTGCAGACCGCTGCGTAACCACTCCGCCACGTGGCCTTAGACGGCATCGCCGGCCCCGCCAGCCGCCGATGCCGGGTATCTGCGCTCTATAAAGGAAGCCTGCGGGTCGGACAACGGTACCGCTACGCCGGACCGATAGAGTTTACTTGTATAGTTTAACGCCGCGCCGGAGATGCCCCGCGGCTACAACCGCCACGCCGCGCGGCGGCGCCGTATGCTTGCGTTTTGGGCGACTGTGCAGCACAAGCAAGTTCGCCAATATGGGAACCCGACGCATGTTCGACGCCGCGACCGCGCGCCGACTGATGGTGGAAGGGCAGGTCCGGACCGCCGACGTCACCGATGCCGACTTGCTGGAGGCCATGCAGACGCTGCCACGCGAACGATTTCTGCCGCCGCCGCTCGCCCAGCTCGCTTACCTCGATGGCGATATTCCGATCGGTAACGGCCGCGCCTTGCTCAAACCGATGGTGCTCGCCAAGCTGATCCAGGCCGCCCGCGTCGGCCGCGAAGAGCGCGTCCTCGATGTGGGATGCGGAACCGGATATTCGACCGCGGTGCTGGCGCGTCTTGCCGGCTCGGTCGTCGGATTGGAACAGGACCCGGAGCTGGCGCGGGAAGCCAAGGATGTGCTCGCCGCGGTAGGTGCCGGAAAGGTTGAAATTGCCGTCGGGCCGTTGACGGATGGATGGCCTCCCGACGTCCCCTATGATGTTATCCTCCTCGAGGGCGCCACCGAAATTGTGCCCGAGGCGCTCGGTCGGCAGTTAAAGCCGGGTGGGCGGCTGGTCGGCGTCTATGGCCGTTCCCCGGCTACCAAAGCGACGATTTTTCATCTGATCGAAGGCCAGCTGGTCGGACGTCCGATTTTCGATGCTGCGGCCCCTCTGCTGCCCGGTTTCGTCGCGCCGCCGGCGTTCGTTTTCTAAGCGGTCGCTCATAACACGTAGGCCGTCCGTGATTCTCGGGCCGCCAGCTGTGGCGCTTATGTGCCAGCTTCGATAATTCTGTAAAAAAAAGCACTTTCGGGGGTTTCATGCCGTTCGCCGGCCGCATAATGTCGGGTGCGGTCGAGTCGGCTGCAAACTGTATTGTGTTCGAGATTGGGTTCGAGGCGGCGATCCGCGGGGGATGCCGAAGGGCGAGGGCAGCGCGTCGCATGAGCGCAGGAGGGGTGCGAGCGTATATCTGGCTGACCGCAGGGCTCTGCGTGGCTGGTGCTGGTTTCGGCTGTTCGGGGGCAATGGCCGATACGCTCGAATGGGCCTTGGTGCAGGCCTACCAGAATAATCCGTCGCTCAACGCGCAACGCGTGGCGTTGCGTGTGATTGACGAGAACGTTCCGCAGGCCTTGTCGGGATATCGCCCCAAGGTGAGCGTCGGCGTTCTCGGCGGCTACAATTACGTCAACGCGGAGCAAAACTTTCCGGTGGCTGGCATAGTGACCAATACCCAATTCAGCCAGCTGTTCCCGTCACGCACCTTCGGTGCCACGGCGACGCAAACGCTGTTTAACGGCTTCCAGACCGCCCATCGCACCCGCCAGGCGGAAAGCCAGGTCGATGGCGCGCGGGAAACGCTGCGCCTCACCGAGCAGCAGATTTTGCTCGATGCCGCTACCGCCTACATGAATTTGTTGCGCGATGGGGCGATCCTCGAGCTCAACGAGAACAACGTTCAGGTCCTCACCGAGCAGTTGAAGCAAACGCGTGATCGCTTCAACGTCGGCGAGGTGACGCGGACCGACGTCGCCCAAGCCGAATCGCGGCTGGCCGCCGGGCGTTCCGCACTGCTGGGCGCGCAGTCGAACTTCGTCACCTCACAGGCCAATTACCGGCGGGTGATCGGCATCGATCCTGGCAAGCTTGCACCCGGCACGCCGGTTGACCGGCTCTCGCCAAACACGCTGGTGAAGGCAATTGCGCAAGGCCAGGCGCAGAGCCCCTCGGTGCTTGCGTCGATGTACGGCGTCGATGTCGCCGAACTCGGAGTCAAGATCAGCGAAGGTGCGCTCTATCCGAACCTTTCGGTCACGGCGAGCGCGTCATACGGGCAGCAACCGGCTTTCGAAACCGCCCAGGAGACGCAGGCGTCGGTTGTCGGCCAATTGACGATACCGATCTATCAGGGCGGCGGCGAGTATTCGACAATTCGCCAGTCCAAGGAGACGTTGGGACAGCAGCGGCTCAATCTCGACGTCAATCGCGATCAGGCGCGCGCCACGGTGGTGCAGAGCTGGGGTCAGCTCGACGCCGCCAAGGCGCAGATCGAGGCGACGACTGCGCAGGTCAATTCCGCGGAAATCGCGCTTAATGGCGTGCGCGAGGAGGCCCGGGTGGGCCAGCGCACGACGCTTGACGTGCTCAATGCGCAGCAGGAACTCGTCAATGCGCGCGTTGCCCTGGTCACGGCCCAACATGATCGCGTGGTGGCCTCCTACAGCTTACTTGCGTCAGTTGGGGCGCTGTCGATGCGGAGGCTCGGCCTCAATGTCGTGATCTACGATCCGATGGTGCACTATCAGCAAGTGCGCGACGCCTGGGCCGGCGTGCGCAACCCGGACGGCAGATAGGCCGGACAGCACGTCGCTGAGGCTATTTGCAGTGGCTAGCCCACAGGTTGGGTTGCCTTCGACTTTCGCCATGACATACTTGACGATGGTTGGGCTTACGTGATTCGCGGTCGGCAAGCGTTGGCGATCGTTGTCCGCTTGCCGGGGCCGCGACGGGGACACGCACGTATTGAGATGAGGATGCGCGCATGACGCAGCCGGCGAAAACGCAGGAACCGTCGATGGAGGAGATTCTCGCCTCCATTCGCCGCATCATCGCCGATGACGATGCCAGCAAAACGGCGCAACGAACCACGGAGCCGCCCAAGGCCGCTCCGCGACCTGTAGCGCCGCCGCGTTCGTCGTTCCCGCCGCCGCCACCGCCGCCCGAACCTGAGCCGAGTCTTCCCGAGATGGAGGACGACGGGTCGGCGTTCGATCAACCGCTCGATAGTGCAGGTTTCGAGGAGCCGTCCGATATTCTCGATCTCACCGAGTTGATGACGGCGCCTGCGCCGAGTCAGCCGGCACCCAGCGCGACGTCGGGGCCGCCACCGCAATTCCGCAAGATCGAAGGTTATTCCGATGTGAGCTTCGACGAGGCGGAGCAAAATCCGCTTCGGCCCGTCGAGGCATCAGGGTCGCGCTTCGCGCGCGGCGCGGGGGACGACGCTCAGCTGCTTTCGAACGCGACGAGCGCTGCGGTCGACTCCGCTTTCAATACGCTGGCGCAGACCGTGCTGGTGCAGAATGCGCGCACCCTCGAGGACTTGGTGCGCGAGATGCTGCGGCCACTGCTGAAGACTTGGCTGGACGACAATCTGCCCGGTATGGTCGAACGCCTGGTCCGCGCCGAGATCGAGCGCGTGGCGCGCGGGCGGTAGCAGGCTTTCCGATTCCGCTGGTCCGCCCGTAGGCGGTGACCGGCTCTTACCAGATACCTCCAAACGCCAGATTCCCGCCGGCGCGGGAATGAGCGCAGAATTGCCTCACGCGCCCTGGAGCGCGGCCGCGAGCTTCAGCGCCTGGTCGGAAAGTACCGCCGGCTCCTCCTTGAAGCTCGCTGGCGGTTTGAGCGCCACCCCGATCTTGCGCGGAATGACATGGACATGCAGGTGAAACACAATCTGGCCGCCGGCCGGCTCGTTGAACTGCTGAACGGTGAGGCCGTCCGCGGAAAACACCGTCATGGCGGCGCGCGCAACCCGTTGCGTGACTTGGACGAGATACGCCAGATCGTCGGGCGCGATGTCGAGGATGGTGCGGGCGGGGGCTTTGGGGATTACCAGCGTGTGGCCGGGCGCCCGCGGCATGATGTCGAGAAAGGCGAAGGCGCGCCCGTCCTCGTAGACCTTGTGCGCCGGCAATTCCCCGCGCAGGATTTTGGCAAAGACGTTGTTGGGATCGTAATTCGGCATTGTGTTCTCCGCCGCTTGCGCGCAGATCCTAATCAATCCGTCTCGAGCGCGAAATCCTGACGATAGGGTCCGGCGGCCGCAAGCTCGGTCCCGGCTGCCGCGACATAGGCGCGCTCGCGGACAAGATAGTCGGCGATCGCCCGCCGTAGTGCCGGATCAGCAATGAAATGCGTCGAGTAAGTCGTTGTCGGCATATAGCCGCGGGCGATCTTATGTTCGCCCTGCGCGCCGGCCTCGACGCGGGGAAGCTTGTGCGCGATCGCGTACTCGATCGCCTGATAATAGCAAAGCTCGAAATGCAGGAACGGATGATGCTCGATGGCGCCCCAATGCCTGCCGAACAAAGTGTGCGAGCCGATGAAATTGATGGCGCCGGCAATCCAGCGACCGGAACGCTTGGCCATCACCAACAGAATGCGGTCCCGCATGGTGTCGCCGACAAGTGAAAAGAACGGCCGGGTCAGATAGGGCCGTCCCCATTTGCGCGAGCCGGTCTCCATGTAGAAGTTAAAGAAGTTGTCCCAAACGTCTTCGGTGAGGTCGCTGCCGGTGAGCCAATGCACGCTGATGCCGTTTGTCAACGCGTCATGGCGTTCGCGGCGGATGGTCTTGCGCTTGCGCGCGGCGAGCGCGGCAAGGAAATCGTCGAAGGTTGCGTAGCCGGGATTTTCCCAATGGAATTGTTGGTCCGTGCGCTGCAGGAATCCGAGTTCACCCAAAAAGCGGTATTCCGGTTCGGTCAAGAAGGTCAGATGAACGCCCGAGGCGCCGTCGATGCGGCACAGTTCGACGAGGCCGTTGGCGAGCGCGCGGCGCACCGCGTCGGCCTGCGCGCCGGGCCGGACCAGCAGGCGACGCCCGGCCGCCGGCGTAAAGGGCACGGCAACCTGCAGTTTCGGGTAATAGTTGCCGCCGGCATGGGCATAAGCTTCGGCCCAGCCATAATCGAACACGTATTCCCCGCGCGAGTGGCTCTTGAGGTAGCAAGGCGCCGCAGCCACGAGCGTGCCGTCGGCGGCTTTCACCAGCAGGTGCTGGACGTGCCAGCCGGAATGGCCGCCGACCGATTTCGAGGCCTCCAAGGCTGAGAGAAAATTGTACGATAAGAACGGGTTAAAGGCGGTTTCCTGAACCAGCGACTGAACCGATTGCCCGGACCCCTCGCAGCCCGTGCCTAGCCCAGCGGCGGGGCCTATATCCACTCCCGGATTCGCGCATGCGTCCCAGCCGGCGGCGCCAGCCTCGCTGATCGCGCTCACTGCTATGACACGCAGGTCTGCTCCGGCCGTCATGCGCGTTCGATCTTGCTCCGGCCGTTCCTCGTTTCCGGCATGGTTCATGGCCGAAAGCCTTCGAAAATGGTCTGGTCGGCGAAACCGGCGGCGCGCTGCCGCTCGACCTCCGTCCGCACCACCCAGGTCAGCAGCGGCAGGCACAAAATGTGCCGCGCAACGGCGGGAGCGAACGCCGGCAGATTATCGAACGCATAAGCCACGAAATGCGGCCGCGCCGTCAAGGCCGGCAGCAATGATCCCATGCCGTGGCGCAACCATGGCGGCATCTGATCCCAATAGGGATGCGGCCGGTATTTGGCAGCAACAATTCCGCGCGGCAGGCGAGGGGCCTTTTGCCGCAGGACTTGCAGCTGCAGCGGATCGAACGACATCGGCGCCGCGGGTCCACCATAGCCGGACAACAGCGACGCGACGCGGGCGGGAAGGCGCACGTCGCCGTCGAACCGGCTTTTCAGTTCAATCACCAGGGTGGCGCGGCCGCCGACGAGTTCGCACAGCTCACCGAGCGTGAGCATGCGCTCGGCGCTGTTGTAGAACGCAATGCGCTTGAGTTCATACGCACTCAACCGGTCGAGCCGGCCTTCGCCGTCGGTGAGCCGCCCGAGCGCATCGTCGTGATGCACCATGGCTTCGCCGTCGGCGCTGATTTGCAGGTCGACCTCGATGCCGTAGCCAGCCGCGATGGCCGCGCGCACGGCGGCGGCAGTGTTCTCGATCACGCCGCGGGCGGCGTCGTGCAGCCCGCGGTGGGCGATCGGTCGGGCGGTGAGCCAATCCAGCGTGGTCGGCACCGTCAAGACACTTCGAACAGGCCCTCGACCTCCATCGCCGCGTTCTGCGGCAACGCCGAGACGCCGACGGTGGTGCGTGCGTGCTTGCCCTTGTCGCCGAACACTGCGACCATCAGGTCGGACGCGCCATTCATCACCTTGGGGCCCTCGACGAAACCCGGCGCCGCGTTGACGAAACCGCCGAGCCGCACCACGCGGGACACCTTGTCGAGATCGCCGAGGGCGGCTTTGACCTGCGCGAGTAAATTCACCGCGCAAGCGCGCGCTGCTTTTTGTCCGTCCTCGATCGAGACGCCGCCGCCAAGTTGTCCCTTGGCGACGAGGCTACCGCCGGCGAGGCAAATCTGGCCGGATACCATGAGCAGATTGCCGGTCCGCACGAACGGCACATAATTCGCGACCGGCGCCGCTGGCTCGGTGAGCACGATCCCGAGCTCATTCAACCTCTTCTCCACGGTGCCGGCCATGACCATCCTCCAAATCGCGTGTTGGGTGCCAAATCTGTTTTGAGCGTCAAATCTCTTGGCCGATCGCCGCCCGTCGTGCAAGCTCCTCGGGCGGTTGCGGCCGGCCGCCAAGGTCCCTATCTTCGCCGCCATCCGTACGACGAAATGACGTGGGATTTATGGGAGGAACCGGCAGGGTGTGGTGGCGCAACTCCGGGATTGAACGACGTAAGAGGTTCAAGACTGTGGCTAACGCTTTCGCACCGGGCAGCACTGTGCTGGCCTGCATAGTAATACTCGCCGCGCCGGCATCCGGCGGCACGCCGCAAGAGAGCCCGATCGTGCTGGTACCGCACCGGGCGGTCTACGACCTCACGCTCGGTCAGACCCGCGGCAACTCGCAGGTGATCGGCGTGCGCGGGCGCATTCTTTATGACTTCGACGGCAATGCCTGCGACGGCTATACGCTCAAATTCCGCCAGGTCTCCGAACTGGACTCCGGCGAGGGCAAGGTATCCACCAGCGACCTGCGCTCGACAACGTGGGAAGGCGGCGACGCCAAGAGCTTCAAATTCACGTCGGAAAATTTCCTCGACCAGGACCTCGTCGATTCCGTCGACGGCCATGCCGAGCACGGCGCCAAGGCGACCGCCGTCGACTTGGCGAAGCCCGCGCCCAAGGTCCTCGACATCGATGCCGCGGCGGTATTCCCGACCGAGCACATGGTGCGGGTGATCGAGGCGGCGCGGGCCGGCAAGCGCATTCTCGACTTTCCGGTGTTTGACGGATCGGACACCGGGGAGAAGGTGTACGACACGCTGACCGTGATCGGCGGCAAGCTTACCTCCGACGAGCGCAAGCATGACGACGCCGCCGACAACGAGCCGAAGCTTGCCGCGGTTGCACGCTGGCCGGTCACGATCAGCTATTTCGAAAAGAACAAGGCCAAGGAAAGTACCGAGCAGATGCCGGTTTATTCGATCGGCTTCGAACTTTACGAGAGCGGCATTTCGCGCGCGCTGACGCTCGACTACAACGACTTCGTCGTCACCGGCAAACTCACTTCGCTGGACATTAAAGACGTAAAGCCGTGCCAGTGACGGGTTAGCCGCCAGCGCGTCCGTTCAAGACGTCAAAGGGAGCGCATCATGAGTTAGCCATTCCCGGCGGACCCGTTCTTTACCGGAAACTATGCGCCGATATCGTTTGAAGCCGATGCGCCGGACCTGCCGTTGCGCGGCGAGCTGCCGAAGGACCTCGTTGGGACGCTTTATCGCAACGGACCCAACCCCCAATTCGCGCCGCGCGACCGCAATCATCACTGGTTTATCGGCGACGGCATGATCCACGCCTTCCACATCGCCGACGGCCGCGTCTCCTATCGCAATCGCTGGGTACGGACGCCGAAGTGGGAACTCGAACACCAGGCGCACCGGGCGCTGTTTGGCAGCTGGGGCAATCCGGCAACGAGCGATCCTTCGGCTGTCGGCGAGGACGGCGGCGTCGCCAACACCAACATCGTGTGGCACGGCGGCAGGCTGTTTGCTTTGGAGGAAGGCCACCGCCCGTTCGTGCTCGATCCCGAGACCTTGGCGGCGCAAGGCTATTGCGACTTTGACGGCGCGTTCACCGGCGCCCGCTTTACCGCCCATCCGAAGATCGATCCGGAAACCGGCGAGCTTGTGTTCTTTGCCTACTCCGCCGCCGGCCGTTTCTCGTCGACGCTGGCCTACGGCGTGATCGACCGGACCGGCAAGCTCACCCGCTACGATCTGTTTGATGCGCCCTACGCCAGCATGGTCCACGATTTCATGGTGACGCGGAACTATGTGCTGTTTCCGGTGTTGCCGCTGACCGGCAGCATGCAGCGGGCGATGTCGGGCAAACCGGCTTATGCCTGGGAGCCCGATAAGCGCGCTTATGTCGGCGTGATGAAGCGCAGCGCGGACGTTTCGTCGGTGCGCTGGTTCGAATGCGATCCCTGTTATGTCTTTCACCCCATGAATGCCTATGAAGACGGCGACAAGATCGTCGGCGATGTCATGCAATATGATGCCGCACCGCTGTTTCCGGACCCGGACGGGCGGCCGGGCGATCCGGCCAAGGCGGTCGCTCATCTGACCCGCTGGACATTCGATCTCGCGGCCAACACCGACGGGTTCAAACGCGAGAGTATCGACGATCTCGCCGCCGAGTTTCCGCGGTTTGACGAACGCTTCGCCGGGCTTGCCTATCGGCATGGTTACTTTGCCGCCAGCAGCGACCGCAAGCTTGCCGATCGCTTCGACGTCCTGGCGCATCTTGATCTCAAGACCAACCAGCGATCGGCCTATCAATTGCCGAAAGGCGACGTCGCGTCAGAGCCGATCTTCGTCCCGCGCAGCGGCGCATCGCCCGAGGGCGACGGTTATCTGCTCGCCACCATCTATCGGGGTGCGGCGAACCGCAGCGATCTCGCCGTGTTCGACGCTGCGACGCTGGAGCAAGGCCCGGTCGCCACCGCGGAACTGTCGCATCGCGTCCCGTTTGGCTTCCACGGCAATTGGAAGCCGGCCGCGTAGCCGCGATCAGCGCTTTTCCGGCCGCTCGAACGCTAAACCTCTGACGACGGCGTCGTCGCCAAAGCGGGCGCGAACGCGATCGACGGCATGCTCGGCCTCGGCCGCGCGGCTATCCACTAAATCGGCGGGATCGGCATGGTCGGCAGTGGCAAGGGCGCTGAGGCCGACGCCGAGCAGGCGGAATTTCGTTCCGCCGGTCTCGCGTTCAAGCAGCTTGCGGGCGACAGCGAAGATTTTTCCCGCGAGCTGCGTCGGCGCGCCGAGCGAATGCGCCCGGGTGCGAATCTTGAAAGCGGCGGTCTTCAGCTTGAGCGTCACCGTCGCGCCGGCCAGCGCCTTTTCTTTCAGGCGCGCGGAGACTTCTTCCGTCTGCGCCCAGAGAATCCGCTCCAGCGCCCGGAAGTCGGACAGGTCGCGGTCGAACGTCGTTTCGGCTGAGACGCTCTTGGTTTCGCGATCGGCGCTGACCTTGCGTTGATCAATGCCGCGGGCGAGGCGGGCGAGGCGGCGGCCTTCCTCGCCATAGCGGCGCATCATCTCGACTTCGCTGGCCTTCTGCAGATCGGCGATGCGCGTAAAGCCGTCGCGGGCAAGGCGCGCCGCGCTGACCTTGCCGACGCCGAAGATGAAGCTCACCGGCTTTGGCGCCAGGAATTTTTGCGCCTCACCCGCGCCCAGCACGGCGAATCCCCGCGGCTTGTCCAGATCGGAAGCGATCTTGGCCAGGAACTTGTTGCAGGAGAGCCCGATCGAGACCGTGATCGAGAGCTTCTGTTCGACGTCGACCGCGAAACGCGCAAGCACCTTGGCCGGCGAATGCCCGTGCAGCCGCTCGGTGCCGGACAGATCGAGGAACGCCTCGTCGATCGATAACGGCTCGACCAATGGAGTCAGAGCCAGCATCATCAGGCGCACCTCGCGGCCGGCGCGCGAATATTTTTCGATGTTCGGCCGGATCACGCGGGCGTGCGGGCAGAGGCGGAGCGCCTCGAACATCGGCATCGCCGACTTTACGCCGAAGGTGCGGGCGATATAGCAGGCAGCGGCGACGACGCCGCGGCGGCCGCCGCCGACGATGACCGGCTCGGCGGCCAGCGAAGGATCGTCGCGCTTTTCGATGGTGGCGTAGAACGCGTCGCAGTCGACATGGGCGATGGAGAGCTCTCCGAGCTCTTCATGGCGCAGCACGCGCGGCGAGCCGCAGCCGCGGCAGCGTGTCGCTTCCGGCACGGCGTCGGCAAAGCAATCGCGGCAGAAGGCGCTCACGGCACGTCTTGGTCCCTCAGCCCTTGCCGAGCGCGCTGCGGGCGCGCGCGACCTCGGCCGGATCGATCCCGGCGCTGGTTGCAAACGCGATCAGGAGACTCTCATCGCCGAGCATATGCTCGAGTATCCCGGCGAGAAAGCCGGGCGCGCCCGCTGCGGCGCGGATTTCCCCCAGCGATAATCCGGTCATTTCGAGGAAGCGGTTGAGCCGTTCCGGCTCTTCGGCGATGAATGTAAGCGCCTGAATCGCCAGCATTTCCGCCGCCTCCCGATTTTGTCGTAGGCCCGATTTCATGCGGTTCCATTTGCCTTTCCGTAATATATGCGGACTAGCTTGCAGGGGCGCCCGGCAACCGCTTCGGCAAATGATCGGGGCGCCGGGCGCGGGGGCGTCTTAACCGGGCGGGTGAGGGACTGGGGATGGCCAAGACCGTCCTGATCGTGGAGGACAACGAGCTCAATATGAAGCTCTTCCACGATCTGTTGGAAGCCCACGGCTACAACACGGTCGGCACCCGCAACGGCATCGAAGCGCTCGATCTGGCGCGCAAGCACCGGCCGGATTTGATTCTGATGGACATCCAGCTTCCCGAAGTCTCCGGCCTTGAAGTCACCAAATGGCTCAAGGACGATCAGGATCTGCGGGTCATTCCGGTCGTTGCCGTCACCGCCTTCGCCATGAAGGGCGACGAGGAACGCATCCGCGAGGGCGGCTGCGAGGCCTATCTCAGCAAGCCGATCTCGGTGGGCAAGTTCATCGAGACCATTCGCCATTTCCTGGGAAATCCTTGAGGACCAGCGATGACCGCCCGCGTTCTCGTCGTTGACGATGTCCCCGCCAACGTCAAGCTGCTGGAAGCCCGGCTGTCGGCCGAATATTTCGACGTGATCACGGCCATGAGCGGCGACGAGGCGCTGGCGATCTGCGAGCGCGCCGAATGCGATCTCGTCCTGCTCGACGTGATGATGCCCGACATGGACGGGTTCGAAGTCTGCCGGCGATTGAAGACCAACCCCGCCACGCATCACATTCCGGTGGTCATGGTGACCGCGCTCGACCAGCCGTCCGACCGGGTGCGCGGGCTGGAAGCCGGCGCCGACGACTTTTTGACCAAGCCGACGCCCGAACTGGCGCTGATCGCGCGGGTGCGTTCGCTGGCGCGGCTCAAGATGGTCACCGACGAGCTGCGGATGCGCGCCGTCACTACGCGGGAGATCGGCATTGAATCGCCGGAACGCGAAGCGGTCACCGACACCGGCCGCGGCGGCCGCGTGCTCATCGTCGACGACCGGCCGGCCTCGTATGAGCGCGTCGCCGCCACGCTCGCTTCGGAGCAGAGCGTCGAGATCGAGGCGGACCCGAACGAGGCGTTGTTCCGCGCCGCGGAAGGCAATTACGATCTGCTGATCGTCTCGCTGGGGCTGGAGAGTTTCGACGCGCTGCGGCTCTGCAGCCAGATCCGCTCCCTCGACCGCACCCGTAACGTGCCGATTCTCGCCATCGCCGAGCCCGACAACAGCGCGCGCATGCTGCGCGGCCTCGACATCGGCGTGAACGATTATCTGATGCGCCCGATCGACAAGCACGAGCTGTTGGCGCGGGCGCGCAGCCAGGTCCGCAAGCGCCGCTACACCGAGCGGCTGCGCGATAACGTGCAGATCTCGATCGAGATGGCGATCACCGATGCGCTGACCGGCCTGTTCAACCGCCGCTACATGGAAAATCACCTGACCACCCTGGTCGAGCAGGCGAGCGCGCGCGGCAAGCCGCTGGCGGTGCTGGCGCTCGACATCGACCATTTCAAATCGATCAACGATACCCACGGCCATGACGCCGGCGACGACGTGCTGCGGGACTTCGCCTTGCGCATCAAACGATCGATCCGCGGCATCGATCTCGCGTGCCGCAGCGGCGGCGAAGAGTTCATCATTGTCATGCCGGAAACCGATCTGGCGGTCGCCGCCATGGTGGCCGAGCGGCTGCGCCGGCGCATCGCGGCCGAGCCGTTCGCGATCAGCGGCGGAACGCGCACCATTCCGGTCACGCTGTCGATCGGGATCGCGGCGCTGCGCGGCCGCGACGACAGCCCGGCGAGCCTGCTCAAGCGCGCCGACCAGGCGCTTTATCGCGCCAAGCGCGACGGGCGAAATCGGGTAGTCCCGGACGCCGCCTGAACGGGCTTTCCGGTCTTACTGCTCTTTTCTGCATTTTGGCGGAACTTTGCCGATTGATTTCTTAGGCCGTTGCGCTAGCCTTGCCGTGGAAATCAGCAATGAATGGCAGACGCCTTCCCAAGCGAGCCGGAAAACGGCCCGGGAAGGTGAGGTTCGTGGGATAGCCCTACGGAGTGCTCAGGTCCGCCGCATCTCCTGGGTCCGTGGGGTTCGGCCGGCACGGGGGCGGTGCGAGTGGCCTCCTCATGACACCGCTCCCGGCCGGCCACCTTGCGCCGGGCGCGGTTCGGCCTTGGCGGACTGTGGGAGAATTGGAAAGACGCGGCGTCGGGTGAGTGGATACGCACTTCGCGATCATCACGACGGATGCCAGCGAATTGGTCGCCGAAATTCACGACCGCATGCCACTCATCCTTGCGCCCGGCGACTATGCCCGCCGGCTGAGCGACGGGCCCGATCCGAGAGATTTGATTAGGCCGTTTCCGGCCGAGCCCATGCGGATGTGGCCGATATCGACACGAGTCAACAAGCCGGAGAACGACGATCGGTCGATCATCGAGCCGATCGAGTTGTCTGCGGCGTAATTTCTGGAGCCCCCCAAAAGCCAAGTCAATCTCCAGCTTGCGCAGCGTTGGGCCAGAAGAGACAATATGCCGGACTGGGAGGGGCGGGGCTGAGATGACTACCGTTGATGCCTATTCTCTGGCTGCAGTTCCGGTCCAACAATTGGCAAACAATACGCCAATGAAGAACGCTACCGCTTTCGTTTGGAAACGAGACAAACAACATTACTTGGTCACGAACTGGCACGTTATCTCCGGTCGAGACGCTCGCACAGGCGAACTTGTTGTGCAGGCTCGGCCTGACACCCTTCGGGCACTATTCAATATCCGAGTCGGCCAATTCGGTAAGCAGGAATATGACATTAGAATTCGCGACGACGCAGGAAACCCGCTCTGGTTCGTTTATCCGGGTCGCGGACGCGGCGTTGATGTCGCCGTTTTGCCAATTCCTATGACGGGTACCGAACCGATCATGAACTTGTACCCGATAAATACCTTACCTGCTGATGATCTGGCAGTACGTGTCGGCATGGACGTGTTCATTCTCGGATATCCATTCGGTGCGCCACCGCCGGCATTTCCCGTGTGGAAGCGCGGCAGCGTAGCATCGGAACCAGACCTCGTGGACCTGACGACCGGCTACCTACTGGTCGATACCGCCTCGCGTCCGGGCATGTCCGGGGGGCCCGTATTACGCCGAACGTGGTGCACTCACTTACGCGAGGACGGTTCGTTCTTTACGGACGGCTATTCAGCTACCAAATTTGTCGGAATCTATTCAGGTCGGCTCTACACGAAGGCCGAGACGGACGCGCAGCTGGGAATGGTCTGGCCTACCCGTCTCATCGAGGAAATCATCGCGGGCAATTACCGAGACAGTTCTTAGGATCTAGTCTTCTTCATCAAAATAATCCTCGTCAATCTTCTTAAACTTGATCGCGCGGTTCAGTCGCACGCCTACACCGTGCTCGATCATCAGCTCTGTTAGTCGTCTGCCGTCAATCAAGATAACTCGCTGTGTCAGGCGCCGCGCGAACTCCATGGCGTCCGCTGAAAACTTCGAGGTGGTAACGAACACTCCTTTTGTGGCGCCCATTCCGACTAAACTACCCACAAAAGTTTGCACTGCCGGGCGTCCAACGACGTTATCTTCAGCGTATCGTTTAGCCTGGACATAGACGCGATCGAGGCCAAGCCGATCTTCATTAATGACGCCATCAACCCCGCCGTCACCGGACCGGCCGAGTTAGTCGCTGCGTCGGGTCGCGACCCGCCGTAACCCATTTTGACGAGAAGATCGATTATTAGCTCCTCGAAAAATCCAGGCGTGTTTTGCAAAATGCGGTCCAACAAGTCAGTACGAAGGGCAGATTGAAGCGTAACAAACGCCTTTTCGATTTGCTCTTCAGGCGTTGCCTGTGTTCCAGACTGAGCCGAAGAGAGGATTTCGGCTGGAGTTGGCTGGCCGCCTGCTGCATGATCCCCTCGGTAAAATTCCTCAAAGGACGGGTACTGTCTCAGAAGGTCGAGGTCGACATGAGTTGGATTGGTGGCAAGCAGAGCGCGACCAGCATCAGTAGCGACAAATGTTCCACGCTTGGGAAAGCTAACAAGGCCAGCTTTCATCATGTAAAATTTAGCCCAATGAGCTCGATTATGAAGAACGCGCTGCTTTCCACTCGGCAGAAGCTGATCTCGCTCGTCTGGTGTTAAATTAAACTCGTCGCCCAATTGCTTCTCAGCGTCCAGCACTCGCAATTCACCCACCGCTGCCCGTTTGAAAAGTGGGAGCATCAAGGTCTGATAATCAGGAATGGGCATAATTAGCTCCGACGAAATGCCGAAAGGTGGGGAATTATGGCACACGCGACGCCCGACGGCAGTCTTCAAGGCCTGCGCGCGGCGAAGGTGGCCAACTGGGGTAGACCCGCCGGGGCGGCCGTGGGTTGCCCGCTCGCCAGGGGACCTCACCTTGCCCTTGTGGTATTGCGCCGGGGCCTGACCCCACTGCAATCGCCAGCGGACTCCTACGGATACGTTTCGTCGGGTGTGGCGCAAGGCATTGAGCTCGCGTAGGGAATGGGTGTTGAGACCATCCTACGCGCGTTGATCCCCGCTACCACACCCGCCATGACCAACGATATCCATCTCATCTTCGGTCTGCCGGCCGTTTCACGCAAGAAAGTCACAGCCGCATTTGACGGAGGCCGACTTTCCTCCGACAGCGGCGTCATGTTGCTGGCGCTTGCCGAACGCCGGCGCAAGGTCGCCGAAACACTCGCCGCTCACATTGCCGATCCGCGCGATCCCCTGCACATCACGCACACGGTCGCCGATGTGCTGAGAGCCCGCATGCTGGCGATCGGCTGCGGCTATCCGGATGGCAACGACTTCGACTGGTTGCGCCGCGACCCCGCCTTCAAGCTGGCGTGCGGACGCCTACCCGACACTGGCAAGGACCTGTGCTCGCAGCCCACCATCTCGCGCTGGGAGAATGCGCCGACGCTGCGGGAGATCATTCGTCTCACCTATACACTCGTCGACATCTGGTGCAGGAGCTATGCGAAGCCGCCCAAATCTGTGGTGTTGGACATCGACGACACGGTCGACGTCGTGCACGGCCACCAGCAGCTGGCGCAATGGAACGCTCATTATGATGAGCGCTGCTTTCTGCCGATACATGTCTACGACACCGCAACCGGGCGACCGGTGGTGGTCATCCTGCGTCCTGGCAAGACGCCGTCGGGCAAGGAAGTGCGTAAGCTTCTCAGCCGCCTGATCGGACGCATCCGTCGGCACTGGCCCGACACTCGCATCACCATCCGCGGTGACGGCCATTACGGCCGCGAGGAGGCGATGACGTGGTGCGAAAACAACGTTGTCGACTACATTTTCGGGCTCCCCGGCAATGTTGTGCTCGACCGCCTCGTCGAGCCTGCCGCCGATGATATCCGGGTGCGCCGGGCCGAGAGCCAGGCCGAGCTGTTCCGTGGCTTTACCGAGACGCGCTACGCGGCCAAGTCGTGGGACAAAGAGCGCCGGGTCGTGGCACGGATCGAGGCGAGCGCCAGCCATGCGGATGACATGCTGCGCCGAGGCATTGATATCCGCTACGTCGTCACTTCGCTGCCGGGCAGCGATGCTGAGCATATTTATGAAACGGTCTACTGCGCCCGTGGACAGGCCGAGAACCTCATCAAGCAACACAAGGCGCAACTGGCGTCCGATCGCACCAGTTGCCGATCGCCGCTCGCCAACCAGATGCGGCTTATCCTGCACACCGGTGCCTACTGGCTGCTGCTCGACCTGCGCGCTGCGATCCCGAGTTGGAATCCGCTGCGGCAGACCGAGTTCACCACCATCCGTCTGCGTCTGTTGAAAATCGCTGGCCGCATCATCGAGACGGCAAGCCGCATCCGCATCGCGCTCGCTTCATGCTGCCCCGAGGCCGAGACGTTCAGTCTCGTCGCGATCAAGCTGCAACCGTCTGGACCATAAGTTCGTGGGGCGATGATGCCCCGCCGAGCCCCCGATCCATTCACCCCCAACGCGTCGACAGTGTTCTCGACCCAATCAATCTGCCGAAGATGGAGCGCGCAGAACGGACGAGCTCGCCTCGCAAAAATTAGCCTTCAGATTAACCGTCCGCGTGCATAAGGTGGGCTAGAGGCCTTACCAGATACCTCGCGGGAGTCCTGCAGTCGGCTGCAGACGTCTACAGGCAAGCGTTTCGAGGTGGGCCTAGGGGGGGTGACCCTAGCACTACTTTGGCACTTTTGGTTTGGCGGCTTCCGTGAGGAAGGCTTTACAGTGAGGGCATTGCAGGGGTGGAAGCCGGACGAAGAGGTCGAGGATGGCTTGCCTGATGGCGGGCATGCTCGGCTGTGGTGGCGGTCCTGCAATTCTTTTTTTTCCGTCCCGCTGCTTTGAGGCGGCGGGATTGAAGGAAGGCGTAGGCGATCATCGTCATCAAGGCATGTCGGTGTAACCCGGTCCAGGATCTGCCTTCGAAGTGGTCGAGACCCAATTCCTCCTTCATCTGCTGGTGCGCCTGTTCACAGATCCATCTGGCCTTGATTGCAGCGGCGAGCATCATGATGGTGGCATCGGCCGGCAGGTTCGACACATAGTATTTTTGCTCTCCGGTTGAGCGCCGCTCGCCGACGAGCCAGACCTCATCGCCAGGCATGCATTGCATACGATTATCGAGCATGCGGTGCTTATGACCATCCGCAACCCGAACACGGCGGGCCGCAAAGCGACAGGTCAGCTGACCCTTGGTGCCGCGTCGCCAGTTGACCTCTCGCCATTTCTCACCGGCTAACATCGCCTCGGCGGAAAGCGGAGGCTGGTCAGGAATGTGGTACTTGCGGCGCTTTCCAGTTTTTGCGACGGGGAAGACCAGGGCAACGTCCGCTGGGTAGACGTTCTGGCGTCGCGACAGACCCACTGCCCATAGCAGGCCGCGTTCGTTCAAAGCCTGGCGGAAAGGCCCACTTGATCCATATCCTAAATCGGCAAGCACACAGCCAAAGCGCACGCCGGAGGCGATGACACGGTCAATCTCTTGGATCGCGATTTCCGGCTTTGTGAGAGCGATCTGCCGATCCTTCGGCACATGGGCCCGCGTCATGCGCTCGGGATCGTCCGTCCAAGTCTCGGGCAGAAAGAGCCGCAGCCCCACCATCACCGGCACTTCGCGCGATGCCAGTGTCATCGAGACCAGAGACTGACAGTTGGCTGTCTTCCCAAGCGAAGAAGCGTATTGCGGTGCCACGCCGACCGAGCGCTCCCCCTTCTTCGGCAGCGCCGTGTCGTCGATGATCAGCCATGCGTCATCACTGCCAACCATCTTGTCGGCCTCGGCGAGCAGGACTTTCTCCAGCGGGACCGCATTCCATGCGCCACTTGCTATGAAGTGATGCAACTGATCGTAGCCGACTTGCCCGTCGCGCGCCGCCATGGGTTGGATGCTCTTGCGATCGCCAGAACCGATCAGTCCCGCCACATAGGCTGGGCATATACGCGATCGCGCCTTGTTTCCCAACGCGCCAAAGAATGGCGCAAGCCACTCCTCCAGATCGCTCTTCCAATCAATATCCATGGCCGGCCCTCCAAGATGCCGACCTCCCATAAGTCACGGAAAAACTGATTTGGGAATCCCGCGCCCTCAAAAATCTGCCAAAGTAGTGCTAGGTCGCCAACCCAAACTTCTCTAGAGGCTTCTAACGGCGAGGGCTAAATCGCCCGGCCGTGGCGGAGCTGTCGCGGGGGTTTCACACAGAAGATCACAAATAAGAAAGCTAGTTCAACGATGTATGGAGAGCGTGTGGCCTCCTCATGACACCGCTCCCGGCCGGCCACCTCGCCGATGGTACCGACCGAGTTCGCCTCTATCCGTCGGCGGCGCGTCTGCGATTCAGAGAAATGTGGAAGCGAGCGTCGGCGATTCCGCGAGCGCGTGCGCCATGAACTCCAAGGCGCTGCGCACTGCCGAACGGTCCGCTGGGCCGCCGAGGCACACCCGCACCGCCTCCGGCGGCGCCCCTTCGGTGGCGAAAGCGTCGCTCGCGACCACGCTGACGCCAGTCGAGCGGGTGTGGCCGACGAATGCCGAGCGGGTCCATGGCTCCGGCAGCGACAGCCAGAGATGAAAGCCGACCGGGTCGGCGCGGTACGTTGCCGCCGGCAGAACGGCCTTCACCAGCCGTTGCCGCTCCACCGATTCCCGCCGAACCGCAGCAAGAAGTGCGTCCGCGGTGCCATCGCTGATCCAGCGCGTTGCCAGCGCGATCGTGACCGGCGACGCCATCACGGTGGCGGTCCGCACCGAGGAGGCGAACAGCCAGCCGGAACGAACATCGGGCGCCACGACATAGGCGATCCGCAATCCGGCGCCGAGGCATTTGGCGAGGCCGGCGACATGCCAGGTGATGTCCGGAGCCAACGCCGCAAACGGCGGCGGGCCGTCGACCGGCAAAAATCCGTACGGATCGTCTTCGACAATAACAACACCGAAGCGGCGCGCGATGGCGATGATGTCAGTCCGCCGCTGCTGCGAGATCGTGTGCGTGGTCGGATTGAGCAGCGTCGGATTGAGATAGAGCGCCCGCGGCGAAAGCCGCTTGCAGGCATCGGCGAATGCGCCGGCCTCGACACCCTCGTCGTCCATCGTACGACAGCCAGCCCAACTGCGCGGCGATGGAACGCGCGCCGGGATAAGTGAGCGATTCCGATAACAGCACATCGCCGGCCTTGGCCAGAACGCCGAGGATGCCGAGCAGGCGGGATGGGCGCCCGGCGCTATGAACAGCCGATCCTGCTGCGGAGCGAGCGCACGATGCCGCAGCCAATGCGCCGCCGCGTCTTTGTCGGCCTGGACGCCGCCGAACCCTTGATACCGCATCAAATAAACCAGATCGCGGCCAAGCGCCTCCAGGCCGTCCTGCATGCGGTCGAGCAATTCGGGATCGTCGGGCTCGGGCGGCAGGTTCATCGACAGATCGACGATCTCCGGGTGGCGCGCCATCGGGCCGTGCCGCCGCTTCGTCGGCGCGCGGACGAACGTTCCCTGTCCGACGCGCGATTCGATCAGGCCGCGCTTTTGCGCTTCGATGTAGCCGCGCGCCACCGTCGTGAAATCGATCTCGAGATGCCGGGCAAGCTTGCGCTGCGGCGGCAATCGATCCAACGGAGCGAGCCGGCCGCTGCGTATGTCTTCAGCGATGGCGTCGGCGATGGCGAGATAGCGCGGCTTGCCGAGCCGGGATAGAAGCGGCATCCACTCGCCCATTTCTGGCTCCGTGCACCAACATATTGCGAGCTGCCCGGCAGCAACAAAATTGACTGTATAGTGTTGCGAGGCGATTTCGCCAACAAAATTTGTTGTTAACTGCCGCTGTCTGTTGCCGGCACGACCGCGACGAAAAGCGTGCACTTCTATTCGGCATAGTGCTGCTCAAATTTAGCGCTGCACCCCCGAGTGAAAATAATTCGCCAAAACCTGCGGCAGGAATTGATTGGAAAAGTGCGGGCACATGACTGGATTTGATGAATGGATGTGCATGCCAGCAATTGGCACACCCCTTGCCACTCTTTGAAGCCGGCCAACACGCAGCGGCCGACAACGCTTGAGCAAGGAGCAGACTATGCCTGCCGTCACCATGCCTGCGCATAAGAAAGGTGACTTTCTCGTCGACTACGAGGAAAAAGTCTTTGAGGACGTCAAAGCGCTGCCCGGTGAGAAGGCGCTGGTGACGTTTCACACCGTCGCTTTCGAGGGCTCGATTGGCCTCGTCAATATCCTTCAGGCGCTCCGTCTTCATCGCAAAGGCTTTAAGACCACCGTGCTGCTTTACGGTCCGGGCGTGACGCTCGGCGTGCAGCGCGGTTTTCCCAAACTAGGCGACGAGCCGTTCCCCGGCGCGCAGAATTTCGGCAACCAGTTGACCAAGTTCATGAGCGAAGGCGGCGAGATCTATTGCTGCCGTTTCGCGCTGCAGATGCTTTACGGTCACGGCGAGCCTTCGCTGTTGCCGGGCATTCGGCCGATCAGCCCGCTCGACGTGCTCGATCTCATTCTCCTGCATCGCCGGGACAACGCTTTCATGTTGAACACCTGGACGCTGTGAACAGGGCGCTGTGAGGTTGCGAGCAAATAGCGCGCGGAGAACAGCAGCATGACGCAAAAGAGCGCGGTCCGCGTCGCCGCGGTGCAGTTGGCGCCAGACCTCGAAACGTCCGGCGGTACTGTGACGAAGGTGCTTGCCGCGCTCGCTGAAGCTGCCGGGAAGGGGGCGCGGCTCGTCGTCTTCCCGGAGACTTTCGTGCCCTGGTACCCGTACTTTTCCTTCGTCCATCCGCCGGTGCTTACGGGCGGCGAGCATATTCGGCTTTATGAGAACGCGGTCGTCGTGCCGGGACCGGTCACCGATGCGGTCGCGGCCATGGCCAAGCGCCACGGCCTCGTGGTGGTGCTCGGCGTCAATGAGCGCGACCACGGCTCGCTTTACAACGCGCAGCTCATTTTCGACGCCGACGGCAAGCTTGTCCTCAAGCGCCGCAAGATCACTCCGACCTTCCACGAGCGGATGATCTGGGGGCAAGGCGATGGCTCCGGCCTGACGGTCGTCGTCACCGCCGTCGGCCGCGTCGGCGCGCTCGCCTGCTGGGAGCACTACAATCCGCTCGCCCGCTACGCGCTGATGGCGCAGCACGAGGAGATTCACGTCGCGCAGTTTCCCGGTTCGATGGTGGGCCCGATCTTCGCCGAGCAGATGGAAGTGACGATCCGCCATCACGCGCTGGAGAGCGGCTGCTTTGTCGTCAATGCCACCGGCTGGTTGACCGAGGAGCAGATCGCCAAGATTTCGCCCGATGAGAAGCTGCGCAAAGCGCTGCGCGGCGGCTGCATGACCGCCATCGTCTCGCCGGAAGGCGCGCATCTGGTGCCGCCGCTCACGCAAGGCGAGGGAATGTTGCTCGCCGACCTCGACATGAATCTCATCGTCAAGCGCAAGCGCATGATGGATTCGGTCGGCCATTATGCCCGCCCCGAGCTTCTCCATCTCGTCCTCGACGATCGTCCGGCGCATCCGCTGGAGATCGCGCCGCATCGGGAAACGGGTTCCGTCCACGAATTAGCGAATGGGAGTGCGTCCGATGAAGCCGACGACGCCCACGGCCATGCCGACCGCGCAGCTGATCAGCGAGTTGCAGTCCTGCGGGGTTCGGCTCGTTGATCCAAAGGCCGGCCACGAGAGCCGCCGTGGCGGCGCCGGCCCGTCCGACCATAAGGCCATCACCATCGACGGCATGACCGTCATGGTGCCGGTGCACACCGCGCCGGCCTTCGAAAGTCCCTATGTCGTCGACAAGCCCGATGCGCTTGGGCGCAGCAGCATCAGCCGGGACGGTGTCCGCCTCGCCGATGTGAGCTTTCCGGCGCGCCCGCGGTTTTACGACCGCACCACGGCGGACGGCATTCCCTATTGGAAGATCGCGGTCCTGCACAGCCGCGATGTGCTGGCGACCACCATCCTGCAAAGCTGCATCCGCTATCAAAGCCGGACCAAGACCTGCCAATTCTGCGCCATCGGACAATCGCTCGCCGCCGGGCGGACCATCGAGCGCAAAACGCCGGCGCAGCTCGCCGAGGTCGCCAAGGCTGCCGTCGAGCTCGACGGCGTGACGCATATGGTCATGACCACCGGTACCCCGCCCGGCCACGACCGCGGCGCCGCGATCCTCGCCGAGAGCGCGCGCGCCGTGAAGGCGGCGGTCGATCTGCCGATCCAGGGCCAATGCGAACCGCCGGACGGGGACGCCTGGTTCGCGCGCATGAAGGACGACGGCATCGATGCGCTCGGCGTGCATCTCGAAGCGGTCACGCCAGAGGTGCGCGCGCGCGTCATGCCGGGAAAGGCCCAGGTATCGCTCGCGCGCTATTTCGACGCTTTTGCCGCGGCGGTGCCGGTATTCGGACGCGGCCAAGTGTCGAGTTATATTCTCGCCGGCCTCGGCGACCCGAAGGAAGCGATCCTTGCGGCATGCGAGACGCTCATAGCGCTCGGCGTCTATCCGTTCGTCGTGCCTTTCGTGCCGATCTCCGGCACGCCGCTGGAGAGCCATCCGCCGCCGTCGCCAAATTTCATGCACGAGATTCTTAAACCGCTGGCGCTGATGCTGCGCGCCGGCGGCCTGCAAGCCACCGACATCAAGGCTGGCTGCGGCAAATGCGGAGCCTGCTCGGCGCTTTCGGCTTACGAGCGGGAGGCGGTCGCATGATCTTCGAGCCGTTTCCGGAATTCCTGCCGTCGGAATACCGCGACAAATTCGCCACCGAGGCGTGGGAATACCGCGAAGCCGCCGCGCTGCGACGCACGGTATTTTGCGAGGAGCAGAAAATCTTCCGTGGCACGGATCGCGATGCGTTCGACGACATCGCGATCCCGATCGTGGCGCTGTCGTCCTTCGCGGTGGCGCCGCAGGAAGTCGTCGGCACGGTCCGCATCTACCAGCGGGAACCGGGCGTGTGGTGGGGCTCGCGGCTCGCCGTCGCCGCCGAATATCGCAAAGTGTCCGCGCTCGGCATTTCGCTCATCCGTCTTGCCGTCTGTTCGGCCCATGCGCGCGGCTGCAAGCGCTTTTATGCGCATGTGCAATCGCAGAATGCGCCGATGTTTGCGCGGGTCGGTTGGCGCACGCTCGACGAGATCATGCTGCACGGCCGCGCCCATCACTTCATGCAGGCCGATCTTGGCTGCTATCCGCCGATAGCGGACGCCGAAACCGGATTTTTGCAGCTGCCGAAGAAGGCCGCCTGATGCTCGGCTCCGCAGCGCTCGGCGAATTGGCGGCGACGCTGCGCGCCGGCCGCGGGCTCTTGGCGAAGCGGGACATCGCTGCCGCCGCCGCCCGGCTTTCGCTGTCGGTCAATTCCGCCATTCCGGTCGGCGATGACTGTGCCGCGATCCCGGACGGCGACGGCTATTTGTTGCTCGCCATCGAAGGCTTCATGAACGCGTTCGTCGAGCGCGATCCCTGGTTCGCCGGCTGGTGCGGCGTGATGGTGAACGTGGCGGATGTCGCCGCCATGGGCGGCCGGCCGATCGCTGTGGTCGATGCGATTTGGGCGTCCGGCGAGGCGGCGGCGACGCCGCTGTTCGACGGCCTGCGCGCGGCGTCCGATACCTACCGCGTGCCGATCGTCGGCGGCCACACCAACGCGCGCACCGATCGCAGTCAGCTGTCGGTCGCGATTCTCGGCCGCGCCAAATGCCTTCTCACCTCGTTCGATGCGCATCCGACGGATCGACTGGTTGCCGCCATCGACCTGCGCGGGCGCTACCGGGAAGCTTTTTCGAACTGGGAGGCTGCCACGGATGCGCCTCCGGCCCGGCTTTGCACCGACCTTGCGGTGCTGCCGTCGCTGGCGGAACTAGGTCTTGCCGCGGCGGCCAAGGATATTTCCCAGGCCGGTCTCGTCGGCACCGCGATGATGCTGGCGGAGTGCTCGCGCGTCGGCGTCAACATCGATGTCGCGCGCGCGCCGAAGCCCGAGGGCTTGCCGCTCGGGCGTTGGCTGCAGACGTTCCCAAGCTTCGGCTTTCTGCTCGCGGTTCGCGCGCCGAATGTTCCGGCCGTGCTGGCGCGCTTTCACGATCGCGGCGTTGCGGCGGCCGACATCGGGGAATTTACCGCCGATCACCGCGTGGTCATCAGGGAGGGTCAAGCCGCCGAGACGATCTGGGATTTCGCCCGCGAGCCGTTGATGGGGTGCGCGCGCGCGGAGGCGTTCGCATGAGCCAAAAGCTGCGCGTTGCGATCCTCGCCCATTCGACCAATCCGCGCGGCGGCGTCGTGCACGCGCTTGAGCTGGGCGATGCGCTCAGCCGTCTCGGTCACGAGGCGACGGTGTTTGCTCCCGATGCCACCGGCGCCGGGTTCTTTCGCGAGACCGTTTGCACCACCGCACGCGTAGCGGCTTCACCCGTGGGGCGCGACGTGAGGGCGATGGTCGAAGCGCGCGTTGCCGACTATGTCCGCCACTTCGAGCGCCCGGAAAACCGGCGCTTCGACGTGTGGCATGCGCAGGACGGCATTTCGGGAAATGCTCTGGCGATTTTGAAAGAGCGTGGTCTGGTTCCCGGGTTTGCCCGCACGGTTCATCATGTCGACACCTTCGACGACGAGCGCCTGCGCACCCTGCAACTGCGCGCGATGGAAGCGGCCGATCATCTCTTCGTGGTCAGCCGCTTGTGGCGCGATTGGCTGGCGCGCCAATTGGGACGTGAGGCTTGGCATGTCGGCAATGGCGTCGACACCAAGCGCTTCTCGCCGGTGCCGGACCAGACCGACGACGAATTGCGCACCCGCCTCGATCTGCGGCCCGGCGCGCCGGTCTTCCTTGCCGTCGGTGGGATCGAGGAGCGCAAGAACAGCATGCGTCTGCTGCAGGCTTTTCAGACGCTGCGATTGCAGCATCCGTCGGCGCGGCTGGTCATCGCCGGCGGCGCCTCGTTGCTCGACCACGGCGCCTATCAGGCCCGCTTTGCCGGGATGCTGGCGCATGGCGGCGGGTCGGCCGGGGCGGTGATCCGTACCGGGCCGATCCGGCAGCGATTGATGCCGGCGCTTTATCGCGCTGCGACCGCGCTGGTCTTTCCCTCGATCAAGGAAGGCTTCGGCCTGGTCGTTCTGGAGGCGATGGCGAGCGGCATTCCCGTCGTGACCTCGCGCATCGCGCCATTCACCGAGTATCTGGGCGAAGACGATGTGTTGTGGTGCGATCCGTTCGACACCGCCTCGATTGCCGCCGCCATGACCCATTCGCTCGACGTGGCGCGGCGCCGCAAGCTGATCGCGCGCGGCCTGGAAATCGCTGCGCGGCATGATTGGAACGATACCGCCCGCGCGCACCTTGCGACTTACGAGAAGCTGCGGGAGCCGGTCGATGCCTGAGATGCGTTTTCGCATTCGCTGGCCGAACGGCGCCACCGAGGCCTGCTACTCGCCGTCGCTCGTCATCACGGAGTTTTTTGCTCCGGGCGAAAGCTACGCGCTCGCCGATTTCCTGCAGCGCAGCCGCAGTGCGCTCAACATCGCAAGCGACCGGGTGGAAGCAAAATACGGTTACGCCTGTTCGCGGGCGATGGCGCAGCTTACCCGCATCGAGACGGTTGCGAAGAGTTTCTCCGCCGCTGCCGACGCGCGCGTGACTGTCGAGGCTTTCGAGACATAAGGAGCGCGTTCGATGAACCCGATGACCCCCGTCGCGCACCATGCCGTTGCCGTGATCGGCGGCGGCCAGGCCGGGCTTTCGATCAGCTGGCATTTGACCCAAAGCGGCATCGATCATGTGGTGTTCGAGAAGGAGCGCGCCGGGCACGCTTGGCGCGCCGAACGCTGGGATACATTTTGCCTAGTCACGCCCAACTGGCAGTGCCAGCTGCCGGGCTATCCGTATCGCGGGCCGGACCCGCACGGCTTCATGCTGCGCGATGAGATCGTCGCCTATATGGACGGCTTCGTCGCCTCGTTCGCTCCGCCCTTGCTCGAAGGCGTGACCGTGCGGCATCTGCGCGGCGACGCCCAGCACGGATTCATGCTAGACGCGACCGACGGTATCCATTTCGCCGACCAGGTGGTGGTCGCGAGCGGCGGCTATCAGATTCCGATCGTCCCGCGCTGCGCCGAACGCATTCCTGCCGACATCGTGCAGATCCATTCGTCGCTCTATCGCAATCCCGGCCTGCTGCTGCCGGGCGGCGCCGTGCTGGTGGTCGGCAGCGGACAATCCGGCTGCCAGATCGCCGAGGACCTGCATCTCGCCGGCCGGCAGGTGCATCTGTGCGTCGGCGAGGCGCCACGGGTGGCGCGGCGCTACCGCGGCAAGGACGTGGTCGAGTGGCTGCACCTGATGGGCTATTACGACTTGCCGGTGCACGAGCATCCGTTGCGCGAAGGCGTGCGCGACAAGACCAATCACTACGTGACCGGCCGCGATGGCGGACGCGATATCGATTTGCGCCAGCGCGCGCTGGAAGGCATAGAACTGTACGGACGTCTCTCGGACGTGACCGGTGATCGCCTCCTATGTGCTGACGATCTCACGCTCTGCCTCGACCAGGCCGATCAGGTTTCCGAAAGCATCAAGACCAGCATCGACGGTTTCATCGCCAAGAACGCCATTGCCGCGCCGGAGGAGGCCCGCTACCGGCCGGTATGGACTCCGCCGCTGGAGCGGGCGCAGCTCGACTATCGCGCGGCGGGCATCACATCCATCGTGTGGTGCATCGGCTTTCGCACCGACTACAATTGGATCGATCTGCCGCTGTTCAATGGCCGCGGCCATCCGAGCCACGTCCGCGGCGTGACGCCGGTTCCCGGCGTGTATTTTCTCGGATTGCCCTGGCTCTACACCTGGGGCTCGGGCCGATTCTCCGGCGTTGCCAGGGATGCGGAATATCTGGCGGAGCACATCATGGCGCGAATTGGAGTGAGCGGCTCCGACCGGCGCGAGGTCGCGCTCAACGAAGCCGCGATCGGTTCTTGATTGATGCTTGCGGTTCCGGCCGATGCGGAGAGGAAATCACTGCTGTGCGGTTCGGCTGAAATCGGGTCGGGCCGGAAGAATTGCTCGCGCTCGCAGTAATGTCGCGATCTCGGCAGCGGGCAGCGGCTTGGAAAAGTAGAAGCCCTGCATTTTGTGGCAGTCCCAAGCTTTGAGCAGCTCCATCTGCTTCGCGCGCTCCACGCCTTCTACGATGACGTCGAGTCCGAGTTCATGCGCCAGGCCGATGGCCGCTTTCACGATTTTCGCGTTGTTGGAGTCCGGCGTGAGATCGAGCATGAAGCCCTGCCCAATCTTGATACGGTCGACCGGGAAGCGGCCAAGATAGCCGAGCGACGAGTATCCGGTTCCGAAATCATCGATCGCAATGCGTATTCCGAATTTGCGCAACCGGACCAGAGCGTCGTTATGGTCCTGGGACGTCTCCATAAAGGCGCTTTCGGTAAGCTCAAGCTCCAGCGACTGCGGCGCGAGAGCGTTTTCCGCCAGGATGGCCGCGATGTCGCTCTCCAGCTCAAGTGGGGTCTTGAACTGCAGAGCCGACACGTTCACGGCGATCAGCGGCGGGGCGATGCCGCCGTCGCGCCATTGCTTCATTTGCCGGCAGGCCGTCTGCAGCACCCAGTGCCCGAGCGCGACGATAAGCCCGGTCTTCTCTGCCGCCGCAATGAATGCATTGGGCATGACCAGCCCCAGTGTCGGGTGTCGCCAGCGAACCAAAGCCTCAAGGCCGATAATGCGCCCGGTATCGACACTGACCTCGGGCTGGTACTCGAGAAAGAGCTGGGCAGAGGCGATGGCTTCGCGAAGCTCGGTGCCGAGCGCCACCCGAGTCCGCACTTCCGTGTCCATCGCGTTGGTGAAGAACCGGTACGTCCCGCGTCCTTCCGATTTGGCCCGGTACAGCGCCAGATCGGCGTTCGACAGCAGCGTCTCGGCGTCCGCTGCGTCCGGCCCATAAGCGGCAATACCGATACTGGTGCCGATCCGGATCTCGTTGCCTCGAATAGTGAACGGCTCGTTGATCGCCTTCACGATCTTGTCCGCCAGCACCGCTGCATCCATGGGATCGAGGATGTTGATCGCGATCAACGCGAACTCGTCGCCGCCGAACCGCGCTACGGTATCGGCCTCGCGAATGGTCGTCCGCAGCCGCCGCGCGACCAGTTGCAGCAATAGGTCTCCGACCGGGTGGCCCAGGGTATCGTTGACGTCCTTGAAATGATCGAGGTCGAGATAGAGAACGGCGAACTTCCCGCCGGCCCGATGCTCCAGCGCGATCATCTGCTGCAGGAGTTCGACGAACGTGCCGCGATTGACGAGGCCCGTCAAAATATCGTGACGAGCCAGATGCCTCATCTGTTCCTCGGTACGCTTGCGTACGGTGATGTCGCGCAACATTGCGACCGCGTTCCAATCCGCGCCCAGCCGCATCCGCGAGACCGACAATTCAATCGGGATTTCGGCGCCGTCCTTTCGCGTCGCCGCCAGTTCCAGCGTCGCGCCAATCACTCTGCCCTGGCCGGTCGCGGCGAATTCCTTCATCCCGACGATCGCCTTTTCCCGAAACCGCGGTGGAGCGAGCCATTCGTGAATGGTTCGACCGATGGCCTCGCTGGCGCCGTAGCCCAAGATGCGCTCTGCGGCCGGGTTCCAGTACGACACCTTCCCGTGGCTATCGCTGATGATGATTGCGTCCAAGGCGGTGTGGCTGACCGCCTGGAATCGTTCTTCGCTCGCCCGCAGACGCGCCTCGGTTTCGCGCGCGTCGGTCACGTCCATGCCAACGGCGACAAGGCTAGGACGCCCTTCGTTGACGATCCGCTGACCGCTCCAACGGATGATCCGCACGTCGCCGGCTTTGGAGTTAACGCCGAATTCGATATCCACAGTGCCGCGCGCGAGAGCCTGTTTCAGTTCCGATTGCACTGCCTCGCGATCGCTGTCGACTACCAGCGCAAATGCGTCGAGATCCCGCACTTGCTGATCGGAAAGGCCGGTCCTGGCGGATAAATTTTCGTTAAAACGAACGATCTTGCCGCGTTCATCGAGCAGGACGAACAGGCCCGGCAGACTGTCGATCAATGCAGTGGAAAAATCCCGCTCCTGCTTCAACGCGCTCTCGGACTGCCGGCGAGCCGTGATGTCGTCAAAAAACCACACGCGCCCCAAATAGCCCCGGTCGCTGTCGTGCAGAGACGTCGAATATCGCTGGAACACCCGTCCGTCCTTGAATTCGATCTCGTCGTTGCTGATCTCTTCCGGGTGATCGTAAAGATCCATGACCCTGGCGTAGAAAGCCTCGGGATCCTTCAGCTGCGGGATCGCGGTCTGCAAAACAATTTCGTCAGCCCCGGAAGCGACCAGGTCCTGTGGAATTCGCCACAGCTCTCCAAATCGGCGGTTGAATAAAACGATTTTTCTGTTCTTGTCCGCGACCAGGATGCCGGTCGGCGAGCCTTCCAGCTGAGCCGTCAACAGCGCATTGGCAAATTGCAGCTGTTCCTCAGCCTGCCTTCGTGCGGTGCTGTCGCGTACGATGGCTACGACGGCGGGGATTTTGCCGAATTCGGCGAAGCGAAGCGAAATCTCAACCCAAAACAAGCCTCCGTCTTTGGTCTTGGCGCGCCATTCAAAGGTCTGCGGACCTTCGGCTGCGACCCGTTGGAGTTGCTCGAGCGCCACTTCCTGCGTGTAGGGATGGACGCCGGTTGAAAGCGTGACGATATCGCGGCCGATAAGCTCGGCCCTGGTGTAGCCGAACATCTGGCATCCGGGTTCATTGACCTCAATGAACCGGCCTGTTGCCGGGTCTGAGATGAAAATCCCGTCGTTGACTGCATCAAAAATAATCTGGAAGCGGCTGTCGCCGGCAGTGATGCGAGAACGCGTGCTTCTAGTCGCATCATCGCGAACAGGCTTAGTCATGAGGCAAATATCTCCGCCGCGACCAGCCGGATAATGCTGCCCGAGCGCTAAAGATTTAGCGCCGTCGATGGAATTCTATCGCGGCCGAAGTTTGAATGTCGCCTTTAACGCTGACACGGCGTTAAGATGTTTGCGCGTTATCGATCAAACAGGCCGCCCGGCAGCGCGAGACGGCAATCACTTGTAACATGTTACCAACAATTCGATTTCGCGAGTCTGCTCGCGCGCCGCCGGATGCGACAATGTCGATCGGTCGCGCGGATGGAACAGCGTATTTCTACGTATAGCTGCGAACCGGACGTGTGTCTGATCTACGACGATTTTTTGCGCTCACGGCCGGGGGCCGTTGCGCTGGCTCTATCTGAACGCCGTTCGGCGAGCAGAAAGATTAAGCTTGGGCCGGCCAGGGGCCGGACCCCGGGCGGCCGGGCACGCGAAATGAGACGCGTTGCCGCTGCTGCTACTTGATTTTGGATTCGCGAAATTCGACGTGCTTTTTGGCGACCGGGTCGTATTTCTTCTTCACCAGCTTGTCGGTCATCGTCCGCGAATTCTTGCGCGTCACGTAATAGAAGCCGGTGTCGGCGCTGGACACCAGCTTGACTTTGATCGTTACGGCCTTGGCCATGCTCGAACCTCGAAATCCATGCGTTTGTTGGCGGTCAAACTAGTCACCGGCCCCCGAAAGTCAAGGAACCGCCCCGCTAAAGGCTTTCCCGCACGAAACGCTGGTTCAGCATGCGGTAGAACGGCACCGGATGGTCGTGGCTCATGCCGGTCAGGATGCGTTCCTGCAGTTCTTCCAGCGCTACCGCGGTGATGGCGGGAATATCGAGGCGGCGCGCCTCGGTGATCGGCATCCAGATGAGCTCGACCAGCTCGGCTTCCGGCCCGACAAACCCTTCGGCGCGATGCGCGACGGCGGTGATGTCGGCGGCGAAAAAGCGGCTGTCGAAACGCCGCGGCCGCCGTGGCGGGGTGATGGCGCGGGCGACGAAATGGATCGCGCTGAGGTTGGGGAGGACGCCCGCCTCGGCGAACGCCTGCCAGGCGCCGTCCGGCGCGGCGATCTTGGCGCCCGCCCGAGCCCCAAGCATCAGGCCGGTCTCCTCATAGGTTTCGCGCACGGCGGCAAGCGCGAAGGCGGCGGCTTTGGCCGCGCTCGGTCGTTTGACCTGTAGCATCAGCCGGGCGGTATCGCGCGCGTGCAGCGATGCCGCCGTCGGCATCAGCCGGTCCGTCCGTTCGACCCGCCCGCCGGGAAAGACGAATTTGCCGGGCAGGAATTTGTGCCGCTCATGCCGGCGTCCGAGCAGAACTTTCGGCACGGCTTCCGAGCGATCGACGAGAATGAGAGTAGCCGAATCGCGCGGCTTGATGTTGGCGAAGGATTGATCGCGGGCGGCCTCAGTCAGGCGCTCGGTTCGTTCGGCCTTGGTATTGGCCGCCGTCGGGGTGGTGTCGTCGTTCATGATGTTCTGCCGCGATGTCCGGGCCGCTGTTTTCGCCGCGCCTCTTTTCGCTGCTGCGGCGGCTTGTGTCGAGGCCGTGGGCCGGTGGCGGCGGGAGCCTGGCGCGCCAACTTGAAACGGAGCGCGCCGGCAACCGGCGCCGCCTCGACCAATTCGACCGTTACCGGATCGCCAAGCCGGTAGGTCGCGGCGCGACCGACAAAGGCCCGGGCCTTCTCGTCGTGGCGGAAATATTCTTCGCCGACATGCCGCGCCGGGATCAAACCATCGGCGCCGGTTTCGTCCAGTTCGACGAACAGGCCAGCGCGGGTCACCCCGGAAATATGCCCGTCGAAGGTCGCGCCGACCCGGTCGGCAAGAAAATGCGCGATCAGCCGGTCTGCGGTCTCGCGCTCGGCCTTCATGGCGCGGCGCTCGGTCGCCGAGATGTTGGCGGCGACTTCGGCAAGGGCGCGCCCATCGGTGCCGTCGGCAAGGCCGTCGGCGCCGAGTTTGACCGCCCGGATCAGCGCCCGATGCACGACGAGATCGGCGTAGCGGCGGATCGGCGACGTGAAATGGGCGTAGCGGCGCAGATTGAGGCCGAAATGGCCGAAATTCTCGGACGAATATTCCGCCTGCGCTTGGCTGCGCAGCACGACTTCGTTGACCAACCGCTCCACGTCGCGGCCTTTGACCCGTTGCAGGATGCGATTGAACGCGTCTGGCCGCAGCGCGCCGCCCTTCGGCAGCGAAATGTCGAGCGTCGCCAAAAATTCCCGCAGCGCGTTAATCTTCTCAGGCGCCGGCTCGTCGTGGACGCGATAGATCAGTGGCACCCGCGCGCGTTCGCAGGTTTCGGCCGCGGCCACATTGGCGAGGATCATGAATTCTTCGATCAGCCGGTGCGATTCCAGGCGTTGCGGCATGATCACGCGATCGACGGTGCCGTCGGACTTGAGCACGATCTTACGCTCGGGAAGCTCGAGATCGAGCGGGCCGCGCTCGTCGCGGGCGTGGCGCACGGTCCGATAGGCGGCATAGAGCGGCTCGAGTATCTTGGTCGCGATCGGCGCGGTGACTTCGTCCGTTCGCCCGGAAACCGCAAGCTGGGCCTGTTCATAATGTAACCGCGCCGCCGAGCGGATCAGCACGCGGTGAAAGGTATGCGAGCGCTTGTGACCGTCGGCGCCGATCACCATGCGGACTGCGAGCGCCGGGCGGTCTTCATCCGGCCGCAGCGAGCACAAGTCGTTGGAGATGCGCTCCGGCAGCATCGGCACGACGCGGTCGGGAAAATAAACCGAATTGCCGCGCTCGACGGCGGCGCGGTCGAGCGCCGAACCCGGCCGCACATAATGGGCGACGTCGGCGATGGCGACACTGACGATGTGGCCACCGGCGTTGCGCGGATCCGGATCGGGCACGGCGTGCACGGCGTCGTCATGGTCCTTCGCGTCGGGCGGATCGATGGTGACGAAAGGCACGTCACGCCAGTCTTCGCGGCCCTCGTGCGTCGCCGCACGGGCAGCGTCAGCCTCCGCGGTGACCGAGCCCGCAAAAACGTGCGGAATGCCGTGAGCGTGGATCGCAATAAGGCTGACCGCGCGCTCGCTTTTCAGCGAACCGAGCCGCTCTACCACTGAGCCGGTTTGCAGGCCGAACCGGCCCTGGCGGGCAACTTCGACCGCGACCAGATCGCCATCGACGGCGCCTCCGGCATTGTTGCTGGCGATAGTGAGTTCGCGGCCAAGCTGTTTTTTGTCGATCGGCACCAGGCGGCCGCCGCCGCCCGGCAAGCCGCGAAAAATGCCGAGCATGCGGTGCTTGGCGCGGTCGATCAGCTTGATGACACGCGCGGTGGTCTCGTCGTCGCCGGTGCGTTCGACGCGCAGCAGCGCACGGTCGCCGACGCCGGCGACTTCTCCCGGCCGGGTACGCCGGGGCGTCGAGATGCGGATGACCGGCGGCGCGCCATGCGCCGCCTCGTCCCATTCGGTCGGGCGCGCCAACAATTCCCCGTCGCTGTCGCGGCCGGTGATATCGGCGAGCACCACGGAGGGTAAGGTGCCGCCATAATGCAGCCGCTTCCGCTGGCGCTCGATGTGCCCCTCTTCGGCGAGCTCGCGCAGCATGCGCTTGAGCGCCGCCCGGTCCGCGTTCTTGGCGCCGAATGCGCGTGCGATCTCGCGCGTGCCTACCTTGCCGGCGTGCTCGCGGATGAAGGCAAGAAGCTCCTCGCGCGAGGGGAGGGAGGTGGTTTTCATCGGCCGCTCATTGGCCATGTCGGTGGCCAGCGGCCCGTGCGCAAGTTATTCGGCAGCTTGCGTGGACTTGCGTGGCGGCTTGCTGGTGACGGGTTTCTTGGCGGCGTGCCCGGCGGGCCGTTTGGAGGAAGCCTTGACGTGCCTCGCGGTGCCCGGCGAAGGGCGTTTGGCTTTGCGCGGGCGCGCATGCGGTGCGGGACCGCGTTCGCTCCGGGCGTCGATGAGCGCAGCCGCCTCTTCAAGCGTAATTGTCTCGGGCGTCTTGTCCCGCGGCAGCGTGGCGTTGACGCCGTCGTGGCTGACATACGGCCCATAGCGGCCGTTCTTTGCTGCAATCGGTCCGCCCCGGGTCGGATGATCGCCGAGCGGGCGGCCCGGGTCGGAGCCGAAACGGCGGAAGCGCGGCCCCTTGGCGAGCTTTTCCGCAATCAGCGTCACCGCGCGGTTGAGGCCGATGTGAAAGATGTCATCGCCGGCTTCAAGGTTGGCGTAGGTTTTGCCGTGCTGCACGTAAGGTCCAAAGCGGCCGATGCCGCCGCGGATCGGCTCGCCGTCCTCGGGATGCCGGCCGACTTCGCGCGGCAGCGAAAGCAATGCCAAGGCGCGGTCGAGGTCGACGTCCTCGGGTGCCGTTCCCTTCGGCAGACCGGCGCGTTTCGGCTTTTCGCCATCGACGGCCTCGCCGAGTTGCACATAAGGACCGAAGCGGCCGCTGCGCAGCGTCACTTCGAGACCGGTCTTGGGATCTTCGCCGAGCTTTTTGGTGCCGATATCGCCCGAGCCGTCGGCGGGCACCGACAGCGGCCGGGTGTAGCGGCACTCCGGATAACTCGTGCAGCCGATGAAGGCTCCGAACTTGGAGAGCTTGAGCGTGAGCCGGCCATTGCTGCAGTTCGGGCATTGGCGGGGATCGCCGCCATCGGCGCGCGGCGGAAACAGATGCGGCGCCAACAGCGCATCGAGCGCGTCGATCACCGCGGAAATTTTCAGATCCTTGATTTCGTCGACCGCGCCGATGAAATCGCGCCAGAAATCGCGCAGCACCTCGCGCCACGCCACCTCGTTATTGGAGATCAGATCGAGCTGCTCCTCGAGGCCCGCGGTGAAATCGTACTCGACATATTTGGGGAAAAAGCTTTCGAGGAACGCGACGACGATGCGGCCGCGGTCTTCCGGATGCAGCCGCCTTTTGTCGAGCCGCACATATTTGCGGTCCCTGAGCACCTGCAGAATCGACGCGTAGGTCGAGGGCCGGCCGATGCCGAGCTCTTCCAGGCGCTTGACCAGCGAGGCCTCGGAGTAGCGCGGCGGCGGCTCGGTAAAATGCTGGGTTGCGCTGATCGAGCGCTTGGTCAGGGGCTCGCCCGCGCTCATCGACGGCAGCTTGCGCGCTTCCTCGTCGTCGGGATCTTCGTCCTGCCCCTCCTGATAGAGGGCGAGGAAGCCATCGAATTTGACCACCGTTCCGGTTGCACGCAGTTCCAAAAGCCGGCCCGCGACCTTCGCCGTAATGTCGGCCGTCGTGCGCTCGAGCTCGGCCGATTCCATCTGGCTCGCCACGGTGCGCAGCCAGATCAGCTCATAGAGCTTGGCCTGGTCGGCATCGAGGAAGCTCTTGGTTTCGCGCGGCCGGCAGGCAAGGTCGGTCGGGCGAATGGCCTCGTGGGCTTCCTGCGCGTTCTTAGCCTTGGTTTCGTAGCGGCGCGGCGACGGCGGCACGTAGCGCGCGCCGTAATCGGTCTCGATCACCTGCCGCGTGGCCCGGACGGCCTCATCGGCGATCTGCACGCCGTCGGTCCGCATATAAGTAATGAGGCCCACGGCTTCGCCACTGATGTCGATGCCTTCGTAGAGCCGTTGCGCCACGCGCATGGTATGGGCGGGCGCGAAGCCGAGCTTGCGGCTTGCTTCCTGCTGCAGCGTCGAGGTGGTGAAGGGCGGTTGCGGATGCCGCTTGACCGGCTTTGCTTCAACCCCGGCGACGGTGAAGGCGGCGGTTTCGAGCGCTTGCTTGAAGGCTTCCGCCTCGGCGCCGGAACCGATGTCGAGGCGCTGGAGCTTTTTCCCGTCGGCGCCGACCAGACGCGCATCGAACGTCTCAGCGCGCGTCGTCGCCAGGGTCGCGATCAGCGACCAATACTCTTTGCGGACGAATTTCTCGATCTCCAGCTCGCGGTCGCAGACCAGCCGCAGCGCCACCGACTGGACCCGTCCGGCGGAGCGCGCTCCTGGGAGTTTGCGCCACAGGACCGGGGAAAGCGTGAAGCCGACCAGGTAATCGAGCGCCCGCCTCGCGAGATAGGCGTCGACCAGGGCCTGGTCGATGCGGCGCGGGTGCGCCATGGCCTCGGTCACGGATTGCTTGGTGATGGCATTGAACACGACCCGCTCGATCGGCTGGCCGTTCAGCGCCTTCTTTTCCTTGAGCACTTCGAGTACGTGCCACGAGATCGCCTCACCCTCGCGGTCCGGGTCGGTCGCCAGGATGAGCTTGTCGGCCCCTTTGGCCGCGCGGGCGATATCGTTGAGGCGCTTCTGCGCCTTGGCATCCACTTCCCAGATCATGCGGAAATCGGCGTCGGGATCGACCGAGCCGTTCTTGGCCGGCAAGTCGCGGACGTGCCCGAAAGAGGCCAAAACCTCATAGCCACGGCCGAGATACTTATTGATCGTCTTCGCCTTGGCGGGCGATTCTACGACTACAAGATTCATGATAACCCAATGATCTATCGGCCCTTTTCGAGCGTCCATAGCGTATTCGGACGCTCTTGGCCGCCGGGAACATGGGTAATGCAGCCCCGACTGTCAAATCGCTACCGGCTCAAACCGCGGCAGCGAGGAGGCCGCAAACACGGTCAAATGCGGCAATTGGTCAGCGCAAAATTAAATTTTGCGGTCCAAGGTTTGCGTCCTATGGTTGATATTTTTTCAAACATATATAATAAAAAGGGGCATAGCGCAGGTTAGGACGCTGGGGCACCGCCGGCCGGTACGGCAAGCAAGGGCCTGATGTCATCCGAAAACGGTCGCATAACCCCGGATATCCACGGCACGGCTGTCTACATCGCTTCGCTTGCGGAAGAATTGGCGGTGCTTGCCAAACGCAATGATCTCGACATGCTCGCTTACATTCTCGAGATGGCGCGCTTAGAGGCCGATCAAATTTCGAGGCGCTGGAGCCTGCCGCCGGAGTCACCGCCCCGGCCCTAGCTGCAGGCGGATCGCTTTAGCGCACGTGCACGCCGGCGCGATCGAGGAAATCGCGGCTCGGATGACCGTCGGGGATCATGCCGAACCGTCTTTGCAGGTCACGCACCGCATCCCGCAGCTCGAAGTCGAAATGCCCGTCGAAATCGGCAACCTTATAGCCGAGCTGGGCGAGCCGGCGCTGCAGCGCGACCCGCTGGTCGCGCGAGGGCTGGAAGTCGTCGACCGGCCAACCCGCGTGGACCGGGGGAAGGCCGTGCAGCCGATCCGAAAGCTCGGCCACGGCAAGGGCGTAGGCGTCCGAGTTATTGAATCGCTTGAGCACAATGAAATTGTCGGTGACGAGGAAGGCCGGCCCGGCGGCTCCGCTTGGAAAAAGCAGAATGGCATTGCCTGCAGTCGGAAAGGTGCCGGCGTCGGCGCGGCGCAATCCGCGCTGTGCCCATTCGGCGAAGCTGCCGCGGCTGACGCGGTAATCGAATCCTGGCGGCACCACGACTTCAAAGCCCCAGGGCAGGCCCTTCTGCCAGCCCGACTTCTGCAGATAGTTTGCGATCGAGGCGAGGACGTCGGGCACGCTGCGCCAGATATCGGCTTTGCCGTCGCCGTCGAAATCGACCGCGTAAGTCAAGAAACTGGAAGGCAGGAATTGCGTCTGTCCCATGGCGCCCGCCCAGGAGCCGACGAATTCCCATCGTGGGATATGGCCGTCCTGCAAAATCTTCAGCGCGCTCAATAATTGATCGCGGAAAAGAGGATGCTGAAAGCGCGCCTGCGCGAGCGTCGCGAGCGAGCGAAACACGTCCCAGCGTTGCTCGCCTTGGCCAAAAGACGATTCCACGCCCCAGATGCTGACGAGGATGGTTTGGTCGACGCCGAACTCGGCCTCCACGGCGCGTAAGATTGCGGCCCATTGCGCCGACTTTCGCAAACCCGAAGCAACGCGCGATGGCGAGGCCAGACTCGCCAGATAGGCGCCGAACGGCTTGCCGTATTCCGGCTCGCGCCGCATCGCCGCCAGCACGCCGGCGTCAGGGCTAAGTCCGGCAAAAGCGGTATCGAAGGTGGCGCGGCTTATTCCTTGCTTCGCCGCATCCGGCCATAGCTCTTCGAGGAACGTGGCGAACGAAGCGTCGGCCGCGCATTTTGAGTACCCACTGGCGAGCACGAGCGCCAGGACCAGCAACGCGCGTCGCACCAGCATCTTTGCCGCAGAAGGGTGATCGGACATTGTAATATCGCCGACACACTTGGAGATGCGATTAGATCGGGTCAATCGGCTAACGCCTGACCAGGAGCTTTTTATGCGCAGCGTGGTCATCACGGGAACTTCCACCGGCATCGGCTGGGGCACTGCAAAAGTCCTCATCGCCAATGGCTTCCGTGTTTTCGGCAGCGTGCGCAAAGTCGCCGACGCGGAGCGCCTGGTGGCCGAGTTCGGTCCCGGCTTTGTCCCGCTCATCTTCGACGTGACCGATGAAGCCGCGGTGAAAGCCGCCGCGGCCGATGTGCGACGCGAACTCGCGGGCGAGACGCTCTTCGGCCTCGTCAATAATGCCGGCGTCGCTGTCGCCGGTCCGCTCCTGCAACTGCCGATCGCAGAATTTCGCCACCAGATCGACATTAACCTGGTCGGCGCCGTGATCACCACGCAAGCCTTCGCGCCGCTGCTCGGCATCGATCCGCAGCTGCGAGGGAGCCCCGGCCGCATTGTCAACATCAGCTCGGTTGGCGGGCGCAATGCTATTCCCTTCCTCGCTCCCTACAACGCCTCGAAATTCGCATTGGAAGGTCTGTCCGAGAGCCTGCGGCGCGAATTGCTGCCGTTTTCGATCGACGTCATCGTCATTGGACCGGGCGCGGTGGCGACGCCGATCTGGAATAAAGCCGAGCAAGTGGACATTGCTCCTTATCGCGACACGCCTTACGCGGTGCCGCTCGAGCGCCTGCGCGCCTACATGCTGGGAATGGGCAAAAACGGCTTGGCGCCGGAACGGATCGGCGAGGCGGTGTTTCTGGCGCTGACAACGCCGAAACCCAAGGTCCGCTACGCGGTGTCGCCGCAGCCGCTGCAGGATTTCATGGCGCGGCATCTCCCCAAGCGCGTGGTCGATCGCATGATCGGCGGCCGACTCGGATTGCTGCCGGCGCGTCGGTAGCGATTGTCTCCGGGCGACCGCGGCAACTCGGAAGTATTAGTTGACAAGGAAACTATTTACCGCCATATTAGTTTCCCTGGAAATCGTTTGCGGGGCAAGCGGTGGCAAAACCAGAGGAGCGATCGAATGGATGCGCAAGTCAAAGAGATCATGGTCGAATGCACGCGAGCCTCCGACGAGGAGCGGGTAACCTTCGGCGAGGTGGTGATGGAGCTGATGAAAGCCGGCGTCGAGCGCTACCACACCGATCTTCTGCGTGGCACCAGGACCTATTATCTGCCGAACGGCGAATCCGAAGTGGTGGACGGCCACCGGGTCGGCGTTGCGCCGGCGCAGGAGTTTTCGGCGCCCGGCGTGGACGCGGCGGTGAGGGCCATCCAGGCCGGCAAGATCCAATACCTGACATTCTGCGAGCGCATCGCGCACGCCGGCTGCGTCGGATATATCGTCTCGCTGGCGGGGCAACGGGCGGTCTATTACGGCCGCAGCGGCGACAGCCACGTCGAATGGTTTCCAGGCGCCAAGCGGGAAAAGGCTGCGTGACGATTAAATCCACCGCGGTCAGTCCGCTCGAAGCGCATCTCGGCTATTGGCTGCGCTTTGTCTCGAACCAGGTGTCGCACGCGTTCAGTCTGAAGCTCGCCGCCCGCGACGTCACGGTGGCCGAATGGGTGGTGATGCGGGAGCTGTACGCATGCGACGCCGTGGTGCCGAGCACGCTCGCCGACAGGATCGGGATGACCCGCGGCGCGATCTCGAAACTGGCCGACCGGCTCGCCGCCAAGGCATTGGTGGTCCGCACCACGAGCGATGAGGATCGGCGCTACCAGGCGCTGGCCCTGACCGCAAAGGGACGCGCCCTCGTACCCAAGCTCGCGGCGCTGGCGGACCAAAACGATTCCGAGTTCTTCGGCCATCTCTCGGCCGCGGAGCGCCAAAGCATCGAAAAGGTCATGCGCGAGATTGTCCACCGGCACGGACTGAAATCCGTGCCGGTGGAATGAGGGCGAAGCGATCTACGCCAGCGACACCAGGCCGCCGCCGTGGCGTTCGAGCCGGCCGGCAATTTCAAGCTCAAGCAGCACCATCCGCACCACCGCCGGCGAGCTTTTCGACAAGCGCACCAGGTCATCCATCTGCACCGGAGCCGGGCCGAGCAAGCCGACAACGCGTGCCCGCTCGTCAGCCGCCGGCTCCGCCTCTTCAGCGCCGGCTTCCTCGCCCGGGCGCGGCTCCGGCTCCCGCGCCGGAAGTTCCTTCTGCTCCATGATCGGTTGCAGCACGGCAATGATGTCGGACGTCTCAGTCACCGGGGTCGCGCCCTGTTTGATGAGGCCGTTGGTGCCCTCGGCGCGCGGATCGAGCGGCGAGCCGGGAACGGCGAACACTTCGCGGCCCTGCTCGAGCGCAAACCGAGCCGTGATCAGCGAGCCCGGGCGTTTGGCCGCCTCGACAATGACGACGCCGAGCGATAGTCCGGAAATCAAGCGATTGCGGCGCGGAAAATCGCGTGCCCGCGGCTCCCAGCCAAATGGCATTTCCGAAAGTGCGGCGCCGGAAGGCAGAATGCCCTCGAGCAGGCCTACATGCTCGGACGGATAAACCCGGTCATGGCCTCCGGCCAGCACCGCGATCGTTCCCGTGTCGAGCGAAGCGCGGTGTGCGGCCGCATCGATGCCGCGCGCCAGCCCGGAGACGATGGCGAAACCAGCCTCGCCGAGTTCGTGCGCGATCAGCTGCGTGAACTTTTGCCCCGCGCCCGAAGCGTTGCGCGAGCCGACGATCGCCACCATAGGCAGCGCCAGTGCCTGCATGGTCCCGCGGATCGCAATCAGCGGCGGCGCGTCGTCGATCATTTGCAGCCGCAGCGGATAAGCGCTTTCGCCCAGCGCCACGAAGACGACGTCGAGCTTGTTCGCCGCGGCCGTCTCGCGCTCGGCGTCTTCGCGCGAGCAGATTTTCACGTTTGCGTCGGCCCCGCCGCGGCGCGCGAGCGAGGGCAGCGCCTCAAGCGCGGCCCGGGCGCCGCCGAAGTGGTTCACGAGCGCGCGAAAGGTGCGTGGCCCCGGTATTATGGCGCAAATGCCACAAGCAGGCTTGTGGCGTTTGCGCCATAATACCGCGTGGCCCGACATTCTGGCTGCGGATCAGCCGCAGCCAGTCGAGCCGCTGCTCGTCCGTCAGCTGGACGCCTTCTTTCGCCTCGCTCACTTCGCCCCCGCGCGCCTAATCCGTCTCTTTCGGATGCAATCATAGCGCGACAATGGTCGATTGGGTCAAACGGCCGACGACGGTCGTGTCAAAAGGCAGTTCGTTCGAACGACGTGCATCTCGCGAACAGGCTTGGCGCGTGATAGCGGCGCCCGAAGGCTGATCGCAGTGACTGCTGGGATCGAATTGTCTTATGGTTGGAACGCCCAAATAAGCGCGGCGCCTCAAACCGATGGAAACACGATGAGAAAGTCCCTGATCGTTCTGGCTTGTGCCTTCACCTGTCTTTTGGCACAGGATGCTTTCGCTGCCATCAAGTACAAGCGTTTTCCGCACTGCCCCGAGGGGCTTGTGAGCGCAAAAACCTGTGAATGTCACGCCGGTATGTCAGGCAAATATCAGTTTTGTCATGCCGGCCATTATTGCCACTTCGACGGCATCTGCAGGGAATAGCCGCTAAGCGGCGGCGCCTTTCGCACCGGCGCCGATTTTACCTTCCGTGCCTGCCAGCAGGCGCGTGATGTTGGCGCGGTGCATGATCCATAACAACACCGACAGCAGCAAAAACACCAAAGCGTCGCGGGTGTCGCCGCGCCACCACAGAAAAGCGGGTGCGGCGGCGCTGGCGATGAGCGCGGCAAGCGACGAGTAGCGGGTGACAGCGGCGACGGCGAGCCAGATCGCACAAAAGACGATGGCTGCTGGCCAGGCGAGACCGAGAAGGACACCGATATAGGTCGCCACGCCCTTTCCGCCGCGGAAGCGCAGCCAGACTGGAAAGAGATGGCCGACAAAGGCGCCCACCGCCGCCGCAATCGCAAAGTCATGACCAAGAACATAGCCGGTGAGCAATACCGCCACGGTGCCCTTGAGCATGTCGCCGATGAGTGTCGCCGCCGCTAGCCCCTTGCGGCCGGTGCGCAGGACATTGGTCGCGCCGATATTGCCGGAGCCGATGGCGCGAAGGTCGGGCGTGCCAGCGAGCCGCGTCAGCAAAATGCCGAACGGAATCGAGCCGCACAGATAGCCGAACACGAAGGCGGCGGCGTAGGACGGCAGCGCATGCATGGCGGGAGTTTACTTTTCCGCTCATACCCTAGCCAGTGCGGATTTTCTTCCCGCGCTCGCGCGCATGAAAACCCGCGGCCAGAGCCTCGGCTTCGCTGCCATGGATGACGAAGTGCTTGAGCTTTTCGGCGGGCGTTCGCAGGAGCGAAGCCAAGCCGGGCGAAAATGTCTTGCGCGTGATGTCGCCGACCACGAAATGCGCGGCCTCGTCCGACTCGATGTCGGTCTCGCAATAGAGGCAGCGCAGCCTGCAGCGCTGCGGCGAGTTGTCTTCGACAACGTAAAACTTGTTGGCGGCGTATTGGCGTTCGGCGGGGTCGCGGGTGATGCAGTTGGCGTTGACGCAATGCACGCCGGTTCCGATCGGCTGGATGTAAACTGGATACTCGGACTTGGCGAAGCCGCCGGCGAATTGCTGCAGCGATTTGTTCTTGTGCAGATGCAAGAGCAACGCAATCAGCGCCATGCGAACGGGGACCCCGTAGGCGGCCTGGCGGAAGTAGATGGCGCGGCGGTCGGTATCGAACGAGGCGTCGAGCTCGTTGACGCGCGGCAGCGGGTGCATGACGCTCGCTTGCGAGTATTTGGCCTCGCCCAGGAACTTGGCATCGATTTTGGGATAAGGCCGCTCCTTCTCGGTCCAGCGCTCCTTCTGGAAGCGGGTGACGTAGACGGCGTCGATCTTCTTCTGCAGCACGAGGCCGTAATCGACCTCCGGCTCGGCATAGAGCGAGAGCTGATGCGGCTGATCGGCGGTGACATAGAGCGCGTCGATCGAGCCCCCGTCTTGGCCAGGTGCTTTTGAGATCATGCGGCAGTGGAATTCCTCGCGCAGGCGGCGGTCGACGTGCGGCGGCAGCTCCATACCGGGCGCGGGCAGGGGATCGATGGTGGCGCCGAACCGCGCCAGCGCATAGACGAAGGAATGAATGGTGCGGCTGCCTTTGAGGTCGCCGGAAATCGCGACCTTCATGTTCCGAAAGCGCTTGTTCTTCGAGCGCAGCGTGAAGAGGTCGCACAGCGTTTGCGTGGGGTGCTCGTGGCTGCCGTCACCGCCATTGATGACCGGGATTTGCGCGTATTCGGATGCCAGCCTTGCCGCGCCGTCGCGCGGGTGGCGGACTACGATGATATCGGCATAGTTACCGGTAACGCGGATGGTGTCGGCAAGGCTTTCGCCCTTGGCGGCGGAACTCACCGCCGGATCGGCGCTGGTAATATTGGCGCCGCCGAGTCGCAGCATGGCGCTCTCGAACGACAGCCGCGTGCGCGTCGACGGTTCGTAAAACAGGCTCGCCAGGATGAATTTGGACGCGACGTTGGTGCCGCGCCCGATTCGGTAGGGGATATTTTTGTCCGCGAGTTCCTTCAAAAACCCCTGTGCGACCTGGAAGATCGTCTCGATCTCCATATTGGTCAGATCGTTGATGGAGACGAGATGGCGCGTGAGCGGCTGGGGTTTGGTCATTAAAGCCGTGCTATAGGCCTATTCGAAGCGGTCCGGCAAGCCCGCTTGGCCCCGCCAGCGGCCGATCCACCTGCAAATCTCAACCGGCGCAATGTTTGTGCTACGATGCCGGGGCGCAAGAAGGCGAATTGCCATGACCACGAGCCCGCGCTTCGACACCCAGGAAGTTTTCAATCAGTCGCCGCTTTACGAAGACATCGACTTGTTTTCGAGCGATGCGCCGCTGATCGAGGCCGTCGAAGCCAATGGCGCCGGCAGCGAAGCAGCGGCGCTGTCCGCCTTCGGGCGGCAATGGGGCAAGGCGGAGATGTTCGCGCTGGCGCGCCGCGCCAACGAGAACCCGCCGAAGCTCTTCGCTTTCAACCCCAAGGGCTTTCGCCGCGACGTGGTCGAATTCCATCCGGCCTATCACGAGCTGATGCGGGCAAGCGTCGCCGCGGGACTGCATGCCTCGACCTGGACGCCGGCAGGCTCGCGCGCAGCGCCGCCGGCCGAAGTCGCGCGGGCCGCGCGCTACTACATGACCGCGCAGGTCGAGAGCGGGCATCTGTGCCCCATCACCATGACGCGGGCCGCGCTGCCGGCGCTCGCGGCCGCGCCGGCGCTGCTGGCGCAAGTGGCGCCGAAAGTGATCGCTCGCCATTACGACCCGGTGTTTCGCCCGTGGTGGGAGAAGCCCGGCATGACCCTCGGCATGGGCATGACCGAGAAACAGGGCGGCACCGACGTGCGCGCCAACTCCACGATCGCGACGCCGGTCGGAGATTTTTATACCATCACCGGGCATAAATGGTTTCTCTCGGCGCCGATGTGCGATGCCTTTCTGGTGTTGGCGCAGGCGCCGGGCGGGCTGACTTGTTTTTTCATGCCGCGCTTCCGGCCCGACGGTTCGATCAATGCGCTCCGGCTGCAGCGGCTCAAAGACAAGCTCGGCAATCGCTCCAACGCGTCGAGCGAAGTCGAGTTCGCCGATGCGTACGCGTTGCGGGTCGGCGACGAGGGCGCCGGCGTGCGTACCATCATCCAGATGGTGCAGTTGACCCGGCTCGATTGCGCACTGGCCTCGGCCGGCTTTATGCGCATGGCGCTGGCGCAGGCCGTGCACCATTGCCGCTATCGCTCGGTGTTCCAGAAACATCTGTACGACCAGCCGATGATGCGCGCGGTGCTGGCCGATCTGGCGTTGGAGGTGGAAGGGGCGGTCGCGCTCGTCATGCGGCTGGCGCGCGCGTTCGATCGCGCCGCCGCGGATCCGCGCGAGGCGGCCTATGCCCGCCTGGTCACGCCGGCGGCGAAATATTGGATCTGCAAGACCGCGCCGAGCTTCATCTACGAGGCGATGGAGTGTCTCGGCGGCAATGGCTATGTCGAGGAGAGCGTGTTGCCGCGGCTTTATCGCGAGGCGCCGGTCAATGCTATCTGGGAGGGCTCAGGCAATGTCATGTGCCTCGATGTGCTGCGCGCGCTCAAGCGCGATGAGGAGGCGGGCGGCCTCCTTGCTGAATTGTCCGGTGAGGTTTCCCGTCTGACCGGCGACAAGGCCGAGAGTTTCGAATTTAACAATGAATTCGAAAGCGAAGCCAATGCGCGCGTCACGGTCGGCAGGCTCGCAACCGTGGCCGCGGCAGCCGCGCTCGCAGCGACCGCGCCGCCGGCGGCGGTCGACGCCTTCGTGCGGACCCGGGTCATGCAGCCGCACGGCGCGCTTTACGGTGCAGACAGTCTCGATGCGCGAGCGGCTGAACTCCTGTTGCAACGCGCGCTGCCGGAAGGGTGACGGTCCTAGTTACGCGCCAGCCGATCCAGCGCGCCTTGCAGGATATAGGCGGCGGCGTGCTGGTCGATGACCGCTTTGCGCTTGGCTCTGCTGGCGTCGGCGGCGATCAGCGCGCGTTCGACCGCCGCGGTCGACAGCCGCTCGTCCCATAGCGCAATCGGCAGCGCGGTGAGCCTGGCGAGATTGCGGGCAAAAGCCCGGGTGGATTGCGCCCGCGGGCCTTCGGTGCCGTCCATGTTGACCGGCAGCCCGAGCACGAAGCCGACGGCGCGCCGCTCATTGCAAAGCGCCAGCAGCCGGTCGGCATCCACATTGAACCGTCGGCGCGAAATGGTTTCGACTGGGGCGGCGAGCCGCCGATCCGGGTCGCTGGCGGCGACCCCGATGGTTTTGCTGCCGAGATCGAGGCCGATCAGCACGCCTCGCGCGGGAAAAAGCGGAGCGGCGTCCATCAGCGCAAGAACGGCCATGGCGCGTCGTTAGCACGCACACGGTGCGGCAGCCACGCCGCCAAAAAGAAAAACGCCCGCTAACGGCGGGCGCTTTCTTGCAGCACAAGCATCGCCGGTTAGCGATGCGCGTGATCGGAAGCAATGCGGTCGATGTCTGAACGGGTGATCCCGATATCGGCCAGCTCGCGGTCGCTCAGATGCGAGAGCTCCCGCGTCACCGCCTCGTGACGCTTCCAGGCGTGGAAGAGGCGGGCAATCGATGCAAACATGTCCAAGTCCTTTCTCCGGCAATGCTACCCGGCGTTCCCCGGAATCCTACGTCAGATATAGGCCGTCGCGTGCACTGCACCATGGATTTTGGTGCAGTGCAGCTAAGACCTGGATGCATGCCAGGGTATTGAATGGTAAAGAGATTCCTAATCGGTGCCGATCGGTGAATCGAAAAACAGCGCCGCTATTGTTGCCGGGCAGGCCAGCATTCGGCCACGGCTTGATCCTCTGTCCGCCGCACTTGCCGACTCTTATTAGCCCGGTGTTGCGTAATCGGGGATGGTAAGAATGGGCACCTCTCAGGATCATCGGAAGTGGGCGGAAGAATGCGTCGCCATGGCGCACGCTACCGACGACCACACCGACAAGGCCCTCTGGTTGACCTTGGCGCAGTCATGGGTGCGGCTGGCCGAGCATGTCGCGCGCGCCGGCAATGCCGAGCACGGCGCGGAGGACGCAAGCGAAGCAACGCTTGCGGTGCATTCCTCGGATTGAGCTGGCAGAGACCGCGACGATTCGGGCGAGCCGTGAGGCTTCGCCGTGCGGCCGTTACTGCCCGTGATCGGCGAGCACTTGCCGGCAGGCGAGGCTGATTCTGTTCCGATTCGTTTGCAGGCAGTCGAGGATCGCGAACACATCCGCGTCCTGATTGTCCCTCACCAGCTGCCGGCAAAACCTCATCACATCCGGATGGCACGCCGCGCGCTCCTGGTCGTTGCCTTGTCCGAGAGGACTGGCCACCGGCGGAGGCTGCGCCGGTATTTGCGCGAGTACCACCGTACCGGCGGTCGACACCACAGCGATCGTGAAGAGGAACGTGCGCAGCATGATTACTCCCTCAGACATAGCCGGACCCAGCCGACTATCTCATGATGCTTGCGGGTGTGCCGAGCGAAAATCGCGCATTCGAAACGCTCACTTGCGTGCGGCCGCCCCGCGGAGATAAATCTCGCTGCAGGGCGGTTAGCTCAGCTGGTAGAGCGTCTGCTTTACACGCAGGATGTCGGCGGTTCGAGCCCGTCACCGCCCACCACACTTCGCAAACGGGCCGCCGCGAAGGCTGCTGCGCCAAAGCGGACCCCAAGCGGGGGCGGGCATTGCGTGCCCGCCACGCCTTGGCATACCGGTCATTGACGGAAGATAAGGTGACGGAGGCCGGACGCTCGAATTTGCCGTCATTTGTCCTCCGTCCTCCGGCGTCCGACCTCAGATCGCTTCCTTGAGTTCCTTTGAGGCGCGGAAGGCGACTTTCTTGCTGGCCTTGATTTGGATGGCTTCGCCGGTGGCAGGGTTGCGGCCCATGCGCGCGGCGCGCTTGCGGACTTGCAGAATGCCGAGCCCGCCAATGCGGATCCGCTCGCCCTTCTTAAGATGCTTGACGATCTGGCCGACCAGACCGCCGAGAATGGCTTCAGCCTGCTTTTTCGTAAGTTCGTTATCCTCCGCAAGGCTTGCCGCAAGATGCTTTAACGTAACGGTTGTGGCTGGTTTGGTCGCCATTTGACCCTCCTCGATGAAGCACTGACCGGCGAAAAGTGCCCGTCATCACGATGCAGTTAGACGATTCGGCTGCGACTGACCACGCTTGTTTTGCCGATTCCACCGATGTTTTCGCGGTTGCCGTGGTATCTGCAATTAGTCAGTGGATCGTAAAAGGCAAGCGAAAAAGGCCCATTTGGGGCCGGAATCCTTGACTTGCGGGAGAGCGGGCTTTAACTGCGCACGGCGCCCGCGGGGGCGTAGCTCAGTTGGTTAGAGCGTCGGCCTGTCACGCCGAAGGTCGCGGGTTCGAGTCCCGTCGCTCCCGCCATGATTTCAAGCGCTTAGCATCCTCCCTCGTTCTGGATCAACACCGGTTTGACGCGTTAGCGCGGATCCCTTTGCGGCTGCGCACAGGACCGTCTTGCGCCTTTTTGTGCACTGCGCTAAGGCTCGCAGCATCAGTTTTCCTGTGCGAATCCGCAGAGATTTGGGGCAGATCGGCGCGGGTCCCGGCTTGCGCGGAACCGGCGCATTGGGGGGACGTTCCCGGGGTAAGGAAGACGGCTATCGAGCCATGGCCGGCCAGAGGGGCTCCCGATGACGCAATCGCTTAATCAACTGCTGCTCGGCTATCTGCCGCTCGTCGTCTTTATTGGGGTGGCCGGCGTGATCGGGTTGGCGCTCCTTCTCTCCGCCTTCCTTCTCGCCTACAAGCAGCCCGATCCGGAAAAGCTTTCGGCCTACGAGTGCGGCTTCAACGCTTTCGACGATGCCCGCATGAAATTCGACGTGCGCTTCTACCTCGTCGCCATCCTGTTCATCATTTTCGACCTCGAAGTCAGCTTTCTGTTTCCGTGGGCGGTCGCCTTCGGCAAGCTCGGGCTGTTCGGCTTCTTCTCGATGATGCTGTTCCTTGCGGTGCTCACGATCGGCTTTATCTATGAGTGGAAGAAGGGAGCGCTCGAATGGAACTGAGCGAACCCGCGATCCGCACGCCGCGCCAGGAACTGATCACCGCCCACGGCGGCAAGCCCGCCGGCGTCAACGATCCGTTTTTTGCCAACCTCAACGGCGAGCTGTCCGACAAGGGATTTCTTGTCGCCGCGGCGGACGACCTCATTGCCTGGGCGCGCACCGGCTCGCTGATGTGGATGACGTTCGGGCTCGCCTGTTGCGCCGTCGAGATGATGCAGATGTCGATGCCGCGCTACGACGCCGAGCGGTTCGGCTTCGCGCCGCGCGCCTCGCCGCGGCAGTCGGATGTGATGATCGTTGCTGGCACGCTGACCAACAAGATGGCGCCGGCGCTGCGCAAGGTCTACGACCAGATGCCGGAGCCGCGCTACGTGATCTCCATGGGATCGTGCGCCAACGGCGGCGGCTACTACCACTACTCTTATTCGGTGGTGCGCGGCTGCGACCGCATCGTGCCGGTCGACATCTATGTGCCCGGCTGTCCGCCGACCGCGGAGGCACTGCTGTACGGCGTACTCCTGTTGCAGAAGAAAATCCGCCGCACCGCCACGATTGAACGCTGAAGATGGATGAGACACTCGAGACTCTCGGCCGCACCATCGCTGACGCGCTTGCTCCCGCAGTTACGGGCTACACGGTCGCGCATCATGAACTGACGGTGACGGCGCAGGCCGCAGATATCGTGTCGGTCATGCGCTTCCTTCGCGACGATCCGCGTTGCCTGTTCTGGAATATCGTCGACGTAACCGCGGTCGATTGGCCGGGCCGGGAACGGCGCTTCGACGTCGTCTATCACCTGCTCTCGCCCAAGCATAATGTGCGTGTGCGGGTGAAGATCGAAACCGACGAGACCACGCCGGTCAGTTCGGTGATTGACGTCTTCCCAGGCGTCGACTGGTTCGAGCGCGAGGCCTACGACCTTTACGGCGTCGTCTTCACCGGCCACCCGGACATGCGCCGGCTGCTCACCGATTACGGCTTCGACGGCCATCCGCTGCGCAAGGATTTTCCGCTCACAGGCTTTGTCGAGGTGCGCTACGACGACGAACTCAAGCGCGTTGTCTATTCGCCGGTGCGGCTGGCGCAGGAATTCCGCAACTTCGATTTTCTCTCGCCCTGGGAAGGCACCGACTATGTGCTGCCGGGCGACGAGAAGGCGGCGAAGATCGGCGGCGGGCAGGGGTCTTGAACAGGGTCGTAACAATGAAGCCGACGCTCAAGCCCGGGTTCACCCATCGTCAGGCCGCGAAAGTTGCTCGAGTTGCATGATGGCTGAGACTTCAGAGCGAAATTTCACGATCAATTTCGGGCCGCAGCATCCGGCGGCGCATGGGGTGCTGCAACTCGTGCTGGAACTCGATGGCGAGGTGGTCGAACGCGTCGATCCCCACATCGGCCTTTTGCACCGCGGCACCGAAAAGCTGATCGAGCACAAGACCTATCTGCAGGCGATTCCGTATTTCGACCGGCTCGACTATGTGGCGCCGATCAATCAGGAGCATGCGTTCTGTCTCGCCGCCGAGAAGCTGCTCGACCTCAAGATCCCCAGGCGCGCGCAAGTGATCCGCGTGCTTTATTGCGAGATCGGCCGGCTGCTGTCGCACCTTCTCAATGTCACCACCCAGGCGATGGACGTCGGCGCACTCACCCCGCCGCTCTGGGGCTTCGAGGAACGCGAGAAGCTGATGGGCTTCTACGAGCGTGCCTCGGGCTCGCGCATGCATGCGGCTTATTTCCGCGTCGGCGGCGTGCATCAGGATCTGCCGCCGAAGCTGATCGACGACATCGAGGCGTTTTGCGATCCGTTCCTCAAAGTGTGCGACGATCTCGAGGAGCTGCTGACCGAGAACCGCATCTTCAAGCAGCGCAACGTCGATATCGGCGTGGTAAGCCTCGCCGACGCCTGGGCCTGGGGCTTTTCCGGCGTCATGGTGCGGGGCTCGGGCGCGGTATGGGATTTGCGCAAGGCGCAGCCTTACGAGTGCTATGCCGAGCTCGATTTCGATATTCCGGTCGGCAAGAACGGCGACTGTTACGACCGCTACTGCATCCGCATGGAAGAGATGCGCCAGTCGATCCGTATCATGAAGCAGTGCGTGGAAAAATTGCGCTCGGCGGAGGCGCAGGGTCCGGTCGTCGTCGAAGACAACAAGATCGCGCCGCCGCGCCGCGCCCAGATGAAGCGCTCGATGGAATCGCTCATCCATCACTTCAAGCTTTACACCGAGGGCTTTCACGTGCCGGCCGGCGAAGTGTACGCCGCGGTCGAGGCGCCTAAAGGCGAGTTCGGCGTTTATCTCATCGCCGACGGCAGCAACCGGCCGTACAAGTGCAAGATCCGCGCGCCGAGTTTCGCCCACCTCCAGGCCATGGATTTTCTGTCCCGCGGTCACATGCTCGCGGACATCTCCGCGATCTTGGGCTCGATCGACATCGTGTTCGGCGAGGTCGACCGATGAGCGTGCGCCGCCTCGCCGAAAAACAGCCGCCGAGCTTTGCGTTCACGCCCGAAAATCTCGAATGGGCGAGAGCGCGGATCGCCAACTATCCGCAAGGCCGGCAGCAGTCCGCCGTGATCCCGCTCCTGTGGCGGGCGCAGGAGCAATCCGGCGGCTGGCTGCCGCAAAAGGCGATCGAGGCGGTAGCGCAGATGCTCGGCATGGCGAAAATTCGCGTGCTCGAAGTCGCGACGTTCTACACCATGTTCAATCTCGCGCCGGTCGGGCGCTTCTACGTGCAACTGTGCGGCACGACGCCGTGCATGCTGCGCGGTTCGGAAGAGCTGAAGAAGGTCTGCAAGCGCATGATCGGCGCGCAGGACCATATCTCGGCCGACGGCGTGTTCTCCTGGACCGAGGTCGAATGCCTCGGCGCCTGCGTGAACGCACCGACGGTGCAGATCAACTACGATTATTACGAAGACCTAACGGCAGAGTCGCTGACGCGCATCCTCAACGAGCTGGCGGCGGGAAAGACGCCCAAGCCGGGTCCGCAAGTCGATCGGCACAATTCCGCACCGGTCGGCGGCGAGACGACGCTGACCGATCCATCGCTCTACACCGGCAGCGGCAAGCGCGGCGAGCCGGGCGCGGCCCTGACCGATAGCCAGGCTAAAAAGCCCGGCGAGGCCGCCAACATCCAAGAATTACCGATGCCGACGCCGCCGATCGGCGATGCAACCGAGCCGAGACGCCAATAATGCTCGCCGACAAGGACCGCATTTTCAAAAATCTCTACGGCCGCCACGATTGGGGCCTCGCCGGCGCGCGAGCGCGCGGCGCCTGGGACGGCACCAAGGCGATCCTGGACAAAGGCCGCGACGCTATCGTCAACGAAATGAAGGCCTCGGGCCAGCGCGGCCGCGGCGGCGCGGGTTTTCCGACCGGGCTCAAATGGTCGTTCATGCCCAAGCAGTCCGACGGCCGGCCGAGCTATCTCGTGATCAACGCCGACAAGTCCGAGCCCGGCACCTGCAAGGACCGCGAGGTGATGCGGAACGATCCGCATCTTTTGGTCGAGGGCTGCCTGATCGCCGGCTGCGCCATGGGCGCGCACACTTGTTACATCTACATTCGCGGCGAATTCATCCGCGAGCGCGAACGGGTGCAGGCGGCGGTGGACCAGGCCTACGACGCCAAGCTCATCGGCAAGAACAACATCAACGGTTTCGACTTCGACATTATCGTGCATCACGGCGCCGGCGCGTATATTTGCGGCGAGGAGACGGCGCTGCTCGAAAGCCTTGAGGGCAAGAAGGGACAGCCGCGGTTGAAGCCGCCGTTCCCGGCCAATATGGGCCTCTATGGCTGCCCGACCACCGTCAACAATGTCGAGACCATCGCGCAGGTGCCCGACATCATGCGCCGCGGCGCCGCCTGGTTCGCCGGCATCGGCCGCCAGAACAACAGCGGCACCAAGCTGTTCTGTATTTCCGGCCACGTCGAGCGGCCGTGCAATGTCGAAGAGAACATGGGAATCCCGCTGCGCGAGCTGATCGACAGGCAAGCCGGCGGCGTGCGCGGCGGCTGGAACAATCTTCTCGCGGTCATCCCCGGCGGCTCGTCGATGCCGCTCATACCTGCGGGTCCCGACCAGGCCGACACGCTGCTGATGGATTTCGACGGCTGCCGCGACAAGAAGTCGGCGCTCGGCACGGCGGCTGTGATCGTCATGGACAAGTCGGCCGATATTGTGCGCGCCATGGCGCGCATCTCCTATTTCTACAAACACGAAAGCTGCGGCCAGTGCACACCGTGCCGCGAAGGCATGGGCTGGATGTGGCGCGTGCTCACGCGCATGGCCGAGGGCCGCGCGCTCAAGGGCGAGATCGATATGCTGTGGCAGGTCACGACCCAAATTGAGGGTCATACCATCTGCGCGTTCGGCGACGGCGCCGCCTGGCCGGTGCAGGGCCTGCTGCGGCATTTCAGGCCGGAGATCGAACGCCGCATCGACGAATATTGCGCCGATCCCGATACCGAAGGCGTGCTTGATCCGCCGGTGTCCGAGGCGGCGGAGTAGGAGGGAGTTGGATGGCGCTGCTTCGCGACATCAGGAAAGGCGCGAGCCATCCGCTCGGCGGTTGGGCCGCGGGAGGCGCCGTCGTGTTTTGGACGATGGTCGGCGTCGGCGTCGGCCTCGGACTGGCAATGCTGCTGAATTTGTCGTCGTCGGCGACGTCCCTGATCGTTGGCCTCGCGGCTGTATTGGGGGGCGGCCTCGGCTTTTATGCGGGCCTCGGAGCGACAACGCTGGCGCGGGTGCTCGCCCTGCCCGGGGTGATTTTGGAGTACCTCCAATGACGACGCCCAGCGAAGACCGGCATCTCGCCCAATTGAATATCGGACGGCTGCGCTATCCGACCGACGATCCGCGGATGGCGGACTTTATGAACAATGTCGATCTGGTGAACGCCTTGGCTGAGCGAACCAAGGGATTCATCTGGCGGCTCAAAGACGAGAGCGGCAACGCAACCAACATCCGGCCATTTCCCGATCCGAACATGGCCGTCAACATGTCGGTCTGGGACAGCGTCGAAGTGCTCGAGCGTTTCGTGTGGCAGACCATCCACAAGCGCTTTTACGGCCGTCGCCCGGAATGGTTCGACAAAATGGACGGGCCGCACTTAGTGATGTGGTGGGTGCCGGTCGGCCATCTGCCGGGCTTGATCGAGGCAAAAGAGCGGCTGGAATATCTGACCGCGCACGGGCCCACCCAACACGCGTTCGGCTGGGAGAGCGTTCCGGCTGCGCAATTGTGGAAGACGGCACGCTGCGCCGCGCCGAACGGACAGGCGGCATGACCAAGCTCATTGTCGACGGCAAAGAGATCGACGTCCCGCCGGAGTACACGCTGCTCCAGGCCTGCGAGGTCGCGGGGGCGGAAATTCCGCGCTTCTGTTTTCAGGAGCGGCTGTCGATCGCCGGCAATTGCCGCATGTGCCTCATCGAAGTCGCCGGCATGCCGAAGCCGCAAGCCTCCTGCGCCATGGGCGTGAAGGATCTGCCGCCGAACAAGGACGGCACGCCCAAGGTGCTCTTGACGCGCTCGCCGATGGTCCGCAAGGCGCGCGAAGGGGTGATGGAATTCCTGCTGATCAATCATCCGCTCGATTGCCCGATCTGCGACCAGGGCGGCGAATGCGATCTGCAGGACCAGGCCATGGCCTATGGCGTCGACCAGAGCCGTTTTCGCGAGAACAAGCGCGCGGTCGAAGACAAATATCTCGGCGCCCTGGTCAAGACCTCGATGAACCGCTGCATCCAATGCACCCGCTGCATCCGCTTTGCCACCGAGGTCGCCGGCGTGCCCGAGCTTGGCGCCATTGGCCGCGGCGAGGATATGGAGATCACGACCTATCTCGAAGAGGCGATGGTGTCCGAACTGCAGGGCAATGTCGTCGATCTCTGCCCGGTCGGCGCGCTCACATCCAAGCCTTATGCGTTCGCGGCGCGCCCCTGGGAGCTCAACAAGACCGAGTCGATCGACGTCATGGACGCACTCGGCTCGGCGATCCGCATCGACACCCGCGGCCGCGAGGTGATGCGCATCCTGCCCCGCACCAACGACGACGTGAACGAAGAGTGGATTTCGGACAAAACCCGGCACGTCGTTGACGGCCTGCGCACGCAACGGCTCGATCAGCCCTATGTGCGCGCCAACGGACAACTGCGCCCGGCCACATGGAGCGAAGCCTTCGCCGCGATCGCGCAAAAACTGGCGCGGGCCAATCCCAAACGAATGGGCGCGCTGGTTGGCGATCTCGCCGCGGTCGAGGAAATCTTCGCGCTGAAGGATCTGATGACACGGCTCGGCGTCGGCAATCTCGACTGCCGGCAGGACGGCGCGGTGCTCGACCCGAAATGGGGCCGTGCCAGCTATCTTTTCAACGCCACCATCGCCGGCATCGATGCGGCCGACGCACTGCTCATGGTCGGCTGCAACCCGCGCCGCGAGGCGGCGGTACTCAACGCGCGCATTCGCAAGCGTTGGCGAATGGCAAGGAATTTTGCCATCGGCGTCATCGGCCCGAAGGCGCCGCTGACCTACCCCTACGATTATCTCGGCGCCGGGTCGGAAACGCTCGGCGACATTGCCCGGCACAGTTTTGCCGACGTGATGCGCAAGGCGGAGCGCCCGCTGGTCCTGGTCGGCGCCGGCGCCTTTGCCCGGCCGGACGGCGCGGCGGTCGCTTCGCTCGCGGCGAAGGCGGCGATCGAGCTCGGCGCCGTCAAGGACGGCTGGAACGGCTTCAGCGTTCTGCACCATGCGGCTTCCCGCGTCGGCGCGCTCGATCTCGGCGTCGTCCCGTCCGAGGGCGGCCTGACCGCCCGGCAGATGGCGACGGCCGGCACGCTCGACGTTCTGTTCCTGCTCGGCGTCGATGAGATCGACATCGCGCCCGGCGCGTTCGTCGTCTACATCGGCACCCACGGCGACCGCGGCGCCGCGCGGGCGGACGTGGTGCTGCCCGGCGCCGCTTATCCGGAAAAGTCGGCGACCTATGTGAATACCGAGGGCAGGGTGCAGATGGCGACGCGCGCGTCCTTCCCGCCCGGCGACGCGCGCGAGGATTGGGCGATCCTGCGCGCGCTGTCAGCGGTGTTGGGGAAAAAGCTCCCCTACGATTCGCTTTTGGCTTTGCGCCAGGCGCTCTACCAAGCCCACCCGCATCTCATGCGCATCGGGCAGATCGCGCCGGGCGATGCCGCCGACGTCCAGAAGCTTGCCGCGCTTGGCGGCACCGCGGACAAGGCGCCATTCCGTTCGAGCGTCGAAGATTTCTACTTCACCAATCCGATCGCGCGCTGTTCGCCGGTGATGGCGGAATGTTCGGCCATTGCCGCCGGGCGCGCCACCATGACGGCCGCAGAGTAGAGGACCGACGATGGAAGCGTTCTGGTCCGGTTACATCTGGCCATTGATCATCATGGTCGCCGAGAGCGTGCTGCTGCTCGTGATCCTGCTCATCGTCATCGCCTATGTGCTCTATGCCGACAGAAAAATCTGGGCGGCGGTGCAGATTAGGCGCGGCCCCAATGTGGTCGGGCCTTGGGGATTACTGCAGTCGTTCGCCGATCTGTTGAAATTCGTGCTCAAGGAGCCGGTGATCCCGGCCGGCGCCAACAAAGGCGTGTTCCTGCTGGCGCCGCTGGTGACCTGTACACTGGCGCTCGCGGCCTGGGCCGTTATTCCGATGAGCGCCGGCATGGTGATCGCCAACATCAATGTCGGCGTGCTGTACATCTTCGCCATTTCCTCACTCATGGTCTACGGCGTGATCATGGCCGGCTGGGCGTCGAACTCGAAATATCCGTTCCTGGCGGCGCTGCGCTCGGCGGCGCAGATGGTGTCCTACGAGGTCTCGATCGGATTTGTCTTCATCACGGTGCTGCTTTGCGTCGGCTCGCTCAATCTCTCGGCCATTGTCGAAGCGCAGAACAGCGCCTGGGGTTTTCTGGGCTGGTACTGGCTGCCGCTGTTGCCGATGTTCGTTGTTTTCTTCGTGTCCGCGCTGGCGGAGACCAACCGCCCGCCGTTCGATCTGGTCGAGGCGGAATCCGAGCTGGTCGCCGGCTACATGGTCGAGTACGGCTCGACGCCTTACATGATGTTCATGCTCGGCGAATACGTCGCCATTGCCACCATGTGCGCCATGGCCACGATCCTGTTTCTCGGCGGCTGGCTGCCGCCGTTCCCGGTGGCGCCGTTTACCTGGATCCCCGGCCTCATCTGGTTCGCGCTCAAGGCGAGCTTCATGTTCTTCATGTTCGCCATGGTGAAGGCGTTCGTGCCGCGCTATCGCTACGACCAGCTGATGCGGCTCGGCTGGAAAGTCTTCCTGCCGATCTCGCTCGCCATGGTCGCGATCGTCGCCGGCGTCCTCGAGGTCATCAGAGGCTGACATGAGCTTGGATCAGGCCGCCCGTTCGATCTTCCTGAAGGAATTCGTGCAGGCTTTCGTCCTGTCGATGCGCTATTTCTTCAAGCCGAAGGCGACGCTGAATTATCCGTTCGAGAAGGGCTCGCTGTCGCCGCGCTTTCGCGGCGAGCACGCGCTGCGGCGCTATCCGAACGGCGAGGAGCGTTGCATCGCCTGCAAGCTGTGCGAGGCGATCTGTCCGGCGCAGGCCATCACCATCGAAGCCGGCCCGCGGCGCAACGACGGCACCCGCCGCACCACCCGCTACGACATCGACATGGTCAAATGCATCTATTGCGGGCTGTGTCAGGAAGCTTGCCCGGTCGACGCCATTGTCGAGGGGCCGAACTTCGAATTCGCCGCCGAAACGCGGGAGGAGCTCTACTACGACAAGGAGCGTCTGCTGGCGAACGGCGACCGCTGGGAGCGCGATCTGGCCAAGGCCATCGAACTCGACGCGCCGTATCGCTGAGACGCCGCGCCAATGATCCTCCAGGCTATCTTCTTTTATCTCTTTGCCGGCGTGTGCATCGCCTCGGCGATCATGGTCATTGTCGCCAGGAACCCGGTGCATTCCGTGTTGTTTCTGATCCTTGCCTTCGTCAACGCCGCCGGCCTGTTCGTGCTCCTGGGCGCCGAATTCCTCGCCATGATTCTGATCGTGGTCTATGTCGGCGCCGTCGCCGTGTTGTTTCTGTTCGTGGTGATGATGCTCGATGTCGATTTTGCCGAGCTGCGCCAGGGCTTCCTCAATTATCTGCCGGTCGGCTTTCTGGTCGGCGCGGTGCTTTTGATCGAGCTGCTGTTCGTGGTGGGGGCCTGGGTCATCAACCCAGCCGTGCCGAGGGCGATCACCGCGCCAATTCCTTCGGCCGCCGAAATCAGCAACACCCAGGCGCTCGGGCTCGTGCTCTATACCCGCTACGTCTACTTCTTCGAGGCGGCAGGCTTGATCCTGCTGGTCGCGATGATCGGCGCCATCGTGTTGACCCTGCATCATCGGCCGAACGTCAAACGCCAAAGCATCGCCGCACAGCTGGCGCGCCGCCGGTCGAACGCGATTGAAGTCGTCAGGGTGAAGTCGGGGCAGGGGCTGCCATGATCATCGGGCTCGGACATTATCTTTCGGTCGCGGCGATCCTGTTCACGCTCGGGATTTTCGGCATCTTCCTCAACCGCAAGAATGTCATCGTCATTCTGATGTCGATCGAGCTCATCCTGCTCGCGGTCAACGTCAACCTGGTCGCGTTCTCCGCTTTCCTCGGCGACATTGTCGGTCAGGTCTACGCGCTGATCGTGCTGACGGTGGCGGCGGCGGAAGCCGCGATCGGGCTTGCGATCCTGGTGGCTTATTACCGCAATCGCGGCTCGATCGCGGTTGAGGACGTCAATCTGATGAAAGGCTAAAGCGGCATGTACGAAGCCATCGTCTTCCTGCCGCTGCTGGGCGCCGTCATTGCCGGCGTGATCACGCTGGTCGGGGCGCGCAACCGCCATCCTGGCGAGGACCCGCCGCCGCCGCACGACGATCATGCCGCCCCGCTCGTGCCCGAGCACTACGGTCATGGCGCGCCGGCGGAGCAATCGGCCCGTGCCGAGATCGATCACTCGAGCCTGGAAAATGATGAAACCGCGGCGCCGACCGCCGGCTCGCAGGCCGCCGAGCTGATCACCACGACGCTACTGGGCATCTCGTGGCTGCTCTCCTGCTTCGCCTTCGTCAATGTCGGCCTTCATGGTCACGACGTCCGGGTCCCGCTGTTTAATTTCATCACCTCGGGCGATCTCAAGGTCGATTGGGCGCTGCGCATCGATCCGCTTACCGCGGTGATGCTGGTGGTGGTGACGACCGTTTCCGCGCTCGTGCATCTCTATTCGATCGGCTACATGGCCGACGATCCGCACAAGCCGCGTTTTTTCTCCTATCTGTCGTTCTTCACCTTCGCCATGCTGATGCTGGTGACTGCCGACAATCTCGCGCAATTGTTTTTCGGCTGGGAGGGCGTGGGGCTGGCGAGCTATCTGCTCATCGGGTTCTGGTTCCACAAGCCCGAAGCCAATGCGGCCGCGATCAAGGCTTTTCTGGTCAATCGGGTCGGCGATTTCGGCTTCGCGCTCGGAATATTCGCCGTGTTCCTGCTCACCGGCTCGATCAATTTCGATACCATCTTCGCGCAGGCCCCTGACCTAGTCGGCAAGAACTTCCACTTTCTGAGCTTCAACGCCGATGCGCTGACAGTGATCTGTCTGCTCCTGTTCATGGGCGCCATGGGTAAATCGGCGCAGTTTTTGCTGCACACCTGGCTTCCCGATGCCATGGAGGGACCGACGCCGGTGTCGGCATTGATTCACGCCGCGACCATGGTTACCGCTGGCGTGTTCATGGTGGCGCGGCTGTCGCCGCTGTTCGAGCTGGCGCCGACCGCGCAGGCTTTCGTCATCTTCATCGGCGCCACCACCGCGATCTTCGCCGCCACGATCGCGCTGGTACAGAACGACATCAAACGCATCATCGCCTACTCGACCTGCTCGCAGCTCGGCTACATGTTCGTCGCCATGGGGGCGGGGGCCTATTCGATCGGCATGTTCCATCTGTTCACCCACGCCTTCTTCAAGGCGCTGCTGTTCCTCGGCTCCGGGTCGGTGATCCTCGCCATGCATCACGAGCAGGACATCCGCAAAATGGGCGGGCTGTGGCGAAAAATTCCCTTCACCTACGCCATGATGCTCATTGGCACGTTGGCGCTGACCGGCTTCCCGTTCACCGCCGGCTACTTCTCCAAGGACGCGATCATCGAGGCCGACGACGTCGTCAAGGGCATCGCCGCGAGCTACGGCTTCGTCATGACGGTCGCCGCCGCGGCGCTGACCTCGTTCTACTCCTGGCGGCTCATCTTCAAGACCTTCCACGGCGAGCCGCACGACCATCATCATTACGAGGCGGCGCACGAAAGTTCGATGGTGATGCTGGTGCCGCTCGCCATCCTGGCGATCGGATCGATCGCGGCCGGCTGGCCGGCGCTGGGCATTTTCACCGGCCACGGCGCCGAGGAGTTTTTCCGCGACTCCCTGAAGTTCGGGCCCGACAATATGGTGCTTGAGAACATGGAGCACCTGCCGCTTGCGGTCGCGCTGGTGCCGACGGTGATGATGATCGGCGGCTTCCTGTTGGCCTGGCAGTTCTACATCCGCCGGCCCGATATCCCGGAGGCGCTGGCGCGCGACCAGGGCGTGCTCTACCGCTTCCTGCTCAACGCCTGGTACTTCGACAAGATTTACGACGTCATCTTTGTTCGTCCGACGATGTGGCTCGGCCGGCTGCTGTGGAAGGGCGGCGACGGCTTTATCATCGACGGCTTCGGCCCCGACGGCGTGTCGGCGCGGGTGCTCGACGTGACCCGCAACGTGGTCCGGCTGCAGACCGGCTACCTCTACCACTACGCCTTCGCCATGCTGATCGGCGTCGCCGCTTTCATCACCTGGTTCACGTTCGCAGGGGTGCATTGATGAGCTGGCCGATCCTGTCCGTCGTCACTTTCCTACCGATCGCCGGCGCGGTTTTCATCGCGTTCCTGCGCGACGATGAAGCCGGCGTCAGCAACGCGCGCTGGGTCGCTTTGTGGACGACGCTGGTCACCTTTGCGGTCTCGCTCATTCTGGTGTGGCGTTTCGATCTGACCTCGGCGGATTTCCAGTTCCTGGAAAAACGGCCGTGGCTCGGCGGCGCCATCAACTATTCCATGGGCGTCGACGGCATCTCGCTGCCGTTCGTGATTTTGACCACCGCATTGATGCCGATTTCGATCCTGGCGAGCTGGACCTCGATTCAGAGCCGGGTGCGCGAATATATGATCGCCTTCCTGGTGCTCGAGACGCTGATGGTCGGCACCTTCTGTGCGCTCGATCTGGTGCTGTTCTATCTGTTCTTCGAGGGCGGCCTGATCCCGATGTTCCTGATCATCGGCGTGTGGGGCGGTCCGCGCCGGGTCTATGCGAGCTTCAAGTTCTTTCTCTACACGTTCGCCGGCTCGGTGCTGATGCTGCTCGCCATCATGGCGATGTATTGGGACGCCGGCACGACCGACATCCCGACGCTGCTGCATCACGCTTTCCCGCGCGCTTTGCAGACCTGGGCGTGGTTCGCCTTCCTCGCCTCGTTCGCGGTCAAGATGCCGATGTGGCCGGTCCACACCTGGCTTCCCGATGCCCATGTCGAGGCGCCGACCGCCGGCTCGGTGATTCTGGCCGCGATCCTGCTCAAGATGGGCGGTTACGGTTTCCTGCGCTTCTCGCTGCCGATGTTCCCGCAAGCCTCCGTGGACCTCGCGCCGCTGATCTACGCGCTGTCGGTCGTCGCCATCATCTACACCTCGCTGGTCGCCTTGATGCAGGAGGACGTGAAAAAGCTCATCGCCTATTCCTCGGTGGCGCATATGGGGTTTGTCACCATGGGGCTGTTCGCGATGACGGCTCAGGGCGTCGCCGGCGGCATTTTCCAGATGATCTCCCACGGCATCGTTTCGGCGGCGCTGTTTCTTTGCGTCGGCGTCATTTACGACCGCATGCACACGCGCGAGATCGCGGCCTATGGCGGGCTCGTCAACCGCATGCCGCTCTACGCCTTCGCTTTCATGGTGTTCACGCTGGCCAATATCGGGCTGCCCGGCACGTCGGGCTTCATCGGCGAATTTCTGACGCTCATCGGCACCTTCCGGGTCAACAATTGGGTGGCGACGCTGGCGACGCTCGGCACCATCCTGTCGGCTGCCTATGCGCTGTGGCTTTACCGCAAGGTGATCTTCGGCAAGCTGGAAAAGCCGAGCCTGTTCAACATCAAGGATGTCGGCTGGCGCGAGATTGCGATTCTCGCGCCGCTGGTGATCCTGACCATCGTGTTCGGCATCTATCCCAAGCCGGTGCTAGATATTTCGGCCGTATCGGTGACCCAGCTCGTTGACAACTTCCAGCATGCGGTCTCAAGCGTGCAAGCAGCCGCGCTGACGAGGTAAGACGATGAACGCGGTTGTGACCATGACCGGGCTCGTTCCGCTGCTGCCCGAAATCGTGCTCGGTATCGGCGCCATGGCGCTGTTGATGTTCGGCGTCTTCCGCGGCGAACGCTCGCTGGTCGTGATCGACGCCGCCTCGATCGTGCTGCTGGTGATCGCCGGCATCATCGTGCTGCTGCTGCCCGAAGGCAAGCTGGTCACTCTCAACGGCAGCTTCGTGGTCGACGACTTCGCCCGTTTTCTGAAAATCCTGGCCATTGCCGGCTCGGCCACCGCGATCCTGATGTCGATCGACTACGACAAGCGCGCCAGGGAGCGGCGGTTCGAATATTCGGTGCTGATCGTGCTGTCGACGCTCGGCATGCTGATGCTGATCTCGGCCGCCGACCTGATCGCGCTTTATCTCGGTCTCGAATTGATGAGCCTGCCGCTTTACGTGGTGGCCGCCAGCTACCGCTCGGCGCTGCGATCGACGGAAGCGGGCCTTAAATATTTTGTGCTCGGGGCGCTGTCGTCGGGAATGCTGCTCTACGGCGCCTCGCTGGTCTACGGCTTCACCGGCACCGTGAGTTTTGCCGGTATCGCGCAATCGGCTGCGGACGCCGGCACCGGACTGATTTTCGGCCTCGTCTTTCTGTTCGCCGGCTTCTGCTTCAAGGTTTCGGCTGTTCCCTTCCATATGTGGACGCCGGACGTCTATGAAGGCGCGCCGACGCCGATCACCGCGTTTTTCGCCGCGGCGCCGAAAGTGGCCGGCATCGCCATGTTCGTGCGCGTTGCCGTCACCGCCTTTCCCGGCATCACCGCGCAATGGCAGGAGATCGTCACCTTCGTCGCGCTTGCCTCGATGCTGCTCGGCTCGTTCGCCGCGATCGGCCAGCGCAACATCAAGCGGCTGATGGCCTATTCGTCGATCGGCCATATGGGTTTTGCGCTGATCGGCCTGGCCGCCGGCACCTCCGAAGGCGTCCAGGGCGTCCTCGTCTATATGGCGATCTACGTCACCATGACGCTCGGCGTGTTCGCCGTGATCCTGTCGATGCGGCGAAGCGAGGGAATGGTCGAATCGATCGACCAGCTCGCCGGGCTCGCCCGTACCAGCCCGACCATGGCGTTCTTTCTGGCGATGCTGTTGTTCTCGATGGCCGGTGTGCCGCCGCTCGCCGGCTTCTTTGCCAAGTTCTATGTCTTTCTCGCCGCGATCAAGGCCGGGCTCTATGTGCTCTCCGTGATCGGCGTGCTGGCAAGCGTGATCGGCGCCTATTATTATCTGGCGATCGTCAAGACCATGTATTTCGACGAGCCGGCCGAAGGATTTGCCGGCATGCCCTATGAGCTCAAGGTGGTGCTGGCGGTTTGCGGGCTGTTCAACATTTTGTTCTTCCTCTACCCGGGGCCGCTCGTCGGCATCGCCAGCGCCGCCGCCCATTCGCTGTTCTAGAGCGCAATCGTTTCATATTGAATCGATTGGCGCTGTATCATCTTGGTGGAGCATGATCTGTTCGGAAAACCGGCTGCCACTTTTCCGGATCATGCTCTAATGGACCTTGATCCGACCGCGATCGAGGCCGGCGTAGGGGTCGTGGCGCTGGGAATGATCGGCTCGACCAACGCCGAAGCCGGCAGCCGCGCCCGCAGCGGCGAGCGCGGACCGCTGTGGATCACCGCCGAAGCGCAGACCGCGGGCCGCGGCCGCCTCGGCCGGTCCTGGAATTCGCCGCCGGGCAATCTCTACGCCAGCCTGTTGCTCAGCGAGCCGTCGTCAATCGAGCATGCGCCGGAACTTGCTTTCGTCGCGGCGTTGGCGCTGCGCGACGCGATCGCCGCCGAGGCGCCGGCGCTCGGGCCGCAGCTTTCGTTCAAATGGCCGAACGATCTGTTGCTGGCCGGCGAGAAGTGCGCCGGAATTCTGATCGAGGGAGAGATCGGCGCGGCCAACAGCCTGACCGTCGTGATCGGCATCGGCGTGAATTGCGCGCACCATCCGCCGATGGCGTCCGAGCCTCCGCTCGACGAGAAGCCGGCGCTGGCGCGCGCCACCCCCTTCGGCGAGCAGGCGGTCCTGTTCCCCGCAACCGATCTGCGTGCGCACGGTGCCGACATGACGCCGCAGCAATTGTTCATGCAGCTTTCGGCGGCGATGTACCGGCGCATCGCGCAATGGGACCGCGGCCAGGGCTTTACCGCCATTCTCGGCGGTTGGCTCTCCGCCGCGCACGGCCTCGGTGAGCCGATCCGCGTCCGCGACGGCAATGGCGAAAAGACCGGCCGCTTCGTCGGGCTGGACCGGTCCGGCCGTCTGGTGCTGGAGCTTCCCGGCGGCGCCATGGAGAAAATATCGGCGGGTGACGTATTTCCGTTTGGCCGCCGCCGCGGCTGGAAGATTCCCGGCCGGCAGGGTTGAAGTGATGGCGAGTCCAGCCGGCGAGCTTGTGTTTGCGGCGCTTGGCGGCATCGGCGAAATCGGGATGAATCTCTCGATCTACGGCGTCGGCGACGGCCGGCGGCGGCAATGGCTGATCGTCGATTGCGGCGTTTCCTTCGCCGCCGAGGAGCACCTGCCCGGCGTCGATCTCATCCTGCCGGACATCCGCTATCTCATCGAGCAGCGGCGCAACATCGTCGGTCTCGTGCTCACCCACGCCCACGAAGATCATATGGGCGCGCTAATCGACCTGTGGCCGCGATTGAACGTGCCGCTTTACGCCACGCCGTTCACGGCGGCTTTGTTCGAAGCGCGCCGGCTGTCCGAGCCCGGCGCGCCGCACATTCCGGTCAACGTCGTGCCGCTCGGCGGGCATCTGGAGCTCGGCCCGTTCGCCATCGACTTCGTCAGCGTCGCCCACTCGATCCCGGAATCCAACGCGCTCGCTATCCGCACCCCACTCGGCACGGTGGTGCACACCGGCGACTGGAAGATCGACCTCACGCCGCTGGTCGGCTCCAGGACCGACGCCGCCAAGCTCACGGCGCTCGGCGACGCCGGCGTGCTGGCGCTGATCGGCGATTCCACCAACGCCGTGCGCGACGGCCGCTCGCCGTCCGAGGCCGACGTCGCCAAGACGCTGGCCGAGCTCGTCGTCACCGCCCCGGCACGCGTGGCGGTGACGACGTTTGCCTCTCACGTCGACCGCATCCGCGCGGTGGCCGACGCCGCGCGCGCCGCCGAGCGCGAAGTCGTCGTGGTCGGCCGCGCCATGGAGCGGGTGGTGCAGGTTGCGCGCGAAACCGGCTATCTCGCCGGCGTGCAGGATTTCCGCGCGGCTGAAAGCTACGGCTATCTGCCGCCGGACAAGGTTTTGGCGTTATGCACCGGCAGCCAGGGCGAGCCGCGCGCTGCGCTCTCGCGCATCGCCCAGGACGAGCATCCCGAGGTGACGCTGACGCGCGGCGACCGCGTGATCTTCTCCTCGCGCGCCATCCCCGGCAACGAGAAGGCGGTCGACCGTGTGATCAACGGCTTGGTGGCGCAGGGCATCGAGGTCATTACTGACCGCAACCATTTGGTTCACGTCTCCGGCCACCCGCGGCGCGACGAGCTTCGCGACATGATCGGCTGGGTCAGACCGCAAATTCTGATCCCCGCGCATGGCGAAGCGCTGCATCTCGCCGAGCACGCCAAGCTTGCCCGGGCCGCCGGCGTGCCGCACGTGCTGGTCTGCGGCAATGGCGACCTGGTTCGGCTGGCGCCGGGAGCGCCGGAAATCATCGACGAAATTCCCTCGGGCCGGCTTTACAAGGACGGCGCGCTGCTGGTCGATGCGCAAGCGCGCGCCGTGGCCTCGCGCCGTCGGCTTGCCTTCGCCGGCATGGCCTCGATCGCGTTGGCGTTAAGCGACAAGGGCGCGCTCGTCGCCGATCCCGAGATCGAGCTGATCGGCATTCCGGAGACCGATGCCGCCGGCCGGCGCATGGATGAGATCGCCCGCGACGCCATCGCGGAGGCGTTCGAAGCGATGCCGAAGCCGCGGCGGCGCGATCCCAACGAAGTCGCCGAGGCGGTCCGGCGCGCGGTGCGCGGCGCGCTGGCCGAGCGCTGGAACAAGAAACCGATCTGCCACGTCCACGTCTTGGTCGTGTGACTCTTGGTCCTGTGAAGTCGCCGGTCGCATTGTCCCAGATGCAAACCATTCATATATTTGATTAAATTAACGATCGGCCGAACCGATGTTCAAGTGGTTTGCTCCGCTGCTGCTGTTTGCCGGCAAACCGGAGGTTCTGATCCGGCTCCTGGTCGGGGTGCTGGCCGGCGCCGTGTTGTTCTTCGGCGTCTGGCTGATATCGAACATCGCGCTGACCTTCGACACCCTGAAAAATCCCTACATCGCCGCGGCCTATGGCTCGGTGCTGTTGCTGTTCTTTGTAGTCGTCGGGATGGTGGCCTGGCTGCGTTTGCGCCGGCTGTCGTCTCCGGCAAAACTTGTCGCCCCGCGAGTGGAGCCGGTACGGCCACTGCCAGACGAAATCGTCAGCAGACGGGCGAAAGAACTCTCCAGCAAATGGGCGGCTGAAAGCCGGCCCGCGTTGCGGGCACCGATCGAACGCGCGAGTCTGCCGGCGTCCGCGCCTGCCGAGCCGGAACGGGCCATCCGTCCGGCGCGAGCGACGCTCGTCGTCACCGGTCCGGCCTACACCGGCAAGACGGCTTTGATCGGGGTTCTCGCCAAGGCAGACCCTGAGCCTTCGTCCAACACCGGCGACATTGTGCGCCTGGTCGATGCCGGACCAATCGACGGCGGCGAGCCGCATATTGCAGCGTTGGCCGCGAATGCGGCGCGAAGCGATGGCGTCCTGTTCGTCGTCGATCAGGACTTGCGCGCTCCCGAAGTGGCGGCCATCAAGCGCTTCGCCGCCGGCGGCAAGCCGCTCTATGTGGTTTTGAACAAGGCGGACCAGTTCAACGCCACTGATCGCGACGCCATTCTGCTATCGATCCGCGGCAAAATGCCGGCCGGATTTCCTCCCGGCCATGTCGTGGCGGTGGCCGGCGCGCCCATTTCGGTCGAACGCGAGATCGAAGACGCAAGCGGCGCGGTGCGGACGGAATTGCGCCGGCCGTCGAGCGACATCGCAGCCCTGACGAACCTCATCAACCGCGTCATCCGGCCGAGCCCGGGACAGACGCTGCAATTCGAAGCCGCGACCTAGTCGAGGAATGCCGATCTGATGCAAGATCAAACCGTATTGCCCGACACGATCGAAGCACTGCGCCGGCTGTCCGCCGACTCGCGGCTGCGCCCACAGGAGCGCGCCAGCATCGAGAAGGAAATGCATGAAATCGACGCGTTCGCGGTCAAGCTCGAGAACGGCCGCGTCGAGATTGCCGCGTTCGGCGAAGTCGGGTCGGGCAAGAGCGCGCTGCTCAACGCGCTGGCCGGCGAGAAGGTCTTCGCGGTTTCCGCCGAGCACGGCTCCACGGACAAAATCGCCAAGGCCGGTTTCAAGAATACCAGGCTGGTCCTGGTCGATACGCCGGGCATCAACGAAGCCGCCGGCGAGCTGCGCGGAAAGCTGGCCGAGGAGACCGTTCGCTACACTGACCTGGTCTTGTTCGTCGCCGACGGCGACCTCAACCGGGTCGAGCTCGAGGCGCTGAACCAGCTTTGCGATCTGCACAAGCCGGTGCTCCTGGTCATCAACAAGGCCGATCTGTACGGACCGGCGCAGATCAAGGAGATCTCCGAGTCGATCCTGCGCAAGGTCGGCCACCGGCTTGGCGCCGACGATATCGTGTTCGCCGCCGCCGCGCCGCGCGAGACCGAGCGGGAAATCCACAAGGCCGACGGCGCGATTGAAATCGTGCGTTATCAGCCGAAGCCCAAAATCGAGCTCCTGGAAGCGCGCATGCTCGAAGTCCTCGACCGCGAGGGCAAGGCGATCATCGCGCTCAACGCCAGCCTGTTTGCCACCGACGTGAGCGAGCAGATCAAACAGCTGAAACAGCAGGTGCGGGGCAGGGAAGTCACCCGCTTGATCTATTACTTCATGCTGGGAAAGGCGCTTGTGGTCGGCGCCAATCCGGTGCCGGTGTTCGATGTGCTTACCGGCATGGCGACCGACGCTCTGATGGTGCAACGCATCGGCGCCATCTACGGCACCGACTTTTCGCTGAAGAATGCGCAAAGCATGGTGCTGGAAATCTTGCGGGCCTGGGGCCTGATGGCTGCGGCCGAGTACGGGCTGCATCTTGCCGCCGACCTGTTGCGCACCGTCACCTTCGGCACCAGTACCGTGCTCACCGCGGTGCCGCAGGGGCTCGCCGCGGCCTGGAGCAGCTATGTCGTCGGGCACGCCGCCAACATCTATTTCCGCGATGCCGGCTGGAGCGGGCGCTCGCCGAAGGACATCGTGCAGGACATTCTCGCCGGCGCCGAGACGCAGAAGACCAGCATCCTGGCGCCGATCCGGGATCAGCTGAAAGCGAAATTCGGCCGCTGAGGCGAAGGCTGACAGGATGCCGGATTAGGCTACAGTAGCCCGCCGGCGGCAGGAGATGAGGCGATGATCGGCAGGCTCAACCATGTGGCGATCGCGGTGCGCGATATCGGCAGGGCGGCGGCCGTGTATCGGGACATGCTTGGCGCCGAGGTTTCCGCCGCGGTGCCGCAGCCGGATCACGGCGTGACGACGGTGTTCATTACGCTGCCGAACACCAAGATCGAGCTGCTCGAACCGCTTGGCGAGGGCTCGCCGATCGCCAAATTCCTCGAGCGCAATCCCGACGGCGGCATGCACCACGTCTGCTACGAGGTCGAGGATATCCGTGCCGCCCGCGATACGCTCAAGGCATCCGGCGCGCGCGTCCTCGGCGACGGCGAACCTCGCATCGGCGCCCACGGCAAGCCGGTGCTGTTCCTGCATCCGAAGGATTTTTCCGGCACGCTGGTCGAGCTGGAACAGGCCTAGAGCATGCCCCTCACCACCGGCTTCGCCGTTTTTTTCCTGATTTGGTGGGTGGTGCTGTTTGCGGTGTTGCCATGGGGCATCCGCAGCCAGCACGAGCACGGCAGCGAGATCGCTCCCGGCACCGATCCCGGAGCTCCGGCGATCCCGAATTTGAAACGGAAGCTGTTATGGACGACGCTGGTTTCGCTCGTGATCTTTGCCGCCTGCTACGTCGTTTACGTCAACCGGCTGGTCACTGTTGAAGGCTTGATGCGGCCGTTTGGGGGGCATTGATCGATCATTCTAGCGGCGAGGGATATTGCCCACCCGTTGATCTGCCCACCCGAGCGCACAAAAAAACAGCAGGGCCAAGGCCCTGCTGTTAGATCTTAACCTGATCCTTAATCCGCGCCCCTTAACTTTCGCGATTTCGGCTTATCAGCGTGGCGGCAGCGTTGATTCCGCGCCGTTGGACCATCCTCCCAAGACTTGGACCGCCCTCCCGGACGCCTAAAGGTAGCGGGCTCCGGGATCGCGCACGGTGTTCGTACTCGATCTTCGATCCAATGTCATCATCTTACCGACGTTCGGTGACAAAAAAATTTAACGCGGCCGGTTTTTGTGGCAACCGATGCTTAAAACCCCGCCCCTTGTGTTTCCGTCGCGGACGCGGTTTCACTGCCAGGGCGATAGCGGTCCCCCAATCAGATCGAGATTTCATGCGCCTTTCCCGTTACTTCCTGCCCATCCTGCGCGAAACACCCAAGGAAGCGGAGATCGCATCGCACCGCTTGATGCTGCGCGCCGGCATGATCCGCCAGGAGGCGGCCGGCATCTACGCTTTTCTGCCGCTCGGGCTTCGCGTCCTCGACAAAGTCTGCCGGATCGTGCGCGAGGAGCAGGATCGCTCGGGCGCCATCGAGTTATTGATGCCGACCATTCAATCGGCGGAGCTGTGGCGCGAGAGCGGCCGCTACGAGGCGTATGGCAAGGAGATGCTGCGCATCAAAGATCGCCACGAGCGCGACATGCTCTACGGCCCGACCAATGAGGAAATGATCACCGAGATTTTTCGCGGCTACGTCCGCTCTTACAAAGACCTGCCGCTCAACCTCTACCACCTGCAATGGAAGTTCCGCGACGAGGTGCGGCCGCGCTTCGGCTTGATGCGCGGGCGCGAGTTCCTGATGAAGGACGCCTACTCGTTCGACGTGGATTTTGCCGGCGCCAACCACGCCTACAACCGCATGTTCGTCGCTTATCTGCGCACCTTCGCCCGGATGGGCCTGCAGTCGATTCCGATGGTGGCGGAAAGCGGACCGATCGGCGGTAATCTGTCCCACGAGTTCATCGTGCTTGCCGACACCGGCGAGAGCGAGGTGTTCTGTCACCGCGATTACCTCGATTTTCAGGTGCCCGGGCCGGACGTGGATTTCGACAGCGTTTCCGGCTTGCAGGCGATCGTCGACAAATGGACCGGGCTTTATGCGGCGACCTCGGACAAGCACGACGCCGCCGCCTTTGCCAAACTGCCTGCGGACAAGCAGATCTCGGCGCGCGGCATCGAAGTCGGCCAGGTGTTTTATTTCGGCACCAAATATTCCGAGCCGATGAAGGCGGTGGTGGCCGGCCCCGACGGCGTCGAGCGGCCGGTGCATATGGGTTCTTACGGCATCGGGCCGAGCCGGCTGGTCGCCGCCCTGATCGAAGTTTTCCACGACGACGCCGGTATCCGGTGGCCGGAAGCGGTGGCGCCGTTCAAGGTCGCGATCCTCAATCTCAAGCAGGGCGGCAGCGACACCGATGCCGCCTGCGAGAAGCTCTATGCCGAATTCGCCGCCAAGGGGATCGACACGTTGTACCACGATCTCGACGAGCGGCCGGGTTCGAAATTCGCCACCGCCGACCTGATCGGCGTTCCCTGGCAAATATTAGTCGGGCCGCGAGGCCTGGCCGAGGGCAAGGTCGAGGTCAAGCAGCGCTCCGACGGCGCGCGGGAACTTATGACACCCGCAGACGCGCTGGCCCGGCTGGCATGATCGGGAAAACTGGATGCCGGTTTTCCGAAAAAATCATGTTTCACCGGCATCCAAGGCGTAAAGCTGTGCGTGGTCCGGCGGACCGCGACGTTTGGCGGCTTGAAACCGCCAGAATCATGTGAAACTCGGTTCTCTCGCGGGGACCAGACATTAATGCGAGAGCCGACCGGCACTCATCCTTTCGCGCCTTTCGAGTGGATGCTGTCGCTGCGCTACCTGCGTGCGCGGCGCAAGGAGGGTTTCATCTCGGTCATTGCCGGGTTCTCCTTCCTCGGCATCATGCTGGGCGTGGCGACGCTGATCATCGTCATGGCGGTGATGAACGGGTTCCGCCAGGAACTCCTGGAAAAGATTTTGGGGCTCAACGGCCACCTCCTGATTCAGCCGCTCGAATCCCCGCTGACCGATTGGCAGGCGGTCGCCGATCGCGTCAACAAGGTTCCCGGCGTGCGGCTGGCCGCGCCGATCGTCGAGGGTCAGGCGCTGGCGTCGTCGCCGTTCAATGCCTCGGGCGTCCTTGTCCGCGGCATCCGCGCCGGCGATCTGGCGCGATTGTCCTCGATCGCCAGGAACATCAAGCAGGGCACGCTCGACGGTTTCGACGGGGGTCAAGGCATCGCCATCGGCAGTAGGCTCGCCGAGCAGCTTTCGCTGCGGGCGGGCGACAACCTCACGCTGGTGGCGCCGCGTGGCGCGGTGACCCCGATGGGTACGACGCCGCGCATCAAAGCCTACAAGATCGCGGCGGTGTTCGAGATCGGCATGTCGGAATACGATGCCGCCTTCGTGTTTATGCCGCTGACCGAGGCGCAGGCCTATTTCAACCGCGCCGGCGACGTCACCGCAATCGAGGTCTATACCGAGGATCCGGATCGGGTCGACCGCTATCGGCAACTGATCACCGAAGCCGCGGGGCGGCCGATCTACATGATCGATTGGCGGCAACGCAACGCCACCTTCTTCAACGCGCTCCAGGTCGAGCGCAACGTGATGTTTTTGATCCTGACGCTGATCGTGCTGGTGGCGGCGCTCAACATCGTCTCCGGCCTGATCATGCTGGTGAAGGACAAAGGCAGCGACATCGCCATCCTGCGCACCATGGGCGCCACCCAAGGCGCGATCATGCGCATCTTTCTCATCACCGGCGCCGCGATCGGCGTGGTCGGCACCGTGGTCGGCTTCCTCCTCGGCACCATCATCTGTCTGAATATCGAATCGATCCGGCACTTTTTGTCGTGGCTGACCAACACCGAGCTGTTCTCGCCCGAGCTTTACTTCCTGTCGCGGCTGCCGGCCGACATGAATGCCGGTGAGACCTTGGCTGTTGTGATCATGGCGCTGGGGCTGTCGCTCCTGGCGACGCTCTATCCGTCCTGGCGCGCCGCGCGGCTCGATCCGGTCGAAGCGCTGCGGTACGAGTGATCCCAGGCGATGGACGAGACCACCACCATCAAGGAGTCCGCGGCATCGGCTGCCGTCGATGACAACCATCCGATCGTGTTCCTGCACGAGGTCACCCGGCGCTTTCGCCAGGGCGATACCACGCTCGACATTCTCAAGGGTGCCGAGCTTGCGGTCTGGGCCGGGCAATCGGTGGCGCTGGTGGCGCCGTCCGGCGCCGGCAAATCGACGCTGCTGCACATCGCCGGCCTGCTCGAACATGCCGACGCCGGCGAGGTTTATATCGACTCGGTCGCCACCTCGCACATGACCGACATTGCGCGCACCCGCATCCGCCGCGCCGATATCGGCTTCGTCTATCAATTCCACCATCTGCTGCCGGAATTCTCCGCCATGGAGAACGTCATGATGCCGCAGATGATCCGCGGCCTCGGCCGCAAGGAGGCCGCCGCCCGCGCCAGCGAGCTGCTGTCCTATCTCGGGCTCAAGGAACGCCTGACGCACCGGCCGGCGGAGCTGTCCGGCGGCGAGCAGCAGCGCGTCGCCATTGCGCGTGCGGTCGCCAATGCGCCGCGCATCCTGCTGGCCGACGAGCCGACCGGCAATCTCGACACACGGACCGCCGACCGGGTCTTTGCCACGCTCGGCCAATTGGTCCGCGCCTCGGGCCTCGCCGCCATCGTCGCCACCCACAATCTCGACATTGCCGCGCAGATGGACCGGCGCGTGACCATCCGCGACGGGGTGGTGGTGGAGTTGAGCTGAGCTGAGCCTCCTGCCGCGTCGTTGCGAGCGGAGCGAAGCAACCCAGCCGCGGTGAGGTTCTGGATTGCTTCATCGCTTCGCTCCTCGCAATGACGAGCATGCCCCCAAAAACACGAGGCCGCCCGCAGGCGGCCTCGCCGAGGTTCATTGGCAGGCGCGGCTGATCAGCAGACGCGGCACCAGCAGCGGTAGGGGCCGCAGACCCGGCGCCATCCGGGCCGGCAGCCGCCGCCCCAGCCGAAACAGGCCGCTTGCTTGACCGGACTGGCGTTCTGCGCTTGCCCCTGCAAGCTCCCGGCACCCGGCTGCTGGGTTTGCGCGTTGGCCAGTGCGATCGACCCCAGCATCAGCGCTCCGGCGGCCAAAGTGATAGCGAGCTTACCCATCAGACCCTCCTGTTCGGTGGTGATTGAACCGCGGAGCGAGCCAAGCGCCCAAATACGGCGATAACGCGCTCATTCCTGCTCCGGAAGTTCTCGGCGCTGTGGTCAAACAGCGCAACGGGCCTTTGGGCCGGGCGTGTTAGCAGGGACGGCACCAGCAGCGGATCGGATTGCAGACCCTGAACCATCCCCACGGACAGGCACCCCCGCGTCCACGGCAAGCAACCTCGTGGATCGGCGTCGCATTGCGCAGCAGCGCATGCAAGCCCGCGGCTCCCTGCTGCTGGGTCTGGGCGCCGGCCATGCCGGCCATTGCCGTCATCGCCATCGCGGCTACCGCCAACGTCATCGACAGCTTACGCATGAAAGCCTCCTTGATTTGGTTTTGGGACCGAGAATTAAAGGAAGAACGCGACAGCACGGCGACGATACGCCCGATTTTACGCGATTGCCAAGCCTCCGCGGCCTGCGGCCGAAGCCTATCAACACGCTAAATACGGTTCACCGGGAGAGTGGTTTCGGGACCTGCCGCGGGTCTGCTGGCTCGCGGCCCGGCGCGAAAAGAAAGTCCCGATGGGGGGCATCGGGACTCCAGGAGGCCCCGGCGGTAATAGGGGGCATGCCGGGACCGGGTATGAGGCAGTCAGCCCTTCACAGATCGCCGTCTTTGGCGTTTCCCACGCCCAGCACGGCACCGCTGCGCCTCTTGTTTTGCCTGACGTAGTCCGAGAGTTGGACGGCGAACTCGTAGCTTCTGGCAAGCGTCAGCCAGCTCTTCTCGAGCCGCAAAAAATCCTCTCGCATTTCATCGTTGAACGCCGCTTCCGCCTTGCCCGCGCAGGCCTCGGCGTGCGCGTAACAATCGCGGATTTGGCTGCTCAGGGTTTGAAGCATGCGGGAGCACCCCCATACGGTGCTCGTTCCTGGTAGTGCCAACGCAAACCCCGGCGGTAGGTTCCCGCACCTCGACTGGCGCGATCTGCCCTGGCGACCCACGCCGATATTCGGCATAGTGCGCGGATGGCCAAGACTCGCGTCACCTTCAAATACAAGCGCATCGCCGAAGACGACTGGCAGATTGAGGCGCACTATCCCGGCGTCGAAATTCGCACCATCAAAGGCTTCAAGAGCAAGGCCGAGGCCGACGAATGGCTGCAGGGCACCCGCCGCATCGACTGGCTGCGGTCGCAGGGCTACGCGAAGTGACCAGACACCATGGCGGATTCTGACGAACAACCGGTGATGCTGCCGTTCCCGGACCAGGTGGGGACGGGTTGGCACGTTATTGTGCGATATCATCAAGGCCACGAGCGGCGCATCGAGGGCTTTGCCAGCAAAAATGACGCCGTGGATTGGATCACGGAAAACGCCGGGCAGCTCGATGAGCGGCCATGATGCCGCGAAGGCATCCTGGGGACTTCCGCCAAGCCGGTGAAGCTGGTTGACCGACGATGCCCAGCGGGCAGGTCCAGGATCGGCCTCCTACGCCCAAGGAACAGGGCAAGGACTTGGCGGCGGACAGCACTAGGCCGAAAGGGTGGGGCGCCTACGGCTAAGCCGATGACCGCCGAAAGGCGGGCCGAGATGGCGATGCCGCTAAGCGCCGCTGGTCGAAGAAGTCATAAACGTTTTTTCGATCTTGCTTAGCAATTCAACATGATCTCGGGTGTGCAATGCTGCGTTGGAAAAATATCGTCGGCGAGCAAGCGGAACTGTTGCGCGGGATTCGAGGATCAGCCGCGGTCTTGAATTTGATGGCACCGCCGAATCGTTGAGTGAAAAATCAAGACGTGTGACCGCAACGTCGTGTGACGTGCCCTGCGGAGCATTCAAATAGCTACCAATCAACGACGTTAGCGCAGCTTGATTGGCAAACATGTTGGCTACCGAATTTTCAAATTCGACCGTCAGGGTACTTACAGAAACTTTCTTAACCGGTGAAATCGGTCGCCGAAACTGAAATTCGCGGATCGAGAACTCAACGATGTCGTCCAAAAAACCAGCCGACCGCTCCGTCGTGTTCGAGACTGCAACTATTCCATCGTTGTATAAAACAAACTCACCAATTGTGGCTCGCGTGCCCTGCATTTCAAAGATGCCCGTACCAAACCTCAAGCCATTTTTGTCAATCTCTTCTCTGGTAGGATTCTCTGGAAAATTCCTAAATTGATAACGCTCGGCGATTTTCTGAATAATCGTAATTCCGTCTGCGCCGCCCAGCGGCACAAATTCCTCTGTCGGAAAAAGCCAAGTAACGCGGCCGCTATCGAATGAAACTACTTCCATTATGTGGCCCATTCGGCATACGCCATTTCTGCGGCACTCGCTATCTTGCCCTTTTCATCATTCTTCTTTTCATCTAACGCGCTGACGCGAGCCTGGTTATTGTCGCGCTCAGGCTCGCGCGGGGCCGTGGCCGCCGGTCGCATAATTTCATAGTTGCTGGCTGGTACTCGACGTGCTTCGAAACGAGGCTCCCATCCAATTGCCCAAAGGATTTCTGCAACACGTTTGATGCCGATGTTTTCGTAGCCCATAATTTGTCGATTAATGACCGCGCGGCTGGTGTCCAGCAAATTTGCTATCGCTTGTTGACTGATTTTTCTTTGTGATTTTTCGGTTGCGAGCGCGCGCTGAAGTTCGTCGCGAACATCCGATAAAAATCGCGAGCCGGCCCGCTCCTTCTCTCCGATATCGAATTCAAATGAGGGCATTGTAGTCTCCGGACGCATGAGCTGGCGGATCGAGATCGAGCAATCCGCGTATCCAAACGACGCGATCACGCGCCTCATCGTACGATTCTTTTGGCGGTTTTCCGTTCTGCGATTTGTAGTCGTCAGCCAAACCGGCAAAGGTAGCGATGAACACCTTGGGGCGATAAATCCATCCGAACACTCGGAGATCGATCGTTTTCATTTCCCATACGTCATGATGTCTAGGTTTGAGGTTTGAAAACGCTCGACCGTAAGCCATTGGCTTGCCCGTAATCCACTTCCGCAGAAGCGTATCCATCTGGGTTTTCGGTTTTTCGGCCGCCCCCAAAACACCCGTTTGTGCTTCAGGCAGGGTTTCTTGAAGAAACCGGACAAACGAGGGCATCGCATAGAATTTTCGGTCATTAAATTCCAGCCTACCCAGAGGTATGGCTATCCGGGTAAGCGTTGGCAGGCTATCCGGTGTAGCCATTTAAGTCAACAAATTAGTTGATTTATAGGTCAACAAGTGATAGCCGCCTCATCCCCGAGTTACCGCTTCGCCTATGCGTCCATGCAACATTGCCGCGCTTCCCGTGCCTGAGCAACCATGCGTAGACGAAAGGTACTGAAGCTGCCTGACACCATTAGTGTTCGCCCTGCCCCTTGACCAAGAACAATTAGCGAACTATGTTCCCTATTCGTTCAGGGGAGAGAGGGTCATGGTTCGCGCCGTTGCCGAGGAGGCGTTAGCGTTGGCGTCGATCGCTTTGTTCCTGGCCATGGTGGCCGTATGGGCGCAGGTGCTGGTGGTCGTTTGAGGCTGGCGTCGTGCCCACGCATGGCGTTCGGGAGACCGGCGTGACTTTTGCTCGCCTTTGTCGCGGTCATCCACGTCTTCGTGGCCGCAAAGCGCTGGAGGAGCCGAAAGGCGTGGATGGCCGGAACAAGTCCGGCCACGACGTATGGCGCGGATGGCCGGAACGCGTCCGGCCATGACGTGCAGGCAGATTTCTGTGCGCGGCGATGGCCGCGCTGCGCTCGGCGATAGACAGCGCCGCTTGCGATCCGCATCTTCGCCCGGCGCAGAATCCTGATCCGCGCGTAGCCAAATCGATATGCCGAAAACCACCGCCGCCGCCGCGACCCCTGGATTCGTGCACCTGCACGTGCATTCGTCCTATTCGCTGCTGGAAGGCGCGATGACTATCGCGCGGCTGGCCGAGCTTGCCAAAAAGGACCGGCAGCCGGCGCTGGCGCTCACCGACACCGACAACATGTTCGGCGTGCTGGAGTTCTCGGAAAAACTGGCAAGCGCCGGCATCCAGCCGATCGTCGGTTGCGCGCTCGCTGTCGATTTCGGCGACCAGGACAACCGCACCACGACAATAGGCGAGGGGTTTCCGCGGCTTGTCCTCCTTGCCGCGCGCGAGGACGGCTATCGCAGCCTGATGCGGCTGTGTTCGCGGGCCTATCTCGGCACCGAGCCGACCGAACGGCCGCACCTCAAGCTCGACTGGCTCGCCGATGAGACCGCCGGATTGATCGCGTTGAGCGGCGGGCCGAATGGGGCGCTCGATGCCGCGATCGCCGGCGGCCAGAGCGCACAGGCGCTGGCGCGTTGCGAGCATCTGCAGCGGCTGTTCGGCGACCGGCTCTATATCGAATTGCAGCGCCACGGCATGCCGGCGGAGCGGGCGGCGGAGCCGGGCCTGATCGAGCTTGCGTATACGCGCGGCATTCCGCTCCTCGCCAGCAACGAGCCGTTCTTCGCCACGCGCGAGGATTACGAGGCTCACGACGCGCTGATGTGCATCGCCGAGGGCAGGCTCGTCGCCGACGGCGATCGCCGCCAGCTCACGCCGGAGCACCGCTTCAAGACCCGCGCCGAAATGACGGCCTTGTTCGCCGATCTGCCGGAGGCATTGGCGGCCACCGTCGAGGTCGCGCAGCGCTGCGCCTATCGTCCGCGCACGCTGGCGCCGATCCTGCCGCGCTTCTCCACCGCAAGCGAAACCGGGCGGATGACGGAAACCCTGGCGGCTAGGCAAGCGCGCGACACCAACGAAGCGCAAGATGAGGCACAAGAATTGCGCCGCGCCGCCGCTGCCGGGCTCGAGCGCCGGCTCGCGCGCCACCCGCTGGCGCCGGGGCAGACCGCCGAGGATTACCGCGAGCGGCTCGCCTTCGAGCTCGGCGTCATCGAGCGCATGAAATATGCCGGGTATTTTCTCATCGTCGCCGATTTCATCCAATGGGCGAAGGCGCAAGGGATTCCGGTCGGCCCCGGCCGCGGCTCCGGCGCCGGTTCGCTGGTCGCCTATGCGCTCACCATCACCGATCTCGATCCGATCCGCTTCGGGCTGTTGTTCGAGCGCTTCCTCAACCCCGAGCGCATCTCGATGCCGGACTTCGACATCGATTTCTGCCAGGACCGGCGCGACGAAGTGATCCATTACGTGCAGGAGAAATACGGCCGCGAGCAGGTCGCCCAGATCATCACCTTCGGTACCTTGCAGGCGCGCGGCGTGCTGCGCGATGTCGGCCGCGTGCTGCAGATGCCCTATGGCCAGGTCGACAAGCTGTGCAAGCTCGTGCCGCAGAACCCGGCGAACCCGGTGTCACTCGCCCGCGCGATCGACGATGAGCCGCGTCTGCAGGCCGAGCGCGACCGCGATCCGGTCACCCGGCGCGCCTTCGACATCGCGCAAAAACTCGAAGGGCTGCACCGCCACGCCTCCACCCATGCCGCCGGCATCGTCATCGGCGACCGGCCGCTCACCGAGCTGGTGCCGCTCTACCGCGATCCGAAAACCATGATGCCGGTGACCCAGTTCAACATGAAATGGGTCGAGCCGGCGGGACTGGTGAAGTTCGATTTCCTCGGCCTGAAAACGCTCACCGTGCTCGATCTCGCCGTCAAGCTGGTGCGGCGGCGCGGCATCGAGCTCGATCTGACCACGGTGCCGCTCGACGACACCAAAACCTACGAGATGCTGACGCGCGGCGAGACGGTCGGCGTGTTCCAGGTGGAAAGCGCCGGCATGCGCCGGGCGCTGATCGACATGCGGCCGGATCGCTTCGAGGATCTGATCGTGCTGGTGGCCCTCTATCGGCCCGGCCCGATGGCCAACATTCCAACCTATTGCGCCCGCAAGGCCGGCATCGAGCCGATCGAGTACGTCCATCCGAAGCTGCAACCGATTCTGGCGCCGACCTACGGCATCATCACCTATCAGGAGCAGGTTCAGCAGATCGCGCGCGATCTCGCCGGATACAGTCTCGGCAAAGCCGACATTTTGCGCCGCGCGATGGGCAAGAAGGACAGGAAAGAGATGGCGTCGCAGCGCGGCGACTTCATCTCCGGATCGGTCGAACGCGGCATCGCGCGCGCCGACGCCGAAATGATCTTCGACACCTGCGCCAAATTCGCCGAATATGGCTTCAACAAATCCCACTCGGCGCCGTACGCGCTGTTGACCTACCAGACCGCCTACATGAAGGCGAACTATCCGGTCGAGTTTCTCGCCGCTTCGATGACGCTCGATATGGGCAACACCGACAAGCTCGCCGAATTCCGCGCCGAGGCGGAACGGCTCACGATCAAGGTCGAGCCGCCTTCGATCAATCGCTCCGGCGTCGAATTCGATGTCGCCGGCAACACGATCTACTACGCGCTGGCGGCGCTGCGTGGCGTCGGCCGCCAGGCGGTCGAAACCATCCTTGCCGCCCGCGGCGAGCGCCCATTCGCCGACCTCGCCGACTTCGCCCGGCGCATCAATCCGCGCGCTGTCAATAAACGCGTGCTTGAAAGCCTGGTTGCCGCCGGCGCCTTCGATGCCGTCGAGAAAAACCGCGCGCGGGTGTTCGCGGTCGTCGATACGCTTCTGGCCACCGCGCAGCGCGCGCATGAGGATGCCGCGATCGGGCAATCGGAGCTGTTCGCCGGTCCCGCGGCACCGGAGCGGTTCGTGCTGCCGGCAGTCGAGCCGTGGCTGCCGGCACAGCGGCTGCAGCGCGAATACGAGGCGGTCGGATTTTTCTTAAGCGGCCATCCGCTCGATGATTACGCCGCCGCGCTCAAGCGGCTGCGGGTGCAGTCCTGGTCCGAGTTCAGCCGCGCTGTAAAGGCCGGCGCCAGCGCCGGCCGGGTCGCCGGCACGGTGGTTGCGCGCACCGAGCGCCGCACCAAAAACGGCACCAAGATGGGTATCATCGGCCTGTCCGATCCAAGCGGCCATTACGAGGCGGTGCTGTTTGCCGAAGGTTTAGCGCAGTATCGCGACCTGCTCGAAACCGGGGCCGCGGTGCTCTTGTTCCTGACCGCGGAGGTGCAGGGCGACGAAGTCCGCGCCCGCATCCAATCGGTCGAGCCGCTCGATGCCGCGGCGGCCAAAATGCAGAAAGGCCTGCGCGTGTTCCTGCGCGACGGCGCGCCGATCGAAGGCGTGGCGAAGCGGCTCGAGCCGATTGCGCTCAACGGCAACGGCAACCGCAACGGCGCCGATCACGGCGACGGCGAAGTGTCGATGGTGCTGATGCTCGGCGACGGCAATGAGGTCGAGGTCAAGCTGCCCGGGCGCTTTAAGGTGTCGCCGCAGATCGCCGGCGCCATCAAGGCGGTGTCCGGCGTGGTCACCGTTGAAGCGCTTTAGAACGTTGATTCATAGGTCGGGCGGTTAACGTCTCTGACCGGCGCAGGGGGGAACGCGGCAGTGTCTGCGATCAATGTGATTTCTGATCCGCGCGCGCGCGTCGGCATTGCCATTGCACTGGCAGCGGCCGCCGGTTTTGCGCTGGCTAATACCTCAGCGAGCGTGGCCTATCAGGGCGGCAGCAACGCTCTCACTGTGGCGGCGACGCGGTTTCTTGTGCCGACGGCTGCTCTCATCGTCTGGCTGCGCGTCAGCGGCGTTTCACTGGTTCTGCCACAGCGCGACGCATTAGCCGCGATTGCCCTCGGGGTTGTGACGGCGCTCTACACCTGGGCACTGCTTAGATCGTTCAGCTCGATCCCGTTCGCTTTGGCGATACTGATTTTCTATTTGTTCCCGCTCATGGCAGCCGTCATCGTTGCCGGCTTTGGCTGGGAGAAATTTTCCTGGAAAACCGGCGCGGCGATTGTGCTTGCCCTTGCCGGGCTGGCATTGGCTCTCGACGTGCGTGGCGGCAACCTCAATACCGAGGGTGTGGCATTGGCGTTTCTTGCCGCGGCCGGATTGGCCGTTGTGATCGCCGTTTCCAGCCGCGTATTCGGCAGCGGCGACGCGCGGCCGCTGACCCTCTACATGGCGGCGACCGCGAGCGTTGTGTTGTTCATAGTTTGTGCCGGGAGTGGGGGCTTCGCATGGCCGCACACGGCTTCGGGGTGGATTGGTTTCGCAGCCGCTGCGGCGCTCTACGGTTTCGCGATGATCGCCTTTTTTATTGCCATAACGATGATCGGACCGGTGCGCGCATCGCTCCTTTCCTACGCCGATGCCGTGATATCTGCCGGTCTCGGCGTTGTTGTGCTCGGTCAGGCGCTAACCCTGATCCAGATTGGCGGGATTACGCTGGTGATCCTTGCGCTGGTCGGAGCGACGCAGCCTCGATAGCGGTCGTTGCTTTAACGAAAATATCCAACGCGATTTGAAATCGGCGTTTCCACTCGCTATCTGAGGCGCGCTGCGGTAAGGAACCGCCCCTTCCAACCATTCCGGCAGTTTGGCGCCAGCGATATGCTTCGGATCGATGATCTCGTCTTTGACGCCTGGGGCCGGCGGTTTTTCGATTCGGCGAGCGTGGCGATTCCGAACGGGACCAAGGTCGGCCTGGTCGGACGCAACGGCGTCGGTAAATCGACGCTGTTCAAGCTGATCGTCGGCGATCTCGTCCCGCTAGGCGGCGAAATCCTGCTGCCGAAACGCGCCCGCATTGGCTCGGTCGATCAGGAGCATCCCGCCACGCCGGTGAGCCTCCTGGATACGATCCTTGCCGCTGACACGCGGCGCGAGGCGCTCAACGCCGCGCTGGAGGTTGCCGAACCGGAAGAGCTGGCGGAGATCTACCAGCAGCTCAATGCCATCGACGCCGACCGCGCGCCGGCGCGCGCGGCGGAAATCCTGAGCGGGCTTGGCTTCTCCAACGCCGACCTTGAGCGGCCGATGGCGGAATTCTCGGGCGGCTGGCGGATGCGGGTGGCGCTGGCGGCGGCGCTGTTCGCGGAGCCCGATCTCCTCCTCCTCGACGAGCCCACCAATTATCTCGACCTCGAGGGTGCGCTGTGGCTGGAAGTGCGCTTAAAAAAATATCCGCACACCGCCCTGATCATCAGCCACGACCGCGAGCTTCTGAACAATTCGGTCGACGCCATTTTGCATTTGAGCGCCGGCAAGCTCGAGCTTTACACCGGCGGCTACAACGATTTTGAAACCCGGCGCGCCGAGAAGTCGCGGCTGCAGGCCGCAACCCGCGTCAAGCAGGAGGCCGAGCGGGCGCACCTACAAAAATTCATCGATCGCTTCAGGGCGAAAGCGAGCAAGGCGGCGCAAGCCCAGTCGCGCATCAAGCGGCTGGCGAAGCTCGAGCCGATCGCGGAGGTGGTGGAGAAACGCGTGGCTCCGTTCACGCTGCCGTCGCCGGCGCGGCCGCTGGCGCCGCCTTTGATTCAGCTCGAAGCCGCGGCCGTCGGCTACAACGGCACCGCGGTGCTGCGCAATCTCAACCTGCGGCTCGATGTCGACGATCGCATCGGGCTCCTCGGCGTCAATGGCGCCGGCAAATCGACCTTCGCCAAGATGATCGCCGGCGCGCTGCCGCTGCAATCCGGCGAGATGAAACGCGAGCAACGCATCCGCGTCGGCTGGTTTCATCAGCATCAGATCGAGGCCCTCGATCCCGACGACACGCCGTTGGACATTCTGCGCCGCGAACGGCCTGACGACAGCGAGTCGTCGCGCCGGTCGAGGCTGGCGCAGTTCGGGCTCTCGTTCGACAAGCAGGAAACCACGGTTGCCAACCTTTCCGGCGGCGAGCGCGCCCGGCTCCTGCTGAACCTCGTCGCAATGACGCAGCCACACCTCCTCATCCTCGACGAGCCGACCAATCATCTCGACATCGACAGCCGCCGCGCGCTGCTCGACGCGCTTAACGATTACGAGGGCGCCGTCATTCTCATCACCCACGACCGCTCCCTGATCGAGCTGGTGGCCGACCGGCTGTGGCTCACGGCCGACGGCCGCATCAAGCCATTTGTTGGCGATCTGGACGATTACGCCCGTTTCGTCCTTGATCGGGCGAAGGTGGGCGGAGCGTTACCCTCGCAGCAGACCGCAAACGCTCAGACCGCGGAATTGGCGGTGGCCGGCGGCGCGAGCAGGGACGAAGCGGCTGCCGCGGCGGCGCGCCTTGCCGCCAAGAAGGCCGCCAAAAAGCGGCGGCGGCGGGGGTACTGAAGCGCCGGCTCGGCCTTGCCCAACGTTCAAGTTGCGTCGCCGGGCGATAACCCTATATAAGGCGCCCAACTTCACACGCGGACCTTGGCCTTAAAGGCCGTCCGGTGCCTTGCCCTCTCCCTACCTCCCCCGCAAGCCGGGAAGGGTAGGGAGGGGGCAGGCTCAGCGGTTCGCGGCGGATCAACCGGAGAACTATTATGGCGCTGCCCGACTACAGCATGCGCCAGCTTTTGGAAGCTGGCGTTCATTTCGGCCATCAGGCCCATCGTTGGAATCCGAAGATGGCTGAGTACATCTTCGGCACCCGCAACAACATCCACATCATCGACTTGACGCAGACGGTGCCGATGCTGCACCGCGCTTTGCAGGCGGTTTCGGACACCGTGGCCAACGGCGGACGGGTCCTGTTCGTCGGCACCAAACGGCAGGCCCAGGACGCCATCGCCGAAGCCGCCAAAAGGTCGGCGCAATATTACGTCAATTCGCGCTGGCTCGGCGGCACGCTGACCAATTGGAAGACGGTCTCCAACTCGATCAAGCGGCTGCGGACGCTGGAAGAGATGCTCGCCTCCAACGAGGCGCAGGGCTACACCAAAAAGGAGCGGCTGACGCTGCAACGCGAGCGCGACAAGCTCGACCGCGCGCTCGGCGGCATCAAGGACATGGGCGGACTTCCCGACCTGGTGTTCGTCATTGACACCAACAAGGAAGACATCGCCATCAAGGAGGCGCGGCGCCTAAACGTTCCGGTCGCCGCCGTGGTCGATACCAATTGCGATCCGGACGGCATCACCTACGTCGTGCCCGGCAACGACGACGCCAGCCGCGCCATCACGCTCTACTGCGACCTCATCGCCAAGGCGGTGATCGACGGTATTTCACGCGCGCAGGGCGAGCGTGTCGACGTTGGCGCGTTGGCCGAGCCGCAGATTGTGGAGGAGCTGCCGAGCGAGACCGACAAGCTCGGTTTTCAGCCGCTGTCCGGCCCGCGCGGCGTGGCCGACGATCTCAAGAAGTTCCCCGGCGGGTCGCCGGCGATCGAAAAGCAGCTCAACGATCTCGGCATTTTCCACGTCTGGCAGATCGCCGAACTGTCGCCGGTGGCCGCGCACAAGATCGGCGAGGAGGTCGGGCTGCCCGGCCGCGTCGAAGGCTGGATCGCCCGGGCCAAGGAACAAATGGCCACCGAGGCCGAGTAATCTGTCCCGGGCCCCGGCGAGCCCGGAGTCGAAATGCACGGAGCGTGATTTCTCAACTCCGCGTACCTATTTGATAGCCAGTGTTTAGGGATTCCGGGGTCGCGTCTCGTGGCGGGCCCTGGAATGACCGCTGCGACGAGGATTAACGAAATGGCGAATATCAGCGCAGGCATGGTGAAAGAGCTCCGCGACAAGACCGGCGCGGGCATGATGGATTGCAAGGCGGCGCTCGGCGAAAGCGGCGGCGATCTCGAGGCCGCGGTGGACTGGCTGCGCAAGAAGGGGCTGGCCAAGGCCGCCAAAAAGGCCGGACGGATCGCGGCCGACGGTCTGATCGGCGTCGCACTCGCGGCCAACAAGGGCGTCGTCGTCGAGGTCAATTCGGAAACCGACTTCGTGGCGCGCAACGACCTCTTCCAGGGTTTGGTGAAAATGATTGCCGATGTCGCTGTCGACGTTGGCGCCGACGTCGGCAAAATCCTTGCCGCGCGTATTGGCGATCGCACCGCTGCCGACGCCATCAACGAGACCATCGCCAAGGTCGGCGAGAACATGACGCTGCGCCGCGCCGCAGTTCTGTCGGTCGGCAAGGGTGTGGTCGCGAGCTACGTGCACAATTCTGTCGTCGACGGCCTTGGCAAGATCGGCGTGATCGTGGCGCTCGAATCGGCCGGGAATGCCGACGAGCTCAAGGCCTTCGGCCGCATGGTGGCGATGCATGTCGCCTCGGCAAATCCGCAAGCGATCGAAGCATCCGGACTTGATCCCGCGACCGTCGCGCGCGAGCGCAACGTTCTTGCCGAGAAGTTCAAGGCGCAGGGCAAGCCCGCGAACGTCATCGAGAAGATTGTCGAATCGGGCCTCAAGACCTTCTACAAGGAAGTTTGCCTGCTCGATCAGGGCTTCATCTTCGACGATAAGAAGAGCGTGGCGCAGGCTGTGAAAGAAAGCGAAGGCAAGGTCGGGGCGCCGATCCAGGTCGCCGGCTTCGTGCGCTATGCGCTCGGCGAAGGCATCGACCGGCCCGGCGGCGATTTTGGCGGCGAAGTTGCGGCTCTTGCCGGCGCGCACTAGCGTGCGGCAGTAGTCGTGCAGGTGGGTTGAGCGCAGCGAAGCCCACCGAAAGATGTCGAGAATGATGGGGGTCGCTGCGCTCAACCCATCCTAAGGGGCGGACATCGCTCGATGGCGGGCTCGAACTTCCGGCGCGTGATCGTCAAGCTCTCCGGCGAAGCCCTGAGCGGGCCCGAAAAATTCGGCATTCACCAGCCGACGATCGATGGCTTTGCCGCCGATCTGGTCGCCGCCCAAAAGCTCGGACTGGGCCTGGGCGTCGTGGTTGGCGGCGGCAATATCCTGCGCGGCGCCACGATATCCGAGAATGGGCTGTCGCGGCCGACTGCCGACGCCATGGGGATGCTGGCCACTGTCATGAATGCACTGGTGCTCGAAACCGCGATCGAGCGTGCCGGGGTCAGCGCCCGCACCATGTCGGCGCTGGCGATGCCGCAGGTCTGCGAGACCTATGAGCGCCAGCGTGCGCTCCGGCATCTGGAGGATGGCCGGATCATCGTTTTCGCCGGCGGCACCGGCAACCCTTACTTCACCACCGATACCACCGCCGTCCTGCGTGCCGCAGAAATGGATTGCGATGCCGTTCTCAAGGCAACCGACGTCGATGGGGTTTATACAGCCGATCCAAAGCGGGATCCCGCGGCGAAACGCTACGATCGCCTCGACCATCAGGAGGCGCTCGACCGCAATTTGAAAATCATGGATGCGACGGCCTTCGCGCTTGCCCGGGAGAACCGTATGCCTATCATCGTATTTTCGATCCGGGAGCAGGGCGCGATCGAGACCGTTTTGCGCGGGAAGGGTCACTTCACCACCGTCGGCTGACGACTTCGTCAGCGACGGAAGCGACCATCGCGGAGGGCGCCATGACAACCACGACATTCGACATGAATGATCTTAAGCGCCGCATGCAGGGCGCGATCGCCTCGCTGAAGCAGGAGCTTTCCGGCTTGCGCACCGGTCGCGCCTCGACGGCGCTGCTCGACCATGTGCAGGTCGAGGCCTATGGCAGCCACATGCCGCTCAATCAGCTCGCCACGATCAGCGTTCCGGAGCCGCGGCTCCTTAATGTCCAGGTCTGGGACCGGTCGATGATCCATGCGGTCGAGAAGGCAATTTCCGCCGCCAATCTCGGCTTGACCCCCTCGACCGAAGGCCAGGTGCTTAAGCTTCGAATCCCGGAACTCAACGAGGAACGGCGCCGGGAGATCGTCAAGGTCGCGCACAAATATGCCGAGGCTGCGCGCGTTGCCGTGCGCCACGTGCGCCGCGACGGCCTCGACCTTCTCAAGAAGCTGGAGAAGGAGCACAAGATCAGCGAAGACGACCACGATCGGCAGGCCGGAGACGTTCAGAAAGCGACCGACGCGATCATCGCCGAGGTCGACAAGCTGCTCACCGGCAAGGAAAAGGAGATCATGACAGTTTGAGCGACCCGGCGAGGTTGAGAGAGAAGGCGAGAGCGCCGCTCCCGGCGGGGAGCGACTGCTTCGAGGTGCCGCGGCACGTTGCCATCATCATGGATGGCAACGGACGCTGGGCCACCGCGCATGGCCTGCCGCGGGTCGAAGGCCACCGCCGCGGGGTCGAGGCTTTGCGCCGTACCGTGCGCGCGGCCGGCGATCTCGGCATTTCGGTGCTGACGATTTTCTCTTTCAGCTCGGAGAACTGGTCGCGCCCGCCATCGGAAATCACCGACCTGATGGGTTTGTTGCGTCGCTTCATCCGCAATGATCTTGCCGATCTCCACAAGAGCAATGTGCGCGTGCGCATCATTGGCGAACGCGAGGGCCTCGATCACGATATCTGCCTGCTGCTGCAGGAAGCCGAAGATCTGACGCAGGGCAATGATGGCCTTACGCTGGTCGTGGCGTTCAATTACGGCGCGCGCCAGGAGATCGCACGCGCCGCGCGGCGGCTGGCGATCGAGGTGGCGGCGGGGCGCCTCCCCGCCGACCAAGTGACGCCGGAACGTCTCGGCAGCTATTTGCACGCTCCCGATATTCCTGATCCCGACGTCATCATCCGCACCAGCGGCGAGCAGCGGCTCTCCAACTTTCTGCTGTGGCAGGCGGCTTACAGCGAACTGGTGTTTGTGCCGATCAACTGGCCAGACTTCGACCGCGCGGCGCTCGAAGGCGCGATTGCGGAATACCGCCGCCGCGAACGCCGCTTCGGCGGGTTGGTCGCCCAGATCGGATCGTGACCAACCCTGACCATGACGGCCGCCGCACCGGGGCAGATGGGTCGGGGGGCGGGGGCGGCGCCAGTAACCTGATGCTGCGGGTTGTGTCGGCCGCCGTACTCGCGCCGGTGGTGCTGGTAATCACCTATGTCGGCGGCTGGTACTTTCTCGCTCTGTGCGCGGTCGCGGCCGGCGGCATTCTCTGGGAATGGACGTCGCTGGTCGCTCGCGGCGCCGATCCGCGCATCCTGGTGCCGGGATGGGCGGCATTGGCGGCCGGGTCGGTGCTTGCCGGCCTCGACCTGCCTGGAGCCGCGTTTGGCGTGATCGCTATCGGCGCGATCATTGCCGGGCTTGTCCCGGCCGTTTGGCGGCCGGCCGGCAACGCCATTTCCGCCTCCTCGCCCGCCTGGCGCGTTGGGGGCGTGGTTTATGCCGGCATGGCCCTCCTCGGCCCGGCGCTGTTGCGCCGTGATCCGTATTTTGGTCTCACGGCACTTTTATTCTTGTTTGCAACCGTCTGGATTACCGATATTTTTGCTTTTCTGTGCGGTCGTGCAATCGGCGGCCCGCCGCTGTGGCCGCGGGTTAGTCCGAATAAGACCTGGGCGGGCGCGATTGGCGGACTTGTCGGGGGGGTAGCCGCAGGCGTCGCGGTCGCCTATACGGTCGAGGTCGGCAAGCTGGGGATTGTTGGCGTTATGGCGTTCGTGTTCTCAGTCCTGGCCCAGGCCGGCGACCTATACGAGTCTGCTGTCAAGCGGCGCTTCGGTGCCAAGGACGCGAGCCACCTTATCCCCGGCCACGGCGGGTTGATGGATCGTCTCGACGGCTTCCTGGTCGCGGCTTTCGCTGCCCTCCTTATCGGTATGCTTCGCCAAGGAACGGCTACGCCCGCCCGTGGCTTCTTGGTATGGTGAAGCCGATGAAGAAAAAGCAGCCCCTGGCGAGAGTGGAGCTGGCGCCGGTGCCGCGCACGGTGACGCTGCTTGGCGCCACCGGCTCGATCGGCGCAAGCACCATCGATCTGTTGAGACAAGACCCTGCGCGCTACCACGTCGAAGCGGTCACCGCGTATCGCAATGCCGCGGCGCTGGCCCGGCTGGCACGCGAGCTTGGCGCGCGCTTTGCCGCAGTGGCCGATCCCGATGCGTATGGCGAACTCAAAGCCGAGCTTTCCGGCTCGGGTATCGAGGCGGCCGCCGGCCCGGCGGCAGTCGTCGAAGCAGCGCTTCGACCCGCTGATTGGGTGATGGCGGCGATTACCGGGGCAACAAGTCTGCGGCCAACGCTTGCCGCCGCCGAACGCGGTGCTACGGTGGCGCTCGCCAACAAGGAATGTCTGGTCTGCGCCGGTGCGTTGTTCATGCGCCGCGCCGCTGCCGCCGGCGCCACAGTCTTGCCGGTCAACTCCGAGCACAACGCGATTTTCCAGGCACTGGGTGCGGGCCGGCGCGACGATGTGCGCCGCATCGTGCTCACCGCCTCGGGGGGGCCATTTCGCACCTGGCCGCTGGAGGCGATCCGAAAGGTGACGCTGGAGCAGGCGCTCAAGCATCCGACCTGGTCCATGGGACCGAAGGTCACGATCAATTCGGCGACGCTGATGAACAAGGGCCTCGAACTGATCGAGGCCCATCATCTGTTCGCTTTGGGCATCGACGCGCTGGATGTGGTCGTTCACCCGCAGTCCGTCGTGCACGGCTTGGTGGAATTCCGCGATGGGTCGGTGGTTGCTCAGCTCGGATCGCCGGACATGCGCATTCCGATTGCACATTGCCTGGCCTGGCCGGTGCGCATGGGCACGCCCGCAGCGCGGCTCGACCTCGCCCGCATCGCGACACTGACATTCGAAGAGCCAGATCCGATCCGTTTTCCGGCATTGGCGCTGGCGCGCCGCGCACTCGCCGCCGGCGGGGCTGCGCCGACCATCCTCAACGCCGCCAATGAAATCGCGGTGCGCGAGTTTGTCGGCCGGCGCTTAGGTTTCAGTGGTATCCCTGCTCTGGTTGAGGCGACGCTTGATGCCGCCGAACGGCGCGGCACGTTGGCGGAGCCGCAATCGGTCGAGGACGCGATCGCCATTGACCATAGTGCAAGAAGGTTGGCGGCTGACCTCTTGCCCGAAATTGCCGCAATGGCATCCTAGCCTCGGAAGCGGGCCGGGATAGCAGGGGATTGGGTGGGCAGCGTCATGGGGTCTTATCTTTTGTCGCACTTGCATATGCTCGGCGGCGGCGTTGTCGGGTACATCATTCCCTTTCTGTTCGTCCTCAGCCTGGTCGTGTTCTTTCACGAGCTGGGCCATTTCCTGGTCGCCCGCTGGTGCGGCGTGCGGATTTTGGTGTTTTCGATCGGCTTTGGGCCTGAAATCGTCGGCTTCAACGACCGGCATGGTACGCGCTGGAAAATCTCCGCCATCCCGCTCGGCGGTTTTGTGAAGTTTTTTGGCGACGACAATGCGGCAAGCGCCCCGGATAATGCTGCGGCCGCGGGCATGAACGCGAGCGAGCGCGCGCAGAGCTTCATGTTTCAGCCGGTACTCAAGCGCGCAGCCATTGTCGTGGCCGGACCGTTAGCAAATTTTGTATTGGCAATAGCGATTTTTGCCGCGGTGTTCATGCTCTACGGCAAACAGACGATGAGCGCGCGCGTCGATTCGGTGCAGCCGGGCAGCGCTGCGGCGGCGGCGGGATTTGAGCCCGGCGATCTCGTGGTCGCGATCGATGGCCATGCCATCGACAATTTTGCCGAGATGCAGCGCATCGTCAGCGCGAGCGCTGGAGAAGCCCTCCACATCACGGTCGATCGCGGCGGCGTGCAACGCGTCCTGAGCGCCTCGCCGGCGCTCAAGGAGGTCAAAGACAATTTCGGCAACGTCCAGCGCATCGGCATACTCGGCATCAGCCGCTCAATGGCCGCCGAGGATTTGAAGCTGCACCCGGTCGCCCCGCCGGAGGCGATCTGGATGAGCGTGCAGGAAACCTGGTCCGTGGTCTACCGCACGCTCAGCTATATCGGCGGCGTCATCAGCGGTCGCGAGGCCGCGAATCAGCTCGGCGGGCCGATACGCATCGCCCAGATGTCGGGCCAGGTGGCAAGCTTCGGCTTCGTTCCACTCATTCAACTCGCCGCGGTCCTGTCGGTATCGATCGGGCTGCTAAACCTGTTCCCGATTCCGCTGCTCGATGGCGGTCACCTTTTGTTCTACCTGATCGAAGGCGTGCGCGGCCGGCCATTGTCCGAAAAAGCACAGGAAGTCGGATTCCGCATCGGTCTGGCGATCGTGCTGATGTTGATGATATTTGCAACTTTCAATGACATCGTCCATCTGACAACGTCCTAGGGGCTGGGGCCGCCGGTGCCGTCTTGACGCCGGGCAAGGGTAAAACCGCGTGTCAATCAAAACGGAGAGAAATTGTCACAGAATTGAGACGTAAGCTGAGGGAGACTGCAAGCATCCCGCCACTGGGGGCGGCCACAAGGGGGATAAGGGCGCATTGCGCATGGACATGTGTGTGCGGGTAAGGCGAGGGCTTGTCGTGGCCGGCTTGCTCCTCGGCGGAGTATTGTTTGGCGTTGTTCCCGGCGCGGCGGTTGCCGCGCCGGCAGAAACCGGCGCGACCGCAAGCTCGATTGTGGTTGAGGGTAATCGCCGCGTCGAAGCCGATACCATCCGTTCGTATTTCAAAGTCGCGCCTGGCGAACACGTCGACGCGGCCAAGATCAATTCCGCCCTCAAGGCGCTTTACGCCTCGGGCCTGTTTCAGGATATCCGCATTTCCCAATCGGGTGGCCGGCTGATCGTGACCGTGGTGGAGGCCCCGGTCATCGACCGCCTCGTCTTTGAGGGCAACAACAAGATCAAGGACGAGCAGCTGCAGCAGGAAATCCAGTCGAAAGCGCGCGGAGCGCTGTCGCGCGCCACGGTGCAGGCCGACGTCCAGCGCATCCTCGAGGTGTATCATCGCAACGGCCGTTTCGACGTACAGGTAGTGCCGAAGATCATCGAGCGGCCGAACAACCGCGTCGACCTGGTTTTCGAGATCAAGGAAGGCGAAAAGACCGGCGTCAAATCCATCATCTTCGTCGGCAACCACGCCTATTCGGACTATCGTCTGAAAGAGGTGATCAAGACGTCGACGTCGAACTTTTTGAGCTTCCTGCAGACCACCGACGTTTACGATCCCGATCGTATTGAAGCCGACCGCGATCTGATCCGGCGCTTCTACTTGAGCCATGGCTACGCCGACGTGCAGGTGGTGTCGGCGACAGGTGAGTACGATCCGGCGAAGAAGGGCTTCATCATCACCTTCTCGATCGAGGAAGGGCCGCTGTACCGTTTTGGCACGGTCGACATTCAATCCAACATTCGTTCCGTCGACGCGCAGACGCTGCGTTACTCGCTGCGGATGCGGCAGGGCGACGTTTATAATGGCGAGGCGATCCAGAAGACGATCGAGGATCTGACCGTCGAGATCAGCAAACACGGCTATCCGTTTGCAACGGTGCGGCCGCGCGGTGACCGCAACGCCCAGAACCGCACTGTCAGCGTCGTCTTCGTCATCGATGAGGGCGTGCGCGCCTATATCGAGCGCATCAATATCCGCGGCAATACCCGTACCCGCGACTATGTGATCCGGCGCGAGTTCGACATTTCCGAAGGCGATCCGTACAACCGCGCTCTGATCGATCGCGCCGAGAGGCGCATCAAGAATCTCAATTTCTTCAAGAACGTGAAGATCACCAACGAGCCCGGCTCGGCACCCGACCGGGTGGTGATCAATGTCGACGTCGAGGAGCAGTCGACCGGCGACTTCTCGGTCATGGGCGGCTACTCCACGGCCGACGGCTTCATGGGGCAGGTGTCGATCTCCGAACGCAACCTTATGGGAACGGGTCGCTACGGCAAAGCCTCGCTCACCTACGGCGAATTTATCCGTGGCGTCGAGCTCAATTTCCTCGAGCCCTATTTCCTCGACCAGCGGCTTTCCGCCGGAATCGATTTGTTTGCCCGGGAGACGTTGGCGAGCCCCTATCTGTCCTACGGAACGGCGACCTACGGCACCAACCTGAGATTAGGCATTCCGCTGCGCGAGGATCTCTCGCTGCAACTGCGCTATTCGATTTTTTCGCAGCGGATCGACCTGATTTCGAGCATGGACAACTGCAACAACCTCAACCCCGATTTCTTCAACACCTTCCCGACTGCGAATGCGGTCGCCGCCGCGGCCATGTCCGCCAGCGGTCTTGCTGCCGCCTATCCCGGCTACGCGAATGCCGTTTCCGGCGCGACCCTGAACCCTTCAGGCCAGGTCCAGCCGACTTGCATGTGGGCGGCGGGCATGCCCACCTACCAGGCCTCGCTGCCGATCCGCGAAGAGCTGTCCTACGGCGCCTATCTGACTTCGCTGGTCGGATACGGATTGACCTACAACACCCTCGATAACAACAAGCGCCCGACCAGCGGTCTGCTTGTCAGCTTTGGCCAGGACTTCGCCGGCGTGGGCGGCGCTGTTTCTTATCTCCGGTCGGTTATCGACGTCCGCAGCTATTACGAGATCGTGTCCGACCTTGTCAGCGTGGTGCATCTGCAAGGCGGCGACATGCTGGGCTTCAACAAGTGCCCGGTGTCGGGTACCTGTACATCCAACAATGGCTATGTACGCATGCTCGACGATTTCAAGATGGGCCCCAACCTGGTCCGCGGCTTTCAGCCCGCCGGGCTCGGGCCGCGTGACGTCACTGCGCTCGCCTCAGACGACGCGCTCGGCGGCACGATGTATTGGGGCGCAAGCCTCGAGGTCCAATATCCGTTCTACTTCCTGCCCAAAGATGCCGGCTTTCGCGGCGCTGTGTTCGTCGATTCCGGTTCGGAGTGGGGCTACAGGGGAGAGACCTCGAATCCTGCGACCGGCGAAATCAACGGCAACATAACCACTTCGACGGGCGTCACTTATTATTGCGGAAACTGCGCGCTGCAATACGCCGATTCCGCCGCCCCGCGCGTATCCGTTGGCGCCAGCCTGATTTGGGATTCGCCTTTCGGTCCGCTCCGGTTCGATTTCGCCTATCCGATCTTGAAGCAGCCGTACGACCGCGTGCAATGGTTCCAATTCGGCGGCGGAGCGCGGTTCTGATCGGGGCCTCTCGCTCTCGTCAAGGCCGGGCCCATGCCGGATTTCTTCCCAACCACCCGCGAGCTGACAATCGGCGAGATTGTTGCGCTCACGCGCGCCAAGCCGCGCCCTGGCGCGCCGCTCGACCGCCGCATCGGCAACATTGCGCCGCTTGATACGGCGCGACCGTCCGACATCAGTTTCCTCGACAACGCACGCTATCTCGACGCGTTGAACGTCACCCGTGCCGGGGCCTGCTTGTTGGCGCCGCGGTTCGAGGCTGCGGCGCCGGAGCGACTCACGGTGCTGGTTACGGCGGAGCCGTATCATGCCTTTGTTGCGGTGGCGCGCGCGCTATTCCCCACCTCGCTGCGGCCATCGTCACTGTTCGCCGCCAGCGGCCACGCGACAGGCTCGCATGTTCATGCCTCGGCGCGGGTCGAGGCCGGCGTGACCATCGACCCGCTCGCGGTGATCGGACCCGGCGCCGAGATCGGGGCTGGCACGCTGATTGCGGCCGGCGCGGTGATTGGCCCGCGCGTCGCGATCGGACGCGACTGCGCGATCGGCGCCGGCGCGACGGTCATGCATGCGCTGATCGGCGACCGCGTCATCATCCATCCGGGCGCCCGCATCGGCCAGGACGGGTTCGGCTATCTACCATCGCCCCGAGGCCACCAGAAGATTCCGCAGACCCGGCGCGTCATTATTCAGAACGACGTGGAGATCGGCGCCAACACGACGATCGATCGCGGCTCGACGCGGGACACGATCATCGGCGAAGGCGCCAAGATCGACAATCTCGTGCAGATCGCGCACAACGTCAGCATCGGACGGCACTGCCTGATTGCCGCGCAAGTCGGCATATCCGGCAGCGCGCACTTGGGAGATTTCGTGATGCTGGGCGGCAAGGTTGGCATCGCCAATCATGTCACGATCGGCGCCGGCGCCAGCCTGGGCGCGCAGAGCGGGGTGATGGCCGATGTTCCCGCCGGCGCGCGCTATGTCGGTTCCCCGGCCCAACCAGTGCGCGATTTCATGAAGGGCGTGGCGCTTCTGCGGCGGCTGGCGCGCGGCGGCAAGCGCGAAGGAGAGGCGGAATGAGCGAACAGACGCTCGGCGTCGCCGACATTCACGAAATTTTGCGACTGCTGCCGCATCGCTACCCTTTCCTGCTGGTGGACCGCATCACCGATATACGCGGCGACGAGCACGGCGTCGGTATCAAGAACGTTACGATCAACGAGCCGCAATTTACCGGACACTTTCCGGAAAACCCGGTCATGCCCGGAGTGCTGATGATCGAGGGCATGGCGCAAACGGCGTGTGTGCTTTGTCTGCGGCAGCTGCCCCACCGCGAGAAACCGCGAACGATGTTCTTTATGACCATCGACAAAGCCAAATTCCGAAAGCCGGCGCTGCCTGGCGACACGCTCGAATATCACGTCGACAAAATCGCGCACCGCCGCAACATGTGGTGGTACCGATGTGAGGCCAAGGTAGGCGGTGTGCTCATCGCCGAAGCCGAGCTCGGCGCATTCATGTCAGAGGCCTAGATGCCGATCGATTCCACCGCGCGCGTGGCTGATGGCGCGCGCATAGGGGAGGGTGTGGAAATCGGGCCCTATTGCGTCGTCGGACCCGATGTCCAGCTTGGCGAAGGCGTGCGGCTGATCGCGCATGTTCACGTCACCGGGGTCACCACGATTGGTGAAGCCAGCGTCGTTTATCCCTTCGCCGCGCTCGGGACCCCGCCGCAATCAGTGCATTATCGCGGCGGCGCGACGCGCCTGGCGCTCGGGCCGCGCTGCCAAGTGCGCGAGCACGTCACAATGAATACCGGCACCGAAGACGGCGGCGGCATGACCAGCGTCGGCGAGGGCTGCTTTATCATGGTAGGTTGTCACATCGGGCATGATTGCCACGTTGGCAATGCCGTGACCTTCGCCAACAACGTCGTGCTTGGCGGCCATGTTTCTGTTGGCGATAACACATTTGTCGGCGGACTGACCGCCGTTCATCAGCACAACCGCATCGGTGAGGGCGCCATGATTGGCGGAATGACACGGGTCCGCGCCGATGTCATTCCATTCGGCTTTGCTTATTTGGAGAACCTGGTCGGACTGAACGTCATCGGCTTGCGCCGCCGCGGCTCGACGCGCGCCGACCTGCATCGGCTGCGCCAAGCCTATCATGCGCTGTTCTTCGGCGACGGCGTTTTCGCCGAAAGGATAGACGCAGTCAGTATCGAATTCGCCGGCGATCCGCTGGTGGAAAAAATCGTCGCTTTCATTCGTGGCGGCAAAGCGCGGCGCTTGATGCAGCCGCGCGCTGGACAACAGTCCAATGCAAACGGCGAAGATGCGGCCTGAGGTGCCGGGCACGGCTCGCGCATCGCCCGCCGGCGATCCGGTGGCGATCATCTGCGGCGGCGGCAGCTTTCCCGGCGCCGTCGCCGAGGCGATCGTGCGGCGCGGCCGCCGTCCGGTGATGTTTGGGGTGAAGGGATGGGCCGATCCCAAGGTGATCGAGCGCTATGCGCACCACTGGATCGCGATCGGGCAGGCCGGACGGCTGTTCCGGCTCGCTCGCGCTGAGCATTGCCGCGAGGCGCTGTTCATCGGCACCTTGCTGCGGCCGTCGCTTTCGCAGGTCCGCCTTGATTGGCAGACGCTCCGGTTGATGCCGCGCATCATTCGGTTTTTTCGCGGCGGCGATGACCGGCTACTTTCCGGTGTCGCCAGCGTGCTCGAGGAGGGCGGCCTGCACGTCATAGGCCTGCATGAGGTAGCGCCGGAAATCCTCGTTCCTGAAGGTGTGCTCGGCCGTTATCAGCCGTCGGTGCGGGACCACGCCGACATTGCGCGCGCGCTTAAAGTCATCGGCGCGCTCGGGCCCTTCGATGTCGGTCAGGCCGCGGTCGTTGCCGACAACAACGTGCTCGCCGTCGAAGCGGCGGAAGGGACCGACAACATGCTGGTCCGCGTCGCCGAGTTGCGCCGGGGGCGCCGCGTGACAACACCGGAGGGCGTTGGCGTTCTGGTGAAAGCGCCAAAGCCCGGTCAGGATCAGCGTTTCGATCTGCCGGCGATCGGTCCGCGAACCGTCGACAACGCCGCCCGCGCCGGCCTTGCCGGCTTGGCCGTTACCGCCGGCAGCACGATCATCGCCGAAATTGCCGAAGTCATCGCCGCCGCCGACCGTGCCAAAATTTTCCTGGTCGGGGTGAACGCGGAAACGCCGCGATGAAACACGCTCCGCAGCCGCAACCGCTGTCGCTCTACCTGGTCGCTGCCGAAGAATCCGGCGACGCGCTGGGCGCTTCCTTGGCGCGCGCGCTGCTGGCGCATGAAAACGGAATGCTGAAACTCGAAGGCGTCGGCGGGCGGGCCATGGCGGCGGCGGGAATTGCGAGCCCCTTTGCCATCGACGACCTTTCAATTATCGGTTTTACCGCGATCCCGCGCCGGTTGCCGACGATCCTGCGCCGGATCCGCGAGACCGCCGACCGCATCATCGCCGCGCGCCCGGACGCGCTCGTCATCATCGACAGCCCGGATTTCACCCATCGGGTGGCGCGCCGGGTGCGCGCTCTGGCGCCCTCGATCGCCATCCTCGACTACGTGTCGCCGTCAGTGTGGGCGTGGCGGCCCGGGCGCGCTCGCGCCATGCGCGGCTATGTCGATTGCGTGCTTGCGATCCTGCCGTTCGAGCCGGCCACGCATCAACGCCTCGGCGGCCCGCCCTGCATCTACGTCGGTCATCCTCTGATCGAACGACTTGCGGAGCTGCGGCCCAATGCCGACGAGGCGCGGCGCCGCCGTACCGATCCACCGCTGGTTCTGGTCTTGCCGGGCAGCCGCTCCAGCGAGATCCGGCACCTGCTTGCGATTTTCGGCGACGCCATTGCGCGTGTTGCCGCCCGCTTCGGGCCGATGGAGCTGGTGCTCCCGACAATGCCGCATCTTTCGGCGACGGTGCGCGAGGCCGTCGCCGGCTGGTCCCTGCCGCCGCGCATCGTTGTCGAATTGGTGGAGAAATGGGCGAGCTTCCGTATCGCGCGGGCGGCGCTCTCGGCCTCCGGCACCGTGACGCTTGAACTGGCATTGGCCGGGGTGCCGATGGTTGCCGCTTATCGGGTGACGCGGATCGAGGAGATGATCGCCAATATGGCTGGGCTGCGCGCCAGGCTTACCAGCGTGATCCTCGCTAATCTGGTGATCGGCGAAAACGTCGTTCCGGAATTCCTGCAGCGGTATTGCACGCCGCAACGGCTGGCCGACGCGCTCGTGCCGCTCCTCTCCGACAGCCCGGAACGGTTGCGGCAGATCGACGCCTTCGGACGGCTCGATCAGATCATGGCACTGGAATCGGCGCCGAGCGCCAAGGCCGCCGCCATCGTCCTCGACATCGCCCGCAGCGGTCGGCTTGATCTTGCTGCAGCGGCCCATAAAAGTTAACCGGCTGCTAACGTGCTTACCCAATATCTAGCCAGTCCCAGCGAGCGGCGTACGGCATGACCAAGCAAGCGAAAATGCCCAAAGCCGCACGAAAGAGGTCGATCCGCGCCGCGATCACCGGGGTGCACGGCTACGTCCCGCCCGATGTGCTCACCAATGCCGAGCTCGCGCGCATGGTCGATACCAGCGACTCCTGGATCGTCGAGCGCACCGGAATCAAGGAACGGCATATTCTCAAGGGCAAGGGGCTCGGCACCTCGCATATGGGTGCCGAGGCGGTGCGCGGTCTTCTAAAAAAAACCGGCACGGCGCCGGCAGACGTCGACTTGCTGATCTGCGCCACGACGACGCCGGACTTCGTGTTTCCCTCGACCGCCAATCTGATCTGCGACATGACCGATATCCGCGGCATCGGCAGCTTCGATGTGCAGGCCGCGTGCTCCGGGTTCGTCTACGCGCTCACCATTGCCGCGCGATTCATCGAGACCGGCTCCCATCGCAAGATCGTGGTGGTCGGTGCCGACAAGATGTCGGCGATCATCGATTATACCGACCGCGCCACCTGCGTTCTGTTCGGCGATGGCGCCGGTGCGGTGCTGCTCGAGCCGAACGGCAAATACGGTATTATCGACACGCTGATCGCTTCCGACGGCGCCGGCATGAAGCACCTGCACCAGAAGGCCGGCGGCAGCCGGATGCCGCCGACCGCGGAGACCGTGGCCAAACGCCTCCACTACGTTCATCAGGAAGGCGCCGCCGTCTACAAATATGCGGTGGCGCGCATGGCCGAAGTCGCGGCTGAATTGATGAAGCGCAATCACCTGACGGCGGACATGATCGATTGGCTGGTGCCGCATCAAGCCAACAACCGCATCATCGAAGCCACCGCCGAACGCATGGGACTGCCCCCCGAGCGGGTGATGGTGACGATCCACAAATACGGCAACACCACCGCGGGCACCATCCCGCTCTGTCTTTGGGATTACGAAGGCAAGCTTCGGGCTGGCGATCGGCTGATTCTTGCGGCGTTCGGCGGCGGCTTCACCTGGGGCGGCGTCTATCTGACCTGGGCTTATGACGGGCGTTCGCCACGGAGCGAAAGCAGAGCGGGGAAGGTCGCCGCGCCGGCCGGCTGAACCCGCTGGCGGCGTTACCGGACGATCGAGAAGACGCGATCTACGCTTGGGCAACTCGGTGCGCGCACTGCGGCGGAACTACCCTCGCTTGCGATCAGGCAGCCCGGCGCCCGAGCGGCTTATCCTTTGCGACGCCCCGTCTAGTAACACGGGCAGCCGTTTGAATAGCCGTACGAGTATGGATAGCCCCCATAGCCGCCATAACCCCCGTAGCCGCCGTAACCTCCGTAGCCCCCATAACCCCCGTAGCCCCCGTAGCCCCCATAACCCCCGTAGCCCCCATAGCCGCCGTAACCCGCGTAGTAGCCGTAGGGACGGGCATACCCGTAGCGATAGCCATAGCCGTATCCAGGCCAGCCGTAGCCGCGCCCGCCCCAGCCACGCCACCCGTAACCGCGCCAGCCGCCGTACCAACCCGCCCCGTGCCAACCCGAACCTCGGTACCAAGCTTGGGCCGAGGTCGGTATGGCGATCGCCGCGGTACCCATGCTCGCTGCCGCAACCAAAGCCGTCAAAATCTTTCTCATGACATCACCTCGATTTGGAACGCTTAACGCCAGTCAACCGCGCCATGTCGCCCGACGTTCCTTCGCTCAGGCGAGACTCTTACCAAGATAACCATTATTCACCGCGCCCGCTTGATCCAGCGACATGTCGCGAGGCCACTTTCTCACCCCCGGCTTCTCAGCCGCGGCGGTGGCGGCGGCGGACCCAGGTCGCGCTGCCAAACAGTCCCGCGATCGAATTGTATGGTCATGCCGTCCGGGGAAAGACGGCTCCTTCTTCCCAAGATTGGGCCCAGATATGGCCAGGCCAATCGATCCATGCCCGGGACGGTTGACCTACTTCGTTGACGAGATTCAAATCCCAGCCGTGTTGGGTGACAAATATCGGGCCCGGCCCCTTACAGTTTCGGATGCATCGATATTGGCCGGAAAGGTCTACGCCCTGCGCCTCCGCCACATCTGTCGCCGCCAGCACACTTAAAGCGGCCAATGCAATCAGACTCTTCTTCATCACAAATTCTCCGATCTGCGGCTTCCACTAGCTCTCGCGGCGCCGTCGGCTATTGATCCAGATCAACATCGCTAGGTTTGATGATTCGTGGAGGATTGCGCCAATTTCGCCGCGTAGTCGATGCTGGTGACGCAGCGCGCGCTGAGACTCTGAGAGGCTACGAATTTGCCGAATGCCGTCTCACAGCCGACCGGAAGCTTTCGTTCGCTTGTCGACGCCGGCACGCCTGGTGCCGCAGGTTGAGATCGGCGACCGGCAGGACCGGCGCCGATTTCCGTCCGCGCGGCAACGCGATCGAGCCGATCACCTTTGAAAGCGGAGTTGCTGGTAGTCGATCGTACCGCAACGGAATAGCTCTCAAAACCGGCCTCCGATGTTCCGGTCGAGAGCGGCAAGCAAACCACCCATGCGGCAATCACCGCGCTACTGAGCAGCCAGGTGCCAACGAAAAGACTTTTGCGGCGCGCTAGACGCACTATACGTATTCGCGCCAATGAGCCATGCGACCGCGGCCGAAATGATGATCCCTCTGCATCGCTCTCACTCCCGATGGAGATTACACTATTCTCCTAGTCACTTGGAAGCCGCCCGAAAATTCAGATGAAATCCCTAAGATAAATCCCTGAGGCCATGCCTTGCTCTCAAAGCGGCCCGGCGCCGCGAACGCGTCGCTCAATTGATTCAAATCAACGCCGTACAGTCGGCCGCCGATTTAGTGTTAATGTGACTTTTGAGCACCGCGTTCCGCGCGCCTGATGAATGTTTTGATATCGAAATGAAGAAGGCGACGGGCGAGAGATTTAACCGACTGCGGGAACGGCTCAGCGATCCGCTGCTTACGGCGCTGACCATCATGCTCGCTATCCTGATGTTTGTAGTCGCGCCGATGCAGGCCGCGGGCGTTTTCGCGGCCCATCAATTTGGTATTGCTTTTGCGTTTGTGCTGGTCGCCGCGGTCCTCGTCGTGTCGGCCAGCTGGATCGCGGTCTCGGCGATTTTGGCCGCGGTGGCGCTGATTGTTGCCGCGACCGTGCTGCGCCTTTGGCACCCCTCTGTCGCCGACATTTACATGGATGCGAGCGCCTGGATGATGACCGGGCTGACGCTGGGTTTTGTCGTCGCCCGCGCGGTATTCGCGCCCGGAATTGTGACGTTTCATCGCGTCGTCGGCGCGGTGCTGCTCTACCTTAACATCGCGCTCATTTTCGTGGCTCTGTTCGGCTTTGTCGCTCTTGCGGTGCCCGATGCGTTTATCGGCATCAAGCCGTTGCAGGACAATTTCTCCGTCGCGGGTAACCTGATCTACTTCAGCTTCGTGACTTTGACGTCGGTTGGCTACGGCGACATCGTGCCGTTGCATCCCTATGCGCGCAGTCTCGCCAATATCGAGGCGGTGATTGGTCAGCTCTATCCGGCAACGTTGCTGGCGCAACTCGTCACTCTGCAGCTTGAAAACCGGCGTGGGCGTTAGCGAACGGCAGTTTGCGGGTTGGTCGTCGCGCGCGGCTATTTGTCGGCTGCGGGAGTAGCGGCTTTCCAGCGGTCTGCCGCCTCGACGGTCCACTCCCGCAACAACTCCCAGGCAATGGCGAGCACGATCGGGCCGACGAAAAGGCCGATCACCCCATGGGTCAGAATGCCGCCGATGACGCCGATGAGAATGACCAGCATCGGCGTTTTCAGCCCGTGCGCCATGACAAACGGGCGCAGCAGATTGTTCAACAAGCCAACGGGGATCATGTAGACCGAGAAGATAAGCGCCGTCGTCACGTCGAATTTTAGCCAGCCCCACACGATCAGCGGCACGATGATCAGCAGAGCGTCGATTTGAATAATTCCAAGGACCAGAATGAGGAAGCTGAGGAAGCCGGCCGCGGGAACGCCGGCGACAATGAGGCCGACGCCTGCCAGCAGCGCCTGCAGAAGTGAGACGCCGATGACGCCGCGCGCCAGATTGCGAATGGTGGCGCCGATCAAATCGACAAACTCGTCACCACGCCCGGCGGCAATCCGTCGGAACACCAAACGGGCGGAGCTGACCAGGTGTGGTCCCGGCAGCAGCAAAAATCCGGAGATCGCCACCGCAACGATGAACTTGAGCATGCTGATCCCGGCATTGCCAGCAAGCTCCAGCAAAGTGCCGCTGATCGGCCGAAGCTGAGGTCCGATCTGAACCAGGGCGGCCTTCAGGTTGGTCGATGCCAGAGACCACGAGGCATAGAGATTGTCGCCAATAAGCGGCCAGTCCTTCACGGAATCGGGAGGGGGCGGCAGCGCAATATCGCCAGATCCTAGCCGCTCAGCGAGCGATCGGACCGTTTCGATCAGGCTCAGCCCGAGCCAAGCCGCCGGCCCGAACAGAATGACAAGGCATACAAGAGTGATCAGCAGCGCCGCCGCCACGCGGTTCATATGAAGACTGCGGACCATCCAATCAAACAGCGGATACAGAACGACGGCAAGAATGATGCTCCAGACCATGATCGTCAAAAACGGCTTGACCAGGATCACCGCCCAGTAGAGCAGCAGCGCCAGGCAGGCAATCTGCACCACCAAATCGACGATTGCGGCGCGACGGGCCCGAGTTTGAGCAATCGTTTCGGGACTGTCGTTCATGTCGGGGTTCCAATTTGTCAAGCAGACGCCGGAGGCATTGCTGTCCCGCACAACGATAAGATTAGCAAGGCCGCACTTTGGACAATTGATCTTAGTCAATGAAAGATCGGGCGGGCCAAGTCTGGCCTATCGCGCTGATCAGCATTTCTATCCTGGCCGATTTATCTGGCCGATAACCCGCGACGGCTGGCCGCGGTTTTAGCCGTCAAGGAGCAGCTTGCCGAGACGTTCCAGCTCGATTGAGAAGCAGAACATCGAGAACAGCACGCCGCCGAGCAGCGCCGCCCGCCAAGGCACAAATTCCAGGTCGGCGGCGCGGACAATGACGACCGCCGAGAAAAGGCCGCTGACGAAGACGAAATTCAAGCGCGCAAGAAACAACACGGCATGGCTGGCAAAAATATGGTGCGGAACGGATAGCAAACGGAAAACCTTCAGGGTCGAAATCCAATAAGGCACCTGAATGAGCAATGAGCCGACAACGGCCCAAGCGACAACCGCCAGATCGGCCCCTTTAACAAACGTTCCCTGAAGAAGACTGCGGTAGATTGGCACGCCATGCCAAAGGATGATGATCGCGCCCGCTACTTCGAGCGTGAGAAGCACGGGGTAAACACGGACCAAGGTCGTTGCGTTCGGCGATGTTACCATGGTCCCAGAGCCACTTATCGCCGCCAGGCTAATTGATGATACGATCGCCACCCCGATGTAAAGCGTCTCGCCGGCGATCAAGCGTCGCTTATGATGTTAAGCATAGCCGAATATTCGTCCCCTGAAACGCTGCGGAACGGGCGCCGCGTCGAGGTCCGCGCTCTTCGACCGGAAGATCGCGACGCCATGATGGCGGCCATCGACCGGACCAGCGCTCAGTCGCTCTATCGCCGGTTCTTCGGCGCGAAGCGTCACTTCACCGACCAGGAGAAATCATTTTTTCTGGATGTCGACTTTGTAAGCCACGTGGCGTTGGTCGCGGTCTTAGAAGAGGGCGGGCAGCAGGTAATCGTTGGCGGCGGACGTTACATCGTTTCGAATCCGGGACAGGCGGAGGTGGCATTCGCGATCGTTGACCAATATCAGGGGCAAGGAATCGGTGCGGCTCTGATGCGTCATCTCGCTGGCATCGCCCGCGAGGCTGGGCTTCATGAACTGATCGCGGAAGTGCTCCCGGAGAACGCAGCTATGATGCGCGTATTCGAAAAGAGTGGCCTTCGGTTTACTGAAAAGCGCGAGGCGCAGACCATGCACTTCGTCCTTCACCTTGGCTAATGCGGACCACTGTCAGCCGCCGGAAGTTGACGGTGTCGGCGCTGGCCTAATCAATGATGTGATAGCCACCGTCGATGTACAGTGTTTCGCCGGTGATAAGCCGAGCGGCGTCGTGCGCCAGGAACGCAGTAGCGACGCCGACGTCCTCAATGCTGACGAGGCGCCGCGCCGGGGCTTTCGCCTTCGCTTTGTCGAGCAACGCGTCGAATTCCGGAATTCCGGAAGCGGCGCGGGTCGCCAAAGGGCCCGGCGAGATGGCATGGACGCGGATTCCTTTTGGTCCCAGTTCGGCGGCGATGTAACGCACAGCGCTTTCTAGCGCGGCTTTGGCAACACCCATTATGTTGTAGTTCTTAACGACCATCTGGCTGCCGTAGTAGGTCATCGTAAAGAGTGTCCCGCCCGCGCGCATGAGCGGCTCTGCAAGGTGCGCCATGCGAATAAACGTCCAGCAGGACACCTCCATGGTCGTCAGAAAACCCTCTCGCGAAACGTCGACTACGCGCCCTCCAAGGGCGTCCTTTGGAGAGAAGGCAATAGAGTGGACCACGAAATCGAGTTTCCCCCAGCTCTGAGCGATGCGCTCGAAAACCGCTTCCATTTGGCCGGGCATGCGCGCGTCGAGCGGCATGACGATCTGCGCCTCGACTTCGCCGGCAAGCGGCTCGACGTATTTCCGCGCCTTATCATTGAGATATGTTACGGCCAGCTCAGCACCGAATGCGCGGAATGCCTTGGCGCAACCCCAAGCGATCGAATTTTCGTTGGCGATGCCAACGATGAGGCCCCTTTTGCCTTGAAGAAGGGTGCCCGGCACGGTGGGTTTCATGTTCACGGATCGCCGCAGTTGGGTACGAAGACCGCCAAAGTTCTTCTCATAACGTTACCGTGCTGAGGGAGCGCAGAAGCAAAGTTCGCGGCACGTCAATTTGTCGTGTCTGCCACCTCGACTTTTCGCCAGGTTGAGTCAGGATTGAACGCCGTCATGGCTTCGGCAATGTCGGCAGTATTTGGCCCGAGGTCTTTCTGGAACACCGTACCAGCGTGGTTGACGATGAAGGTCATAACGCCTGAGTTGCGATATTCGGCCGGATAGGCAACCAGCGCAAAGCCGCCAATCATCTTGCCGTCCACGATATAGTCGGCCGCGCCACCCGGCGCCGCCGGGCCCTGTTTGGTCAGGATCTTGTAGTAGTAGCCGTGATACGGCGAACGGCCTTGACCCGGGCGATAGCCCTGGCTCGATGCCTCGGCGAAGAGCTCGCCGAGCGGGCTTTGCTCCTCGCCGGGGCCCGTCGGCCAATACAGCCCATTCTTCTTGCCCGCCTCGCTGATGAAGCGCCGAGCGTAGACCCCGACGCCCGCGCCAGCACGCTCCTTGCCGGCGTATTCGATTTGCGCATCCACATAGGCGAGGCAAACCTGGATGGTGTCGAGCTCGTTGCGACCGATCCGCCGATAAAGGATTTCACGGCTTCCGGCTTCGGTATCGAATGACCACTCGCCTTTGACCCGCAGAAGCGGGATCGGGAATGGATAGTCGTCATCACCGATTACCAGGATTGCCTTGCGGTCGCCCTGCATCGTTATCTGATGCTTGGCGTCATAAGAAGCGACAAACCGTGCGCGCGCGGCATCATCGGCAACCTTGTCGCCGGACGAGATGATGTCCTCACCATGGCGGCCGAGCACCACGAGTAAAGCCTTTTGGTCGCCACTTCTCGCCGCGGCGACGAGTGCCTCAACGGCGTTCTGCGGCGTCGTGTAGTCCTGCTGCGCGACCGCGGCCGATGTGATCGCGCAGCAAAAGAAAACCGCCGTGGCTAGCGACGCCAGCAACGCCACGAATGGTCTGTGGCCGGAACGACTGAAGCAGCGATTTGTGACCATGGCATCCTCGATTGCGCTACTGCGCTGGTGTTTCGATCCCGGTCGCTCGGATTTGCCCAAGTTCAGTGCGCAACCGGCGGCGTGATGGGCACTCGCGCACCAGACGCAATCCACTCGTCGTAGGTTTGGAACTTCAAGCCGAGCTTGTCGTAATAAACCCGCAAATAGCCGTCGCTTCCGCGCACGACCGCTGCAGGCATGATTGCTTGTACCTCCTGCGCCATCACGCCGACGTAAGGTTTGCGGCCGCCGTTGTATGTGAAGCGATAGAAGCCGATGCCGTTGTCAAGGCGGCCAAGGAAGACGATGTCGTGTTTAAGATTTACGTCGGACCGCCGACCTCCGCCGCCACCGCGGCCGCCGCCGCCGCCACCTCGGAAGCCACCGCCGCCGCCGCCGCCACCCCGGAAACCTCCTCCGCCACCGCCACCCATGCTCGCGTGGCCGCGGCTCGACTGCAAATTCGCAGCTCTCCCGGAGCCGACGTTGCCGAATGCATTGCCGCCGCCGGGGCGATTGCCTGCACCGCCGCCGCCCGGGCGATTGCCTGCAGCGCCGCCGCCGGGGCGATTACCTGCGCCGCCGCCGCCCGGACGATTACCTGCGCCGCCACCGCCGGGGCGATTAGCTGCGCCGCCGCCGCCGGGGCGATTACCGGCGTTCCGTCCTCCCGCGCCCCCAGCGCCCAGATTGCCGCGATCGCCCCCGCCACGACCGGGCTGCAGCACCTGTTGCCCGCTTCTGCCGCGAAAATCCATGCGATTTTGCGCGCCGCCGCCGACGTTGCGATTGCCACCGAATTTTTGCGCTACGTTGGCATTGTTATAGCGCACGCCGCCGCGATGCGCCGCGTTGTGGGTCCAGTTGCCGCTGCCGATATTGTTGACGTTGCGGTTGATGTTGATGTTGTTGTTGCCCCAGTTCATTCCTCCGCCCCAGCAGCAACCGCCGCCGGCCCAACGGCCAAGCGCCCAGCCGGCGCCGAATGCAATCCCCGAGGCGATGACGCCGGCGCCGATGTAACCGGGCGCGCCGAAGTAATACGGCGGATAAGCGGCGTACGGCCAAGACCCATAGACCACACCCGGATCGTAATAGGGCACATAGACCGTGTTGGGATCCGTCGGCTGGATGACGATAACCTGCTTGCCGGACTCCTCCTGTGTCGATACGGTCTGCTGTTTGTTTGAAGTGAGCTTTTTGTTCGCTTGAGCCTTGGTGCGGAGCTTTTGCACGGCATCCATGACGTCCGGCTGCTGCGCCAGGACCGCGTCTCCGAGCTGCCGGGTCCAGTCGAGCTTGCTGCTCATCATTGCCAGCACATCCGGCGTGGCCGTCAGCGACTTTACGCTATCGTCCCATTTCTGCTTGTCGACGGCCGCTTTGAGCTGCTCGCCCTTCAGGGTTTTGTTGTCCTGGACCCAGCGTTCGGCCTCGATCACTTCCAGCGGATAAGTCGAAGCCATGAGAACTTCCGCGAGCAAAGTGTCGGGGTAAAGCGCGATGGGAGAAACCAGGGCTTCGAGCTGCTCCGGCTTGAGAAGGTCTGATTGGTCGGCTGACGACGTTGAGCTTGGCGTCTGCGGCATTGCCGCCTGCGTCATTAAGAGTAAGAACACAAGCGCAATGGCTCTCATCGTCATCGTCAACACTCCAAAACCCCTCTGGAGGGATCAGCAGGCAGAATGATAAGCTAACTTCTGTTGGCGTGCCACCGTTCGGTAGTGTCTTGAGACACTACCCACCGTTCGTATTGACCTAGATCAAAACCGGCCCAAGTAACTCTGAGGTGCGAGCGCCACAAGCCGAATGGCTGCGTTTTTAAGTTTGAACCCCCAGAGGGCTGAAGCAGAAGCCGCTAGAGTCGTTTCGCTGGCCGACGATCAGGCCAAATCGTGTGAAATTGACCTGCGTCAAAGTTTTGTTGTTTTCCGAGCTTAGCGTGCGTCGGCGTCGCAATGGTTCCTGTTCTTGTCAGTTTCTTGGCAATTTTACGACATTCGGTCTGCTGCTGGCGCGGAAAATGAAAACCGGAAGGATTGAGCACAATGCCGAAGTCGCACGAGCTTCTTCCGTCGCCGGTCAACGCGGTCACGCTGCAGTTTGGGCTGTTTGCTCCGGCGATTGAGTACTTCATCGATGCCGCGCAGCGCACCGTTTTGTTCTGGGACGTCATGCGCCAGCGGGGCAATCAATACCGCGAGCACTTGACCGAGACCGCTCCGCATGTGCTGGACTTCGACGCGGAACTGATTGCCGACGGCCGTCAGCTCGACCGGCCGGTGAACTATTGTCTGGTGCGTATTATCCCACCGGTCGATGTCGAAATCGATCCGACGCGCCGGCCGTTTGTCATCGTCGATCCGCGCGCTGGTCACGGCCCAGGTATTGGCGGCTTCAAAGCCGACAGCGAGATCGGCGTAGCACTCAAAGCCGGCCACGCCTGCTATTTCATCGGGTTCCTGCCGGAACCGATGCCGGGCCAGACCATCGAGGATATCGCGCGCGCCGAAGCGTTATTCCTGAAAAAAGTTTCGGAAATGCACCCAGAGGCCGATGGCAAACCGTGCGTCATCGGCAACTGCCAAGCCGGTTGGGCGGTCATGATGCTCGCCGCCATACGGCCCGATTTATTCGGTCCGATCATCATAGCGGGCTCGCCGCTATCATATTGGCAAGGGGTTCACGGCAAGTATCCGATGCGATACTCGGGAGGCCTCCTCGGCGGCAGCTGGCTGACGGCATTCACCGGCGATTTGGGCAACGGCAAGTTCGACGGCGCCTGGCTGGTGCAGAACTTCGAAAATCAGAACCCCGCCAATACGCTTTGGACCAAGCAATACAATCTTTACTCCAAGATCGATACCGAAGCGCCCCGCTACCTTGGTTTCGAGCGCTGGTGGGGCGGTCACGTGAACCTGAATGCCGAGGAGATTCAGTTTATCGTCGATGAGTTGTTCATCGGTAACAATCTCGCCGCCGGAAAAATCCAGACGTCGGAAGGGCTGGCAATCGATCTTCGTAATATCCGTTCACCGATTGTGGTTTTTTGCTCCGAGGGCGACAACGTCACGCCGCCCCAGCAGGCGCTCGGATGGATCCTCGATCTGTATCAGGACGTGGACGAAATCCGCGCGTATGGACAGACCATTATTTACACGATTTACGAGAAGATCGGTCATTTGGGCATCTTCGTGTCCGGCGGCGTCGCGCGAAAGCAGCACGATGAGTTTTCCAGCAATATCGATCTGATCGATACGCTGCCGCCTGGTCTCTATGAGGCGAAATTCGAAGCCAAGACCGACAAGACCGCCAGCCCCGACCTGGTCGGCGGCGATTGGGTGATGCGCTGCGAGGCGCGAACTCTCGACGACATCCGCGCCCTGGGCGGCAACGACATCGCAGACGAGCATCGTTTCGCTGCTGTAGATCGCGTGTCGCAGACCAATCTTGCGCTATATCGCACGTTCATGCAGCCTTTTGTTCGAACCGTTGTCAATTCCACGGTCGCGGACCTGATGCGGCAACTCCATCCGTTGCGGCTGCAGTTCGACTTGTTCGCTGATGCGAACCCCATGATGGCGCCAATCGCGGCGCTGGCCGAGCAGGTTCGGCAAAATCGACGGCCTGCAGCTCCTGACAATCCGTTCATTGCGATGCAGGAGAATGTATCCCATCAGGTCGTCGCGGCGCTGGACGCCTGGCGAAACTTCAGCGAAGCCACGGCGGAGCGCCTGTTCACGACAACCTACGGCTCGCCGACGCTTCAGGCCGCGTTAGGCGTGGATCCTGCCGCGACGCTGCCGCTGCGAAAGGCGGCTAAAAGTGCGCTTCATCGCGAACTTATGGAAAATCGTCTGGTTGAACTCAAATCCCGCATGTCGGCAGGCGGACTCCGCGAGGCTGTGGTTCGTGCGCTTCTCTTTGCGGGCATGGACCGAGCCGCGGTCGACGAGCGCGGCTTCGAAGCAGTGCGCCGTATCCGGCAAGCATTTAACGACGCGCCCTTGTCCGAATTCAAGGCGGCCGTACGGGAGCAGTTTTACTTGCTGCTGATCGACACGGAAGCGGGGCTGGCGGCGATTCCGTCGATGCTACCCGACGACCTGGATACTCGACAGAAGGCATTCGATGGGATCCGCCAGGTGCTGACTGCGCGGGGCGAACAATCGGCGCAAGACTTGGCGCGCATTCAACGGGTTGGCCAGCTATTCGGCGTCGACGGACAATTGCCTGCGACCAGAAATCCGGCGATCGCGTCCGACAAACGTGCGACGCCGCACGCAAAAGCGTCGTGATCGAGATCGCTTCCATCAGATGCCGGTGAGGAAAGATGACAGGACAATTAGCGCCAGCATGGCCTGGGCGGACTAGTACGACAGCTTCCGCAGCACCGGCCGGTTCTGCACCCAACTCTAAATACGACGGGCTGATCGCCAAGGCGAAAAGTGTGCCGGCTGCAAAAGCAATTGTCGTGCATCCTTGCGACGAGACTTCGCTTCGCGGTGCAACGGAAGCAGCGAAAATCGGCCTTATCAGCCCCGTTTTCGTCGGGCCGGCGGCCAAGATCATCAGCGTCGCGCGGGAATACGATATCGATATCGGGGAGTTCGAGCTTGTCGATGTCGCCCATAGCGATGCCGCCGCGGCAAAAGCGGTCGAACTGATCCGGGCAGGGCAGGGCGAATTGCTGATGAAAGGAAGCCTGCATACCGACGAGCTTATGCGCGCCGTTACCGCCGCAAATACCGGCCTGCGGACGGCGCGGCGGATAAGCCACGCGTTCATCATGGACGTACCGACCTACGCCGAAACGCTGTTTATCACCGACGCCGCGGTCAACATCTTTCCAGATCTCGATGCTAAGCGCGACATCGTTCAGAATGTCATCGATCTGTTCGCCGGTTTGGGGCTCGGCACGCCGCGGGTTGCCATTCTCTCCGCAGTCGAAACCGTCACGTCCAAGATACCATCGACGATCGATGCGGCTGCGTTGTGCAAGATGGCCGACCGCGGCCAAATCACCGGAGGAATCCTGGACGGCCCGCTGGCGTTCGACAATGCGGTCGATCCGCAGGCGGCGCGGATCAAGGGCATAAATTCCCCGGTCGCCGGCAGGGCGCAGATTCTGGTCGTGCCTGATCTCGAAGCAGGCAACATGCTGGCGAAAAATCTGATCTATCTGTCAAAGGCCAACTCAGCGGGTCTGGTTCTCGGTGCGCGTGTGCCAATCGTTCTCACCTCGCGTGCGGATTCGGTGCGAAGCCGAATGGCGTCGTGCGCGGCAGCGGTGCTCTATGCCGCTGCACGGCGGAATTCGATAGCCGTTCCCGCAGCGTGATCGATCATGGATGCGGTTCTTGTCGTCAACGCCGGTTCTTCGAGCGTCAAATTCCAGATATTCGGGCTTCCAGAAGGCGGCGATCCGCCCCGGCTCATCAAAGGACAGTTTGATGGCATCGGGACGCAGCCGCGGTTGCGGGCGGAAACGCGCGAAGGATCGCTGCTCGTCGACAGATCGTATGCATCGCATGAGATTGCCGACGTTTCGGTCGCGATGGCGACAACCGCAGATTGGTTGCGGGAAACCCAGACCGTGCAGCTGGTCGCCGTGGGCCATCGGGTTGTTCACGGCGGTCCGGACTACGATCGGCCCGTCGTCGTTGATCGAAGCGTGCTAGCGCGCCTGGAACGGTACAGCCCACTGGCGCCGCTCCATCAACCCAATAACCTCGCACCGATTCACTTACTGCTGTTAAATCGCCCCGAGCTGGTTCAGGTTGCTTGCTTCGACACGGCGTTTCATCGCACGCATGCCGCCGTCGCGGATCACTACGCGATCCCCGAACGCTTTTATCGCGAGGGTGTCAGGCGATACGGATTCCATGGGCTATCGTACGAGTATATTGCCGGGCGCCTGCGCCAGCTCGCGCCGGAAATCGCTAAGGGGCGTGTGATCGTCGCGCACCTCGGCAGCGGCGCTTCAATGTGTGCGCTCTCCGATGGACGTAGCGTCGAAAGCACGATGGGCTTTACCGCCCTTGACGGTCTGCCGATGGGCACGCGACCGGGGCAAATCGATCCCGGTGTGCTGCTTTACATGATCACCGAGAAAGGAATGACCCCGAGGGGGGTTGAAAATCTGCTCTATCGCGAAAGCGGCCTTAAAGGGATGTCCGGCCTCAGCAACGACATGCGTGAGTTGGAGGCAAGTGCTTCTCCCGCCGCGACGCTCGCAATCGACCATCTTGTCTATCGCATTGGACTCTATGCCGGAATGCTGGCCGCCGCGCTTGGCGGACTCGACGCGTTTGTGTTCACTGCCGGCATCGGCGAGAATGCGGCCCCGATCCGCGAACGGGTAGCCGAGAAGCTCGCTTGGCTCGGCGCTGTTTTTGATTCGACGGCCAATGCGATGGGGGCATCGCTGATATCGAAGCCGCAGGGCACGGTCGGGCTCTATGTAGTTCCGACCGATGAGGAACTTATGATCGCGCGGCACACGTTTTCGCTTCTCGCAGCTTGATCGAGGCGATGCGGTCCCGATAAAATTCCTAGATACGCGCTTCGCCTGATTGATCTGGGTCAAGGAAGGACTAGGCGCGCCGGGGCTGTGCTGCAATACTCTCACGCATTCGACAGTCGTCTCTCAGAGCATTCGAAGGGCACCAGCAATGAATATCCGCTTTCTTGTCGGCATTGTGCTTGTGTTCATGTTCGTTGCCGGCAGCTCGCCGCTCCCGGTCTCTACGCATCAGTGGCTTGGCGGCCTGCTGTCGCCCACCGCGCAGGCGAAGTCGAAGGTGCGCAGTCTGCTCGACCGGCTGACCGGCAAGACCATGCCGGAGGGCATTGTAAAGACCAATGGCCGCATCGAGGCCATCCAGGTCGACGTCGCCGCGAAATACCCGGGCCGGCTGACGGATATCACCGTGGAAGAAGGCAGCGAGGTCAAGGCCGGACAGGTCGTCGGCCGCGTGTCCTCGCCGGAATACGAAGCCCAGCTGCGTGCCGCGCAATCGAACGTGGAGCGCGCCAAGCAGGCGATGGCTGAGGCGGCGTCGCTCATCGACCAGCGTAACGCCGCGTTGGCGGCGGCCAAGTCCGATTTCGAACGCGGTCAGGAACTCATCGGAAAGCAGATCATCACCCAACAGACTTTCGATCAGCGCCAGCGTAATTACGAAGGGGCCCAGGCCAGCGTCGTGGGAGCGACCGCTCAGCGCGACCAGGCCGATGCGGCCATCAAGAGCGCGCAAGCCGAGGTCGAACGCATCGAATCCGTGTTGCACGACCTGGTTCTCGTTTCGCCGCGAACAGGACGGGTGCAATACCAGCTCGCTCGGAACGGCGAAGTTGTCGCCGCCGGCGGAAAAATCCTGACCATTCTCGACCTCCAGGACGTCTACATGACGATCTTCCTGCCGGCCGCGACCGCCGGCAGGCTCGAAATCGGCAGTGAAGCCCGCATCGTATTGGATCCGGTGCCTCAATACGTCATTCCCGCCTCGGTGAGTTTTGTTGCCGCCGACGCGCAGTTCACGCCCAAGACCGTAGAGACCCCCGAGGAACGCGAAAAGTTGATGTTTCGCGTCAAGCTCAGACTGGATGCCGACCTTCTGAAACAGTTCTCACGGAGGGTAAAGACGGGCGTACGAGGCATCGGGATCGTACGCACGAATGCCGCGCCGGCGTGGCCGGAAGACCTTCAAATCAAGCTGCCGCAATGACCGACGCCGTTGTCGCTCGAGTCACCAATGTCTCGCACCGTTATGGCACGACGGTCGCGCTCGACGACGTCACGATTGAAATCCCCGCACGCAAGATGGTGGGGGTGATCGGGCCTGACGGGGTCGGCAAGTCCACTTTGTTGGCGCTGATTTCGGGCGTACGCACTATCCAGAGCGGACAGGTTGTCGTGTTCGACGGCAGCCTCGCCAACGCCGCTCACCTCAAAACCCTCCGCGCGCGCGTTGCCTATATGCCGCAAGGCCTTGGCCGCAATCTCTATCCGACGCTCAGCGTCTTCGAGAACATCGACTTCTTCGGCCGCTTGTTCGGCCAACCAGCGTCCGAGCGGCGCGCCCGCATCACCGAGCTCCTGACCGCTACGGCACTCGATCCGTTCGAGGCCCGCCCGGCCGGCAAGCTGTCCGGCGGAATGAAGCAGAAGCTCAGCCTTTGCTGTGCGCTCATCAACGATCCGGATTTGCTCATATTGGACGAGCCCACCACCGGCGTCGACCCATTGTCGCGGGGACAATTCTGGGACCTCATCAACACGATCCGGGCGCGGCGCCCGCAAATGAGCGTCGTGGTAGCGACAGCCTACATGGACGAAGCACAGCGCTTCGATTGGCTGATGGCGATGGATGACGGCAAGATCATCGCTGACGGCACGCTGAAGGAGCTGCTGGAAAAGACGGGAGAACCCACGCTCGACGATGCGTTTATCGCATTGATGCCGGAGGAAAAGCGTGTGCTGCATCAAAAGGTGATTGTGCGGCCGCGGGTTGCTTCGGCGGACGAAGTGCCGGCGATCGAAGCCGAAGGACTGACCCGGCGGTTCGGCGATTTCGTCGCCGTGGATCACGTCAACTTCAAGATCGCGCCGGGCGAAATCTTCGGTTTCCTCGGCTCCAACGGCTGCGGCAAATCCACCACGATGAAGATGTTGACCGGCTTCCTGCCCGCGACTGACGGGTGGGCGAAGCTGTTTGGCAGCCCGATGGGATCGGACGACATGGAAATGCGCCGCAACGTCGGTTACATGACGCAGGCGTTTTCCCTCTACAGCGAGCTTACCGTCCGGCAGAATCTCGATCTGCACGCAGCGCTCTATCATTTACCCCCCGACAAGGTCGAAGGCCGCATCCAGGAGCTTCTGAAACGCTACGATCTGGCAACTGTCGCCAATGCCAAACCCGAGAGCCTGCCGCTCGGCATCAAGCAGCGACTGCAACTGGCGGTGGCGGTGCTGCACGAGCCGGCCATTCTCATCCTCGACGAGCCGACTTCCGGCGTCGATCCGATCGCGCGCGATGCGTTTTGGCGCACCTTGATCGATCTCTCGCGCGACGACGGCGTCACGATCTTTCTTTCGACTCACTTCATGAACGAGGCGGAGCGCTGCGACCGCATCTCGCTGATGCATGCCGGCAAGGTGCTGGCGGTCGGCGCGCCGCTCGATCTGGTCAAGGAGCGCGGCAGCGACTCGCTGGAAGACACCTTCGTCGGCTATCTCGCCGACGCGGCCGGCATCGACCGCTCGAAGAAGGTCGAAGCGCCGGCGCCCGCAGCGGCGCCGATCGAGGCGGAACCGGTACGTACGCCAAGGCGGTTCGATGTGGCCCGCCTGTGGGCCTATGCGCGCCGCGAGACCGTTGAGCTGTTGCGCGATCCGATCCGGCTCGCCTTCGCCGTCTTTGGCCCCATCATCCTGATGCTGGCCTTCGGATACGGCATCTCCTTCGACATCGAAAACCTGCAGACGGCGATGTTCGATCAGGACAACACGCCGGAGAGCCGGCAACTGCTCGACGGCTTTTCCGGCTCGCGGTATTTCTCGGTGCAGCCGCCGATCACCTCGGCGCCAGGGGGTGAGCGGCGCCTGAGAAGCGGCGACACGCAAATCGTCATCGAAGTCCCCAGCGGGTTTGGCCGCGATTTGCTGAACGGCTCGCGGCCCGAGGTCGATGCGTCGGTCGACGGCGCCATGACGTTCCGCGGGGAAACCGCGAGAAGTTATGTCACCGGCGTCGTCAGGAAGCAGGGCGAGGAGCTCCAGAAGCAATTGCGGCGCGCGGGAAGCCCGAATGCCTGGAGCGACGACGATATCGAGACGCGCTTTCGCTACAACCAGGCCTTCCTCAGCGTCAACGCCATGGTGCCGAGCGTATTCATGCTCATGCTGTGTCTGATCCCCGCCATTATGTCGGCGATCGCGGTCGTGCGGGAGAAGGAAACCGGCTCCATTGCCAATTTCCGCTCCACTCCCATTACCAGGCTCGAGTTTCTGCTCGGCAAGCAGCTCCCTTACGCCGCGGTCGCCATGGTGAATTTCGTTTTCTTGTTCTTGATGGCGATTTTCTTGTTCGCCGTGCCGCTCAAGGGCTCGTTTCTAACACTGCTGATCGGAACGATCGTTTACGTCGTGTCGACAACCGGTTTCGGCCAGTTGATATCGTCCTTCACCCGCACCCAGGTCGCGGCGGTGTTTGCGACGGCGATCCTTTCGATTGTTCCCGCCGTGAATTTCTCGGGACTGTTCGCGCCGGTGTCTTCACTTTCGGGCGGAGCAAAATTTATCGGCCTGACGTTCCCGTCGGCCTGGTACCAGCCGGTCACCGTCGGGGTTTTCGCCAAGGCGCTTGGCATGACCGACCTTTGGCGAAACATCGTTGCGATCGCTGTCATCGCGCTGGCCTATCTCGTGCTGTCGCTCGTGCTCCTTCGCAAGCAGGAGGCGTAACGTGTCCTCGCCCCGCACGGAATCCGCTCCCCAATTGGCCAAGGCAAGACCGCCGACGCTGCGTGATCATATTTTCAACATCCTGCGACTCGTGGTCAAGGAACTAAGAAGCATCCGGTCGGACCCGACAATGCTTATCCTTGTCGCCTACGCTTTCAGCATTTCGGTCAATACGGTCGCGACCGGTGCGGTGACTGAAGCGACCAATCTCTCCGTTGGGATTGTGGACGAGGACGGTTCGGACCTTTCGAGGGAGATCGCCGACGGGCTCGTCCGGCCGACATTCCAGCCGGCCGTGCAGATCAAGGCGTCCGAAATCGACGCGAAAATGGACAAGGGCGAGCTTTTATTCGTCGTCGAGATTCCGCCCACCTTCCAGGCCAATGTTCTCGCCCAGCGAAAGACCGAGATTCAAATCAACGTCGACGCCACGGCAGTGGCCCAGGCCGGCAATGGCGCCAGCTACCTGCGGACCGCCATATTCAATGAGGTTCAGAATTTCATCCATAAACGCGGCGACCCGTTAAGCGACCCGCTAAATCTCGTCGTTCGCGCGAAGTTCAACCCGAACCTGAAGACCGCCTGGTTTTCGGCGATGACCCAGGTCATCAACCAGATCACGCTCTTGACCGTGATCCTCACCGGCGCCGCGCTGATCCGCGAGCGCGAGCAGGGCACGGTCGAACATCTTTTGGTCATGCCGGTCGTGCCGGCGGAAATCATGCTGGCGAAGATGTTCGCCAACGGCCTCGTGATCCTGGTGGCGGCAATGCTGTCGCTGCAATTCGTGGTCCATCTGTGGATCGGCGCTCCGATCACCGGATCGATTCTTCTTTTTCTCCTCGGCGCGGCGCTTTACGCGCTGGTGGTGGCGGCGCTCGGTATCCTGCTCGGCACGCTCGCAACGACGATGGGGCAGTTCGGGCTGCTGGCGATGCCGGTGCTGATGGTCACGCAACTGCTTTCGGGCAGCAGCACGCCGATGGAGAGCATGCCGGTCTGGCTCCAGTATGTCATGAAGACCATCAGCCCGACCCCGCACTTCGTCGCCTTTGCTCAGGCGGTGCTGTTTCGTGGCGCCGATCTCTCGCTGGTCTGGCGGCCGCTGCTGGCGATGCTGATTATCGGCTCGGTCTACTTCGCCGTCGCGATGAGCCGGTTCCGGCGCGTTATTTTCGGGAGCTAGGTCACATGGCGCAAGTCGAAAAGGCCGGCAACGGCGAGATGAAGCGAAAGGCTTATGAAAAGCAGCTGCGCAAGCTCCAGATCGAGCTTTGTTACGTGCAGGATTGGGTGAAAGCGAAGGGGCAGCGCGTCATCATTCTGTTCGAAGGCCGCGACGCCGCCGGCAAGGGCGGAGCGATCAAGGCCATCACCGAAAGAGTGAGTCCGCGCGTCTTCCGGGTGATCGCGCTGCCGGCGCCGTCCGATCGTCAAAAAACGCAAATGTATGTTCAGCGCTACATCGAACAGTTCCCCGCAGCGGGCGAAATCGTCATCTTCGACCGCAGCTGGTACAACCGGGCCGGCGTTGAAAATGTCATGGGATTTGCCAGCAAGCAGGAGGTGGAGCGCTTTCTGAGCCTCTGTCCGGAAATCGAGAAATACATAACCGACGCCGGTATCATTCTGATCAAATTCTGGCTGGAGGTCGGGCAAGAAGAACAGGAGCGGCGCTTTCTTGCCCGCATCAACGATCCGTTTCGCCAGTGGAAGTTAAGTCCGATGGACCTGGAATCGTTCGAGCGCTGGTACGATTATTCGCGAGCGCGCGATGCCATGTTGAAGGCCAGCGACGTCGACTATGCATCCTGGCATATTGTGAGGTCGGACGATAAAAGGCGGGCCCGCCTAAATTGCATCGCTCAGATCCTCGAACTCATTCCCTATAAGAAAGTATCGCGCCCCAAGGTCAAACTGCCAAAACGATCCACCCGGAACAAATACGACGACCAGGCAACGTTGCGGGGACGAAGCTTTGTTCCCGAGAAATTCTGATTCAGCGTTCAGCACCAGCGCCGGCCATTGCGCGGCTATGCGGGATCAAGCCTATGAGCCACCACTGAACAACCTGGCAGCGTGAAGGCGGGTCCAATGGACAGCGATACATTCAGTGGCATCGTTTGGGGAGCGGTTCTCGTCGTAATCCTCGTGTCCATTTGCCTCGCTCGCTATCGCCGGCGACGCAGCACCAAACGGGCGCTGATAGCGGAACTCCTCAAGCGATACTTCCAAGGCGACATGCCTCCTGATCAACTCGGTAAGCGCACAAGGGAGATAGCCGGTCGTCATTTCATGGGCAGCGCGGAATTATACTCATTGGTTATCGCGGCCTTTCAAGGCAGCGTTGATGCAACGCTTGCGCGTCAGGCAAATTCCGAAGCAGACGAGAAGAGATCATTGAGGTTGCTGGCTGCCTTGAAGAAGGAGTTCGGGCTGACAGACCGCTATCAGATTGAAGCATGGCGACCGGGGCGCGAGTAACAGCTGCACAACATGGTCGTGAACGTCGCCCCGTGAGATTCACATCCTCAAGCTTCTTCCATGTAGGAAAGTACCGCGGCCGAAGGTCAAACTGCCAAAACGATCCACCAAGGGCGGATATGACGACCAGGCGTCGCTGCAGGGCAGGAAGTTTGTTCCCGCGCAATTCTGACCGGCCCTGGAGTGCCGGGCTTCCTTAGCTGCTTTCATGGGCCCTTTCGTAGTCGCTACCTGTAAATTGATTCAGATCAAGGCTGGTGGGCCTGCCAGGATTAACGTAAAGTGTTTTTGGTAATGCTCAGGGCGCGCGCCTATGAGGTTAGAGGGGGATAATGATGATGCTACGTTTTATTCGGGCAATCAAACTCATTGCTGTCGTTGTAGCGGCTGTGGCGATTTTGGCGGGAGCGTCCACGCGGTCTCATGCTCAAACTGGCACGGTCCATCTTAAGATCGTCAAAGCAGGCTTCATCGTCGGCGTTGGCGGTGGTAGCGGGACATTGACGTACCAGGGAAGAACATACCGACTGAGCATCGGCGGTATTGGCCTTGGAAGCCTTGGAATCGCGGCCGTAAATCTGGTCGGCACAGCCTCCAATTTGCGAAGCCCTGCGGACATCGCTGGCACTTACGGGGCGGCAGGGGCTGGGGCCGCATTTGTCGGCGGTGCACAAGTTGCAACGCTGCAGAACGAAAAAGGCGTCATCCTGCACGTTCACGGAGCGCAGGCCGGCTTTCAGGTCTCCATTGGTTTGGCTGGCATGACGATAGCGTTGCAATAAGGGCCTTCGCGCGCGCTGAAGCCAGCGTTGCGGGCAGTCGGCTGATCTCTTCGTCCTTCAACGAACCTTCCGCGACGACGATGAGATTTGTCTCAGATCATTCAAAGAGGGAAATTAGCGGGTATTCGGTAGCGCTCAGGCACGTGAAAGATGCCAGGTGTGTTTCAATCTTAAGAGACCCCGATGAGCAGTTTCCAATGGCAGACAACAATCCGTTTCGGTGGAATCATTGGATTTGCATTGGTTCTGCTCAACGCGCCGGTCGCTCGGGCGCAAACAACCGCCGCGCAAGTCGATCAGCCAAATCGAGTTTCGATCGCCTATGTTGCGCCCAAAAATCCCGCTTTTCAGCGGCTCTATGATCTCTTGCGGGATCGCAGGGCCCTGGAGAAGATCCAGGAAATATTAAGTCCGTTTCGCCTGCCACAAGAGCTGACGATCAAGACGGCTGAATGCGGGGTAGTGAATTGCCGGTACACGCGAGAAAACGCCAAGCCAACCGTCATCATCTGTTACGAATATTTGAAGAACATCTTGGACTCCTTGCCGAAGGACACGACGCCCGGCGGGGTCACGCCGGCGGACGCAGCAGTCGGACAGTTTGTTTGGGTTACGCTGCATGAAGTGGGACATGCGATATTCGATATCTTTGACCTGCCAATATTTGGACACCCGGAAGACGCTGCCGATAACTTTGCGACATACATCATGCTGCAATTTGGCAACGGTCAGGCGCGGCGTCTGATTGGCGGCGCCGCCTGGGCCTGGAGGGCGTATCTGGGCGATTATCAAAAGAATCCGGTGGTGCGGACGCGGTTAGCCGATTTTGCCGGCGCTCACGGTCTGCCCCAAGAGCGCTTCTACAATCTCTTGTGTCTCGCCATCGGCGCCGACCCGGTGCAATATGCTGATCTCGCCCGTTATTTTCCAGCGAACGAAAAGCGAGGCTGCTCATTTGAATACGCAACTCTGTTCAGAGCTTTCAATAAGGAAATCCTCCCGCATATCGATCAAGAAGTCGCCAGGCGGGTATTGGATGCAAACTGGCTTCCCGATCCAGAGTCGAAACCTGTCCCTCAAAAGTAGCTCAAGGGACCAGGCGTCGTTGCAGGACAGGCGCGGACGTCCGGTCCCCGCCAACCGTCATTTCCGCTAGTTCCGAGCCGGTCCGCACGCTAGAAGGGCCGCGGACCACGGAACTTCGACGATGACGGCCCTAGCCGACACGGCAATCGAGATCACCGACGACCGGCTAGCCGCCCGCAATGCTCTGGTGCTGGCCGTGGCGCAGGCGTTGGCCGGCGGCAATAATACCGTGGTGGTGGCGACCGGCGGCATCGCCGGATCGATGCTGGCGCCCGACCCGATGCTGGCGACGCTGCCGATCAGCGTCATGGTCGTCGGCATGTGGCTCGGCACGCTGCCGGTTGGGATGTTGGCCAAAGCGTTCGGCCGGCGCTTCGCGCTGCAGGTCGGCTCGGCTCTGGGCGTGCTGTCAGGCTTGGTCTCGTGCCTGGCCATGCTGTCGGGATCGTTCTTGCTGTTGCTGTTCGGCACGCTATGCGCCGGCCTCTATGCCGCAGCGCATCAATCCTATCGGTTTGCCGCCGCCGATACCGCGAGCATCCATTTCCGCGCCAAGGCGATATCCTGGGTCCTTGCCGGCGGCATCTTTGCCGCCGTGATCGGGCCGCAGCTTGTCATTTTCACCAAGGACGTCTGGCCGGCCTATCTGTTCGCGGGGACATATTTGGCGCAGGCGGCGTGCGCGGTCCTTGCCGCCGTGGTGCTGACGTTTCTCAGAATTCCGCGCCCGCCCACGGTTCGGACGTTCGCAGACGGGCGGCCGCTTGCCGAGATCATCCGCAAGCCGCAATTCATCGTCGCGGTCGGCTGCGGTCTGGCCAGCTTCGGCACGATGAATCTGCTGATGACCTCGGCGCCGCTCGCCATGGTGATGTGCAATCACTCGGTCGGCGAGGCGGCGCTCGGCATTCAGTGGCATGTGCTCGGCATGTACGCGCCGAGCTTCTTCACCGGCGCATTGATCGCGCGGCTTGGATTGCGCACGATCATGGCGAGCGGCCTGTCGTTGATTCTGGCCGCTGCTTTGGTCGGGTTCCTCGGGATCGGCTTGTGGAATTTCTGGGTGGCGCTGATGCTGCTCGGCGTCGGCTGGAACTTTGCCTTCATCAGTGCGACGACGCTCATTACCGAATGCCATGGCCCGCGCGAGCGCAACAAGGTGCAGGCGTTCAACGACTTTCTGATATTCGGCGCAATGGCTCTTGCCTCGTTCTCATCCGGAGCGCTGCTTACGCGTTATGGCTGGACGGCGGTCACCGAAGTGGTCTTTCCGGTGGTCATTGTCGCCGCCGTGCTGCTGGCCTGGGGCACGTTCGCGCGCCGGCTCAATCCGGTGTGAGACGCACCTTTCCCCGGAACTCCCGGCGGCAGGGAAACTTGATTCGGGGACGCTGCAGCAAGTCATTCCGCACTCGCAAGGCGCGTGTGACTGGTATAAAACTACCTAAGACTGCCTGTCACATCGACTTTCAACAGAGCGCTTAATCAGGCGCGATCCATTGGGTGACTGTCTTGACCGACCCGGCAACGACCACCACCGCGTTCGCGCTCGCAGGCCTTGGCGGCTTCAATGCCCACGGTGCCGGATTTCTTGCCGCCGCCAGCAAATGCGGGATCATCCCGGATCTGGTCACGGCGACCAGCGGACAGATCGTTGTCGTCGCCGACTGGCTGCAAGGCAAGGATCTCGAAAAGTCGCTGGTCGACCCCGAGCTTGCACACAATACGCTGGCGCAATTCGGCGTGCTGTTCTCCGGCGATCCCGGAGTTTTCCGGCCGGCCTACCTGGAAATGATCGGCCGCTGGTTCATGCCGCCATCGCCTAAACAGCATCCGATCGCAGCGCTGTTCGATCGCCTTCTGCCGGCTCAGGTTTACGTACCGACGCGCAGTGCCGCCGAATTTGCGGACATCGCCGACGCCTTCAACCGGGCGCGGATCAAAAACCGTGAAATCGGGATTGTCTTCAACGCTTACAATCTGGAAACCGGGCAGGCTGTCCTGTTCGGAAATGACAAGGCGAGGAGCCTGTGGGCCGGCCAGCGGTCCAATCCGCACGCGACCAAGTCGTCAAGCCGCCATCACGGCGCATCGGACACGGCCGAACTCGCGCTTGAACCCATTACGGCAAAGGCCGTGCAGGCGGCGCTCTGGCTTTCGCTCTATGGCTTCGATCGTCTGCCGCAGCCGCATCTTATGGACGGCGCTTACTTCCGGGCGTGCATTGTCTCGGAGCTGCACACCTTCGATCGCGTCTTTGTGGCGAGGCCGTTGGCGCAAGGCTGGCGCGGCAAGGCCCCGAGCAACTACTTCGAAGTTCAGGATTGGCAAACCGAAATGTGGTTCTCGGTCGGCTTCAAGGCCGAGGTCGACGCACTCAATCAGATCAACGGCCTCGTCGCCGCGGGCAAGCTCGGTCCGCCCTACAAAAAGGTGGACTTGATCGAGATCGCGCCCGAGACACCCGCCGGATTTTTCCACTTCTTCGTTGAGCGCAAGGGCGTCTATGACCGGGCCTACAAGGAAGCGACCGAGAAATTCGCCGCCTCGGGACTGACCGCGCCGGCGCGGATTTAACCAGTCTAAAGCGGCCAAAGCCAGCCATCAGGCACGGCGTCTTGCGCCTTGAATCGAAAGGTTCTGTTGAACTGGCACGCCAGTTCAGCGATGGTTTTGCGCGGCGGAGAGCGCTGGAAGGCAAACGGTGCGGCCTTCGCTAGCTTCTCTCTGCCCTTTAAGATACCCGGGCGTTTCTAGCCTAGTTGCCAAAGGAGAATCGAATGGATGATCGGACCGCGAGCACAAATGCGGTAAGCGATGAAACAGCGCTGCGCGGACTCTACCAGGCGCCGATGGAGCTAGCGGTTCTCAAGCAACTCGACCGGCTCGATGCCCATTGCCGTAATTTTCTCGCCCATTCGCCATTTGCCGTCATCGGCTCCACCCGTCTCGGGCGCGGCACCGATGTGAGTCCACGCGGCGATGCGCCGGGTTTCGCCCGGGTGCTGGACGATCGCACGATCGCCATTCCGGACCGCCCGGGCAACAATCGCCTCGACACGATGTCAAACATCGTCGCCGATGCTGAGGTCGGGCTATTGTTCTTCATTCCCGGCATCGACGAAACGCTGCGCATCAACGGCACGGCGCGGCTGTCTCGCGAGCCGGGGCTGCTCGCTGCCGCCGCCGTCAACGGCCGCGAGCCGCGGCTGATCATTCTGGTCACCGTCCGGGAGGCGTTCCTCCACTGCGGCAAGGCGCTCAAGCGCTCCCGGCTTTGGCAGGACGACTATCGCGTCGACAAGCGGTCGTTTCCTTCGCTGGGGCGCATGATCGTCGAACAGACCAAGCCGGCTCAGGTGACCGTCGAGCAGGCTGAAGCGGTCGTTGCCGACGGCTACCTGAACAATCTCTATTAGGGCGATACCGTATTGCCGGCTCGCCGCCGTTGCGCCGCCCGGCCAATTATGGCATGTCCGCGCCAGCCTGCGCCGGGGGCCTGAATCTTTCGCGCGAAGGCTTTCCTTTCGGGCCGGGTTTGACCTCTGGCTCCCATCAACCGGGGTTCTTTCATGACGACGTTGTGGCTCATCGTTCTCTGCGGCGTTCTTGCGCTGATCTACGCCATTTGGGCCACAAGTTCGGTGATGCGGGCCGATCCCGGCAATGAAAAGATGCAGGAGATCGCGGCGGCGATCCGCGAGGGCGCGCAGGCCTATCTGCGGCGGCAATACACTACCATCGCCATCGTCGGCGTGGTGATCTTCGTGATCGTCAGCTATTTACTCGGCTGGCTGGTCGGCATCGGCTTTGCGGTCGGCGCCATTCTGTCCGGCGCCGCGGGCTTCATCGGCATGAACGTGTCGGTCCGCGCCAATGTGCGCACCGCGCAGGCCGCCATCGGCTCGCTGGCCGGCGGGCTCGAACTTGCATTCCGGGCCGGCGCGATCACCGGACTTCTGGTGGCCGGCCTGGCGCTCCTTGGGGTGACGCTTTATTTCGCCTTCCTGATCGGCGGCCTGCATCTGGCGCCGAACGACCGCACGGTGGTCGATTCGATGGTGGCGCTCGGCTTCGGCGCCTCGCTGATCTCGATCTTCGCGCGATTGGGCGGCGGCATTTTCACCAAGGGCGCCGACGTCGGCGGCGACCTCGTCGGCAAGGTCGAGGCCGGCATACCGGAAGACGATCCGCGTAATCCCGCCACCATTGCCGACAATGTCGGCGACAATGTCGGCGATTGCGCCGGCATGGCCGCCGACCTGTTCGAGACCTATGCGGTGACCACAGTCGCGACCATGGTGCTCGCCGCCATCTTCTTCGGTGCGGTTTCCGCCGAGATGGTGACGCGGATGATGACGTACCCGCTTGCCATCGGCGGGATTTGCATCATCGCCTCGATCATCGGCACGTTCTTCGTGCGGCTTGGCGCCACCCAATCGATCATGGGCGCGCTCTACAAGGGCATGATCGCGACCGCGATCCTGTCGCTCATCGGCATCGCCGGGGTGACCCACTATCTCATCGGCTTCGGTCCGCTTGCCGGCGTCAACTATTCCGGCGCGCAGCTGTTCTATTGCGGCATTGCCGGCCTGGTCGTGACCGCGCTGATCATCGTGATCACCGAGTACTATACCGGGACCGAGTATCGGCCGGTGCACTCGATCGCCCAGGCCTCGGTGACCGGCCACGGCACCAACGTGATTCAGGGCCTGGCCGTGTCGATGGAAGCAACCGCGCTTCCGGCGCTGGTCATCATCGCCGGCATCCTGGTCAGCTATAACCTCGCCGGCCTGTTCGGCATCGCGATTGCGGTGACGACGATGCTGGCGCTTGCCGGCATCGTGGTCGCGCTCGATGCGTTCGGCCCGGTGACCGACAACGCCGGCGGCATTGCCGAAATGGCCGGGTTGCCGAAAGAGGTGCGCAAGTCGACCGATGCGCTCGACGCCGTCGGCAACACCACCAAGGCGGTGACCAAGGGCTACGCCATCGGCTCGGCCGGACTCGGCGCCCTGGTGTTGTTTGCCGCCTACAACCAGGACCTCAAATTCTTCATCGCCGGCGCGGACAAGCATCCATATTTCCAGGGCGTCGTGCCCGACTTTTCCCTGGTTAATCCGTACGTCGTTGCGGGTCTCCTATTCGGCGGCATGTTGCCGTATCTGTTCGGCGCCATGGGCATGACTGCGGTCGGCCGCGCCGCGGCCTCGATCGTCGAAGAGGTGCGGCGGCAGTTCCGCGAGAAGCCCGGCATCATGCAGGGCAGGGACAAGCCGGATTACGGCCGTGCCGTCGATATGCTCACCCGCGCCGCGATCAAGGAGATGATCATACCGTCGCTGTTGCCGGTGCTGTCGCCGATCGTCGGCTATTTCATCATCTACTTCATCGCCGGCGGCGGCGCCGCGGGCAAATCGGCGGCGTTCTCGGCGCTTGGCGCGATGTTGCTCGGCGTCATTGTGACCGGCCTGTTCGTGGCGATTTCGATGACCTCCGGCGGCGGCGCTTGGGACAACGCCAAGAAGTACATCGAGGATGGCCATTACGGCGGCAAGGGCTCCGACGCTCACAAGGCGGCCGTGACCGGCGATACCGTCGGCGATCCTTACAAGGACACCGCCGGCCCGGCGGTCAATCCGATGATCAAGATCACCAACATCGTCGCGCTGTTATTGCTGGCCGTGCTCGCGCACTGACCGTGGCCAACGGCGCTAAAGCGAGCGGGAATGCCCTCGCTTCGCAAAGTTGCCGGTATCACAAGCCCGGAACGCCGATGCGGCTGTTTTCCAGGGTGTGGAGCAAACTCTGAATGAGGTTATAGTCGGATCCGGCGGTCGGCGTGGTGCGGCTGACGAAATCGAACACCTTGCCGTCCTTGATGCCGTAGGCGGCGACCCGTTGAACCCGGCGATCGCGGTCGAAATAGACGGCGATCACGCGCTGATCGGTGACATGGGTCGGCATGAACGACAGTGACCGCTCGGCGCGCTGCGAGATGTAATAGAACGCTTCGCCTGAGACGGTGGCGACCGTCGAGGGGGTGCCGAGTACGATCAGCACCTGTTCCTGCGACGCACCCAGCCGGATTTGCTCGAGCGCGCCTTCGGGCAGCACATAGCCGCGCTGGAACGTTTCGCCGAGACAGCCGCCGAGCGTGAGCGAGAGCGCGAAAATCAGCCCATAGGCCGCCGCCGGGGAGCGCTTTCCTCCGCTCACTTTAAGACCGCTGCGCATTCTGGCATCCACCTTGTGTCCGGCAGCCGCCTGCCGTACCTCGAAACCTTGAATTCGTGATTAACCGGGCCGGTTTTCGGGGGATCGAGGTCGGCTTCGGATATGTGAGCTATGTCTATGATATTACCGGGGTTTCGGCGCAGTTTCCATAACCGCAACATCCATGCGCTCTATGGCGCGATCGTGGCGCAGGCGCGTGCGGCAATCTTTTATACTGCTTACGGGGTGCCGGATACTGTCCAAGGCCGATTCGAGCTGATTGTGCTGCACTTGGTGCTCCTCTTAAACCGATTTGCCCGGCACAACGAGCCAGGGCCCAGCCGCCGCCCCAATCCGGCGCAGATCCTTGGGCAACGGCTTTTCGATGTCTTCTGCCTCGACCTCGATGACAATCTGCGGGAGATGGGCGTTGGCGACCTTGCAGTGCCGCGCGAGATGCGGCGTTTCGGCGAGGCGTTCTACGGCCGCCAAGCCGCCTATAGCGCGGCGCTCGCCGCCGCAGACGAGGGGGAGCTTGAGAAGGCGCTGGCACGCAATATCTTTGGGATCGTCGGTGTCGATGACAGGGCGGTGCGGTTGGCGCGCTATGCCCGCGCGGTGGCGCGGCAACTGGACACCGAGGAGGAGGATGCTCTTGCAGCCGGCAATGCAGTCTTCCCCAGCCCGGAGGCCTTTGCGCATGCGTGAACATTCAGTCGAGAAACGCGGCCCGGCACCCTGGCGGGTGCCTGTTGCGGTCGAAGATGTGGCCGAGACCGGCGCACGTTTCGACCTCGTCGCCGATACGGAAACACGCGCCACGGTGGCGCGGGTGGCGGGGCTGCGCGATTTGCCGCGTCTAGAGGCAAACTTCGAGGTCAAACGGCACGGCGAAGGCTTGCATGTCGCCGGCCGCGTTGCCGCGACGGTTGGCCAAGCCTGCGTGGTGACCCTCGAACCACTCGTCAACGAGGTCGAGGAGGAGATCGACCTTCTGTTCGTGCCGCCGCCGGCGGCACCGCCGGAAGGCGAAGAAACCGGCGATGACGTTGGGGATGATGCCGAACCGCTGATTGGCGGAACGGTCGATCTCGGCGCGCTCGCCGCCGAATTCCTCATCCTCGGGATTGATCCCTATCCCCGCAAGCCCGGAGCGCTGTTTCAGCCGCCGCCTGACGCAAAACCGGACCAAGGCCCGTTCGCCGCGCTCGCGGCACTCAAGAAGGATCGCGATGGCCGTTGATCGCAGTTGTTTCTGGATGCCGAACCGCTATTCTCGCGTCCGTCTGGTCTCCCGCTCGTTCGGACCTGGAGCGTGATCCCGAAATGTCAAAGCCGATTGTTGCGAGAGGATCATGCGCGAACAAAAACGTCTGGATCAGTGATCCGGTGCCGTTGAATTGGATCGTGATCTAGGACCGCGGTCATTCCCCATGTCGCAGATGGTCCGCATTGCTCTCGACGCGATGGGGGGAGACCACGGTCCTGCCGTGATTGTCGCCGGCGCGGACTTGGCGTTGGCTCGTCACCCCGAGAGCGAATTTCTGTTCTTCGGCAATACGGCTTTGATCGAGCCGCTGGTCGCCGCCCGCCCGGCGCTGCGTGCCGCCTCCCGGCTCGTTCATGCCGAGGTCGCGGTGCGTATGGAGGACAAGCCGAGCCAGGCGCTACGGTATGGCCGGCGGAAATCTTCGATGTGGCTGGCGATTGATGCCGTCAAGAAGCGTGAAGCCGATATGGCGATATCGGCAGGCAATACCGGCGCGCTGATGGCGATGTCGAAATTCGAGCTCAAGACGCTGGCCGGAATCGAGCGGCCCGCTATCGCGGCGCTATGGCCGACGTTGCGCGGCGAATCGATCGTGCTCGACGTCGGCGCCTCGATCGGTGCGGACGCCGAGCACTTGGTCGATCTTGCGGTGATGGGCGCGGCCACCGCGCGCATCCTGTTCGGGCTGGAGCGCGCGACGGTCGGTCTTCTGAACATCGGGGTGGAGGAAGTGAAAGGCCTTGAACCAGTGCGCGAGGCGGGGCGCATTCTGCGCGAGGGGCGGTGGCCCGATCTCGAATATGTCGGTTTTGTCGAGGGCGATGATATCGGCGCGGGCAAGGTCGACGTCGTCGTCACCGAAGGCTTTGCCGGCAACATCGCGCTCAAGACGGCCGAAGGCACCGCGCGCCAGCTCGGCGAATATCTCAGGCGCGCGATGAACCGCTCGCTCAGCGCGCGGATCGGATATTTGTTCGCGCGCTCGGCGTTCCGGCAGTTGCGCGAACGCATGGATCCGAACCGATCGAACGGCGGCGTTTTTCTCGGGCTCAACGGCATCGTCATCAAAAGCCATGGCGGGACCGACGCCGAAGGCTTCGCGGCGGCCATCGAACTGGGCTACGGCGTGGTGCGCGATCAACTCCTGGCCAAGATCACCGCGGCGCTTGGACGGCCCGGCAAGGAGCCGCTCCAGGCGCTGGGCGGAGCTGCCTTGTGACGCTTCTTCGCTCGGTTGTTCTCGGCTGCGGTAGTTACCTGCCGAACCAGGTCCTTACCAACGCCGACCTTGCGCGCAAGGTCGATACGTCCGACGAATGGATCGTGCAGCGTACCGGCATCCATGAGCGCCGCATCGCTGCTCCGGGCGAACTGACCTCGCACATGGCGACGCGCGCGGCCCGCGCGGCGCTTGCCCATGCGCATCTTGACCCGCAGGCGATCGATCTGATCGTGCTCGCAACCTCGACGCCCGACAACACCTTTCCGGCTTCTGCTGTCGCCGTGCAGGCCGATCTCGGCATCACCCACGGCGCCGCGTTCGATGTGCAGGCGGTATGTTCCGGGTTCGTCTACGCGCTGGCGACCGCCGACGGGCTGCTACGATCCGGCGCATTCGCGCGCGCGCTGGTGATCGGGTCGGAGACGTTCTCGCGTCTGCTCGACTGGACCGATCGCGCGACCTGCGTTCTGTTCGGCGACGGCGCCGGCGCCGTGGTGCTGGAAGCGCAGGAGCAGCCGGGCGGGCGCGACGATCGCGGCATCCTCGCGGTGCGGCTGCGGTCCGACGGCCGTCATAAATCGAAGCTTTACGTCGATGGCGGACCGTCATCGACCGGCACGGTCGGCCATTTGCGCATGGAGGGCCGCGAGGTGTTTCGCCATGCGGTGGCGATGATCACCGACGTGGTCCACGATGCGTTCGCGGCGACCGGATTGACCGTCGCCGACATCGATTGGTTTATTCCGCACCAGGCCAACAAACGCATCATCGACGGTTCGGCGCACAAGCTCGGCATCCCGCCAACCAAGATCGTCAGCACGGTTGACCGGCACGGCAACACCTCGGCGGCTTCGATACCGCTGGCGCTGGCCGATGCCGTCGCCGACCGCCGGATCAAGCGCGGCGATCTTTTGCTGCTCGAGGCGATGGGCGGCGGCTTCACTTGGGCGGCCGCGCTGGTGCGCTGGTGAGCATTTTGGCGGATCATGCGCATTCGAGACCGCTGGTTTGCACTTTTCCGGATCGCGCTCTGACCCCCCGCCAAGGCCGTTGACCGTGCGGCAAGAAGCTAATATCGTTGATAATTCAGTACGATACGATTTCCAATAATCAATCGCCGAGAGCGGGGCTGGCGATGGCGAGAAAGACGATCACGCGGGCCGATTTGTGTGAGGCGGTCTATCAGAAAGTTGGGCTGTCGCGCACCGAATCCGCAACGCTCGTCGAATTGGTGCTCAAGGAGATCACCGACTGCCTGGAACGCGGCGAAACCGTGAAGTTGTCGTCGTTCGGTTCGTTCGTGGTGCGCAAGAAGGGCCAGCGCATTGGGCGCAATCCCAAGACCGGCAAGGAAGTGCCGATCTCGCCGCGTCGGGTCATGGTGTTCAAGCCCTCCGCCATCCTCAAGCAGCGGATCAATTCCGGACCGGATGGCAAGGAAATCGGGACCTAACGCCGACAGGGAGCGGGCATTGGACAAAGCGCCGGATGCATTCCGCACCATCAGCGAAGTTGCCGAAGAGATAAGCGTTCCGCAGCACGTGCTGCGGTTTTGGGAGAGCCGCTTTAATCAGATCCGGCCGCTCAAGCGCGGCGGCGGCCGACGCTATTATCGCCCGGACGATGTCGATCTGCTGCGCGGCGTGCGCCACTTGCTCTACGGCGAGGGCTACACCATCCGCGGCGTGCAACGCATTCTGCGCGAACAGGGGTTGTCGTTCGTTCAGGTGGTGTGGCGTGTCGGCGCCGAACTGCCGCCGCCCGAATTGGAGGAAAGCGAAGCGGACGAAGTGGAGACGGAAGTTGCGGCACGTCCCGCGGACGAGCTGGCCGCTGTCGGGTTTGCAGCGGCGGATTCCAACGTGCGGAGCAACGACGGCCCGGCCGGGCGGCGCGAACCGGTGCTAACGCCGCCGGCGGCCGGGCGAGTGCCGCAACGGCGCGGCGCCAATACCGAGGACCGGCGCAAGCTGCAGACCGCGCTCGACGACCTGATTGCGTGCCGCCGCCTGCTTGACGCCGCGCTGGCGGAGGACTTTGCAGAAGATTAGACGATTGTGCGGTCGATCGGAGTCGCGAACGTCAAGCGAATAACTCTGTCGGCTTTTTTGATCAAGGATGCTTGGCGGCGATGTTGGGCGCCTTGTGGTGCTGTACCTTCTTGGTCTGGATCACCGCGCAGCCGTTGCTGCCGCAGACGCTGACTACCGGCTCAACCACGGCCACGCGTGCGGCCGCAGCGCTCATGGCCGCCGGCGCGATCAGTGTTAGCGCCTCGGCGCGATGAGCAACGACCCCGCTTGATAGAACGATCGCCGCAGCGAAAGCCGTGAACAGAATTTTGCGCATGTGTTTCCCCATTGCAGTGGTGGCGATGTGGTCCGGTGCGAATCGGTCCCGCGCAACGATCATAGCGCGGTTGCCGTTGCGAGCTCGGCGAGGAGAGGCTTGAGAAAACTCTCGTAGCGGCGTCCGCGTCCGACCGAGGTTTTGTAAATCGGTTGCCGTACCTGCGTGGCGCTGGCGGTGCGGACTGTGCGCCCGGTGCGGTGAAAATCGAGGCACCGGGCGTCCCAGGCGAGGCCGCAATGGGCGACGATGCGCCGCGCCACGGCTTCCAGATCGCCGACCAATTCCTCGTACGGCACGTCGAGGATCCGTCGCGGCGGCAGCACGTCGTGCCAGTGCGCCATCAGCGCCTGATAGCGCCGGTAGTAGCGGCCAAGCTCAGCAAGGTCATAGGTGTGGGTTTGCCCCTTGGTGAAATGCACCGAGAAGCAGGAAACGCAGGTGTCGATCGGATCCCGCGTCGCGTGGATGATCACGGCATCGGGCAGCGCCAGATGGATCATGCCGGCATATAAGAAATTCGCCGGCATCTTGTCGGTAATTCGCGCCGCGCCAGGCGCTCGCCGGGTCAGCGTCTCGAGATAACGCGCGCCCAGGCTGCGAATATGTTCGCCGGACGTCCGCGACGCCATCTCAGGAAACGCCGGCGATTGCGGCAGCGCGTCGCGTACGGAATCGACGGTCTGTTCGAACAGGCTCAGTTCGCCGGCGCCGAAAATATCGGGGTGGCTCGCCAAGATCTGCTCGATGAGCGTCGTGCCCGAGCGCGGCATCCCGACGATGAACAGGGGAACCGGCGACCGTTCGCCGCAACCCTCGCGGGCCCTGATGAAGTCGCGGGTAAACAGCTCGCGGGTGCGATCCATCTGGGCGAGTGTCTCGGCTTCGTCGTAGGCAATCTGGGTCCGCTTGAGCGCATTGCCCGCCAACAACTGCCGAAACGCCCGCTCCGGGCTGGCGATGTGTTCACAGGCCTTGGCCAGCGCGAAGTGCAGATGCATCCGGTTCGGGGGCGAGAGCGACGCAGTGTTCGCGGCCATGGTTTCCAGCGCCGCAAAATACGGGTCGCCGGCCGCGAACGGGCGGATCGCGACGAGATTGTCGTAATATGAAGCCTCCAGCGGCGACAGCCGGATCGCCTGTTCGAGGGCGCGGGCGGACTCGATGATCCGCCCCTGTTCTTTCAGTATCAGTCCGAGGTTGTTGTAGGCGCCGGCAAAGCCGGGACTGACGACGATGGCCCGACGGAATTTCGCTTCCGCCTCGTCGTATCGCTCAAGCTGGCCGAGGGCGACACCCCAGTTGCAGAGCGTCTCCGGGTTGTCGGGCCTGATCTTGGTGGCCCGCCGATAGGCCTGCGCGGCTTCCTCGAACTTTCCCAGCGCCGCCAGCGCCAGGCCCCGATTATTGTGGATCTCCGGGATGCGCGGCTTGAGCGCAAGAATTTGCTCGTAGTGGGCTACCGCCTCGAGCAATCGCCCGGCGCGATGGAGAGCCAATGCCTGGGCGGAGAGAGCGGAGATTTTGTCCGCGCAGGGGGCGGCAAAAATGTGGGGGAATTGGTTTGGCCGCGCTGCCAGACTGTTGGCCATCGTGCTGTCCCGCAAGGCGTTTGCTCGAATCGCGCCTGAGCGCGTGGCGACGACCCTCGCCTTCGCTAAAAGACCATGGTGAATGAAAAGTTAACGCCGGTTACGCCCGGCACGGACCTTCCGCGCGCGCTCGCACAATGGAGCGTGTTACCGAGCCAGCTGCGCCGGACCTACTCGATAAAGATCACAGGTAACGCAGGCCGGAAGGCAACGCGGATGGCAGCCAGCGGCCTCGCAGGAACCGTTGACTGTGAAGCAAAGAGTGCTCGATAGTATGCGGGGCTGAAGATGCAGTTGGGAGGTTGACGATGAAACCAATTGTTTTGCTCGCTCTCCTCACAACGCTCGTTCCGGCGCTTACGGTCGCGGGCTTGCACCCGGCTGTGGCGGGTCAACCCGCTCTGTACGTTTGTAACGGCGAGACCCCGCAGGCCTGCGCCTCAAGTCACGGATGGACCCAGGGGCCCGGCTATTTCGTTTATTGCCATTCAAGCTCGCCGCAACAGATGGGTGCTTATTTCTGCGGCGGGGCCGACCGGTTCGGCGTCACCCATGTGGCCAAGGGCGGCGGCGGCCGGTGCGGGTATGAGTGGTATTACGTGACCTGCAAATAGGCCGGGTTGTTCGTTGCGGTTAAGGATTTTTGGTCGGAGCACAAGCCTTCGTGACGATCGCGGGCCGCACGGGCGTGGGCCGCAGAGGACCAGGTTGGCTCCGGAGTGAAAACTTATGCGACTGTATATTACGCGCCGGGACCCGCCGCTATTGGTTAAATTCTTCAGATGGCAACAGCCATAACTATCCGCGTCGCGGCAACGGCTGAGCAAAAGGCTCTCGAAGCCTTGCAGTGGCGAGCCTCGCTTAACAATCGCGGCGACCGCGACGCTCTGCTTGCCAACCCCGACGCCATCGAACTACCGCTTGACCAGATCACTGCGGGCGGAGTGTTCATCGCGGAACTGGATGGCGCCATCGCGGGTTTCGCTGCCGTGCTGCCGCGCGGGGACGGTCAGATGGACCTCGATGGCCTGTTTGTGGAGCCCAACATGTGGAGATGCGGCATCGGGCGTTCATTGGTCGAGCATTGCGGACGTTTTGCATGCTCGCAAGGCGCAGCCATCTTGCATGTCATTGGTAATCCTCATGCCAAGGACTTTTATGCTGCATGCGGTTTCGAGATAGTTGGCCGGCACCAAACGCGCTTCGGTGACGGATTAACAATGCAGAAGAAACTTTGAAACTTGGAACCGGCCATCTCAAAAAACATGGAAGCACTGGCTATTTCCAGAGTGAGAACCCATCGGCCAGAGCCGGAAAATGACCGTCGCGGCGACGCAAACAGCTGACATGACGGTATGCGCCCATCGGTCGTGTGGGGTCTTTTGGTCGGAGCGCCGAGATTTGAACTCGGGACCCCCAGTCCCCCAGACTGGTGCGCTAACCGGGCTGCGCTACGCTCCGCCAAAGCGGCCGGACTATAATTAGCGGGCCCCCGCGGCACAAGCGACAAAGCCGCAATGGGCGCTCGCGCATCGCGGCGCGACCACGTATAGACTAGCCGCACCGCTCTATCAACTCGCCCCGCATTTGGACCCCCCCGTGAAACGGCTCTACAACGCCTTCTTCAATTCGATGCGTGGACTTCGCTTCGGCATCCCCTACGAAGCCGCGCTGCGTGAGGAGACGATACTTCTCGCCGCCGGGATCATTCTGGGTCTCGTGGTCGCGCCGGGCGTCGTCTGGTACCTCATGATGGTCGGGTCGCTCCTGATCCTGCTGGCGGTGGAATTTCTCAACACCGGAATTGAGAAGCTTGCCGACTACGTGACGCGCGAGCAGCGCGTCGAGATCCGCAAGATCAAGGATTTTGGTTCCGCGGCGGTATTTTGTGCGATCTGCTTCGCCGGGCTTATCTGGCTGGCCGCAATTGCGGTGCGTTGCGGTCTTATCCGCTGACCAACAGCTCGGACGCATTCCAGGAGCTACAGCGCCGCCCCGTTTGCTCCGAGATGTAAACTCAAGTCGCGCGCGAACGCGAAGCTAACGCTGTCGGCAACGTCGCGCTCTTATCGATCTCGCGAAAGCCGGCTTACACCGGACCGGGTCCGGCTCAGACCGCCCGCGATCATGGTTCGTTCTTTGGTCGCTTCGTACATGATGCCGATGCGGTAGCCGCGGATCCAGGCCAACCGGCAAATCGTTCGCGTGCGGCCGTGCAGAAATTCAAACCGCTGCGGCAGGTCATATGATCGCGGCAATTCGAGACAGGCGCCTCCGGCCGACAGATCGACGACGCGGCAATCAATAATTTCGGCCTTTTCGCCAAACAAAATCTTTCCGGTCCGTTGCACCAGACCGTGGGGCTTTGTCCGAAACCACCGTCGTCTTTCAGGCATGGCAGCAGATAAGTGTATTTGCATACTTTAAGATACGCTTAAGGCGGCAATGCCAATTTTCCTTATGCTGCATCACGCGGCGACATTTTTGAACTGCGGGCTTGCTTCACTGAGCAGCTGCTCGATCTCCGCGGCCGGCAGCGGCCGGCTGAAGAAAAAGCCCTGCACTTCGTTGCAGCCCTCGGCGGTCAGGCGGACCAGCTGCTCGTTGGTTTCAACGCCTTCCGCTGTGGTGGTGATGCCGAGGCTGCTGCTCAAGCCGACCACGGCACGAACGATCGCGATGCTCTCGTTCTTCGTCGTCAGGTCGCGAATGAAGGACTGATCGATCTTGATCTTGTCGAAGGGGAAACTGCGGAGATATCCGAGCGACGAATAGCCGGTGCCAAAATCGTCCATCACGATCTTAATTCCGAGATCGTGGAGTTGACGGAGAATTTCGAAGGACCTCTGATTATCCTCCAACAGTACCAGCTCGGTGATTTCCAGTTCCAGCCGGCCTGCTTCCATGCCGGATTCCTCGAGGATGCCGACCACGGTTTGCACGAAGTTCTGCCGTTTGAACTGGGCGGGCGAAACGTTGACCGCGATGGTCACGCGCTTCGGCCATTGCACGGCTCGCTTGGCGGCTTCGCGCAATACCCATTCTCCCAGCGGGACGATGAGTTCGGTTTCTTCGGCAATCGAAATGAAATCGAGCGGCGGCACCAGGCCGCGCTGCGGATGATGCCAGCGAACCAGCGCCTCGCAGCTGATGATCTGGCGGCTGCGGATATCGATGATCGGCTGGTAATAAAGCTCGAACTCGCCATTCACGATTGCCTTGCGAAGATCAAGTTCGAGAACGCGGCGCTCCTGCATGCGGGCGTCCATCTCGGCTTCGAAATAGCGGTAGGTGGCGCCGCCATCGGCTTTGGCCCGGTAAAGCGCCAGGTCCGCGTTCTTCATCAGCACATCCGGCTCGGTGCCGTCGGCCGGCGCGATGGCGATCCCGATGCTGACCCCGACGATCACCTGGTCGCCATCGAGATCATACACCGCGCCGAGCGACTCGATCATGCGCGACGCCAAGGTGCCGGCGTCGGCAATCCGCGCCATCTGCACGATCGCGAACTCGTCGCCACCGATCCGGGCCGCGGCGTCGTCTTCGCGAACGCAGCCGCGCATGCGCTTAGCCGCCGCCTGCAACAGCTTGTCACCGACGGGGTGGCCCAGTTTGTCGTTGACGGTCTTGAAGCGGTCGAGGTCAAGGCTCAGCACGGCAATGGATTCGCCACGGTGCAGGCCGCGGAGACACTCGATCAAACCCTCATAAAACAGCACCCGGTTGGCGAGCCCGGTCAGGGCGTCGTGGCGCGCCAAATACGATATTCGCTCCTCGGCGCGGCGCTGCTCGGTGATGTCGTCAAACGTGGCCACCAGGCCGCCGTCGGGCATGGGGCGATGCGAGATCGAGATGATGCGGTCATCGGTCAGGGTCGTCACGACCGGACTGTTTGGAGATTCGGCGAGCAATTTGCGCTGGGCGGCGGCGGCAAGCCCGGGGTTCTTGTCCCGGGTCTGAGCAAGGGCCATCACCTCGCCGATGGACAGGCCGCGCGCAAGACTGCCGGGCGAAATCCGAAACATTTCCGCAAAACGCCGATTAGAGATCAGGAGCCGCTGCTCGCGATCGAACATGCACAGCCCTTGCGCCATGTTGGTGAGGGCGGCGTCGAACCGGAAGTTCTGTTCGGCAAGCGAGCCGGCAAGCTCGCCCTCTTCCCGGTTGGCCAGCAGCAATTGAAAGCGGTTCTGCCCCAAATATCGCGTGATCTCGATGGTCGCGAGGTAGTACAGCAACGTGATCGCCGACAAGGCCGTATAGGCAAGCCCGCCGCGAAGCGCACTGCCGATGGTGATCGGCAACAGAATGAGCGAAAGCTGCGCCAGCGCGATCCGGGGCCGGCTGGAATTGCGCGCCGTAACCCCGGCGGTATATCCGACCGCATTGGCGTTGAGCAGGAGCTGGCTTAATGGGTCGTCGGCCAAGGCGAAGACAATAAAGCACAGGCCGCCGACGCATCCCGCATACGCCCAGGCGCCGGTTGCGAACCACCGTTCCCAGCGGCCGAGCGCCGCCGCGTCGCGGCTGATGGCCGGTTTGCGCTTTCGGTACGCCAGAGTAATGACCAGCCGCGCAACGGCTACGGCAACCGTACAGACCGTCAGGAACGTCAACAACGGGTTGCCGGTGCGCCATGCGGCGATCCCGCCGACGAGTGCGACCGTGACTGCGCCAATCGCGAACGAGGCCACCGGCGCATAAAGATCGTCGACGAGAGTGGCGAAGATCTCGGTGGGCGGCCGCTCCGCGGACGCCTGATCGATCCACGACCGCAAACGTCCGAATAGACCCATTGGCGTGACCTGGTATCCGAGCATTGCTGGGTATTTAAGCCAGCCCGATGCTAGACGCGGTCACGCGTCATCAGACGTTGCGTCGGATCAATCGATAAAACTAGAGACGATTCGTGGCTAAGAA
>CAVPXZ010000023.1:0-320000 GCA_963709825.1 uncultured Alphaproteobacteria bacterium
GCACCAATGACCCTTGGGGCGACGTCGCGCCTGTGGTTGGCGACCCCGTGGGACGCTCCGGGTCTTGCGAAAGCTCCTCAGCAATCTTTTCACCGGAGGAAACGTCGGCACGCTTTTCGCTGACGGGTTCTTTGCATGTTTGACGTCGCTGGCGAAGCCGCCCGGCGATCTCGTTAGCCTTGGCGATCTGGGCTGCCTCGGTTCTCTCTTCCAATTTCGAGCATGCCGACTGCTTCCGGTCGAGCCTCAGTTCAACGGCCTTCGCCTTACCTTCCGGCGAAATCGCCGCAATAAGCCTTGCGCGTCGTACCTCCTCGCGGCTCAGGCCGAGCTCCTTGGCGCTTTTGCTTATGCCCTTGTCACCGGGCTGACGACCGGCAGGGTTGCAAGATGCCATCCTTAGTCCGCTCCCGAACTATCCGGTCCCATTCCTCCGCGTGTTCAGCTTGCTGTAAGACAGTAAGATCGGCGCGATGGGCATTTTCCGCCCAATTCCAGAGGCGCCCCTCCACTTTGTCGTCGTCGATTATTTCGCACTCAATCGAACTCCAACCAAGCGATTTCGCGGCTTCAAGACGATGTCGGCCAGCGACAAGAAAATGGCGTCCCCATCCCTTGTGCACCGCGATCGGCGAGCGAAGACCGATCTCGCTCATCGAACAGGCGATGCGCCTGACCGCTTCATCGATGAGCGGTCGATGATCCTTTTCGATGACTATAATATCGCGAATGCGCTTTTTCTCTATTCGAGTAGCCATAGTGACGGCTCCTGATTTGTGCGCTGGCAACGAGCCCATGTATTTCCTGTTTCCTCAGGCGGCCTGGCTTTCTGCAGTGCCTTCAACGACAACGTTGAGGTCGTGTAGATCGAAATGCTTCGTTGCGAGCATGCTTCTGATTCCCTCCAAAGCTGCCTGCGCTTGTCCAGGATTGTCCGTGGAAAGCGCGATCTTCAGCGCGGTCGTTAGTCGGCGATTAATATTGTCATGCGGCGAGGTACGCTTACCTTGATGGTTGGCAGCGCGACGCCTGAACTCTTCCCGGAACTCTTGCGGCAAGGCTTCTAGGATAGACGGCAAACCTATTGCCGTAAGAAAGCGCCGCCGCTCTGTGACGCTGGCAAGCAACCACGCCGGTTGCGAAAGCATTTGCCGGTGCCGGCAGTTTGCCGATCTCCCGGCTTGGTCTCGTGCGCTGTTACCGAGCAAGCGCAACGCGCCCTCTACGGTCAAATCCGTCGCCAACGACGGATTTGCCCGCAATGATTTCCCGGACCTTCGCAGCTGCATGTAGCACTGAGCAGTGCGCCTCCTTGATTTTGCAATGTTGACGAAGGAAGCACCTCCAGAGACCGTGCTTGGATTTGTTACGGAGTTCGGTCCGCGCATCGCCGGCCGCCATCGCATGGTGCAGGACGTTCCTAACGGCGAGGCCAACCGCCTTGTGTTCGGCGCGCACGCGAAGCGCCAGTTCTTCGACATTGGCGACGTTCTTGACCTCGGCCACAGGCTTACCTCTCCAGAAATATTTTTGCCGTCTTGCAAAACAGATTTGCACCAACAAGCGTCCAAAACACCATTAATTTTTTGTGGAACAATACAACTCAGCTGAAGGTTGGAATTTTCCATAGCGCTGGAGTCAAAAGTGAATGCGCGACCGCGACCCTGCCAGTTTCGTCTGCTGCGGGAGCTTTGATTTCGAGGGTCCTAAACATTTCTGCGACGCGTGAAATTATTCCGCGTCCAATCTACCTGATTTTTTGCCGCGGCCCGCTATTCGGCGCTCGTCAGTGTTCGCTTTCCGAAAAGCAGGCACCACGCCACCGGCCAAAACCCTAAAACGACAGCCTTAATCTTTTTTGTGCAACGGCTGGAAACGAGGACGGTATAGTTTTAATCTTCGTTCCACGCGCCGAAAGAGGTAATGTGAACCAGCGGCGCGCGCTTGCCGCGTCTAGTTGAGTTTTTATTGAAAGAAAGATAGCTGACAAACGCGGGCTGTTGCAGCTACGATCAAATGTCGCAACGAGCGTCAAGATGACCAGCATCACGCCGGGATATTCAGAGTGGCGTCCCTTCGGGGCCTCGACGACTATGAAGAAGTCCAGTCGTGGATCGCCGACGATGTCTTGTCGGCAGCACTGGAAGTACTAAAAATTCAAGGGACAGCCAAGCAAGCTCGCGTAACAGGACACCTTCAAGAGATTGCGGTTAGATACTGGAGAGCGAGAAGAGCCTTCGATGAACCGCCTGCTAAGTGGTATCGACGCCAAGTTACACCGATAAGGAAAGCGACCAAGGACCTCCTGCGCGCTATCAACAAAACGACCGGGGTTAAGGAGCTGTCCTCGCTCCAATAGGGGCTACAAAGATGCGAATGCAGCAGAAATCTTCTTACCCCGAATTCTTTCAATGCGGATTCGATTGTAGAGCTGCTAAAGCAATTCGAGCGCGTTTGCGATGAGTGTCTTCGCAGACAAAGCTCTGCTGGCGCAAAACGGCGGTCGCACGTCGAAACAGCGACGCGCGAACTCACAACCATATGGAAGCAGATCACAGGCAAGCGTGTGAGCCTGAGTCTTGATACAGCAATTGGGCAGTCAACGAAGGATTTCACTTACCCTGGGACGCGATTTGTTGCGCTTGTACTACAAGGGATTGATCCTTCACTCACGAATGCAGCCGTCGCGACGGCTCTTCGCCGCGTTCTCGGCAAGAAGCGTTCTGGAAAAACCGGAAAGCGGCCAATTCTGAATTCACCACAAAAGTAGACTAGCTTGCGCCGGCCTTCACGGGCAATGATCGACCGAAAATTGAACCGGTCAATGGCCGACCTCGGCTCACTTCAAATCGCTCGCGATCCGCGCTGATCAACTAATCGTCGAGGACGCTGCCAATACAGAGGAAGCCGCAGAACCCGGCAGCCCTTCAAATGGCGACCCGTCCGGCACTTGCCGATCTGGGCATCGCACCTCGCCTGTTAACGCGCGAGCAGGCGGCAGCCTATTGCGGGCTCTCGGTCCACGGCTTTAGCGAATGGATCAAAAGCTGGCAGACTGCCTGGCCCGCTACGGGGCACAATACGCTGGGACCGGAAGGCAATCGACACGGCAATAGATCATGCGAGCGGGATCGATCCGAAAATCGAGACCGCCCCTTACGATGAATGGAAGGCGTTGCGCGATGCGCGTTCATCTCAAAGGCGTCCATAGGGTCCACCGGCGACTCGTGACCGGCAAAATCAGGACCCATTGGTATGCCTGGCGTGGCGGTCCGCCGTTGACCGGTAATCCTGGCTCGCCCGAATTCATCCAGTCTTATACGGAAGCTCATGCCGCGCGGAAAAAGCCAGCGGAAGGCCGCGTCTCCACTTTGATAGCGGAGTTCAAAGCCTCCTCCGAATATCTAGGGACTGTCTGACACTACCAAGCGGGCGTACGCATCTTACGTGAAGATGATTGAATCTGAATTTGGCGATATGCCGATTGAGGCTCTTTCCGACCCGAGAGTACGTGGGGAGTTTAAAGATTGGCGGGATCGAATGGCCGACAAGCCGCGCAAGGCCGATTACGCATGGACGACGCTGGCGCGCGTTTTCGCGGTCGCAAAGATCGAGGACGGATTCCGATCAATCCCTGTGAACGGGGCGGCCAGACTCTACCGGCGGACAGGACCGATAGGCTGTGGACCAAGTCCGACCTCGCCCGCCTACTCTCGATAGCCTCGCCGGAGATGGAATTGACCGTACTACTCGCTTTGGGGACCGGGCAGCGCCAGGGAGACCTCTTACGACTGCGGTGGTCAGATTACGACGGGAAGCACATTCGCCTCCGCCAATCAAAAACTGGGCAGGCTGTAGTCGTGCGGATTGGGGGTCTGCTGAAAGCGCGGCTCGACGCATCGCAGCGTCGTGGACCGATGGTGCTGACCAACACGAGGGGACGGCCATGGACCTCAGACGGGTTTCGCACCTCATGGGCAAAACTTTGCAAACGCGCTGACATAGACAACCTCACCTTCCATGATCTCCGCGGATCGGCCGTTACGCGACTCGCGCTTGCTGGAGCCACACCGCAAGAGATTGCGGGCGTTACCGGGCACAGTCTCGCGCGACGTGAGCACGATCCTAGACAGGCACTATCTCGGCGACCGGGCGTCGCTCGCAGAGAACGCAATCCGCAGGCTTCAGCGGAAGGAAAAGAGAACAAAAACTGTAAACCGGGTGTAAACGGTGTCGAAATTCGATCTGACAATTCCGTCTAAGTGATTGATTTAATGGTGGGCGCACAAGGACTCGAACCTTGGACCCGCTGATTAAGAGTCAGCTGCTCTACCAACTGAGCTATGCGCCCTAACCGACCCAATCGAAGAGGTCAGGCACTTCCACCAGTACTTGCACCATGGACTCGCGGCGCCGATTGGCGCCGCCCGAGGGTTTGCCCTCACTGCGCGGCGGGCGGTTCATAGTCGGTACCGAGCCGGCGCGCGAGGCACATTTAGGGCATTGCATCCGGAATTCCAAGCGCAGAGAATCGCCGCCCCGGAGCCCCTGCAAAACGGCGAATCAGCTCATGCGCATGCTCATTCTCGTCATCTGCTGGCTCGCGGCAGCGCAAGGTGCCGCCGCGGCGCAGGCGGCGACGGTAACCGGCATCACCATCACCAATCTCGGAACCTACATCGCACAGACGACGAGCGCCCCGGCCAAGGCCGGACAGCAATCGCCGACCCGCACTGTCGGCACCGATCGCGACTGGCAGTTTGTGTCGGCCTCGCCGGATGTGCTCGGCAAGGTCGGGACCCAATTCGGCATCGAATTCCGCCTTGACGGCACGCCCGCCGATGAGGCCGTGACACTCTACGTCGTGCTCACATTCCCGCCGCAGGGCATCCGCAATCCGAACACTGGCGACCGGTTTTACAATGCGAGAATTGCTTTTCCGAACATGAAAATCGGGGCGCTCTGCCTGCTCGGCTATGGCTTCGACAATGACTGGGAAATCGTGCCCGGCGTCTGGGTCGAGCAGATCTGGTATCAGGATCGCATGCTGGCCGAGCGAAGCTTTACCGTCGGCAAGGCGGAGTGACGCTGGCACATCCGGCGGTTGATCCGTGGTTTGCCGGCGTCGCCGCGCCGGCCTGAACCTTTTTCCTTCCGCCGTGTTACCGTCGGATGCCGAAACAATCTGCAGCAGCGACGGCGGCATTGGCGCACGGCGCCGACCGGCTTCCGGCCGTGGAGGTCGCCAACTACAACGTCGAACTGAAAGACGACGAAGGCTTTGTCGGCGATCGCGCCAGCAAAGGCGCATTCCGGAAATTCATCGATACCTGGCGCAAGCCGATGCGCGACATCGGAGAGGATCCCTTTGGCGACGAGCCGTCGGGCAAAATCGCGAAGAAGCGGCTTGACGCCCTGCTCGCCGGCGGCGATCCCGAGGCCGCCGGCGTCGTGCAGAGCGCCATCGAATCGTTTGCGCAGGAGCTTGCCGTCGTGTTGCGGCAATTTCTCAAGCTCAAAGGCTGGAAGGATGCGGCGCGGATCGTGATCGGCGGAGGTTTTGTCGGCAGCCGGGTTGGCGAATTGGCGATCGGCCGGGCTTCGGTGCTGCTGAAGCTCGACAACGTCAAAGCCGAAATCCACATCATTCGCAACGATCCCGATGAGGCGGGCCTCATTGGCGCCGTGCATCTGGCTCCGGCCTGGATGTTTCATGCCCACGATGCGATTCTCGCCGTCGATATCGGCGGCACCAACATCCGTGCCGGGATCGTGCAGTTGAACCTGCGCGGCGCCGCCGATCTATCCAAGGCAAAAGTCTGGAAATTCGAGCTGTGGCGGCACGGCGACGAGAAGCTCAATCGCGAGGCAACCGTCGACGGCTTGATCAGCATGCTGCAACGCCTGATCAACCGGGCCAAGAAAGAGGAATTGCGGCTCGCCCCGTTTATCGGCATCGGCTGCCCGGGCAGAATTGATGCCGACGGCTCGATCGAAACCGGCGCCCAGAACCTGCCGGGAAACTGGGAGAGCAGCCGGTTCAATCTGCCGGCGAGCCTGTTCGAGGCGATCCCGCGCATCGGCGATCACGAGGCCACCGTCCTGATGCATAACGATGCAGTGGTGCAGGGCCTGAGCGAAGCCCCATTCATGCAGGACGTCGAGTTCCTGGGCCGCATTCACCATCGGCACCGGCCTCGGCAACGCGCTCTTTGTTAATCGCGAGCAGCAGCGCCGCGACGCGTGAGAGCTGCGCGCATCGCTGCGAGCCGAACCAACCCGTCCGGCCCGCAGTGACGACCGGCGTCACCCCACATCCGTCGAGTGAATGCGGCGTTCGCCGACAGCGATGGCCTGTGAGCCGCTGCGGGCACGCCGGGCCACGAGTTTGTTGAGCGCGGCGAGATAGGCCTTGGCCGAGGCGACCAGCGTGTCGGGATCGGCGCCCTTGGCGGTCACGGTGCGGCCGTTCTCCGACAGGCGCACCGAAACTTCGGCCTGCGCGTCGGTGCCTTCGGTCACCGCATGCACTTGATAGAGCTCGAGCACCGCCTCGTGCGGCACCATCGCCTTGATGCAGTTGAAGGTGGCGTCGACCGGGCCGTTGCCATCGCACTCCTCGATCATCGATCTGCCGTCGATATCGAGCTTCATGGTGGCGCGCTGCGGCCCGCGGGTACCGGCGATCACCGAGAGCGAGACGAGCTTGATGTGATCCTGGGCGGTGGCGATTTCCTCGTCGACCAGCGCCTCGAGGTCCTCATCGTAGACGTGCTTCTTACGATCGGCGAGCGCTTTGAAGCGGACGAAGGCGTCCTCGAGCTGATTGCCGGCGAGGTGATAGCCCAGCTCCTCGAGCTTGTGCACGAAGGCGTGCCGCCCGGAATGCTTGCCCATGACCAGCGAGGTCTGCTTCACGCCGACGTCCTCGGGGACCATGATCTCGTAGGTCTCGGTATGCTTGAGCATGCCGTCCTGGTGGATGCCGCTCTCGTGGGCGAACGCATTCCGGCCGACGATCGCCTTGTTGTACTGCACCGGGAAGGACGTGACCGCGGCGACGAGCTTTGATGCCCGCGTCAGCATCTTGGCGTTGACGCCGGTCCAGAACGGCATCACGTCGTTCCGCACCCGCATCGCCATCACGACTTCTTCCAGTGAGGCGTTGCCGGCGCGCTCGCCGATGCCGTTGATGGTGCATTCGATCTGGCGCGCGCCGGCGCGCACGCCAGCCAGCGAGTTGGCCACCGCCATGCCGAGATCGTCGTGGCAGTGCACGGAGAAGCGCGCCTGGTCGGAATTCGGCACGCGCTCGCGCACCATCTTGATGAGGGCAAAATATTCCTCCGGCACCGAGTAGCCGACGGTATCGGGAATGTTGATGGTGGTGGCGCCGGCCTTGATCGCGGCCTCAACGCAGCGGCAGAGGAAGTCGTGCTCGGTGCGGGTGCCGTCCTCGCTCGACCACTCGACGTCGTCGGTGTGGCCGCGCGCACGCGTCACTTGCGCAATCACCATCTCGTAGACTTCGTGCGGCTCCTTCTGGAGCTTGTATTTCATGTGCACCGGCGAGGTGGACAGGAAGGTGTGGATGCGCCGCCGGCGCGCCGGCTTGATCGCCTCGGCGCAACGATCGATGTCGTTGAAGCCGGCGCGCGCCAGCCCGCAGACCACCGCGTTCTTGGTTCGCTTGGCGATCTCGTTGACGGCGGCGAAGTCGCCGTCCGAGGCGATCGGAAAGCCGGCCTCGATGATGTCGACCCCCATCTCGTCGAGCAGCGCGGCGACTTCGAGCTTCTCCTCGTGGGTCATGGTAGCGCCGGGCGACTGCTCGCCGTCGCGCAAGGTGGTGTCGAAAATAACGACGCGGTCCTTCTCGGACTGGGCTGGACTGGTCATGATCTTGGTCCTTCTCGTCTGCGCCGGCCCATCGGTTTTTGGGCTTTTGGGCGCTCCTGGGTTGCTGGCTTAAGCGATCCCCTGAGTGCCCAGGCGCAAACGCCCAGCCGGCCCTCAGGGGGCGATAAGCAGCAGGAGCCCGCCGAGAATGAGGGCAGCGCCGGGCCGAGCCTCGCCGGCCCCCCGTTCGATCGCGTCGAAATCGTCGCGAATCGACATGCACATCCTCATCGGCCCAAGGTTGCGGAGAACGGTAAAGGCCGCCTTAAACCTCGGAGCCGCCGTTGTTGTAAGGATGTGTCGACCGCAGTGCAAGGCCCTCGCCGCACATGCGATCACTGGGATACAATGTCAGAAATGACAGGGAGACTGACCTATGATCGTCGAGTACGTGCAGTTCAACTATCCGCCGGGCCTGACGCGCGAGCAAATTCTCGAAGACGCCCGCACCACCATTCCACGCTGGCGAGCGAACCAGGAACTCATCCGTAAACACTACATTGCCGGCGAAAACGGTTCCGGCGGCGCCTTTTATATCTGGCCGTCCAAGGAAGCCGCGCAGCGCGGCCACAACGCGGAATGGTTCGCCAACATCAAGGCGCGCACCGGCTCGACGCCCGTGATCCGCTACTTCGACTTGCTGATGATCGTCGACAACGAGGCCGGTGCCGTGACTGAATTCCCGCCGACCCTCGCGGCGGAGGCCGCGGAATAGTGGCGCCCGCCGGCAGTAGCGCAGATCACGGAGAGACAAAAACCTTCAGCGCGTTGAATAGCGCCTTGGGGTCGTACTGACCCTGATAAACCGGCGGCGGCGCGGGGCCGCGCTTGAGCAGGACGTAGATCGCCTCCCACGCCGTGCGGACGGAGCATTCGATGGTGAAGGCTATTTCTCTGGGAACCTCGACGTACTGACCGATGAGTCCGAGATTGGTCGCCCCCTTCGGAACCGGAGGCGGCCTGTCGCCGCTACTCCGGGGGAGCCAGATGTTGTTGACGTAGGGCATATAGCAAGGCACGCAGATCGATGACGCCATGATCGCGACCAACTGCTTATCGAACCGCAGTTGCTTCAGCGTCTCCTCCAAGATCTCCGCGCCGGTGCATTGATCCATGCGTTTCGGCACGAAATCGCCCTTGCGCTCCGGATACAGACCGTAGCCCCACCAGATGCTCGTGCCGGATGGCTGGCCAATGATTTCCGGCTGGTGGAAGACCGAAAGGGACAACACCCAACCCGAGTCCTTCAAAGTCACGAGCCCGCCGCGTCCCAACTCGCTGCCGGTCAGCGCGGCGATTTGGTTGACGAATTCCGTCCCAGTGTCGGTGACGGTGAAGATCACCCAGAGCGAGTCGGGTATCCGGGCCGGGCCGAAGAAGGCGTCAGGATTGCCGAAATCCGTGCGTCCCTGCGCGAGGCGCTTCCACAGCGCCCAAGACCGTCCGCTCGGCCGCGGGCTAGGCACCTCCGTCATCGATCCCGGAGAAAGATCGGCGGCTTGCGATCCGGTGGTCACGAGCACGAGATCATCCGGCGCGACCGCAACCGACGTCGCGGCGCCACCCCGTTCATAGTCGAGCCGGTCTACGGTGATACGTCCGGGCGACGGCGCGAAGCCGATGTCCTGCACGAACGCGCCGGTGACGAAGTTCACGCCGCGCGGGGTCAGCCACGCGACCAGCGGTTCTATGAACGCCTGATGCTGGTTGAGGGGCGTGCGCATCACGCCCCTCATGTCCGAAAGGTGTCCGAACAGGTACAGGAAGCGGTTCATGTAGCGCCGAAACTCGATCACGCTGTGCTGAGGCAGCGACCCCATGATTGACGACCAGAGGAGCCAGAATTCGGTCGAGAAAAATTGCTGGGAAAAGAACTCCTCAATGCGCCGCCCGTCCAGCATTGCTTCGGGCGTCAGCACGACCCGCGCGAGGCTGAAGCCGTTGGCCAGGCTCAGGCCGAAACGCGGACCATGCACGACGCGGCCGTTGCGATCGAAGATGTGCGCCCTGTCATGGTACGGCTCGCTCGTATTGAACGTTAAGAAGTCCTCCGTGACGGATTTAGAGGGATTGCGTGCGGAGGAGACCGACTCGAGCAGATCGAACGTGCAGCGGTATTCCTTGTCAAAGACGGAGCCCGGCAAGTTGTAGCCGCTCTCCGCGCTGCCGCCGAGAAAGAACCCGCCGCCCAGCAGATCGTCTGCTTCGTAGATCGTGATGTCCGCCCCGGACATCTTCGCGTTCCGGATGAGAAGTGCGGCCGCCGCCAGTCCGCCAAATCCTCCACCCACGATATGTGCTTTCATCAGTCTTCTCCCTTCACTCAGCGGCGGCAACGCAGCGCGTCGAGGAGCCCTTACGCCTGTTCGATCTCTGGAAACTCCGGCGTCGGCGAGAAGCCTTGCAGCGCCGGTACAAGCCCGGGCATGGCGTCTACTGCATCGACGGTTTCCTCGAGTTTACACGCAAGCGCTAAAGTAACGAGCTTATCAACACTCACCGCGAAGTTGTAGTACCGATGCCGGCGACAGGTCGAATGTGTCATTTCGATCCATTCGACGTGGCTTCGGGAATGGCGGTTATGCCAGGAAGGCATACACCGGAAACGCTGGTGTTTATGAGCACACGCTGCGGCTTATTCGAATCCATAATGCCGGTGGCAAGCGGCGCAAATTCCGTCGAGCTGATCGCTGACGGCCGAGATTGATTTGAGATCGTGGGCCTCGGCCGCGACATAGGCCCTGTCCGCGGCCTCCGCCAGTTTTTGGGCGTAGGCATTCCAGTCCGGATCGAGCGCGCGCTGCGGAATCATCAGCGCGTTTGTGGCCTCGGCCAGCGTTGCCGCGCCACTCACGATCTGTTCCCAGTCTGCATCCGATTTGGGCGAAAGGTCGTGCTCGCCTTTCTCGTCGATCACGACACCGTTGACGCGCCAGACGATGTTTGCCGCCGGCGTCAGCACATGCTCCATGAAGGTCTTCATGTCGACATAGGCGCGGAACGGCGGTCCGGCATCTTGACCCTTCGACGGCGATACGACCGCAGCGATCACGGCGACGGCGGCGACAATATTCCGAAAGCTGCGACCGGCGATCATATCATCCGGGCTCCATGGTGAAGCCGATCCAGCGGCCGCAGGCGACGACCGCGATCCACAACACTATCGAAATGGCGCCGGCAAGCCGCGCGGATAATGGCGGCAGGGCTTGATGGTCCCACCGCGGCTGATCCCTTGCGCTGACGAAATGAAAGATCAGCATATTCAGGCCGGCAACGCCGATCAGTGCGAGCTTGGCGATGAAAAAGCCGTTGCCCAGATATTTGGTGGCGTTGGAAATGAACATCAAACCGCCCGAACCGACGGCGACGAAAAACGCCCCCAAGGTCAGCGGCAAGACACCCCGTGTTACCGAGCTCGCCGAGCGATTACTCCAAGCGAGCCCCAGCAACCGTAGGTCGACCGCCAGAATGGAGCCGACCACCAGACAAATCGCCAGCACGTGCACCAATTCAACAAGCGGAAACAGCACGTCATTCTCGCGAATATTGTCCGCCAGAGCGCTGTTTTCGAGAACCGAAATCAAATCCTTAAGCAGCAGCATCAGCCGACCTGCGTATAGGCGATCCAGCGTCCGGCGAAGAGGACCCCGCACCAGATCAGGATCGAGATGGTCCCGGTCAAGCGGGCCGCCAGCCGCCGCAGCCAGTCCTTCTCCCAAAATTCCGGGACCGACGCCAACGACCATTGCAGGCCTGCTGTCAGCACGATAGCGGCGACCAGAAGCGTCATCTTAAGATAGAAGGTGGTGTTCAGGAGCGAACGCCGCGGCTCGCCGACGATCAGCAGTCCTCCGGTGAGCAAGAGGATCAACAACACCGGCCAGATCACGGGGAAGAACCGCCGCGCCACCTCCGGCAATGGCACGTCGCGCTGCAGCAGCCGCCAAAGCCGCAAATCCATCAGGATCGCCGAGGAAAACAGCACCGCGACCGCGAGAATATGAATCGTCTCCAGTGTCGGAATGATCCAGCCCGCCGTCTGGATCGTATGGCTCAGCGGAGTTGCCGCCAGCCAGCTGCTAAGGTCTTTAAACACGGCCGTCGATCACGCGTCATTGCTCGGCGGGCGTCAGGCTGAAACTAAGCTCCTTGCCGTCGGGCAAATCGACCTTCAGCAAAAACCCGCCGGGGTTGCCGTCACGCAGCGGCGCATAATGGAACACCGCGTGATCTCCGGGCTGCAGCGAGCGCTTAGTCCAGCCCGAGCGGGTCAACACCCCCGGACTTGAGACTTCGAACACGTAGGTCTGCGCCGGTTGGCCATCCTTGGCCTCGGCTTCGATCACAAAGGTGATGTGGGGATTGGTCCAGTTCACCGTTTTAACGGTGCCCTCCATGGTCTTCGGATGTTCCATGTCGTAAGCCGCGCCGGAGTGATGCGCCCCCGCGATGCCGGTCAAGCCAAAAACCAAGCCAAAGACCGAGCCCAGGATCAAACCAGCTGCAATGAAAATACTTTTGAGCGACACCTGCATGTTCCTTATTTCACGGTGCGAACCGACCCGTCCGGGTTCATGGGATGGGGAACGAATATATCGTTGCCGAACTCGTCTTTCCCGGGAATAAGGTCTTCCTGCTCGCATTCGCCTTCCGTGATCTCATAGTGACGCTCGGGATAGCGGCGGAAAATGCGGGTCGTTTTCCAGGTCGCCGTCAGCACCTTGGGCGCGGTGATTTCGAGGTCGTCGTCGAGAACGTTCGGCTTGGCCAGATGCAATCGCTCGACGATATGCATGTCGCCATTGTTCGGAATGCCGACCGCTTCGCTGGTCGCGATATAAGCCTGCGGCGCGACGGCCGTGGTGTCGACGACCAGGACGTCGCCGTCCCAATGGCCGATCGAGTGGCCGTGCAGCGTCAGATCGGGATCTTCGGGATGCGTGCGGCCGTCCAAATAAATTCGCCGCATGCGGTTGCCGTCGACCTCGCCGAGCATGGTGATGCGGCCGGGCGTCGTCAGCCATTCGAACGCATTGTGCGTGATCAGCATCCAGCTCGGCATGCCGTGCGGGAGGCAATGGCTGAGCACGAGGAAAGGCCGGCCCGCCTTTTCCTCCGCCACCAAGCGCCGGATCTGCGGCAGAATCTCCGGCTTCCACGGCGGTATATTTTCGGCTTCCTGGCGCTTTTGATCTTTGACGTCAGGAATCCACACGCCGTCAAAATCGGACGGCGCCGCGAAGGCGCGTGCCACAACCGACAACCCGATCAGCGCGACGAAAATACAATGCGTCGCGGCCTTCTTCACAACGGTATTCACGATTGCAGTCCGGTTTTTCTGGATCGGCCAAATTGTAGTCTGATCCGCGCAATGTGTGAAGCCGCCACAGGAGCGGCGCTCACCGCCAACTGTGACGCCGTCACACTGCCAACACGCTACTTCGCCACGTTGGTATTGTTCTGCTTTTCCGCCCGCAGTGTGCGCTCAATGCGCTTGAGCTCCGCCAGCGCCTTGCCCTGGACTTTTGGGAAATCGAGCTTGAGCCGCTCCAGCGCTTCGACCACGACGCCGGCCACGATCAGCCAGGCGACGTGCTTGTGATCGGCCGGAACGACGTGCCAGGGCGCATAGTCCGTCGAAGTCTCGCGGATCATGTCCTCATAAGCGGCCATGTATTGGTCCCAACGCTGGCGTTCGGCCACATCGTTCATCGAGAACTTCCAGCGCTTGGCCGGCTCCTCGATGCGCGCCAGAAAGCGCTTGCGCTGTTCCTCCTTGGAGATGCGCAAATGGAATTTCAGCACCAGCATGCCGTTGTGCGCGATGTGCCGCTCGAACTCGCGTATCTCCTTGAAGCGACGTTTCCAGATGTCCTTGCCGGTGGCGCTTGGCGGCAGTTTTTGCCGCCGCAACATCTCCGGATGCACACGCACCACAAGCACTTCCTCGTAATGCGAGCGGTTGAAAATGCCGATCCGGCCGCGCGCCGGAAGAACTTTCGCCGCCCGCCACAGAAAGTCGTGCTCGAGCTCCTCGGCGCTGGGCTCCTTGAAGGCGTGCACCTCGCACCCCTGCGGATTGACGCCGGACATCACGTGCTTGATGACGCCATCCTTGCCGGCGGCATCCATACCCTGAAACACCAGCAGCACCGCCCATTGGCCGTTGGCGTAAAGCCGCTGCTGCAGCTCGGTAAGCCGCGCAATGCCGTCGGCGAGAGCCGCTTTTACGTCCTCGATGTCGATCGAAAGTCCGAAGCTCCCGGCCGGATCGCAATCGGCAAGCCGGAAGTGGGCCGGTCTATCGATCCGGCAGTGCTTGATGATCTTTGATAATTTCATTTTCGGCTCGTGGCGATGCGCTGCCCTCATTGCTGCCAGATTTTTTCAAGAAACACCGTGACGAATGTCGGCATACGCGCATCCAGATCATCGGGCCCGCGCACGATACGGATGTCGGCGAGCTCTGGCTTCGCTTCGCTCGCCAGATGACGCATGATGCGGGAGCGTAGCTCTTCCGCCTTCTGGCGTGCCGCGACGCGTTTCAATAAGGCTATATAGCAGCGATCGATCACAGCGCACCAGCCCGGCTCGGCGTCCAATTCAGCGATGTCCAGTCCGGTCTCCTCCTTGAGCTCGCGCCGCACATTGTCGGCAAGATCGAGCGCGCCGCCGGCGCCAATATCGTTCGGCTCCGGCGTGCCGGCGGGAAAATAAAGCCGTCCTGCCGCCGCCGTGTATGGCGCCATTTCGCCGACCAGATAGGCGCCACCCGCGGCCCGTAGCGCAGCAGCGGCGAACACGTTGCCGACGGTCGGGTCGGGAAAGCCCCAATGAATCCAAGCCAGGAAACTGGCGTAGTCCGTCTCAAAACAAGTACCGCGCAGCACGCGATCGGAAATGGCATAGCGGTTCAATAACAGCACCCGGCCGTTCCAGATGCCGGATCGATCGCGCTGCAGGCGGGCGAAATGCCGGTCAATGTCATCGCGCCGCTCGATGGCGAATTTCCACGACCACGGCTCGACCGTGATCTCCACACTATCGAGTTCGTGTATCTCGGGCGTGCCGGGCGACATTGAACCAGCTAAGTAGCGACTTCTTTCGAATTCGTCATCCAGCTCGAAACGGAAATGCGCGCGGTGCACGCGACAACACAAACAAAAACCGGAACTCGGGAGCCCGAGTTCCGGTGACATTTGCGCGCTCCAATGGAGCCAGTTCCAGTTACGCCAGCTGATTAGCGATCGGCAGCCGGCGGATGCGCTTGCCGGTCGCCGCGAAGATGGCGTTGCAGAGCGCCGGCGTGAACGGCGGTACGCCCGGCTCGCCCACCCCGCTCGACGGCACGTCGATGCTGTTCTCGACGATGTGGGTGTTCGTCACGGTCGGCGATTCGTCGTGCCGGACGACCTGGTAGTCATTGAAGTTGCTCTGCTCGACCCGCCCGTTCTTGAGCGTGATCTCGCCGTATTTGGCGAGCGAGAGCCCCATCACCGCAGCGCCCTCGATCTGCGAGCGGATGCGCTCGGGATTGACGTAGAAGCCGCAGTCAATCGCGGTATCGACGCGCGGCACCGACAGGTTGCCTTTGTCGTCGACGGCGACCTCGACCACCGTGGCGATGTAGCTCACGAAGCTACGATGCGCCGCGATGCCAAGCCCGTGACCCTTGGGCAATTGCCGTCCCCAGCCGGCCTTGTCCGCGACCAGCTCGGCAACCCGCCGCAGTCGTCCGGTATCCACCGGATAGACGTTGTACGGTTCGCCATAGTCCCACCACGGCGTCGTAGCTTTTTCCGGCGCCGTCACGATCCGCGCCGGACCGATCAGCTCCAGCAGCATGTCCTTGGGATCGCGGCCGAGCTCATGGGCGATCTCGGCGACGAAGGACTGGATTGCCCAGGCATGGGCGACATTGTTGACCGACCGGAACCAGCCGACCCGCACATGCGACTGCGCCTCGCCGCTCTCCAGCCGGATGTTCGGCACGTTGAACGGCGTATCGACGAATCCCATCCCGAGCTCGATGAACTGCGGATATTTCGGATCGGGCATGAAATTCGCGAACAGGCTCGGCGCCGCGCTGCGGTGCCGCCAGGCAACGACCTTGTTGTTCTTGTCGAGCCCGGCTTCGAGGCGCTCAGCCGTCACGGTGTGGTAGAAGCCGTGCTGGATGTCGTCCTCGCGGGTCCACACCACCTTGACCGGCCCGCCGTCCATGGCTTTGGACAACAGCGCCGCCTCGATGGCGAAGTCCCATTTCGACTTGCGGCCGAAGCCGCCGCCAAGCAGCGTGCAGTGCAAGGTCACGTTCTTCGGGTTGGCACCGAGACGCTTGGCGATGTCGTCACGGGCACCGCCGGGGCTCTGGACTGACGTCCAGATCTCCCACTTGCCGTCGGCCATGCGCGCCGTAGCAGCCGGCGGCTCCATGGTCGCGTGCGCAAGGTGCGGCGAGTAGTATTCCGCCGTGACCACTTTGGCGGCCGAGGCCAGTGCCGCGTCCACGTCACCCTCGTTGCGCTCGAGCTTACCGGGTTTGCGGACGTTGGCTTCGAGCAACGCCTTGTAGGAGACGGAATCGAACGACGCGTTAGGCCCGTCATCCCACACGATTTTGAGCGCCTCGCGGCCTTTGAGCGCCGCCCAGGTGTTCTTGGCAATCACTGCGACGCCGCCGAGCGGTGCGAATGCCCATGGCGGAGGCGTCGGATCGATCGTGACCACTTTGAGGACGCCCGGCACGTTCATGGTCGCGCTGGCGTCGTAGGAAGCCACCTTGCCCTGGACCACAGGAGGCCGGGCAACAACTGCGTACATCAGGCCGGGGAGCGTTACGTCCTGACCGTAAGTCGCCCTGCCGGTGGTGATGTCGAACAGATCGACGATGGTGACGTTGCCCTTGCCGATATAACGGAAGGCGCTCGGATCCTTCAGATGCAGCGTATCGGGACCGGGAACAGCCAAGCCCGCGGCGACCTCGGCGACATCGCCATAACCGAGCTTCTTGCCGGAGGGCGTATGCACGACTTCATGAAAGCGCGCCACGACCTCGTTGGGATCGACGCCCCAGTGTTTGGCAGCGGCGATTTCCAGCATCTTGCGCGCGCCGGCGCCGATCTGGCGCATCGGCTGGATGAAATGGCGCACGCTGCGCGAGCCGTCGGTATCCTGATTGCCGTAGGTCTCTTCGTCGCCGGGCGACTGGACGACGCGGACGCGCGACCAGTCGGCATCCATCTCGTCGGCGACGATCATCGGCAGCGACGTGCGTGCCGCGCCGTTGCCCATCTCGGCACGGTGCGCCACGATGGTGACGATGCCGTCTTTGGCGATGGACACGAAGACGTGGGGATTGGTCACCACGCCATGCGGCATCTTCTCGGCACCGGTGGCATAGGCCATGGCGGAGCGGACCGCCGGGAACTGCGCGGCGAGCACGAACACGCCGGTGCCGGCCACGCCCTTGAGCAGTTTGCGCCGGCTGACATTGGCGATGGCGACGTTTTGCTGATTGCGTTGATAGGTCATGTCAGGCCCCCTTCGAGGCGGCGCGAACGGCCGTATGGATGCGCTGGTAGCAGCCGCAACGGCAGATGTTGCCGTACATGGCGTCGTCGATCTGCTTGTCGGTCGGGGCCGGGGTCTTCGCCAGCAGCGCCGCCGCCTGCATGATCTGACCGGCCTGGCAATAGCCGCATTGCGGCACGCTGATATTGCGCCAGGCCACCTGCACCGGATGTTCGCCTTTACGGTCGAGGCCTTCGATGGTGATCACCGATTTGCCTGCGACGTCCGACATGGCGATACCGCAGGCGCGGATCGCCTCGCCGTCGAGATGGACCGTGCAGGCGCCGCAAAGCGCGACGCCGCAACCGAATTTCGTTCCGGTCAGGCCAAGCTCGTCGCGCAGATACCACAAGAGCGGCATCGACGGATCACCGTCGAAGGTGTGCTCCTGTCCATTCACATGTACGCTGACCATTCGTCCCTCCGATGGCGGATTTCTTAGGTCACGGATTGCCGCCTCTCATTCCGTGACGTCGCCGGATTTCGGCGGCCGGTCGAAGCGCACCGCCATGTGCGGTGGCCAAGGCCGGCATTTGTTTGTTCGCAGCGATAGTTGCAGTGAGCAACTAAAAACCCGCATCACTGCCGATGGTTGTGATGCTAGCAAGCCGCCGAGTCTTAGCAAGACAAATTCCAACCGGACTCGTCGGATTACCGCCCACTGCGAAACAAGTGGGCAACCAATTTGCGTGCCCGCCCGTTAGAACCCGTGTCACCCAACGCTATTTCGCAAGGTCGCTTATCAAAATGCCTTCAAGCACATACGGCTGCCTTGGTGGCAGATACGTCATGCCGACGGCCGAAGCGAACGCGGCCGCTTCGCCATCTTTGAGGATGTAGTCGAGCGCGGCGTTCACCCGCTCGATCAGGGGCATGGCATTTGCGAGCGCGGCGAAACCCATGTTGAAGCCAATCGGGAAATAGTAACCCGAGGGTTTGATGACGGTATCCGGATGCGCGATTCGATAGGCATCGAAGCGATGCAGCGGAACGATCGTGGCCTCGTAGTCGCCGGCCTCGAGCTTGGGCAAGAGTTCGCCGCGTCCGGGCACGAGATGCGTGATGCTGGAAACAAAGCGGCCATGGTCGAAGGTCATCAGGATCGCATCGCCTAGCGTGCCGGACTCGACCCCCAGCTTTAGGCCATCGAGGTCGGCAAGGCTGGCGATTGGCTTGGCCGCTGCCTTGCCGCCGAGCACAACGGTCAGGGCCGCAAAGTGATAGGGCCGGGTCGGCGCCAGTGTCCCCAATGTCACCCGGCGCCGGCGATCCGCCGGCCGCGCGCCTGCGAAATCCGGCAGCCTCGCGGTTTCCAGACCGGGCTTGCCGAGCGCATCCCTGACCAGCGGATAACCGCCGAGCAGATCGCAGCGGCCATCCGAGAGCAGAGCATTGGCCTCGACCGCGGAGCTTGAGTCCGCATCGAGCTTGCTTTCGAACCATTGCACGGCGAGATGGCGCCCGAGTTTCGCTGCTACCGCCTCCGCGATCTTGAAGTCGAACCCGGTTCCGCTATCGCCGTGGCGAACCGAATAGGGCGGCAGAGCTTCGTTCAGGCACACTCTCAGCGTGGCCTCGCCCGCGTCCTGGGCGCGAGCCGCGACGATGCCATGCGCGATGGAGGCGATCCCGATGAAAGCGGCCGACGCCAGCACCGCCGGGCTCGCCCTCATCACTTTCCTCCCGTCATCACGTAGGCCCACAGAACTTCGATGTCGTCCCGGCTCAAAACGTCGCCCCAGCTTGGCATGCGGCCGTTCTTGCCGTTGGTCACCGAGTTCACGAACCTCGATTTCTGGTCATGGGGAAACTGCCGCAGATCGTAAGCAACAGTGCCGGGATTGACCATGTTGAAGCCGTGGCAATGCGTGCAACGCTCGGCGTACAGCGCCCTGCCTTTTTCAACCATCTGCGCGTCGGGCTCGGACGGCGCGGCCGCCACCCGCGCCGCCTCCTCCGCCGAAAGAGAGAACCAAGCCGGCACCACCGCAACCAGCGCGGCCGCGATGAGCCCGATGCTGAATTTCATTTTCATCGTGGATTCATTGCCGATCGCGACGGTTGAACGAGGTCGCCGCAGATACGGCGACCTCGTCCCGTCATGGGTCACTGCGAGGCGAGAGCGAATACCCAGAGCGATCCGCCGGCTGGTACTGAAGCCAGCCGCGCGTCGCCGGAGAACAGCGTATAGACTCCGCCGTTTCCGCTCGACACCGCAATGTACTGCACACCGTCCTGCTGCCAGGTGACCGGCTGGCCTTCGATGCCGGAGCCGGTCTGGAACTGCCAGAGCTTCTTGCCGGTATCTGCGTCGAAAGCTTCGAACTCACCGGTTAGTTGCCCGGAGAACACGATGCCGCCCGCCGTCGACAGGACGCCGGAGAAGCGAGGAATGTCGCTCGGATTCTCCCACTTGGTCTTCCCGGTCAGCGGGTCGATGGCTTTGAGATAGCCGCGCGGCCCCTCGGGGAACACCCAAGGCGCGCTCATGTCGGCGCCGAACCAGAACTCTCCGGCCTTGTACTCATCCAAGGTCGCCTTGTAGCTGCCGCCGATATTAAGGGTATTGGCATAGGCCACTCCCTTCTGGGGGTCGAACGACATCGGCTCCCAGTTCTTGCCGCCCAGAATCGAGGGCCATATCGCCACCTTCTCGCCGGCGCGGGCCTTGACGCTCACCTCGGTCGGGACCGGACGGCCGGTCTTCATGTCGATGGCGGACGCCCAGTTTACTTTCACGTACGGGTTGGCGGCCAGCAGTTTGCCGCTGGTGCGATCGAGCACGTAAAAGAAACCGTTGCGATTGCAGTCCATCACCACCTTGGTCGGAGTGCCGTTGATGTTGATGGTAGCGAGCACCATCTCGGCGACCGAATCGTAATCGAACGGGTCGTTCGGCGAGAACTGGTAATGCCACTTGATCTTCCCGGTCTTGGGATCAAGCGCCAGGACCGAGTCGGTATAAAGATTATCGCCCTGGCGAATGGCGGCATTCCACGAACCCGGATTGCCGACGCCCCAGTAGACGGTGTGCAGCTCCGGATCGAATGAGCCGGTGATCCAGGTCGAGCCGCCGCCGTGCACCCAGGTGTCTCCCGGCCAGGTGTCGTGACCGGGCTCCCCCGGCCCTGGAATCGTATAGGTGCGCCACAGGTGCTCGCCGGTGTTCGGATCCCAGCCGTCGATGAAGTCGCGGGTGCCGAACTCGGCGCCGGAAATGCCGGTGATCACCACGCCGTCGGCGACCAGGGGCGCGCCGGTCATTGCATAGCCGGTCTTGAAGTCGATCGCATTTTTGCGCCACAGTTCCTTGCCGGTCTTGGAGTCGAGCGCGATGACATTGGCGTCAAGGGTGCCGCGGAACAGCTTGCCCTCATAGATGGCGGCGCCGCGGTTGATGATCCCGCAGCAGACGATGCGCGGCGTCTCCGGCGGATATTCGACCTTGGTCCTCCAGATCTGCTTGCCGGTCTTGGCGTCGACCGCCATCGTGGCGCTGTTGGTGGTGATGTAGATCACGCCCTTGTAGACCAGGGCCTGGGACTCTTCGCTCTTGTTGTCGTCAAAGCTGTAATTCCAAAGCGGAACCAGGCGTTTGACGGTGTTTTTGTTGATCTGATCGAGCGGGCTGTAGCGCTGCTGATTGTAGCCCATTCCGTAGTTGAGCACGTTGCCGGTGTCGGTCGAGCCCTTCACCAGCTCATCATTAGTCTGTGCCATCGCTGTCGGCGCAAATAGCAACGCCAACCCGAAGGCCCACAATGGGGTCTTCATAGCTGTCCTCCCTAGGGGCACGTCCTTTTGCTACCGCCATCGCGGCGCCGACGTGTCGTGCTTAGTTACGCAGTCCCGGCCCGCGCGTGGGACAAGCCCCCGAGTGGGCGCACCCCCATACTACGCCCACACTCCCGCGCGGCGTCAAGGAGACGAAAAACCGTCCGACGAAATTTTCCTATTGACCGAGTTCAATCATCGCGGCAGCGAAGTCGCAATCGTGATCACCGAACCTTACACGCGCGAAGCGCGTCATGAATCGCTGTCGGGCAAGCTCACAAAAATCAGCGCGCCGAGTATGATCGCCGCTATGCGAAAGGCGGCTTGCTGTCCGTTCCAGGTCTGCGATTGCCACATCGCGAAATATTCGCCGGCGACCACCAGGAAACCGAAGAACCAGAGGCCGAAGCCGACCGTCATGCCGGCGATTGCCCAGACCTTGGCGCGGTTGAACATCGCCGCCGGGGCGCGGATGCGCACGAGCAATGCCAAGGCGCCGACGATCGTGAGCAGGCCTGTGAGTCCTTCGAACGCAATGATCGCCGCATAGGCCGCCGACCAAAGGCGCGGATCGGCGATCGCGCGATGCATCAGCGCGTTGTTCGGAAACGTCGTGTCCATGCTGAGCACGTGGCGCACGAACGCGTAGTTGGAATCGTAGTCGACGATATTGTCGTAGGCGACAATGAAGGCGAAGGCCCCGACCGCCGCGCCCAGCGCGACCTTGGCGAGGCGCACGATCAGCATGGAGAAGCCCTCCAGGGGATCGGAACTGCGACGCCTTTCGGCTTCGCGCGCCGCTGCGCGATCAGTTCCGGCTCTTATCTACCAGCGCGTTATTTGATCCCAAAAGGGCTCGCGCCGCGAGCCCGTCTTATCACAAAACGCCGTGGATCAGTTTCGCGACTTGTCGACCAGCGCCCGCTGCTTGATCCACGGCATCATCGCGCGCAGCTTGGCGCCGACTTGTTCGATCGGATGGTCGGCGCATTTGGCGCGCATCGCCTTGAACGAAGTCTGGTTGACCTTGTTCTCCAGCATCCAGTCCTTGACGAATTTGCCCGACTGGATGTCGTCGAGGATGCGCTTCATTTCGGCGCGGGTCTTATCGTCGACCACGCGCGGGCCGGAAACGTATTCGCCGTACTCCGCCGTGTTGGAGACCGAATAGTTCATGGTGGCGATGCCGCCTTCATAGATCAGGTCGACGATCAGCTTCACCTCGTGCACGCATTCGAAATAAGCCATCTCCGGCGCGTAGCCGGCGTCGACCAGGGTCTCGTAGCCGGCCTTCATCAGCTCGACCAGCCCGCCGCACAGCACCGACTGCTCGCCGAACAGGTCGGTTTCGCATTCCTCGCGAAAGCTGGTCTCGATGATGCCGGCGCGGCCGCCGCCGATGGCGGCGCCGTAGGACAGGCAGAGGTCGTGGGCGTTGCCCGAGGCATCCTTGTGAATCGCCAAAAGGCACGGCACGCCGGCGCCGCGCTGATACTCGGAGCGCACGGTGTGGCCCGGACCCTTGGGCGCGATCATCATCACGTCGAGATCGGCGCGCGGCTCGATCAGGTTGAAATGGATATTGAGGCCGTGCGCGAACATCAGCGCTGCGCCGTCTTTCATGTTTGGGTGCAAATGATTGGTGTAGATGTCGGCCTGCAGCTCATCGGGCGTGAGCATCATCATCACGTCGGCCCATTTGGCGGCCTCGGCGACGTCCATCACCTTGAGCTTCTCGCCCTCCGCCTTTTTCACGCCCTGCGAACCCTTGCGCAAAGCGACGGCAACGTCCTTGACGCCGGAATCGCGCAGATTGAGCGCATGGGCGTGGCCCTGGCTGCCATAGCCGATGACGGCGACCTTCTTACCCTTGATCAGGTTCAGGTCGGCGTCGCGGTCGTAATAAACGCGCATGGTTCTCACCCCTACTGGGCCAAATACTTAAGGTTAAGTCTGGCCGCGTGCTTTTTCGCTGCTGCTTCTAGAGCATGATCCCGAAAAGTGGAACCCGATTTTCGGAAAAGATCACGCGCAAAAGAAGAATCTGGACCGCGATCCAATTCAATTGAACTGGATCACGGTCTAGGTGCTGCGGGCGACCTGGGCAAGCCCGCTTCGCTTGGTATCGCGACGCATGGGCGGCTTTCCGCTCGCCTCGCAAATGCCGTCGAATTGCTCCCGCGCCCGGGCGATCTTTGCCTGGTTGCGGATCGCCCAAGCGCCCAGCTCGGAGACCGGCTTCAACAGATCGCGGCCGAGCGCCGTCAGCGCATAATCGACCCGCGGCGGAACGGTTGGAAAAACCGTGCGCGTGATCAGCCCGTCGCGTTCGAGCCCGCGCAGCGTCAGCGTCAGCATGCGCTGGGAAATGCCGCCGATCGAGCGCCGCAGCTCGTTGAAACGGAACGGCCCGTCGCCGAGCCGCGTCACCACCAGGACCGACCACTTGTCGCCGACCCGGGCGAGGACGTCGCTCACCGCGCGGCAATCCGGGGGCAAATGCGTGTGGCTTGGTTTCATCGACGTGCCCTCTCGCGCATCTTTCCGATAGGTACATATTTAGCTTCGGTTATCGATTTTAACCAGAGGATCGCTCCGCGCACTCACATCCCTTCCGGCCCGCGGGAGATGGCGACCACGCCGGTGCGCGAGACTTCGACCAGGCCGAGCGGCAGCATCAGATTGACGAAGCTCTCGATCTTATCCGATACGCCGGTGATCTCGAACACGAAGCTCTCGTTGGTGGCGTCGATGACGCGGGCGCGGAAAGCGTCGGCGAGGCGGAGCGCCTCCATGCGCTGTTCGCCCCTGCCGCGGACCTTGACCATGGCGAGCTCGCGCTGCAGCGCCGGACCAGCCGTCGTCAAGTCGACGACGCGGTGCACCGGCACCAGGCGGTCAAGCTGATTCTTGATCTGCTCGATCACCATCGGCGTGCCGCGGGTGACGATGGTGATGCGCGACAGATGCTTCTCGTGCTCGGTCTCCGAGACCGTGAGCGAGTCGATATTGTAGCCGCGGCCGGCGAACAGACCGATCACGCGCGCCAGCACGCCCGGCTCATTGTCGACCAGAACGCACAGCGTGCGGCTCTCGATGGTCTGGGCGGTGGGAGCGGCTGGGTAGTGGGTGGTTGCGGCGGTGGTGTTCACTGGGGTTCCTCTGTGGCGAATGGCGAGTGGCGAAATGAGCGATGGCGGCGACGCCTTGGTATTTTCTATTCGCCATTCGCCATTCATCTATCCTCACACCATCACCTTGCCTTCCTCGGTGATGGCGTCCTCGACGCGGGTGGAGGCGTCGCCGAGCAGCATCTCGTTATGGGCGCGGCCCGACGGAATCATCGGGAAGCAGTTTTCCGCCGGATCGACCACGCAGTCGAACAGCACCGGCTTCTTGACTTCGAGCATTTCGCGGATCTTCTCGTCGAGCTCGCCCGGATGCGTGCAGCGGATGCCGTGGGCGTGATAGGCCTCGGCAAGCTTGACAAAATCGGGCAGCGCCTCGGTGTAGGAATGGGCGTAACGCTTGCCGTGCAGCAATTCCTGCCATTGCCGCACCATCCCCATGTACTGATTGTTGAGGATGAAAATCTTGATCGGCAGGTCGTACTGCACCGCGGTCGAGATTTCCTGCATGGTCATCAGCACCGAGGCCTCGCCGGCGATGTCGACGACCAGCGAGTCCGGGTGCGCGAGCTGTACGCCGACCGACGCCGGCAGCCCGTAGCCCATGGTGCCCAACCCGCCCGACGTCATCCAGCGGTTCGGTTCCTGGAAGTGATAGAACTGCGCCGCCCACATCTGGTGCTGGCCGACTTCGGTGGTGATGTAGGTGTCGCGGTCCTTGGTCTGCTCGTACAGGCGCTGGATCGCGTATTGCGGCTTGATGATCTCGTTGGAATTGCGGAACGCGAGCGAGTTCTTCTCCCGCCATTTCCCGATCTGCTCCCACCAGGCTTGCAGCGCCTTCTTGTCCGGAATGACGCCGCTGGCGCGCCACAGCCGCACCATGTCCTCGAGCACATGGGCGCAATCGCCGACGATGGCGAGATCGACCTTGACGTTCTTGTTGATCGAGGACGGGTCGATGTCGATGTGGATCTTCTTCGAGCCGGGCGAGAAGGCGTCGAGCCGGCCGGTGATCCGATCGTCGAAGCGCGCGCCGACGGCGATCATCAGATCGCAGTCGTGCATCGCCCAATTCGCCTCCCAGGTGCCGTGCATGCCGAGCATGCCAAGCCATTGCCGGTCGGCGGCGGGAAAGGCGCCAAGCCCCATCAGCGTCGAGGTGATGGGAAAGCCGGTGACCCTGACGAGTTCGCGCAGGAGGTCGGATGCGGCGCGGCCTGAATTGACCACGCCGCCGCCGGTGTAGAACAGCGGCCGCTTGGCCGCCGCCATCATGTCGACGGCTTCTTTGATCTTGTCGAGGTCGCCTTTGATCTTCGGCCGATAGCCGCGGTGCCGAAAGTCCCGGGGCTTGAAGTAAGCGCCCTTGGCGAACTGGATGTCCTTGGGGATGTCGACCACGACCGGCCCCGGCCGTCCGCTGGCGGCGATGTGGAAGGCTTCGTGCAGCGCCTGCGGCAGGTCGGCGATGTTTTTGACCAGATAATTGTATTTGGTGCAGGGCCGGGTGATGCCGACGGTGTCGCATTCCTGGAACGCGTCGTTGCCGATCAAATGCGTCGGCACCTGGCCGGTGATGACCACCAGCGGGATCGAGTCGCAGAACGCATCGGTGAGGCCAGTGACCGCATTGGTGGCGCCGGGCCCCGACGTCACCAGCACGGTGCCGACCTTGCCGGTCGAGCGCGCATAACCCTCGGCGGCGTGCACGGCGCCCTGCTCGTGCCGCACCAGGATGTGGTTGACTTTGTCCTGCTGGAACAAGGCGTCGTAGATCGGCAGCACGGCGCCGCCAGGATAGCCAAAAATGTGCTCGACGCCCTGATCGGCAAGCGCCGCGATCACCATTTCCGCGCCGGTCATTTCCGTCATGGCTTGCTCCGCTTTCTCCATCGCCCCTCCCTACCCTCTCCCGCTTGCGGGGGAGGAAGCAGGGGGACGTCTTAGAAAATAAAAAAGGGGCTCAAGAGCCCCTGTGTCGCGCACCGCTTCGTCTCGCGGGTGGGATTATCCACCCCCGGCGGTGCGCCTTCCTACGAGTACCAGCGATTTCACGAAATGACGCACGGCTGTGCCCTTTTTGATCATCCTAACTTATATGCGGCGCGTCATCAGGTCAAGCGGACGCTCCCGGCGACAGCTCCCGCAGCTGCGTTTCGATCGCAGCCAGCGCCTGTTCCGGCTCGACCCAGGCGAAGTCGGGCAGCTGGTTACGGAACCAAGTGGCCTGCCGCTTGGTGTATTGGCGGGTGTCGCGCTTGGCGCCTTCGGCCGCCTCGGCAAGCGTGATCTCATTCTTGAGATGGCGAATGAGCCACGGCACGCCGTGGGCCTTCATCGCTGGCAGATCGGGATCGAGGTCGCGCGCCGCGAGCGTCCGCACCTCTTCGATGGCGCCCGCCCCCATCATGGCGTCGAAGCGCGCATCGATGCGGCGGAAAAGCTCGTCGCGGTCGGGCATGAGAAAGATTTTCGCCGCGCGCGCGGCATCAAGGCCCGCGGGCTTGTTTTGCTCATGCCAGTCCAGCAGCGAACGGCCGGTTGCCAGCACCACTTCCAGCGCGCGGGTGATGCGGGCGCGGTCGCCGGGCATCAGCCGCGCCGCCATCGCCGGATCGCGCGCGTTAAGCTCGGCGTGCAGCGCGATAACGCCGTCGCTGGCGAGCCGCGCGCGCACCGCCTCGCGGATCTCGGCCGGGATCGGCGGCACGGCGGCAAGCCCGCGCGTCAGCACGTTGAAGTAAAGGCCGGTGCCGCCGACGATGATGGCGGCGCGCCCGTAGCGCTGTGTGGTCGCCAGCGTCGCGGCCGCGTCGGCAGACCAGTGGCCGACGGAATAATTCTCCGCCGCGTCGACGCGCCCGTAGAGCCGGTGCGTGGCGCGCCGCTCGTCGTCCGCCGTCGGCCGCGCGGTGATCACACGCAGGTCGCGATAAACCTGCATGGAATCCGCGTTGATGATGACGCCGCGCAGCTTTTCGGCCAGCTCCAGCGCCAACGCCGATTTGCCGCTCGCCGTCGGTCCGGCAATGAGAATGATTGCGGGTTTGCTCACCGGATTGACGTAACCTCAATTTGCGCCAATTAAAATGCTGGGCTGCTGCTTGCGAGCCCGGCCTGCCACGCATAGGATTACTTCATGCTTGATTGGAGCCAATGCGCGGCGGTGGAGCGAACGCCTGAAAAGGTCAGTGGCGAGTGGCTTTTCAAGGCGACTCGCGTGCCCGTGAGAGCGCTGTTCGAGAATCTCGAAGGTGGTGCACGGATCGACGATTTCCTCGGATGGTTTCCGGGCGTGACGCGCGAACAAGTGGAGCAGGTTGTTTTGTTTTCGAAGACAATCGATGACTCCCCGGAAAGGCCTTTGAACGCGAACTGATTTGAATGTCCCTGATAAAGCCTTTTCGCGCGTTGCGGCCGGCGCCGGAACGCGCCGCGGACGTTCTTGCGCCGCCCTATGATGTGCTCTCCAGCACCGAGGCGCGCGAGCGCGCCCAGGGCAAGCCGTGGAGCTTTCTGCATGTTTCCAAGGCGGAGATCGATCTTGCTGCGGCGATCGATCCGTATGACCGCGCGGTCTACGCCAAAGCCGCCGAGAATTTGCAGCGCATGATCGCCGCCGGCGTGCTCAAGCGCGACGACACGCCTTGCTACTACATCTACCGGCTCACCTGGCTGGGCCATGTCGAAACCGGGCTCGCGGCGGTCGCTTCGCTCGCCGCTTATGCCGACAACCGCATCCGCAAGCACGAATATACGACACCGGCCAAGGAAGGCGATCGCGTCCGCCAGATCGAGGCGGTGAACGCGCAGACCGGCCCGGTGATGCTCGCTTATCCAACCGCGCCCGGGATCGACGCCATGCTGGCGCGCGCCGCCGCCGGTCCTGCCGCGGTCGACGTCACCGCCGACGACGGCGTGCGCCATCAGCTCTGGGTGATCGAGGACGACGCAGCGATCGCGGCGCTGACGCACGCGGTCGACGCCTTGCCGGCGCTCTATATCGCCGACGGCCATCATCGTTCGGCAGCGGCGCTACGTGTCACCGAGGCGCGCGGCGGCGAAGGCGTGCACGGCTATTTCCTCGCCGTGCTGTTTCCGCAGGCCGAGATGACCATCCTCGATTACAACCGCGTGCTGCGCGACCTGAACGGGCGGACGCCGGAAAAGCTTTTGGCCGAATTGCGGGAACGCTACCAGGTCGAGGCCCGCGACCGACCGGTGCGGCCAACGGCGACGGCCGAGATCGGCATGTATCTGGCGGGGCGCTGGTATCGCCTGCGGCCCGGTTTTGACACGGCGGCCAAAGCCGCGCGGTCCGCCGATCCGGTCAGCCGGCTGCCAGTCACGCTTCTGCATCGCAACATCATCGAGCCGATTTTCGGCGTCACCGATCCGCGCACCGACAAGCGCATTGATTTCGTCGGCGGCGGCCGCGGACTCGGCGAGCTCGAGCGGCTGGTATCATCCGGCCAGATGGCGGTGGCATTTGCGCTCTATCCGACGCAGATGGACGACCTGATGGCGGTCGCCGACGCCGGCGCGATCATGCCGCCGAAATCCACCTGGTTCGAACCCAAGCTCGCCGACGGCATGGTCAGCCACGTGCTGGACTGAATTGACTAAGAGCCGATCCAAGAAGTTGGGATTCGTGAGCAAAGGGTTGGTCTGGTCAAGCGTCTGAGCATGATGCGGATCATGGCGAGGCGGACAAAGGCGGCAACGGTCCTGGCATAGCGCTCGAAGTCGCGCGCCAGACGACGGTTGCGGCTGATCCATGCGATTGTGCGCTCGACGATCCATCGCTTGGGCAAGACGACGAAGTGGTGGGCATCGCGGCGCTTGACGATCTGCAATGTCCAGCACCCGGTGCCGGCAATGACCTTCTCCATCTTCGGCCCCTGATATCCGGCATCCGCGAAGATGCATTCGATGAAGGGAAACAGACGACGCGCCGTCCGCAGCACTTGGCGGGCGCCATCGCGATCCTGCACGTCGGCAGGGTGAACGATCACGCTCAACAGCAGGCCGAGCGTATCGACGAGGATGTGGCGCTTGCGTCCCGTGACCTTCTTGCCTGCATCGAACCCCTGCGGGTCGAGCGCAGAGCCCCTTTTTGAGCGGCCTTGGCGCTCTGACTGTCAATGATCGCCGCCGTCGGGCTTGCTTCGCGTCCGGCCTGCTCGCGGGTCGCGACGTAGAGCGAGTGGTGGATGCGCGCCAGCGTGCCGTCCCAGTCCCATAGCATGAAGTAATAGTGCGCTGTGCTCTTCGGTGGCAGGTCCTTCGGCAAGGCCTGCCACTGGCAGCCAGTCGACAGCACGTAGCAGATCGCGTTCAGCACCTCGCGGACATTCACGTCCCGCGGCCGGCCGCCGTGCTTGGCCGGTGGAACCATCGGTTCAACCAGCGCCCATTCGGCGTCGCTGAGGTCACTCGGGTAACGAAGGCCGTGCCGCTCGGCAGCCTGCCGGTGTTCGGGCTTCCACATCGGGCGCTCCTGTGCGAATCAAGGCGCCCATCAAGGAATCACAACCAACTCATCCAACTCAACATCTTCTTGGATCGGCTCTAAGGGCGAATGGCAAGTGACGAATAGCGAGTGGCGAATGGACGACCGCCCTCAACTATTCGCCCTTCCCTATTCGCAATTTTTCGTCCTACCGCCTCCAGCGCAGCCGCAGGTCCGTCACGCCGGCTGCGAGATTGAGTCCAGTGTTGGCCTCGACCGACAGCGGCTGCAGCGCGAACGAGCGGCGCGAGCCGCCGACCAGGACGTTGGCGCCAAGCCCGACGCCGATGGCAACGTCAGCGCTGGCGCCGGCATAGTTGCCGGCCAGCGCGCCGCGAACATAGCCGCTCGTCGGCGCGAACACCGCCCAGACCATGCGCCCGCGGCCACTGACGCCGATGTCGAGGCCAACGGTCGACATGGTGCCGGCATAGACTTCCGGCGGGAACGGTCCGTCGGGGGTATAGCGGCAGCCGAGCCGCCGCTGCCCGCCGACGATGAAGCCGACGCTCGGCCCCAAATTGCAGGCTAGCGTGCCGATTTTGGCGCGCCCCTGGGCCGAAGCCTCGGTCGCCAAACCCAGCGTCCCCAGCGCAACAATCACTGCCATGATTCGAGCGAGCTTGAAGTTCATGCGTTTTCTCCCTGCAATGCCTGCAATGCGCGATCCGGCGCGCCAACAACGCGGCAAGTCTCTATTCGTTGCACCGGCAATGAGCAACCCCGGCTTTTTCATACTCCGCGGAGCGGGGAAGAAAGTCCGGAGGGCAGATCGGCGATGGGTAACCTACCGCTTGTCTCGGCGGCGTGACGGATTACGCCTTCGGCCAATCCGCCCTACAAATAACCCATGAAACTCCTCTCCGGCGGACAATCCGGCGTCGACCGCGCCGTGCTCGATGTGGCGCTGGCGCGCGGCATCGCCTACGGCGGCTGGTGCCCCAAGGGCGGCTGGGCCGAGGACTTTCCGGCGCCGCCGGGGCTATTGGCCCAATATCCGGACCTGAAAGAAACGCCGCCGGCCGATCCGGCGCAGCGCACGGAATGGAACGTGCGCGATGCGGATGCGTGTTTGATTCTTGTTGATGCTAGCGGCTTGGATGTTTCCGTGGGTACGGCGCTCGCGCAAGACCTCGCGCACCGCTACCGCAAGCCGCTTCTGGTCGTAAACCTGCGCGATCCGGACATCGTCAATCGCGCCGGGCTCTGGCTACGCGTGCAGCAGAAAAGACTTGGTGACGATCTAGCGCTTGCCATCGGCGGTCCGCGCGAGAGCGAGGCGCCGGGGATTTATCAGCGGGCGCGGCGTTTTGTTGAAGAGTTGATCGCATCCGTCGGTGTCCCGTCATCCTGAGGCGGCCGCGAAGCGGCCCTCGAAGGACGACGGCCCGGGCCGTGCATCCTTCGAGGCTCGCTTTGCTCGCACCTCAGGATGACGGATGGGAGGCCACCTCGTAACGCCAGACAGCGCTGCCGCCTAATCCGCCTCGGCCATCGCGCCGGGCCCCGGAACCGCCTGCGGCGGGCACTTGCCGAGAATGATCATGCCGAGCACTTCGTCCTTGGTGACCTCGGCGACGCGCGCGGTGCCGACCACGCGCCCGTTCTTCATTACGCAAATCCGGTCGGCCAGATCGAACACGTCATGAATGTCGTGGCTGATCAGGAAGATGCCGATGCCATCGGCCTTGAGCTTCCTGACCAGCTCGCCGACCTGCGCCGTCTCCTGCGGCCCGAGCGCCGCCGTCGGCTCGTCCATGATCAGAATGTTGGCGTTGAACAGGATCGCCCGCGCGATCGCCACCGACTGGCGCTGCCCGCCGGACAGCGCCTTGACCGGCTCCTTGAAGCGCTGGAAGTGCGGGTTGAGGCGGCCCATGACCTCGCGCGCCGCGGCCTCCATGGCGATGTCGTCGAGCGTGCCCCAGCGGGTTCGCAGCTCGCGGCCGAGAAACAGATTGGCGGCGGCGTCGACATTGTCGGCGAGCGCCAGCGTCTGATAGATCGTCTCGATGCCGTATCTCTTGGCGTCGCGCGGATTGGCGATGACCGCGGCCTCGCCGCGAATGGCGATGGTTCCGGAATCGCGCTTGCAAGCGCCGGACAGAATCTTGATCAGCGTCGACTTGCCGGCGCCGTTATGGCCGACCAGCGCCATCACCTCGCCCTGGTAGAGATCGATCGAGGCCCGGTCGACGGCGTGAATGCCGCCGAACGCGATCGAAATGTCGCGCATGTCGACGAGCGGGACGGGTATGGCGTTCATCGATTCCTGCCCTATCCCGCGCGGCGCCGATAAACGGTGTCGAACCCCACCGCAACCACCAGCACGGCACCGACGACGATGCTCTGCAGCGGCGTATCGACCCCGAGCAGTACCATGCCGGACTGCAGCGACTGCATCAGCACGGCGCCGAGCATCGCTCCGGCCACGGTGCCGACGCCGCCGGACAGCGACGTTCCGCCGATCACAGCGGCGGCGATGACCAGGAGCTCGGCGAGCGTGCCTTCGGCGTTGGTGGCGGCGTTGAGCCGCGCGATCGATATGGCGCCGGCGATAGCGGCGAGAAGCCCCATCAGCATGAAGATCTTCATGATCACCCAGCGCGTATTGACGCCGGCAAGCTCGGCCGCCTCCGGGTTGCCGCCGATGGCGTAGACATAACGGCCGAAGCGCGTTCGCGTCGCCAGGAAAGTCATCGCCACGCCGGCGCCGATCGCAATCAGAACCGGAATCGCGATGCCATGCGCGATGAAAAGCCCGCCCGCGGGAACCGCGATATGGTTGGCTTCGCCGTAGCGGCGGACGCTGCCGATCGGCCAGGGATAAGCGTTGACGATTGCGATCGCGCCAAGAATGGCGGCGCAGGCGACGCCGCCAAGAAAGATTTCGGCCGCCATCGGCCGCAGCGGGAAGTGGAATTGCTTGCGCCGGGCGCGGCCGTGCACCAGCAGCAGCACGACCGCGGCGCAGGCGGCGATGCCGACCGCCCAGCTCCAGGCCGCGCCGATCGAGCCTTCCGGACCGCCGCCCATGAGCCTGAAGGTCGGGTCGAGCGGCGCCACGGTTTGGCCGCTGGTTACCCACCAGGCCGCGCCGCGCCAGACCAGCAGGCCGCCCAGCGTGACGATGAAAGACGGAATGCCGAGATAGGCGATCACAAAGCCCTGCAGCCCGCCGAGGATGACCCCGAGCAGAAGCCCGGCCGCCAGCGTCAGCACCCAGGTCGCCGGACTGTCGAAGCCGAGAAGTTTCGGCAGCAGATCGGCCTGGGTGCCGCCCATGACCATGCCCAGAAAGCCGAGCATCGAGCCGATCGACAGATCGATGTTGCGGGTCACGATCACCAGCACCATGCCCGTCGCCATGATGGCGACGGACGATGACTGCACCGACAGATTCCACAAATTGCGCGGCGTCAGAAACAAGCCGCCCGAAAGCAGGTGGAAAGCAATCCAGATCAGCAGCAGCGCACCGAGCAGACCGAGCATCCGGGTGTCGAGTTCGGTGGCTTTGAGGAAGCCGGCAAGCGGACGCAGAGGGTTTTTAGGCAAAAGATTTGGCCGGGCCTCCTCTGTCGGCGCCGGCGCTTGCGTCATTTGGCATCCTCCCGTCCGGCGGCGATCGCCGTCGCCGCCGGAGATGCCGAGTTAATGGCCCGCCGCGGTCATCGTCAAACCGCGGCGGCGGCCGGCGCTAGAGCGATGCTTCGGCAGTGCCGCGGGCGTTGCGCGCGGCAACACGCAGTGTCGGAGCTTGCAAGGCCGGTGTGCGCGTCACAGCGTACGAGCCGCCTCGACCATGTTCTCGATCTTCGCTCGCAGCACCGGGATACTCCGCGGCGGGTGGCGGCCGAAGCCGCAAGACGGCGACACCCAAAGGCGATCCTCGCCCACGACGCGCGCCCAATCGGCGATGCGTTCGCGTATTTTCTGAACCAACTCGACCCAATAGCTGCCTTCGTCGACGATCCCGGCTGCCAGCTGCATGTTTTTGGGCATCTTCTTGAACGATTCGCGTTCGATCCACTGGAAGAAGTATTTGACCTCGAATGCAGCGATATCGACGACGCCGTCAAGCCGTTCCAGAATGTCCACCCATGGCGCGCAGTGCAGCGCGTGCGAAATCGGTCGGCCGCGCAGATTGCCGTTGCAGAAGTGCAATGACTTCTTCGCCTTGACGCCCTCGAAGCAGGGCGCGATCAAATCGGCCGCCTGCTGCGCGGTCATCATGCCCATGTTGACCTCGGCGCCGAAAATCGGCGCATCGAGCTGCACGTTCGCGCAGCCTTCGTCGGCCATCGCCCGCAATTCCTGATTGACGATCTTGGTGATCTCCGGCATTTGCGCCGTGACGGCGTCAAGCTGATCGCGGCCGGCGACGATCACTTCATAGGGAGCGACCACGGCGGCCTTGCGCACGCCGCCCGGCAGCTTGTTTTCGCGCCGGAACGCTTCGAGATAACCGAGCCCGTTCGGCGCGGTGATCCTGCCGACGATCTTGGCGTGGGTCATGTCGTCGTAGTCGAACACGTCGGCGGCCTGCGGCTTGTCGACTTCGAGCCCGGTCACGACGTTGTGCAGATGCAGAATGAAATTGTCGGTGTGGTATTCGCCCCCGGTCCATTCATCGAGACCGAGATCGCGCTGCTCCTGAATCGCCTTCGCGGCGGCGCGATTGAGGATCGCTTGGCTTTCCTGCGGCGAGCACTTGCCGGCATGATGGCGGGCCAGATCGTTTTCCATTTCGGGGTGAAGCCACCACGACCCGACGACAGTGGTGCGAACGGGCATTTCCATTTCTCCCTGTGCGGTTTTTGAGTTTGCAGTTTGTGAGTTTGCAGGTTTGCGGACGGGTTCGCGTTGCCGGTGGGTTGTCCCCCGCCAATCGCCGGCCGGGGACAATCACCGCAGCGGATCTTTTTGGCTCAGCAAACGGGCGTCAGTCCGCCGCTGGAACCTTGAGCTGACTCACGCCCAGCCGGTCTTCAGCTTGGCCGGCACGTAATCGGAGTCGGGATAACCGACACCGCCGACCGCGTGGAACCAGCCGTTGTGCCACTGACCTACAGTGTAGAGCCTGTTGAGCAGTTGATTGCGCATGTCGAACTCGCCCAGCAGGGTCTTGTAGGTGTGGGTCTTGATGTGGTTGGCGATCGCCTCGCGATCCATCGAGCCGACGCCTTCGATGGCCTGGGTCAGCAGCTGGTTGTTCGCGTAGTACAAGGGACTGCCGTTGAAGTCGGCGTCGACGCCGGTGATCTCCTTGTGGCGCTTGTAAAAGGCGCGGGCCTCCGGGTTGTCCGGCACGCCGCCCCAGCCGAGAATGTTCTCCGCCGCGGCGCCGAATTTTCCGTAGTAACCCGGGAAGGCACAGCCAATACCGTTGAAGTAGAACTTTACATTGAAGTTTTCGATCTTGGCCTGCTCGGTCAGACCGAACGTGTCCGGCGGATAAGACCAGGCGATGAAGGCGTCCGGATTGGTCGCCGCCGCGCCCTTGATGACCGGCGACAAGTCCTGGGTGCCGAGCGGATAGGATTTGTTGTAGACGATTTCGAAGCCGGCCGCCGGGAACTGGGTCTTGCTGATGTTGGAGATTTCGATGCCGTACTCGTCGGCGATGTTGACCATCGCCACCTTGTGACCGATCTGGCCGCTTTCCCGGAACTTCTTGAGGATGTTGATCACCGTGGTGCTGTAGTGGGTGAGCGTGCCGTTGCCGAAGAACAGCAGCGGATATTTCTTGACCAGTTGCGGCCCGAGCTCGGTGACGCAAGCGACCGGGATCTGCGGATAGCCGAGCTTGGCGAACGTCGGCACTGCGGCGACGTTGAAGCCGGTGCCGTACAGTCCCGCGATCCAATCGACCTTGTCCACCGCGACCAGGCGTTCGACTGCCTTGATGGCTTCCGGCGGCTGCGTACGGTCGTCGTACTCGATCAGCTCGACCTTGTGCGGCCCGTCCTTGAGCTTGAGGCCGCCGGCCTGGTTGACTTCGTGAGCCCAGAGCCGCCACGGCGGGAAATGAGTGACGGCTGCGCCGGGGGCGAGCGGGCCGGTTTTCGCCCCAACCACCCCAACTTTGACAATTCCTTGGTCCGCTCTCGCCGCACCTACAAACGGTGCAGCCAGCGCGGTCGCGCCCGCGTATCTGAGCAAATCGCGTCGTCGCATGTTTACCTCCCTCGAGGTTTGGATTTCGGGGATTGTCTCCCCCGCCGATTTTTTAAGAGCGAAAATGCAGGCGCCGACTCCGTGATCGAGATCGGCGCGCCAAACAGATTTATCCCAATCCCAGCAGCGATGCACGAAGGTTCACGTGCTGGAATTGCATTAAGCGGGCTGCGTTATGACGGCGAAAGGTGGGCGACGCCGGTGGGCGGCACGCACCCTGCGCTTTAGTCCGCGGCCGACATCGCACCAAAATTATTCGCGTTGAAATCAGCGAGTTTTCGCAACCATGTTACTTCCACCAAGGCTCCCAGGGCTCGTCAAAGGTGACGCCGGGGTGCGATCCGCCGTGGAAATTCGGGTCTTCCTCCGGCCAGGTGGACATGCATGGCGGGAACATATTCCGATACGGCCACGCGCACCTTCCTCCGTTCGGCGCGGCTCCGTAAATCTTGCGGGCACTCGCGGTTTGCTTCTGCTTCGGATGATGCGCCCTGGCGGCGTGCTTCTTCGCAGCCACCGTTGCAGCAGACGTTTCTTGGGTTTGCTGATCGGCTCGCGCGGCCGACAGCATGGACAGCGAAAGCGCCGCGGCGGCGACCGCGGCGGCTAAGCTGCGCAGCGGGGTTGCTTGGTTCGGCATGGCTTTCTCCTCTGGCGACACCTCTTGGCCCTAACCTCTACGGTTCCACCGCCTCGTCTCACAACAAGGCGACGCCATTCCGGCAACACAAGAGCTTTGCAGTCACATTTTCGTAGCGGACCACCGGCGCTCACCGACCCCAAGTAACGAGTACGCCGCCTGGTCCGCGATCATCCGCAGACCTTGACCGTGCCTGGTTTGACCCCCCGGCAGACTTCGTCTTTTTTGATCCAGCCTGCATCGATGACGACGTCGAGGTTGTCCCTGGCGATCGGGATCGGATTGAGGAACAGCGCGTTCATCTCGGCTTTCTTCGGGCCGCCGCTGAACTTCATGACGCCTGGAACCTCGCTCATCTTCTTGCCGCCGGCGAGAAGCGCCGCGATTTCGGCCGCCTTCCTGCCGAGCTCGCGGGCGTCCTTCCACACCGAGACGGTCTGGGTGCCGAGCGCGATGCGGTTGAGCGCGGCGTGATCGCCGTCCTGCCCGGAAACCGGCACCGCGCCGGCCATGCCCTGCGCCGCCAGCGCGGCGATGGCGCCGCCGGCCGTGCCGTCGTTCGAAGCCACGACCGCATCGACCTTGTTGCTGTTCTTGGTCAGGATCTGCTCCATATTCTTCTGGGCGTTGGCCGGCAGCCAGCCGTCGGTATACGCCTCGCCGACATTTCTGATCTTGCCGGCATCGATTGAGTCCTTCAGCACTTCCATCTGGCCGGCGAACAAAAAATCCGCGTTCGGATCGGCGGACGATCCTTTGATGAAGGCGAAATTGCCGGCCGGCTTGGCCGCGAGGACACCGCGGGCCTGCATCCGGCCAACTTCCTTGTTGTCGAAGGTGATGTAAAACGCGCTCGGATTTTCGATCAGGCGGTCATAGCCGACCACCGGGATGCCTTCGTCGACCGCCTTCTGCACCGCCGGGGCGACGGCGGAGGAGTCCTGAGCCAGCACGATCAGCACATTGGCCCGCTGCGCGATCAGGCTTTCGATGTCGGTCAATTGCTTCTGCGCCGACGATTGCGCGTCGGCGGAGATATATTTGTCGCCGGCGGCGGCGATGGCGGCCTTCATCGCGGCTTCGTCTGTCTTCCAGCGCTCCTCCTGGAAGTTCGACCACGACACGCCGATCACTTTGCCCTTGGCTTGCGCGACGGCGACGCCGTAGACCGACAATGCAGCGCCCGCCAGCAAGGCGGTTGCAAACTTCCTCATCTTACCCTCCCTGCCGGCTGATGACGCCGGAACCTGTATCGGGCCACGGCCAGCGCGGGCCGTCGGGCTGATCCGCCCTCCATGGCCCGCTACCACTCGCGCGAATGGCCGAAAACATCAACTTGAGGCGAATTTGTTCTGCTCGCGTACATCGCGGGTGTTTAACGTCGATGCCGGCGCGGGTAGTCCGGTGCGATACCGGCCGCGCCCGCCGCAACGCATCGAAACGACGGATCATACCGGGAGCTCGAGCCATGTTGAAACGAAAAGCCGCGTACGGCGCGCTGGCGGCGGCGGCGCTTGTGCTTGGCGCCTCGCAAATCGCCGATGCCTGTACTCGCGTCCTGTGGAACAACAACAAGCTCGCGGTCGTGGTCGGGCGAACCATGGACTGGCCGGAATCCACCGACCCGATCCTCACCGCGTTACCGCGCGGCATGAACCGCGACGGCGGCCGGGCCGGCGCCGCGGTGGCGGTTGCCAAAAACCCGGCCAAATGGACATCCAAATACGCAAGCCTGGTGACCACGATCTACGGCATCGGCACCGCCGACGGATTCAACGAGCGCGGGCTCGGTGCCCACATGCTCTATCTGACCGCAACCGATTTCGGCGCCAGGGACGCGAGCAAGCCGGGGCTGCAGGCCGGATTGTGGGCCCAATACGCCCTCGACAACGCGGCGACCGTCAGCGAGGCGCTCGCCATCCTTGACAACATCCAGGTGGTGATGGTCAAGGCGCGCGGCCACCAGGCGAACGTTCATCTGGCGCTGGAAGACGCCGGCGGCGACTCCGCCATCATCGAATATATCGGCGGCAAGCCGGTGGTTCATCACGGCCGCGAATTCCGGATCATGACCAATGACCCGGCCTATGACGAACAGCTCGCGCTTCTGAAGAAGCTGGATTTCTCCCATCCCTCCAGCGACATGCCGCTGCCCGGCAATGTCAATCCGAGAGACCGCTTTGCCCGCGCCGATTACTACATGGCGATGCTGCCGGAGCCCAAGGACGAACGCCAGGCCATCGCCAGCATGTTTGCCATCGCGCGCAATGTCTCGGTGCCGTTCGGCGCGCCCTACCAGAATTTCGGCATCTACAACACCGAATACCGCACGGTGATGAACCTCACCGACAAGCGCTATTATTTCGAGCTTAGCACCACGCCGAATGTGATCTGGGCCGATCTGACAAAGATGAATTTTGCCCCCGGTGCGCCGGTGATGGTCCTCAACCCCGACGACATCGCGTTGTCGGGAGACGTCACCGAAAAGTTCACGGCGGCGAAGGCCGTGTTCTAAAAGCGCCTGCGGGGCGGGGTAACCCCGCTGATCTCAATCTATCCACCGCGGTCTTGCGCGCGCTTCGTCGGCTGCTCATTTGGCGGTAAGCTTCCCCGACAACTCAGCGGACGAAGCGGCAAAGCTGAAACCAATGCGCCAATACCTCGATTTGATGGAACGCGTGCTCTCGGAGGGCGTCGAGAAACGCGACCGCACCGGCGTCGGCACCCGCTCGATCTTCGGCCATCAGCTGCGCTTCGACCTTGCGCGCGGGTTTCCGCTGGTCACCACCAAGAAGCTGCACGTCAAATCCATCATCTACGAGCTGGTGTGGTTCCTGCGCGGCGACACCAACGTCAAATATCTTGACGACCATGGCGTCACCATCTGGGACGAATGGGCCGATGAGAACGGTGATCTCGGCCCGGTCTACGGCCGGCAGTGGCGTTCTTGGCCGACGCCGGATGGGCGCAACATCGACCAGATCGCGGACGTCGTCGCTGAAATCCGCCGCAACCCGGGCTCGCGCCGGCTCATCGTCACCGCCTGGAATCCGGCGGAGAACGACAAGATGGCGCTGTCGCCGTGCCATTGTCTGTTCCAGTTCAACGTCGCCGACGGCGCGCTGTCGTGCCAGCTTTATCAGCGCTCGGCCGACGTCTTTCTCGGCGTGCCGTTCAACATCGCTTCCTACGCGCTGCTGACGCTGATGGTCGCCCAGGTGACCGGATTAAAGCCCGGCGCGTTCATCCACTCGTTCGGCGACGCACATCTTTATCTCAATCATCTCGAGCAGGCGCGGCTGCAGCTCAGCCGCAGCCCGCGGCCGCTGCCGACGCTGCGGCTCAATCCGGGGGTGACCGATCTGTTCGCGTTCCGCTACGAGGATTTTGCGCTCGAGGACTACGCGCCGCACCCGCACATCAAGGCTGCCGTGGCGGTGTGAGAATGAACATCCTCCTCGTCGCCGCCGTGTCCGACAACGGCGTGATCGGCCGCGGCAATGCGCTGCCGTGGCGGCTCAAGTCGGACTTGAAGAATTTTCGCGCCCTGACCATGGGCAAGCCGGTGATCATGGGGCGCAAGACTTATCTCTCGATCGGCCGGCCGCTTCCCGGCCGCACCACGATCGTGGTGAGCCGCGATGCAGCTTTCGCCGCACCGGGCATTCTAGCAGCGCCGAACCTCGAAGCGGCCTTCGCCGCCGCGCGCGGCGATGCCTTGCGCCGCGGGGAGGATTCGATCGTCGTTGCCGGGGGCGCGGACATTTACGCCCAGGTCTTGCCGCTAGCCTCGCGTATCGTCGTCACGCATGTGCATCGGCACGTCGACGGCGATGTACTGTTTCCGCCGATCGACCCAAGCATCTGGCGCGAAATCGCCCGCGATGAACATGCCGCAGCGACGGGAGATGACGCGCCCCTTACCGTCGTTACCTATCAGCGCGAGGCGGCCCCAGCGGCCCTGCTGCCGAAACGCGAAGTTAAGACGCAGAGTTAACGCAGGCGCTTTCGCCGGCACGGCGCCGCCGCGCGTTGCAAGGAACCGCGCACTCCCCTATATCCCCCGCAACCAAGCCGGCGCGGTCTAGCCGGCGTTTTCAGGAGACAATTTCATGCCGTGGAGCAACCAACCCGGTGGCCCCTGGGGATCGGGGTCGCGGGGGCCTTGGGGCTCGGGGCCGCAGCAGCCGGGAGGGCCGCGGCCGCCCGATCTCGAGGAATTCCTGCGCCGAAGCCAGGACCGGCTGCGTTCGCTGCTGCCCGGCAATCTCGGCGGCCGCGGTATTGCGCTGATTGCGCTGGTTGCGGTGGTGCTCTGGGGTTTCTCCGGTTTCTTCCGCGTCGAGCCGGATGAGCTCGGCGTGGTCTTGCGGTTCGGCAAGTTCACCCGCGAGGTGCAGCCGGGACTGAACTACCACCTGCCCTATCCGATCGAGACCGCGCTTACCCCGCCGGCATTGCGCATCAACAAGATCGATATCGGCATGCGTCCGGTCGAAGACATCCGCCGCGGCACTTCGGTGCGCGAGGTGCCGGAGGAAAGCCTGATGCTGACCGGCGACGAGAACATCATCGACGTGGATTTCTCGGTGCTGTGGAAGGTCAAGCCGAACGGCGTCGGCGACTATCTGTTCAACATCCAGAATCCAGAAGGCACCGTGAAAGCGGTGGCCGAAGCCGCCATGCGCGAGGTCGTCGGCCACTCGACCCTGCAGCCGATCCTCACCGGCGCGCGGCAGACCACCGAGACGGCGGTGCAGGACTTGATGCAGAAGACGCTGGACCGTTACGGCGCCGGCGTCCAGGTGCAGCAGGTGCAGCTGCAGAAAGTCGACCCGCCGGCGCAGGTGATCGATTCCTTCCGCGACGTGCAGGCGGCGCGCTCGGATCTCGAGCGCGCGCAGAACGAAGCGCAGACCTATGCCAATCGCGTCGTGCCGGAAGCGCGCGGCCGCGCCGCCAAGATCACCCAGGACGCCGAAGCCTATCGCGAGCAGACCGTCGCCGAGGCCACCGGCCAGACCTCGCGCTTCCTGCAGGTCTACGAACAATACAAGAAAGCGCCCGCCGTGACCCGCGAGCGCATGTATCTGGAAACCATGGAACGCGTGCTCGGCGGCAGCGACAAGACCATCATCGATACCGGCCCGCAGAGCGGACCCGGCGTCGTGCCCTATCTGCCGCTCACCGAGCTCGGGCGACAACGCCCGGCGCCCGCTTCCGGGAGCCCGTCATCAGCAGGCAGCCCATCCGCCAGCCCGTCGGGAGGGAATCCATGAAACTCGGCCTCGCCGGCGGCGCCGTCGCCATTCTCCTCCTCATCGTCGCCATCGTCGGCTACAGCACCTTGTTCACGGTCAATCAGACCAAACAGGCGCTGGTGGTGCGGCTTGGACAGCCGGTGCGCGTCATCACCCAACCCGGCCTCAACGTGAAGATTCCGTTCATCGACAGCGTCATCTATGTCGACAAGCGCATTCTCGATCTGGAATCGCCGGCCCAGGAAGTGATCGCCTCCGACCAGAAGCGGCTGGTGGTCGATGCCTTCGCCCGCTATCGCGTCAAGGACCCGCTCAAATTCTACCAGACGGTCGGCGAGGTCGGCGCCAATTCGCAGCTGGCGATTTTGCTCAACTCGGCGCTGCGCAGCGTGCTCGGCGGCGCCACCCTCGTCGACGTGGTGCGCAACATGCGCGAGCAACTGATGTCGCAGGTCCGCGCCCAGCTCGATCACGAGGCGCAGCAGTTCGGCGTTGAGGTCGTCGACGTGCGCATCCGCCGCGCCGATCTGCCGGAACAGAACAGCCAGGCGGTGTACCAGCGCATGCAGACCGAGCGGCAACGCGAGGCGGCCGAGTTCCGCGCCCAAGGCAGCCAGAAGAGCCAGGAGATCCGCGCCAAAGCCGATCGCGATGTCACCGTGCTGCTGGCGGACGCGACCTCGCAGGCCGAACAGATCCGCGGCCAGGGCGACAGCGAGCGAAACCGCATCTTTGCCGATGCCTACAACCGCGATCCGAATTTCTTCGCCTTCTACCGCTCCATGCAAGCCTACGAGCGGAGCATGCAGCACGGCGACACCCGCCTGGTGCTCAAGCCGGATTCGGATTTCTTCCGGTTCTTTTCCGATCCCTCGGGCCAGGCGCCGCCGGGCGCGCCGCATGCGCCGGCGGCGGCTTCGTCCAACGCACCGAGCTCGAAATAGCACGCACCGGGCCAGGCGTTCATGTCCGACTTCCTCGCCGCGATCGGTTTGGTCTTCGCGATCGAGGGTATCCTGCTTGCGGCGTTCCCGCTCGCGACCAAGCGTGCCATGGCCGCCGCGCTTGATATAGCGGACAGCCGGCTGCGCATCGCCGGGCTGGTTTCGGCCGTGGTCGGCGTGCTTATCGTCTGGCTGGTGCGCCAATAAAGCAGCAAAAACGCTTAGCGCTTGGAGGCGCTTTTCCGCCCTAATCCGGTCCCTAATTGCGCGCGAGTCCAGTCAATGGCCTTGCGTCCGGAGCCGGACGAGGCCACCTTTCCGTCAATCAATCCCCCCAGGAGCACGGACGTCCATGTTTTGCCATTTCCCCCGGCTCGTACGCCATGGCGCGGCCAGCGTCGCGCTGGCGACAGCCATCATCGCTCTGCCGGCATGGACTGCCGCGGCGCGGGGACCCGAAAACATTGCCGACGTCGCCGAACAAGTGATCGACGCCGTGGTCAACATTTCGACCTCGCAAAAGGTGGACGCGCGCGTCGGCAACATGCCGGATCTGCCGCCGGGTTCGCCGATGGAGGAGTTTTTCGATGAGTTCTTCAAGAACCGGCGCGGCCAAGGCGGACCGGGCGATCAGGATCACGCGCCGCGCCGCATCAACTCGCTCGGTTCCGGCTTCATCATCGATGCGTCCGGCTTCGTCGCCACCAACAACCACGTGATCGCCGACGCCGACGAGATTAACGTCATCCTCAACGACGGCACCAAGCTCCCGGCCGAGTTGGTCGGCAAAGATTCAAAGAGCGATCTGGCGCTGCTGCGCGTGCATTCCGACAAGCCGCTGAAGGCGGTCAAGTTCGGCGACAGCGATAAGCTGCGGCTTGGCGAATGGGTCATCGCCATCGGCAACCCGTTCAGCCTCGGCGGCACAGTGACCGCCGGCATCGTCTCGGCGCGCAACCGCGACATCAATTCGGGCCCGTACGACAATTACATCCAGACCGACGCCGCAATCAATCGTGGCAATTCCGGCGGGCCGTTGTTCAATCTCAACGGCGATGTCGTTGGCATCAACACCGCGATCATTTCGCCGTCCGGCGGCTCGATCGGCATCGGTTTCGCGGTGCCGTCGAACACCGCGGTCGCCGTGCTCGATCAGCTCCGCCAATACGGCGAGACGCGGCGCGGCTGGCTCGGCGTACGCATCCAGCAGGTCACCGACGACATCGCCGAGAGCCTGAACATCAAGCCGGCGCACGGCGCGCTGGTCGCCGGCGTCGACGACCGCGGCCCGGCCAAGCCGGGCGGCATCGAGCCCGGCGACGTCGTCGTCAAATTCGACGGCCGCGACATCAAGGAGATGCACGATCTGCCGCGCATCGTCGCCGATACGCCGGTCGGCAAGGAGGTCGAGGTCGTCGTCATTCGCAAGGGCAAGGAAGAGACCCATACGATCAAGATCGGCCGGCTCGAAGACGGCGAGAAACTGGCGGCGGCGGATGCCAAGAAGGACGCCGCGCCGGAACAGAAATCCGTGGTGCAGAAGACGCTCGGGCTCGAGCTTTCCAGCCTGTCCGACGACCTGCGCAAGAAGTTCAAAGTCAGGGACAACGTCAAAGGCGTTATCGTCACCGGGGTCGATCCGAGCGTGGCGTCGGCTCCGGCCGACAAGCGGCTGTCCCCCGGCGATGTCATCGTCGAGGTGCAGTATCAGAGCGTCGGCAACCCGGCCGATTTGCAGACCCGGCTCGATACGCTCAAGGCCCAGGGCAAGAAAGTCGCGGTGCTGCTCGTTTCCAACGCCGACGGCGAAACGCGCTTCGTGGCGCTGAGCTTGCAGTAGGACGAGCTAATCGATGGGTTGTGGAAACCTCAGCGGGCGGTAAATTTCTGCAGCCAAGGTGAGACATGACCAGCATTCTGGACCGTATCACGGTCGATCCGGAAGTTTGTGGCGGTCGCCCCTGCATTCGCGGGCTGCGCGTTCGCGTGAAGGACATTCTCGATATGCTGGCGGGCGGCTCGTCGCGCTCGGAGATACTGCGCGATTATCCGTATCTGGAGGATAGCGACATCACAGCGGCGCTTGAGTTCGCCTCACGCGCCACCGATCATCCCGTCTTTGCGGCCTCCGGGCGGTGAAGTTTATTATCGATGCGAATTTGCCCCCGGCACTCGCTGAATGGCTCGCGTCTGAAGGTCACGAAGCGCATCATGTTACCGATCTGGGCATGGCGCAGATGCCTGATCGAGAAATTTGGACACGGGCGCGCGATTTGGATGCCTGCATCGTCACCAAGGATGAGGATTTCGTGCTGCTGCAGGCATTGACCGCGTCGGGCCCGCCATCGTGTGGATTCGCGTCGGTAACGCAGTCAGGACCGTCTTGATGCAGCGCTTGCCGGTGTTGTGGCCCGCGGTGATGTCCGCGATCGAACGTGGAGAAAAGATCATCGAGGTGAGGTGAGATCCAGGCCACGCACCGTGACGCCATTGTGATCAAGGCCATGCGGACATGTGAACGCGCCTTGCGTTGAGCGCCTGTTAAAGTGGCTCCGCTCATCCTGGGGAGGACTTTATGTTCAACAGACGTCACGCGATCCGGGCGGCTTTGGCGACCGCAGCGGGCCTTTTTGGCGCCTCATTGGCCGCGGCCGACGAAAAGCCCTTCGATCAGGCCGCCTTTGCTGCGGCGCAAGAAGCGGGCAAGCCGATCCTGGTCCACGTCACGGCGCCGTGGTGCCCGACCTGCAAGGCGCAGGCACCGATCCTGTCGCGCCTGATGAGCGAGCCGCGATTTAGAGAATCTGGTTACTTTCGACGTCGATTTCGACACGCAAAAAGAATTGCTCAGCAAGTTTCAGGTACGCCTGCAGAGCACCATGATCGTCTTCAAGGGCAACCAGGAGACCGGTCGCTCGACCGGCGACACCAATCCCGGCTCGATCGAGGCGCTACTGGCGAAGGCGATCTAAAACGCATGACCGCGCTGGGACTGGCTTTCCTGGCGGGACTGGTTTCGACGCTGTCGCCCTGCGTGCTGCCGCTCATTCCCATCGTGATTGCCACGGCGCTGAGCGCGAGTCGCTACGGCCCCGCCGCACTGGCCGCGGGCGTCGGATTGTCCTTTGTCACGATCGGATTGTTGGTCGCCACGGCGGGCTTCGCCGTCGGGCTGAGCCAGGACGTATTCCGTTCGGCGGCGGCGGCCCTGTTGATCCTCGTCGGCGGTATTCTGCTGCTGCCGCGCCTGCAGCTTCAGCTCGCAGCCGCGGCGGGACCGATCGGGACCTGGGCGCAGGAGCACGCGAGTAGTGTCGCAAGGCGCGGCATCGCCGGCCAGTTTGCCGTCGGACTGCTGCTGGGCGTGGTGTGGAGTCCCTGCGTCGGCCCGACGCTTGGCGCCGCCTCCGTCCTCGCCGCCCGCGGCGAAAATCTTCCTACCGTCGCCGTGACGATGTTCACATTCGGCATTGGCGCCGCGCTGCCGCTCGTTGCCATCGGACTGCTGTCGCGAGAGGTGCTGTCGCGATGGCGGAGCCGCCTGCTCGCGGCCGGAAGTTGGGGCAAACTGGCGATGGGTGCGGTGCTCGTCGCCGCGGGCGTGCTTATCCTCACCGGGCTCGACAAACGCGTCGAAACGGTCCTGGTCGATGCCTCGCCCGCCTGGTTGACGGAATTGACGACGCGCTTCTAGCCGCGCTGCAGGCCCGGGACGCCGGAGCGGGCGCCCTCTTTTTTCGTCAATGATTTGCGCTTATATTCCTGTCGCCGGCGCAAGCCGGATATGGCGATAAATGGCCGTCGTAATAAACCTTTCGGACCCGGGGGCAGTACCCGGCGACTCCACCAATTGCAGGGGGCGGTAATCAGTCGTCAGTAATCCGTTGAACCGGGAAGGCTCCGATTACTGATCACTGATTACCGTCCCCTGATTACGGGGTCGAAACAGGATCGACGAGGGCGTAAAGGGCGTGCTTTTGCTCGGCATGGTTCCGCCGTTATCGGGCCAAATTCATAGTTGCCAACGACAACTATGCTCCGGTTGCTCTGGCCGCGTAAGCGGCTCGAAAGACCGAACTAAAGCCCTGGCGTCTTAGCAGCGTCAGGCGGGGTTCGGAGGCACCTGGCAACAGAAGCCTCCACTTTCCAGGCGACAGTAATCAGTGGTCAGTCATCGGAACTTGGAGGACAGAGGTTAGCCGGGCCGCTATGATTCCATTGCCTGTCTGATGACCGACACCTGACCTCTGATTCCTGCCATGGCCACCGATCACATTCGCTACGACGTTCTCGCGCAGGCGGCCTTGCGCGGGGTGGTGCGTACCGTGCTGGCGGACGCGGCGAAGAACGGCCTGCCGGGCGAGCATCATTTCAAGATCTCCTTCAACACCACGGCTTCAGGCGTGCGGCTTTCCGACCGGATGCGTGCGCGCTATCCGCAGGAGATGACCGTCGTTCTGCAGCATCAATTCTGGGACCTGGTGGTGAACGAGCAGGCGTTCGAAGTCGGCCTGTCGTTCGGCGGGATTCCGGAGCGGGTCGGCGTTCCGTTCGACGCAGTGACGGCGTTCTTCGATCCCGCGGTGCAATTTGGCTTTCAATTCGAGACCATCGAGCCCGCCGCGGCGGGCGACGCCGGCGGCGCACAGCCAGCCGAAAGGCCCGCGAGTCCCGTCGCGCCGCTGCCCAACGAGGAGGGCAAACCGGAACCCTTGCTGGCGCCAGTCGCGCCCAATCCCGATGGCGGCAGCGGCGGCGAGGTCGTCCGGCTGGACCGGTTCAGGAAGAAATGACGATCGTGGTCGGAGATCACCCCCATATTGACCTCTGCGATCCGACGCCAAAATGAAAACCCGCACCGAAACCGACAGCTTTGGGCCGATCGAAGTGCCGGCCGAGCGCTACTGGGGAGCGCAGACCGAACGCGCGCGCAATAATTTCCGCATCGGCGAAGAGCGCATGCCGCGGCCGCTGATCGCGGCGCTCGCCATCGTCAAACGTGCGGCGGCGGAAGCCAATCACGAACTCGGATCGCTCGACACGCGGCGTGCCAAGGCCATCATCGCGGCCGCTCAGGAGATCATCGACGGCAAGCTCGACGATCAGTTCCCGCTGGTGGTTTGGCAGACCGGGTCCGGCACGCAGACCAACATGAATGTCAACGAAGTGATCGCCAACCGCGCCAACGAACGCCTCAGCGGCACGCTCGGCGCGAAATCGCCGATTCACCCCAACGATCACGTCAACATGAGCCAGTCGTCGAACGACAGCTTCCCGACCGCCATGCATATCGCGGCCGCGCAGGAGATTACCGACCGGCTCGTTCCGGCGCTCAGGCATCTGCAGGCGGCGCTGGCGGCAAAGACCAAGGCGTTTGCCGCCATCGTCAAGATCGGCCGCACCCACACCCAGGATGCAACACCGCTGACGCTCGGCCAGGAATTTTCCGGCTATGCGGCGCAGGTGAAATCCGGGATCGCACGCATCGAAGCGGCATTGAAACAGCTCTACCCGCTGGCCCAAGGCGGAACGGCGGTCGGGACCGGACTCAACGCCAAGCGCGGCTTCGCCAGGCTGTTCGCCAGGAAGGTGGCCGCCATCACCGGTCTGCCTTTCGTCAGCGCGCCCAATAAATTCGAGGCGCTCGCGTCGCATGGCGCCCTGGTGTTCGCCCACGGCGCGCTTAACGCGCTCGCCGCCGACCTGTTCAAGATCGCCAACGACATTCGCTTTCTCGGCTCCGGCCCGCGCTCGGGTCTCGGCGAATTGATCCTGCCGGAGAACGAGCCGGGCTCATCGATCATGCCCGGCAAAGTCAATCCGACCCAATGCGAAGCGCTGACCATGGTGTGCTGCCGCGTGTTTGGCAACGACACCACGATCGCGGTGGCGGCGAGCCAGGGTCATTTCGAGCTCAACGTTTTCAAACCCGTTATCGCCTACGCGATGCTGCAATCGATCCGGCTCCTGGCCGACGCCGCCCGCTCATTCACCGACCATTGCATCGTCGATATCCGCGCCAACGAGCCGCGCATCCGCGAACAGATGGAACATTCGCTCATGCTGGTCACCGCGCTGACGCCGCGCATCGGCTACGACAAGGCGGCGAAAATCGCCAAAGCGGCGCTCGCCAATGGCACGACGTTGCGGGAAGAGGCAATCAAGCTCGGCTTCGTATCGGGCGAGGACTTCGATCGTCTGGTGCGACCGGCACGCATGACGCGACCGGATTCGTGACCGTAAACGGCAGCGCAATCAGCCGACCCTGCCTGCACCTAATCCGTGCATTACGTAGTTGACACCACTTGTGGTGTCAACTACGTAATTCGCCTAATCCGTGTATATTTTCCGAACAATACGAATAGGACCGGGGGAATAACGCCCTCGTGTTTTTTAGTGTCAGTGTTTTGAAACCGCCAGCTGCGCCTGTACTCGCACAATATTCGTTCCGGGAAAAAATGTTACTCGCCGCACCCGATTGCCTGCGCGATTTATTCGTGAGAAATTTGTTTGTATTGCTGCTCAGTATTCGCCAAAATTTTTTGCGTTCTTCTGTCGCATTTTGCACACTACCGGAGAATCGAACGGGGATAAATCTTCTTCACGAGCAAGCATGTCTTGCGGGACGCGATTCGGACTGCCACACTCCTGCATGGCAGCCTGTGGTAGAGCCCCGACTTTTGGTTGCCGTGGTCCAGCGTCACCGTGTCGGCGTAATTGTTCCGGACCAACCACGGCCAGGATGGCCAATTGAGCGCATCTGGTAACTGCCGGGTATTGCATGGGCGACCTTGTCAATCTTCGCACCGCGCGCAAGCGCGCCAAGCGGCGCCAGGCCGAGCAAGAGGCCTCGTCCAATCGTCTTGCGCATGGGCGCTCAAAGGCTGAACGAGCCCTGGAGCAGTCCAGAAGCGATCGGGCCCAGAGCAATCTCGACAAGCACTGGATCGAAACAGGAGATGGGCAATGAAATCGCCGGTCATCAAACGCTCCATCGTCATTGCCGGCCACAAGACGAGCGTCAGTCTTGAGGACGCATTCTGGAGAGGACTGAAGGACATCGCCGCGAGCCGGCATCTGACCCTGTCCGACCTCGTCGGCGCGATCGATACCGAGCGCCAGCACGGCAATCTGTCCTCGGCCATACGGCTGTTCGTGCTCGAGCACTATCAAGCCCTGACCAAAGGCGATTGCGAAAACAGCCAGCCGCCGCGCGAGATGATCGTCGTGCCGCCGCCGCCTGCATCAGTTCTGCGAGTGGAATAACAAATCGAGCGGCGAGCGTAGCGCGGGTTGCGGCGCCGCGGAGCGCCCACGGTCCGGGTCTGCCGTCCCCGCATTTGCGGTGGTTTTGTCGGCAGCCGGCGCCGGGTGCGGCGCAGCCGGCTTGACCCCGTTCGGGGGCGGCAGTGGCGTTGTGGCGGCAGCGCCACGATCGGGCCGGCTCATGGGCATCGGCACCGGCAACTCGGGCTGCAGACGATCGAACGTTCGCCCGCTGAGCGCCGAAGCTGAAGCGCTGGCGTGGTTGGTTGTTTCAAGCGCCGTCCCCATCCGGATGAATCGGATCGCGGGCGACGCCGGCCGGACCACCGAGCCGCGAACTTCCTCGCGCCGATTGGCTTCGAGCAATTCGACGCGGCGGGTCTGCAACTCGGCGGCGCGCAACGCCAGCCACGCCACCAACGTCGACACATCGAGCCTTCGCTCGGGTGCCGTCAACGGCCCCTTCACGGCGATGGTCAGTTCCGGCCGGCCGGGAATCAAAGCGTTCGCGGCCGGCTGCGCCGAGAGCGTCATGTGCGCGTCGATCGCCGCGTCGTTGAGGTCGAGCGTGCCGTCAAGGGAAACTTCGGCGCCGTTCTGCGCGTGCCACGAGGCTTTGGTCAGATGAACCTGACCGGCGGCGATCGTCACCTCCGCGTTGCCCTGCGGCACCGCGAGCCGGCCATTGTCCATTGCGGCGCTGACTGCGGCACGAATTTTCGGCGCCTCGATCGAAGCGCTCTGGTCGGCTGCACGCATTGCGGCATCGAACGCCGCAACGTCGACGCCGGCAAAGCGCGCATCGCTCAGCGCAACCGTCCCGTTGCCATGAAGAGCGCCGACGAGACCGTCGGGGCTTAAGCCCAAGCTGTCGACCTGAAGCTTCACGGTGACGAGCCCGTCAATGCCATTGTTGTTGGATGGGATGAGCGCGGCTGCACGCGCGCCGGCCAGCTCGACGCGCCCCCGCACAGCCAATTTCTGCGCGTCGGGGCGGACAGCGAGTTCGCCGGTGAGACGGCCGCCGGCAAGGCTGCCGTCGATGTCGCCGAATGCGATTTCCGACGGCTGCAGCCGCAACACGCCCTTGAGGTCGCGCGCGACCAGGGCAGGCGTCAAAGCAGCGCGATCGAGCTTGAAGGTCACCGCCCCGTTCATTGCGGCAAATGCGCCGGCACCTATCGGCTCGGGCGACCACAGCACGCTCGCTCCGGGCGCTGTGCTCGGTAATCCGAGCAGCACCGCCGCAACCGCCGTGGCGTCAACGGCGTCGGCCTCGATGTTGCCGTCGATCCCGAGCGGGCTCGAAAGCTTGAGCGCAAGCCGGCCATGCAGCGAGGTCTTTCCCACGGCAGCGGTCAGGTCCGCGGATGAGAGGCTGGTGCCGGCAACAGCGACGGTGGCGCTCGCCGTGATCGGAATGACCGCGCCCGGCTGACCGGTCATGGTGCGGTGCAGCGGCCTCAAGTCGGCGGCCGACGCTTTCACGCGCAGGCTGCCGCTCGGCGCCCGCTCGCCGGTCAAATGCAGCATGCCGTCCACGGCAACAGAGAAACCGCCGGCACTGGCCAAGCTGTCGACATGAACGGCGCCGTCGAGCGGACCGTTGGCTGAGATCGTCATCTGGCCGGGCAATTGATCGACCGCTACGACCCGGTCGAGATCGAGGAGCCGGAGCAACGCGCCGCCATCATCGGCGTCGAGCCGGCCCGAGACGCGCAGGACGGCCGCCGCGGGACGTGTCGGCTCGCCAGTCGTTTCGCCATTGAGGGCAAGGCGCAGGGCTCCCACGTCGCCGGTGAGATCGAGCTTGGCAGTGGTGGCATTGCCGGTCGCGGCCCGATCGACGGTCAGAACGCCGTGCACTTTCGCCGGCGCCAGGCGGTCGGCGAAGGGCCGCAACAAATCCGCGACCTGCGGCGCCAATCCGGCCAAAATATTGGTGAGACCGGCAAGCGTTCTGGCATCGACGTCGAGCGTCAGGCGCCCGCGCGGTTGCGACGACAGCTCGTCGACGCGCCCGCTGATGTCGATCGCAGCACCGCCCAGGTCGCCGACCGAAAGCCGGTCGATGTGCAGAATGCCGGCGTCGAACTTGACTTTGGCATTGACCCTTTGCGCCTCGACGCCGGCGAACGTTGCCTCGCCGACATCGAGCACCAGGGCGACCTGATGCGGCACATCGAGGTCGTTATCGGACACCGCCGCTTTGGCGAAGGCCGTGAGCGTATCGATATTGAGGGTCGCCGCGCGCAGCTCGCCATCGAGGGCGGCCGGCCGATTTCCTGCGGCCCAATTGTAAGCGAGCCGGCCTTCCACATTCTCGTGGTCGAATGTTGCCGACAGCCGCTCCAGCGCGAAACGATCGCCGGCGATCGTGATGTCGCCCCGCGCGGTCAAAGCGCCGCTCGATCCCGACGGCTGATCGCCGCGGCCTTCCAGCCAGACCATCAACATTTTGGTGTCGGCCAACTCGAGTTTGGCTGGCCCGCTGAAGGCGATGCCGTGCGGGCCGTCGGTTAGACGGCCGCTTAAATTCACCTCGGTGAATCCGGGTGCGCGGAATGCAAAGTCGTTGAGGCTCCAGCCCTTGCCATCGAACAGCACATTGCCGTGCAGCGATTGGATGCTGGTGCCGCCGACCGTCACCGCGTCGGCGGCGACGCTGACCGCGACCGGCAGCGGCGGCCTCACTGCCGCAAAGAACGCTTCGAAGAAGCTTCTGATCATGACGAGCGGCGGCCGATGCGTCATATCGGGAGCGGCAAGCGCGCGATCGATGTCGATCTGTCGCGCCGAAACCGTGCCGTCGATGCGTGGATACGCGCCGAATGTCAGTTCGGCTTTGCCGCTGAAATTCATCGCCCGTTCGTCGGGCCCGTATTGCAGCGCAAGGTCCTCCAGCGACGCCGTGGCCGGGGTCGCGCGCATCTTGCCGGCGAGTTGCCATGGGTCGCTCATCACCCGTTCGCCGTGCGCGAGCGTCATTCCGACCGGCCGGGCCAGCGCCAGCGTGCCCTCGAATTGCGGAACGCCGCGCGCAGAACTCAGCGTGCCTTCGATCTCGGCGGTCAGCGGATGATTGGACGGATCGAGGCCGACCTTGAGCCTGAAGCCGCCATCCTCTTCGGCACGACCGCCCGAGATGCGATAGGCGTAAAGCTCGTCGCCGACGACGAAGCCGCCTTCGCCGCGGAACGGCCCAACGAATGAACGGATGTCGCCGTCGAACCGGAGCTTCTGCAAGACAAGACGCGCGCCCGATGCGGCGTCCGTCAGAATGACGCGGCCGTCCTCGACGGTCAGCCGCGATATGGTAAGCGCGTCCGCTCGGAACGAGGGCGCCAGCTCAGGCCAGTCGATGGCGCCGGTGCGATCGAGGCCGAGGCTGATCTGCGGGGAAACAAGACGCAGCTCGGTCGCCCGCACCTCGCCGCGCAGCAGTGGCCCCAGCCCGACTTCAAGCTCGATGGTGTCGGCACGAATTTGCGCCGGCCGATCGGCCGGGCCGACTTCGACATCGCGCAGCTTGAAATGCGGGGTCGGCAGAATGCGCGCGTCGATCGATCCATTGACGCGCACAGGAAGCCCGGTAAGCCGGCTGGCCTCGGCCTCGAACGCCGAGCGGTATTGATTCCAATCGACCACGAGCGGCGCGACCAGCGCGGATACGAGCGCCAGAATGATCGCGATGGCCAATCCGAGCAGCGTGGTCTGCACGGTAAGCTTCCCTTCATCGCTTGAATGAAGTCGCGCGCGTGCTCAGTAAAGCCTAGAACAAGCCCATCCGGAATGCACGCTTTGAGCGCCCGCCTTGCCGCTATTTGCGGGCGATTTTGTGTCGTCCGGCGTCGGCGGCGCCACGCGCGCTACTCGCACGGCCGGTTGGAAATCCGTTGCGACCAACGCGACGAAACGGCTGGTTCTGGATATTCGGCGTTCGACCCAAAGCGGACGCGTCGACCGGCGTGACCTTCGGAAAATTAGGTTATGGTGCCGGCTTGCCGAACCTCACCTTCCCAGCAAAAAAGCCATGTCCGACCTCGATGCCATCGTAATCGGAGCCGGTCACAACGGGCTGACCTGTGCCGCGTATCTCGGCATGGCGGGCTTGAGCGTGCGCGTTGTCGAGCGGCGCGGCGTGGTCGGCGGCGCCGCGGTGACCGAGGAATTCCATCCCGGCTTCCGCAACTCGATCGCGGCCTACACCGTGAGCCTGCTGCAGCCGAAGGTCATTCACGACCTGAAACTGCACGAACACGGCTTGCGCATTGTCGAACGCCGCGCCCAAAACTTCCTGCCGCTGCCGGATGGCCGCTATCTGCTCACCGGCGAAGGCCGCACCGAGCGCGAGATCGCCAAATTCAGCGCCAAGGACGCCGCGCGCTATCCGGGTTATCAGGCCGAAATGAGCCGCGTCGCCGGCGTGCTGCGCAGCCTTGTGTTGCAAGCGCCGCCCAACCTGGTGCTCGGCGATTTCAGCCTCGCCGTGCGCGAGCTCGGCAAGGTCGCCGCGATCGGTCAAAGACTGTGGCGAGAAGACGCCCTCAGGCCGGCGTTCCGCCTGCTCCGCCAATCGGCCGGCGAGACGCTCGACGGCTGGTTCGAATCCGATCCGATCAAGGCCGTGCTCGGCTTCGATGCGGTAGTCGGCAACTTGGCGAGCCCCTACACCCGGGGCTCGGCCTATGTGCTGCTGCATCACACATTCGGCGAGGTGAACGGCAAGCCCGGCATATGGGGCCATGCCATCGGCGGCATGGGCGCGATCACGCAGGCGATGACAAAGGCGGCCGGTGCGCACGGCGTTCGCATGGATCTGCGCTCGGCGGTGCGCGAAGTCATCGTCGAGGGCGGCCGCGCCACCGGCGTTGTGCTCGAGGATGGCGCGGCGATCCGGGCGCGCGCGGTGATCGCCAACGTCAATCCGCAGCATCTTTTCCAGACATTGGTTCCGGACGCGGCGGTTCCACCCGCGATGGCGGCGCGGATGCAGACATGGAAAGCAGGCTCCGGTACGTTCCGGATGAATGTCGCGCTGTCCAAACTGCCGGTATTTTCCGCGCTGCCCGAACCGGGCGACCATCTCAGCGCGGGCATCATCCTCGCCCCGAGCCTGGCTTACATGGATCAAGCCTATCGCGATTGCATCAGTCACGGCTGGAGCCGGATGCCGATCGTCGAGATGCTGATCCCTTCAGTGCTCGACGACAGCCTGGCGCCGCGCGGCGCGCACGTCGCGAGCCTGTTCTGCCAGCACGTCGCGCCGCAATTCGCCGACGGCTCGTCGTGGGACGAGCACCGCGAAACCGTCGCCGACCTGATCATCGATACGGTCGAACGCTATGCGCCGGGCTTCAAGGCGAGCGTGATCGGCCGGCAGAGTCTGTCGCCATTCGATCTGGAGCGCATCTTCGGCCTGCCCAACGGCGACATCTTCCACGGTGCGCTGACGCTCGATCAGCTTTTCTCGGCGCGCCCGATGCTGGGTTACGCCGATTACCGCATGCCGGTCCCCGGGCTCTATCTGTGCGGCTCCGGGGCGCATCCCGGCGGCGGCGTGACCGGGGCGCCGGGACACAACGCGGCACAGGCGGTGATCGCCGACCTGCTGGCACAATGATTGCTTTTCATATATTCGGCGATCGCCGATAACAGCACGCGAAATCCGTCGCTCACCGCAAACGATGCCTTCCCGCTTTTTCCGTCTCGGCCGCTCGACCACCGGGCTCGGCCTGTTCGCCACCAAGCCGATCAAGCGCGCCGCCTATATCGCGACCTATCGCGGCCGGCGCATCTCGACCGAGGAGGCCGACCGGCGCGAAGCGCGCGGCGCGCGCTATATGTTCGAGTTGAACAAGCGGTGGACCATCGACGGCTCCCCGCGATGGAACGTGGCGCGATACATCAATCATTCCTGCCGGCCCAACGCGAAGCCGATCACCCGCAAAGGCAAGATCGTCATCGTCGCGGTGCGCCCGATCGAGCCGGGCGAGGAAATCACCTACAGCTACGGACCGGAATATCTGGATTACTTCCTGAGCAACGGCGGCTGCCGCTGCGCGGCGTGCCGCAGAAAGCGGGCGCTTCGCCGCAAACGAGCGCGAGAAGAGCGGGTGCGGCGCGCGAGGCGCGCAAGCAAAAAGCGATCCAGATAAGAACGCGACCGGCGAAACGGTTGCCAAGGCGCGTCCGAGAATTCGCCTTAGAGAGCGACGATCTTGCCCGGATTCATGATGCCGAGCGGATCGAGCGCGCGCTTGATGGCGCGCATGGCGTCGAGCGCGGGCTCGCCGTGCTCGGCCGCGAGATACTTCACCTTGCCCTGGCCAACGCCGTGCTCGCCGGTGCAGGTTCCGTCCATCGAAAGCGCCCGCTCGACTAGGCGATCGAGGAAGGCGTGAACACGCGCCACTTCCTCCTTGTCGTCGCGATCGACCATCAGCCCGACGTGAAAATTGCCGTCGCCGACATGGCCGACAATCGGTGCCACCAGCTTGCTCTCGGCGATGTCGTGCTGCGTTTCCGTCACGCATTCGGCGAGCCGTGAGATCGGCACGCAGACGTCGGTCGCCAATGAGTAGCTGCCGGGGCGCAGTCCGCACTGCGCCCAATAGGCGTCGTGCCGCGCCTGCCACAGCCGCGAGCGGTCCTCGGCCTTGGTCGCCCGCTCGAACGGGCCGCCGCCGAATTCCTGGGCAATGTCGCCGAAGCGCCGCGACTGCTCGGCCACGTCCGTCTCAGTGCCGTGAAATTCGACGAACAGCATCGGCGTTTCCGGCAAGGAAAGCTTCGAGTAGGCGTTGGATGCCCGCACCTGCAGCGTGTCGAGAAGCTCGATCCGCGCCACCGGGATGCCGGACTGGATGGTGACGATCGTGGCCTGGCACGCTGCCTCGACCGACGGAAACGGACAGACGCCCGACGCGATCGCTTCCGGAATGCCGGCCAGCCGCAGCGTCAGCTCGGTGATGATGCCGAGCGTGCCCTCCGATCCGACCATCAGCCGGGTGAGGTCGTAGCCGGCGGCGGATTTTTTCGCCCGTCGCGCAGTCGCCATCACCTCGCCGTTGGCGAGCACGACTTTGAGCGCCAGCACGTTGTCCTTCATGGTGCCGTAGCGCACGGCGTTGGTGCCGGACGCGCGGGTTGCCGCCATGCCGCCGAGCGACGCGTCGGCGCCGGGATCGATCGGGAAGAACACCCCCTGGTCGCGCAGCTGTTCGTTGAGCTGCTTGCGGGTGATGCCGGGCTCAATGACGCAATCGAGATCCTCGGCATGCACGGCAAGCACGCGGTTCATGTCGCGGAAATCGACGCAAATGCCGCCGCGCGGCGCGTTGACCTGGCCTTCGAGCGAAGTGCCGGTGCCGAAGGCGATCACCGGCACCCGCTCGGCGGCGCATAGCCGGACGATCTGCTGCACCTCTTCGGTGGTCTGCGGAAACACCACCGCGTCCGGCGGCTGGTTGCCGATCCAGGTCAGCGTATTGCCGTGCTGCTCGCGCACCGCCTGGGAGGTGACCAGCCGGTTGCCGACCATCGCCGCGAGCGCCGCGATCACGGCCTCGACCGCCTTGCGGTCGTTCTTCAGTCCCTCCCACGCTCCGGTCATGACCATTGGGTTTTACTCTTTCAGCCAAGGTGACCAGCGCGCCCGCAGCGGTCAAGTGGGCGGGCAACCAGCTTGCATCGCGCGGCAAATTCGCCACATTGGCAAGCCCGCGAACGCCGACGCAACAGACAACAATGCTCGACCGCCAAGATACTGAGCCTGTGCCCGAACCCGCCTTCTTCGCGCCCTTCGTGTCCTCGGTGATGCGGGTCGAGCCGGGCTGGATCGACTATAACGGCCATCTCAACATGGCGTACTACAACGTGCTGTTCGACCGCGCGGTCGATGAAGCCTATGAGCTCATCGGCATCGGGCTGGCCTATCTGGAACAGACCCGGCATTCGACCTTCACCGCCGAAGTGCATATCCGCTACCTGCGGGAACTTAACGCCGAGGACCCGGTGCGGGTCACGTTTCAGCTGCTCGATTACGATTCAAAGCGGATCCATTATTTCGAGCAGCTCCATCACGCCGAGCAAGGCTGGCTCTCGGCGACCTCCGAGAACATGACGCTGCACGTCGACATGACGGCGAAGAAGACCGCGCCGTTTCCCGGTTTCATTGCCGCGCGGCTTGCCCGGATGAAGGCCGCGCACGCGCATTTGCCCGTGCCCGATGGCGTCGGCCGCCGCATCGCGATGCCGAGTGCGAAGTGAGCCACCATCGTCATTCCGGATTGCCGCGTCAGCGGCAAATCCGGAACCCATAACCACAGCCGCCGGGGCTATGGATTCCGGGCTCGCGGGCTAAGGCCCGCGCCCCGGAATGACGAGTATTCACTCGCCTCGCAAAAGCCGCGCGCAGATGCCATCTTCTGCCCATGAGAATCAGCGATATTCCTCGGTTGGCTGACCGCTTTGGCTGAGCCGATAAAACACGCTTTCGACCCGCGCGAAGCGCCGGCGCCGACGCCCGGCGGCATTGCCGCGCGGGCGCGCGCGGCTGCGGCCGGTGCGGGTACGGGAACGTCTTATCTCGCCGGGCTCAATGCCGAGCAGCGGCTCGCGGTCGAGACCCTGGACGGCCCGGTGCTGGTGCTGGCCGGCGCCGGCACCGGCAAGACCCGGGTGTTGACCGTGCGCATCGCCCACATTCTCAGCCTCGGCCGCGCCCGGCCGAGCGAGATTCTGGCCGTGACCTTCACCAACAAGGCGGCGCGCGAGATGAAGCACCGCGTCGGCGAGATCGTCGGCGGCGTGGTCGAGGGCATGCCCTGGCTCGGCACCTTCCACTCGATCGGGGTGAAGATCCTCCGCCGTCACGCCGAGCTGGTGGGCTTAAAGCCCGACTTCACCATTCTCGATGTCGACGACCAGGTGCGGCTGATGAAGCAGCAGCTGACAGCCGAGAACATCGATGAGAAGCGCTGGCCGGCGCGCGTGCTGGCGTCCCTGATCGACGGCTGGAAGAACCGCGGGTTGACGCCCGAGCAGGTGCCGCCGGGCGAAGGCGGCGCCTTCGCCAACGGCAAGGGCCTCAAGCTCTACAAGGCCTATCAGGAGCGGCTGAAAATCCTTAACGCCGCCGATTTCGGCGATCTGCTGCTGGAGAACATCCGGCTGTTCCGCGAGCAGCCCGAAGTGCTGCGCCAGTATCAGGGGCGCTTCAAGTTCATCCTGGTCGACGAGTATCAGGACACCAATGTCGCGCAATATCTCTGGCTGCGGCTGCTGGCGCAAAGAACGAATGCCACTTCTCCCCGCGCGCGGGGAGAAGTCGACGCGCGAAGCGCGGCGGATGAGGGGGCGCTTCCGCTGCCTGAGCGAACGGAGAGGCCCCCTCACCCTACCCCTCTCCCCGCGAGCGGGGAGAGGGAAGAGCGAGCCGCCAAAAACATCTGCTGCGTCGGCGACGACGATCAGTCGATCTATGGCTGGCGCGGCGCCGAGGTCGACAACATCCTGCGCTTCGAGCACGATTTCCCCGGCGCCACGGTGATCCGGCTGGAACGGAATTACCGCTCCACCGGCCATATCCTCGCCGCCGCCTCGCATCTGATCGCCCACAATGAAGGCCGGCTGGGCAAGACGCTGCGCACCGACGACGTGCCCGGCGAGAAGGTGTCCGTCACCGGCGCCTGGGATTCCGAGGAAGAGGCCCGCGCCATCGGCGAGGAGATCGAGCAATTGCAGCGCGCAGATGAATCGGGAAAACCGCACGCGCTCAACGAGATCGCCATTCTAGTGCGGGCCTCGTTCCAGATGCGCGAATTCGAGGACCGCTTCGTCACGCTGGGCCTGCCCTATCGCGTGATCGGCGGCCCGCGCTTCTACGAGCGCGCCGAAATCCGCGACGCGCTCGCCTATCTGCGCGTGGTCAATTCGCCGGCCGACGATCTGGCGTTCGAGCGCATCGTCAATGTGCCCAAGCGCGGCTTAGGTGATGCGACAGTGCAGCTGCTGCACGATCACGCCCGCAAGCGCCGGGTGCCGCTGACCGAAGCGGCGCGCGCCGTGCTCGAGACGGACGAGCTCAAGCCGAAGCCGCGCGGCTCGCTACGCGGCCTGCTGGTATCGCTCGAGCGCTGGCGCAAGCAACGCGACGCCGTCCCGCACACTCAGCTCGCCGAAATCGTGCTCGACGAATCCGGCTACACCGAGATGTGGCAGAAGGATCGCTCCGCCGACGCCGCCGGCCGGCTGGAGAACCTGAAAGAGCTCATCCGCTCCATGGAGGAGTTCGAGAACCTGCAGGGTTTCCTGGAACACATTTCGCTGGTGATGGACAACGAGAGGGCCGCCGAGGCCGACGCCGTCAACATTATGACCCTGCACGCGGCCAAGGGCCTGGAATTCGACACTGTGTTTCTGCCCGGCTGGGAGGAAGGCGTGTTTCCCAACCAGCGCGCGCTCGACGATCAGGGCCGCGCCGGCCTGGAAGAGGAGCGCCGGCTCGGCCATGTCGGCCTGACCCGGGCGCGCAGGCGGGCCAAGATCTATTTCGCCACCAACCGGCGCATGCACGGCCTGTGGCAGACCAACATCCCGTCGCGCTTTCTCGACGAGCTGCCGGAAGCCAACGTCGAAGTCACCGAGTCGCGGGGCGGCTTCGGCGGCTATGCCGGCTACGGCGCCTCGCGCTTCGACGCCATGACCTCCTTCGGCTCCAATTACGGCACGCCCGGCTGGCAGCGCGCACAGGCGAAGCGCGATCGCGGCGGTTTTTCCGATCCGGGCGAACCAAGCTACGAGCCGGACGAAGATCTATCTCACCTGTCGCCGGCAGGGAGAAGCCGCTCTGCAGGCGCGAGTGAAGGGGGCCGCCGCTCCAGCTTCAGCACCGACGACGACACCTCATCGCCCTCGCCCTGGCGTGCACGCGACGAGCGCAAGCCCGGCGGCGCCCGCCGCCTGCCGCTCACCATCGAAGGCGAGCTGGTGGCGAAATCGACCGGCACCATCTCCGCCTTCACGCTCGGCGACCGCGTCTTCCACCAGAAATTCGGCAACGGCAACGTCACCGCCATCGACGGCAACAAGCTCACCATCGCCTTCGACAAAGCCGGCGAAAAGCGCGTGGTGGATAGTTTTGTGGAGCGGGTGTGAAATGACACGTTTAAGTTGATAACGAAATTAGATAACGATACAAGCGATACCAAATCGCGGGACCTTAGAATTCCATGCCTCTCAATAATTTACAGAGGATATTCTATCAAAACCTGGCGGAAAAGCGCCTTCTCGACCACGAGGGTCAGGCGTTCGAGGACTTTTTCGTTGACGCCGCTCGCCGTTGTTGGGGGAACGATTTCGAGCCGGTGCGCGCCTATGGAAAGCACGGCGACCTCAAGTGTGACGGGTACCGCATATCGACGGGCACGATCTATCAATGTTATGCGCCCCGTCGTGCGAACTCGGCGCAGGTACACACGAAAGTTACCGGCGATTTCGTTGGAGCGCTCGCAGTGTGGCAAGCGAAAATGAAGGAATGGGCGGTCACGATCAACGACCGCCAAGGACTTGACGCGCTCGCAACACAAGAAGTCGAAGCACTGCGAGAAAAGCATAAGAGCCGATCCAAGAAGTTGGGATTCATGAGCAAAGGGTTGGTCTGGTCAAGCGTCTGAGCATGATGCGGATCATGGCGAGGCGGACAAAGGCGGCAACGGTCCTGGCATAGCGCTCGAAGTCGCGCGCCAGACGACGGTTGCGGCTGATCCATGCGATTGTGCGCTCGACGATCCATCGCTTGGGCAAGACGACGAAGTGGTGGGCATCGCGGCGCTTGACGATCTGCAATGTCCAGCACCCGGTGCCGGCAATGACCTTCTCCATCTTCGGCCCCTGATATCCGGCATCCGCGAAGATGCATTCGATGAAGGGAAACAGACGACGCGCCGTCCGCAGCACTTGGCGGGCGCCATCGCGATCCTGCACGTCGGCAGGGTGAACGATCACGCTCAACAGCAGGCCGAGCGTATCGACGAGGATGTGGCGCTTGCGTCCCGTGACCTTCTTGCCTGCATCGAACCCCTGCGGGTCGAGCGCAGAGCCCCTTTTTGAGCGGCCTTGGCGCTCTGACTGTCAATGATCGCCGCCGTCGGGCTTGCTTCGCGTCCGGCCTGCTCGCGGGTCGCGACGTAGAGCGAGTGGTGGATGCGCGCCAGCGTGCCGTCCCAGTCCCACAGCATGAAGTAATAGTGCGCTGTGCTCTTCGGTGGCAGGTCCTTCGGCAAGGCCTGCCACTGGCAGCCAGTCGACAGCACGTAGCAGATCGCGTTCAGCACCTCGCGGACATTCACGTCCCGCGGCCGGCCGCCGTGCTTGGCCGGTGGAACCATCGGTTCAACCAGCGCCCATTCGGCGTCGCTGAGGTCACTCGGGTAACGAAGGCCGTGCCGCTCGGCAGCCTGCCGGTGTTCGGGCTTCCACATCGGGCGCTCCTGTGCGAATCAAGGCGCCCATCAAGGAATCACAACCAACTCATCCAACTCAACATCTTCTTGGATCGGCTCTAAGGATGTCGCAATTTCAACGATACTCCCAGTCGAGATCGTAAATATGATCTTGTCGCTTGACGTCGCCAATCTCGCTGGTCTTCTCGGAATCGAAGTCTCAGAGCGCGATACCGCTCTTACACGTGTTGCATTCTCTGATCTGGGCGCTGTAATCGACGAGATTGCTGGCCTCGATCCGAATCCCTCGTTGGCGCCGATCACACCGCCTTCAGCAAACAAAATAGAATTCAATTCTCTCGGCGTCGAAATCGCGGCACTACTACGGCAAGGCGACCTGCTCGCCAGTCACGTGGATGAATATTTCCGCACTTCCGGCAGAATTGAGGTTGGTGAGAGATTGAGCGCATTAATGAAGTTCAACTATGAAACGATGAAGAGCGCCGGACACGACACCACACAGATCTTTCACGGACTGATAAACCTGTGTGGAGGCCTGGACCGACCCAAGCGGCAAGGAATCGCCGTGCTTGCGGTCGTCGCGTATTATTTTCACAAGTGCGACATTTTTGAAAATGTGTGAGATAACTCGTGATCCTTCCCTCAAAACATATTCCACCGAACCGCGCACTTCTCACTATTGGCGCCGAGATACTAAAGCAACTGGAACGACCCAAAACGGTCTCAATTCTTTGGGACGGGGTGCGCGCGAAAGATTTAATTCAGGTACACGGGCGAATTGATACGATTGGTTTGTGCTCGCGATCGATCTTCTATTCGTGACAAAAGCGATCGAATACAAAAATGGAGCACTCCATAGAGGCCGCCCATGATTCACGAGGTCTGGAGCGACCGACCGTCGTTCAAGCGGCTTAAATTCCGACGTGGTCTCAATATCGTGCTAGCTGCGCGCAGCGCCCGCAGCCGCGATGCGACAGACGACCAAGGCCGCACCAGAAATGGCGCGGGCAAGTCAAGTCTAGTTGACATTTTGCGCTTTATGCTTGGAGGCGACGTTCAAAAGAAGAAAACCATTGTTGCTGCGCCTGTTCTTAGGGAAGACAATTTTTTTCTTTCATTGGACGTGCAGGACAAGCCGGTAACCATTTCCCGGGCTCCGGCCGGTAGAGGAAAAATAAAGATAAACGGCGATTTCGTTGGCTGGCCGGTTCAACCCGACATCAACAAGAAGACCGGCGAGGTGACGATGTCGGTGCAAGTTTGGACTGATCTGCTGGGCCGCACGCTGTTTGGATTGCCACCGGCCTCGCAAATCGAGCCTGGAAGCAATCTAAGCTTTAACGCCTGCGTTGCTTATTTTGTTCGCCGTTCCCGTGACGGCGCCTTTAGTCACTGGACCCTTACGCATAAATCTCAGTCTCAAAATCGCGTGGCTGTTCCTCTGAGTTTCTTATTCGGCCTGGATACAGATATCGCACTGCGCTTTTTGCGCGCTGACGAAACTGCTAAATCGGCGCAGGAGCTTAGACGAGCCATCGCTCAAGGTATGCTGGCTGCAACCGTTGGCTCGCCAGGGCAACTACGTAGCGCCGCATTGAAGGCGCGTCGCCGATCGGAGAGATTGCAACGCAGATTGCAGAGTGAAGAGGTTTTAGATTTTTACGGGTCCTACGAAACGGAAGCAGCAGAGCTCGATGCGCGCATTCGGACTTTGAATGATGACAATTACACCGATCAGCAGCTTGCCACTGACTTAGAACAAGCCACGAAAGCAGAGGCTGCGCCCGCTATACCCGATCTGGAACGGCTTTATAGAGAAGCCAACGTTGTTCTGCCCGGCGTATCCCTACGGCGCTATGACGAAGTTCGCGCATTCCACGATCAGGTGATCGCCAATAGGCAAAATCACCTCGCTGCAGAGGTTAATGCCGCTCGCTCGCGCCTCGAAGAGCGAACCAAAGAGCGCGATCGGCTATTGATGCGCCATTCGGAGATATTGGAGTTACTACGTTCGGGGGTATCGGCGGGGCACTATAGACGATTGGAGCGAGAACTAATCGATGCAGAGACCGAGTCACGCGAGCTTGAAAAACGGCTCGAGCTGGCAGAACGCATCGAGCAAGCGCGCGTTGATGTTAGAGCCCAAAGGGTTGAGGCTGAAAGAGCATTGCTTCAAGATTTGAGCGAACGGCGCGCCACAATCGATGAGGCCGTAGAGGCCTTCATTGATATTTCATCGGAACTATACGAAAAACCGGCAACGCTCGATCTGGAAGCAACCCCGAATGGTCTCCGGTTTGTCATAGAGCGGCCCGACCTACCGAGCGAAGGTGTCGCACAAATGCAAATTTTTACTTTCGACCTCACTCTCGCGACTGTTTGCGCCCAAAGGGGTAAGTGGCCAGGCTTTCTGGTACATGACAGTCACATATTTGATGGGGTCGATGGGCGCCAGGTTGGCCATGCGCTAAAGGTAGCTCATGAGCGAATGCTCAAATTGAACGGCCAATACATAGTAACAATGAATTCTGATGATTTGGACAAAGCAAAGAGGGAGTCAGGATTGGATTTCACCCAACACATCGTCGAACCGGTGCTGGACGATACGGAGGATGGCGGATTGTTTGGCTTCCGCTTCGATTATGACATGAGCGACGCCGCCATCGAAAACTCTTCCGACGGACCCGGCAGTTAACCAGGGCATGACAGAGCCGAGTTGTGGCAAATCCATCACCCTTTACATCGACGCCGACGCCTGCCCGGTGAAGCAGGAGGTGTACCGCGTCGCCGAACGGCATGCGCGCAAGGGCGCGGCGCTGAAGGTCCTGGTCGTCAGCAACTCGCCGATCGCCGTGCCCCGCGATGAGATGATCGAGCGCGTGGTGGTCGGCGCGGGCATGGATGAGGCCGACCACTGGATCGCCGAGCGCGCACGCGCAGGCGACATCGTGATCACGGCGGACGTGCCGCTGGCGAGCCGCTGCGTCAAAGCCGGCGCCGAAGTGATCGCGCCGAATGGGCGTCGCTTCACCAAAGATTCGATCGGCATGACGCTGGCGACCCGCAACCTGATGGATTCGCTGCGCAGCGCCGGCGAGATCACCAGCGGCCCGAAGCCGTTCACGCCGCGCGACCGCTCCAGCTTCCTCGCCGCGCTCGACCAGGCCATCGTGCGGCTGACGCGCGCCGGGTTCGGGCAAGCGGCGGGTTAGGCGCTAGAGCGATTCCCCTCCCCCTTGTGGGGTCTGGCGGTCCGGGCATCGACCCCTCCGGCATTACGACCGGGGTGCCAGGTGCTTGGCTTAAACGCGATCGACGGCGCGGGTAACGCCTTCGCCCTCTTGATCGCGTGAAGCGCGGCCTGGGCTGAGTCAACGCGTTCGGTCGCTGCGACAAGAGCCGCCGCGAAGCGCCAGAAGGCGAGCGGGCCGCGTCAAGGTCCGCTTCCGCGCCCGCGCACGTTCAGGCGGCAACGTCTGGAGGTGTGGCGCGGACAATGGATGGTCGCGCCTTTCGGCGCTTCGCCTCCCTTTTATCAGCAGGAGGCGTGTCGATAAGGGCTTTTTTTCTTCGGCTTCGTGGTTGGCACACCTCGGACGCAGCAGCGCCGCGAGAACGAGTTACTGTGTCGTACCCCGGGAACCCGTCGCCGAACCGGCACTTGATCCAGCGAGAGACACTTCGCGAGAACCCGCCCATGATCCGCAAGCTTACCACCGGCAAATACCGGCTCTATTCGCACAAGAAGAACCCGAAGACCGGCAGGCGCCGCAATCTCGGCACCTTCGAGACCCGTGCCGCCGCCGAGCGGCACGAACGCGCGGTGCAGTATTTCAAGCGGCATTAACTCGTCATTCCGGAAGCCGCGCAGCGGCTATCCGGAATCCATCACCCCCGCGTTGGCGGTTATGGATTCCGGGTTCGCCACTTTGTGGCGCCCGGGAATGACGGGATGGGAATGGCGCGGGCCGCCCAAACTCGCCCTATTTCATTCACCATTTCGCCGGGCTTGTTCACCATTTTGCCGCTGCGCACTCTTACGCTCTTGATTTGAACCAAATAGTCGCGGGAGACTTCTTACAAAGGGCGATCGTCACAGCCATCTTAAAAAACGGCGACCATCGCGACTGCTGCAATCGGGTGTCATTCATGCGTACCGGTCCCCTCCTCTCCGCCTCGCTCGCCGTCGCAGCGCTGGCGCTCACTTCGCAAGCCCGCGCCGAAATCCTGGTCAACATCGACAAGTCGACGCAGAGCATGACGGTCGCGGTCGACGGTTCGCCGCGCTACATCTGGCCGGTCTCGACCGGGCGGCCGGGTTACGACACCCCGAACGGCAGCTTCAAGGTCAACCGCATGGACGCCGACCACTTATCGCAAGAGTGGGACAACGCGCCGATGCCGCACACGATGTTCTTCGACATGCACGGCCACGCCATTCACGGCTTTTTCGACGTTAAACACCTCGGCATGGCGGTGTCCCACGGCTGCGTGCGGCTGTCGCCGGATCACGCCGCGACGCTGTTCAATCTGGTCTCGACCGAGGGCATGAACGAGACCAAGGTCGTGGTCACCGGCTACACCCCGGCCGGACGCATGCCCGAAGTGGCGCGGCGCTCCGCCCCCGCCGAGCAAGCCGCCGCGCCGCCGATGCAGATCGCGCCGGACTACGATCAGCAGCAACCGCCGCCCGGCTACGACCAGCCGCAGCCGGTGCCGGGCTACGGTCAACAGACGCCGCCCCCCGGCTACGGCCAGCAGCGAGCGGGGTATGGCCAGCCATCCCCAGCAGGCTACCCGCCGCCGCCTCCCGCGCCCTATGATGCGCAGGCCTATTACCGGCAACCGCCGCAAGGCTATTACCGGCAGCCCCAGCCGTCCTATTACGGCCAACAACCGTATTACGGGCAGCAGCAATATTACGTGGTGCAGCCCTACGGCCGGTATTGAACCACGGGAAACTCAGGCGATTTCCCGGGATTAGCTGGACTCGCCCCCCGTTGGCCCCTACCGTGAAAGCTAACGGAAGGTGGTCCGGGTGGAACGTGCATGGAGTGCCGCAAAAGCGTGCAACGCGCTTTTGATCTACCCCCGCTTCGACGCGGACACCTTTTGGAATTTCAAGCGCACCGCTGAAGTCTTCGGCGCCAAATATCCGGCGCCGCCGCTGGGGCTGATCACGCTGGCGGCGCTGCTGCCGCCTTCCTGGTCGCTGCGGCTGGTCAACCGCACCACCGAAGAACTCACCGACGCCGATCTGGAGTGGGCCGATCTGGTGCTAACCGGCGGCATGCTGCCGCAACAGAGCGACACGCTAGACGTCGTCGACCTGTGCCACGCCCACGGCAAGCCGGTCGCCGTCGGCGGCCCCGGCGTCACCTCGTGTCCGCAATTTTATCAGGCCGCCGATTTCCGGGTTCTCGGCGAGGCCGAAGGCGTCATCGACCAATTCATCGCCGCCTGGGAAGCCGGCGCGCGCGAAGGCCAGTTCGAGGCGGAGAAGTTTCAGGTCGACGTGACCAAGTCGCCGATCCCGCGCTTCGATCTTCTGAAATTCGACGACTACCTCCACATCGGCGTGCAGTTCTCCCGCGGTTGCCCGTTCACCTGCGAGTTCTGCGACATCATCGAGCTTTACGGCCGGGTGCCGCGCGCCAAGACCAATGCCCAGATGCTGGCCGAGCTCGACGAGCTCTATCGGCTCGGCTATCGCGGCCATGTCGACTTCGTCGACGACAACCTCATCGGCAACAAGAAGGCGGTCAAGGCGTTCCTGCCGGAACTCGCGAACTGGCTCGAAGCGCACGATTATCCGTTCGAGTTCACCACCGAGGCCTCGCTCAATCTCGCCGACGACGCCGATTTCCTGGTGCTGATGAAGCGCGCCAATTTCGTCGGCGTGTTCGTCGGCATCGAGAGCCCCGACACCGCGACGCTGATCGCGATGCGCAAGAAGCAGAACACCCGGCGCAGCATTCCCGAGAGCATCCATCGGCTGTACGCCTCCGGTCTGTTCGTGACCGCGGGCTTCATTGTCGGCTTCGACAGTGAGACCGAGTCGGCGGCGGAGGCGATGATCGAGCTGATCGAGGAAGCGGCGATCCCGGTCTGCATGGTCGGGCTGCTCTACGCCCTGCCGAACACCCAGCTCGGACGCCGCCTGGAAAAGGAAGGCCGGCTGTTTCCGCCTCCCGAGCGCAAGGATCTGAAAACCGCCGATCAGTGCACGATGGGTCTCAACTTCACCACCTTGCGGCCGCGGCAGGAGGTGCTCGCCGACTACGCGCAGATCCTCGAGCGCATCTACGATCCGGTCGCCTATGCCGGCCGTTTGCTCCGCCTGGCGAAGATGCTCGACAATTCCGGCCGCAAGCAGCAGACGCGCTCCGAGCACTCGCGGCGCCGGCTTGGCAGCCTGGACGCCATGCACCGGATCATGACCAACCTGCCCGAACCGCGCGACGTCTTCCGCCATGCGTTGCGCCAATGCATGTCGAGCAACCCGGCTACGATCCGCTGGATCGTGGCGCTGATGGCGCTTTACCTGCACGTCGGACCGTATTCGCGCGACGTGATGGAGCGGCTGGCGGGCATGATCGCCGCGCTCGATCCGGTCGCCGAACCGCGCGCGCGGATCGCCCAGGCAAGCCCGAGCCTCGCGGTCTGAGGCGGAAGCAAACGACTGACAAAGCTGCCGCCCCACATCGAGCGGCCCGCACTGTGGACAAGGCTGTGACTTAAGCCTGCAACGCCTGTGGAAAAACTGAGTTTCAGCCGTGGAGATCTTGGGTAGTGTCTCAGTTTGATTGTGGATGGCCTTTCTCCCGCTCAGGAGCGGCCTGCTGTATGAAAGGCGGACGCCGGGGAAAGTGCTAATGGCCGAAACCGCGATTGAGTTCCTCGAACGCTGGCGACAAGCCCACGTCTATGCGGAACTGCGTGCGCTCGAACAACTCGACGCAACGGTAGCCGAATGCATCGGCGCTGCGGCAGAGGACGGTATTTCTGCCGATGAGTTGGAAAAAGCCGCCGGTGGCAGCCTCAAAGAGTACCTTCGTACCGCAATTATCAATACCAGCGAATGAGGCCCCGACGGTCCCGCCTCAGCAAGTGCCTCGTTCGGTGTCCTTCCGCAATTTTCAGGCCGCATGCTTTTTTCATGGTCCGCGCTGTCCCGGCTTCGGGACGGCCCGGCAACCATTTCCGCGGGGGCCGGTCATGGCCAAAAAACTGGCCTGTGAGGCAGCCGCCATGGTTGGGGACAATCTGTGTGCTTTGTGTTGACATGCATCGCCACGGTGGCCATCGCCGTTCCGGCTTTCAGTGGAACCCTGTGAATTGTGTGGATGAGTGCGGCAGAGAGTTCTGAAACAGCGGCTGTCGGCAGCGCGCCGTGCCCGCCGGCAACTGTGGCTGCGCGGCTTGAGACCGATGAACGAACCGCGCACCGGGTCGCCGACAGCGTCGCCGATCATTTCGCCGCTGAAAATGTCGCGGTGTGCCTGTCCGATGCGGGCGGCGGGCGCTGGCAGGTCGCGATCCATTTTCGCACGGCGCCCGACCGAGAGGCCGTCCGCACGGCTGTCGCCGCAGCCGCCGGGCGCGAAGCGGCGGCGGCGCTGCATTTTGCGCGCGTCGAGGCAACGGACTGGGTCCGCGATAGCCTTGCCGGGTTAGCACCGGTCGCAGCCGGGCGCTTCATCGTTCACGGCGCGCATGACCGCGCCCGCATTCCCGTCAACCACATTGGCATCGAGATCGAGGCGGCGCTCGCCTTCGGCACCGGCCATCACGGCACCACCCGCGGCTGCCTGCTCGTGCTCGACCGATTGTGCAAGTCGTTCAAGCGACGACACGAGCCACGCATCCTCGATCTCGGCACCGGCAGCGGTGTGCTGGCCATCGCCGCCGCGCGCGCGCTGCGCCGGCGCGTGCTGGCGACCGACATCGATGCGGAAGCGATCCGCGTCGCCCGCGCCAACGCGAGGCTCAATCGGGTCGGCGCCCTGGTCGACATCGTCAAAGCGGACGGCATCACAAGCCGCGCGCCGAGCGCCCGCGCGCCGTTCGATCTGGTCTTCGCCAACATCCTGCTCGGACCGCTGCAGCGGTTGGCCGCTCCGCTGCGGCGGTTGATCGCGCCCGGCGGCCGGATCGTGCTCTCCGGGATATTGCCGTCGCAGGCAAACGCCGTGATCGCGGCCTATCGTCCGATGGCGCTGGAGCAGCGACTCGACCTCGCCGGCTGGACCACGCTCGTCTTCATCCGCCGCGCCGGATAACACCCCGCTGTTGGCCGTGTTCGGTTCCAGCAGATGGCGATCGATCAAACGAACCGGGTCGGCATCGTTTTTGTTTGAGCATTAACGTTGCCGACGGCCGGTTTCCACTTTTCGGAATCATGCCCTAGATTGCCACGCATGTTCGAGGCTCACTTCCAATCGTTCGACGACCGCGGCGAGCGCGGCGAAAGCGCGGCGCGGGTGGCCGCGCTGCGCGCCGAACTGAAGCTCCGCGGGCTGGACGGTTTCATCGTACCGCGCGCCGACCGCTATCAGAATGAATATGTGCCGCCCTGCGCCGAGCGGCTCGGCTGGCTTACCGGCTTCACCGGCTCGGCGGGCCTCGCGATCGTGCTCGCCGACCGCGCCGTACTGTTCGTCGACGGCCGCTATCAGGTGCAGGTCCGCGAGGAAGTGGACGGTTCGCTCTTTTCCGTCGCGCATCTGGTCGAGGAGCCGCCGCCGGCCTGGATCGAAGCCAATGTGCCGGCCGGCACCAAACTCGGCTATTCGCCCTGGCTGCATACCGTCGACGGCGCCGAACGGCTCGCCAAAGCCTGCGCCGCGGCGCGCGCCGGCCTCGTGCCGGTCGAAGACAATCCGATCGACGCGATCTGGACCGACCGGCCGGCGCCACCGCTCGGCGCGGTCGTGCCGCACGATCTACGCTATGCCGGCGAAGACGCGGCCAGCAAGCTCACGCGCGTGCGCGCGGAAATGCAGAAATTCTCCGCCGACACGCTGATGGTTTCGGACCCGCACGCGGTCTCGTGGCTGTTCAATATCCGCGGCAGCGACGTTCCGCACACGCCGGTGGTGCTCGCCTTCGCCACGGTGCCCAAGGAGGGACGGCCGACGCTGTTTGTCGATTTACGCAAACTCGGCAATGAGGTCCGTTCGCGGATCGAGGAGATTGCCGAGGTGCGCCCTAACGCGGCGTTCGAACGCGATCTCATTGCGCTCGGCGAAGCGCATCGCACCGTGCGGCTCGATCCGGCCGTGTGCCCGGAAGCGATCGCGCGGCTCATTGCCGAGAACGGCGGCGAGGTCGCGCGCGGGGCCGACCTCATCGCGCCGATGAAGGCGGTGAAGAACACGGCCGAGATCGCCGGCGCCCGCGCCGCGCAACAGCGCGACGGCGCGGCGGTGACGCGCTTTCTCGCCTGGTTCGACCGCCAAGCGCCGCGCGGCGAATTGACCGAGATCGATGCGGTCGAGGCGATGGAGAGTTTTCGCCGCGAGACCGGCCTGCTCAAGGACGTTTCGTTCCCGACCATCGCCGGCGCCGGGCCGGACGGCGCTATCGTCCATTACCGCGTGACCCGCAAGAGCAATCGCCGCATCGCGCCGGACGAACTCTTCTTACTCGATTCTGGCGGCCAGTATGAGGACGGCACCACCGACATCACCCGCACCATCGCGGTGGGCACTCCGACCGCCGACATGCGGCGGAACTTCACCCGTGTGCTCAAAGGTCATATCGCCATCGCGCGCGCGGTGTTTCCCGACGGCACCACCGGCGCGCAGCTCGATTCGTTTGCACGGCAATTTCTCTGGCGCGCCGGGCTCGACTTCGACCACGGCACCGGCCACGGCGTCGGCAGCTACCTCTCAGTGCACGAGGGGCCCGCGCGCATTTCCAAGCTCGGCAGCGCGACGCTCAAGCGCGGCATGATCCTGTCCAATGAGCCCGGCTATTACCGCACCGATGCCTACGGCATCCGCATCGAGAATCTTGTTCTGGTGGCGGAGGCCGCGCCGGTAGCGGAGGCAGAGAAGCCGCTCAACGCGTTCGAGACGTTGACGCTGGCACCGATCGACGCCCGCCTGATCGAGCCGGCGCTGTTGACCGCCGGCGAGAGGGAGTGGCTCGACGCCTATCACGCGCGGGTGCGCGAGACGATCAGTCCCCTGGTCGATCTCGCGACACGCGCCTGGCTCATGGCAGCGACGGTGCCACTACCTCGCGCTTAACCTTGTCAGTTCCGACGCGGAACTTTTGCTCGCTCGCGACGTTTTTCGCTGGGTTGGATAGGAGCGAGGAAACGTCATGCTTGGGACTATTCTGATCGTCATTCTGATTCTGTTGCTCGTCGGTGCGCTGCCGACGTGGCCTTACAGCAACGGCTGGGGCTACTACCCCGGCGGCGGGCTCGGCCTCATTCTGATCATCGTCATTGTCCTGGTCTTGGTCGGGAGAATCTGACCGACTGTCCCGCGCGGCGGGACGAAAGCTGGTGCGGATATTTCGACAACCGTCATGGCCCAGGCTTGTCCCGGCCATGACGTGAACATTCACCTGCACATTAGCGTATCAGCTTGGCCCATTCGTCTTCGGTGAGGACGGCAACGCCGAGTTTCTTGGCCTCGGCGAGATTCGAGCCGGCGCCGGGGCCCGCCACGACGTAATCCGTCTTTTTGGAGACCGAACTAGACACTTTCGCACCGAGGCGTTTCGCGAGGGCCTTGGCTTCGTCGCGGGTCATCTTTTCCAGTGTACCGGTGAACACCACAGTCTTTCCGGCGACGGCGGAATCGGTTCGCGGTTTCTCGGCGTCGAGAATTCGCCGCATCTGCGCAGTGAGATTTTTGATGCGCTCCTGGTTGCGCGCCTCACCGAAATATTCCCGCAGGCTCTCAATGACCGTATCGCCGATCCGATCGAGTGCATCCATCTCCTGCTTTGTCTCCTCGTCGCCGTCGGCAATCTTGAGGCATGCATCGTAGAAAGCAGTCCAGGTGCCGTAGCCGCGGGCCAGCGCCGCTGCCGTTGTCTCCCCTACATGCCATATGCCGAGCGCGAAGATGAAACGCTCAAGCGGAATTTCGCGCCGCGCCTCAATGGCGTTGAAAAGCTTACTTACCGACGTTTTACCAAAGCCTTCCTCTTCTTCGAGATGTATCTTGTCATTGCGCGCCTTCAACGTAAAAATATCGGCTGGCTCCCTCACCCACTCCCGCTCGTAGAACAACTCGATCTGCTTCTCGCCTAATCCGTCGATGTCAAACGCGCGACGGGAAACAAAGTGCGTGAGATTCCTTACGGTCTGAAAGGGGCAGGCAAAGTCGCCGGTGCAGCGGGCCACCGCGCCTTCCTCGCCTGTGGCCGTCTGCTCGCGCACGACCGGTGTATGCAGAGGACAGGGACATTTCGTCGGAAATAGAAAACTTTTCGGACCACGCGGATAATTTGCTTCGACGCCGAGCACCTGCGGGATGACATCACCGGCGCGCTGGATCTGCACCGTATCGCCGATGCGCACATCGAGCCGCGCGATTTCGTCGGGATTGTGCAATGTCGCGTTCTGCACCACGACGCCGCCGACCGTCACCGGCTCGAGCTTGGCGACCGGCGTGAGCGCGCCGGTGCGGCCGACCTGAATCTCGATATCCTTGACGACAGTGATCGCCTTCTCGGCTGCAAATTTATGCGCGATTGCCCACCTCGGCGCGCGCGTGACGAAGCCGAGCCGCTCCTGCCAGTCGATGCGGTCGACCTTATAGACGACGCCGTCGATATCGTAGTCGAGCGTCGAGCGCCGCGCCTCGATCTCGCGGTGAAATTGCAGCAGCGCCTCGACCGAGCGGCACATCTTGGCCAACGGGTTAGTCCTGAAGCCGCGATGTTCGAACCATTTGATCATGCCCCATTGCGAATTGGCCGGCATGTCGCTCATCTCGCCCCAGGCGTAGGCGAAGAAGCCGAGCGGCCGCGATCTCGTGATGGCCGGGTCAAGCTGACGCAATGAGCCGGCCGCGGTGTTGCGTGGATTGACATAGAGCGGCTTGCCGGCCTCGGCTTGCTTGCGGTTAAGTTCGAGGAAAGCAGCCTTCGTCATGTAGACTTCGCCGCGCACTTCGCACACAGCGGGAAGGTGCTGACCCTTGAGCCGTTTGGGAATGTCCTCCAGCGTCACGACATTGGCGGTGACGTCCTCGCCCACTTCGCCGTCACCACGTGTCGCGCCAGTGGTGAGTTCGCCGTTCTCATAACGGAGTGACATCGACAGGCCGTCGATCTTCGGCTCGGCGCTAAAGGCGATCTCGTCGTTCTGTCGGAGGCCCAGGAACTGCCGGATACGATCGACAAAATCGACGACGTCTTCCTCGGCGAAGGCATTGTCGAGCGAGAGCATCGGCACCGCGTGCCGGACCTTGGCGAAGCGCGCCGACGGCGCCGCGCCGATGCGCTGCGTCAGGCTTTCGCGGGTGTCGAGTTGCGGAAACCGAACCTCGATCGCTCCATAACGCCGGCGCAGCTCGTCATATTCGGCGTCCGAGACGGTCGGCGCATCGTCTTGATAATAGCGCCGATCATGCTCGGCGAGCTCGGCCGCGAGCCGCGCGTGCTCGGCCTTGGCCTGCTTTTCCGTCAGCTCGTCGACAGATGCTTTTGAGGTATTTTTCGGTGCCATAAAGCCGATATTCCGTCATTCCGGGGCCGGCCACAGGCCAGAGCCCGGAATCCATAACCACGGGTCATGAATGTTGTGTACTACGTGTATTTAATGGCGAACCGCAAACACGGTACCTTGTACGTTGGCGTCACCAGCAATCTTGTTCGCCGCGCCTACCAGCACCGGGCGAGCGCGGTCAATAGCTTCACCTCCCGCTATCATATTCGCCGTCTTGTTTGGTTTGAATGTTACGACGATCCTTTGACTGCCATCACCCGCGAAAAGGAGATTAAGAAATCGCGGCGTGAATGGAAAATCAACCTGATAGAGCAGACAAATCCGGCGTGGATTGATTTGTTCGAGTCGCTTGCCCGCTGACTGTGGTTATGGATTCCGGGCTCGCCGCTGCGCGGCGCCCCGGAATGACATCAACTCGCCGCGCGGATCAGGCGCTCGGCAGCGGCGCGGGCTTCGGCGGTGATTTCGGCGCCGGCGAGCATGCGCGCAATCTCCTCGCGGCGGCGCTCGGCGGCAACCTCGACGACCCGGGTGGCGACGCGCTTGCCTTTGGCCAGCGCGTCCTTGGTGATGAGGTAATGCCGTTCGGCGCGTGCCGCCACTTGCGGCGCGTGGGTGACGGCGACGACCTGCGCGCCAGCCCCGAGCCGCGCCAGGCGGACGCCGATTGCGTCGGCAATGGCGCCGCCGACGCCAGTGTCGATCTCGTCGAAGATCAGCGTCGGCGCCGAGCCGCGGTCGGCGAGCACCACTTTGAGCGCGAGCAGGAACCGCGCCAGCTCGCCGCCGGAGGCGACTTTCATCAATGGGCCGGGACGGGTGCCGGGATTGGTGCGCACCCAGAACTCGATACGATCGAGACCGTCCGGGCCCTCGCCTTCGGCCTCGATCTGCGTGGAAAACTGCGCGCGCTCGAGCTTGAGCGGCTTGAGTTCGGCGTTGACCGCTTTGTCGAGCGCCGCGGCGGCGCCCGCCCGCGCGGCCGACAGCGCCTGCGCCGCCTGCCGGTAGCGCGTCACGCTCGTCTGCGCGTCGGCTTCCAGCGCGGCAAGCCGCTCGGCGCCGGCGTCAATGAGCGCCAGATCGCTCTCATACCGACAAGTCAGCGGGGCAAGCTCGTCGACCGGCACATTGTACTTGCGACCGGCGGCGCGCAACGCGAACAGCCGCTCCTCGATGCGCTCGAGCTCGCGTGGATCGTATTGCGCCACGCGCAGGGCCGCTTCCAGATGGCTGCGCGCGTCGTCCAGCGCGGTCAACGCCACATCGATTGCTTTGACGATCGGCTCGGTCAGCGCCGACGCCTGCGCGGCGCGGCGTTCGAGCCGGCGCACCGCCGTCGCCAGCGACGGCACCGGCGACTGCGGCCCGATGACGCTCTCAAGCGTCGCGTGCAAATCCTCGGCGACCTTCTCCGCTTGCATCATGGCGGCGCGCCGCTCGGCTAGTGCCGTCTCCTCGCCGGTCTCCGGAGCGAGGCGAAGCAGCTCGTCGACCGCATAGCGAAGCCACTCGGCCTCGCGGCGGGCGCGCTCGACATCGGCGCGATGCGTCTCGACTTCCGCTTCGCGCGCGCGCCGCTCGTCCCAGAGGCGCCGCACTTCGGCGGCGGCGTCCTCAACGCCGCCAAACGCGTCAACGAGCCCGCGGTGGGTAGCGGCTTCGACAAAGGCGCGCTCGTCGTGCTGACCGTGGATTTCCACCAAGGCCGCGCCAAGCGCCCGCAGCACCTGCACGCTGACCGGCTGATCGTTGACGAAAGCGCGGGTGCGGCCATCGGCGAATTGCACCCGGCGGACGATCAACTGCTCGTCGGCGCCCAGATCGTGTTCGGCCAGCAACCGGCGCGCCGGATGGCCTTTGACGACATCGAAGGCCGCGATCACCTGGCCCTGCGCGGCCCCCTCGCGCACCAGCGCCGCGTCGCCGCGCGCGCCAAGCGCGAGCGCAAAGGCGTCGAGCAAAATCGATTTGCCGGCGCCGGTCTCACCGGTCAGCACCGCAAGGCCGGAGCCGAAATCGATGTCGAGGCGATCGATCAGAATGATATCGCGGATGGAAAGGCGAGCGAGCATGGCAATGATGATGCGGTTGCCGGATAATATCTTGCCCGTCATTCCGGATCGCCGTGAAACGGCGAGTCCGGAATCCATAACCACAACCTGAGCAGAAGTTGCACCGATAGTGATTATGGATTCCGGGCTCCTCGCTTCGCTCGGCCCCGGAATGACGAATCCGAAGTGCGCCGGATATTAGCGTTTCCCCAGCCGTCCGTCAGGCGCTTAGCCGAGGCCCTTGAAGGCGCGGCTCATCCAGGAATCCTTGTTTTCATTGGGCTCGCCGCCGGCGGACTTCACCAGCTTATAGGCGTCCTTGTACCACGGACTATCCGGGAAATTATGGCCGAGCAGGGCGGCCGCGGTCTGCGCCTCGTCCAGAATGCCGAGCGAAACATAGGCTTCGGTCAGGCGCTCCAGCGCTTCCTCGACCTCGCGTGTGGTCTGGTATTGCGTCACCACGACCTTGAAGCGGTTGATCGCGCCGGTGAAGTCGCGCTTCTTCATGTAGAAGCGGCCGATCTCCATTTCCTTGCCGGCGAGCTGGTCACGCGCCAGATTGATCTTTTTCTTGGCACCGACGGCGTATTCGGTGTCCGGATATTTGCGCACCACCTCTTCGAGCGCGTTGATGGCTTTGTCCGCCCGCGCCTGATCGTGATTGACGTCCAGAATCTGGTCGTAATAGGAAACGCCGATCAGATACTGGGCATAGGCCGCATCCGAGCTGCCGGGATGCAGTGTCACATAGCGTTTGGCGGCGTTGATGCATTCGTCATATTTCTGCGCCTGATAATAAGCGAACGCCGACATCAACAACGCTTTGCGCGCCCAATCGGAATACGGGTTCTGGCGATCGACTTCGTCGAACTTTTTTGCCGCGTCTTCGTATTGTTGCTTGTTGTTAAGGAGGAAAAGTCCCTCATTGTACAGCTTGTCGGCGGGATCTTCGGGGACGTAATCCTCTTCCTTTTTGAATATGCTGCAGCCCATGGTCGGCGCGGCGAACACTGCCAGCACCAGAACGCCGGCCAACGCGCGCACCCAACCGGACCTCCGCGATCCTGGTAACCGCGATATCATAAGCGTGATGAGAATCCCGTCCCGCCGCCGATTAAGCTGTTCCCCGCCGCGCCTTCCTGCGCGTCGCCAGGAACACTCGGCGGCCCCGATGTTGATTAGGCCGACAATCGGCCGGGATTAAGGCAAAAAAGCCAAGCAAATCAAGAGATATCCGGCCCGTAAGCCGGCGCCGCAAGGCCGACGGCAAGATCGGCATGACCGCGGGCGCGGCGCACCGGATCTTCCATCTCGGCATAGGCCCATGCGCTCGCATCAGCCATCAATGCTGTAACCACGGCATGATTGAGCTTATGTCCGCCCCGCACCGACCGGTAGGCGCCGATCAGCGGCGCGCCGGCGAGCGCCAGATCGCCAATGGCATCGACCGCCTTGTGGCGAACGAATTCGTCGGGGAAACGCATGCCTTCGGTATTGAGGATGCGGTTCTCGGCGACGACGACGGTATTCTCGAACGATGCGCCAAGCGCGTATCCCGCGCTCCACAACTTCACCACGTCGCGCATGAAGCCGAAGGTTCGCGCCCGTGCGAGTTCGCGCCGGAACAGATTGGGCTCGACATCGATAGCGAATCCCTGACGTCCGATCAGCGGATGATCGAATTCGATTTCGGTTTCGACGCGCAGGCCACGCCCATGCGGCCGCAATTCGCCGTAGCAGCCGTCGGCATTGACCCGCACCGGCTTCAGCACCTTGATGCAGCGCCGCGGCGCCGACAGTGCCGCGATGCCCGCCTGGTCGATCGCGTCGACAAAAGGCGCAGCACTGCCATCCATAATCGGAACTTCGGGGCCGTCGACTTCGACGATGGCATTATCGATTCCGACGCCATACAGCGCAGCCAACACGTGTTCGGTCGTGGAAACCGCCGGGCCGCTCTTATCGCCGAGAACGGTGGCAAACTCTGTCGCCGTGACCGAACGGAAATTCGCGGTGAGTTCGCGGTCTCTCTGACCGTCAATTCCACAACGCCAGAACACCACACCCGTGTCTGCTTCGGCCGGATGAAGTGTTACCGTGACTGACGAACCAGAATGGATACCGATGCCGGCGACGCTGATTGCCTCGCGCAGGGTCGTCTGCCTGCCGGCTTGCATGCCCCTCGTCATGCCTTCGTCCTAGACCTCATGGCCAACTGCGTTGCAGTCCGGCAACCCCAACCTGAGGGAAGCGAAGGTTTCGTACGCCGAAGACCGGTGTTCGCCAGAACGCCAGACTTCTATCCCGAATACTACCCCCACCAAACCCAACACCACGTCCGCATAACCATACCGGCGACACCGTTTCGCGCCAATTCACGGTTTCTTACCGACTGTTACCATGTTCCGGCCGCACTCTTGCCGGCAAGGCGCCAAATGCGCTCGCGCTTCACGTCAGCCGATCTACCTGCGGCGCCAAATCCGGCACCGGCATTAACCCTGGCCTCATATAGCCATCAATATCAATAACTTAATTAGTGTTCACCCAACGCCGAAAGCCCGCTTTGGGTCGCCGACCGACGCGTTAGTTCGCTTGCCGGCGCAAAAAGGCCGGAATGTCGAGCTGGTCCTCCTCAGCGCGGTTATGCACAGGTGCCTGCCGTCCGTGTTGGTCGAGCCCCAGCGGAGCCGGACGCTTGGCGTATTCGGAAACCGGCTCCGGCCGCGATTCCGGCCGCGGCATCGGACGTCCCGGGAGCCGTTCGGTCGACGGTTGTGGAAGCGGCGGGGCGCTCCGGGAGCTGGGCGGCAGCTCCTCCTCTTCGTGCTCGCGGCGGCCGAGACCCACGGCCGCGAGCCGCTGCAACAGCGACATGCGTCGCTTCTCCGGGTGCTCCTCCGGTGCGATCTCGCCGCGCCGGGCGCGAATCTCGTTCTGCGCCGGGACCGGTAGTTCGTCGATTCGCGGCATGCGGAGCGGGCGGGTCGGCAGGCGTTCCGGCTGCGGCGGAATAAACGCCTCCGGTTCCTGCGGCTCCGGCCCGCTCACGGCCGGGTCAATGAACAGCGACGGCTTGGGAGCGAGCGGACGAATCGTAACCTCCTGGCTCGCGCCATGCGGGAGAATAGCCGCCGCGACCGCCGCCTTGGCGGCTTCCATCGAGTCGTGGGCGGAAGGAGGCGTCACGGCCGGCGCAGCGGCAACGGTCCGGGCCGGCTCGCTCCGTTCGATACGTTCCGCCAGCCGCTCGTTGTCGGCCCGCAGCCGCTGCGCGACTTCGGCGATCCGCGCCTCCGCCGCAGCCACGGACGGCCGTTGCGCCAAGGCATGATCGATGCCGGTGGCGACAACCGAAACGCGGATAATGCCGTCGAGACCCTCGTCGAAGGTCGCGCCGACGATGATGTTCGCATCCTGGTCGACCTCTTCGCGGATGCGCGTCGCCGCCTCGTCGACTTCGTAGAGCGTGAGATCGCGGCCGCCGGTGATCGAGATGAGGAGCCCTTTCGCTCCCTTCATCGAGGCATCGTCGATCAACGGGTTGGAGATTGCCGCTTCCGCAGCCGTCAGCGCCCGCTTATCGCCCTCGGCTTCGCCGGTTCCCATCATCGCCTTGCCCATTTCGCGCATCACCGCGCGGACGTCGGCGAAGTCGAGATTGATCAGGCCCTCTTTGACCATGAGGTCGGTGATGCAGGCGACGCCGGAATACAGCACCTGGTCGGCCATGGCGAACGCGTCGGCAAATGTCGTTTTCTCATTCGCCACCCGGAACAGGTTCTGGTTGGGAATGATGAGCAGAGTGTCGACGCATTTTTGCAGTTCGATGATGCCGCCTTCGGCGATGCGCATGCGCCGCTGGCCTTCGAAATGGAACGGCTTGGTGACCACGCCGACGGTGAGAATGCCGACTTCCTGCGCCGCCCTGGCGATGACCGGCGCCGCTCCGGTGCCGGTGCCGCCACCCATACCTGCCGTGACGAACACCATGTGTGCGCCGGAGAGGTGGTCGCGAATCTCGTCGATCACTTCTTCGGCGGCGGCGCGGCCGATGTCGGGCTGCGAGCCGGCGCCGAGGCCCTCCGTCGCCTGCACACCCATTTGAATGATGCGCTCGGCCTTCGACATGGTGAGCGCCTGGGCATCGGTGTTGGCCACGACGAAATCGACGCCTTGGAGGCCGGCACTGATCATGTTGTTCACGGCATTGCCGCCGGCGCCGCCGACACCGAACACGGTGATGCGCGGCTTGAGCTCACGGATGTCGGGGATTTTCAGATTGATGGTCATGGTTGCCTCTTCTTTCATGCGCGGGCGTCGTCGACGCCCGGCCCCGGCCGATCCGCCACCGGCCGTTGTGATGTCACGCTGAACTTCCTGGCTGCGAACCCGGGAGCCATCAGAAACTCTCGCGCAGCCACTGTCCGACGCGGGCGAAGTAGCCGCCCGTGCCACTCATCGGGTACCGCCTGTTTCTTGTTTCGAAGTATTCGAGATGCGCCGCTTGCGGATAGACCAGGAGACCGGTCGCCGCGGCGAAAGCTGCACCTTTGGCCGCGTCCGGCAGTCCGGCGATGCCCAGCGGTCGGCCGATCCGCACCGGCCGGCCGAGAATGCGGGCGGCGAGTTCGGGCAATCCCGTCATCTGACTCGCGCCGCCGGTGAGAATCACGCGCCCACGCGGCTCGGCCGCGAACGAGGAGGCCGCAAGCCGGTCGCGCACCATTTCCAGAATTTCCTCGACGCGCGGCTTGATGATGTGCACGAGCGCCGACCGCGGTACGAATTGCGCCTGCTCGCGCTCGTCTTCGCCGATCGGCGGGACGGTGATCATGTCGCTTTCGTCCGATCCACCGCTGAGCACACTGCCATAGAACGTTTTGATTCGCTCGGCGTCGGCGACGCTGGCGTTTAGCCCGCGCGCAATGTCAAGCGTCACGTGGTGACCGCCGAGCGCGAAGCCTTGGGAATGAATGAAGCGGCCGCCGAGGAATACCGCCATGGTCGTCGTGCCGGCGCCCATGTCGACGACAGCCGCGCCGAGATCGGCCTCGTCGTCGGCGAGCACGGAAAGGCCGGCGACATAGGGGCTCGCCACCATGGCCTCGACGGTGAGATGGCAGCGCTCGACGGCAAGCATCAGATTGCGCGCCGCCGCGACGTCGGTGGTCGCCACATGCATGTCGACGCCGAACCGCGCGCCCAGCATGCCGCGCGGATCGCGAATGCCGTTGCCGCCGTCGATCGCGTAACCGATCGGCAGGGAATGCAGCACGGCGCGGCCCTCGCGCATCGAATGCTGATTGCCGGCGGCCAAAACCCGCGCGATGTCGCCCTCCGACACCGCCGAGCCGGCGATGTCGATCTCGGCTGCAAACAGATCGCTGGCCAGCCGGCCAGCCGATACCGACAGCACCACCGATTCGATCTCGACCGACGCCATGCGCTCGGCGCCATCGACGGCCTGGCGGATGGCGTCTTCGGCCTGCGCGAGATTGACCACGCCACCGGCCTTGGTGCCGCGCGCGGCGGCATGGCCGAAGCCGACCACCTCGATGGCGTGGCTGCGGCGAGGCAAAACCTGCTGCGGCGGATGCGGCCGCAACCGCGCGATCACGCAGGCGACCTTGCTCGAACCAATGTCGAGCGCCGCGACCAGGGCGCTGCGCCGCGGCGAGATAGGCTTCATCTTCGGAGTGAGGCCGTAATGCAGCGCGCTCATGCGTCGCCGCCCTTTTTCTTCTTTTTGTCCTTGAGCGCGTCCTCGCGAGCCTGCGCCGCCGCATCGGAGAGGCGCACGCTGACGCGGTCGGGCAAGCGCAGATCGACCGCGACGATGTCGCGCGACAAAAGCTTTTTGTCACGGTCGAGCATCACCAGGCGCTCAAGCGCCTGCTCGACATCGCCTTCCGGCAGGCGCACGTCGATGCCGTTGTCGAGCCGCAGGTTCCAGCGCCGTTCCGCGACCAGAATCGAGGCGCGCAGCACCGACCGAATGTCGGAATAGCGATCGACGATGGCGAGGAAATCCTTGGCCTGTCGCTCGGCGCCGCGTCCGACCACAAGCGGCAGACCGACATAGCGGTCCTCGACGAACGGTTCGAGCACGGTGCCGTCGGCGGCAATGACGCTGACGCGCCCATTCTGCTGCCACAGCGCAAAGGCCTGGCGCTCGGTTATGGTGATCTGAAGGCGATCGGGATAGAGCTTGAGCACCGCCGCGTCGGCGATCCAGGGATTCGCCAGGAGACGCGTCCGCGCCGCATCGGCGTCGAGGAACAGGAGCGAGGCGCGCCCGGTCACGCCGGCGGTTGTCAGTATTTCTTCGCGGCTGACTTCCTTCGGTCCGGTCAGCGAAATAGCGGCAATGCGAAAGCCGATCGCGTTGGCGGCGCCATCGCGGGCGTCCTTCACCCAATCGACGACGGCCGCGACATGACCGCCGGCGATGGCGCCGTATCCAAGCGTCACCGCCAGCAACAGAATCGATCCGGCGATGCCGAGCCCGGGCGGCGGCAGTCGCAGGATACCCAGACCACGGCGCGCGATCCGGCGCCGGTCGGCCGGCCACCAGGCAAAGCGATCCGTGCGAGCGCGGCGAGAATTATTTTCGGCACGCGGAGCGCGCGGCTCGTCAATAGACGGGCCAGCGTCTTCCGCCGCTTTTTGCCCCGACCGCATTAGCGGTTGGTCGAGGCGTCCTCCACCATCCATCGCACCAGCTCATCGAAAGTGATGCCCGCATAGGCAGCCAGCTCGGGCACCAGCGACGTCTCAGTCATGCCCGGCTGTGTATTGATCTCAAGACAGATCAGCTTTCCCGTCCCCCGATCGTCGTAGCGAAAGTCCGCGCGGCTCACGCCGCGGCAGCCAAGCGCGCTGTGGGCAGCCAGAGCGAGTCTGCGGACCTCCTGGTAAACATTTGGTAAAATTTGAGCGGGTAGCAGGTGCTCGGAGCCGCCTGAGGCGTATTTTGCCTCGTAGTCGTAAAACCGGGTCGCCGGCACGATCTCGATGACATCGAGCGCGCGGTCGCCGAGGACGGCACAGGTAAGCTCCTTACCCGGGATATAGCGCTCGATCATGACCATTTCGCCGAATGGCCAGTCGTCGCGATAAAGTTCCTGCGGCGGGTGGGGATGATCCTCGGTGACAATAAAGACGCCGACGCTCGACCCCTCCGCGATCGGCTTGACCACGTAGGGCGGCGACATGACATGCCGTTGCGCAGCTTCGAATCGCGATGCCACGAGGTCTTCCGCCACCGGAACGCCGGCGGCCCGAAACAGCGCCTTGGCATAGACCTTGTGCATGGCAAGCGCCGAGGCAAGTACACCGGAATGGCTGTAGGGGATGCCGAGGATTTCCAGGACGCCCTGCAGTGTGCCGTCCTCGCCGGGCCGGCCGTGCAGCACATTGAGAGCGACGTCGGGTTTGATCGCGCTCAGCGCCGCGGCGACATCCCGGCCGGCATCGATCGGGGTGATGCGGTAGCCGACACGGGCAAGTGCATCCGCGCACGCCTTCCCCGAGCGCAACGAGACATCGCGCTCGGCCGACCAGCCACCCATCAGAACGGCGACGTGCTTGGCCATCGTTTAGCCAAATGCCTCCGGCCGGCCGCCTTAAGCCGGCTCTGCTGATTCGCTGGCTCAGCAATAGAATCGACAATTGGCCAAAGGTCGAGAGTCTCAGTGGCCGGTTACGGCTGGAACGCAGCGCCGTCGTAGAGCCAGGACAGGCAGTCGAACAGATGCGCCTCGTCCCAATCGGCGATGGTCGCATTGCGAACGTCCCGCTCGATGCCTTCGTCGAGATGGTAGAAGTCCCAAAGCGACCGAGATTCCAGCTGCAATCGCGCGGTACGCAACAGCCGGGCGGCCTCGAAGCGCCGGAAGGCGCCGGCAAAATCCCCATCCGACGCGGCGATCAGCTCGCCAAGACACAAACCGTCCTCAATTGCCATGCCGGCGCCCTGCGCGAACGATTGCAGCGGCGCATGCGCGGCGTCGCCAAGCAGCACGACGCGGCCCTTGTGCCAATGCCGCACCGGATTGCGGTCGGCGACGCCGCGACGCCAGCGCAGATCCAGCATGCCGATCAGGGCACGCATGGTCGGGTGCGCGTTGCGGTAGGTGTTTTCGAGCTCCGCGCGGTAGGAGGCAAAATCGCCTTTCTCCGCATGGGTCGCGGTGCGGAAGACGGCGACAATGTTGAACTCCGAGCTGTGGCGCAGCGGATAGTGCACGACGTGCATACCCGGCCCGCCCCACAACGCGACGCAATCGCGCGCGATGTCGGCCTTAAGTTCCGTTATGGGTACGATGGTCCGGAACGCCACGTATCCGGTTGGGCGCGGCTCGCCATCGCCAACCAAATTGGCCCGAAACAAAGAACGAAACCCGTCGGCCGCGACGATCGCCGCACCGGAGAAGGTACGGCCGTCCGCGGTCTGGACTGCGATCGCGTCGCCGCGATCTTCGAAGCCGGTCACCATCGCGTCAGCAACAAGCTCGATGGCGGCGCTGCGCCGGCACGCATCAAGCAAGACGTTATGCACATCGATGCGATGGACGACAATGTAGGGGTACTTAAAGCGCGCCCGGAACGACGGCCCGGTCGGGAATCGGATCAGTTCCTTGCCGTCGAGCGCGTCCATCAGCAACAGCGCTGCCGGAAAATCGGCGATGGCCAGTACCTGCTCGCTGACGCCGAGCCGATCGAACGCGTGAAAGACGTTGGGGCCGAATTGGATGCCGTAGCCGATGGCGCCGAATTGCGGCGCGCCCTCGAGCACGCGCGACGGCCGCCCATGGCGCGCCAAGGCGAGCGCCGTCGTCAGCCCGCCGAGCCCGCCGCCGACGATGAGAATGGGTTCGCTCTTCGCCATCATAAAAAGCTAGCACGATCGCCGTGCTATTTCTCACTGCCGATGCGCTTGATCTCCCATTCGAGGTCGATGCCGGAGTGCTCCCTCACGCGCCGGCGCACGGTTTCGCCCAGCGTCTCGATGTCTGCGGCGGTCGCCTTGCCGAGATTGAGCAAGAAATTGCAATGCATCTCCGAGACTTGGGCGTCGCCGACGCGCAAGCCGCGGCAGCCGGCGGCCTCGATGAGCTGCCAGGCTTTTTGGCCGGGCGGATTTTTGAAAGTGGAACCGCCGGTGCGGCTCTTGATCGGTTGCGTCGCCTCGCGGCTCTCGGTGATTTTTTCCATTTCGGCGGCAATGACGGCCGGGTCGCCGCGCTGGCCGCGAAACGTCGCTTGCGTGAAAATGTAATCGCCGGGCGCAGCGCAATGCCGGTAAGTAAATCCCATGTCGGCGTTGCCCAGCACATGGATGCGGCCTGAGCGATCGACGGCGCGCGCCTCGACCAGCGCGTCCTTGGTCTCGCGGCCATAAGCGCCGCCGTTCATGCGCAGCGCGCCGCCGACGCTCCCCGGAATACCGCGAAGGAACGACAATCCGGCAAGGCCGGCCTCCTGAGCCGTGCGGGCGACCTTGACGTCAGGCGCCGCGGTGCCGGCGCGCACGTCGAGGCCCGCAATCGCGATCTCGCCGAAGCCGCGGCCCAATCGCACCACCACGCCCGGCACGCCGCCATCGCGAACGATCAAATTGGAGCCGAGCCCAATAATGGTCACGGGAATCTCGGCGGGAAGATCCTCCAGCAAATACGCCAGATCGTCCTCGTCCTCGGGCATGAACAAAATTTGCGCCGGCCCGCCGACGCGGAACCAGGTTAGCTCCGCCAGCGACTGGTTTGCCAGGAGCCGGCCGCGCAGCTTCGGCGTTTTTGATCGCAAATCGGCTGCGATATCGGGAAAATTCAACCGGTTCCCTCCACCTTATCGAGCCATGCCGCCAGCACTCCTTGCCCGAGTTCGCGCGTCGCCGGCCCAAGTGTGCGCGCTTGCGCGCGCAATTCGCGCGGATCGATACCCGCTTTGCCAAGCTCGACGGTGTGACCGACGAGCCAGCTTTCGAACCGCGCCGGCTCCGTCTCCAGATGAAATTGCAACGCGAGCTGCGATGGCGTGCGCATGAACGCCTGCACCGGACAATGCTGCGTCGAGGCGAGCCGCACGCAGCCCGCGGGCATTTCGCAATTGTCGCCATGCCAGTGCAGCACCGGCGTCCTAGCCAGCGGCGACAGAACCGACGTCTCGCCGTCAGAGGTCAGCGCCAGCGACGCCCAGCCGATCTCCTTGACGGGCCCCGGCGCGACCCGCGCGCCGAGCGCCGCCGCCATCAGCTGCGCGCCGAGGCAGATGCCGAGGATCGGCTTATCGGCGTGGAGCCGCGCCTTGATGGCCGCCATCTCGGCGGTGATGAAGGGATAGGTCTCCTGCTCATAGACTCCGATCGGACCGCCCAGCACGATCAGGAGGTCGGGCGCCAGCAGCGTTTCCGCGTCGAACGGCTGGACGCCGGCATCGTGATAGCGAACGCCGTAGCCCCGGGAGGAGACGAGCGGGCCGAGAACGCCGAGATCCTCGAAGGCGACGTGACGAACCGCCAAACACGTTTTGCTCATAGCGCGATCTTCTACGAGAGCATGATCTTTTCGGAAATCCGGTTTCCACCGCTCGGGATCATGCTCTCTAACTCTTTGCCGCCACTAGCTCCCCCGGCAGTGCATAGGCCCATTGCGTGATCGAGCCGGCGCCGAGACACACGACATAGTCGCCGGGCTTGGCCGTTGCGGCGACCAGCGCGGCAAGCTCGTCGGGGCCGTCAAGCGCGATCACCCGCCGGTGACCATGGGTACGCAGGCCGCGCACCAGAGCATCCCGGTCCGCGCCCGCAATCGGCGCCTCGCCGGCCGGATAGACATGGGCGACGATCACGGCGTCGGCATCATTGAAGCAGGTGCAGAACTGCTCGAATAAGGCGGCGAGCCGCGTATAGCGATGCGGCTGCACGACAGCAATCACCTGACCCCGGGTGGATTCACGCGCCGCTTTCAGTACCGCGGCAATCTCGACCGGATGGTGTCCGTAATCGTCGATGATGGTGACGCCATTCCATATGCCGGTGCGCGTGAAGCGCCGCCGCACGCCGCCGAAACCTGCCAGCGCGTCCCGGATCACGTCATCGCCGACGCCAAGCTCGTGGGCGACCGCGATCGCGGCCGTGGCGTTGAGCGCGTTGTGCCGCCCCGGCATCGGCAGCGCGACGTTTTTGATCTCGTGCCCGGCTTGCCCGGCAGGCTCGCGCAGCGCGATGGTGAACAGCGAGCTCCCGCCGGCGTGCGAGACATCGATGAGCCGAACATCGGCTTGCGGATTCTCGCCGTAAGTGATGATGCGGCGATCCTCGATGCGGCCGACCAGGCTCTGCACCACCGGATGATCCGTGCACATCACCGAGAACCCGTAAAACGGCACGTTCTCGACAAAGGCGCGGAAGGCTTCCTGCACCGCGTCGAAGGTCTTGAAGTGGTCGAGGTGCTCGGCATCGATGTTGGTCACGACGGCGATATCGGCCGGCAGCTTGAGAAACGTGCCGTCGGACTCGTCGGCCTCGACCACCATCCACTCGCCGGCGCCCAATCGCGCATTGGTGCCATAGGCGTTGATGATTCCGCCATTGATCACGGTCGGATCGAAGCCGCCGGCATCGAGCAACGCCGCCACCATCGAGGTGGTCGTGGTCTTGCCGTGGGTGCCGGCAATGGCGACGCAGCTTTTCAGCCGCATCAGCTCGGCCAGCATTTCGGCACGGCGCACGACCGGCAGCCGCTGCGCACGCGCCGCAACGAGTTCCGGGTTGTCGTGTTTGATCGCCGAGGAGACCACCACGACCTGGGCGCCGTCGAGATTGTCGGCCGCGTGCCCGATCGCGACCTTGACGCCCTTCTCGCGCAGCCGCTTGACGTTGGCGCTCTCGGACTGGTCGGACCCCTGCACCACGTAACCGAGATTGACCATCACCTCGGCGATCCCGCTCATACCGATGCCGCCGATGCCGACGAAATGCACCGGACCGATGTCGAGCGGCAGCTTCATGGAGTCTCCCTGACGCCAAGGCGAAAGCGCGAATCTACTTGTTTGCGCTGCTCGCCGCCACCTTGAGCACCAAGTCGGCAAGCCGCTCGGCAGCGTCAAGGCTCGCCAAAGACTTTGCTGCTGCCGCCATGGCGGCGAGGCGTTCCGGGGCCGCCGCGAGTGCCGCGATCTCGTCGGCGAGCCGCCGCGGGGTAAAATCGATTTGCGCCAGCCGAATGGCGCCGCCGGCGCTTTGCAGCACGCTGGCATTGGCGAATTGGTCCTGGTCGAGCGCATGCGGCAGCGGCACGAGGATCGCGGGTCGGCCGATGGCCGACAGCTCGGCGACGGTCGAGGCTCCGGAACGCGCGACGATCAGATGGCTCGCCGCCATGCGCGCCGGCAGATCGAGGAAAAACGGAGCAACTTCAGCGACAACCGAGAGACTGCCGTAGGTCCGGCGCACCCGGTCCAAATCCTCCTCGCGCGCTTGCTGGACGATGGCGAGCCGTGCGCGCAAAGCCGACTCGAGCAGGTCGATCGCTGCGGGGACCACTTCGGCCATGACCCGCGCCCCTTGGCTGCCGCCGAAAATCAGGAGGCGTAGAGGATCAGCGGGGGCCGGATAGGGCTTTGCCGCTGCTGCAACCACGGCCGGGCGAACCGGATTACCTGTGAGCGTAGCTTTGGCCGCCAGTGCTGGCTCGCCGCGGAACATATCGGGGAACGTGGTGGCAATCGCGGTGACGCGCGGCGCCAGCAGCCGGTTGGCCCGCCCGATGACCGCATTGGCGTCGTGGACGACGGTCGGCACGCCGCGCCAGGCGGCCGCCAGCACCGGCGGAACGGTCGGATAGCCGCCAAAGCCGATCACCACCGCAGGCTTGAGCCGGCCGATCAGCGCCCAGCCTTGGGCCAGGCCGAAGCCGAGCGTCGCCGCGGTTCTTGCCAAGGCGATCGGGTTGCGCCCGCGCAGCGTCGCACTGGCGACAACGTGGACGGCGTCGTCGGCAAAAGCGCCGCCATAGCGCGCCGCCCGTCGGTCGGTGGCGAGATGAACTTTGATGCCGCGTTGCGTCAGCGCTGCGGCAAGCGCCTCGGCCGGGAACAAATGGCCGCCGGTGCCGCCGGCCGCGACGAGGACCGGCGCCCGGCCCTGTTCGTCCATCACGCCGGTCTCGCGGCCAGCGCGATCTCGCCGGTAAGCCGCGCCTGCGGCCGTTCGCGAGTGAGCGCGATCAGCATGCCCATGCCGTAAGCGAGCGAGATGAGCGACGAGCCGCCATAGGAAATAAACGGCAGGGTCATTCCCTTCGCCGGCATCAGATGGAGATTGACGGCCATGTTGATGGCCGATTGCAGTCCGAACAGGATCGCCAGCCCCGCGGCGGCGAACCGGATGAATGGATCGTCGTTACGCATCGCTTTGATCAGCGCACGGATCACGATGAACGCGAACAAAGCCACCAGAATGAGGCAGAGCACGACGCCGAATTCCTCCGCCGCTACCGCGAACACGAAATCGGTATGACCCTCCGGCAGGATGCGCTTGATGGTGCCCTCGCCGGGACCGCGACCAAACCAGCCGCCGCGCACGAAGGACTCGGTCGCAATATCGATATTGAAGGTATCGCCGGAGCCGGGATCGAGGAAGCGATTGATCCGTTGCGCCACGTGCGGGACCGTGTAGAACGCCGTGATCAGGCCGACGGTCGCCGTGGCGCCAAGCCCAAGCATCCAGATGAAACGCATGCCGGCCATATAAAACAGCGCGCCCCACACTAGCGTGATCAGCATGGTCTGGCCGAAATCCGGCTGCAGCACCAACAAACCGACCACGACGACGAGCAACGTCAACGCAACCGCGTTGGCCGGCATATCGGGTCGCTTGCCGGATTCGCCGAACAGCCAGGCGATCAGGATGACAAAGGCGGGTTTGAGAAACTCCGACGGCTGAATATTGACGCCAAGGATGACGAGCCAGCGCCGCGCGCCTTTGATCTCGGCGCCGAAATAGGGCGTCGCTGCGACCAGGACCAGGCTGACAAAAAACACGATCAGCGCGAGCTGGCGGATTTCGCGCGGCGACAGAAACGACGTCGCGATCAGGACGGCGGCGGCGGGAATAAGAAAGAGCACCTGGCGGTTGACGAAATGGAACGGGTCGAGCCCGATGCGCGCGGCCACCGGCGGGCTCGCGGCGAGGCAGAGCACGATGCCGCCGAGCATCAGCGCGCCGAGCGCCGCCAGCGTCAGCCGGTCGATTGTCCGCCACCACTCGCTCAACGGCGTAGGTCGCGCGCGCGAGGCCATGGCTCTCCCCGGAGCAGGAATCCCCGCTTAGTCCTGCATCCGGCGTGGTTTCTAGGGGATTAAGATTTCGCCAGGCCCGACAGCGCCTGGACAAGGGCGCGGAAGGCGTCGCCGCGCACCTCGAAATTGCGATACTGGTCGAACGAGGCGCAGGCCGGCGACAGGAGCACGACGGGATCTTTCGCTGCCGAGGCTCCGGCATCGCGCGCCGCTGCGGCGACTGCTTTATCGAGCGTCCCGGCGATCTCGTGCGGAACCGTCGTTCCCAGCGTCGCGGCGAATTCCTCTGCCGCCTCGCCGATCAGATAGGCCTTGCGGATGCGCGGGAAGAATGTGCGTAGCGACTCGATGCCGCCGGTCTTCGGCTTGCCGCCGGCGATCCAGAAAATATCGCTGAAGCAGGCGAGCGCCTGCGCCGCCGAATCGGCATTGGTAGCCTTCGAATCATTGACGAACAGGACGGCGCCGCGCCGGCCGACTTCTTCCATCCGATGCGCAAGCCCGGGAAACGAACGCAGGCCCGCCTGGATCGCCGCCGGAGCAAGGCCGAGCGCCAGCGCAGCTGCCGCGGCGCAGGCGGCGTTCTGCGCATTGTGCAGCCCGCGCAGCGCGCCGATGCCGCCGATCTCGGCGATCTCCGCAACGCCCCCGCCGACGGCGCGCATGATCCTTTGATCTTCCACATAGAGCCCATTCGGCACTGCTCTGCGGACTGAGACGCGCACGACAGGCTTGCCGTCCTGTTCCAGCCGATCCGCGATCGTCCGGCACCATTCGTCATCGATGCCGACGATGGCTATCCCTTGTTTCGGCACGCCGGCAATCAGGCGCTCTTTCACCGCCGCGTAGTGTTCCATGGTGCCGTGGCGATCGAGATGATCTTCACTCAGATTGATGAGGATGCCGACCGAAGGATCGAGCGAAGGCGCCAGATCGATCTGATAGGACGAGCATTCTATGACGTGCACGCGGCCTTCACGCGGCGGCGCGAGCGACAGGATCGCGGTGCCGATATTGCCGCCGAGCTGTGCATCCATGCCGGCCGATGCCGCGAGATGGGCGACCAACGCGGTGGTGGTCGATTTGCCGTTGGTGCCGGTGATGGCGACGAACGGCGCATCGGGCACCATGCGGCGGCGTTCGCGGCAGAACAGCTCGATGTCGCCGATGATTTCGACCGCGGCTTTCCGCGCCAACTGAACAGTCCAGTGCGGCGTCGGATGCCTGAGCGGAACGCCGGGCGCCAGCACCAGCGCTGCGATCTTGCCCCAGTCGACAGTACGCAAATCGGCAGTCGGAATGCCGGCGGCGTTGGCCTTCGCCACGCTTTGCGCATCGTCGTCGTAGGCGATCACATCGGCGCCGCCGGCCAAGAGCGCACCGGCGCTGACAAGCCCCGAGCCGCCCAGCCCGAACACGGCGACCTTTTTACCGGCAAAGGCCGTGACCGGGATCACGGCGAAGCTACCGCAGCTTCAAGGTCGAGAGCCCCACCAGCGCGAGCACGACCGAGACGATCCAGAAACGAATGACGATCTGCGGCTCGGTCCAGCCGAGCTGCTCGAAATGGTGATGGATCGGCGCCATCTTGAAGACGCGCTTTCCGGTCAGCTTGAACGACACCACCTGCACGATGACCGAAACTGCCTCGAGCACGAACAGGCCGCCGATGACGGCGAGCACGATCTCGTGCTTGGTGGCCACCGCGATGGCGCCGATCATGCCGCCGAGCGCCAGCGAGCCGGTATCGCCCATGAAGATCGAGGCCGGCGGCGCGTTGAACCAGAGGAAGCCGAGGCCGGCGCCGAGGACGGCGCCGCACAGCACGGCCAACTCGCCGGTGCCGGCCACGTAGTGGATTTGCAGATAGTCGGCGAACACCGCGTTGCCCGACAGATAGGCGATCATGCCGAAGCTCGCCGCTGCGATCATCACCGGCACGATGGCGAGGCCGTCGAGACCGTCGGTCAAATTCACCGCATTGCCCGCGCCGATGATGATGAAGGTCGCAAACAGCACATAAAACCAGCTGAAATTGATGACCAGTTCCTTGAAGAACGGGAACACCAGCGAGGTCGAAAACGGCACGCGGCCAAGCTCGACGAACGCCAGGCATGCCACCGCCGCGATGATCGCCTCGATAACGATCCGGGTGCGACCGGGAAACGCGTTGTGTGTCTGCTTGGTGACTTTCAGGTAGTCATCGAAGAAGCCGACCAGCCCGAAGCCGAGCGTGACCCAGAGCACCACCCAGACGTAAGGGTTGGTGGGATTGGCCCATAACAGCGTCGAAACCAGCATACCCGACAGAATCATCAGGCCGCCCATCGTCGGGGTGCCGGCCTTGCTGATGATGTGAGATTTCGGGCCGTCGATGCGGATCGGCTGGCCTTTGCCCTGCAGCAGCCGCAGGCGGTCAATGATGAACTGGCCGAACAGAAAGACAAACAGCAGCGCGGTAATGACCGCGCCGCCGGTCCGGAAGGTGATGTAGCGGAATACGTTGAGGACGGAGAGCTTGTCCGACAGATCGACCAGCCAATAGAGCATCGCATCAACCCTGTACGGACGCCGTTTGCAACGTGTCGCTTGCCGACGTGTCTGTTTCTACTGCGTCCCGCGGCGCGGACAAGCGCTGCAGCGCCTTGACGATGGTGCCCATGCGCGAGCCGAGCGAGCCCTTGACCATGACGACATCGCCAGCACGGATCGCCGACTTGACTTGCGCCTCGAGCGCGGCGGAGTCCTCTGCATAGCCGCCGCGGCGGCCGGCGGGAAGAGCCTGCCACAATGCCCGCATCAACGGCCCGCAGCAGAAGACCAGATCGACCGCATTGGCATTGACGCCCGCGAGCAGGCCGCGGTGCAGCGCCCGCGTGCGCGGTCCGAGTTCGAGCATGTCGCCAAGCACGGCCATGCGGCGCCCGCGCGGGCCGACCGGCGCCTGGCCGAGCAAATTGAGCGCCGCCGCCACCGAGGTCGGATTGGCATTATAGCTTTCGTCGATCACCAGCGCCGACCCGCCGGGAAGATCGATCTCGATAGGCTCGCCGCGTCCCGATGAGGGCTTGAACTCGGCAAGCGCCAGCGCCGCCAGCGCCAGATCGGCGCCGACAAGCTCCACGGTTGCCAATACCGCCAGCGAATTCATCACCAGGTGACGGCCCGGAGCGCCGATCTTGTAGGTGATCTCGCTGCCGAGAATATCCGCCTGAACAGTCGAACAGCCGGCATGCAACACGCATTTGATAAGGCGCGCGTCGGCTTTTTCATGCGCGCCGAATGAGATGATGCGGGCGACGCCGGCTTCCCGGGCGCGCCGCTTGAGCTGCGTGAATTGGGAATTGTCGCGATTGAGCACGGCGGCGCCGCCGGGCTCGAGGCCGAGAAAAATTTCCGCCTTGGCGTCGGCGATTTTGGCCAGCGTGCCGAAGAATTCCAGATGCACCGGCGCGACGGCGGTGATCACAGCCACATGCGGGCGTGCGAGCCGCGACAGCGGCTCGATTTCGCCGGCGTGGTTCATACCCATTTCCAGAACCGCATAATGCGCGCTCGCCGGACAGCGCGCGAGCGACAGCGGCACACCCCAATGATTGTTGTAGGAGGCGACCGACGCATGCGTCTCGCCATCGGTGGCGAGCGCAAGCCGCAACGCCTCTTTGGTTCCGGTTTTGCCGACGGAGCCGGTTACGCCCATCACCTTGGCCTGCGTGCGTGCGCGCGCGGCGGCGGCAAGCGCGCGCAATGCCGCCAATACGTCGGGCACGACCAGCAGCGGCGCATCGTGCGGAAACTCCGCGCTGCGATCGGCAGCGACCACCGCCAGGCTGGCGTGGGCGGCGAGCGCCGCCGCGACAAAGCCGTGGCCGTCACGCCGGTCACCGGCAATGGCAAAGAACGCCTCGTCGCGGCCGATGGTGCGGCTGTCGATCGAAATGCCCGATATCGTCGGCGGCAGCGCGCCATGCCGTTCGGCGCCCATCGCCGTCGCCATATCTTCGACGGTCCACAGCGCGCGCGCGCTCATGCGGCAAGCTCCTCGAGCGCCGCAGCGACTGCCTCGTGATCGCTGAACGGCACAACCCGGTCGCCAACAATTTGGCCGGTTTCATGACCCTTGCCGGCAATCAGCAGAACGTCGCCGGGGCGCAGCTCGGCAATCGCCGAGCGGATCGCCTCGCGCCGATCGCCGATCTCTATGGCACCATTGGCGGCCGCTATGATGGCGGCACGGATCGCGGCAGGATTCTCGCTGCGCGGATTGTCGTCGGTGACGATCACCCGGTCGGCCTTGGCGGCGGCGACCGCACCCATCAACGGTCGCTTGCCCCGGTCGCGATCGCCGCCGGCGCCGAATACCACCACGAGCCGGCGGGTCGCGGCGGGCCGCAGTGCCTCGAGCGCCTTGGCGAGCGCATCGGGCTTGTGTGCATAGTCGATGAAGATCGGCGCGCCGCGAACCGCGCCAACCAGTTCGAGCCGGCCCTTGGCGCCGTTGAGCTGTTCGAGTGCGGGAAATACCAAAGCCGGATCGCCCCCGGTAGCGATGGCGATACCCGCGGCGACCAGCGCATTCTCGATCTGGAATTCACCGACCAGCGGTAATCGCAGGCGAAAATTCTTGCCGCCGTGTTCGAGCCGCACCGTTTGCGCGAAGCCGTCGATGCCGGATTCGACGAGGCGGACGCCGGTGCCGCTACGTCCGACGCTGATGATCGAAAGGCCGCGCGCTTTGGCGGCGGCGATGACGGCGTCCGCGTGCGCGTGGTCGACATCAATGATCGCGGCGCCGCCCGGCGGCAGCAGCGTCTCGAACAGCCGCAGCTTGGCGGCTAAGTAAGCTTCGAAGGTCGCGTGATAGTCGAGATGATCGCGCGTGACATTGGTGAAAGCTGCCGCCGCGATCCGCAATCCGTCAAGCCGGTATTGATCAATTCCGTGCGAGGACGCTTCGATCGCGAGGTGAGTGACGCCGTCGCCGGCCAACGCGTCGAGCGAACGATGCAGCGCGACCGGGTCGGGCGTCGTCAGCGAACCATAAGTCTCGCCGCGCGGCGAGACGATGCCGACCGTGCCAATGCTCGCCGCGCGATGTCCGAGCGCGGTCCAAATCTGACGCGCGAAGGCGGCGACGGATGTTTTTCCGCTGGTGCCGGTGACGGCGGCGATGATCCGGGGCTGGCGCGGGTAGAACTTCGCAGCCACAAGCGCCAGCGCGCGCCGCGCGTTGCCGACTTGCACGAACGCTATTCCCTCCGGCAACGGCGCATCGGGCCGCCGTTCCGCCAGGACTGCAACCGCGCCGGCGGCGATGGCAGGCTTGACGAAATTGAGCCCGTCGGATTTGCCGCCTTCAATCGCCACGAACATGTCGCCGCCCTTGAGCGTGCGGCTGTCGGCCGAAACGCCGCCGACATCGAGAGCGGCGTGGCGGGTCTCGATTTCGGCGTCGGCCGGCAGAATCTCGCGAAGCTTCATGACGGTTCGCTTCAGAGCATGATCCGGAAAAAGCCCGTCCCGGATTTGATCCGGGGCGGAAACGGGTTTTCCGAAAAGATCATGCTCCACCAAAATGTTAGAGCAACAACCGGCGCAAACGACGCGATTGTGCCTGAACGCGGCCTCCGCCTTACCTGCTTTCCCTGGCCGAGGCCAGTATCAGGCGATCGGCGGTCGGCAGATCCATGCGCGGCGCGATGCCGAGTAGCGGCGCGATGCGTGCGACCACGGCGCCACCCACCGGCACCGCATTCCAGCCGGAGGTCTTGAAGCCGTGAGTCTCCGGCAGCACTTGCGGGTCATCGATCATGATCAGCAGCAGATAGCGCGGCTGATCGGCCGGCAGCACCGCCATGAAATCGGTGAGCACGCTCGACTTGGAATAGTGGCCGTTGATGACCTTGTCCGCCGTACCGGTCTTACCGCCGATATAATAGCCCGGGATGTCCGCTTTCCTGGCGGTACCTTTCTCGACATTGAGCCGCATCAGATAGCGCATCATCTCCGAGGTCTCGGCTTTGATGACGCGCTTGCCGAGTGCGCTTGCTTCGGCCTCGGTCCGTTTGAGGAAGGTGGGTGGAATCAGGATGCCGCCATTCATCAGCGCGGCCACGCCCATCACCGCCTGAAGCGGCGCGACCGAAAGACCATGGCCGAAGGCGATCGTGATGGTGTTGAGTTCACCCCAATGTCTGGGAACGATCGGCTCGGCGCTCTCCGGCAATTCCGTGCGCAGGCGGTCGAGCTGACCCAGCTTTTTCAGGAACGCCTTGTGCGCGTCGACACCCATCGCCAGCGCGGTACGGGCGGCACCGATGTTCGAGGAGTAGGTGAAGATTTCCGGTATTGTCAGCATCCGGTTCTCAGGCTCGAAATCGTGGATCTGGAACCGGCCGACGTGCATCGGCCCGTGGGCGTCGAATGACGATTTGAGCGTGAACCTGCCGGAATCGAGCGCCATCGCGATGGTGAAGGCCTTGAAGGTCGAACCCATCTCGTACACGCCGGTGGTCAGACGGTTGATACGGGTCGGATCGAGCGCCTGGCGCGGATTGTTGGGATCGTAGTCCGGCTCCGAAACCATGGCGACGATCTCGCCGGTGCGCACGTCAAGGACGACGCCGGCGGCGGCCAGCGCCTTGAACTTGGTGCGCGCGGCAACCAGCTCATCGCGCAACGCATGTTGCACGCGCAGATCGACCGCGAGCTGGACCGGCGTCTGCAGCCGGTCGGTGGCAAGCCCCGCCATATGCAGCGCGGCGAGCCCATGCCCGTCGAGCCACTTCTCCATTCCGGCGATGCCCTGGTTGTCGATATTGACGTGGCCGAGAAGGTGCGAAACTTCGGGTCCGTTTGGATAGTCCCGTTTGTTCTCGTTCAAGAAGCCGATACCCGGCAAACCTTGATGGTAGATCTCGCGCTGTTGCTCGGGCGTGATGTCGCGCTTGAGCCAGACAAAGCCGCGCCTGGAGGACAACCTTTCCCGCAGCTCCGCGGCGTCGAGATCGGGCAAGCTTGCGGTCAGGAGCTCGACCGCCTCATCCACATCGATTAGCCGCCGCGGTTCCGCATACAGCGACGGCACACGCACGTCGGTGGCTAACACTTCGCCGTTGCGGTCGAGAATGTCGGGACGCGCCGTCGCGATCGCATCGCCGGTGACGACGCGGTGCGCGGTACGTCCGTCGGATACGACCGCAAACATGACCAGCCGCATCGCAATGATGAAATACACGACGGCGAAGGCGACGATCGCCAATCCCACCCGCGCCCGAGCCTTGGCGGCGCGATCGATCGTGCTGCCGGAATGCAGCACCCGCGTGAACCGTCGCCGCCACGCGTCTATGGTCTGCCCGATCGGCTGCAGCAGCGCGCCTTGCGTGATCGCTGTCATCGGTCGGGCCGCTCGGATTTTGCCGCAGGCGCCGCCGCCACGCCCGCGTTATCGGACTGCGCGGCAGCCGGCGGCGCAACACTTCCCGTCGCCGTCTCGGGCTCTTCAAGCTTTTCAATGGCGGCGCCGATCGGATCGGGACTGTCGGGCGTTATGAACGACGGCGGACGGTCGGGCAGCTGACCGAGTGAATCGAACTGCGTCGCGACGATGGGCTTGAGCGGCAGATGGCGCTTGGCTAGCGCTTCAATGCGGGCGGGATTGTCGAGCTCCCCCCACGTGGCGCGCAACGCGGCGATAGTATCGCGCTCGCGCCGCACTTCGCTGCGAATCTTGGCGAGACGCTCGGCCTGAACCGTGGAGTCGAATTTGATGCGATAGACATAGGCTGCCGCCAGCACCAACAGGCCGATCACTACGAAATTGAGGACGCGCAGAATCATGCTCGCCCCTGCGTGACGTCGGTGAGCGAGGGTAGCCGCGGCAACAATGCGTCAATCGCCGCCTCGCGCGCGGCGGCATCGGTGCGCTCGGCGGCGCGAAGCTTTGCCGAACGTGCGCGCGGGTTGGCCGCGATTTCGGCATCATCCGGCGTTTCCGGCCGCCGCGTGAGTACGTTGAAGGTCGCCGGCTCAGCTTCGATTTGCGGCTGGTGGCGTGAGGATGCCGGGGCGCGGCTTCTTTCGGCGAGGAAGCGCTTGACGATGCGATCCTCGAGCGAATGGAAGGCGACGACGACCAGACGCCCCGCGGGCTTGAGCACATGCTCGGCGGCGACGAGGCCGCTCGCGAGTTCGGCGAGCTCGTCATTGACGAAGATGCGCAGCGCTTGGAAGGTTCTGGTGGCCGGGTGGATTGCGCCTTCGCGCGCATGCACGACGCCGGCAACGATTTCGGCGAGCGCGCGCGTCGTTAGGATCGGCCAGGCTTCGCGTGTCTTGACGATGGCGCGCGCAATCGCCCTAGCGTGGCGTTCCTCTCCCAACGTACCGATAATGGCGCCAAGCTGCCGATCGTTCGCGCGCGCGACGACCTCGGCCGCGCTCGGGCCGTCACGCCCCATGCGCATGTCGAGCGGTCCGTCAAACCGGAAGGAAAAACCGCGCGCCGCGGCGTCGAGCTGCATCGACGAAACGCCGAGGTCGAACACGACTCCGTCGACCGCCGGGAAGCCCTCGCTCGACGCGATCGCGTCCAGGTTTGAAAAACGCCCCTCTGCCAGCGTCAGGCGACCTTGCGATTGTCCAACCAGTCCAGCGCCGGCAGCGATCGCCTCCGCGTCCCGGTCGATCCCGATAACCCGCGCGCCGGGCGTCGCCAGGATCGCGCGCGCGTAACCGCCGGCGCCGAAGGTGGCGTCGATGTAGAGCCCGCCGTCACGCACCGACAGCCACGCTGCGGCACGGCCGGCGAGCACAGGAATGTGACGGGCCGATCCGCCAGCGACAGCGGTGCTGTCGCCGCCCGTCATCATTCCCGTGCTCCAAGCGGCTTTGCCGCCGCCGTCCGGGTTCCCAGCTCCTGCCTGAAGGCACGGACCTTGTCGGTGGCCTCCGTAAGCTCCGCGCGAAAGCGGCCAGGCTCCCAGATTCGAAACTTGTGGCCGAGACCAACAAAAATGACGGCGTCGGCGATCCCGGCATGCGCTTTCAGCGCGTCGGTGAGCACGACGCGGCCTTCGCCGTCGATCTTGAGCGTCTCGCTTGTGCCATAGAGCGCGAGCGAGAACTGCTCGCGTTCGTCTGAATAGGGCGAGAAGCCGGCAATTAGGGCTTCGATCTCGGCGAGCAGCGCGTTGCCGCCGGCATCGAGCGCCGGCCGATCGAGGGCCGGATAGCAATAGAGCCCGTCGAAACCATCGCGCGCGAGAACCGCGCGAAAGGAAGCCGGTACCGAAACGCGTCCCTTGGCATCCAGACGAAGCACTTGGTGGGACACGAACCGGTCCATCTCGCCCCTCGCCGTGCGCGCGGCTGGACGGCCGCAGCCGCTGCAAATGGCAATCCCCTCCGCGCGCCGCTGCCGTGGCTCCGTGGCCACCCAGTCCGGGCGTCGCAGCGGCTGTTGGGATGATATGGGTTATCATGGGACAATATGGGCGTCAAACGGATCGCGGGTGCCGCGGCGCCGCTCCGCTCGATTTCGATTAACGAGGCCTAAGCTTAAGGAAAGGTTGAGGTCTTGGCAGCGATTGTAGCCAAGAGGGCCGCCGCGCAAACGGGAGCAACGGACCATAGCCGGAACCAAGTCTCTTGCGAGCCGCTTAAAGAGGACCAATGCCGAAATCCGTTGCACGCGCGCCACGGGTGCTCGATTTTTTCTCAACTCAGCTTGTCGCCGCGTCCGCTCATCCCAATTGTCACAATCATGTCACGCGTCTTTCCGGCAAATTCCTCCGTCGTCGCCGAAGTCCGGCCTTCGCCCAATCACGGCGAGCGCAAAGGCGGCGACCGCCCCGACATGATCGTGCTTCACTACACCGGGATGCCGGACCCTAATGCCGCGCTGGCGCGTTTGTGCGCCCCCGGCACCGAGGTGTCGGCCCATTACTTCGTTTTCGAAGACGGCCGGGTCATCCAACTGGTTCAAGAGAGCCGTCGCGCCTGGCATGCCGGCGCCGCCTTCTGGGCAGGCGAGGCCGATATCAATTCGCGCTCGGTTGGAATTGAGATCGCCAATCCCGGCCATGATTACGATTATCCCGACTTTCCTAAACGCCAGATCGCGGCTGTGACTGCGCTCTGCCGCGGCATTCAGACCCGCAACAGCATCCCGCCGTTGCGGGTGCTGGCGCACTCCGACGTAGCGCCGGGCCGTAAACGGGATCCGGGCGAGAAATTTCCTTGGCGTACGCTGTTCGATTCCGGCGTCGGTCATTGGGTCGAACCGGCGCCGATTACCGAAAGCGGCGGCTTGCTCGCGCTCGGCGATCGCGGTGACGAAGTTGCGGCGATACAGGATTTGCTCAGCCAATACGGCTACGGCGTCAGCGTTAACGGCAACTACAACTCGATCATGAACGATGTAGTGACCGCCTTTCAGCGCCATTTCCGCCCGGCGCGGGTCGACGGCGTCACCGATCAATCGACGCGCGCGACATTGCGCGAATTGCTCGCCACGCGCGGCCGGTTGCGGACCATCGCCACGCGGGCCCGGAACTTCGGGCGCGCCGCCCCTTGACGGCACGCGTCGGCGGCACCATCCCTCTCCTTGTCAGTCGGCCGGACGGTCGCTCCGGCGAAACCGAAAGGTTGCCGGGGAGGAAAGTCCGGGCTCCATGGACAAACGGTGCCGGATAACGTCCGGCGGGCGCGAGCCTAGGGAAAGTGCCACAGAGAACGAACCGCCGCGACGCGTTGCGTAAATCGCGGCAAGGGTGAAAAGGTGCGGTAAGAGCGCACCGCGCCAGCGGTAACGCTGGCGGCAGGGCAAACCCCATCGGGAGCAAGACCGAATAGGGACGGCGCGAAGTCTTCGTGCGCAAGCGCGGTGAGCTTCGGGGTCGATGTCCGGATCCGGCCGTCCGGGTAGGTTGCTGGAGGCGCCGGGTAACCGGCGTCCCAGAGGAATGGCCGTCACGCATGCGGGCATCGCCCGTATACCATCCAGAACCCGGCTTATAGGCTGGCTGACGTGAAGCTAAGGGCGCCCGGCGGAACCCCGTCGGGCGCCCGCCAAGTTTTTGCGGGCCTTTGTTCCTTGGCACAGCAATTGAATGAGACCGGGCGAGCGCCGGGTGCAAATTTGCACCTTTTGTTCAGTCTTTGAATAAATCTCCTATGAAAGTCAAGCAACCAGCCAAATCATTCTAAATTTGGTGGCATAGATTGCCCGCAAGAGCAGAAATTTCTACCTGTATGGCTTCCTGAGGATCTCCGCATGATCCGCACTCCCACTGAAACACGGACCGCCCGCATGGGGCCGTTGGCGCGGCTGCCTGCTTTTTTCGCGCTCGAAGGCAAAAGGTGCGTCGTCGCCGGCGGTGGACCGTCGGCGATGTGGAAGGCCGAACTCCTTTCCGCTGCCGGCGCGCATGTCGATCTGTTCGCGCCAGAGCCAGACGAGGGCGTGCGTGCACTCGCTGCCGCACCGCCTGCGGGCACCGTCGTCGTCCACGAGCGAGCCTGGCGGCCGGGCGACTGCGCCGGCGCTGCGCTTGCCGTCGCCGAGTGCGCCGACGACGCCGAAGCGGCGCGTTTTGCCGCCGCCGCGCGCCAAGCTGGCGCGCCGGTGAACGTCATCGACCGGCCGGCATTTTGCGATTTCGCTTTCGGCGCCATCGTCAACCGCTCGCCGCTGGTGATCGGCGTTTCGACCGACGGCGCCGCCCCGGTGTTCGGCCAGGCGATCCGCGCCAAGATCGAGGCCCTGATCCCGAAAGGCTTTGCACGCTGGGCGGAAGCCGCGCGCACATGGCGCCCGCACGTGCAAGCGCTGGCGCTGTCGTTCCGCGGCCGGCGAAATTTCTGGGAAAAATTCACCGACCGCGCCATTGCCGCTCCTGACCACGCGCCAAGCGAGACCGAACTGAAATCGTTGCTGGTGCCGACCGGCGCGCCGCAGACCGGCGCGGTCGTCCTCGTCGGCGCCGGCCCGGGCGATCCGGAGCTGTTGACGCTGCGCGCGGTACGTGCGCTGCAATCCGCCGACGTCATCCTGTTCGACCATCTGGTATCGCCGGAAATTCTCGATTTCGCCCGCCGCGAAGCAAAGAAAATGCTGGTCGGCAAAACCGGTCACGCGCCTTCGTGCCGGCAGGACGACATCAACGCCCTGATGGTTTCGCTTGCCAAGGCCGGACGCCGCGTCGTGCGGCTTAAGGGCGGCGATCCGATGCTGTTCGGCCGGGCCGATGAGGAAATCGCCGCCTGTCGCGCAGCGGGCGTAGCGGTCGACGTCGTGCCGGGCGTGACCACGGCGCAAGCCGCCGCGAGCCGGCTCAAAGTGTCGCTGACACGCCGCGCCGAGGCCCGCCGCGTCCAATACATCACCGGCCACGGCCGGGACGGAAAGCTGCCGGACGATATCGATTGGGCAAGCCTCGCCGACCCGGCCGTGACCAGCATTGTTTACATGCCGACCAAGACCCTGCCCGATCTCGTCGTCAACGCGCTCGCAGCAGGGCTTGATCCGGCGATGCCCGCCGTAGCGGTCGCGCGCGCAACACGCGCCGACGAGCGCGTGATTGCCGGCAGCATCGCCGATCTTCCGGTGAAGCTCGCTGCCGAGGCGCCGGCGGGTCCCATTGTCGTGATGATCGGTCGCGTGTTCGCAGAATGTGCGACCGGCTCTGACATTGGGGAGATTCCGGTCCTTTCGCGGGCGCGCCTCAATTGTCTTTGATTACGCCTCGGCTCTTGAGCGAGGCGAGTGCGGTCTGCGCTTTCGCGCTGCCGTGCTCCGCGGCTTTACGGTACCACTCGGCCGCCTGCTCATAGTCGCGTCCTACGGGCAGGAGACCATCCTCATAGTAGCTACCGACCGCCAACTCCGCACTAGGCTCCTTTTGCTCCGCCGCGCGTTTGTACCACCCAAACGCCTCGCGCGGATCACGCTGCGATACTCCGCGACCGTAAAAGTACATATCGCCCAAATTCTTTTGCGCCTTGGCAAGGCCCTTTTCCCCGGCGCTGCGGAACCAATAGACAGCCTCGGAATCGCTTTGTGTAGTGCCCTTCCCCAAAGTATAAAACACGCCGACGGAATTCTGCCCGTTAGCATCGCCCAGCTTCGCAGCCTTCAAATACCAGTCGAAGGCGCGTTCGTTGCTTTTGGCGACGCCAGTGCCCGTTTGATATAAGGTGCCAACGCTATACGTCGCGTCGACGTCTCCAAGCTCCGCGGCCTTCAAGTACCAATTGAACGCCTGTTCGTCGCTTTTCTTGTCGACGCCGCGTCCAGTCTCGTACATGGCTGCGAGATTGAACGCGGCCTTTGCGTGGCCCTGCTGTGCCGCCTTAAGATAATAATCGGCGGCTTGGGCTTCGTTCTTCGTTCCGTTCAATCCGCGGTCCAAAATAACCGCAAGCGCGTATTGGGCGTCGCGGTCACCGTCGCGCGCCAATGGCTCGGCAAGTTCAAAGGCGCGGCCAAAATCGCGACGACCGATCGCCGCTGACATTTCTTTCTTGCTCGAGGCTCCCTGGTCAGACGGCGTTGTCCTGGTGATTGGGGACGCCGTCGTCGTCCCACCCGTATTGGTCCCGTCCTGCGGTGAGAGGGCCGCTATGGCCGGCGCGCCAGCAGAAGACTCGCCAGAAGCGGCCGGCCCCCGGCGAACGGGATCGCCGGCCGCAGCCGGCGGATGCGGCGGGGAATCCGAATCCGGCAGTGCGGCAGGGCCTGCAAGCGCCACGGTCGTCTGTTGCTGCATGGGCGGCTTCGCCTGGACGCGGCCTGTGCTCTGGGCGAGAGGCTGCGTCGCATGATTGCCCGGCGCCGAGGATGCGTCCGGCTCGCTCAGCGCTGCGCTGCGCGACGAAGCCGACGCCAGCGAGGAAACGACCGCTTTGGCGGATGAGGAGGACGACACGGCACTTACCGACGGTGCCGGCGCAGGGGCCGGGGTCAAGATCACAATGACCGCCATAGCCAAGCCCACCAAAACCACGCCCCCTGCGCCCAGCGCTGCAAATTTCCGCAATTCGGGGGGGATGAAAGTCAGCCGATCAAGCATGGGTATCGACATCGACGCCGGAACAAGCGGCGCCAGTGATGGCGCGTCGATCAGGCGAGTGCCGTCATGGACGATCTGCGACGCGTCGGAACGCAATACACTGGCGCCTAGGGCATCGCTGAATTCGCGTAGCGAAGCGAAGCGTTGTTCGGGTTTTTTGGCCAAGGCACGCATCAGCGCCGCCTCAAGCCGACTGTCGATTCCCGACACGCGTGAACTCAGCCGCGGCGGCTGCGCTTTGACATGCGCCTGCATCAAGTCAAAGTCGGTTGCAGCCTGGAACGGCACCGAGCCGGAGATCATTTCGTAGAGCATGATGGCCGTGCTGTAGAGGTCGCTGCGCTCGTCGGCCTCCTGGTCACGGAGCTGCTCGGGGGACATGTATTCGAGCGTGCCGACGATACTGCCGGCGCGGGTGAGCCGCTGCGAACCGCGCACGCGGGCAATGCCGAAATCCATGATCTTGACCACGCCGGCGGGCGTGATCATCACATTCGCAGGCTTGATGTCGCGGTGGATGACGGCCTTCGAATGGGCATAAGAGAGCCCATCGGCGATTTGCGAGATGATTGCCAGACTCTCTTTGACGCTGATTCTTCCACCGCGCTTCTTGAGCAAATCTTCCAGCGTCTCGCCGCGGACGCACTCCATCACTAGGTAGAAATTCCCGCCTTCCGATAACACGGTGTAGATCGTCGTGATGTTCGGGTGGCTCAAGCGCGCAAGGTTTTTGGCCTCGCCGCGGAATCGCTCGATAAAGCTGGTATCACTGAGCAGCTCCGAGCGCAGCGACTTGAGCGCGACTTCACGCTGAAGGTCCGTATCAAAGGCCGCATGCACCTGCCCGATGCCGCCCGCGCCAAGCAGTTCCCTTATCTCGTATTGGCCGACCATCGTCATGGTGCGTTGAATCCATTGACTTGCGCGGTTTGGCTCAAACCGCGACCTAGGCCGCGATTCCGCCGAAACGACTGCCGGCGCGTACGCCTCCTCGCGCGTGGCCCCCGCGTGTTCGGGAATACCTCACAATCGGCTTTCCAGCCAGTCGATTCCCGCTACTTACTCAGCCCCGGATAGAATTGCGGTTGACGATAAATCAGCGACGAGCCGTCGGACGGCATCGCCGCCGCTGATTCATGCCTCTCGATCTCAGTTCGATGTTTCTGGGCGTCATTTCTGATCTCGACATTCGCATTTTTGGATGATTGCAAGGTTGGCATGGAATCGTGGGTTGAAGTCGACTGAACCGAGACGGATCCCTCCTTGTTGAACGCCAGGATGCCCCAAATAACGAGTCCGACCACAACCAGAGCCGCCGCCGCAAGCATGGGAAAAGACGCCGCGGTCGACAGGCTCAGTCTATCCAATATTGCGCCGCGCACCTTTGTGGCCGGATTGGAAGGATCACCACCAGGGAAACCCATCGCGACGTGCGCATCGGCGCCGCAGTCGCTGATCGCATCGCGAAATTCGGACATTGACGCGAACCGCTGCGCCGGCCGCTTGGCAAGCGCGCGATTGAGCACGGCTTCGAGCCTCGCATCGGCATGCGGAATGAGGTTCCGCAAGCACTGCGGCTTGGCATTGATCTGCGCTTGCATCAGGCCGTACTCCGTATCGGCGACGAACGGAGGCACGCCCGTGAGCATTTCGTAGAGCACGATCCCCAGACTATAGAGATCGCTGCGCTCGTCGGTCGACTCGTCGCGCAGCTGCTCGGGCGCCATATACGCCAAGGTGCCGATGATGCTCCCGTCCCGAGTCTGGCGCTGTGAACCGCGCATGCGCGCGATGCCGAAGTCCATGATCTTGACCTGACCGGATGACGGAATGATCATGATGTTCGCGGGTTTGATGTCGCGATGGATGAGCCCCATGGAGTGCGCGTAAGCCAATCCGTTAGCCGCCTGCACGATGAAGGCCAAGCTCTCGGCGACCCCGAGTCCGCCTCTGCGCTGTCTGAGCAGCTCCTCAAGTGTCTGTCCATGCACCCGCTCCATGACCATGAACAGGCTGCGCCCTTGCTCGATCAGAGAATAAACGGTCGTGATATTGGGATGACTGAGCTTTGCTAAATTAGACGCTTCGGTGCGGAACCGTTCGACGAAGCCGGCATCTCTCAGGAATTCGGGGCGCAGCGATTTGACGGCCACTTCGCGGCCCAACGTGACGTCATAAGCGGCGTGAACCCGGCCAATACCGCCCTCCCCGAGCAGATCGCCGATCTGATACTGACCTATCCTGGCCATTGGACGGCCTTCCTAAGGCGCCAAGCTCAGCTTGCGCGTCTGCATAAAGTCTTGGCTGTCAGGGGCTTCGCTCTCGGGTGCTTCACTCAAAACGCTTACACGACGGGTTGTCCGCGCCGAGGCGGAAGCCTTTTCGCCATCCTGCTCTTCCGCGTCGACCACCATCTGAAATACGCCGACTGATACATTGTCGGGAGCCCCGGCCGCCATTGCTGCCTCGATCAACAATTCGCAGGCCTGGTCGGGGGGCAAATGTTCGATCTGCTGCGCAATCGTTGCATCCGTCACGACGCCATGCAGGCCGTCCGTGCACAAAACGAAAATATCTCCGGCGGTAACCGGGAGCGGTTCCGACCAGATCGCGGGGGCGATTTCCACGCTTGCGCCGAGCGCCTGCAGAATGACGTTGTTGATCGGGCTGTTCTTCGCTTCCTCAGGGCTCAGCTTGCCTTCGCGCACCATCTGCGCGACCAGCGTTTGATCCTCACTGAGTTGAGTAAGAACGCCGTTGCGCAACACATAGGCCCGGCTGTCGCCGACGTGAGCAAGCCAAGCTTGGTCGTCGCGCAAGGCAAGAGCGGTGCAGGTCGTGCCCATGCCCTTGCATTCCGGATTCTGCTCAGCCCAGGTCAGGATCGCCCGATTGGCCGCGAGGAAAGCCGAAGCGAGCATTTCCGGAACAGGGCCGGAGACCTCGTAATAGGCACGGCGAATGGTCTCGATCGCCAGCGCGCTTGCCACTTCGCCCGCGGCGTGCCCGCCCATGCCGTCGGCTACTAGTATCAGGCTGCCCCGCGTCGCCGGCGGATCGCCGACCGCCGGTGAGACATAGGTGACGCTGTCCTCGTTCAGCTGCCGGACTGCGCCTGGATGGGAGCGCATGGCTCCATTCAGGCGCAGTGATTGCTTCGTGGCAGGGACAGGCTTCATTGCACCGGCCTAACCGCCGCGATCAATTGCTACCGGCGGCCCGCTGTGGCGACATCAGATCGATGCCGTACTTGATCGGCACGGCGAAGCCAACTTTCGGTCCATTGCCCGCCGAACTGTAAGTCCACAGGCCAATGACGTGGCCTTTGTCATTGAAGACAGGACCGCCGCTGTTGCCAGAGCCGGTGGTGCTGATAGCCAGTTGAAACGCGTCGTCCAATGAGCCGCCGAGGACCTCTGCGTTCGCCTCCTGGTGGCGCTTCACCCCAAGCCGCGAGACGATGCCTTCAGTAAGCGTCGGCTCGGGAATCACCTCTAGCCGCTGCTGCCTGACGCCATTCTCGTTATTGTTGGTAATGACGAGGGTCTGGTCGGAGACACCCGGATAGCCGAGCACATAGGTCTTATCGCCGACCTCTAGCTTGTCGTCGGTAGCAAGTTCGACGGGCTTTAGCTTTTGCACCGCTTCGACCTTTACAAGGGCCACGTCCGAATCGGTGGAGGCGCGAACAAGGGTGGCTTGCATGCTCACGCGATTGCCGGGAAAACGCACCTCCAGCACTTCGTTGCGGCCGTTAAATACGCGCGGAGACTGACCGGCGTCGCCTGCGGCCTGGATGCCGCCGCCAATGGGAATAGGCAGGTTGGCGGCGAATACATATCCGCCTTCCTCAGGAAACCAAGTCCTCAGTTTTCTGACAGCGGAGGAATTTAAGGAGATTCGTTCGACCTTGCGCTTCTCCTTCTTGTCCCTGGGATTCCAATTCAAAGGAAAGAGAAGACCGTATTCGCCCTGACCCACTTCAGTGTATGGAATGAGCCAGCCCGCCGCGACGTGTCTGTTGGTGAGGACAAAGCCGTCTTCGCCGATCACGAAGCCGGAGGCCGTGCCGGATTCCATGATCGGAAGGTTGCTCTTGCCCTGGTCTTCCACGGTAAGCCAGCGCACAATGCCCAGGCTTCCGAGGTCCACAAAGGCCGGATGCAACTTTTTATCTCCACCCTCAAAATCGTCGATATCAGTCTTGTGGAACAGCGACTTGCCGGTCTCCTGGTCGTAGAGCCGCCACTGCAAGCGAATGAAAACCACGCTGTTCGAATATTTTTCATGGATGTCTTTCGCGGTCAGGCCCAGCTTGTCGGCGACCATTTTGCTGGCGTCTAGCTTTGCCTGTTCGGTCTGCTGCGCGACCTCGGCGACGCGTGTCTCCATAGTTTGACTACGCCGGTAGACCGCAAAGCCCGCTACGAACAAGACCGCGATCACCGCGGCGATCGAGCCGATCCACACGCGGCTGGTTGCCTTGCGCTCTTGCTTCAGCATGCGCACGACAGTGTCCTTGCCGACGCCAACCTTGGGCGGAGTTGAAGACGAGGTCGGATCTTTCGAGCCGGTGAAGGCGGCCGCTTCGCGCGTTCCCCCGGTGTCGGCGGAAACGGCGGCAATGGCGCGCGTCACAGTGCTGTCGAGCGCATCAATGACACGCGTTCTCGCAGCAAAGTTCGCAGGCCGCGGCTGAACGTCGAAACTGAATTTTGGCCCGCCCTTGCCGAGTTCTACGATATCATCGGGAGCGAGTTCTATTTCGCCCGATACCGGTTCACCGTTGACAAACGTTCCATTACTGCTGCCGAGATCGGTCAGCTTAAACGCCGGACGCTCGCCGCCGCCTTCGACGCGGATCAGCGCGTGACGGCGACTGACCATATCGTCCCGTTTTTGGTCGAAGGCGATGGTCGATGAGACCTCGCGTCCGATGGTGATTTCATGAAGGTCCTTGAGCGGAATCTGCTCGATCTGATTGATCTTTGACCCGCTCACGTGGCGAATGACGATTCGCGCCTGAGATGCGTCGCTCATGAAGAAGCTCCCCCTGTAAAGCCTTAGCCTAACTTACGGCAGATTTCACCGGTTTGAAATCAAAATCCCGATGCCCTTCCACGAGATTTCCGTCATCTCTGCCGCCCTGAACTGAACCTGCCTCACCCAAACCACTACAACGCGATTTGAAGCCAAGCTGTGATCCTGATCACAGCTTGGCTTCCGTTTTGAGCAGACAACAACACCCACGAGCCCGACGGGCGAACGAACAGTGCAAAGCAACGCGGCGCGCTCTTGAAGATCACACATTTGCGTGGGATACTGAACAGCCTGCCTGCCAAATTGGAGAAATGGCGATGTTTAGGAGGGGGTGCCGAAAGTCGGGCGGCACGGCGGGTGGCCGTGCGGCTCAGGGCTTCCTGACGGGAGTCGCGCTCGGTTGTCTGTCGCTCACGGCCGCAATGATTGCGCCGGGCGACGCTCATGCATTCACCATCGGCGTTGGACCATTCGGCGTTCATGTCAATGGTGGCGGCTATTATCCCCACCCTCATGGAGGCAGCGGGCATTCTTCCCACGTGACGAAGCCGCACGGGCACGGAGAAGCCTCAAAAGAAGGCGAGAAAGAACAAAAAGAGCCAAAAGAGCATGAAGCCTCGGGCTCAGAAGCTCACGAAAGCCATGCTGAACCGCCAGGGCCAGCACCCCGCACGGAAGGACATGGCCCCGAGTTCTCGCCGGAGCAGTAGCATCGCCGAGTCCAGGTAAAGCCGGCTGCGGTGCGAGCCCGTTAGTGCGCGCCGCAGCGGGGAGCTTTATAACTTTCGCCAGATATGGCTCGCTCAATTCGAAGCCGTCCAACAGACCTAAGAGCCGATCCAAGAAGATGTTGAGTTGGATGAGTCGGTTGTGATTCCTTGATGGGCGCCTTGATTCGCACAGGAGCGCCCGATGTGGAAGCCCGAACACCGGCAGGCTGCCGAGCGGCACGGCCTTCGTTACCCGAGTGACCTCAGCGACGCCGAATGGGCGCTGGTTGAACCGATGGTTCCACCGGCCAAGCACGGCGGCCGGCCGCGGGACGTGAATGTCCGCGAGGTGCTGAACGCGATCTGCTACGTGCTGTCGACTGGCTGCCAGTGGCAGGCCTTGCCGAAGGACCTGCCACCGAAGAGCACAGCGCACTATTACTTCATGCTGTGGGACTGGGACGGCACGCTGGCGCGCATCCACCACTCGCTCTACGTCGCGACCCGCGAGCAGGCCGGACGCGAAGCAAGCCCGACGGCGGCGATCATTGACAGTCAGAGCGCCAAGGCCGCTCAAAAAGGGGCTCTGCGCTCGACCCGCAGGGGTTCGATGCAGGCAAGAAGGTCACGGGACGCAAGCGCCACATCCTCGTCGATACGCTCGGCCTGCTGTTGAGCGTGATCGTTCACCCTGCCGACGTGCAGGATCGCGATGGCGCCCGCCAAGTGCTGCGGACGGCGCGTCGTCTGTTTCCCTTCATCGAATGCATCTTCGCGGATGCCGGATATCAGGGGCCGAAGATGGAGAAGGTCATTGCCGGCACCGGGTGCTGGACATTGCAGATCGTCAAGCGCCGCGATGCCCACCACTTCGTCGTCTTGCCCAAGCGATGGATCGTCGAGCGCACAATCGCATGGATCAGCCGCAACCGTCGTCTGGCGCGCGACTTCGAGCGCTATGCCAGGACCGTTGCCGCCTTTGTCCGCCTCGCCATGATCCGCATCATGCTCAGACGCTTGACCAGACCAACCCTTTGCTCATGAATCCCAACTTCTTGGATCGGCTCTAAGGGTCCGGGTACCGCATATCAAAAACGCCGGCGCATTCGGATTCCACTGGTGAGTTAGCTGGTTCTCTAACATTCCGAAGCAATAGCCGGCAGTCTGTCGCAAAAAGCCAAGGCAGAAGGCGAAATCCGGTCGCGACGCCGCCCGTGCCTTGCCCGAATTGGCCCTCACGAACGGGGCAATGCGGCGACCAAAAGCGCCGGACGAACGCGGAAGCGATCACCTTATAGACATGTTGCGGAACCCCACCTCGCCTGCCTATCTATGGCACCATGGACACGATGACCGCCCCGCCACCCGCAACGGAAGCTCAAGCGCCCGAAAGCGCCCGTCACGCCCTGATCGAGGTGCGGCTGACCAACGTTGAGAGCGTCGCCCGCGACACCAACGTCTATACCTTCCAGCGAACCGATGGCGGCCGCCTGCCGCCCTACCAGCCTGGCGCGCATATCGATATCCATTTGCCGAACGGGCTCATTCGGCAATTTTCCCTGCTCAACCCGGCCGCCGATCCGGAAAGCTACGTGGTCGCCATCAAGCTCGACGCGGCGAGCCGCGGCGGCTCGCGCTACATTTTCGACGAGCTGCGCGTCGGACACACGCTCAAGATCAGCGCGCCGCGCAACAATTTTCCGCTCGTCGAGGATGCCGTGGAAGTCATTCTCTTTGCTGGCGGCATCGGCATCACGCCGGTCTGGTGCATGGCGCAACAGCTCGCCGCGCAAAACCGCCCGTGGAAGCTTTATTATTCGTGCCGATCGCGCGACGACATGGCCTTTCTGGCGACGGTGGAGAAATTCGGACCGGATCGCGTCCATCTGCATTTCGATGACGAAGCGGGGGGCAAGTTCCTCGACCTCGCCGCCGGCATCGGCGCGGCGCCGGCGAACGCGCACTTTTATTGCTGCGGTCCCAATCCGATGCTCAACGCGTTCGAGGCGGCGGCCGCGGGGCGGCCGAAGCCCAATGTGCACGTCGAATACTTCACGCCCAAGGCCGAAGCTGCGACCTCTGGCGGCTTCTGGGTCGAACTCGCCCGCTCCGGCGAGGAGTATTACATCCCGGAAGGTAAGAAGATTCTCGAAGTGCTCTACGAAGCCGGCATCGATGTCGACTATTCCTGCGAGCTCGGCATCTGCGGCGAGTGCGTGACGCGCGTCATTTCCGGCATCCCCGAACATCGCGATTCGGTGCTCAGCGAGGAAGAGCAGGCCTCCAACGACAAGGTCATGATCTGCTGCGCCGGCTGCAAGAGCGAGCGTCTGGTTCTGGATATGTAGACATCTCGTTGCCCTGTGCGCGCAATTACGCTAAGTCGGCGGCCGACGGGGCGATGGTGGAGAGACTCGATGGCCGACCACGGTGAGCTCGAATACGCAACTGCTACGGGCAATGATTTGGCCGCCCATGAGCAGATGTATCGGAATTTCGTCACCTTAGTGAAGACCGTGCTCGGGGTCGTCGTCGTCATCGTGATCCTGATGGCGATTTTCCTCACCTGAACTTACGACCCGCGCCACAAACCTCGGCTTGCTGGACGCGGGCGGGCGCCAAACCGGCCGCGCGCAGTCAAGTGACGGAGGCATCATGAAAATTGCGGTTGCTGCCGAGATCGATGCGGGCGAGCCGCGGGTCGCGGCCACGCCCGAAACCGTCAAAAAGATGATCGGCCTTGGCGCCGAGGTTGCGGTCGAGCCGGGCGCCGGGCTGAAATCGGGAATTCTCGACGCGGACTATGCCGGCGCTGGAGCCACTGTGACCAAGGGCGCGGTGGACGGCGCCGATATCGTACTCAAGGTGCGGCGGCCGTTGGCGTCCGAGCTTTCGCACTTGAAGAAGGGCGCCATCGTCATCGCCATCATGGACCCTTATGGCCATGAAGAAGCGCTGCAGGGCATGGCCGAGTCCGGCGTCATCGCCTTCGCCATGGAGCTTCTGCCGCGCATCACCCGCGCCCAGGTCATGGATGTGCTGTCGAGCCAGGCCAACCTTGCCGGCTACCGCGCGGTCATCGACGCCGCCGCCGAATATGGCCGGGCGCTGCCGATGATGATGACCGCGGCCGGTACCGTCCCGGCTACAAAAGTCTTCGTCATGGGCGCCGGGGTCGCCGGCCTGCAGGCGATTGCGACCGCGCGCCGGCTCGGCGCCGTCGTCACCGCGACCGATGTGCGGCCGGCGGCCAAGGAGCAGGTCGAGAGCCTCGGCGCCAAGTTCATCGCGGTCGAGGACGAGGAATTCAAGGCGGCGGAAACGGCCGGCGGCTACGCCAAGGAAATGTCAAAGGAGTATCAGGCCAAACAGGCGGCGCTGGTCGCCGAGCACATCAAGAAGCAGGACATCGTGATCACGACCGCGCTGATCCCGGGCCGGCCGGCACCGCGGCTGATTTCGAAGGACATGGTGGCGTCGATGCGGCCGGGCTCGGTGATCGTCGATCTCGCCGTCGAGCGCGGCGGCAACGTCGAAGGCGTCAAAGCCGACGCGGTCGCCGCCGCGGGCGAGGTGAAAATCATCGGCTACAGCAATGTGCCGGGCCGGCTCGCCGCCACGGCGTCAAGCCTGTACGCCAAGAACCTCTACGCCTTCCTCGAAGTCCTGATCGACAAGAAGACCAAGGCGCTCGCCATCAACTGGGACGACGACATCGTCAAGGCGACGGTGCTGACCCGCGACGGCGCGATCGTTCATCCGAACTTCAAGCCCAAGAGCGCGGCGTGAGGCGAAGACCTCGCATGACGCGCAGCAGGAGGCCCACATGGTGACGCTCTCGGTCCTCGCCCAGCTCGACATTCTTTCCGCTGCGAGCGGCGGCGCGATCCACGCGGTCAGCGACACCGTCGATCCGTTCGTTTTTCGGCTCTCGATTTTCGTGCTCGCGGTGTTCGTCGGCTATTACGTCGTCTGGTCGGTGACACCGGCGCTGCACACGCCGCTGATGTCGGTGACCAACGCGATCTCCTCGGTGATCGTGGTCGGCGCGCTGCTGGCGGTCGGCGTTGCGCTCGTTGCCGACAACTCCGGCCCGATCTGGGCGCGGGCGTTTGGCTTCGTCGCGCTCGCCTTCGCCTCGGTCAATATTTTCGGCGGCTTTCTGGTGACGCAGCGCATGCTCGGCATGTTCCAGAGGAAGCAGAAATAATCATGAGCGCCAATCTCGCCGCGCTGGCCTATCTGATCGCCGGCGTTCTTTTCATCCTGGCGCTGCGCGGGCTCTCGCATCCGACCACGAGCCGGCAAGGCAACATGTTCGGCATGATCGGCATGGCGATCGCGGTCGCCACCACGCTGGCCGCGCATCCGCCGGCCGGTATTGGCGCCTGGGTGTTGGTGCTGGTCGCCGTCGCGCTCGGCGGCGGCACCGGCGCCGTAATCGCGCGACGCGTGCCGATGACCTCGATGCCGGAACTGGTCGCCGCCTTCCATTCGCTGGTCGGCATGGCGGCGGTGCTGGTGGCGGCCGGTGCGCTGTATGCGCCCGCGGCCTTCGATATCGGCGCCGAGGGCGCCATCCACGGCCAGAGCCTGATTGAAATGTCGCTCGGCGTCGCCATCGGCGCCATCACCTTTACCGGCTCGGTGATTGCGTTTCTGAAACTCTCCGGCCGCATGAGCGGCAAGCCGATCACGCTCCCCGGCCGACATGTCATCAACATTGCGCTGGCGATCGCGCTGGTCGCTCTGATCGTCTGGTTCTTCGAGGCGCAGCATTACCTCGCGTTCTGGCTGATCGCGGCGGTATCGTTCCTGCTCGGGGTGCTGATCATCATCCCGATCGGCGGCGCCGACATGCCGGTCGTGATCTCGATGCTCAATTCCTATTCCGGCTGGGCGGCAGCCGGCATCGGCTTCACGCTCGGCAATTCGGCGCTGATCATCACCGGCGCGCTGGTCGGCTCCTCGGGCGCGATCCTGTCCTACATCATGTGCAAGGGCATGAACCGCTCGTTCATCTCCGTGATCCTGGGCGGCTTCGGCGGCGAAGTCGCCGGCCCGAGCGCCGCGTCCGAGCAACGGCCGGTCAAGCTCGGCTCGGCGGAGGATGCCGCATACCTGCTGAAAAATTCCTCCAAAGTCATCATCGTGCCGGGCTACGGCATGGCGGTGGCGCAGGCGCAGCACGCGCTGCGCGAGATGGGCGACAAGCTCAAGGCCGCGGGCGTCGAGGTCAAATACGCGATCCATCCGGTCGCCGGCCGGATGCCGGGCCACATGAACGTGCTGCTGGCCGAAGCCAACGTGCCGTACGACGAGGTCTTTGAGCTCGAGAATATCAACTCGGAATTCGCTCAGGCCGACGTCGCCTACGTGATCGGCGCCAACGACGTCACCAATCCGGCGGCCGAAGACGATCCGAAATCGCCGATCTACGGCATGCCGGTGCTGCAGGTGTGGAAGGCGGGCACCGTGATGTTCAACAAACGCTCGCTCGCTTCGGGCTATGCCGGTATCGACAACCCGCTGTTCTACCGCGACAACACCATGATGCTGCTAGGCGACGCCAAGAAGATGACGGAAGAGATCGCCAAAGCGATCTGAAAGCATCCGCATGGCTTCGGACCAACCTTCGCCCAAGCCGCCCGCGCAAGGCCGTTTTGCGCGCTGGTCGGCGGTCAGATCATCGCCCGTCAGACCCAACCGCTTGGCCTTCCGCCTGATCGGTATTCCGGTGCTGGCGGTCGCCGGCGTGCTGCTGTACCGCGGTGTGCATGACCGCTTCGTGCTGCCGGAGTGCAATTCAACGCGCGCCAAGAACACGCTCGCCGATGTTCTCAAACAGCTTGAGGCCTCGCCGTTGCGCGACGAGCCGATCAAGACGATTTCGGCGAACAAGGATGAAGTGGTCTGCAACGTCGTGCTTCCGTTATCGGACGGCGGCACGCTGAACATTGATTACAGCTTCTTCTGGCGCGGCAGCGCCGCGGAAATGAAATACTCCATCGCGCGCAAGCCGGCGCAAAGCTCTGCGCTCGAGCCGCGGCGCTTGAATTAAGTCTTTGCTCGCGCCCGGGGGGCCGGGCACGAGCCCGACGCGATGACGTGGCACGCCAAACAATCCAGCCGCTTTGAAGGAAAAAAATCATGATGCGCTTTTTCTCAGCTAAAGGTGCCCTGATTGTTCTTGGCATCGCGCTGTTCAGCGGGCAAAGCTCCGCGCAGAATGCATCGAAGCCGCATTTCAAGGCCGTCGCGTTCGATTACTTTGTCATTTTTGATCCAAATTCCGTCATTCCCGCCGTGGAGGAGGTGTTCCCAGGCAAGGGAGTAGAGTTCACCAGACTATGGCGCGGCAAGCAGTTCGAATATTGCTTCTTGCGCTCGATCACCGATCGCCATGCTGATTTCTTCAAAGTGACCGAAGATGCACTGGTCTACAGCGCCGAGGCGATGAAGCTCGGTTTGTCTCCGGAGGCGCGCCGGCGCCTGTTGAATGCCTATCTCACCTTGAAGCCGTGGCCCGATGCCGCCGACGCGTTGCGCAAACTGAAGGCTGCCGGCCTGCGCATCATTACGGTCGCCAATTTCAGCCCGAAGATGTTGCACGCCAATGCCGATCAAGCGGGAATAACCGGCCTCTTCGACGACCTGATCAGCACCGAAGTCAACGGCACCTACAAGCCGGATCCTCGCGCCTATGCGCTGGGAATGAAAAATTTAAAGCTCCAAAAGGACGAGATCGTCTTCGCGGCCTTTGGTGGATGGGACGCTTATGGCGCGAAGAACTTCGGCTACCCGACCTATTGGGTGAACCGCTTTAATCTGCCGGCGGAAGAGTTGGGCCTGATTGCCGATCGGACATCAAGCGACATGCAAGGTCTGCTCGATTTCGTGCTGGGAAATCCCGGCAGGCCCGGTGTTCGGGAGCATTGAAGCAACCGGCATCACTCACGCCGGCGGGCGGTAGGCGGCGAGAAACGCCGCGACCGCGATTCGCACCACGCGCTCGATCTGCTGCGGGCTCGGCTCGCGCACGAAGTTGAACACCATCGATTTGAAGATCATCGCCTGGCAGGCTTCCATGAGCTGTGCGGCGGCGATTTCGCAATCCTCGACGACCAGCACCCCGGCGTCGACCTGCGCCGCGATGTAGGCGGCAAGCTGCGCGATTCCCCGTGCCGGGCCGCTCTCGTAAAACTTCCGCCCGAGCTCCGGCATCCGCTCGGCAATAGCAATCACCGTGCGGATCGCCGAGGCCTTCTCCGGCCGGCACAAGAACCGCACATAGGCCAAGCCGAGCCGCGTCAGCACCGCTTCCACGTCGTGATCGTTCGGGTCGAGATCAAAAATTCCTTCCGCCTGCAGTTCGCATTCCTGCTCGACGATGGCCTCGAACAATTGCTCCTTGTGTCGGAAATACACGTAGAGCGTACCCTTGGAGACGCCAGCCGCGCGGGCAATGTCATTCATGCTGGCGCCGTCGAAGCCCTGAGCCAAGAACACACCGCGGGCACCTGAAATGATTTGACGCCGCTTGGCGCTCTCTTCGTCGAGAGACGCGGGCCGCTCCAATACCGCTTGTCCGCTCATTTGTAGGCCTTTTCTCGACGAGATGTATATATATTGACCGAACGGTTCGGTCAATATTGACATCGGAGTTTTACCTGCCTATTAATGACCGAACGGTTCGGTCACGGTCTAGACCAGCCTGACCGGCAGAGGAGTGCGAGCCATGTATCGCAACCAAGAGCGGGAGATCCCTTCTCGCTTGCAGGTCGTTGCAACGCCGGCTCCGGCGCTCAATCCGGTAGACGAAGCGATGCCGGCCGATGAGGCGCGCGTCGAGGCCGCGCCGCAACCTGAGCCTGCGGCCTTAGCACCAACACCCGTGCAGCTAAATCCGGCCGAAGCCGCAACCAAGGCGCCGGTCGGCAAAGAGCGGCCGCAGCGCCGCAGCCGCCGCAAGGTCGCGCTCGGCGCGCTGCTGGCGGTTGCCGTCGGTGTCGCCGGCTGGTTCGGCTACGACTGGTGGACGGTCGGGCGCTTTACGGTCTCAACCGATGACGCCTATGTGCAGGCCTACAACACCACGCTGGCCGCAAAGGTCTCCGGCTATCTCGCCAGCGTCCTCGTGACTGACAACATGCGGGTCCATGCCGGCGACGTGATCGCAACCATCGACGACGGCGACTACCGGCTCGCGGTCAACTCGGCGCGCGGCAAGGTCGCCACCCAACAGGCGACCATCGGCCGGATCGGTCATCAGATCGCCGCCCAGGAGGCGGCCGTCGAACAAGCCAAGACCCAGCTCGTCTCCGCACAGGCGGCGGCCACGCGCACGGAACTGGAGCTCATTCGCCAAAACCAGTTGGTCGCGCGCGACGCCTCGAGCCGGCAGCTCCTCGAGCAAGCCCAAGCCAACCGCGATCAAGCGGTCGCCGGCGTCAACGGCGCGAAAGCCGCAATCAATTCCGCGGCCGCCAATGTCGACGTCCTCAAGGGTCAGGAGCAGGAGGCGATCTCTACGCTCGACGAACTCAAGACCGCGCTGGCCAAGGCCGAGCGCGATCTGTCGTTCACCATCATCCGCGCGCCGATCGACGGTGTGATCGGCAATCGCGCGATGCAGACCGGCGACTACGTGCAGACCGGCCAGCGGCTCGCCAGCCTCGTGCCGCTCGATGAGGTTTACGTCAACGCCAACTTCAAGGAGACGCAGCTCGGGCGTTTGCGTGCCGGCCAGCAGGCCTCGATCGCGGTCGACGCGCTCCCCGAGCACGCTATCCAGGGCACGGTCGAGAGTTTCTCGCCGGCCTCCGGCGCCGTGTTCTCGCTGCTGCCGCCGGACAACGCGACCGGAAACTTCACCAAGATCGTGCAGCGGCTCCCGGTGCGCATCCGCATCCCAGCCGCGGTCGCCCGCGAGGGCCTGTTGCGCCCCGGCATGTCGGTGGTGGTCAGCGTCAATACCAAGGCGACCGCGGTCGCCGATGACGGCGCCGCAGCGCCCGCGCAGAGCGCAGCCGCACACTGACAAGCGACGAGGTCGGGCGATGGCACAGGCATCGACCATCACGTTCCCTGCCCAGCCGGCAGCGCCCGCGCCCGCCTCCGAGCGCATCGATCCGATGCGCCTCCTCGCCTTTCTGGCGATGTGCTTTGGCATGTTCATGGCCTTCCTCGACATCCAGGTGGTGTCGGCGTCGCTTTCGGAGATTCAGGCCGGCCTCGCTGCTTCGAGCGACGAGATCACCTGGGTGCAGACCTCCTATTTGATGGCCGAGGTGGTCGCCATTCCGCTGTCCGGCTTTCTCTCGCGCGCGCTCGGCACCCGCATCATGTTCGCCGCCGCCGCCGCCGGCTTCACCATCGCCAGCCTGATGTGCGGACTGACCACGACCATGGGCCAGATGATCGTGTGGCGAGCGCTGCAGGGTTTTATCGGCGGCGGCATGGTGCCGACGGTGTTTGCGTCGGCCTACGCGATCTTTCCGCGCTCGCGCCAGCCGGTGATCACGCCGATCATCGGGCTCGTCGCCACGCTCGCGCCGACCATCGGTCCGACCGTCGGCGGCTATCTTACCGACGCGCTGTCCTGGCACTGGCTGTTTTTCATCAACATCGGACCCGGCATTGTCGTGACCATCGCGGCGATCACCCTGATCGACTTCGACCGGCCGGATTTCAAGCTGTTCGAGAAGTTCGACTGGATCGGGCTGATTTTCATGGCGCTGTTTCTCGGCGCGCTCGAATACGTGCTCGAAGACGGGCCGCGCTACGATTGGTTTGAGGACTCCACAATCTCAATGGCGGCCGTCGTTTCGGCGAGCTCGGCCGTGATCTTCTTTGCGCGCGTGCTGATGGCTGGCCAGCCGATCGTGGACCTGCGCGCGTTTCTCGATCGCAATTTTGCGCTCGGCAGCATGTTCTCGTTCGTGCTCGGCATCGGCCTCTACGGTCTGACCTATCTCTATCCGATTTATCTGGGCGAGATCCGCGGCCATAACGCGCTGATGGTGGGCCAGACGCTGTTCGTGTCGGGCGCGACGATGTTCCTGAGCGCACCGATCGTCGGGCGGCTGATGACCAAGATCAACTCCCGCCTGATGCTCGCCGCCGGGTTCGTGATTGTCGCGGTCAGCAATTGGCAGATGAGCTACCTGACCAAGGATTGGGACTTCTGGCAGCTGTTCGTGCCGCAAATCCTGCGCGGCTTCGGCATGATGCTGGCGATCGTGCCGATCACCAACATCTCGCTGGTCACGCTGGCGCCGGATATGCTCAAAAACGGCTCCGGGCTGTTCAACCTGACCCGCAATCTCGGTGGCGCGGTCGGACTTGCCGGGCTCAACACCGTTCTCGACAACCGCATCGATTTGCACTTGGCGCGGCTGCACGAGTCGATCAACTGGGCGCGACGGCCGGTCATGGATACGCTGAACGGCCTCGCCGCCCGTATCCCGGGTTCGGATGCGCAGAACATGGCGTTGAAGCAGCTCTACCTCTTCACCCGCCAGCAGGGCATCGTGATGGCCTTCGCCGACGTGTTTTTACTGCTGGGCCTGCTCTTCCTGGTGTTTGCCCCGCTGGTGTGGCTCATGCGCCGGCCGCCGCCGGTAAGCGGCAACGCACCTATCGACGCGCATTAGGCTAGCCCTTTGCGTCAGGCTTGCCGTAGCCGCCCGCCGTCGGCGTCTGGATGACGATCGCCTCGCCGGCGACGATGATCGTGGCATCGCAGCCGGCCAGCTTTTCCAAGCGGCCATCCTGGCGCCGCACGGCGTTTTGGCCGACCTGACCGTCCGCGCCGCCGGCGAGCCCGAACGGCCGCACCCGGCGGTGGCCGGACAGGATGGTGCATTCCATTTTCTCCAAAAAGCGGATGGTGCGGCGGATGCCGTCGCCGGCGTTCCAGCGGCCGCGCCCGCCAGAGCCTTTGCGGATGTGAAAATCCTCGAGTAGGACGGGGTAGCGGAATTCCAGGATTTCCGGGTCGGTGAGCCGGGTGTTGGTCATGTGCGTGTGCACGGCGTCGGTGCCGGGAAAGCCTGGACCTGCCGGCGAGCCGGAACAGATCGTTTCGTAATACTGATAGCGCGCATTGCCGAAATTGAGATTGTTCATGGTGCCCTGCGCCGCCGCCATGGCGCCGAGCGCGCCGAACAGACAGTTGGTCACCTCCTGCGAGGTCTCGACATTGCCGGCGACCACGGCGGCGGGAAATTCCGGCGACAGCAGCGACTTCTTTGGAATGATGATGCGGATCGGGCGGAGGCAGCCGGCGTTCATCGGAATGTCGTCGTCGACCATGACGCGGAAGACGTAGAGCACGGCGGCCCGCGTCACCGGCTCGGGGGCGTTGAAGTTGTTCGGCTGCTGCGGACTGGTGCCGGTGAAATCGACGGTCGCCTCGCGCTTCTTCTTGTCGACCGTGATGCGCACCTTGATGACGGTGCCCTGATCCATTTCGACCGCGAACGCGCTGTCATGCAGCCGGTCGATGACGCGGCGCACGCTTTCGGCGGCGTTATCCTGGACGTGACGCATATAGGCGCGCACCACCGGCAAGGTGAAATGACGCACCATTTTGCGCAGCTCTTGGGCGCCTTTCTCGTTGGCGGCAATCTGCGCCTTGAGATCGTTGACGTTCTGCAACGGATTGCGCGCCGGAAATTGGCCGTCGATCAGCAGCCCATAGACCTCCTTTTCGCGGAAGCGGCCGCGATCGACCAGCTTGAAATTGTCGATGTAGACGCCCTCCTGCCCGATCGTGGTGGCGTTCGGCGACATCGAGCCCGGCGAGATGCCGCCGACATCGGCGTGGTGCCCGCGGGCGGCCACCCAGAAAAGTATCTCCCCTCCCCCTTGTGGGGAGGGGCAGGGGGTGGGGGTCGGGAGGTTTTGTATGCGCGAAGACTGGCGCGCGAGCACCTGTCCACTTCCGTGCGTCGCCTCGCGACCCCCCACCCTACCCTCCCCCACAAGGGGGGAGGGAGAAGAAAACACCGGCGTGCAGACGGTGATGTCGGGCAGATGCGTGCCGCCATTGTACGGTGCGTTGATGGCACAGACGTCGCCCGGACGGATCTTGCCCTTGTTCTCGCGAATGATGGTCTCGACCGCGCGATCCATCGAGCCGAGATGCACCGGCATGTGCGGCGCATTGGCAACGAGTGAGCCGTCACCGTCAAAAACCGCACAGGAAAAATCGAGCCGTTCCTTGATGTTGACCGAGTAGGCGGTGTTTTGCAGCGCTACCCCCATCTGCTCGGCAATCGACATGAACAGATTGTTGAAGACTTCGAGCATCACCGGATCGGCATGGGTGCCGATGGCGCGGGCCCGAACAAGCTTTTTGACCCGCCGCAGCACCAGATGGTCCTTCGCCGTCAGCTCGGCTTGCCAGCCATGCTCGACGACCACGGTCTGATGCGGTTCGATGATGATCGCCGGGCCTTTTGTCTTATGCCCTGGCGCGAGCTTTTCGCGCAGATAGACCGGCGCGCGATGCCATTTGCCGCCGGAGAAAAAGCGCGTGCGGCGCGCCGGCGTGGGAAGCTTCATCCGCTTTAGTCGGCGCACCTGTTCGCGAAACCGCGCGCCGCCGCCGACCGCTTCGACCGAAACCGCTTCGATTACCAGCGCCTTGCTTCGATCGATGAACCCGAACTGCGCTCTGTGCGCGCGCTCAAACGCGGATTTTATTTTTTCCAACGTCATTTTGGTATCACCGCGAAGCGGCGAGGCCGCGCTCGGCCCCTGAATGACGAACCCGGGAACGATGAGCGCGGTATCCGTTCCCGCGTAGCGGATATGCGCCCGCACGTGGAGCGTGATCTTGTCGGCTGCGACGCCCTGCCCGGCGACCTCTTTGACAGCCTCGCGCCCAAGCCGGCGCAAAACATTGTCGAGCGTCGCGCGCACTTTTTTGTCGAACGGCTCTTCGATCGCCTGCTGGCGGACGCTGCGGATATCGGCAAGCCCCATGCCGTAGGCGGAGAGAAGCGACGAGTAAGGATGGATCAGGATGCTGGTCATGCCGAGCGCATCGGCGACCCGGCAGGCATGCTGGCCGCCGGCGCCGCCGAAGCAATTGAGGGTGTAGCGGGTGACGTCGTAGCCGCGCTGCACCGAGATTTTCTTGATCGCGTTGGCCATGTTCTCGACCGCGATCCTGATGAAGCCGTCGGCAACCTGTTCCGGCGTGCGGCCGTCGCCAATGTCGTTGGCCAGCACCGCGAAGGCGTCGCGCACCGCCGCGGCGTCGAGGGACAGATTCTGTTTCGCGCCAAAGATCTTGGGAAAGAAATCGGGAATGAGTTTGCCGACCATGACATTGGCGTCGGTGACGGCGAGCGGCCCGCCGCGGCGGTAGCATTTCGGCCCGGGATTGGCGCCGGCGGAATCGGGACCGACCCGAAACCGCGCGCCGTCGAAGTGCAGGATCGAGCCCCCGCCTGCCGCCACCGTGTGGATCAGCATCATCGGCGCGCGCATGCGCACGCCGGCGACCTCGGTCTCGGAGGTGCGCTCGTATTCGCCGGCGAAATGCGACACGTCGGTCGAGGTGCCGCCCATGTCGAAGCCGATGAGCCGCGCAAATCCCGCCTGCCGCCCGGTCTCGGCCATGCCGACAACGCCGCCCGCCGGACCCGACAAAATTGCATCTTTGCCGCGGAACAGCTCGGCCGCGGTCAGTCCGCCCGACGACATCATGAACATCAGGCGGGGTGCCCCCACTCCCCCTTGTGGGGAGGGGTTGGGGGTGGGGGTTGAGAGCTCTGGCAGAAGCGTCGACGGGCGGCGCTGCGCCTCTCGACCGTCCACCCCACCCTCCAGCTCCGCCGCGACCTGCGCGACGTAGCGGCGCAAGATCGGCGACAGGTAGCTGTCGACCACGGTGGTATCGCCGCGCCCGACGAGCTTGATGAGCGGGGAGACTTCGTGGCTGGCGGATACTTGCGGAAAGCCAAGCTCGCGCGCCAGCGCCGCGACCTGCCGTTCATGCTCGGTGTAACGGTAGGCGTGCATCAGCACGACGGCGACGGCGCCAATGCCGTCGGCCCTGGCCCGCGCCAGTTCGGTGCGCACCGCGTCGAGGTCCAGCGCGCGCTCGATGGCGCCGTCGGCGCGAACCCGCTCATCGACCTCGACCACGCGCTCGTAGAGCATGTCCGGCTTGACGATGTGCCGGGCGAAGATTTTCGGCCGCGCCTGGTAGCCGATCCGCAGCGCGTCGGCGAAACCCTTGGTGATCAGAAGGAGCGTGCGCTCACCCTTGCGCTCAAGGAGCGCATTGGTAGCGACCGTGGTGCCCATTTTCACCGCCGCGATATGAGCGCGCGGGATGGGCTCGCCCGGCGCAAGCCCGATGAGGCGGCGAATACCCGCCACGGCCGCGTCGACATAGGCTTCGGGATTTTCCGAGAGAAGCTTGTGGGTAACCAGCCGGCCGTCCGGCCGCCGCCCGATCACGTCGGTAAAGGTGCCGCCGCGGTCGATCCAGAACTCCCAGCCCGCGGCGGTTTCATCCATGGCTTGTGACTAGACCCGAGGTCAGGGAAGATACGGTTCGGCGGTTACGCCGCGAAGCCTACTGACATACGGCACGAGGAAAAGATGCACAAATTTGCATTGTCCGAGGCGTCACTGGCCCGGGCCCAAAGGCAATTCGGCAAGCTGCACTGCTTCGAGGCGATCGATCCTCGCAGTACGGCACTGCTGGTGGTCGACATGCAGAACTATTTCGTCAAACCCGGCCACCAGGGCGAGGTGCCGCTGGCGCGCGAGATCGTTCCGAACATCAACCGTCTCGCCGCGGAGCTGCGCCGCCGTTCCGGTCACGTCGTCTGGCTGCGCAACGGCACCGCCGACACCCGGCAAAGCTGGTCGAACTACCACGATTGGCTGACGACACCGCAACGAATGCAGCGGCGGTACAAGTCGATGCAGGAAGGCCATGACGGTTTCGAATTCTGGCAGGATAACGACATCCGGCCGGAGGATACTTGCCTCACCAAGATGCGTTACAGCGCGTTCATCCAGGGCTCCTCCGAAATCGAACGGCATCTGCGCGAGCGCAAGCTCGACACCGTTCTGATCGCCGGCACCGCTACCAATATCTGCTGCGAAAGCTCAGCACGTGACGCGATGATGCTCAATTTCAAGACCATTATGGTAGCGGATGGCCTCGCCGCCAGTTCGGACGAGGAGCACAACGCCTCGCTGTCGGCATTCTACGGACAGTTCGGCGACGTTCAGACGGTCGACGACGTGCTGCAATCGCTCGAACGCGGCGACAAGGCACAGGCCGCGGCGTAATCAGCACCGCCTGGAAGGACGGCAACGTGGCGCGGACTGACTGGCGACCCGCTAAGCGACCTGCCAAATACTGATTGCGCCGGCTTTCACTGGACCTTCAGCGAGCGATGATGCGCCTTACGCGCGCACAAACTCCTTGCCCTTATTGGCAGTCACGAAACCGTTAAATACTTCGTTGACCTGATCCCATGACTTTAGCTTCTTCATGTTTTCAAGCCACCGCTTGATGTTGGGATAGGTGGAGAAGTCGCAGCCGATCCATTCCCCGATCGATACGATGCCGGCGCCGAAATAGTCGGCAATGGTCAGTTCGTTGCCGCAGAGATACTGATTTTTCGGCCCGATCCAGTGATCGTTGAGAATCTGCAGCCAATTTTGGGCGCCTTGCTGTCCCCAAGCGACGGCACCGGCGTGCGCCTCGTCGCTGCGGCGCTTGTGGTGCGGAAACAGCTGCGGGTAGACCAGCCCGTAACCGAAGTCGCGATAGAACTGCGTGTTGATAAAGTCCATCATTTCATTGATTTTGGCGCGTTTCTTCAGGTCCTTCGGATAGGACGGCAGATCGTATTTGTCGGCGAGATATTTCAGAATCGCCGAACCTTCCGTCAGCCGGAAATCTCCATCCTCAAGCATCGGCACCATCCGGTTAGGATTGAGCGAGGCGTACGGCTCCTGATAGTGGGCGCCGGTGAGGATATCGACAAACTCTTCATCGCATTTGAGGCCGTTCTCGGCGATCAGCAGCCGCACGGGACGGGACGCAGTCGATACCGGATGCATGTAGAGCTTCATGGTGACGTCTCCCCTTAGTCATTGTGGCTGGGTTATTTTATTTAAATTCGCATGTGCGATCGGGTTGCAAGCTTAGCGATTTCTGTCCGAGCTGCAACACGATTTGCGCAAACCTTGTCTGGCATTCCGGCTCTAGGACGCCCCCGTCGAAGGCAGTGGGACGCGGTCACAATGCCGAAAATAATCATTGAACGCCGGCGCTTGGCGCGTCGTGTATATTATTTGCCGACCACGCTGCGAATGACCGGCGCGACCTTGGTCGCAAATAGCTCGATTACCCGGGCAACTTCCGCATACGGAACGCCGCCGATGTCGATCTGCGCCAGGAAGCGCTGGTGGCCGAACAGCTCGCGCTCATAGAGGATCTTATCGACGATTTGCTGCGGGCTGCCCACGAAAATCGGGCCAAGCGGAGCTGCGCGTTCCTCAAAATCGGCCCGCGTGATATTCAGCGGCCGCCAATGCGAGGGTGTGTGGGTGGAAAAGTAGCCGGCATAGTACGGATAAAACGTGTTCAGGGCATCCTGCGAATTTTCCTGCATGTGCATGTGGCTGGCCATGCTGACCTTGAGCGTGCTGGCGGCGTGCCCGGCTTGCGTCGCCCTGCTCCGGTAGAGCTCGGCAAGCGGCGCGAGCTTGGCTGGCGGCACGCTGATGTTAACCAGCGCCAACGGCAATCCGAGCACGCCGGTGCGCTCAATGCTGCTCTGCGTGCCGCCGGTGCCGATCCAGATGGGCAACCGGCTTTGCGCCGGCCGCGGCGAAATCTGCGCATCCTGCAGCGGCGAGCGGAAGCGCCCCTGCCAGGTGACGCGCTCGGCGGCGTTGAGCTGCATGAGCAGCTCAAGGTTTTCCGCGAACAAATCGTCCTGGTCGGCAAGATCGTAGCCAAACAGCGGAAACAATTCGGTGAAAATGCCTCGTCCGGCGATGATCTCGGCGCGGCCGCCGGAGATAAGATCGACGGTCGCAAAGTCCTCGAAGACCAGGACCGGATCCGCCGTGCTCAGGATGGTGACCGCGCTCGCCAGGCGGATACGCTCAGTGACCGCCGCGATCGCCGCCAAGACCACAGCCGGGGCGGAAATCGCCATATCCAGCCGATGATGTTCACCGACCGCGAAAACGTCGAGACCCGACGCATCGGCAAGCTTCGCTGCGGCAACGACCTCCGCCAGGCGCTGCTTCGGGCCGACCGCCTTCCCCGCGTGCGCTTCCAGCATAACGTCGCCGAACGTGTAGAGTCCCAACTCGAATGCCCCATCCATGGGATCGTTACCTCATTGCCCGGTGCATCATATTCTGATTTGGCGCTATTGCGTCTTGATGTGCTGATGGGAAAAATCGGTTTCGTGCATCAGCGTTCGAATGCACGCAACTCCGGGCGCGACAGCGATAATCAATCGCAACTACTTCGCCCTGCTATCCTGCGACAGCAGGCCGGCGACAGTCCGGATTTCATTGCGGGCATATTTCGGCAGGCCGGCGCTGATCAAATCGCCGGAGTTGAACGAGGATTGCCCCATCAGCACCTGCGCCGGCACGAGATTGCGCAACACCGGCACGTTCTCGAATTCCTTCTTCTTGTCGAGAACGCTCTCCTCGAGCGCCAACACCATAAAGGCGGTGACCACGGTCTTGCCGGCGTCGGCGGGATGACCCTGAAAAACGGCGAAGAATTTTCCAAATTTCATGATCTGATTGACGTAAAAAATATTCTGCTCGAGCACGCCGGAAACCGGAGTGTCAAGCGCCGTCAGCTCCTTCAAACCGGCCTGATCGATATCCGCGGGCCCGCGCTGCGCCAGCTCGCTCTCGAAATCGATGTGATCGGAAACCTTCTTGGCGCTGTCGCGCAGCTTGTTCACCAGCATGATGCCGATGGGAATTTTGCCTTCGAGCTTGTAGCTCGACTGGATGCAGATCAACGTTGTCAGCCCGGTACACCATTTCCGTCCGGGGTTGTCGTTGCCGGTTCCCTGCGGATCGTTGGGAAGGGTGACATCGGCAGCGGCGATTACCTTGTGCTTGATCGCTGGATCGATTTTTTCCAGAAACGGCAGCGTCACGTAGCTCGAAAGATCAACCGCACCCGGTGGCCGGTCGAGAATGAAGCGCGCTTGCGCCACGTACATGGTGAGTTTCTCAGTGACCGGCCCGCTCCGGGTGCCGCTGCTCGACGTCTTGGTGACGGTCGGCTCGGTATAGCCGGGAAACAGCGACAGGAATTTCTTGTCGACGGGGCGCGTGCGCGCCCAATCGGCGAAGCCGATCAGGTTCGCCGGGGCGTCGCCGGCGACGGTGCCTTCTTGATCGCTGAACGCGATGATCCCCGGCTTAAGCTGCGCCGCGGCAACGTTTCGTGCCGAGCCCACGTCCTCGATGCGGAACTCCTGCGCGCCGGCGGCGGACAGGGAGCCGATCAAGCCGACAAGCGCAATCGCGTGCCGCATCAACATCAATACGTCTTTCAGCTGGCGTGAATTCAGTTGACGTGCCCGCCCCAGAAAAAGTCCCGGGGACGATTGCGCGGATCGTCCGGCTCGGACCATGGCATGAACAGGCCGCGCGCCACCGGCTGCTGCGGCGGCGCCGGTTGCGGGGACCCCGGTTGCCAGCCCTGCGCCGGATAATAGGAACGCCCGGCAAGGAAGCGGCCCTCGTCGGATGGGGCAGCCCAATAGCCTTCCGAAGTCGTCCCCCATTGGCCCGGATTGCGCGAGGCATAGGCGTCGTCGCGCGAGACAAGCTGATATTGCGTTTCAGCGAGCCGGCCGTCGGCCCCGAGCCGGAAATGTTCGATGAAGCCGCGCCCACCGGTGACGCGGTCTCCGCTCATGTAATCGATCGGCAAATCGACCAGATGGTGCTGCGCCTCCGGCGAGGGTCCGCTAAGCGCGGTCTTTGGCGCTATCCCCTCCGCCCAGATCGCCTGGATGATCGGCTCGAAGATCGGCAGCGCCATTCTCGCTCCGGTCGCCGTCGCGCCGAGCGAACGGCGCTTGCCGTCGCCATTATCGTAGCCGACCCAAACGGCGACGGTCACGTCGTTGGTGAAGCCGATGAACCAGCCGTCGACCGCGTCCTCGGTCGTGCCGGTCTTGCCGGCGACGTAAGGCGACAGCGAAGCGATCGCCCGAGCAGTGCCGCGAGCAACCACGCCCTGCAACATGGTCTTGAGCTGATAAAACGCGGCGTGATCGGCGGCGCCGATCAACGGCAGCGGCGCATTCGGGTACTGATAAATGCTGTGGCCGTTCGCCTCGATCAATTCGATGGCATGAGGCTGCGGCCGTGCGCCTTCGTTGGCGACGGCGGCGTAGAATGCAGCGAGATCGATCATGCGCACCGGCTGCGCCCCGAGCACGAACGGATAGTAGCGGATGCAGTCGGTATAGATTTTTGCCGCCACCGCCGTCGCGCACACTTCGTCGAGGCTCTTCGCCGGATCGGCATCGATGCCGCCGTCGAGCAGGTGGGCGGTCACCACATTGACCGAGTTCTCCAGCCCGCGCCGCATCGTAAACAGGCCGCCCGAACCGTAGTCGGCGTTGCGCGGTGACCAAAAATCCTCATCGCGGGCGAAGCCGCCGTATTCGCGGGCGATGATGTCGCGCCCATAGCCGCGGCCGCCGCCGATCGGCGGCAGTGTGATCGGGTCATCAGGCACGAGCGTGTTCGGCTGTAGCCCCGCCTGCAACGCCGTCAGATAGGTGAGCGGCTTTATCGCCGACCCAGGCTGACGCTGCGTCTGCGAGGTGCGGTTGAGCTGGCTCAAGGGATAGGAAAAGCCTCCGGCCATCGCGAGGATGCGCCCGGTCTTATTCTCCAGCACCAGGGCGCCGCCCTGCACCGTCGGCCGCACGCGCAACTGCGCCTGGCCCCCGGCGTGAGCGGGCTTGCCTTTGGCGGCCTTGATCTCGGCAACGCTGACATAGACGACATCGTAGAGATTGAGGCTGCGCCGGATCTGCCAGGTCCAGGCGTTCAACGGCAGGATACGGCCGTCGCCGAGACCGACACGGATCAAGCCATCGCCGCGCTTGCCGCCCTTGTCCAAAACAACCGCCGGCTCCCAATGCACATCGTAGAGCGGCAGGTGCACGGCGGCGAGCGCCTGCTGCCAAGCCGGCGTCGCCGTCGCGGCGCCGGTCTGCGCGGCGGCGCCGAGCTTCCGCACGGCATCCCCAATGTTCGCTTCCGGACCGCGGTATTGCATGCGGCCATAAGCGATTTCGTAACGCGCCAAGCCTTCCTGCAGCGCCGCCTCGGTGTCCCGCTGCAATGTCGCGTTGATGGTCGAATGGATAGTGTAGGGTTCTGCGGTCAGGTTCTCGACACCGGCCGACTTCGCCTCGCGGCCGAGATAATCGATGAAGTGAAAGCCCGACTCGCGGTGCGGCCGCTCGTGAGAAACGAGCTTGGGCGGCCCGGCAAGCGCGCTGTCCTTCTGCTCGGCGCTGATGACGCCATCCTCCTGCATACGGCCAAGCACGTAGGCAAGACGCTCCTTGGCGCGATCGGGATGGCGATCGGGGTTGAAGTAGTTCGGCCCTTTGAGCAGGCCGGCCAGCATCGCGCCTTCGGCCAGCGTGAGGTTTTTGGCCGGCTTGCCGAAATAGCTGCGCGCGGCCATCTCCACGCCCCAGGAGCCGCGGCCGAGATAGGCGGTATTGAGGTAAAGCTCGAGAATCTCCGATTTGCTCAAGGTGTTTTCGAGCCGCGAGGCCACGATCATTTCGCGGATCTTGCGTTCGTAGGTCACATCCTCGCCGACCAACAGGTTCTTCACCACCTGTTGCGTGATGGTCGAGCCGCCCTGCGGCCGGCCGGGGTCCGCGAGGTTGCCGATGAACGCGCGGATGATGCCGCGCTCGTCGACGCCATGGTGCTGAAAGAAGCGCCGGTCCTCGGCGGCGACGAACGCTTTCTGAACGAAATCGGGAATGTCGGCGAGCGACACCCAGATACGCCGGTTGCCCGGCTCGAAAACGTCGGCGAAATCCTTGCCCTTGCCGTCGAGGACCACGCTCATGCTCGGCAGCTTTTTGCCCTTCAGCCGCGTGTGATCGGGCAGATCGGTGGCTGCGTTATCGAAGAACTCGATCACCTGGCCGAGGTCGACGACCGGATTGGCAACGCTTTCGTTCTTGCAGAACTGGTTATAGGCGGTGTTGAGGTCGGCGAAATTGATGCCGTGAAAGGCCTTGATGCCGCTGCCGACCGCCTTCGGATCGTTGAGCGCGGTGGCGATGAGGTCATCGACGTTGATCGCCTCGATATCGAAAGCTTGGCGCATATGGGCGCAGCCATTGCGCAAAATCTGCACCACCTCGTCCCGGTCTTGCGCCGGGTCGAAATGCGTCTTGACCGCCTGCGGCTGAGTCATGACCTCGCTCAGCGCCAGCGCAGTCGCAAAAATCTTGACGAGGATGATGTCCATAGCGGCGACGACCGAACAGCCCGGGTTTAAGGGGGGTCAGCAGGGGTAACGTCAAGTATAGCTATCCGATCCTTACAAAAAGACTTTTTTGCGGGGCTCTTGTGCCCGGTTTTGTGCCCGGTTTTGTGCCTTGGCCCAGTTGCAATTCTATGACGCATTGTTTTGCCGCTCGGGGCGTCCCTACCGGCCCATCCCATTGGATATATCGTTGGCGCGCTGCCCAAAACGGACGCCCGGAGTGCGTCCCGCCGTGGAATTACTTCTTGGCAGGCGCCGACCCGTCAAAATGACCGCGGGACTGGAGGACGGCGAGCAGCATCAGGCTCGGCAGCCCGGCGAGCGCGCAAATCACGAAGAACCAGACCCACCCCGTAGCAGCGGCGATGAAGCCCGCGCCCGACGACAGATAGGTGCGCCCGAACGCCGCCAAAGCCGTCAGCAACGCGTACTGGGTCGCGGTGTGCAACGGGTTGCGACATAGCGCCGAGAGATAGGCGACGAAAATCACCGTGCCGATGGCGCTGGTGAAGTTCTCAACCACGATGGCAAAGGTGAGCCAGGCGGCATTGAGACCGACCACCGCCTGCCAAGAGAAGGCGAGCGTCGAGAGTGCTTGCAGGACACCGCCAATCCAAAGGCTGACAGGCAGGGAACAGGCGCGCGCCACGAAGCCGCCGGCAAAGCCGCCGATCAATGTCGCGGCCAGCCCGACACCCTTGATGATGGCCGCGTATTCGTTGCGCGAGAAGCCGAGATCGATCACGAAAGGCGCGGTCAGCGCGCCGGCAAGCGCATCGGTGAACTTAAACAGCACGACGAAAGCGAGCGCCACCAGCGCCATGTCGCGCGAAAGAAACTCGGCAAAGGCTCCGATCGCGGCTTCGAGAACGCGCGTGAGGGTGCCTTCCCGGGCATGTGCGGCAGTCGCGGCGGCCGACTTCTCCGGCTCCGTCGCCAGTAGCGCCGTCACGATGCCAATCACGATGAGCCCCGCCATCACCGTGTAGCCGGCGCTCCACGCGGCGTGTCGTTCAAGGCCAAGGAATTCTTCAAAGCCGCTGACCAGAAAGAGAGCGCCGGCCGTCGAAGCAAGCATGCCGATGCGGTAAGCCGCGACGTACGAAGCCATGCCAGCCGCCTGCTCGCTCTCGTCGAGACTTTCGACACGGAAAGCATCGACGACGATGTCCTGCGTCGCCGAGGCGGTGGCGACAAGGAGCGCTCCCACCGCCACTCCCAGCGCCGAGACCGATGGGTCGCAGGCGCCGAGAAAGACGATCGCCGCAATCAGCAGAAGCTGCGAGAGGACAAGCCAGCCCCGCCGGCGGCCCAATCGCCGCGACAGAAATGGCACGCCGAGCGCGTCAACGAGCGGCGCCCATAAGAACTTTATCGTGTAGGGCGTGCCAACCAGCGCAAATAAGCCGATGGTGCCGAGATCAACTCCGGCCTCACGCATCCAAATGAGCAGCGTCGAGCCGGAAAGTGCGAGCGGCAAACCGGAGGAGAAGCCGAGAAACACGACGATCAGCACCCGCCGCTGCAGATAGACGGCAAGCGTGTCGGTTATAGAGGTACGGGTGGGCGCGGCAGCAATCATTTGCCTGCCCTAGCTGGTTTGTGGAGCGGATGCCAACCCGGCCCGTCATTCGGGGGCGGTCCGAAGGGCCGAGCCCGGAATCGATAACCACAAGAGCTCGTGAGAACCGACGGCGTTAATAAAGGTCGTGTTCAGCGACTATGGATTCCGGGCTCGCCGCTTCGCGGCGCCCGGAATGACGCTACTCTCCCGCCTCCAGCTTGCGCACCATCGGCGCGGGAATGATGTCGGCCCCGGCGATGTCGTCGCTGAACTCGACGTCCTTGATGCGAGACCCGCGCTGCTCGATCTTCTGCGTCGAAACCAGAATCTGCCGCACATCTTCGCTGACCTGGCCGAAATGCTGACCGAGCTTGGCCACGCGCTCACTCATGCGCCTGACATCGTCGATCAGAAGCCCGACCTCGGCTTGAATGCGGCCGGTGGCTTCGCGCATGCGCGCGTCCTTCTGAATCTGCTGAACGACATGAATGGCGATCATCAGGAGCGACGGCGAAACGATGACGACTTTGGCCCGATAGGCCTTCTGTACGATGTCGTCGAAGCCATCATGCAACTCGGCATAGACCGACTCCGAAGGCACGAACATCAGCGCCATATCCTGGGTCTCGCCGGCAATAAGGTATTTCTGCGCAATGTCGGCGACGTGCCTGGTGACGTCCGCCCGCACCCGGGCGGCCGCCTGCCGCCGCTCGTCGTCGCTCTTGGCCTCGCGATAGGCGGTGACTGCTTCGAGCGGAAATTTTGAATCGATGACCAGCGGCCGCTTGTCGGGCAAGAACACGCAGCAGTCGGGACGCAGGTTATTGGACAGCGTGTACTGGAATTCGTAACAGCTCTTGGGCAGTCCATCGCGGACAATGATTTCCATGCGGCCCTGGCCGAAGGCGCCGCGCTCCTGCTTATTGGCGAGCACCCCGTGCAGCGACGTCACCTGGGTGGCGAGCTCGGTGATGTTTTTCTGCGCCCGGTCGATGACCGCGAGCCGCTCGCCGAGTTTTTGCAGATTGTCGGCGGTGCTTTGCTTGGTCTTCTCCAACGAATCGCCAAGGCGATGCGAGACCGAATCGAGCCGCTCGTTGACGCTGTGCGCCAGCTGCGATTGGCCTTTGGCGAGCAACCCGATCATGGCCTCGAGCCGCGCCGCCGCGTCGGCATGCGCGCGGGTCAACTCGGCCATCACCGGGTCCTCGGCGGGCGGCTGTTTGCGCGAACGCCAGAGCACGATCGCCAGAACGGCAATCGCCGCGCAGGCGATCAGGATGGCTGAAACCGCGACGATCGACGGGCTTTCGGTCATACGCTGTGTCTTACGTGATTCGCTTGGAGGTAGGCGAGAACGAAGAGGGAACACCTGTAGCCCACTTACGCCCGTCCCCGCAACAGACGACGCGGATTGACCGCCGTTTGTACACCAATTACATCGCCGACCATGGCTCTGCGCGAAATCCTGAAACTCCCGGACAAGCGGCTGCGGCTCAACTCCGAGCCGGTCAAGCGCATCGACGCCGGCATCCGCAAGCTGGTCGAGGACATGTTCGAGACCATGTATGACGCGCCCGGCATCGGGCTCGCGGCGATCCAGGTCGGCGTCGCCAAGCGCGTCGTGACCATGGACCTGTCGAAAAAGGAGGACGACCACAAGCCGCAAGTGTTCATCAATCCGGAGGTCACCTGGGCGTCGGAAGATAAATCGACCTACGAGGAAGGCTGCCTGTCGATCCCGGAATATTACGAGGAGGTCGAGCGACCGACAGCGGTCAAGGTCAAATATCTCGATCTCGACGGCAACGAGCACGAGATCGAAGCCAAGGGGCTTCTCGCCACCTGCCTCCAGCATGAGATCGATCACGTCAACGGCGTGCTCTTCATCGACCACATCTCCAAGCTCAAGCGCGACCGCGTCATCAAGAAATTCGCCAAGGCGGCGAAGGCAGCGACGAAGAAGGTGGAGGCCTGATTGGCGCTCCGCCTCGTGTTTATGGGGACGCCTGATTTCGCTGTCCCCACGCTGCTGGAAATTGTCGGCAGCGGCCACGAAGTCGTGGCGGTGTATACCCGCGGGTCGCAGCCGGCTGGGCGCGGAATGGCGCCGCGCGCCAGCCCGGTCGCCCGCGAAGCCGAACGTTTCGCAATCCCGATGTTTACGCCCAAGACCCTCAAAGAACCCGACGCTGCCGAGGCGATGCGCGCACACGGCGCCGACGCAGCGGTGGTCGTGGCCTACGGATTAATCCTGCCGAAGTCGATCCTGGACGCTTTTCCGCTCGGCTGCTTCAACCTGCACGCCTCGCTGTTGCCGCGCTGGCGCGGTGCCGCGCCGATCCAGCGCGCGATCATGGCCGGCGACCGCGAGACCGGCGTCATGGTGATGAAGATGGCGGAAGGCCTCGACACCGGCCCGATCGCCATGGCAGAGCGCGTGCCGATCGGCCCCGATGCGACCGCCGGCGAACTGCACGACGCGTTGGCGCGGCGCGGCGCCGACCTGATGTTGCGCGCGCTTGCCGCACTCGAACGGGGCTCGCTGCAATTGACGCCGCAGCCGGAAGCGGGCGTCACCTACGCCAGCAAGATCGACAAGAACGAGACGCGCATCGATTGGACGAGGCCTTGGCAGCAGGTCCATGACCGTTGCCGCGGCCTGTCGCCGTTCCCCGGCGCGTGGTTCGATTGGGCCAGCGCCGGGCGTGTGAAGGTCCTGCGCACGACGCAAGGGGCCGGCGACGGCAAGCCTGGTGAAGTGCTGGACGAGCGCTTGACCATCGCCTGCGGCGATGGCGCGGTACGGCTGATCGAGTTGCAGCGCGCCGGCCGTCAGCCGATGCGGACGGAGGAATTTTTGCGCGGGACACCGATTGCGCGCGCCTGCGTCCTAAGCTGACGGCCATGCCCCGCTACAAGCTCACCATCGAATATGACGGCACCCCGTTTGTCGGTTGGCAGGTGCAGGACAATGGCGTCTCGGTGCAGGGCGTGCTGACGGACGCGATCACTGCCTTCACCGGCGAGCGCGCCGCGGTCCAGGGCGCCGGACGCACCGACGCGGGCGTGCACGCGCTGGGTCAGGTCGCCCATGTCGATCTCGCCAAAGACTGGGACGTCGACACGGTGCGCGATGCCCTTAACGCGCACTTAAGGCCGCACCCGGTGGCCGTACTGGCGGCCGAGCAGGTCGCGGACAGCTTCGAGGCGCGCTTCTTGGCGATCAAACGCCATTACCTCTACCGCGTCGTCAATCGCCGCGCCGTCCTTACGCTCGATCGGCAGCGCGCCTGGCGCATCCCGCGCCCGCTCGATACCGGCGCCATGCACACCGCCGCGCAGCTTCTCATCGGCAAGCACGACTTCACGACATTCCGCGCCGCCGAATGCCAGGCGAAATCCCCGGTGAAGATGCTCGATCGCCTCGACGTGACGCGCGACACCGACGAGGTCCGCGTCACCACGTCGGCGCGCTCGTTCCTGCACAATCAGGTGCGCTCGATGGTCGGTTCGCTGGTTCACGTCGGTGAAGGCAAATGGAGCGCCGACGATCTTGCCGCGGCGCTCGCCGCCCGCGACCGCACCGCCTGCGGCCAGGTCGCGCCGCCGCACGGGCTTTATCTGGTGCGGGTGGAGTATTGACTCCGTCATTCCGGGTTCCAGCCCGCGTCCGACCCCGGAATGACTTCACCCGAAATACTTTTCGATAATCCGCCGGTAGATCGCCGTCAGCACGCGGAGATCGGCAACCGGCGCGCATTCGTCGACCTGATGCATGGTCTGTCCGACCAGGCCGAATTCGAGCACCGGGCAGTAGTCCTTGATGAAGCGCGCGTCCGAGGTGCCGCCCGAAGTTGATAGCTTCGGCTTCCTCCCGGTCACTTCAGCGATTGCGGCAATCGCGAGATCGGTGAACGGTCCCGGTTTGGTGATGAAGACATCGGCATTCGAGGGCTGCCAGTCGAACGAAAAATGCACGCGATCGGCGGCGGCAGCCTGCGCGCGCCGCTCGATCAGCGCCTTCAGCGCAGTCTGGCTGTGGCAATCGTTATAGCGGATGTTGAAACGCGCGCGGGCCTCGCCGGGAATGAGATTGACGGTTGGGTTGCCGACATCGACCGAGGTGAATTCCAGATGCGACGGATCGAAGTGGGCGCTGCCTTCGTCGAGCGGCGCCTGCAGCGCGGCAATCAGATCAACCAGCCCCCGGATCGGATTCTCGGCGCGGTCGGGATAGGCGACGTGGCCCTGGCGGCCACTGACAATGAGTGTGCCGTTGAGCGAGCCGCGGCGGCCGGCTTTGATGGTGTCGCCGACGACCTCGACATTGCTCGGCTCGCCGAGGATGCAGTTGTCGAAGGTTTCGCCGCGCGCGGCCGCCCATTGCAGGAGCTTTACCGTACCGTTGACGGCGACGCTCTCTTCGTCGCCGGTGATGAGGAATGAAATCGAGCCTTTGTTCGGTTTGCCCCCGTTGGCGCTGAGATAGTCCAGCGCCGCGGCGGCGAAACAGGCAATGCCGCCCTTCATGTCGACGGCGCCGCGCCCGTAGAGTTTGTCGCCGGCGACCTCGCCGGCAAACGGCGGATGCCGCCACGCCGCCTCGTCGCCGGGCGGCACCACGTCGGTATGGCCGGCGAACATGAGATTGGGTTTTTCGGCGCCGATCCGCGCGTACAGGTTCTCGACCGGCGCGGTACCCGGCTCAGCAAAAGTGGCGCGATGAACCGCGAATCCCGCGCTCGCCAGCACCTGCTGCAAATAGGCGAGCGCCCCGCCCTCCTCCGGCGTGACTGACCGGCAGCGCACGAGCTCTCGGGCGATCGCGACGGGATCCGCCGGCATCGTATTAAACCTTCGCCAGCGGGTCCGGTCCGTACTGGTTCGGGCCGATCGTGCCTTTGCGAAAGCCGAGCTCGACCAGCAAAGCCAAGCCCAGGACCGTGAACGGAATCAGAGCAGCAAAGGTCAGCCAACTCGGCTCTTCAGCCGCGATGTTCCAGCCCAAGACGGTAAGCAGGTCGAGCACCGCGTTTGCCGTAAAAAAAATAAACAGCAGCCAGACCGGGAGATCACGGTCGTGAGCGCGCTTCACGGATATCGCGAATTCCGGATAGGTGAAGGCAAGGTCGACGATGGCGCTCAGCCGATCGCCCTGGACTTGATCTGCGATCAGACACGCCACGATGTTGGCGATGTAGACCGCCACCATCGCCAGCCAGAACGTTTGCCGGCCGATGCGGCCGTGAAAACCGTTGAGGAGGTAGGCCCAATCCATCGTCACAACGCGGACTTCAATCCCGCAGCAATTCGTTGATACTGGTTTTCGCGCGTGTCTTTTCGTCGACGCGCTTGACGATCACGGCGCAGGACAGGCTCGGGCTCGGTTCACCGTTCGGGCGCGGCTTGCCCGGCATGCTGCCGGGCACCACCACCGCGTAGGCCGGCACCTCGCCCTGGAAAATCTCGCCGCTGTCGCGATCGACGATCTTGGTGGAGGCGCCGATGAAAACGCCCATCGACAGCACCGCGCCTTCGCGCACGATCACGCCCTCAGCGACCTCCGAGCGCGCGCCGATGAAACAATTATCCTCGACGATCACCGGGCCCGCCTGCAGCGGCTCGAGCACGCCGCCAATACCGGCGCCGCCGGAGATGTGGCAGTTGCGGCCGATCTGCGCGCAGGATCCGACCGTCGCCCAAGTGTCGATCATGGTGCCGCGATCGACATAGGCCCCGAGATTGACGAAGGACGGCATCAGCACCACGCCCGGCGCGACAAACGCGGAGCGGCGCACGACGCAGCCCGGTACCGCGCGAAAGCCTGCGGCGCGGAAGCGCCGTTCGTCCCAGCCGTCGAATTTCGACGGAACCTTGTCCCACCATACGGCGCGGTCGGGACCGCCGCGAATGACGCTCATGTCGTTGAGGCGGAACGACAGCAGCACCGCCTTCTTCAGCCATTGGTTGACGCGCCAGGAGCCGTCGGCCGCTTTTTCCGCTACGCGCGCCGCACCGCGGTCAAGGAGACCAAGTGCATCCTCGACCGCCTCGCGAATGGGCCCCTTGGTCGACGGACTGACCTCGTCGCGGCGCTCAAAGGCCGCGTCGATGGTTTCGGCAAGCGTCGTCCTGTCTTCGGCCTTGGCGAGGTCGGCGGTCGGCATGAAGGGCATTCCCTGCTGCCGCGGTTTGTCGGAGCGCGACCAGACGATGTCAAGCGTACTCAATTCCGAGCGACGATGCCGCGCAAAAAGCCGGCAAGATCGTCGGTAACATGATCGACGTGCGGCGCGTCGCGGCCGGCGAGCTCCCATTCCTCGCGAAACACCTCGCGGCTGCCGCTCGGCACGACCAGCACCGTGGTCATGCCGAGTGCGTGCGGCACTTCGAGGTTGCGGGCGAGATCCTCGAAAATCGCCGCTCTGGCCGGATTGACGCGGTGCCGGGCCAAAAAGCGGTGGTAGACCTGCGGCCGTGGTTTCGGTTCGAGGTCGGCGGCGGCGATATCGAACACATCCTCGAAGCGCTCTTCGATTTCGAGCCGGCGCATGACCGTCTGGGCGTGCTGCCGCGTGCCATTGGTGAGGATGAGCTTGCGCCCGGGCAAGCCGGCAATCGCGGCGCCCAGCGCCGGGTTGGGTGTCAACGGCGAATAATCGATCTCGTGCACGATTTCCAGAAACTCGTCGGGATCGAGACCATGCTCCTCCATCAAACCCCGCAGACTGGTGCCGTAACGCAGGTAGTAGTCCTTCTGCAGCCGAAAGGCTTCGTCGTGCGTGACCTTGAGAAAACCGGCGATGTAGTCGCGGATGCGCACATCGACCTGCTCCCAGAGGTTGATGTGATGCGGATAGAGCGTGTTGTCGAGGTCGAAGACCCAGGTCTCGACTCCATCGAAGCCGCGGACGGCGCGCTTAATCATATCCCGCCGACTCGTTGTTGCCACACTTCCCGGCGACGAGGCTTCGGTCCCCGCCGAATCGCCAGCAGCTATCAGCGGGGTGGAGTAGTCGATGCGACGGGTTTTACGCAAATCGATTCCGTTCGTGCAGGCGGCGCTGATCGGCACCCTGGCCGCCGCGGCGCTGGCCGGCGTCGCCATGCTGATCCCTCACGCCTGAAGCGCTTTCGCAGCCTGCCGACGCGACCGGCCGGAAGTACTCAGTTCCCCTCCCGCCACGAAGCCGCCGGAAGCAGGCCCCTGAGCGCGCCATCGTGCAACCGCACCGGGTCGCGCTCACCCTCCATGGCGAGCCGCAGCACCGAGCGGGCGAGCTCGTCCGGCCGCACCGTCCAGTTGCCGACCGCCTTGAGCGTCAGCCACGCCTCGTCAAAGGCGGTTTCCAGGACGACGAGTGTCTGGGGATCAAACGAAGAACCGTGGAACCCGCGCATGGTCCACCCTTACCGCGATTTCAGCCACCTTGATGGAGCGCAGCAGTGTCGGCGTCAAGTTGGCCGAGTTTGTGACGCGGTGCATGAACAGCGCATGACACTGCATCACGGCCCCGTCATTGATGGGCGGAACCGAGCGGCGGTCGGCGTGCCGGGCAGCATAGGACTTTGGACCACGCATCACCGTCACCTCAGGAGCTGAAAGGCGACCAGCGCGCCGAGCATGATGGCGCTGCCGACTGCCTGCAGCGGCGTAATCACATCGCCGAGCGCGAGCGCGCTGAGTATCATCGCCGTCAGCGGCTCAAGATTCATGATCAGCGCGGTGCGAAACGGGCCGACACGCATTGTCGACACGAACACGAACAAGATGCCGGCGGTCGTCGCCAGACTCATGGCGATCAAAGCCGCCCAGCCGCCATCGGTCTGCGGCGGTTTCCACGTCTCGGTAGCAGCCGACACCGCGACGAAGATCAGAAGCTGCGCGACCACCGAATACCATGTCGTCAGCCGCGCGTCGGCGCCGACCAGGAATGCGCGGGTCACGATGAGCACTCCGGTGCGGCAGCACGCCGCGCCGAGCGCGTAGGCGATGCCGGCGAACACGAGACCAGCCGGGTGCGCGCCGATCATGATTGCGAGCCCGACGAACGCCGCCAGCGCGCACACGAGGCCTTGCCATCGCAACGGCTCGAGGCCGGTCGCCGAGGCGACAAGTCCGGTCAGCAACGGATAGGCGAAATAGGTCAGCACCGCCGTCGGCACGTCATTCGCCTCGATCGCCTTGAACAGGCAAAAGATCAGCCCCGCGAACAGCACGCCGACGCCGAGCGATATCAAGCGCACCCGTGCGTTCACCGGCGGCCGCGGTCCGAACCGCAGCCATATCGTCATGAAGCCGAGGCCGACCAGGCTGCGAAACGACAGCATGGTGAGCACATCGCAATGCGCCGCGATGATGATCTTGGCGAGTACGTCGGAGATGCCGAGCGCGAGCGCCGCGGCAAGTCCGGGTGCGGTCGAAAAGAAGGAACGGAAAGCCAAGCGGCAGGCACTCTTTGGTGGGATCGCGCCTGACGAATACGCGGCGACGGCGAGCGCCGCAACCGCCAATGCCGGATTTAGCCGTGGAACAATATCTTCTCGGAAGACGGGTCCCCAGCGTTCCGGATCCGTTCAGGCCCGCTTCTGCTCGGGAGCTGACAACGGAACCGAGCGCGGCCGCCTTTCGATGAACTCCTTGAGCAGCAGCGCCGCGCGGCCGAACGGAGCGAGCAGTTCGCCCCTGATCGTATGGGCGTGCTCGCGATCCGGTTCGACTCCGAATTCGAGGACCTCGCGCTCGGCGGCGGGGATATGCAAGGTGCCGAACATCCAATCCCACACCGCCAGGCAGCTTCCCAGATTTTTGTTGAAGTGCGCGGGATCGCGCGAATGATGAATCTGATGATGCGCCGGGCTCATCAACACCCGGCCGAGCCAGCCCGTGAATGAGATCCAGAGCTGCGAATGCTGCAGATGGACGTAGAGGTAGATGAAAAACACCAGGATGATGTTGGTCTCGGACAGGCCGTATTGCGGCGACGGTTGGCCAAGCAGGTAATCGCCGACGCCGTTGGTGCCGCCGACGCAGACCGCCAGAATGTTGAGGAAGATGCACATGTAGACCGGGTGGATGCGGAAGTTCGTCAATGGCGTCAGCACCGTCGCCGAGTGGTGGACTTTATGGAATTCCCACAGGAACGGAATCCGGTGCGAGAGATAATGATTGAGCCAGTAGCCGAGCTCGTAGGCGAGGAACAGCATCAGGGTGATGATCGACCTGGAGACGAATACCGGCAGCGGCGCAGGCGGCATCGGGCCGAATGTCGCCGTCAAGAGATCGGCCACGCCGCGGCTCAGCGCCGCGTAGGAAAGCACCGCCCAGCCGAAGATGATTCCAAACACAAACAAGTTGAAATAGAAGTAGCCCAAGTCCGCCAGGCTCGATCGGCTCATCACAACGTGTTTCGGGAACAGCGCCCGCAGCAAAGGCTTGAGCCGAATGCGGCGGCCTTTCTTGTAGCGCCGTATTGCGAGCACAACGAAGCCGATGCAGAACGCGCTGGCGAGCGAGAAAAGCGAGAAATGCGAGCCCGGCGACAGGAACGCCCTGCTCAGCTGACCGAACAAATACGAGATGCCTGGCGAAAAATCCAAGCCCGCCTCCGCAGCTTTCGAGAAGTACCCACAATTAGTCGGCCAACGTTAAAGGCGCGTTGTGCCGCTCGCCGGCATGCGGTTAATGGCCGGTAAATCGTTTCCCTACTCATGCGCTGGTCGGCGGCTTGATGGCGAAGCCTTGATTGATCGCGGCAAACATCTGATAAAATCCTGACACCACGACAATCTCGACCAGACCTTCGGCGCCCCATTCGCTAACGGCGCGAGCCTGCAGATCGTCCGGAACCGCTTGCCACGCCATCGTCTTTGACAGGATTGCGCTCAGCAGCGCGTACGGCTGCGGCAGCGTTTGCGTCCGACCGGCGCCGAGGCTGTCGACGACGTCCTGTGCGAGCCCTGCGGCAAGGGCGTGTTGCACGTGGTCGTCCCATTCGTATGACGCACCGGTCGCCCGCGCGACCGAGAGCACGATGAACTGATAGACCGGCCGCGGTAGTACGCCCTCGAATTTCAGAAAGAATCCCAATTCCTCGATACGCCGCGCAAGTTCCGGATGATTGAGGAGAGCGATGTAGGGGCCGCCGAAATGCTCGCCGCGCGCCTTGCGCTTCGCCGCTATCTCGGCAAACAGCGCGCGTCCCACAGCCGGGAGCTTTGCCGGATCCATGGTCAGCACGGTCATAACCGTCCTCTACTCGTGATACGACCAGGCCCGCGCACCAGCGTTAAAATCATAAACCGGCGTCGGACAATTCTTGTCGGTCTTGACGTCAATCAGCACGGTGCCATTGGCCGCGAGTGCCCGCTGAAACGTTTTTTCGAGCTGCGCGGGATCGGTGACGGTCAGACCCTCGGCGCCGAGAGCGCGCGCGAACCCAGCCCAGTCATGATCAGGAATGCTCGTGAGCTCGGATGGGACCGGACCGAATTGATGCGCGCGCAGCCACACATTCCCAAGCGCGCCGTTGTTCAACACCATGTAAATGATGGGCAGCCCGTAGCGTGCCGCAGTTTGAACTTCCATGCCATGCATATGCATGCAGCCGTCGCCGGTGATGACCGCAACCCGGCGGTCGGGCCGCGCGCACTGCACGCCGATCGCCGCCGGGATAGCCCAGCCCATCGGTCCGAGATTAGTCGCCGAGATATAGCTGCGCGGCTCGTAGGCGGTCCAATAATGGCCGGCAAAGGCACGGTGCGCGCCGGAATCGACCAGCACGATGCCGTCGCGCGGATAGACTTTGCGCAATGCCGCGATGGCAGCCGCCGGATGAACCGGTTTCTCCGACTTGGCGCAATTCTCGACGTCATAGAGCCGCGGCCCTTGCTTGATCTTGGTAAGCCACGCGCGCCGTTGTGCCTGTCCTGCCGCAAGCCGAGAGTCGACGGCCGCAGCCCGTTCCTGCATCAGATCGAGGAATGCGCGGCAACTGCCGGGAACGACATGGGCGGGAACGCTGTGCGTGGTCAACTCGTCGATGTCGGTGTTGACATGAACGATGATGGTTTTGCTGGCGGCCCGTCCGCGCAGCGTCCAATGCATGGTGTCACGCTCGTTGAAGCCGGAGCCAAGGACGATCAGCACATCGGCTGGATCGCCGAGGATGGCGGCCTGGCGTGGCGGGTGCCGGCATAGCCGAAGACGCCGAGCGACAATTCGTGATCTTCCGCGAAGACGCCCTTCGCGCGCAGCGTCGTTGCGATCGGGATCGACCAGCGCTCGGCGACGGCCTTCAGTGTAGCCGCTGCGCTATCGCGTTCGACGCCGGCGCCCGCAAGAATTGCGATCTTCGGTCCGGCTGCCGTAGCCAGCAGATTGAGCACTGTGTCGGCGGCGGGCCGGCTCAGCGGTGCAACCCGATCGAAATAATCTGAAACCGTGGCGTAATCCGCCGCGCACTCGCCGATGATGACATCGTGCGTCAATGACAAATGCACCGGCCCCGGGGGTTGCGTCCACATCGCGGTGAGTGCGTGCCGGAGCCAGTGATTGAGATTCCGCGGGCTTGCCACGGTCATCGACATGCGTGTGAGCGGCTTCATCACCGCAGCATCGTCGAGCGTCGCCTGGCTGGCGTCCTGGAACTCGCCGAGCCCTTCCATGTCGACCGGAATTTCGCCACTCAACACCAGAACCGGCGAGCAATCGGTTTTTGCCGCGGCGACGGCCGTCGCCATGTTGCATAGACCCGGGCCGCCAATCCCCATAGCAGCGCCGAACCGGCCGCTGGCGCGGGCATAGCCGTCGGCCATGTACGCGGCACCGCCCTCGTGCGCGGCGACGATCGGCAGCAATTTCGGGTGCCGCGCCAGCGCCGGCAGAAACGGATCGATCAGTCCGCCCGGAACCAAAAAAAGATGAGTGAGCCCTTCCTGAACGAGCGCGCTCAAAACAAAGTCAGAACCTTGTACCATCGGATGTCTGTCGTCCTTGCACCTCGGCGGGAACAGACGAGCGTACCGGCCGCTGCTGGCCGTGCTTCGCCAATTCGGACGACAGCTTATGGAGTCCGTAGCCTAATTATGTATGAGCGTACCGGCGCCAAGCTCGGTAAACAGTTCGAGCAGCACGGCATGCGGCACCTTGCCGTCAAGGATCACGACACCCTCCACGCCGCGCTCGAGCGCATCGATGCAGGTCTCGACTTTGGGAATCATGCCGCCGAAAATGGTGCCATCGGCGATGAGGCGGCGCGCGTCGTCGGCGGAGAGCTCCTTGATCAGGTTCTTCGAGCTGTCGAGCACGCCGGGCACGTCGGTGAGCAACAACAGGCGCTTGGCCTTGAGCGCACCGGCAATGGCGCCGGCGAAGGTGTCGGCGTTGACGTTGAAGGTGCCGCCGTTGGCCGCCGCGCAAACCGGCGCCAGCACCGGAATGAGCTCGCGGCCGAGGATTTGCGTGAGCACGGTGGTATCGACCTTGTCTGGCTCGCCGACGAAGCCGAGATCGACCATCCTTTCGAGGTGAGAATCGGGGTCGATCACGGTGCGCGTCAGTTTGCGCGCGACCACCATGTTGCCATCCTTGCCGCACAATCCGACCGCCTTGCCTCCGGCCGCGTTGATGAAGCCGACCATCTGCTTGTTGATCAGACCGGCCAATACCATTTCGACGATTTCCAGCGTGGTTTCGTCGGTGATGCGCAGACCCGCCGCGTAGTGCGATTGCACGCCGACCTTCTTCAGCATCGCCTCGATCTGCGGTCCGCCGCCATGGACGACAATCGGATTGATCGCCGTCTGCTCCAGCAGCACGATGTCGCGGGCGAATTCTCGCGCCAGATGCTCGTCGCCCATGGCGTGGCCGCCATATTTGATGACGATGGTCTCCTCGTCGTAGCGCTGCATATAGGGCAGCGCTTCCGACAAAATGCGGGCCTGCACCTCGGGGCTTACGGGGTCGCTTTGGCTCATGGGGTCAATGTTCCCGGCGTTCGCGCAGTCTATCTATCGGTGTGACGGTTGCACGACAATCCGCTTAGCGGAGGTACCAGGCCGACAGCCCGCCTCAGCGGGCGCGCTCGGCCAGGAGCCGCCCAATTGCCGCGCGCAGTTGCGCGATACCGGCGCCGGTGCGGGCCGACGTAGTGATCAGGTCGGGGAAAGCCGCCGGACGGCTTCGCATCGCCGCTTTCACCGTTTCGCAGCGTTCCGCGAGTTCCGGCTCGCTTACCTGGTCGCATTTCGTTAGAACGATCTCGTGGCTGACGGCGGCCTTGCCCAGCGTGTCGAGAATGCTGTCATCGACGGCTTTGAGGCCGTGGCGCGCATCGATCAGCACATAGACCCGCGCGAGAGCGGCGCGGCCATGCAGATAAGCGTGAATGAGCCTGGTCCAGGCCGCGACCTTGCTCTTGGCCGCCGCCGCGTAGCCGTAGCCCGGCAGATCGACCAGCACCAGTCGATCGGGGCCGTCGAAAAAGATCAGTTCCTGGGTGCGGCCCGGCGTGTTCGAGGTACGCGCCAGCGCGCGCCGGCCGGTGAGCGCGTTGATCAGGCTCGACTTGCCGACATTGGAGCGGCCGGCGAAGGCCACTTCCAACCCGCCTGAACGGGGAAGTGAGTCGACCGAGCCGGCTGCGGAGAGAAAGCGCCATTCGCCGCCGAATAGCCGGCGTCCGCTCTCGATTTCGGCGTTGGAAAAATCACCCAAGACAGGCGTGATGGCGCTCATGGAGGACCAATGCCACGAACCGGGTTACCGCGCACCTCCCGCCGAGGGCGGTATGAACGATGGCGCGAACGAAAAATGAAAAAGGGGGACGACGTTTTGTCCCCCTCTGTCACGCCGGCCGGCCGCGCCGGCCAAACTCGCACGATCAGGTAGCCGCTCCGTGCTCGTCCGCTTTGGTCGCCACCGGCGCGTAAGCCAGATTTTTGGCCCCCCCTTGATAGCGCACTGCGGCGGCGACAGCGGAAATTCCGATCTGCCCGTAGCAGAGGTGAAGCGCGATATGTTCGTTGGAAGACTTATCCGACTTGTGCCGATTGTCAGTCTTCTCGGCCGTATTGGCAGCCACGTCTTGCATTATTTGAACCCCGTTCCCTTCACGTGAGCGATGACGCGCTCGTAAGCAGCGAGTGCGGCGGAATTGGGCGACAAATCGTCCACCGCGGTGACATCCGCCACCGTTTCCCTGCTGTTTCACAGCTGACATCGCGGGTAGTAAACCATTGGTTAATGGGTGCAAAACATACTGGTAAGGGCTTTGCGGTAGATCAAAAACGAACATCATGAGAGACCGGTGCGACATTCCTGCAACACTTGCCGCCGACGTCGGCGGCGGCGGCGCGGACCGCTGGTATCATCGCGACGATTTCGGTAGAAAATCCCGGGGCAGATTCAAGGCTGGGACGGGCGGAAGAGTAGGTCACCTATGGCAATGCGTGCGTTAGCATTCGCAATTGTTGCTGTCGCGCTCGGCGGCTGCATCCAGGATAACGGGACACTTGATCCTTCGGGCCAGGTCGGCTGGAAGCAGAAGGACAAGGACTTGATGTCCAATCTGCCGTACAATCAAGCGGCAGTGCCGGAAACCTTCCGCAGACACATCGTCGAATACCACCGCAAGGAAGTCCCGGGCACCGTCGTCGTCGATAGCGACAACAAATTCCTCTACTACGTTCTGCCAAACGGCAAAGCGGTTCGCTACGGCATCGCAGTGGGCGAAGAGGCCCAAGCCTGGAGCGGCATCGCCAAGGTCGGCCGCATGGAAGAATGGCCGCCCTGGATTCCCACCCCCAGCGAGCAGACGCGGCTCGGCCCCTTACCGGCCTATGTCACCGGCGGCCCGCACAACCCGATGGGCGCGCGCGGCATGTACCTGTATTCCGGAAACAAGGACACGCTGTATCGCATCCATGGCACCAACCAGCCGGAATATATCGGCAGCGCCGTTTCGTCCGGCTGCATTCGGATGATCAACGAGGACGCAATCGACCTCTACAATCGCGTCAAGGTCGGCACCTTGGTCATCGTTCTGGGGCCGCACCAGGGAGACGGACCGTTCAGCCCGCGCATGGCGCTCGGGCCGGGGTCGAGCAGCAACTGACTTTAAGCGTTCAACGCCGCCAACAGCGAGGCGCCGAGACAGTCGGCGCCTTTTCTTTTGCTCGAGAGCTCTAAGCGCCGAGTTCGACCTGCAGGATTTCAGGCGGCACACCGAGACGAGCCGGAATGGAGCTGGTGCCAAGGCCACCCGATACGATCAGGTGCCGACCGTCCTCGACCACGTGGCCGTAGGCGTAACGCGCGCCGAATTCCGAGGGAACGAAGGCCGGCCAGATCAGTGGCAGCCGGATTTGCCCGCCATGGGTATGGCCGGCGAGCGTCAGCGCCACGCGCCGGGGGACCCGCGGAAAAATGTCCGGCTCATGCACCAGAAGCAGAACGGGATCGTCCGTTCCGACCTGCGCCAAAGTGCCGGGCAGATCGTCAACGCCGCGAAAGCGGCCGTGCCCGAGCCGATAGGCGAGCTGATCGCCAATCCCAGCGAGCCAGAATCGCTGTCCGCGGGCGTTCAGCATCACCGCTTTGTTTTCCAGCACGGGAATTTCGACGCCGGCGAGCGCATTTCGCACCCCGGCGAGATCGTGCCACCAATCGTGATTGCCGAGGATGGCCCAAATTCCCAGCGGAGCTTCGAGCCGCGCCAATTCGGCCGCCCAGATCGGATCGGGGATTCGCTCATTCGCAAAGCTGTAGGTCGCGATATAGTCGCCGAGCAAAACGACAAGATCGGAGCGCAGCAGATTGGCGGTATCGACCACCTGCCGAACGTGCGGCAGCGTCATGTCGGGTCCGCCGGCGTGAAGGTCGGCGATCACCGTGATGGACAGCTTGCGGCCAACGGGCCAGCCCGGCGGATTGAGCGCATAGCGGGTCACGACAAGGCCCTGCGGCTCGATGCCGCCGGCGTACACGGCGGTCGCGGCCGCGGATAGGCCAATCAGCCCCGCGGCCCCGGCAAGAACGCGGCGCCGCGTCAGGCACTTCGGCGCCGCGAGCGTTGAGCGCTCGTGAATATCTTTTGGCGTGATCGCCGTCATGACGCGCCTTTTAGCGCGCCAGCCATGAATGGAAGGTGCATTACATCACGCAATCGCTGCTGCATTTCTGCTTTGTTGCCGCCCAATGATTGAAACAGGGTCACGCCTGCGTGAGCCGCCCGCGAGTAACCCAATCGAGCGTCTTGTCGAGCGCGCGCGCGAGGCGGTTGAAGAGTTCCTCGATCTGCACCGCGTTGATGACCAGCGGCGGCGACAGCGTCAGCACGTCGCCCGCCACCGAGCGCACGATGAGGCCTTCTTCTTCCGCGAACCGCACCGCGCGGGCGCCGACTTCGTGCTGCGGCTCGAATGAACGCTTGCTCGCCTTGTCGGCGACCAGCTCCACGCCGCCGATCAGACCAAGACCGCGCGCTTCACCGACCAGCGGATGCTGGCCGAGCAGCTTGAGCCGCGCCTGGAACAGCGGTGCGCGTTTGGCGGCCTTTTCGACGATGCGCTCGCGCGCGTAAATCTCGATGGCCTTCAGCGCCACCGCCGCGGAAACCGGATGGCCGCCATAGGTGAAGCCGTGGCCGAATGTGCCGATTTTCTTGCTCTCGGCGAGCAGCGCCTCGTACATCAACTCCGGAATCATGACTGCGGCGATCGGCAGATAGGCCGACGACAACGCCTTGGCGACGGAGATCGATTGCGGCTTGAAGCCGAGCTGCTGGCAGCCGAACATCGTGCCGAGCCGCCCGAACCCGCAAATCACCTCGTCGCTGATCACGAACAAATCGTGTTTGGCGCACACCAGCATGATCTTCTGAAAATAGGTCCGCGGCGGCACGATGACGCCGCCGGCGCCCATCACCGGCTCGGCGATGAATGCGGCCACCGTGTCAGGGCCTTCCCTGACGATTAGCGCATCGAGCTCGGCGGCCAGCCGCGAGGCGAATTCCTCCTCGCTCTCGCCGTCCTGTGCGAAGCGGTAATGATGCGGGCAGCCGGCGTGCAGGAAGCCCGGCAGCGGCACGTCGAAGTCGCGATGATTGCCGACAATCCCGGTGAGCGAGGCGGCGGCGACGGTGACGCCGTGATAGGCCTTCACGCGACTGATAATCTTTTTCTTCTGCGGCCGGCCGCGCGCGTTGTTGAGATACCAGACCAGCTTGATCTGGGTGTCGTTGGCCTCAGATCCGGAATTGCAGAAGAACACCTTCGAGATCGGCACCGGCGCGATTTCTTTGAGTTTTTCCGCCAGCTCGATCGCCGGATCGTGACTCTTGCCGGTGAAGAGATGCGCGAAGGAGAGCGTGCGCATCTGCGCGGCAGCGGTCTCGACCAGCTCCTCATTGCCGTAGCCGAGCGCCGTGCACCAAAGTCCGGCCATACCTTCGAGGTACGGTTTGCCGTCGCTGTCGTAGACATAGACGCCCTTGCCGCGTTCGATGACGAGCGGCCCGTTTTCGCGAAAGCTGGCAAGGTTAATGTAGGGGTGCACCAGGGTTTCGATATCGCGGACGGCGAGATTACTCAGTGGGGGCATAAGAGTGCCTTTTGACAGTCCCTGGCGCGGACGCGGCGCTATTGTGGCCGCGCGGGACGCCGGCCGTCAAAGCCGGGGCTTGCACGAACTGGTCGCCAGCCGGAACAGCCAATATATGCGCGAGGTTGAAGACTTCATCACCAGTCGTTTTTCAAGGAGCAAGACATGAAACTGAGTGCACGCAATCAGCTCAAGGGCAAGATCCTTGAAGTGACAAAGGGCGCCACGACATCTCATGTACGCATCGAGATCGGTCAAGGCGTCGTGATTACCGCGTCAATTACCAACGAAGCGGTCGCCGACCTCGGCCTGCAAAAAGGCGATGCGGCCTGGGCCGTCATCAAGGCTTCGGACGTGATGATCGGCAAGTGATCCAAACCTGCGCCGGTGTAGCAGGGCAATGAACGGGCCCGGCGGCAAGCCGGGCCCTTCGTATGCGCAATTAGCTTCCAGCACGGCTGTGCTTCACTTGAGCTGCGCATGCACTTTTTGCGATCGCGGGCGAATGTCAATCGGCGCATGCGCGACCGGACGCGGGCGCGGCCGCGGCAACGGCACCGGCTCCTCGATCCTGGCGACGGCTTGCAGCCCGGACTGCGGTTCAGTCATGTCCGCTTCCCTGATCGGCTCGCGCACCTCCCACTCGCACATTTTGTAGCCGCCGCGGCGGGCGGCGAGATCGAGGTGGATATGCTCTTCGTGATAGCCGTCCGAGCCCGGGCCGAGCACCGTCGCAAAGCGCGAGCAGGCGGTGGCGCGCAAAGCTTCGCGCCACCCCTTGGCGACATTCACGTCGGTGAGACCAATCAGTTGGCCGTTGCCGAGCTTTAGCGTGCGCACGTCAAGCGCATTGGCGCGGCCGTGCTCGCTGAGCATGGCGCCCGGAATCCGGTTGCGGCTTCGGCATTCATAGGAATCGAAATTATCGAGGCCGCGCAGCGGCGCGCCGAGCTTCAGCGCCGCCGGTGCGACATCCTCCCGCAGCCAGTTCGCCACCGCTTCAGCCATTTCGCAGCGCAACGTGGCCGGCGGGGCAATGGCGACTTTCGCCCGGTCGAGCAGGATCACGCTTTCCAGGAGCACCGCGTCGGCCGCCCCGCATTCGCCCGGTCCGGTGAGCCTCGGCACCGGCTTGAATACCGCGACCAATGCCAGACGCATCTGGCAGGCGGATGGGGCCGGAGGTGCCGCTGGCTCGGCCTTATCAACCTTCGCGGTCGGCCCGGCGCCATATTGCGCCACTGCGGGCTCCGTTGCGCACAGCAGCATGACCATGAGGACAAGGCGTTTCACGCGGCAGATTCCAGCCCCCGGCGGTGCTTTCGCCAAAGGTTAACAGCAGCCGTGCTTTGAGCGGAAGGCCCGTACGCTTTCAAGCCGCGCCCGCCGCTCGGGCTTGACGCAACAACGCGGCATTTTCTTTTCATCGCTGCCGCATCCGGGTACATTGGGGCGGCGCCGAGAGCATTAAAGCAGCGGCGCGACGAAGCAAGAACAACACGCAGCAGCACTGCAGGAGGATACATGCTCGGGCTTATGCAGGATTGGCCGCTTCTATGCCACCGCATCATCGATCACGCCGCGCTCAACCACGCCGAGCGGTCGGTGATCTCGCGCTCGATCGAAGGACCGCTCCACCGCACGAATTACGCCGAAATCCGCGCCCGCGCCTTGCGCGTGGCGCAGCGGCTCGACCGCGACGGCATCAAACTCGGCGACCGGGTGGCGACGCTCGCCTGGAACACCTGGCGGCACGTGGAGGCCTGGTACGGGATTCTCGGCATCGGCGCCATCTATCACACCGTCAATCCGCGGCTGTTCGTCGAGCAGATCGTCTGGATCATCAATCATGCGGAGGACCGCGTGATCATGACCGATCTCACTTTCGTGCCGCTTCTGGAGAAAATCGCCGACAAGCTGCCGACGGTCGAGCGCTACATCGTTTTCACCGACGCCGCCCATATGCCGGCGACGACGCTGAAAAACGCGGTTGCCTATGAGGAGTGGCTTAACGAGGCCGACGGCGATTTCGCCTGGAAGGAGTTCGACGAGAACACCGCCGCCGGCATGTGCTACACCTCGGGCACCACCGGCCATCCGAAGGGCGTGCTCTATTCGCATCGCTCCAACGTGCTGCACAGCCTGATCGTGCTGCCGGCGTTTCCGTTCGCGGCGAGCGATACGATGCTGCCGGTGGTGCCGCTGTTTCACGCCAATGCCTGGGGGCTCGTTTTCACCGCACCGCTGGTCGGCAGCTCGCTGGTGATGCCGGGCGCGAAACTCGACGGCCAATCGATCTACGAATTGCTCACCGAATTCAAGATCACCTGTACCGCCGCGGTGCCGACGATTTGGCTGATGCTGCTGCAGCATCTGGAAAAGACCGGCGGCACGCTGCCCGATCTTCGCCAGGTGCTGATCGGCGGTTCCGCCGTGCCGCGCGCCATGATCAAGACCTTCCGCGACAAATATGGCGTCGACGTCATCCATGGCTGGGGCATGACCGAAATGAGCCCGCTTGGCACCACGAGCGCGCTCAAGCCCGAATATGCCGGGCTGCAGGGCGAGGCGGCGCTGGACATCAAGCAAAAGCAGGGCGCCACCCCGTTCGGCGTTGAAATGAAGATCACCGATGATGCCGGCCGCGCGAAGCCGTGGGACGGCAAGACCTTCGGGCGGGTCAAGGTGCGTGGTCCCGCCATCGCCAAGGCCTATTACAAGGAGAACGACCGCATCCTCGATGCCGAAGGTTTTTTTGACACCGGCGACGTCGGCACCATGGACCGTTACGGCTATATGCAGATCACCGACCGTTCCAAGGATGTGATCAAGTCGGGCGGCGAGTGGATATCCTCGATCGATCTTGAGAACCTCGCGGTCGGCCATCCCAAAGTGGCGGAGGCCGCGGTGGTCGGCGTGCGCCATCCCAAATGGGACGAGCGGCCGCTGCTGATCATCGTGCTGAAAGAGGGGCAGTCGGCGACCAAGGAAGAGATCCTCGGCTATCTTGGCGACAAGATCGCCAAGTGGTGGATGCCTGACGACGTGGTGTTCGTCAGCTCGATCCCGCACACGGCGACCGGCAAGATCCTCAAGACCGCATTGCGCGAGCAGTTCAAGGACCACGTGCTGCCGACCGCCATCGCAGCCGAATAAATCCCACTGTTCTGGACCGGGTTGTTAGCGCGCCGGGTGCCCGGCGCGCCCGGAATGATCGTGGCCGATGCCAAGCATCCGCCACGGGATCGTCTGTACTCACGCATTATTACGAAGTAATACCAACCAATAGTACCGTTAACCAATTCTTGAGGGGGATAGGGTCTGTTTTGCGCCGCACAATTTCCACAATATCCAGCGAGTAAACGATCCGGCTCCAGTCGGGTGGGCTCAATCACAACTCTCTTCAACACTGGAAAAAGGACGATCATGGCTGGCAATAGCCTGACAAAACTTGTGTTTTCATCAGCTCTTTTTGCGGCGGTAATTGGAGTCCCGATGGCCGCTTCGGCGCAGACCGGATTGGCATCGGTTTATTCCGGCGGACGGACCGCCAACGGCGAACGTGCCGCGGCGTCGGGTTTGACCGCAGCGCACCGCACCCTGCCGTTTGGAACCCTGGTGCGGGTCACCAACAAGCGTACCGGCCGGTCGGTCGTCGTGCGCATCAACGATCGGGGGCCGTTCGTCCGCGGGCGCGTCATCGACGTCACCCCGGCGGCCGCTCACGCGCTGGGCTTTTCCGGCCTCGCGCCGGTGACGCTTGCGGTCCTCGGCAAGACCTGAGACCAGCCCGGGTCAGACAGATAAACCAAAATTCGGGAGGCTTCGGCCTCCCGTTTTTTTGCGCGCGGATCATTACGCCGGGTGGTGGCGTAGAGTCGATTTGCTAACCATACCGTTCATACTCAGGCAACCATTTGTGGCCAACATACCCGGCGCATCGGAGTTCAGCTGCAGCCATGGCGCCGACCGAACCAGTTCCGGCCTTTGAAGCTCGCCTTGCGCTCTACCGGATCGACGACCAAACTCGGTTCGTCCTCGCCCAGACATGGCCGCTCATCGCGCCGCATCTCGACCGGGTGATCGACGAATTTGTCGAGGCGGTAGCCGGCTTGCCGAAGATTGCGAGCGCCGTCGGTCGGAACAAAGATTTGATCAAGCATCTGGAGGTGGCGCACTTCCAGGCTCTGCTTGGGGGCAAGCTCGATCAACGATATGCCGAGACGTGCCGGCAGACGGTGCGCGAGGAGGCCGCTATCGGGCTGGACGCGCGCGTGCGCAGCACGGCCGGGAGCTTTGTGCTCAAGGCTGCAATCGATGCGCTTGCGCGCAAACACCGTTTTGCTCCGGCCAAAGTGGCGGAGCGCGGCAAAACCGTTTCGCAAGTCATCAGTTTCGACGTCGCCAACGCGATGACCCTGCACCGCGAGGCCGCGGAGGAAGCGATCTTGGCGCGGCGCAACGCCATCGACGCGGCGATCGCAGACTTCGACGCTGCCATCGGCGAGGTCGTCGAAGCGATCAAGGAAGCTTCCGCTTCGCTGGCGACGACCAGCTCGACGCTTAAGCAGGTTGCCGACGACACGCTGAGGCGCATGGCGTCGGCGTCGGCGTCGTCGGCCGAGACTGCGCAGCATATGGATACGACGGTTATGGCGACGGAGGAACTCTCCGGGTCGATCCAGGAGATCGGCCAGCAGGCGACCAGCGGCCTCGGAATGGCACAGTCGGCGGTCGCCGACACCGAGCGCACTCAGAATGTCATCGGTTCGCTAAACGATGCGGCCGAACGCATCGGTTCCGTGGTCGGCACCATTTCCGCGATCGCAGCGCAGACCAATCTGCTGGCGCTGAATGCGACGATCGAGGCGGCCCGGGCCGGGGACGCCGGCAAAGGCTTTGCCGTGGTCGCCGCCGAGGTAAAAACCCTCGCCAATCAAACCTCGCGCGCCACCGAGGATATCTCACAGCAGGTTGCCGCCATCCAGGAAGCGACCAAACGGTCGGTGGCGGAGATCTCCTCGATCGCCCGCATCATCGGCAAACTGACCACGGTATCGACCAGCATCGCGTCGGCGGTGCAGCAGCAGAGCATGACGACCAAGGGGATCGCCGAAAGCATCCACACCGCCGCCGGCCACACCGCACGCGCCTCCGCCGAGATCCATTCGGTCGATCAAGCGGTCACCAGCGGCGTGGCGGCGGTCGGCGAAATCACCACCTGGACAGGTCGATTGTCAGCGCGCGCCAACGATCTGGAAACGAAGGTCGCAACCTTCTTTACCCGCGTTCGCGCGGCGTAGCTCCCTCCATTCATCACAATGACTGGCGAAGAGCCCCTCATTGCGAGGGGCGACGCGAAGACGCAAACTGGCGATGAATTGCTTCGCACGCGCAGGAGAGGATCATGAGTGAACCCGCCGTGAAACAGATCGTGCTGGCGTCACGGCCCAAGGGGCCGCCGACGTTGGATAACTTCCGCCTGGAGGAAGTGGCGATGCCGGCACTGCCGCCCGGCGGCCTGCTGCTGCGGGTGCTTTATTTGTCGCTCGACCCTTACATGCGCGGCCGCATGGACGATGCGAAATCCTATGCCAAGCCGGTCGGCGTCGGCGAAGTGATGACCGGGGAAAGTGTGTGCGAGGTGATTGCGACCGATCGTTCGGGCTTTGCCATCGGCGACATCGTACTGGCGAACGCCGGATGGCGCACCCACGCGGCATGGTCCGGTCCGGCGCTGCGCAAGCTCGATCCGAAGGCGGTGCCGATCACCACCGGTCTCGGCGTCCTCGGCATGCCGGGCTTCACCGCTTATTCGGGGCTCTACGTCATCGGCAAGCCGAAAGCGGGCGAGACGGTGGTCGTTGCCGCCGCCAGCGGCCCGGTCGGCTCGCTCGTCGGCCAGCTCGCCAAGATGGCAGGCGCCAGAGCCGTTGGCATCGCCGGCGGTCCTGACAAATGCCAGTACGTGGCCGAAGAGCTGCGCTTCGATGCCGTCATCGACCATCGCGCGCCGGACATGGCGGCCAAACTCGCGGCGGCCTGTCCGAAAGGCATCGACGTCTATTTCGAGAATGTCGGCGGCGCGGTCTGGCAGGGGGTGTTGCCGCTGCTCAATACCTTTGCCCGCGTGCCCGTTTGCGGGCTGATCGCGCAATATAGCGCCACCAGCGCCGGCGCCGGATCGAATTTACTGCCCGCGACCATGCGGGCGGTCCTGACCAGGAGCCTCACCTTGCGCGGCTTCATCAATTACGAATTCGCCGCCGAGCACTATCCGGCGTTCCTGAAAACCGTCGCCGCCGGCATCGCCGACGGGCGCATTCGCTATCGCGAGGACATCACCGACGGCCTTGAGAACGCGCCGGCCGCCTTCATGGGCATGCTCGAAGGCAAGAATTTCGGCAAGGCGCTCATTCGTGTTGCGCGTTAGAGCGTGATCCGGAAAAGTGGAAGCCGGTTTTCCGAAATGATCATGCTCCACCAAGATGATAGAGCGCCAATCAATTCAATATGAAACGATTGCGCTCTAGGCGCCAGCACCTACTCCGCCGGCTGCTTCGGCTTCGGCTTAGAGAAGGTGCGCTTGAGATTATCCCACAGCTCGATCTTGGCGCCGTTCTTGTGCATGATCACGCTCTGCTGCGCCACCGAAAGCGAGTTGTTCCAAGCCCAGTAGATCACCAGCCCGGCGGGGAAATTCGCCAGCATGAAGGTGAAGATGAGCGGCATCCAGTTGAAGATCATCTGCTGGGTGGGATCGGGCGGCGCGGGGTTGAGCTTCATCTGCACCCACATGGTGATGCCCATGATCACCGCCCAGGCGCCGAGATGCGCAAAGCCGCCGACCATCGGCAGCGTCGTCGGATCGAACGGGATCAGCCCGAACAAAGTGAAAACGTTGGTCGGATCGGGCGCCGACAAATCCTTGATCCAGCCGTAGAACGGCGCGTGCCGCATCTCGATGGTGATGAACAGCACCTTGTAGAGCGAGAAGAACACCGGAATCTGGATTGCGATCGGCAGGCAGCCGGCGACCGGATTGATCTTCTCCTTCTTGTACAGCTCCATCATCGCCTGCTGCTGCTTCATCTTGTCGTCGGCGTAGCGCTCGCGGATCATGGTCAGCTCCGGCTGCACCGCCTTCATCTTCGCCATCGAGGCATAGGACTTGTTGGCGAGCGGGAAGAACAGCAGCTTGACCAGCACCGTGACGATGAGAATGGCGACGCCGAAATTGCCGACCAGATGAAAGAAGAAGTCGATGGCAAGGAACATGGGCTTGGTGATGAAATAGAACCAGCCCCAGTCGATCAGCAGATCGAAATGATTGAGGTGAAGCGCCTGGTTGTATCCGCCGGCGTTGGTGAAGGGGAAATTGATGCCGACCACCGACACTTCCTTGGCGCCGGCGAATAGCCGCGCGTCGGCGCCGCCGGTAGCGCCCGGCGCAACCGTTACCGGATCGAGCAGATAATCGGTCTGATAGGTCTCGTGACCGCCGGTTTCGCTGGCGGAGAAGCGCGCATGCACCTTGGCGTCGGTATTCGGCAACAACGCCGCCGCCCAGTATTTATCGGTGAAGCCGAGCCAGGCGTCGGTGACGTCCCAGTGCTCATCCTTCTTGCCCGCGATCTTTTTGTAGGTTTCTGTTTGCTCGCCGTCGTTGCCCATCACGCCGATCAGACCCTCGTGCAGAATGTAGTAGCCGAGCGTCTTCGGAGTGCCATGGCGGGAGATCAGCGCGTAGGGAAACAGCGTGACCGCGCCGCTGCTCTTGTTCTGTATCTCGTCTTTGATGGTGAACAGATAATGGTCGTCGACCGCGATGGTGCGGCGGAAAATCAATCCCTCGCCGTTGTCGTAGCCCAGCGTAATCGGATGGTCGACGGTTAAGGCGCCGCCGCCCTCGTCTTTCCATACCGTATCCGGTCCCGGCAGCTTTTGCGTGGTGCCGGCGGTCGGCACCCAGCCGAACTCCGCATAATAGGCGTCGGCTGCGCCCGACGGCGAGAACAGCACGATCGGCGGCGAGCCGGGATCGACGGTTTCGCGATATTGCACCAGCGCCAGATCGTCGATGCGCGCGCCTTTCAGATCGATGCTGCCGCTCAGCCGAGGCGTGTCGATCGCAACATGCGGCGAAGCCGTAATGATCGCCTCGCGGGTACGCATGAGCGCCTGGGCGGAGCTTGCCGGTGCGCCCGGCACCGTGGGCGCGCCGGCTAGCGGCGCCGGCGTCGCAGGCGTGCCCGGCTGGGCCGCCGGCTGCTGCTGCGCCTGCTCCTGCTGCTTGAGCAGCGCCTCGCGGCGCTGCTTTTCCATCTGCGGATAGCCGATGAAATACTGCCAGCCGACCACGACGATGAGCGACAGCACGATGGCGAGGATGGTGTTCTTATGCTCGATCATTCAACGCTCTTGCGGCGGCAATTCGGGCGCCTCTGCGCTCCGGGCGGCGGCTGATGGTCGGACGCTGGCGACTGCTTCTGGTTGCGGCGCAGCTGTGGCGGCCGAGGCGGTCGGGACGGCGAACCCCGTTTCATGTAGGCGGTCGGGGCGGGCGCCACCAGTTCCCCCGCCCTCGAGGGCGGCAATCCGGCCGAGCGCCGCATCCAGCTCCTTCACCATTTCGCCAAATGGGGCGGCGAGCGCGGCCCGCCGCCCGATGAGCACATAATCGTGGCCGGGACACAATTCACCGGCACCGGTCGCCGACACGCTCACGACCTCCCGCAGCCGACGGCGGACGCGGTTGCGCTCCACAGCGTTGCCGACCTGTTTCGATACGGTAAATCCGATACGGACAGCACCCTGGTCCCCGCGCGAACGCGCCTGCAACACGAACGTGCCGCTGGCCGTCCGCACCCCGTTTGCCGCGGCCCGAAAATCGCTTCGGCGTTTCAGCCGCTCAACGACGAAGATGGAACGGGCGTTCCGATCACGCACTGAGCCGCTTGCGCCCCTGCGCGCGCCGCGCCGCGAGAACCTTGCGGCCGCCTTTGCTCGCCATGCGGGCGCGAAAACCGTGCCGGCGCTTGCGCACCAATTTGCTCGGTTGGTAGGTTCGTTTCACGGGATTTTCTCCGCTGCACGCCAGACCTGCCCGCCGGTCGATCAAGCACGCAATTTTGCGCACCAGGGCGCATATTGTTGCCGGCGCCGGCGCGCGATTGGCGCGGCTTATACGGGAGCCCTCCCAACTCGTCAATGCGACACCGCCCCCGACCGGAGGCGCGCGGCGGAGGTCGAGCCGGCCTCCGCGTTGCTTTACTTCGCGTCATTTCGGTTTCGTACAGAAGGTGTGTGACAGCGCCGAGACTCGGCACCTTTGCCGGCCGCTTCGTCCCCTGCCTGACTTTACCGAGGCCGGAAAACGTCCGGAAAGTTACCTATTGATCCGGGTTTGACGACGCCGCAGGCGCGTCGCATCATGGGATGTGGCTGCGTCGTCATTAATTCAATTCGCAGCAAGAGTCCGCCGATGAGCGATGAACCTGCCGCGCGGCCGCAGCCGGTCCGCGCGCCGCGCTTTGGGCTTTCGGGAAAGCTCCTCGTCCTCACGATCCTGTTCGTGATGATCGCGGAAGTGCTGATCTATGTGCCGCAGGTCGCCAATTTTCGGGTGAACTGGCTCAGAGACCGCCTCGCCAGCGCCTACACCGCCGCGCTGGTGCTCGACGCTGCGCCGAGCGGCATGGTGCCCGAGAGCCTCGCCAAGCAAATCCTCAATTCGATCGGAGCGCGCGCCGTCGCGATGAAAATGGGTACGCGGCGACGGATGCTCGCGGTCGGCGACGCCCCGCCGCCGATCACCCACGACTTCGATATGCGCAACGTCTCCACGTTCAATTCGATCGTCGACGCCTTCATGATGATGCTCGACACCAGGAAGGACGTAATGCGCGTGGTCGGGCCGGCCCCGATGGGCGGCGACTATATCGAGATCGTCATGGATGAGCCGCCGCTGCGCAAGGCGATGTTGCGTTATTCGGTGGACCTCCTGCTGATCTCCCTGCTCATCTCGGGCATCACCGCGACACTCGTCTATTTGACCCTGCATTACATGTTCGTGCGCCCGATGGGCCGGATCACCGCCAACATGATGGCATTCCGCGCCGATCCGGAGAATGCCGACCGCATCATCGCGCCGTCGGCGCGCGCCGATGAAATCGGCATCGCCGAGCGCGAGCTGGCGACCATGCAGATCGAGCTTGCCTCGATGCTGCATCAGAAGAACCGGCTCGCAGCGCTCGGGCTTGCCGTCTCCAAGATCAATCACGATCTGCGCAATCTGCTGGGCTCGGCGCAGCTGATTTCCGATCGGCTGTTGAGCCTGCCCGATCCTGGCGTGCAGCGCTTTGCGCCCAAGCTGATGCGCGCGCTCGAGCGCGCCATCGCCTTCTGCCAATCGACGCTGTCCTACGGCCGGCTGCAGGAGCCGCCGCCGGAGCGAAAGCCGCTCCTCCTCGAACCGCTGGTCGAGGAGGTGCATGAAACGCTCGGGCTTCCCGCCGATGCGCCGATCCGCTGGATCGGCGCAGTCGAGCGCGACCTGATCGTGGAGGCCGACTACGACCAGCTGTTTCGCGCTCTCCTCAATCTCGCCCGCAACGCCGTGCAAGCGCTGGAGAGTTGGGCGTCGCGCGACCCCGGCCGCGACCAAATTCGCATTACCGGCCGGCGTGAAGGCGCGGTGGTCGTTATCGAAGTTTCCGACACGGGACCTGGCTTTTCCGACAAGGCGCGCGCGCATCTGTTCGAGGCGTTCCAGGGCTCGACCCGCACCGGCGGCACCGGTCTTGGCCTTGCCATCGCCGCTGAACTCGTTCGCGCCCATGGCGGCGAGATTCGCCTCGTCGAAGGCACCATCGGCGCCACGCTGCGGCTCACCATTCCCGACCGCGCCGTGGAACTGAGCGCACGCCGCGGCGCCCGCGCGCAGGCCTGAGCGCCTTCTAAGACAGCCTTGTAAAGGGGGAGCGACGAAGCATGGCTTCGCCACACGCCCGTTCATTGCTTCCCCGCACCAGCGACAAAGCTTCGGTATTGACCAATGTAGTAGCCCGTATATCATACAACCAAAGGCTGTAATACCGGAGCAATAAATGGAGCTTGTGGTAACGATCCATGCGAAGAACTCCGGGGGGGACCAATTTGAAATCACGCTGCAGAAGACCGCCGTCGACTAAGGCCTTATTCGCTTAAGGTCTTGGCGCGCCGGCGAGAATCCGGCGGCCGATCTTCCGGCAAAGGACCAGTCGGTCAACGTTTACAACATCCAGTCGCTTTCGTTCACGCAAATAACGTGCCGAAGTCACGTCTTTATCGGGCTCGACCCGGTTTTCGCTTGCAATCTTGTCAACGCCACCGCTTCGGCTGCTCCCGTCGTACAGTTGACCGTCACCGGCACTCCCCTTGGCCATTTCGATGGAACCACCAGCTATCCGGTCACCGGCGACGATTTTACCAAGCTCAAAAAATTCCTGTTTGATGCCGCCTTTCCCAGCGCCGGCTAAATCATATACCTAGAAGGTGGCGAACCGACGCGTTCGAGCAGCGCCAATTGCTCGATCATCCTTGTGTCTGATCGCCGGGGTCGCCGACGTCGCCTGCGCGGCACGGAGTCAATGAATGATGGCGCAAACGTCCATTCGCGATCTTGGCGCAAGCTCGCATCTCGATGCGTTACTGGCGACGGTCGGGCCTGTTGCGGGCCTGCGCATTGTCGATGTCGGCTGCGGCGAGGGACAGGTGACGCGGGCATTGGCGGCTTTGGGTGCGCGGGTCACCGGCTGTGACCCATTCATCGTCGGGAGCGATTGGACCGAGCACGGCGCCGGCAGCTACCGGCTCGTCAAGACGCCGGCCGACGCCCTGCCCATGCCCGATCATTCTGCCGACCTCGTGCTCTTTGTTTTCTCGCTGCACCATGTGCCCGAGACAAAGCTGAAAGCCGCACTGACCGAGGCGCGCCGAGTGCTGCAACCATCAGGCAGACTCTATGTCGCGGAACCGCTGGCCGAAGGCCCCCACCAATACATCATGGAATTATTCCACGACGAGACTTTGGTCCGAAAAGCAGCGGCCATGGCGCTCGCCCGTTTTGCCGCGCCGCAATTCGCAAACGACCGGATATCAAACTACACGGACATCCGAAGCTTTCCCAGTTTCGATGCCTTTGCCGAGCGCATGATCGCCAATATGCGGTTCAACGGCTACACCAGCGAAGCCGTGTTGGCGCCGGCGGTGCGTCACCGCTTCGCTGAGGCGCACGCGGCTCATGGCGGCAAATTCGATCAACCCGTTCGCATCGACTACTTCTGTCCATGATCCATCGCGTCCGGATTTCATGGCCGCTTCATCCCGGCTACATTCGGCTTTGGTGATCGGAAGGGGGAAGGCGATGCACGCCGGGGCGGACGTTAACGCGACCATCTATGACGACTTCGGCACGCGCGGCGCGTGGCCGGGCGACAAGTGGTACCGGCACCGGGTACCGGCATGCGACCTGTGGGATCCAGCAGCCGTCGTGACCTGCGCCGGGGACGGCACGCTCGCCCTTGAAGCGCGACGCTTCACCTTCACCCGGCGCGATGGGCACGACAACGTCAAGGCGCTGATCTATTCGACCGCGGAGTTCAAGCCGGGTGAGCGGGGGGACCTGACCGTAGAAGCCGACATGCGCGTCACCACGTTCGGCACCGAGCGCAATCCGTACGGCGCGGATGCCGGCGACGTGCGTCTCGGCTGCGGCGCGCTGAACACCATCGATCTCAAGACCTGGATGGTGTTCGACTTTTTCGTCAGCGGCAGCCGCATCGTCGCGCTCTATGAACGGCTGCCCTTCGGCCAGAGCAACGAGAATCCGTATCCGGCCTTTACCGAACTGATCCCGATCGCGGTTGCAACCTCCCCCGGCGAATGGCATCGCTACGCCATCTGCTACGACCGGGCGAACGACCGGGCGGAATGGCGCGTCGACGGGGCGGTCGTGGCCGAGCGCGGATCGGTCGGGGCGCCGCCGGGCGAGCGCGGACCGATCGTGAAGATCGACAGCCTCAAGACCGGCGGCGGGTTGTTCACATTGCTGGGCGACCTCAACAACGATGGCGCCCGCACCGGCGACCGCGAAAAAATTCCGGGTCTCGATCCGCTTTACCAGCGGTGTCTGTTCGGGCAAGGAGCCAACGTGGAGTTCAAGCCGTTTACGATTGTCCGGCGGTAAATCCGCGCCGTCCTGCGAACCCAGCTTCAGGAGTAATTGCATGGTGCACGCATCGCGAACCATCAAGGTCAACGCCGATTCGAAAGAGCCGCGCCTGACGCGAAGCCTGGTCTGGCGCGGCCTGATGATGAAGGCGGAGAATCCGCTACCGTTTGTTCCGGTCATTACCAGCTGCAAGGTCGTCGAGCGGAGCCCCGATCGGCTCACGCGGGAGATCGTCGACAAGGGCGATACCATCACCGAAGTCGTAACGTTCCATCCGCAACACACGGTCAAATTCGAGCGTGTAACCGGCCGCGTGCTGGGCACCATCCTCAATGAGATCGTCGAAGACGGCGATGGCGAACTCGCGCTCCGCTTCACCTTCACGCTGACGATCGAGGGGATCGCGCCGGGCAGCGCCGCGGAGCAGGACTTCGCCGGGCAGATGGAGCAGGGCTATCTGATGGCCGTCACGGCGACGCTCAAAGCGATGCGCAAACTCGTCGCGGACAACGCGCTGAGCGCGGCGTCGTAAGTTGCGAGCCGATAGAGGACGCCGCAAGGTGGTCGAGGTGTCGAAACTTTACGGCGCGGACTTTTTGATCGAGATGGAGGCGATCGCGGCGGTCTGATGCAAGCGTCTCACCGCAATCCGGCCTGCTTCACCAGCGGCAGGGTCTCCGCCTTGAATTGCTGGATGCCCTCGATATAGCGCGGCCACGTCAGCACGATGCCGTCGAAGCCGGCGCGTTCGAGCAGCGCCAGGCCATCGACCACCTGGTCCCTGGTGCCAATCAGCGAATAGCCGGCCCAGCCGGCGATAAAATGCTGCTTCAAGTTCTGCAACGCTGCCGGCGGAATCGACAGCGAATTAAGACCCATGATGTTGACCAGATTTTCGACGCCCTCCCAGTCGCCGTTCTGGAACACGCAATAATCGTAGAACGCACGCGCCTCGGCCTCGGTATCGCCCTGGAAGATGTAGGCGTTGGTCCAGATTTGAATCTCGCGTTTGCATTCGTCCCACGCGGTCTTGCGCGAGGCGTCGACCCGGGCGCGCACGCTATCGAAGTCATGGGCGTCGAGATTGATGAAGTTCACGTCGGCATGCTGGGCGGCGAACTGCCGACCCTTCGGCGACACGCCCGCGCTCATGATTGCGGGGTAAGGCTTTTGCAGCGGCCGCGGCGCCATGATCGCGCGTTTGACGTTGTAGAACTTGCCGTCGAAGTCGAATTCCTCCTCGCTGGTCCACAGCCGCTTGATGATCTCGATCCACTCGCTCGCCATGTCGTAGCGGGTGTCGTGCTCCATGAGCGGCACGCCGAACATCTCGATTTCCGGCCGATACCAGCCGGTGACGATGTTCAAGGTAAAGCGGCCGCCGCTGACATGATCGATGGTGCTGGCCTGCTTGGCCGCCATGACCGGATGCATGGTCGGCACGTGGCAGGTCGCAAACACCGCCGGATTCCTGGTCAGCACGCCCATGGCGGCGGCCCAGGTGAAGCACTCGAAGCCTTCCCCGTTGAAGTTGGTGCTGCCGCCGAAGCCCTTCCACCGACCGACCGGAACGACGGCCTCGAATTCCATTTCGTCCGCTAACCGCGCCAGCGTCGCGGTGCTCTCCCACCTAGCCTGCAAAACGCCCTCGATCGTCGACATCGTGGCGCCGCCGCTCAAGTTGCTGCAGAATGTTCCAAGTTTCAGCTTGCGGTCGTTGAAGAGCGGATTGCTCGCTTCACGCAACTGATCGGCTCTGCTCCGCACGTCCACTGGCGCGCCCCCGCTGGCTGGTTTCCTCGAACGCCGTTCGCCCTTTGCCGGCTGCTCGGCGACGGCGGCAAGCTAATAGGTAATGGCGCCTCCGTCCACGTTGATGGCTTGCCCGGTGATGAATGCGCTCGCATTCGAGGCCAGAAACACAGCGGTGCCGCAGAGATCATCCGGCGTCATGTCGCGCTTGATCATGCGCGCGTTGATTGTGTGCGGCCGAATCTTCTCCATCATCACCAGGTGATTGATGACGCTCTGGCTTGCGGTGAAGCCGGCGACGATTGAATTCACCCGAATGTTGTCGGCGGCGAGCTCGGTGGCCATCGAACGGGTCATGGCGAGCACCGCGCCCTTGGAGCCGACGTAATGCAGAAACATCGGCGCGCCGCGGAGCACCGTTCCCGACGAGATATTGATGATCGATCCCCCCCCGGCGCGTTTCATGCTGGGGATGACCGCCTTGGTCGCCTGGAAGACGCCGCGGGCGTTGACGCGGAATACCAGGTCCCATTCGTCCTCGGTGATTTGCATGAGCGGCTTGAGCTCGAGTGTGCCGAATATGCCGGCGTTGTTGACCAGAATGCCGACCGGACCGAAGGCCGTCTCGGCGGTTGCGACAAGCTCGATCAGGGACCGGTTGTCGGTGACATCGGCGATGATCGCGACGGCTTCGCCGCCCTGATCCTCGATCTGCCGGGCGGTGTCCGAACAATCTTGGATATCTGAAACCACGAGCCGGGCGCCTTCGGCCGCCGGCGCCAACGCGGCGCCGATCCCCTGCGAAGAGCCGGTCACGAGCGCTACTTTTCCATCAAGGTTCGGCATGCTTGATCTTGCTCCTCGCCGCCGGCTCAGAACTTCGGGCACCAGCGCAGGATACCCTCCTGGAAGCTTGGGCGTTCCCGGATCGCGTCCGCCCAGGCGGTGACCTGCGGATAGCGCTCGAACGGGAAATCGACACCGATCAGCGTGAAGTGCAGCGGCACCCAGGAAATATCGGCAAGCGAGAATCGGGCGCCGACCAGCCACGCGTGCTCGGACAGCTCCTTCTCAACCTTGTCGAACAGGCGGAGCAACGTCGCCTCCGCCGTCGCCACATTCTCCTTGGGCAATCCGTTTCCGCTGGTGGCGGCGGCGTGGAACGCCAGCAGCTCCGGATCGCGCTGCAAGGCGTGGTATTGCGCGTCTTCCAACTCGTTCTTGCGCAACACCTTGCCGATCTTGCGCGTGTAGATAAGCGCCTTTACCGCCGGCAGGTAAATCTCGGTCGCCGTGCGCAGCCATTCGCGCATCTCACGCCGTTCCCCATCGTCCTCCGGCTGCAGCGGCGGATCGGGGAACGTTGCATCGAGATATTCGATGATCTCATTGGATTCGATATGCACCACGCCGTCGTGCACCAATGCCGGCACCAGCCCCTTCGGATGAATGCCGAAATACTCCGACGTCACTGCTTCCTTCTTGCGCAAGTCGAGATGATGGCTGGTCCACGACAGGTCCTTTTCCCTAAGAGTCATGCGCACGCGCATCGAGCAGTTGGACATATCGGCATGGTAAAGGTGCAGGCCCTTGAGCTCGGTCACGCTTTTGTTGGTCGGAGTGACGATCATGCGCGCGTCTCCTTCCCTGAATGCCCCGGTGCTTTTGCTTTGCTTTTGACCGGGTCCATTGATATTAGATCAGGTCGAAAATTTTCATAATCGGCAAAAATAGAAACGGATCGTTCTCGATTCGTGTACAATCGCCATGGACGAACTAGCCGGGATTCGCATGTTCGTTCGCGTCGTCGAAGGCGGCAGTTTCGTCGCCGCGGCACGCCGCCTTGGCGTTTCCAAGTCGATCATCACCAAGCGCGTCAAGGAACTGGAAGAGCGGCTCAAAGCGCAACTGCTGGTGCGCTCGACCCGGCGGCTGACGCTGACCGACGCTGGCGCGAGCTACTTCGAACGCTGCGTCCGCATCGTTGCCGAACTCGACGAAGCGCAATCCGCCGTGCGCTCGCTCACCGTCGGGCTCACCGGCACGCTGCGGGTGAGCTGCATCGCCTCTTTTCTAGCGCACCAGCTCGCGCGCGAGGTTTGCCGGTTTCAGCAGCAGCACTCAGAACTGACCGTTGAGCTGCACCACAATGATCGCATCTATGATCCGATCCAGGAGGGTTACGACGTCTGCATCCAGCCGGGCGACGTCGGCGGCGAAGACATCCTCCGCCAGTCGATCGTGCCGCTGCGGCGCCTTCTAGTCGCGGCGCCGGACTATTTCGAGCGCCACGGCCGGCCGCGCCACCCCGACGAACTGATCTCCCATCGCTGCGCGCACAACAATTACATTCTGCCGACCGCCGACATCACCTTTACCGGCCCGCGCGGACCGGTGCGCATCCCGCCGATCCGGCCGATCGTATTGTCGAACAGCATCTGGATGATCCGCGAAGCGGCATTGAGCGGCGACTGCGTCGCCATCCTTCCGATCTATTCGATTGTCGACGAACTCCGAAACGGTACGCTCATTCCCGTGTTCGACGATTTCCGGGTGGAAGCAGCGATCTTGAACGCGTTCTACCGGCGGTCGCCGCAAGTGCCTGCCAAGGTGAGAATGCTGCTCAAATATCTCTCCGAGCAATATGACGGTGAGCCGCCTTGGGAGCGGCGTCTGTTCCGCGACCGGCCTCAGCTGCGCCGCGTCGTCTATGGACCGGAATGCGCTTCGTCCGAGACCACAGGAGGAAGACTGCAATGATCACGCTCTACCATCACGGATCGTCGGTTTGCGCCGCCAAGGTCCGCATCGTGCTGGCCGAAAAAGGCGTGCCGTGGGAGGGCATTTATCTCGACATTCTGCGCGGCGATCAGTTCGACCCGCCTTATATGAAGCTCAACCCCAAAGCAGTGGTACCCACGCTCGTCGATGACGGGAAAGTCATCATCGAGTTGAGCGTGATCTGCGAATACCTGGACGAAGTGTTTCCCGACCCGCCGCTCAAGCCGGCCGATCCCGAGCATCGCGCGACGATGCGCCTGTGGACCAAGGCGGTCGACGAGTTTCTGCATCCGGCCTGCGCCGAACTCACCTTCGCCTCCTGTCACCGGCACATCATCGGCCGGCTGTCGCCGGAAAAATTCGCGGAATTTCTCGAAAGCACGCCGCCGCTTTCGGTGACCGCCGACTGGCACGCGCGCAAGAAGGAAATCGTGCGCCAGGGCATGGCAGCGCCGCGCGTCGATCGCACCTTCCGACTGTACGACAGCTATCTGCAGAAGATGGAAGATACGCTGGCGCGGCAGCCCTGGCTTGCCGGCACGACCTACTCGCTTGCCGACATCGCCATGGCGCCTTACGTGAACCGGCTGGACATGCTGGGGATGTCGGAAATGTGGATCGGCAGCCGGCCACGTCTGGCGGAATGGTTCGAGCGCATGAAGTCGCGCCCGAGCTTCACGCCGTCGCTGCTCGACATGTGCCCAGCTGATCTGACCAGCGACCTCAAGACCTTCGGCATGCGGAGCTGGCCGGACGTAAAACGCCTGTTGGCGGCGTAGGCGCAAGATGAGCGAGGAGTTGCCGCTCGCCGGCCGTGTCGCCATTGTCACCGGCGGCGGACGCGGGCTCGGCCGCGCCATGACGTTGGGGCTTGCCTGCGCCGGCGCCGCGGTCGTGGCAACGGCGGCGCGTGAACGCGGCGAGGTCGAACGGGTCGCCGCCGAGACGCCTGCGCTGGGCCGCATCCTTCCTGTTGTCGCCGACGTGACCAAGGACGAGGACTGCCGGCGCGTCGTCGCTACGGCGCTCGACCGCTTCGGCCGCCTCGATGTTCTGGTCAACAATGCCGGCCGGGGCATGAAATACGTCAGCGAAAACTTCATGACCGAGCCGACACGCTTCTGGGAAACCGCGCCCGATACCTGGCGTCTGGTGATCGACACCAACGTCGTCGGGCCGTTCCTGATGGCGCGCGCCGCGACGCCGCCCATGCTGGCGGCGGGTTTCGGGCGCATCGTCAATATCTCGATGAATAGCGAGACGATGCGGCGGCGCGGCTTTTCACCCTACGGTCCGTCCAAGGCGGCGCTGGAATCCGCGACCATCATCTGGGCGCAGGACCTCGCCGATACCGGGGTCACCGCCAACGCGTTGCTGCCGGGCGGCGCGACCTTGACCGGAATGATTCCGGCGAGCTTTCCGGATCAACAACGCGCCAAGCTGCTCGATCCAGCGATCATGGTGCCACCGCTCGTTTGGCTGGCGAGCGCGAAATCCGATGGCGTGACTGGACGGCGTTTCATTGCCGCCAATTGGCGGGAGGATAATCCCGCAGCCGCGGCGGACGCTGGCTGGTAGGCGGCAGCCTACTCGGCGGCGTGAAAGGCCATGCGTTCCGCGGCGCTGCCGCGCGGCATCAACAGCGTCGCGACGGCTCCGATCAGCGTGACCGCCCCGGCGGCGTAGAACAGAGCCGGTGTCGTCCAGTCGAGCGCGATCAAGGCGCCGGCGACGAGCGGACCGATGATCGCGCCGACGCGCCCGACGCCCATGCCCCAGCCTACTCCGGTCGAGCGGATCGCGGTCGGGTAGTAGGCCGCGGTGTATCCGACCGAGCCGACCAGCGACGAGATCAGGAAGAAGCCGGCGCAGAACACCGACGCCAGCAGCAGCGTGACATCGCCGCTCACCGCGCCGGTGAGGACAATGAACAGCGCGCAGCCGGCAAACGTCACGCACAACATGCGGCTGCCGTAGCGATCGATCAGCCGCGCCAGCGACACCCCGCCGATCAGGCCGCCGATCTGCAGCAACGCCGGCGCCGCTACGCCTTGCTGCAACGACTTGCCGGCGGATGTGATCAAGGTCGGCAGCCAGCTGGTCATGAAATATAGATCGAGATAGCCGACGACGAAGGCGCACCAGATCAGGAGGGTCGTGAGCGTCCGGCCTTCGGCGAACAAATGCCGCATCGGCACGCCCGGCAGCGGCCTTTCCGACATCGAGAACGTGATATTCTCCGCCAACGCGACTTCAGGATCTAGCTTGCGCACGATGGGGATGAGCCGCGCTCTGGAATCGGGCTGCAGCACGAGCCAACGCGGCGATTCCGGCAGAAAGATCAACAGCACCACGGCGAGGATCAGCGGCAGCACGCCCCCGATTACAAAGACCGACGGCCATCCGAGCACCGGAATGAGCGCCCCGGAAAGAAACGCGCCCACCGACGAGCCGATGGTATTGGCCAGTGCGACCAGCATCGCGAGCGCGCCGCGCAACCGCCGCGGCGCAAAGTCCGACACCACCGTCAAAGTCGTCGGGATGGCGCCGCCGAGACCGAGCCCGGTGATGAAGCGCCAGATCAAAACCTCGTTCAGCGTCCCGGCCGTCGCGGTCATCAGCGAGCAGACGCCAAACAGCGCCACCGCGCCGAGCACGGCAATCTTTCGCCCCAGGCGGTCGGCGACCGGACTAATGACCAGCGAGCCGATAAAGAGCCCGAACAGGCCGGCGCTGAACACCGGGCCGAGTTCCGAACGCGGTACGCTGAAGGTCTTGATCAGAGCCGGGGCGACATATCCCATCGCCTGCGCATCAAATCCATCGAGCACAATGACCAGCGCGCACAGGCAGAGAATCAATACCTGGAAGCCCGACAGCTTTGGACGGTCCAGGACTTTCGACAAATCGATAGCGGCGAGATCGTTCATGCGCTGCTGCCCTTGGCTCTAGATCCACTTCGGCCCTTGCCTCTCGGGGATGGGTGACCAGATGACGCTTTATCGCCACCAATCGGTGTGAAGACAATGCGAAACCGTGGGCAGACGGCTACCGGTGCCGCCTTTTCCGCGGGCCAAGGCCGCATCCCGCAATGGCGCAACGACGCCCTTGTCCCGCGCCTGGTATTCGCCGCGGTAGGCCTGCTGCTGGTGATTTTCTCGCAGCGGCCGGCCCCGGCGCAAGTAACACTGCCTCCTGAAGGTTCGCAGGTAAGCTTTGCTTTGACGGCGACGGATGGGACGGCGATCACCGAGCAGAATTATCGCGGCAAATGGCTCGTGGTCTATTTCGGCTACACCTTCTGTCCCGATATCTGTCCCGCGACCCTGCTGGAGATCGCGGGCGCGATCGAGGCCCTCGGCCCGCGCAGCCGCGGTGCAGGCGCTGTTTATCACCATCGATCCCAAACGCGACACGCCGAGCGTGCTCTCCGCTTATGTCAAATCTTTCGATACACGCCTCGTTGGCCTGAGCGGCTCGCCGGTGCAGATCGCGCAGGCGGCCAGGAGTTTTCACGTCTTCTACGAGCGGCAGGACACCGATGATGGCCATTATTCATACGACCACAGCGCATTTATCTATGTCATCGATCCGGATGGAAAGTTTGCCAAGGCCATCACCAGCGAAGGCGGGAGCAAACAGATCGCCGATGCCGTGTCCGCGCTGATGAACGCCGGGCATTAACACCTCTGCCTTTTGAAATCCCCCGGGATGACGGCGATCGTGAGGTTCGATAATATTTCAAATTGCCGAAAGTAAGGATGCAACGATGCGTGCCGGGATGATCTTCTCTCTGGCGTTAGTTGTTCTGGCGCCGGCCTCGATAACGAAGGCAGCTGAAGACAGGGCTCCACCGGCAAAACTCGGCCATGTGGATTTTGCCAATTCCTGCACAGCGGAGGCACAGGAAAGCCTGCAGCGCGGCGTGGCCCTGCTCCATTCGTTCTGGTTCGCCGCGGGCGAGCGGGCTTTCCGCGAGGCGCTTGACCGCGACCCGAATTGCGCCATCGCGACCTGGGGCATTGCGACCGTCCTCATCGGCAATACGTTCTCGGTCGGTCCGACACCCGAGACTGCACAACGGGCGCTGGCGGCGATCGACCGCGGCCGGACGATCGGCGCGAAGACCGAGCGGGAGCGCGACTATATCGAGGCGATCGCCGCCTATTACGATCACTTCGCCGAGCGGCCCCCGGGAACGCGCATGCGGTCGCTGTCGGATGCGTTCGAGGCTTTGGCCAAACGCTACGGCGGCGACGATGAAGCCCAGATCTTCAGCGCGCTTTATCTGACCTCGAGCCAGCCGCCGACCGACAAGAGTTATGCCCGGACTTTAAAGGCGGCCGCGATTCTTGAGGCGCAATTCGCCAAGCATCCGGACCATCCGGGCGCTGCCCATTATCTCATTCACAGCTATGACTATCCGCCGATCGCGCAGAAGGGACTGCCGGCCGCGCTGTGCTACGCCGACATCGCGCCGGGCGCCGCTCACGCGCTGCACATGCCCTCGCACATCTTCACCCGCGTCGGTTTGTGGCGGGAATCGATCGACACCAACGTCCGCTCCGTGGCCGCGGCGAAGGCGGACAACAGCACCGGTCAGGCACTGCACGCCATGGACTACATGGTCTACGCGGACTTACAGCTGGCGCGCGACGCGGACGCCGAGGCCGTGGTGAAGGAAGCGCGCCGCCTCGCCGGCGGCGACCTCGCCGCCATGTATGCCCGCGCGGCGATCCCGGCGCGCTATGCGGTAGAGCGCAACCAGTGGAGCGAGGCCGCCGCGCTGGCCGACCCGGCCGACAGCAAATTTCCCTATACCGAAGCGATGACACTGTTCGCGCGCGCCGTCGGCGCCGCGCGCAGCGGCCGTCCGGAGGCGGCGGAGAAAGACGTCGCCCGGCTCGCCGCCATTGCCGCAGCGCTGAAGGCGGCGAAAAACGATTACTGGGCGACCGAGGTAGAGGCCCAGCGCCTCGGCGGTGCCGCATGGATCGCCTTCGTTACCAGCAAGCACAACGAGGCGCTCGGCCTCATGGGCGCCGCGGCCGACATGGAAGACGCCAGCGAGAAAAGCGGCGTTTCGCCCGGTCGCATTCTGCCGGCGCGCGAGCTTCTGGGCGACATGCTGCTGGAAAGCGGCAATGCCGACGATGCGCTTGCCGCCTACGAAACGTCCCTCGTCAACGATCCGAAACGGCTTCGCAGCTTCTACGGCGCCGCGCGTGCCGCAGCCGCGGCCGGCAACCCCTACAAGGCGCGCTACTATTTCGCCCGCGTGGTTGAGATGGCGGATACCGACAGCATGCGCCCCGAGCTGATCGAATCGCGCGATTATCTCGCCGGCAAATAAGCCGACCTTGAAGATAGTCGACAGCGAACGGCCGCCGCGTGGACAGCGATCAAAAAGGCTAATCCGGCGGTTGCCAGGCCGGCGCGGTCATGCGGCGCTTGCCATCGGGCGTGCGCCCTTCGCCCGCCGTTGAAGGAAGCTTATCCCACAGCTGGCAAGTGACCGGTTTGTGCTTCTGGTCCAGTCCCTCGCAGTAATTGGTGTATTCGCACACCCGCACTTCGCTGCCGAAGCCGAGCATAAATTTACGAAACCAGTCAGGGTCGGCGAGCGATTGACGCGCCGCGCCGACGATATCGCACACGCCGCGCGCCAAATAATCCTCCGCCATCTCGAAGTTATGGATGCCGCCGGTGCAGACCACCGGCACCTGGCTGCCGGCGTTGCGGATCGCCTGGCGGATCGCCGCCGTCGGCGCGGCGTTGCGGCCGAACGGACCGCGTTGGTCGGAGATGAACTGCGGCATGCACTCGTAGCCGCTGGGCCCGGTGTAGGGATAGGCGGCGGCGCCGACGCCAGGCTGCTTGGCGTCATCGAATTTGCCGCCGCGCGAGGTCGAAATGAAATCCATGCCGGCGCGGGCAAACGCGGCGCCGAAATAAGCCGCGTCGCCGACGTCGCTGCCGCTGGCGATGCACTCGTCGGCCAAGAACCGGCAACCGACGGCGAACTCTTTGCCGACGCGGCGGCGGACCTCGGCAAAGACCTCGAGCGGCAGCCGCACCCGGTTTTCCCGGGCTCCGCCATAGCCGTCGGCGCGGCTGTTGGTGCGCGAGAGGAACGACGCCATCGTGTAGGCGTGCGCGTAATGCAGCTCGGCGCCGTCGAACCCTGCCGTTTCGGCGCGGAGCGCGGCTTCGGCGAACAGACCCGGCAGCACCTGTGGCAAATTGCGGACGTGCGCATGCTGCATGTCGGTCACGCGCTCGCGATAGCCGAATTGCAGCGCCTCCCATTCGTCCGGCGCGAGCACGCGGGCGAGTTCGTCCTCGCTCATGGCGCGTAGCCGCGCGCGGACCTCGGAATCGGGAAGCTTCGGCTCGCCGAGCGCGGCGCGATGGCGATCGGTAACGACAAGGAAGCGCTCGAGGAATTTCTGCCGCTCGGGACGGCGGCGGATGGCGAGAAAATCGATCAGCTGAATGAGCAGGCGCGTGCGCCCCCCGCTTGCTGTTCGAACCGTCTCGACCAAGCGGCGCAATCCGGGCAGGAAACGATCGTGCCCGATGCGCAGCAGCGGCCCGCTCGGCACATCGCGAATGCCGGTCGCCTCCACCACGATCGCACCCGGCATGCCGCGCGCGAAGCGCTCGTACCAGGCAATCACCTCGTCGGTGACATAGCCTTCTTCGGTCGCCCGCCACGGCACCATGGCGGGAACCCAGGTCCGCTGGGCGAGGCGCACCGGACCGATGTCGACCGGGGAGAACAGACTCGACGCCGCCGCTTCCGCCGCCGACGGCACGTGGCCGATCGAGGCTTCGTATCTAATCCGCTGCGGGGGTCGCCACACGCTCCTACTCCACGCCATTCATCGGACAATGACCTTACTTCATATCATACGGCAGTTACGGCTGTTTTCGGCGCCGCCGGGCTGCCGCCAAACGCTTGCCAATAGGGCCCGAAATCTATAGCTATGGCACGCGCCGCAATCGGCATCGGCAGCCGGTGGATTTCCCGAAAGCGACGCCTCAATCGCGCCCGTAGCTCAGCTGGATAGAGCACCAGACTACGAATTTGGGGGTCAGGAGTTCGAATCTCTTCGGGCGCGCCACCTACCAAAATCGATTACTTAGCCGACAATTTGGCGACACTGGCGATGGTCATCGGCGACAGGGCAAGGCGACATAGACGGAAAGGCCACACCGTTTGAATTTCATTAACTGTAGATCGGCATGGGAAGCCGCTTGGGCATCGCCAGAACAAATCGCATCTACAGGAAGCGGCGCGGGCGGAGAGAGTGTGATGATTAAGCGGGGGATGTGTGCGGCAATCGCTTTGTGCGTTGCCTCAAGTGCGGACGCTGCGACTTTACGGTTCAAGAACTACACAGAGCCAACGGATGAAGCGCAACACATCCTCAATGCGGTTTATTTGGACGGCTTGAAGGATGGCCTTATCATTTTCAACACCGCTCTCGCCCGTAGCGGCGCGGCGCCATTGTTCTGCCTGCCACCGAAGATGGCGCTTACTCCCGATCAAGCCGACGACGTTTTGATGCGCGAAGCGAAGAGCAATCCGACGCCCGATGACATGCCAATAGGAATTGTGCTTTTGGCGGGCCTTAGAAAAACGTTCCCATGTGGAGGGCAAAGCAAATGATTGGTGATAGTTAGCAAGTGTATTGGCAAAAGAGCGGTGTTTTTCCCTCTCTTCGGGCGCGCCATTCCTTACTTGATTGTTCAATAAGCTCCCACCTTCGCGTCTTGTAGACGTCATCTGCCGCGACTGATAGCAATAACGATCTTAGTCACCGGGTGAACGACCATGAACGAGGCACTCAATCTGCCGCGGCCAGCGTGGATGACCGAGGATGTGGTCCTCCTCGAAGACCAGGCGCGGCGCTTCCTTGCCGCCGAATTCGTTCCGCATCTGGAAAAATGGCACGAAGACCACTTCTATCCGCGCGAGGTGTGGACCAAGGCCGGCGCCGCCGGCCTGCTCTGCGCCTCGATGCCGGAGGAATACGGCGGCGCCGGCGGCAGCTTCGCGCATGAAGCGGTGATCGACCGCGAATATGCGCTGGCCGGCTTCGATACTTTCGGCGCGCCGCTGCATTCCGGCATTGTCGCGCCGTACATCCTCCACTACGGCACCGAGGAGCAGAAGCGGCGCTGGCTGCCGAAGCTCGCCACCGGCGAAATGATCGGCGCCATCGCCATGAGCGAGCCGGGCACCGGCTCCGATCTGCAGGGCGTGCGCACGACCGCGAAGCGCTCCGGCAACGGCTATGTGCTCAACGGCTCCAAAACCTTCATCACCAACGGTCAGCACGCCAACCTCATCGTCGTCGTCGCCAAGACCGATCCGAAGCAGGGCTCCAAGGGCGTCTCGCTGATGGTGGTCGAGACCGCCGATGCGTCAGGCTTTCGCCGCGGCCGCAAGCTGAAAAAGCTCGGCATGGATTCCGCCGACACCTCGGAGCTGTTCTTCGAGGACGTGGCGCTGCCGGCCGAAAGCCTGCTCGGAACCGAGGAAGGCCAGGGCTTCTATCAGCTGATGAAGGAATTGCCGCAGGAGCGGCTAATCGTGTCGACGCACGCCGTCGCCATGATCGAGCGCGCGCTCGCTCTGACCATCGACTATGTCAAGCAGCGCCAAGCATTCGGCAAAAAGATCATCGACTTCCAGAACACGCAATTCGTGCTGGCCGAATGCAAGAGCGAGGCGACCGTCGCCAAGGTCTTTCTGGATCATTGCATCGAACGGCACGTGAAGGGCGAGCTCGACACCGTCACCGCCTCGATGGCGAAATACTGGCACACCGATCTCGTCGGCAAGATCGTCGATCGCTGCCTGCAATTGTTCGGCGGCTATGGCTATATGGACGAGTACCCGATCTCGCGGATGTACCGCGACGCCCGGGTGATGCGCATCTATGCCGGAACCAACGAAATCATGAAGCTGCTCATCGCCAGAAGTCTGTAGGGAGAAAGTCAAAGTCATGAGCAAAGCGATTAAACGCCCGGTCTTCCACCATGCGCTTCTGAAGACGGCCCGGATGCAGGAGATGATCGACTGGTACGCCGCAGTGGTCGGCACCGAAGCGGTGTTTCAAGCCCCCGGCATTGCGTTCCTGAGCAATGACGCAGCCAATCACCGGATTTCGATCGTCGGCAATCCGCAGTTTCGCGACAACCCCGAGTTCCGCAAATTCGCCGGCTTGCACCACCTCGCCTTCGAGTACGCGTCGGTCGACGATCTGCTCGATACCTGGCAGCGGCTCCACGATGACTACGGCTATGAGCCGCACGTGGCGGTGCACCACGGCATGACGTTGTCGTTCTATTACGTCGACCCGGACGGCAACAGCGTCGAGCTGCAGGCCGACGTATTCGGCGACTGGAACAAGTCGAAGGCGTGGATGCGCGACTCGGCGGAGTTCAGGGCCGACCCGATCGGCAAGTTTGTCGTTCCCGCCAAGATGGTGGCGGCGCGGGCGGCCGGCATGTCGCAGCAGGAATTGCTACGGCGTGCTTACGCCGGCGAGTATCAGCCGGCGGTTCCGTACGACTATCGCGTAGATTTGCCGGGGTAAGCCGCGGCCCAATCCAGCAGGCCGCGGTCGCGGCCGCGCGGCGCAATCAGCGAAACGCCGAGCGGGCAGCCGTCCATCGTGCCGAGCGGCAGCGAGAGTTGCGGCAGGCGGGCGAGGCCCGCAATCGACAGCAAGGCGAACGCCCGGGCGCGAAACGCTTCCAGCTCGGCGGCTGGCGTCGCCAGTCTGGGCGCGATACCGGGCGCCGTCGGCAGGCACAGAATCGCGTCATCGCCGAGCAGCGCGTCCATGTGGTTCGCAACGGCCTCGCGGAGCGGCCGCATACGTTCGACTTCGGCGGGATCGATGCTGCGCGTCCACTGGAAGCGCTCGGCGATGCCGGGACCGAAGCTCGGATTGTGTTCGTCGACCCAGGCGCCGTGCCGGCGGCGGATCTCATCACCCTGCAGGATGCGAAAGATACCCGGCCACGCCGCGGGATCGCCGCTATAGACCCGGACCGCGCGGTGATCGGTAAACGCTGCCTTGAGGCGCGCCACCGCATCGCCGAGCGCCACAATCATCTCAACTCCAGCGAATGCGAATGCGTCCTCGGCGATCAGCAAACGTTTGGGCACGAAGTCCCGCGCAGGCGGCAGCAGCACTTCGCCGAGCCGCTGCATCATCTGCGCGTCGCGCGCAAACCAGCCGACGGTGTCGAAGCTCGCGGCCAGATCGACCACGCCGTCGGCGGGAACGAGGCCGTGCGTGGTGCGGATGCCGTAAATCCCGCAATAGCTCGCCGGCAGGCGAACCGAGCCGCCGCAATCTGTGCCGAGCGCGAAATCGACCAGCCCGCCCGCGACGGCGGCCGCCGATCCGCTCGAGGAGCCGCCCGGAATTCGTCCCGGCGCGCTGGGATTGGTCGGCGTACCGTAATGCACGTTCTCGCCATTGAGGCTGTAAGCCATTTCGTCGGTGTGGGTCTTTCCGATCATGCGGGCGCCCGCGGCGAGCAGGCGCTCGACCGCAGACGCGGTGCGCGCGGCCGGCGCATGGGTTTCGCGCCAGACCGGATTGCCGTTGCCGGTGCGTTGGCCGGCAATGTCAAACACGTCTTTGACCGCGAAGGTCAGGCCGTGCAGTGGACCGCCGGGTGCGCCGTCGAGCGCGACATGCGTGTGGCGGCAAAAGGCGTTGTACGGATCAGTCGGAATCATTGCGGGCGGTGCAGCGTCGCCGGTTGCCGCGACACGGTCTTGCGGCCGCGCTTGAAGGCGTAGAGCACCGGCGTCAACTCGGCGACGGCCATTTCCGGGCTTGTGGAATCGAGCACGACGAGGTCGGCCGAGTTGCCGACGGCGAGCCCGTAATCCGTAAGCCGCATCATCCGCGCCGGCCGCTGCGTCACCATGTTGAAGCACTCGCGCATGCCGGCCTGTTTTCCGACCTGACAGATATTGGCGTACAGATTCGCCATCCGCATCTGCGAGCAGTCGCCGAACGGCGTGAACGGGTTGAGGATATTGTTGCTCGACAGCGAGCAGTTGACGCCGAGGTGCAGCAGCCGGTGCGCCGGCACGACGCCGCGGGTGACGTTGTAATCGTGCTTGTGCTGGCGGCCCATCAGATAGAGATCGGTCGATGGCAGTACGGTCAGCGCCACGCCGGCGTCGGCGAGCCGCTTAGCCATGGCGTCGCACGCCGCGGGCGAAAGGCTCGTCGCCTTGGTGACGTGACCGACGGCAACCCGGCCGCCATAGTGGAATTCCTCGGTGCGCCGGCAGACGTGATCGTAGGTCATGCCGTCGGCGGTCGGGCCGAAATCAAGATGAAAATCGATGTCGACGTCGTATTCGCGGGCGAGCGCGAAGATACGGTCGATCTGGCCCGGCGGATCGCTGTCGACATAGGGCGCGCCGCCGATCGCCCGGCAGCCGCGATCGAGCCCCGCGACCAGAAGCTCGTCAGTGCCGGGATTGTTGAGCAAGCCCTCCTGCGGGAACACGCAGATCTGCAAGTCGATGGCCCAGGAGTATTCCTTGATCAGCGGCAACACGCCCTCAAGGCTGCGAAGCCCGACGCCGGGATCGACCTCAAGATGGGTGCGCATGTGGGTCGTGCCCTGCAGGATCGCCTTCTCCAGCGTGCGGACGGCGCGGGCATGAACGTCCTCGGGCGTAAAGCTCGCCTTGGCTTTGGCGGCCTCGGCGATCGCTTCTTCAAGGTCGCCCTTGTCCGATTTAACCCGGTCGAGGATGCTGGATTTATCGAGGTGAATGTGCGTCTCGACGAAACCCGGCGACACCAGCCGGCCGCCGAGATCGATGGTTTCGCCCTCGGCCGCGAGCCGGCGCTCGATGGCGGCGATCCGTCCGCCGACGATGCCGATGTCGGTCAGTACATGCTCGGCGCCGATTATGCGCGCGTTTCTGAGAATGAGATCCATTATTCCCCGCCTGCGTACCCTTCCCATCAATCACACGCGGTCGCGCCGTTGCCAAGATCGGCGTGCCGTCGCCGTCATAGATGACTGGAATGCCGTATGTCCTGACAGGTTCCTGATGATCCAGACCGCCAGCATCACCGCCGGCTACCCGCCGGCCAGCATCATCGCCGCGCCCTTCTCGGCGATCATGATGGTCGGCGCGTTGGTGTTGCCGGACACCAGTGTCGGCATGATCGAGGCGTCGATGACGCGCAGGCGATCGATGCCGTGCACACAGAGCCGCTCGTCGACGACCGCCATCGGATCGCGTCCCATCTTGCAGGTGCCGACCGGATGGTACTCGGTCTCAGCAGTGGCCCGGATGAAGGCTTCGAGCTCGGCGTCGGATTGCTGTGCGGCGCCCGGCAGCCGCTCCTCGCCGAGCCACGGCTTGAACGCCGGCGCCGCCAAGATTTCGCGGCCGAGACGGATGCTGTCGATCAGGATTTTCAGATCATACGGCGCGGCGAGATAGTTCGGGTCGATCACCGGCGGCTGCATCGGGTCGGTGGAGGCCAGACGGATTTCGCCACGGCTCTGCGGCCGCAGGCAGCAGGCATGCAGCGTGACGCCGTCGCCATCCAGGCGGGTGCGGGCATGATTGACCACCTGCGCCGGGATGAAGTGGTACTGAATGTCGGGCGTCGCCGCGCCAAGCCCGCTGCACACGAAGGCGCCAGCCTCGGCGACATTGCTGGTGCCGGGCCCAGTGCGGAACAGCAAAAACTCCAGCAGGACGCCGAGCGGAGCGAGGCCGCGGTTCTTGCCGTCGAGCGTCGTGCCGCGCTTGGCGCGCCGCAGGATATTGACGTTGAGGTGATCCTGCAGGTTCTTGCCGACACCGGGCAGGTCGAGCGTCACCGGCACGCCAAGTGCCCGCAATTCTTCGGCCGGCCCGACGCCGGAAAGAAGAAGAAGCTGCGGCGAGTTGATGGAACCGCCGGCGAGCACGACTTCCCGCGCGGCGCGGACCGTGTGCCGCTTGCCGCCGCGGATATACTCGACGCCGATGGCGCGGCTCTTCTCGATCAGCACGCGCGTGGCCCGCGCCTTGGTGACGATCGTGAGATTTTCCCGCGCCGCCGCCGGATGCAGATAGGCCGAGGCCGCGCTCCAGCGCTCGCCGTTTTTCTGCGTCACTTGAAACAGACCGCAGCCGACCTGCGCCGCGCCGTTGAAATCCGGATTGAACGGCACGCCGGCCTGCTGCGCCGCCTCGACGAACGCATGGCTCAGCAGATTGGTGTAGGGCCGCTCGGCGATGTTGAGCGGGCCGTCGTCGCCGTGGAATTCGTCGTGCAGGCGCTCGTTGCGCTCGGCTTTCTTGAACAGAGGCAGCACGTCGGCATAGCTCCAGCCGGCATTGCCGAGCTGGCGCCAGTGGTCGTAGTCCGCCGGCTGGCCGCGCATGTAGATCATGGCGTTGACCGAGCTCGATCCGCCCAGGAGCCGGCCGCGCGGCTGGTACATGCGCCGGCCGTTCATCGCCAGCTGCGGCGCAGTCTCGTATTGCCAGCCGAACCGCGGCGTATCGAGCTTGGCGATGCCGCCGGGCATGCGCACAAACAGAGATTTGTCGGAGCCGCCGGCTTCGAGCAGCAATACCTTCACCTCGGGCTTAGCGGAGAGCCGGTTGGCCAACACCGAACCTGCGGAGCCGGCGCCAACGATAATGTGATCGTATCCGTTCCCCGACATTCCACCCTCGCCCGCGTCAGGACATCGGATCGGCCGGCAGGCCCAGACGGAACTTGCCGTGGTTTTCGTAAGCGGTGTCGCTCATCACCTGATGCAATCCGGCGGTGTTGAGGTCGCGCAACAGCCGGCCGATGACGTGCGGATGATGCAGGCCGGAAGCTCCGGCGAAATGAAACACCTGGGTCACCGTGTCGATGGCGATGTCGGTCGCGTAAAGCGCGGTGGCGCGCACATCGCCGATCGCTGCGGCGTCCGGCAGCTTCCCGGCGCCGATGCCCTCGAACAATCGCTCGTAGCGCTGGTGCAGCAGCGCCCGCACAGCGCGGATTTTCAAATCGGCCTGGCCTATGAAGCGATGCACCACTTGCCGTTCGTCGAGCTTGGAAGAGCGATACGTGCCGCGCGTGGTGGTGGCCAATTTGATCAGCTCGTCGAGCGCGCGCCGGGCGGCGCCGATGGCGACCGAGCCGTGCTCCTTGGCGACATAGCTGAACGGCGGAAACAGATAGGACGGCCCGCCGCGCAGCGGCTTCGGATTCATCAGATCCCAGACGAAAGTCAGCTCCTTCGGCAGATAATAATTCTCCACCGAGCAGTCGCAGGAGCCGGTGCCGCGCAAGCCGACCACGCCGCCCCAATTGTCGTAGAGCGTGACGTCCTTCTTGGGGAAAGCGGTAAAGATCACGAGCGGGCCGCCGTTCGCGCCTTGTACGCCTTCGACGATCGTTCCGCCGACGACCCATTCGGCGTGATGGATGCCGCTGTTGAAGCGCCAGCGCCCGGTCACACGGTAGCCGTCACCTTCAGGCACCGCGCGGCCGGCGGGAAAGAACGAGATCGAGGCGGTCGGGATGTGACCGTTGACGAACACCTGGTCGAGCCCGGCTGGCGACAGGAACGTTCCGAGCGAGGCGACGCCGGTGGCGCCGACCATGGTGCACCAGCCGCTGGTAAAATCGTGATACGCGATCGCTTCCAGCACCAGCATTTCGGTCACCGGATCGACCTCGGCGCCGCCTATCTCGGCGACCAGCTTGAGCCGGAACAGGCCGGCATCGCGCAGCGCGTTGACTGCTTCAGGTGCGAGCGTGCCGAGTTCTTCGCTCTTTGGTCCCGACGCGCGCAGCGTTTCGCCGATGCGTTCGACGGCTTCGAGCAGCATCTGCCGCTTCGCCAGGCGATCTTTAGGAAATGCCTTGGTCATGGTCCCCCCGGTTTTCAGACGTCATTGCGAGGAGCAAAGCGACGAAGCAATCCAGAACCGTGAAGCTTTACTGGATTGCTTCGCTGCGCTCGCAATGACGAGGGCGTTTGCCGCCCGCTCATTGGTTCGCCTGTGCCCGCGCGCGGGCGGCGGCGGTGCGTGTTGCTACCCGGTCGAGCAGCGCGATCATATCCTCGACTTCGGCGCGGTCGAACCCCTGGGTGATAAAGACGATCTTGCTGCGGCGGTCAGCGTCCGGCCAGTGCTCGAGCCAAGACAGATTATGCAGCAGATGCTGCGCGCCCTGGATCACGGCCGGACGGTCCGGCTCTTCGGCGACGTGCACGATGCCTTTCACTCGCAGCAGGTTCGGTCCGAGATTCTGCTGCAGGGCATCGAGCAGCAGACGCAGCGCTTCGCGCGGGATCGGCTGCTCGCGGATAAAGCAGAACGAGGCGATGTCGCGATCGTGCAGGTGGTGATGGTCGTGATCCGCGTGATCGTGGTCATGATCGTGATGGTGTTCGTCGACCTGCTCGTAGGCGGCGGCGTTGAGCCAGGCGCGCGCGTCGGCCTTGGCGTCGGCGGGATCGAGGCCCTCGGCGCGCAACAGGCCGACAACCCCCTCCCTACCCTCCCCCGCAAGCGGGGGAGGGGAAGGGTGGGGGCTATCGTCGATGCGCGTGATTTTCGCCGCTTGATTGAGGCGGCGGAGCCGCGCGGTCAGCTCAGCCTCCGCGGCACGCGCCTTTTCCGGATCGACCAGATCGAGCTTGGTGATGAGGATGTGCTCGGCGAGCGCCACTTGGCGCACGGACTCGACGTGGTTGTCGAGCGTAGCGGGACCGTTCACCGCATCGACCGTCGCCACCACGGTGCCGATGCGATAAAGCCCGGCCAGCGTCGGGTCGGACAAGAACGCCTGAATGAGCGGCGACGGATCGGCCAGCCCCGAGGTTTCGATCACGACGTGGTCGAAGCGCGGAATCTCCCCGGCCTCGCGGGCGTGATACAGATTGTTGAGCGTGGTGACCAGATCGCCGAACACAGTGCAGCATAGGCAGCCGTTCTCCAGCACCATGATCGTGTCGTCGCTCTGCGCCGCCAGCGCATGATCGAGGCCGATTTCGCCGAATTCATTGATCACCACCGCGGTATTCGCCATCGCCGGATCGCGCAGCGCGCGATTGAGCAGCGTGGTCTTGCCGCTGCCGAGAAAGCCGGTGAGAATGGTGATGGGGGTGTGGGACAAAGCGCCTCTTTCGCCTCTGCCAATGCGCGCGGAGAGATCGGCCGCAAAAGCAGCCGGGTGAAGCGCATCTATACACCCTCAGCGCTGTTTGTAGGGCCCCCTCCAGGTCGGCACGAACGGGGCCGTCAGGCCACGAGCTGCACCGGCACCGAAAGGAGCTGCGCCACCTGAGCGGCCGGCACGGCTTTGCCGAACAAATAGCCCTGGGCTTGATCGACGCCGTGCTCGAAGACCGCCCTCGCCTGCGCCTCGGTCTCGATGCCCTCGGCCGTGACCGACAGGTTCAGGCCTTTGCTCAGGCCGACCATGGCGCGAATAAAAACCCCGCTTTCGCCGGTGACGACAAGGTCCTGGATGAAGCGCTTGTCGATCTTGAGCTTGTCGAACCGCAACTCGTACAGGTGATAGAGGCTCGAATATCCGGTGCCAAAATCGTCGATCACGATGCGGACGCCGGCATTGCGCAGCGTCTGGATGGCGTGGCGGGTGGCTTCCAGGTCCTCGACCAGAGCGCTTTCGGTGATTTCCGCTTCGAGGCGATGCGGCGGCAAGCCGGTATCGTGCAGGACGGTGAGAATGGCGTCGGCGAACGTCCGGTCGCTGAGCTGCGACGGCGAAAAATTGAAGGTCAGCGAGATGTCCTCGGGCCAGTTCACGGCGTCGCGGCAGGCATCGCCGAACAGCTGACCCGACACCAGGTCCAGGATGCCAAGCTCCTCGGCGAGCGGGATAAACGTGTCCGGCAGGATCAGGCCACTCACCGGATTGTGCCACCGGGCCAGGCTCTCGAAGCTGACGATCCGCCGCGATTTCAGGTCGACGATGGGCTGATAATACGGCCGCAGCCCGTCGCCGCCGATCGCCGCTTTCAGGTCCTTCTCCAGCAGCGACCGCTCGCGGATGTGGGCGTCCATTTTCGGGTCGAAGAAGCAATACTCGGTGTGAATCGCGCGGGCGCGGGACAATGCGACGTGCGCGCAGCGCAACAGCTCATCGACCGTCACGTGGCCGCGGCCGGCCTGGGCGATCCCGACGCTGGCGCCGATGGTGTGCTGCTCGATGCCGATCTGGACCGGCGCCTTGGCGGCGTCGACCAGCGAACAGGCGATCCTGCGCGCGTGTTCGGGGTCGCCGCCCGCGAGGCACAGGGCAAACTCGTCGTCGCCGATCCGCGCAAAAAAGTCACCCGGCGCGGCGCGCTCGCGGATCCGCGAACCGATCTGCAACAACGCCTCGTCGCAGCCGAGGTGCCCGTAAACCTCGTTGAGTTTTTTGAACTGGTCGAGACCGAGCAACAGGACGCTCATCTTGTTGTCGGAGTCTTTCAGCACATTGCTGACGTCGGTCTGGAACTGGCGGCGGTTGGGCAACTGCGTCAGCGGATCGCGCATCGACATCGTCTGCGCGTGCTGCTCGGCGGCGAGACGCTTGGCCCGCTCGCCGCGCTGGTCGCCGATGCGCCGGAGGCTGAACACCACCAGTGCCACGCCGAAGAAATACATGAACGACGGCGTTTCGGGCTGGGTGCCGAGAACCTTCCCCAGGATCAGCATGCCGCCCCATTCCGCGACCGCCATGTAGGCAACGAGGCAGATGGAGAAAATCACCAGCACGTCGGTGATTTCCCGCGCCGACGTTGCTGTCAATGCGAACGGAGAGAATGACTTGGCGGGCTTGCTCAAATGCGACCTCTGCAAAGCAGCATTGCCAAAGAGGCTTCACTTTTTCATGAATCAAAAGCGCGACCGCAGCGTCGTTTAGGGCTTGTTTACCTAAAGGCTGGGCCGTTGCGCCCACTATCTGCTCCTTCTCCCCGCACGCGGGGAGAAGGTCGGGATGAGGGGGCCTTTCCGCTGGGCTCAGAATCGCGGCGGCGCCCCCTCACCCTCGTTCGCTCCGCTCACTCCGACCTCTCCCCGCGCGCGGGGAGAGGTAGAGGAAAATCCTTCTCGCGGCGCATCTGCACCCGCAAAACGTCCTAAGCCGGTCTCGCAGATGACCACTCGGCAGTTTGAGGACCGCTTTCCTATCGGTGACGATGAGGCGTGTTTCCGCTACCTGATCGCGCGTCGCTGGCCGGAAGGCGTTCATTGCCCGCGTTGTGGCAATACCGACCTGTACGACGCCTCTAGCTACAAGCCATTTCACTGGCAGTGCCGCGCCTGCGCACCGCAGGGTTATCGGTTCTCTTGTCTCAGCGGGACCATCTTTGAGAACACTAAAAAGCCTCTCAGAGATTGGTATCGCGTCGCCCATTTGATGCTCGCCAGCAAGAAGGGAATGAGCGCCCTCCAAATTCAACGCATGATGGGCTTTGGGAGCTACGAGACGGCCCATTCCATGTGCCACAAAATCCGCGCGGCTCTGATTGCTCCCGAACAAAAACTCGGCGGCATTGTCGAAGTCGATGAAACTTGGATTGGTGGCAAGGATTACAACCGCCATGCCCACAAGCGCCACAAAGGCACGGGTGGCGCTGGCACTGGCAAAATCCCCGTCATCGGTGCCGTAGAGCGCCAAGGCAACGTCATCGCCCGCGTTCTGAAAAGCGTTACGGCCAAGGCCGCGCAAAGTTTCGTGCGCGAAGTTGTTTCCGACAAAGTTAGCTTGCTGGCGACCGACGCCCACGGCGTTTATGACGGACTGAGGGAGTATCCGCGCCAGAAAGTGCACCATGAAGTGCGCCAATACGTTGTTGGCGCAGTTCACACCAACACGATTGAAGGCTTCTGGTCGATTTTCAAACGCGGCGTTGTCGGCACGTTTCACCAAGTCAGCGAAAAATATCTGGCGCTGTACGTCGCCGAGTTTCAGTTCCGTTACAACAACCGCATGAATCCCGACATTTTTGATACGGCGATAGCAGGCTGCTGAGGCGTGGTCACTGGCATCCGCCTCAGCTAGAGACAAACGAGGCCAGCGAAATGAAAGAGGAACAACTAGAGCTTCCATTTTAGCCCTCTATATGGCGGGTATTTGCGAAGCCACAGAAACTTCGCGGCCGCAATTATAGCCACCACAAACCAGCCAATTGCTGCGCAGAGGTAGAGATAAATGAGTGCGTTTTTCTCTGGCTCACTCGATCCTTTTCTGCCCCATGTCATCTTGTTGTCGGCGGCCATTGCAGCAAGTTTCGCAGTGGCAATCGGGATTGTTTTAGAAAATCCAAAGTGGTCATCTGCAAACGCTCTGGTCATCGGGGGTGTAGCGATTGTAGGATTGATGGAAAACCCAGCAGAGCGAATTTCACGTTTGAGAGCATAACCCAAACGCCATTCGTTTGAGCGGGCCAATCTTTCGGACGCTAACGCCCTTGGAAATTGGCGGAGGTGCGTTGAAAGCGTCAGGTCGTCCGCGTACCTCGTGTAAGTACATCCGTATCGCTTGGCCAACACAATGAGGCGTCGATCTAGAATTGCGCCTATCAGATTGGAAATGACCGGCGAAGAGGGACTACCCTGTGGCAGGGCATTCTGATGACACGCGATCTGTGAAATCACAGTAGCGACTGGTGGTTTCAAAGCAAAATCTTTATCGTGTATGAAGTAGCCTCTTACTCGTCCAAAATTAATTGAGCCAAAGAAATCAGCGATATCCAAATTCAACACGTAACGGCGTCTACGGTGTGCCGATGCATTCGTGACGATTGAGCGGCCCTTTTCGAAACCGTGGGAGACAATTGTTCGAACGGGGTACTTAGCTTCGATCTCGTGCAAACAGGCGTACAAAAAATCAGCCAAGCGCTTTTGCAACAGTTTCAGAGCTTGCTGTGGCGCATGGATTTTGCGAAGGCCTCCTCCCTTTTTCGGTATCTCAAAGGTCGTGTAAAACGTTTCGGGCTTGGCCTTATATAAGACGAACGACAGCCCTTGCGGGGTGAAACCAAGAAGCGGAGCAAGTTCGCCAAGGCTTCCCGCTTTGCGGAGACGATCAAAACTAGACAATCAGCCCCCAGGGTGATGGACGCCCACAGGCACTCTTATGCATTGAGGTGTTGCCACATTATTTGCACAAGGAACTACAGTCGGAGCAGCGTGCCCGACATTGTTTTCATACGCCGCGATACGCGACGACAGGTCTGCCTGTGGGCGGTGAAACTAAAAATTGTGCGGAATAAAATGTCAAGACTAAGCTGAGAAGCCGGGGGCAAGAATGGGTGGTATCCTGCATCTCGTCACCACCGGGCTTGATGTTCAGCCCGGAGACACTTGACCCGGTGGTTCATGCTGAACTGCGGCTCAGCATGGATTGCCGGATCAAGTCCGGCAATGACGATTGGAAAAACGCCCCCTCACCCGCCCTCTCCCGAACGGGAGAGGGAAGTTTCACCACACGTCGCAGCCGGGGAGGCCGCAGGAGATCAGCTTGTGCGAGGGGAAGTTGGTGATGATCTGGCAGCCGTCCTTGGTGACGACGACTTCTTCCTCGATGCGGGCGGCGCCGGAGCCATCCTCGGCGCCTTTCCAGGTTTCGAGCGCGAACACCATGCCTTCCTTGAGCGGCGTGTTCTGGCCGGTGTAGCGCTTAGAGATGATCGGCCGCTCCCACAGCGACAGGCCGACGCCGTGGCCGTATTGCAAGAGGAACGCCTCGGCCTCGTCGCGGTAGCCGAAGTCCTGCGCGTCGGGCCACACCTGCGCCACCTGGTCGGGGGTGATGCCGGGGCGGATCAGGTCGATCGAGGCGGAAATCCATTTCGACGCGGTCTCGTAGGCGTCGATCTGATATTTGTTGGGCTCTCCGCAGATGAAGGTGCGGTAGTAGCAGGTGCGATAGCCGTTGAACGAATGCATGATGTCGAGGAACACCATGTCGCCGGGCTGGATCATGCGGTCGGAGAAGGTGTGCGAATGCGGCCGGCCGCGCTGGCCCGACACCGAGTTGACGCACTCGACCCGCTCCGAGCCCATGCGGAACAGCCGGTCGTTGGCGATCGCGACCAATTCGTTCTCGCGGGTGCCGGGGCGGATGGCGCGGGCGATGTCGACATAGGTGGCGTCGACCATGGCGCAGGCCATTTTCAGAAGCTCGATCTCGTCGGCGGTCTTGACTTCGCGGGCGTCGAGCATCGCCTGCTGGCCGTCGACCACCTCGATGCCTTCCTTCTCCAGCGCGCGCAGCATCGGCAATTCCATCAGATCGATGCCGATCGGCTCCTTGTCGATGCCGAGCTTGACCAAGACTTTCTTGATCTGCCGGGCGAAGTCGCCCTGGATGTTGAGCTGCGGCGGCAGCCCGCCCTGCATGGTTGAAATCGGGGCGGCGACATTGTCGGCGATCCACGGCGAGGAGATGCGCTTGGCCGGCGGCGCCGGGTCCCACAGCATCGGCTCGCCGACCACCGGACACAATGCATAACGCATGAACTTGTCGCGCGCCCACTCGCCGATATGGGTGCCGGTGATGTAGCGGATATTGTCGAAATTGAACGCCAGCACGGCGCCGAGGCCGGCGTGGCGGATCGCCGCCTGGGCGCGCTTGACCCGCTCCTTGTGCAGGCGATCGTAATCGATGCCCCTCTCCCAGTCCTTGGCCATCGTGCCCCAGGACGCGGTCGCTTGCGGGCGGTTATATTTCATCGGTCGTTTCCTCGGCTTTTCTCTGCGATGGGGCGAAAGGGAACCAGCGGCAAGACGTTTAGCGCAAGCGGCGCAAGCGGCGCAAACGGGGATTTTCACGGGCCGTTTTATAGTGGAGCCTGATCTTTCCGGAAAACCGGTTTCCACTTTTCCGGATCATGCTCTAAAAGCTGGTCGGGCTAGCACGAAATCAAATCAGTGGGCAGGAAACGACCATGACGATTGCTGTTGTCGGTGCGACCGGAAATACCGGGCGGGCGGTGGTCAAAGAGCTTAAAGCGCTGGGCCAAGACCCAATCGCCGTTGTTCGCAATGCGGACAAGGCGCGCGAAGTCCTCGGCGCTGGCATAAAAACGGCAATCGCCGAATTGACCGACCCGGCCGCGCTGCAGCAGGCGCTGACCGGCGTCGAGAGCGTGTTCGTGGTCACCGGGCATAATCCGGGCATGGTCGAGCAGCAGAACAACGTGCTCGACGCAGCGCTCAAGGCCGGCGTCAAATATCTGGTTCGGGTCGGCGGCGGGCCGGCGGTGGCGGTGGCGGATTCCGAGTCCGTGGTCGGCCGCAGCCATCACGCGATCGAAAAAAAGCTGCGCGAGAGCGGCATCAAATGGACCATCCTGCGTCCGGGCCTGTTCATGCAGAACGCTCTCGGCCAGGCCGCGTCGATCAAGAGCGACGGCAAGATGGTGATGTCGTTTCCAAAAGATATGCCGGTGGCGCTGATCGACGTGCGCGATACCGGCGCCGTCGGCGCGCGCATTCTGATCGATCCAGCGCCGCATGCCGGCAAGACCTACGAGTTTACCGGCAAGCGGACCACCTACGGCGAATTCGCGGAAGTGTTTTCGCAGGTGCTGGGCAAACCGGTCGCCTATGTGGCGATCACGCCCGAGCAGGCGGAACAGGGCATGAAATCGCGCGGCATGCCGGGCTGGCTGGTGACGCACCTCGTCACCATCGCCAAGATCGGCGCCGCCGGAGGATTCTCGACCGAGAACACCAAGCTGATCCACGATCTGGTGAAACGCGCGCCGATCACGACCCGGCAGTTTGTCGAGGATTTTAAGGGGATGTTTGCTTAAGCTGATGAGTGAAAATCTTGAGGGCGGATGCGCGTGCACGGCGGTGCGCTATCGGCTGACGAGCGCGCCGATGTTCGTGCATTGCTGTCATTGTCGCGATTGCCAGCGGCAGACCGGAAGCGCGTTCGTGCTCAACGCGCTGATCGAGGCCGACCGGGTCGAACTCTTGTCGGGCAATGTCGAAGGCGCGGCGGTACCGACCGACAGCGGCCGACCGCACGTGATCCATCGCTGCCCGTCCTGCAAGATCGCGGTGTGGAGCGTCTACGGCGGCGTGGACAAGCTTCGTTTCGTGCGCATCGGCACGCTGGACGATCCCGCGGCGCTCACGCCGGACGTCCACATCTACACGCGCTCCAAACTTCCGTGGATCGCCTTGCCCGACGGCGTGCCGGCATTCGACGCGTATTACAATTCCAAGAAGCTCTGGCCCGCGGCAAGCCTGGAGCGGCGCCGCGCGATTTTCGGGTAATCATATCCTCTCCCGCTCCGTTTCACTTCGCGGGGGCGGAAAGTCATGTCAGCCCGCTGGCCCGCGCCCGCGGCAGTTCGTCGAGGACAATAAGCCACTGTTTGCTTGACCCTCATCCTCCCCGGCAAAGCGGGGACAGGGCACCCTAAGAGCAAGTCCCATCAGGCCGGGACGATGTCCGGCCTGTTCTTGGGAAATTTGGCGATGACGGTCGGATCGATGTTCAGCGTCTCGGCAACCATGTCTATCGGACTGTGCGCCAGCCAATCGGACAGCGACACCTCTTCAAACCGATCCGCGCGGAAGACTTCCATGTACACAAGGTCGGTGTTGCCGGTGTTCTCGACATAGTGGCCAAGCCCTTTTCTGACGTAGCCGATATCGCCGGGATGGAAGTTCGCGGTGACCGCCTGCGGCCCGGTATTGAAAACGGTCGTACGCGCAGTGCCCTTGATAAAGTACGCCCATTCATCGGCATTAGGATGCCAATGCATGTCCCGCAGCCCACCCGGCTTAACCGTGACCCGGGCCGCGGCAATCGTTTTCGAATTCAGGAAGTTGGCACTGTCGGCGATCCGTACCGTGCCGGACTTGGTCTCGCGGTTGGGCTGCATATCGCCGAGCCTGAACACGAAGGAATTTGGTGGCTTGCCGGCGGTGGCCGCAATTTGCGCTTCGACCGAGGCAAGCGGCGGCGCCGGGACGTTGCTTTGGTAAATCCACCTGTTGTGCAACGGAATGTTCTTGAACACCTCGACGGGCTGTCCGAAGTTCTTGGCCAGCACCTCCGGCGGAGTATGAGCAATCCAGTCGGTAACCAAGAGTGTGTTGAATTCGGACAATTCCCCGTTATCGAAAGCAAGGACAAACTCGGCGCCGTCAGGATCCAGCCCCTGCAATGAATGCGGCAGGCCCGCCGGGAAATACCAAAGATCCCCTTCCTTCACGTCGGCCACTTCCGGACGTCCATTCTGGCCCAGGATCGTCACGCGGCAGTTGCCGTAAGTCATGATGGCCCATTCCGCTTGCTGGTGCCAATGAAGCTCACGGACGCCGCCTGGGCCCAGCCGCATGTTGACTCCCGCGATGGTCGTCGAAATCTTGAAGTCATCCTGGGTGATCTGCCGCGCCCAGCCGCCATTCTGGATTCGCTTGGGAGCAAGATTGAACGAAGCCCAAAACTGCGGCATGCCGTTGACGTCGGTTGCCGGCGGGTCGAGAAAAGCTGGCTCGTTGCCGGCAAGGCTTGAGTCCTGAGGCCCCGGGTCGGTTAGCGCCTTGGGGTTGGTGACGTTGACCGCGCCCTCGGCCGGTTGATCGGGGTTGCCGAATCCGCCTTCCGCCGCAGCGGCTGCCGCCGCGGTGAGAATGCCGCCGGTTACGCCGGAACCGAGCAACGCGCGTCGGGACAGACTTGACATGACAAAGCCTCCTCTTCAGCTCACCCAATGGCGGGGACGATGTTTGATGATGGCGGACATTATAGTCCTCCGGCTGGAACTGCTTCTGCCAAGATAAAGGCTTCCGCTGTAAACTGCGTCTCTTGCCGGAAATTTCTGCGTTTCAGCGCTTCTTTGGCGCGTTCTTTAGGAGGGACCGCACGACCGGGCTCAGGCAAACGCAACCGGCTGAGGAGCTACGGTGTTTGCCCCTCATGCATCCCTCACTATTGAACCGAATCCAAGCCCTACGTAAGTCCGCTGGCCCGGGCCTGATCCTTCGCCATCACTGCCCAGTCGTGCTCGCCTTCGCCGTGAGCGACGGCGCCAATGAGGCGGTCGCGCCAGACATTGCCGCTGGGCAGCGGCACGCCCTTGGCCTCGCCGGCGGCAAGCGCGAGGTTGGCGTCTTTTAGTCCGGTCGAGGCGCGCTGGCCGGCCGGCAGATATTTTTCGTCGGCGATGAACTTGCCGTAGGTCTTGTAGGCCCAGCAGGCGAACAAACCTTCGGTCAGCACCTTGTAGAACACGTCGGGCGCAACGCCGTATTTGCGGGTCAGCGCCATGCCTTCGCCCATGGCTTCGATGGCGCAGCCGAGCACAAAATTGTGCGCAATCTTGATCGCCGCGGACGACACCGGCTCGCTGCCGGAATCGACCACGCGGCCGGCGATCGCGGTGAACAGCGGCCGCAGGCGCTCGACGCTGTCGTTCGGGCCGCCGACCAGCAGGCTGGCATTGCCGGCGGTGACGACTTCGGGACGGCCGAGCACCGGCGTGGCGAGCAGCACCTGCCCGGCCTCGGCGTGCAGCGCCGTGAGCTTCACAATGGCGGCGACGCTGTGGGTGCCGGCGCAGATATGAACGCCGCCCTTCGGCAGCGAGTCCTTCAAGCCGCCGGGCCGGCCGACCACGTCGGCGACCGCGGCATCGTCGGTCAGCATGGTGAAGACCGCCTCGCCGAACGTCGCCGCCGCCTTGATCGAAGCCATCGGCTTGGCGCCGGCCTCGGTCAGCGGCTTCATTTTTTCCGGCGTGCGGTTATAGACGCCAACGTCATGGCCGGCATCGAGGAGCCGGCGCACCATGACTTCGCCCATGCGGCCAAGCCCGATAAATCCGACTTTCATGGCACTTCTCCCAACTGTTCCCCTCCCCCTTGTGGGGAGGGGTTAGGGGTGGGGATCGTGAGGCGGCGCGAACGTGGGCGCCCCCCTAAGCTCACCTCACGACCCCCCTCCCGACCCTCCCCCACAAGCGGGGAGGGAAAAGAATCGCTAGACCAGCTGGCCCTTCACCCAATCGAGCTCGCGGCAGACATACTCGACGATGTCGCCGGTCTTTAGACTGTCGGGCAGCATGTCCCAGGTGTAGGTCTCGACTTCCAGATGTCGCGACAGCGGCTTCTGCTTGTGGAACTTGAGCGCATCCTCGATGGCGAAGCGGGTGGTGCGGAATTGCCCGAGATCGTCGAGGAACACCGGCACGTGAATGTGGGTGCGCCATTCGCGCGGCCCCACCGGATCCTTTTCGAAGGCGGCGATGGCGTCGTCGACATTGAGGTAGCGGTTGATCTTGCCGTTCCGCTTTTCCAGCGTCTGGGTGAGATAGATGGTCTTGGCGTAGCGCTTGAGCGTATCGACGGCGCCTTGCGTCACTTCCGGAACGTAGAGCGCCGCGGCTTCCTGCAGCTTGAAGATCGGCACGCCGGCATCGACCAGCTTCTGCAGCAACTCCGAGATGTTCTCGTATTCGACCGCCTGATGGCAGATGTCGTAGACGATGCCGAGATGCCGACGCAGCGCCTCATTGGCTTCGGCGATCGGGATGTGCGCGAGCTTGGCGAGTTTTTCCACCGACGCGCCGGCGTAGAGGTGATCCCTGAAATAGGCGATGGTCTCGTCGGTAGTTTCCAGGAAACAGAACGGCTCGGGCTCAAGCGCCAGCCGCACCGTGCGTCCGGTCTTCACCTCAAGCGCGATCAGATGGGCGACGACGCGCAGCACATTGTTGGTGTAGCTCGCGACTACGTCGGGGCCGGTGACCCGCCCCTTGAAGCCGAGCGGGGAGGTCTGGATCGACGGCGCGGTCCCCGCCGGGCAGACATCGGCGAGGATGTCGGCCACGTTGATGGTGTATTGGGTGCGCTCCTCGGAGCGCCAGTCCGGCTCGTACACTTCCTCCTTGACCGCGGCGCCCTTGAAGTGGCCGTACACGAAGGCGTTGGCGGTGTAGATATACATGTCGTTGTCGGCGAGAAACTTTTTCAGCTTGGCGCGCTCGGCGGGACTATGGGCGAGCGTCTCCGCCGTCTTTGCCGCCAGCCGGATGCAGACGCCGAACGATTTGTTGCCGGCGATCCGCGCCTTCACCTTCGGCAGATAGGTGTTGAGCGAATGCCACAGCTGCTCCCAGTCGTCGGCGGGATGCACCAGCGTCGAATAAGTCAAATGGCCGAGACCGTTGCCGAGATCCATGTTTTGATTCCTGTTTCTTCCTGTTTGTATCCCGTCATTCCGGGGCCGAGCGAAGCGAGGAGCCCGGAATCCATATTCACGGACGGTGGTTATGGATTCCGGGACCGGCGCTCCGCGCCGTCCCGGAATGACGAAGTAATAATCACTGCACCCGCTCGATCTTGGCCGAGGCGGCCGAGCGGATGATCGCCTCGGTGGCGGCGACGCCGGCGATCACCTGATCGAGCGGGATCGGATAGGCCGGCCCGCCCGCGGCCGCCGTGGCGAAGGCTTCGAGCGCGACCCGGGAAATGTCCATGGTCGCGGCCTGCCACACCTTGGCCTCGCCCTTCACCGGCTGGAACTTGCAGGTGCCGAACAGCCGCGTGCGCCGCTCTTCCGACGACGCACCGGCGACATGGGTGAGGCCCTCGAGCCGCAGCCAGCCCTTGGAGCCGAACACCTGGAAAGAAAAACCGGGACCGGTCGTGGTCATGGTGCCGAGATAGCCCGACATGCCTTCCTTCATCCGCAGCAGGATCGAGGTGGTGTCGTCGGCGTCGATCGGCGCGGCGCGGTGGAAGCTCTGGGCGAAGGCGTGATCGATCGGCCCGCACAGATCGATCATGCCGTCGATGGCATGCACGCCCATCGGCATCAGGCCGCCCAGCGGCGTCTCCGCCTTGTCGGCGCGCCAGTGTTTCGGATTGATCGACAGCGCGTTGGGAAACGTCATGGTGGCTTCGACGTGCAGAATGGTGCCGAGCTCGCCCGCGCGGATCATGTCGCGGAGCTTGATCATCTCCGGATGGAAGCGGCGGTTATAGCCGACCGCAAGCGTGACGCCGGCCCGGCGCACCGCGGCGACGGCGCCTTCGGCTTCGTGCTTGGTCAGAGTGAATGGCTTCTCGCAGTAGACGTGCTTGCCGGCGGCGGCCGCCGCCATCACCTGCGAGGCATGCATGGAATGCGGCGTCGCCAGCACCACCGCATCGACGCCGGCGTGATGCAGCATATTGTCGTACGCGGCGACGAGGTGCAGGCCTTTTTGCTTGGCGAACGCCTCGACCTCCGGCGTCACCGTGCGGGTGGTCCCGGACACGAAGCGGATGACGTCAGAGTTCTCGCACAACTCGACCAGCGTCTTGCCCCACCAGCCAAGTCCGACGATGCCCGCTTTGATCACTGGCTCACTCCCGCGACTTTTTCCGCGCCCGGTTTTTGCGTCGCTATTTCGGCCACGTCAACATGGCGAGCGCTATGCAGCTGAGCATCCAGAACACGCAGTACTCGACGCCGCCGATCACCCAGATCCACTTCCTGGTCACCTTGTAGGTCGCGGCGCCGGCGACGAGCAAATGGACCGCGGCGATGGCCGCGACATAAGGCGTGTAGATGCCGAATACCAGTCCGATGGTCAGCAAGGTCTCGATGGTGCCGGCGACGTACATCCAGGTCGCCGGCGGATTGAACTTGGCGGCCTTGAAGAAGTTCAGCGTCGCCGGCTCGGTGAACTTGCCGACGATGTGGGGGATGAAGAACAGCCCGCAGATCAGGCGCAGAATAACGACGCCATTGGTGAGATCGAAATTGTGCATAAAGCCGGACATGGCGCTCCCCCTCATTCATAAATCCATGTAGCCCGGATGAGCAAAGCGAAATCCGGGAGCAACGTCCAGGCGTTTACATCATTCCCGCATTTCGCTGCGCTCATGCGGGCTACAATGAGGGCTCTGGCCCACGGCCCACTACAGCACCTCGAACATCTGGTAGATCGGCCCCTCGGGCAGGCGATGGCCGACGCCGATGCTGATGATGTTGTTGAGCCAGCCGTATTTTTCCGACGCAGTCTCGAACGTCGCCGAAATGCGGAGATAGTAGTCGGTGGCCTTGACCGCCTCGCCGCGGGCGATGCGGTCGAGCACTTCTTTCGGGCCCTGGCGGATGCCGGTGTAGGGCATGCCGATGATCTGATCATCGTCGGTCTTGAGCACGATGCGCACATTGATCATCCAGGCGCCGTCGCCGGGGCGGATCGATTGCCAGTCGCTGCCGCCGCCGGGAAACAGCTCGCCGCGCAGCCGGTCGCCTTCAAAGCGGCCGCCGGTGATGACGCCGACGCGGCGGTCGACGCCGGGCGTCCTGCCGACATTAATCGGCGGCGCCACGGCCAGCAGCAGCGTGAACAGCGGCCGCACCCTAAGCTCGGTCATTTCCTTCGGCAGAATTTCGGATAGCGGACGCGTGCTGGCCACCGGCGAACCTCCCCTTTTTTGATGCGCATCGGATTTTAGCCGGTGCTGCGGCAACACTAGACCGTGTACTCATAAACCGGGGGTAAGAATTGCTCAATGTCCGCTTTGCTTCCGATTCTGTTGAAAAACTCGCCGGTTGAAACGCTGAAAGCCACTGATTAGTGCTGTTGAGAAGCAGGAACTGAGTCGATGATGGGACCACGGCAAATCGAACAGGGTGTGCTGTTCTACAACTTCTCGCTTGATGCGCATGTTCCGGCGGATCATTTGCTAAGATCGATCGACCGCTTTGTCGAGCTGTCGGAACTGCGCCGCGAGCTCGCGCCGTTCTACAGCTTGATGGGTCGCCCGTGGTCGCTCCGAGCTGATGATCCGGATGCTGATCGTCGGCTATTGCTTCGGCATTCGGTCCGAACGGCGCCTCTGCGAAGAGGTTCACCTCAATCTGGCGTACAGGTGGTTCTGTCGGCTCGGGCTTGACGGCGATGTCCCCGATCATTCGACCTTCTCGAAGAACCGGCATGGCCGTTTCCGCGAGAGCGATCTCCTTCGACGCGTCTTTGAGACGGTGCTGCAGCGCTGCATCCGCGAGGGACTGGTCGGCGGGGAAGCCTTTGCGATCGATGCCAGTCTAATCAAGGCGGATGCCAATCGGCAGAAAGGGATCGAGGGCGAAAAGGGGCTGCCACCAGAAGCGACCGGCCGGGCGGTCAAAGAGTATATGGCTGTGCTCGACGATGAGGCCTTCGGCGCTGCGACCGATGTCGTGCCAAGTTCGTCTCACCGGCCGATCCGGCGGCGCGATGGACCGGAGCCCATGGCGGACAAGCATTCTTCGCCTATTCCACCAACTATATGATCGATGTCGACAACGCGATCATCGTTGATGTCGAAGCCACAACCGCGATCCGGCAGGCCGAGGTCCTGGCCGCAAAACGCATGATAGAACGCTCGCTCGATCGCTTCGATCTTTATCCCGCCCGCCTCCTCGGAGACAGCGCCTACGGCTCAGCCGAGATGCTCGGATGGCTCGTCTACGAGCATGGCATCGAGCCACATGTGACCGTGTTCGATAAGTCGACCCGTCAGGACGGCACCTTCTCACGCGACGACTTCACCTATGACCATGTCGGCGACGTCTATTCTTGCCCCGCCGGCAAGATGCTGACGACGACCGGCTCACGTGTGAATGACGGAGCGACATTACGCTACCGCGCGAGCAAGTATGACTGCCAAGCCTGCCGCCTAAAGCCCCGATGCTGTCCGAAGGAGCCGGCCCGGTACGTGCCGCGATCGATCTATGAAGGCGCCGTGACATGGCGCGCCAGATCGCAGGCTCGTGGCAAGGCCGCACCGCGCGACGATTGCGCAAGAAAGTTGAAATGCTGTTCGCCCATCTCAAACGCATTCTCAAACTCGATCGGCTCAGACTAAGGCCACCCGAACAATAACTGAATCGTAATCCGCCGATTGTGCGTCGGAACCAGGTATTGGGGATCCTGTTTTCGGCGAACCGGGGTAAGTCGGTCGCATGATCGACGAGGCCGCCATTAGGCTGCGATGGGATGCGGTGGCTCGCGGCTCGACGAGCGGGGGCGGCGCTTGTTTGCGGCGGCGGAGGTGCGGAGCGCTGGTCGAGGCGGTGTGGTGATCGTCTCGAAAATCACGGGCTCGCCCGCTCGACGATCATCGCGGCAGCAAGATCTAGATGCACAACCGCTGCCGAAGGGGCAGGTTCGCCGTGCCGGCGGCGGTCGCCGGTCGGTTTGAGAGAACGATCCGGGGCTCGTCCCCGCGCTCAAGCGCTTGGTCGAGCCGGCGACGCTGGGCGATCCGATGCGACCGTTGATCTGGGTGTCGAAGAGCATGGAGAAGCTTGCCGCGACCTGACGCAGATGGGGCATCCGATTAGTGCCGACACGGTGTGCACAGAGTTGGTGAAACTCGGGTTCTCGCGCCAGTCGAACCGCAAGGCGGATGAAGGCTCGAAACATCCCGACCGAACGCCCAGTTCGAATACATCAACTCGAAAGTCATTGCGGCGCAGGCCCAACAACAACCCGTCATCTCCGTCGATACCAAGAAGAAGGAACTGGTTGGCAACTTCAAGAATGGCGGAACTGATTATCGTCCCAAAGGCGATCCGCAGCGCGTGAACGTGCACGACTTCGAGAACAAGAAGCTCGGCAAGGTCGTGCCCTATGGCGTGTACGATGTGACCGCCAACACCGATTGTCAGCGTCGGGATCACCAGCGACACCGCCGAGTTCGCCGTGCAGTCGATCCGCTGCTGGCTCGAACGGATGGGACGACAGCGCTATCCCAATGCACGGGAATTGACGGTCACTGCCGACTGCGGCGGCTCAAATGGTGCGCGTGTGCGCCTCTGGAAGCTCGAACTGCAAAAGCTGGCCGACCAGACCGGGCTCGTGATCCGCGTCCACACTATCCCCCCGGCACATCGAAATGGAACAAGATCGAGCACCGGTTGTTCTGCCACATCACGCAGAACTGGCGCGGCCGGCCGTTGACGGATCGCCTTGCCGTGGTCGAGTTGATCGGGGCGACGACCACCAAGACCGGTCTGAAGGTCGAAAGCGCGCTCGACACGCGCAGCTACCAGAAGGGCATCAAGGTCAGCAAAGCCGCAATGAACTGCCTCGACATCACCGGCGATCAGTTCCATCCTGAATGGAACTACACAATCAGGCCAAGGCACAACGCAAAATCGTAGCAGCTATGTTCGGAGTGTCCTAAGAGGACCAAACGGCGCGCGCGATGAGTTCCTGCTCGCAGCAACCGCCCAAAACCTCCGAAAGCTGGCGAAGCTGATACCATGCCAAGCCCTCACCCAGCCTGAGACCACCAGCAGTTTGCAATCGAGGGTCTTCGAACGGCCAGGCTATATTCCAATTACTCACGACTGCTTCCACAAGGCGACATCGCACCTGCGGTTCTAAAGACGAAAAGGGGCTGCCAGCTGAGGTCCCAAAAGAAAAGCCCCAGCCGGGGCTGGGGCTTCCAACTTCGGGATGGAACGCAACATTGTACTCACGCTACATGTGACCCCGATTTGAACGGTTCCAGGGTTTAAGCGGCCTTCCTCGGTGCATTGCCCGTCGTGGGTGGAGCACCCGTCTTGATATCGATCGTCTTGGTGGTCTTGATGGCCTTCGCGGGCTTCTTGATCGTCAGATGTAGTACGCCCTTGTCGAAATGAGCGTCGACGGCTCCATCTTCTGGCTCGAATGGTAGGGACATTGATCGGTAGAATGAGCCGAAGCTCCGCTCCTCGACATGCCAGTCCTTTCCTTCTTTCGTGCTTTCCGCTTTTTTCTCACCGGAAATGACCAGCTGGTTACTGTCCAGGCTGACCTTGATATCCTTCTCGTCAACGCCGGGAAGTTCGGCCGTCACTTCGAAGGCATCCTTTGTTTCCGCCACACTGATCGGCGGCGCGCCAGCCCCAATGTCGGGAGAGGATGCATTCTGATCGAAAGCACGAAGCGCATTTTCCATTTCGCGCCGCATGGTACGGAACGGATCCCACGTCACCTCTTGGCCCGTGGTCCACAATCTCGGAAGATTCATCTGTCTACTCCATCGCAGGTTAGAGGGCATCTTGCCCCTTCCCTCATCATGACATTCAGCTTTTCCGGCCCTGTTGGTTTTGATCTAGCTCAAGATCGCCGAATTAGTTCGAGGCGGGAAAAGCAGCAGCATTCAGTTTGATTTTTCTGCCGAAAACAGGGACCTTGAGTGCTGCGAGAGTGCCTTATGCAACCAGCAGCGGCGGGAACAGCGACGGAAAAATTGCATCCCCTGTCTTGATACTCTTCATTGACTCGGTGACGGCAGGAAACGAGATGAGAGACTCGAAGCAGAAGTCGCATTCCCAGCAGTGCCAAAGGTGACGGACTTGCCGCTCATTTCGAAACTCAGACCGTTCGGGGGCAATCAGCTCGCTACTGCATTGGACGCAGGTCATCCCAAATTTGGAACGACGACTGGACAGCATCGTCGTCATGATAACCTCCCTCATTCCCCATCGCGGTGACGCGGAGAGGCAATGGAATTATGGCGATCGGATTTCGCAACGATTCGCCTTGGTCCTGATCCCGCGAATCGTTCCTATTCCCCTGTAACACCCCCACCGAATATAAAGAAGCTTTACTTGGTGCGTCCGGACGCACGCGCGTGTGCAAATCACGCAGGTGACGGCCTGATAGGTGTCGGTTTCGCGCGCCCAAACTCGGAAGTGAAAGAGGCAGCCAAATGAGGCGGCCTATTTGTCTTCGCTAGCGGCCACCTTGCCCGTCTTCGGATCGACCGAGTGAACGCGTCTACAGATATGGTCTGGGTCTTTGGCAGCAATACGGGGATTCCGGTGGAGCAAGTGACTATTGCCGACGCGCCTGCACCAACGCCTGTCATGGAAACTGGAAAAACAGGCATGGCCGATCCGAACCCGCGCGATAACGGTCCATCTGATGATGGACCGCAGATTGACGTTCTGTTGCGCGGGAACCGCCTTCAGATCACTGCGGATGTCGATGCGGCTGGCGTTGCCAAACTCAAAGAAGTCCTCGCTAAATACAAGGAAATTCTGAAGCTGCAAAAATGACGAGGCCGCCAACTGAGGCGGCCAAGACCAAACCGTGGCTGGGGTAGAAGGGGGTGGTTCGGTCAAGGCCGCCAGCTCCAGTTCGGTTGCCCCCGTCCTAAGAGCCGATCCAAGAAGTTGGGATTCGTGAGCAAAGGGTTGGTCTGGTCAAGCGTCTGAGCATGATGCGGATCATGGCGAGGCGGACAAAGGCGGCAACGGTCCTGGCATAGCGCTCGAAGTCGCGCGCCAGACGACGGTTGCGGCTGATCCATGCGATTGTGCGCTCGACGATCCATCGCTTGGGCAAGACGACGAAGTGGTGGGCATCGCGGCGCTTGACGATCTGCAATGTCCAGCACCCGGTGCCGGCAATGACCTTCTCCATCTTCGGCCCCTGATATCCGGCATCCGCGAAGATGCATTCGATGAAGGGAAACAGACGACGCGCCGTCCGCAGCACTTGGCGGGCGCCATCGCGATCCTGCACGTCGGCAGGGTGAACGATCACGCTCAACAGCAGGCCGAGCGTATCGACGAGGATGTGGCGCTTGCGTCCCGTGACCTTCTTGCCTGCATCGAACCCCTGCGGGTCGAGCGCAGAGCCCCTTTTTGAGCGGCCTTGGCGCTCTGACTGTCAATGATCGCCGCCGTCGGGCTTGCTTCGCGTCCGGCCTGCTCGCGGGTCGCGACGTAGAGCGAGTGGTGGATGCGCGCCAGCGTGCCGTCCCAGTCCCATAGCATGAAGTAATAGTGCGCTGTGCTCTTCGGTGGCAGGTCCTTCGGCAAGGCCTGCCACTGGCAGCCAGTCGACAGCACGTAGCAGATCGCGTTCAGCACCTCGCGGACATTCACGTCCCGCGGCCGGCCGCCGTGCTTGGCCGGTGGAACCATCGGTTCAACCAGCGCCCATTCGGCGTCGCTGAGGTCACTCGGGTAACGAAGGCCGTGCCGCTCGGCAGCCTGCCGGTGTTCGGGCTTCCACATCGGGCGCTCCTGTGCGAATCAAGGCGCCCATCAAGGAATCACAACCGACTTATCCAACTCAACATCTTCTTGGATCGGCTCTAAGAGCCGAGCATCATTGTAGGCTAATGCTCAAAATCGTCCATTCAAAGTGGTACGTGCAAAATTGCACACCTTCAAAGCGATCCTGAAATTAGGACAGACGAAAATTCAAATTAGGACAAAAGCTTCGGAATTAGGACAGCACCGGACGCCCAAATAGAACATTGCCAGAGCGCGGAACGCTGGCGAACGAGGTGCATGTCGCCTTGGGGTCATGAACTGCCTCGCCGACAACTAGTGAGTGCGGCAGCTATCACTCCGATAACAGATACGATGGCGGACGGTTGGTGCGGCAGAAACGGGCCGATTCTGTTGAAGAAGTCGGTGAGTAATTGGAGATGAATTAGCCTGGCCGTTCGAAGGCCCTCGATTGCAAACTGCTGGTGGTCTCAGGCTGGGTGAGGGCTTGGCATTGGTATCAGCTTCGCCAGCTTTCGGAGGTTTTGGGCGGTTGCTGCGAGCAGGAACTCATCGCGCGCGCCGTTTGGTCCTCTTAGTCTGAGCCGATCGAGTTTGAGAATGCGTTTGAGATGGGCGAACAGCATTTCAACTTTCTTGCGCAATCGTCGCGCGGTGCGGCCTTGCCACGAGCCTGCGATCTGGCGCGCCATGTCACGGGCGCCTTCATAGATCGATCGCGGCACGTACCGGGCCGGCTCCTTCGGACAGCATCGGGGCTTTAGGCGGCAGGCTTGGCAGTCATACTTGCTCGCGCGGTAGCGTAATGTCGCTCCGTCATTCACACGTGAGCCGGTCGTCGTCAGCATCTTGCCGGCGGGGCAAGAATAGACGTCGCCGACATGGTCATAGGTGAAGTCGTCGCGTGAGAAGGTGCCGTCCTGACGGGTCGACTTATCGAACACGGTCACATGTGGCTCGATGCCATGCTCGTAGACGAGCCATCCGAGCATCTCGGCTGAGCCGTAGGCGCTGTCTCCGAGGAGGCGGGCGGGATAAAGATCGAAGCGATCGAGCGAGCGTTCTATCATGCGTTTTGCGGCCAGGACCTCGGCCTGCCGGATCGCGGTTGTGGCTTCGACATCAACGATGATCGCGTTGTCGACATCGATCATATAGTTGGTGGAATAGGCGAAGAATGCTTGTCCGCCATGGGCTCCGGTCCATCGCGCCGCCGGATCGGCCGGTGAGACGAACTTGGGCACGACATCGGTCGCAGCGCCGAAGGCCTCATCGTCGAGCACAGCCATATACTCTTTGACCGCCCGGCCGGTCGCTTCTGGTGGCAGCCCCTTTTCGCCCTCGATCCCTTTCTGCCGATTGGCATCCGCCTTGATTAGACTGGCATCGATCGCAAAGGCTTCCCCGCCGACCAGTCCCTCGCGGATGCAGCGCTGCAGCACCGTCTCAAAGACGCGTCGAAGGAGATCGCTCTCGCGGAAACGGCCATGCCGGTTCTTCGAGAAGGTCGAATGATCGGGGACATCGCCGTCAAGCCCGAGCCGACAGAACCACCTGTACGCCAGATTGAGGTGAACCTCTTCGCAGAGGCGCCGTTCGGACCGAATGCCGAAGCAATAGCCGACGATCAGCATCCGGATCATCAGCTCGGGAGCGACCGACGGGCGACCCATCAAGCTGTAGAACGGCGCGAGCTCGCGGCGCAGTTCCGACAGCTCGACAAAGCGGTCGATCGATCTTAGCAAATGATCCGCCGGAACATGCGCATCAAGCGAGAAGTTGTAGAACAGCACACCCTGTTCGATTTGCCGTGGTCCCATCATCGACTCAGTTCCTGCTTCTCAACAGCACTGAATCAGTGGGCTTTCAGCGTTTCAACCGGCGAGTTTTTCAACAGAATCGGCCAAAAGCCGACATTCGCGCTGGTTTAGAATGAAGAGGCCGCCGACTTGAGGCGGCCTATTTGTCGCCGCTCCCGGCCACTTTGCCGGTCTTCGGATCGACCAAGTGAATGCGTTTGCAGACCACGCAGGTCACCGCCTCGTAGACGTGGCCGTTCTTCTCGGCGGGATTATCCGCAATAAACCCCTGAACTTTGTAACCGGTTATGGGGCAGCGGTAGAGGAAGGTAGTGGACATGGCCAACGGTGGAGAAAGCAATCGACGTAAATTCCTCATACGAATTTACCCGTTGCTATCAACTCCGTAAATGTACGTAGGCCGCCAACTGAGTTGGTCTATGGCCGATCAGGGCTTATTCGGTTGGCTTGCTTTACCATTTCGTCGGTCAAGAGCTTCTGCAATAGCTCTCGCTTGGCCGTGTCGGTTTCAGTCATCAATAGAGTGGTGAAGTGTTTGATGTTCTGGCCCTCAACGAAGTCGACGAACTTGTCCATGGAAGTCACCATGCAAGCCTCCGTCCGCTCTAACCACATGGAAATAATACCCCACTGGGGTGAAACGTATTAATTTTGAGCCGCGCCCTTTTCTAAAGCTGTATAATGTAGCTCAGTCCGAATTGTCGGTGGACAGGTGGACTAACTCTGCCTCGGGTTTTGCCGCATTCAAGGGAAGTCACGCTCCACTTCCGAGTTGGGTCATGCGCCACCGGGTGGGTCCAGGCCGAAGGTACATGCATGTCCGCTTCACTCTCCCCGATAGCGACCGTCAACGATCCCGAAGCAGCCCGTCAATAAGGACCAGAAAGCGACAATTCACCTGTTCATTCAATCGGGGCGACTTCGACTATGTCTGGTATCGGACATTTTCGATGGACAGTAACCCCGACGAAGTCTAGGGTCGAAGTGCGGTCGAGGCATTGCTTTGCCCGTCAGCTGCCCCAAAAAACGGCGACTTGCCGAAGTCTCCGCTTCTATAAATTGGCAGCACTGATGCCGTCGGCAGGCGCACAATAACTTTCCTAATGATTTCGGTGTCGGTGCCATGCGCACCGGCCCAGTACCCATATGTAAACATGATCGCGCACAACCAAGGTCGTGGCATGGCGATTAAACGCCGACGGTCGTTCAATTCGACGTCTTTTCTCGCCAAAGTCGGCGAGGGTCGGAGCATTCGTAAGTACCGCAAAGGCCAGGTCGTCTTTTCACAAGGTAACGCTGGCGATGCGGTCTTTTACGTCCAGAAAGGCAAGGTGAAGGTCACCGTCGTTTCGGAGCAAGGGAAGGAAGCAGTCGTCGCAATTCTTGGAACGGACGAATTCTTCGGCGAGGGATGTCTTGCCGGGCAGACGCTGCGTATATCGACGGTCACGACCATGATGGACACCGTCATCATGAGACTGGAAAAATCGGCCATTGTCCGAGTGATTCACGAGGAACCATTATTCTCCGAGATGTTCATTGCCCATCTTCTGGGCCGAACCATCCGCGTCGAAGCGGATCTCGTCGATCAGTTGTTCAATTCGAGCGAGAAACGTCTTGCCAGAATGCTCCTACTGTGGGCGAACTTCGGCAAGGAAAGCAAACCGGAGCCAATTATCGGCAAGATCAGCCAGGAGACTTTAGCGGAGATGATCGGAACGACCCGATCCCGCGTGAGTTTCTTCATGAACAAATTTCGAGAATTGGGCTTCATTGACTACAACGGCAGTGGCCTGGAAGTTCACAGCTCATTGTTGAATGTCGTTTTGCATGACCAGCCGCAAATTAAGATTTGACAGCGGTGATCCGGCCTGTTTTCGAATGGAGAGCTGGCCCCATTGCATGCCGCTGCTAAGCATCTGAAATGAAATAAGGCGGCTGCAATGAAGGAAACCCCGACCGGCGACGAAGCCAGTCAGGGTTCGTCAGAATGCGAGCTTGCCACCATGTCACTGGTAGTTTTCCTTGTTCTTACGATTGGGGGGGGCCTGCTGGTCGGCTTCGCGACCCGACCGGGCGAATGGTATGTGAAGCTTTCCAAGCCTCGGTTTACGCCGCCCAACAGCGTCTTTGCGCCGGTGTGGACGCTGCTCTACGTTATGATCGCAATCGCCGGATGGCGCACGTTTATGCGTGATCCACTCGGTGCCACGATGATTGTCTGGGCCGTCGCGCTGGCGTTAAATTTTATCTGGTCACCGATTTTCTTCCGATTGCATCGTCCGGCGGCTGCATTGTTTGTAATTCTAGCTCTGCTCGCCATGATCATTGCATTCATCGCACTGTCATGGCCGGAGGATGCGCTGTCTGCATTATTGTTTGCACCATACGCGGCATGGGTCGTCTTTGCGACAATACTCAATGCCTCGATCTGGCGTTTGAATGGCTGAACCGTGATGTCCGTTCAGGGGTCCAAAAGCCGACACGACTCGGTGAAATTACAATGCTCGCTTCTCCCCCCCGAAAGCGGACGTGGCTGCGCGTTTATGACTACACGCCCTGCTAGCCAAGCTTCGTCATGGGGCGGAGCCGCGGCGGCGCGCCGCGCCTCAGCTCCCCCGATAGGTCGAATACGACCACGGCGTGACCAGAAGCGGCACGTGATATTTGCCTTCGGGCTCGGCGACCGCAAAGCGCACCGGCACGGTGCCGAGAAACGGCGGATCGGACATCGGCACTTTCTGTCGCGCAAAATACTCGCCGACGGCGAAACGCAATTCGTAGGTCGCGATCGGGATCGGCGTGGCCGCGAACAGCGGCCGGTCGGTGCGGCCGTCGGCATTGGTGACGGTGCGCTGGAGCGTGCGCGACATGCCCCGTGCCCCGATTTCGCAGAGCTCGATCGCCACGCCCGCCGCCGGGTGCCCACCATGGACGTCGAGCACGTGGGTCGACAGATGGCCGTGCACCTTCAGGCGGTCGGCCGCCGTGACCCGCTGATCGAGCCGCAAGGCGGCAATGCGGAAAATCTCGGCCAGCGCGGTTTGCTGTTCGGTCGCCGCATCGTTACCTAGCCGCCGCTCGAACTCGCGCAGGATCGATTCCTTGCCGCGCCGGCGCACGCACACAATAAAGGGCATGCCGAATTTTTTACGGTAGGCATCGTTGAGACGGTGGAAGGTCGCGAACTCGTCTTCGGTCAGACGATCGAGTCCCGCGCCGGTCTGTTCGGCGGTGGAATCGGCGGTGAGCTTACCCTCGCGCGCGGCTTTGCCGGCGAGATCGGGATGGCCGTCGATCAGCGCGCGCTGGCGGGCCTCGCCGGCGTTGCGCACCGCGTTGGTCATCGCCTGATAGAGCGCAGCGAGACTAGCAAACGGCCGCGCGGCGAAAGCTTCGTCCGCCACCCACGGCGCCAGCTCCATGACTTCGCCGAGCGCCGCGGCAAAGGCTTCGCGGTCGGCAGTGTTGAGGGTGTCGAGCGGCGTTGGGTTCATGCGACCGGCTTCAAGTCTGGCGCGACGATGCGACGACTGCGCCGGGATGGTGCTCGCGGTGCCAATGCCGGGCGATGTCGAGCCGGGTCGCGATCCAGACTCGATCGAAACCGGCGATGTAATCCAGAAAGCGGATGAGACCTACGGCGCGGCCGGGACGGCCGGCGAGACGGCAGTGCAGGCCGATCGACATCATCTTCGGCGCCTTTTCGCCTTCGCTGTAAAGCACGTCGAAGCTGTCGCGCAGATAGACGAAGAAATCTTCGCTGTTGGTGAAGCCCTGCGGGTTGATGAAGCGCATGTCGTTGGCATCGAGCGTGTAGGGAATAATCAGGTGCGGCGCTTTCGGGCCGTTCACCCAGTACGGCAGATCGTCGGCGTAGGAATCGGACGAATAGAGAAAGCCGCCGTCGGCGAGCACGAGCTTGAGCGTGTGCGCGGAGGTGCGGCCGGTGTACCAGCCCAATGGCCGTTCGCCGGTCGCCTCGGTGTGCAGCCTTATCGCCTCGCGCATGTGCGCGGCTTCGTCGGCGTAGGAAAAATCCTTGTAGTCGATCCATTTCAGACCGTGGGAGGCGATCTCCCATTGGGCTTCGCGCATGGCGGCGACGATCTGCGGATTGCGGGCGAGCGCGGTCGCCACCCCATAGACCGTCACCGGAATGTTGCGGCCGGTGAACAGGCGCCACAGCCGCCAGAACCCGGCGCGCGAGCCGTATTCGAACAGCAATTCCACGTTCATGTGCCGCTGGCCCGGCCAGGGCGCGGCGCCGAGCACGTCGGACAGGAACGCCTCCGAAGCCGCATCGCCGTGCAGGACCGAGTTCTCGCCGCCCTCCTCGAAATTCATCACGAACTGAAGCGCGACGCGGGCCCCGCCCGGCCAGCGCGGATCGGGCGGATGACCGGCATAACCGGCAAGATCGCGCGGATAATCGGAAGGTTGCTGGGACATCGGCGGCCACCATGGCAGACGCGCCGCCGCCTCATCAAGTGTCCACAGCCCGCCAAGGACACCGGCAAAACCGGCGATTGACCAAGCCGGACGATGCCTCCATTAAAAGCGCCGGACGCGCGGAGACATCATGCAGGCGGTTGACCAGAGCACATTCGGCCAGGCGATCGCAGACCGGCTCACCGAGCTGGCGGCGGTCAGCGACGAGCCCGGCCGCGTGACGCGGCTTTATCTGGGGCCCGGGCACCGCAAGGCCGCCGACCTGGTCGCAAAGTGGATGCGCGAGGCGGGCATGACCACCCGGATCGACGCACTCGGCAGCGTCGTCGGCCGTTATCGGGCGCGCGATTCCGGACCGCTGACGCTGATGCTCGGCTCGCATATCGACACTGTCCGCGATGCCGGCCGGTTCGACGGCGCCCTCGGCGTCGTCACCGCCATCGAAGTGGTGAAGACGGCGTTCAAAGCCGGCAAGCGCTTCCCGTTCGCGATCGAGGTCATCGCCTTCGGCGACGAGGAAGGCGTGCGTTTTGCCTCGACGCTCGGCGGCGCCAAAGCGCTGGTTGGCAGGTTCGACAGCAAAGCGCTCGATGAAATCGGCGACGACGGCGTATCGCGCCGCCAGGCGTTGAAGGCCTTCGGCTGCGATCCATCGCGCATCTCCGAAGAGGCGCTGTCGCCGGACCGGGCGCTCGGCTATGTCGAAGTTCACATCGAGCAGGGGCCGGTGCTGGAAGATGAGGGACTTCCGGTCGGCATCGTCACCGCCATCGATGGCGTCACCCGCGGCGCCGTGGAGGTCGACGGGATCGCCGGCCACGCCGGCACCGTGCCGATGCCGATGCGCAACGACGCGCTGGCGGCCGCCGCCGAAATGCTGCTCGCCGTCGAAGCGCGCGCGCGAACGCGCTCCAATCTGGTCGCGACGGTCGGCAAGATGGACGTTCCCGGCTCTGCGGCCAACACCATTCCGGGACGGGCGCGCTTCACCCTCGACATCCGCAGCCCCTCCGATCAGGAACGCATAAGCGCCGTGACTGACATCACGGAAGCGATCGGCGCCATCGCCCAGCGCCGCGGCGTGACCGCGCGGCTTCTCATCGGCCACGAAGTGCCGGCGGCGGTTTGCGACGATCAGCTTTCAGATCAACTGGCGCAAGCGGTCGAGAGCTTCGGGGTAGCGCCGCGCCGGCTGCCGAGCGGCGCCGGGCACGACGCCATGGCGTTCGACCGGATCATTCCGTTCGCCATGCTGTTCGTGCGCTGCCGCGGCGGCGTGAGCCACAACCCGGCCGAATTTGCCTCGCCGGCCGATATCGACATGGCGGCGCGCGTGCTTGCCAACTTTCTCGACAGGATTGGACCCCAATGACCGTTCTTCGCATCAAGGCCGGACCGTACGAATTCGAGGCGCAGATGGAGGAGGCGCTGGCGCCGAAGACCTGCGCCAGGTTCATGACGCTGCTGCCCTACCGGCAGCAGATCATTCACGTGCGCTGGAGCGGCGAAGGCTGCTGGATTCCGCTTGGCGAACTCGATCTCGGCCTGGGACATGAAAATCACACCAGCCATCCGGCCCCGGGCGACGTTATTCTTTATCCCGGCGGCATCAGCGAGACCGAGATTCTGCTCGCTTACGGAGCGGTCGACTTTTCCAGCAAGGTCGGCCAGCTCGCCGGCAATCATTTCCTGACCGTCACCAGGGGCCGCGAGAACCTCACCCCGCTCGGCAAGCTGACCTTGTGGAAAGGCGCGCAGGACATCGTGTTCGAGCGCAAGAACTAAGATCACAGTAAAATTTCGCGATTCGACCGAACTGGCTTTGCTTGCCTCGGGGTTGCTAAATGGTCCAAATAAAGAGTCCGCACTTCATTTCCCGAGGCCTCGGCCGCTTCTTCTGACAAATAAAGAGGCGCGGAAAATTTCACCGGCTGATAGTGGCCATCGCGGTGAAGCTCCCAAATGTATTTATCCCCGCGCCGCTCGACTCGAATTGTTAGTTCACCGTTGACGACCGTCTGCATAGTATGAGCTTGCGTTGCCAAAAACTTCAATATCAGTCGACGCTGCGGCTCGTCGGTAGACATATCAGCTAGCCTTCGATAACGCTCAATGTTCTGCTGAGTGAAAAACCGGTCCATGGGCAACCTCGCGCGGTTTGGGTTTCGATCAACGAGCCCGCACGCAACCCTGCACCGGAGTTTATCCCCATGCTTCCGCGATGCATGCATTGATCCAGATCAATTGCGATTGATCCCTTTGAGAATCCTATTGTGGAAGTAGCGTTGCTGGCCCCGGGAGCCGTCTTCTAGCGCACTCGACCTCGACCGATGAGATGACCGAATAGGACTGATCAATTCCGTTGTTGGCCCATCGTGCCAGTTGTTGCGATCCGGCGATATGTCTGGAGTCGGGTGAAAAGCGGATGCGCTTGGCGCACGCCGTGGAAAGCGGATTTTGATTACGCGCGCACCAGGGATTTGGCTCACTTTTCCTGTATGCGTTTCAGGTAATCGATCACCGCCAGGATGCGATTTTTGAGCCGAAATGCTTGCGGCGGCCCGAACCGGTATCCCCAAACCGGCATTTCACGCGTGCCGTGGCTGATGATCGTCGTATTTCGCCCATCGATCATTTGGTACACCTTATCGTAAGGAAATACGCCGTTGTTGTTCTTGGCAAGAACCGTCAGGTCGGCTGGGGCCGTCTTCAACGCTTTGCCGACCGGGCCGTCGCCTTTTGCGCCGCTGCCGTGACATGCCGCGCAACTGGACTGATACTCAGTTTTACCTACATCGACGTTTTGAGCTGACGCACATGCGCTAGAGCCAATGATGGCACTGGCAATTATCAGCGATTTGAGCGCGGCCATTTCGGCAAATCGATTTCTTTGTCTCTTTGTCATTCCCTACTCATGCCGTCTCGCTGTTAAAAACCATTCCCAAAAAATGCCGACTCACTAATAAAAAGCATTGGGTCGAGCGCGTTGATCTGGATCAACTTCGGCCTCTATCGCTGCACGGATCGGCCCATGGGCGAACTGAACATAGGGCTCAAACGCCGCAATTTGCCGACGGCCGCTGGCCCTCCCGGCGCTCATCCGCGGCAAACAAATTCTCGCGCCCCAGCGCGTGTGCGTCGGCTATCGTCGGCATGGGCCACTGCCCGCCGCCGCCCACTAACGATCACGCGCGGCGATCTCGTCCAGCAGCGACACCGCCGACGCTTGCCGACAGTGAGCGGCTTTTGATAGAACCGCGGCAACCGGTGGCGCGCAACGGCGCGCGCACTCGGCATAATGAACGTGGAAAAAATCGGGAGGAACACAATGGCTGACCGGATTCTGACGACGCATGTGGGAAGCTTGCCGCGCACGCCCAAGCTTCTCGAACTGAGCCAGAAGAAGACCCTGGGCGAGAAGTTCGACCAGGCGGCCTACGACCGCGAGCTCAAGGATGCGGTGGCCTGGGTCGTCCAGAAGCAGAAAGACGCCGGCGTCGATCTCGTCAACGACGGCGAGCTCGGCCATACCGTGGGATGGGCCTACGATTACGGCGCTTGGTGGTCGTATATCATCCCGCGCCTTGCCGGCGTCGAGGTCGTCGACCAGGGGCTGTGGTTCACCAAGCTTTCGGCGCACACCCAGACGCCGATGGCGCCCAAGGATTTTGTCGTCGGCGACTGGGGCGAACGCCGCGACATGTCGAAGTTCCAGGAGGCGTATCTCGACCCGCATTCTGGATGCGGGTTGCCCGAGCAGTTCATGACCAACCACAGCCCGCTGGTCAAAGGCCCGGTCAAGTACAAGGGCCAGGATCTGATCCAGCGCGACATCGCCAACTTCAAGGCCGGCCTCAAGGCGTCCGGGCTGCCGACCGAAGGGGCCTGGATGAATGCGATCGCGCCGGCGAGCTGCGCGCGCATGCCGAACGAATATTACAAGAGCGAAGAGGAGCTGCTGTACGCCTGCGCCGACGCCATGCACGAAGAGTACAAGGCGATCATCGACGCCGGCCTGATCGTTCAGCTCGACGACCCGGCGATCGGCGAGAACTGGGATCAGCAGAAGAACGAACCGAGCGTCGAAGGCTATCGCCGCTACACCAAGATGCAGATCGACGCGGTCAACCACTCGCTCAAGGGGCTGCCGTCCGACAAGATCCGCTTCCATTTGTGCTGGGGCAGCTGGCACGGCCCGCACACCACCGACATTCCGATGAAGCACCTGGTGGACCTGATGCTGGCGGTGAACTGCGACTACTATTCCTTCGAGGCCGCCAACGCTCGCCACGAGCACGAGTGGAAGATTTGGAAGGACGTTAAGCTGCCCGCCGGCAAGAAGATCCTGCCCGGCATCGTCAGCCACTCGACCAACCTGATCGAGGACCCGGAGCTTGTCGCCGACCGGATCATCCGCTTCGCCGAGGTGGTCGGTCGCGAGAACGTCATCGCTTCGACCGACTGCGGCCTCGGCGGCCGTGTCCATCCGCAGATCGCCTGGGCCAAGCTCAAGGCGCTGTCGGAAGGCGCGGCGTTGGCCACCAAGCGACTCTGGCAGCGAGCCGCGGCGTAAGCGACGCCGAGCTTGCCCTTCGCCCGGTAAGACGGGCACCCCGCGATATCTTCGGGTCGGCGCATCGCCGGCCCGAAGCTTTATTGACGCCTCCGCGATCGTCGATACCGATCGAACCGGACCGTTAGCCGCTTCTGGTGAGCGCTAGCGCGGAAGGCCAACAGGACAGGCGGCCTCTTTTTCCTTAATATTCGGCACCGGCCGGTCGTCGTATGGAGATGGAGCCTGCGTGAATGAGTGGTCCGACGCTGCGGATCGGCATCGATACCGGCGGCACTTTCACCGACATTGTCTGCGTCGATGATTCTTCCGGCGCACTGCGGGTGACCAAGGTGTCGTCGACGCCGTCGAATCCGGCGATTGCGCTGGTGCGCGGCGTTCATGCCATCCTCGGCGAATGGGGCAGGGGCGTCGACGATCTGGCCGTGCTGGCGCACGGCACCACGGTCGCGACCAACGCGCTCTTGCAGGGCGAGATCGCCGGCCTCGGCCTGATCGTCACCGAGGGCTTCCGCCATATTCTGGAAATCGCCCGTCAGGCGGTGCCCGAGGGCTACGGCAACTCGTATTTCTGGGTGAAGCCGGAACGCATCGTGCCGCTCCGTTATGTCCGCGAAGTCGGCGGTCGGCTCAATTTCCTCGGCGAGGAGCTGCGGCCGCTCGACGAGGCAAGCATCCGCGCCGCCGCCCGATTTTTTCGCGCCCAGGGCATCGCCGCTGTCGGCATCTGCCTGTTGCATTCTTACGCCAACGCGGCGCACGAGCGCCGCGCCGCCGCGATCGTCCGCGAAGAGTATCCGGACTGCACGCTGTCGCTGTCCTGCGACGTGCTGCCCGAGTATCGCGAATACGAGCGCGCGGTGACGACGCTGGTCGACGCGTTCATCAAGCCGCATATGAGCCGCTATCTCGACCGCATCCGCGACGAGCTCGGCCCGGAGCTGAACAAAAAGCCGTTCCTGGTGATGCAGTCGTCGGGCGGCGTCGCCAGCCCCGATCAGGTGATGCGCAAGCCGATCACCACGGCGCTGTCGGGACCCGCCGCCGGCGCGATCGGCTCTGCAGTCATCGCCGAAATCGCCGGCTTTCCCGATCTGGTGACCCTCGACGCCGGCGGGACTTCGACCGACCTCTGCCTGATCGAAGGCGCCAAACCGAAGATCACCAATGGCGGCCGGGTCGGCCGCTTCCCGGTGCGGATTCCGATGCTCGACATCAAGACCATCGGCACCGGCGGCGGCTCGATCGCCTGGATCACGCGCGAGGGCAAGCTCAAGGTCGGACCGCGCAGCGCCGGCGCCGAGCCGGGCCCGATGTGCTACCCGAACGGCGGCAACGAACCGACCATCACCGACGCCAATCTCGTCCTCGGCCGCATTCCGCCGGCGCTTATCGGCGGCGGCATCCGGCTCAACATCGAACGCGCGCGCGACGGGCTCGGAGCGCTCGCCGCGCGGCTCCCCGGCAATATGAGCGCCGAGCAACTGGCCGAAGGCATCATCGAGATCGCCAACTGGGACCAGGCCAACGCTATCCGGCAGATGACCATCCAGCGCGGCATCGATCCCGCTGCGTTTGCGCTTTTATCGTTCGGCGGCTCCGGGCCGGCGCAATCGCCGGCGGTGATGGAATTGATGGGCATCAAGACCTGCATCGTGCCGCCGAACCCCGGCAATCTCTCCGCCTTCGGCCTGCTAGCGGTCGATTGGCGCACCGATCACATCGTCACCAAGGTCATGCACGAGGAGACGATCGACCTGCCGGCCGTTGCCGCCATCTACGCGTCACTGGAAAAGGAAGGCATCGCGACTCTGGAAAAAGACGGCATCGCACCGGCAAAGATCGCGCTGTTGCGCGAAGCCGATGTGCGCTATGCTGGGCAGTCCATGGAGGTGCGCGTTCCGGCGCCTGCCGGCAACATCGATGCGCAGTTCATGGCCGGTCTGATCGACGCGTTCCACGCCGCGCATCTGAAAACCTTCGGCTACAACTATGCCGGCCAGCAGAAGGTGGAGCTGGTGAATTTCTGCGTCTCGGCCTTCGGCATGATCGACCGCCCGAGCATCCCCGAACTGAAAAAGTCCGGCGTACCGCCGCAGCCAACCAGCCGGCCGGTTTATTTCAACGGCGGCTTTCGCGACACGCCGGTGTTCGCGCGCGGCTCACTCGGCGCCGGCTTTCAGCTTGACGGTCCGGCGATTGTCGAGGAGTTCGGCTCGACCACCGTGGTGTTTCCCGGCCAGCATCTCACCGTCGATCCGCACGGCATCCTGATCATCCGTGCAGCCGCTAAGGCTGCCGCAGCGCCGGCGTAACGGCGGCGCGTTGGCCTGCGGCGCCGGCCGCCGAAACTGCCGCGAGCCCGCGTCCGTCAAGACTGCGCAGAAATGCGTGAAAGGTCGGGTTTGTTCGCAGCGCGTCTTGCCCGGCGGTAACGAGCATTTCCACATGCTGCGGCGACAGCTTGAAGCGTGTCGGTATGGAATTAAGGTCCGACGACCGCTGCGCGCCAAGTTGGTCGAAGTCGAGATGGCCGACAAAGAATTTCAGGTCGCGACAATCCCATTTGTCGGCCAAGCCGAACGCCTGCCGCTCGCTGTGCGACAAGCCGCAACGCCATCGCACCAGCGATTCACGCCATTCCGCAATGATCCCGTCAAACGCCGTGAAGCTCAAACGCGCGCTTGAATCGGTCGAGGTATCCGCCGCAGCCATGAGCAGTTCCGGCGCCGCCGGGCCTTCCACGCTTCGGGCCCAATCGCCGGAAGGGCCCCGCCCCGAATCCACCACCATAAACAGGACACGTCGGATTTTGACCGCCTGCCGGGACGTCAGCGGTTCGTAGGCAGTCTCCGCCGACAATCGCGAGATGGTAAATCCGGCCAGGCCGTAAAAATCCACTACGCCGCCATCGAGCAGCTTGATGTAGGGAACCGAGCCATTGCGATAACGCACGATCGCCTCGGCGGAGGCTTTCAAGAGCGGCGGCGCGGCCGGGTCGTTTTGTGCCTGCGTCACCCACTTGGGCAGGGCCGCCCGGCATCGATCGGCATAGGACGTCAGCACCATTGGCGCGAAGATCAGCGGCATCGTCGCCGAAGCGGCAACGGCATTCGCGACCGGATAGGAATTCAGGTCGCTGCAGATGGCCTTGAACGTCGTCTCGTTGAACACGAACGGCGTTCGATTGTAGATGTCCGAAGCGTTGATCAGAATATGAGGATGACCGGGCGTATCGAGTTGCTTGAACGTGGCGCCCTGAAACAGATTTTGATCGAGCCATTGGGTGAATTGGTGGGCTTCGTTGGTGCCGCCCTGATAGGCGCGAATGATGCCGACCGGCGTCAGCGGCGTATCCAGCAATTCTTCGGCGTTGCGCTGCAGAAAGCGCTCGGGAAAATCCGCAAAAGCCGAGCGGCCCTTCAGTCCGAAATAGGCGGCGGTGATGGCGCCGCCGGATACTCCCGAAATGTAATGGACACTGTCGAGCAGCGGCACGCCTTTTCCGGTCGAGGTGTGATCGAAGCCCTGGAGCACGCCGTAGGAAAACGCCGCCGCGCGCGTACCGCCGCCGGAGAACGTCAATCCGACCAGGACATCGTCGCCGTTGGTGGGGATGGCGCTGGTGCCGTCAAATGTCGCCGCGTCTGCGTTCGCCAGCGGAAGGTTGATTGGCGCGTTGTAAATCGTCGCGCACCCGCCGAGGGTCGCGGCGCACAGCACCGGGCCGGCAACCCGCAGGAGTCGCGACACCGCTTGCCTGATTCTTGCCCCGCCCACGCGTGCGCATAATGTCACTAATTATGATGACATTGAGACGCCGGCCCCCGAACGGCTGAAGTTCGCGCGGAACTAGAGGCAGGCCGCCCCGGAAATATGCGTGAATGCCCGGTGAAGCGGACCACTAACCTGTGCTCAGTGAGCACGCCCCCTAGCTCTCCTTCTCCGCCGCGACGTCGCTGATGACCTTGTCGGCGCGGCGGAAACCCTCCGAAGCGATCGGGATGCCGGCATAGACGCCGGTGTGGAGGAGGATTTCGGCGATCTCCTCGGGCGTGACGCCGTTGTTGAGCGCGCCGCGGATATGCACCTCGAACTCGTGCCAGCGCGCCAATGCCGCCAGCATGCAGACATTGAGCATGCTGCGGGTCTTGTGCGAAATGCCGTCGCGCAGCCAGACGTTGCCCCAGCACTGCGTCTGGGTGAACTCGATGAAATGCTGGGTGAAGGCATTGGCCGCACTCCTGCCGGCATCGACATAAGCCGCGCCGAGCACCTCGCGGCGAACCTTGGCGCCCTGCCGCGCCCGCTCCGTCACTGAATCTGGCAAAGTCACGATAGCCTCCTGTTTCGCAATAAAATCAGGCTGGAAATTATGCCGGATTGACCGCATAAAACGAAGACCGCCGAGGCGCAGAAATGATGAACGTGCATGCCAAGGAATGGCCGTGGCCGACCGCACCGGATCTGCCCAAGCGCGAGGTCGATCCCATCGTCCTGCAGATCGTCGAAGGCACGCTCAATTCCATCGAGGCGGAAATCGAATACGCCATCGAGCGAACCGCGCGCTCGCCGATGATCCGCGAGGCGCACGATTACCGCGTCGGCCTGTTCGACCGCTATTGCAGGAAGCTCACCGGCCGCTCCTACTCCGCGATGCCCAATGCCGTGGTGCGCGATTTTCCGCCGCACACCATGCGCCCGGGCGACGTGTTCCTGATGAACGACACCTATCTGACCGAGGGCTCGATCGGGCACCTGCCCGATCTGTGCTCTACGGTGCCAGTGTTCCATCAGGGTGAAGTCGTCGCCTACATCCAGGCGTTCGGCCACCACGACGACATCGGCGGCCGCGTGCCCGGCTCGATGCCCGGCACGGCGACCACTGTGTTCGAGGAAGGCCTCGCGGTGCCGCCGATCAAGTTCTACGACGCCGGCGTTCGCAACGAGGCGGTCTTCACCATCGTCAAGCGCAACACCCGCGTCCCGGAGACGCTGGCCGCCGATCTCGACAGCGAGGTGCAGGCCTGCCTGATGGGCGCCCGCCGCATGGCCGAATTGTTCGAGCGGTTCGGCCGCGGGACCGTGGAAGCCTGTTTCCAGGCCATCCTCGACACCTGCCGCGATATCTTCCGCCATGAATTGCTGCCGAAGATCGCCGACGGCGAATACCGCTGGGAGGACTATGTCGAGCACGACGGCGTCACCGATCCGAAGCTTCACAAGCTCGCTTTGACGTTGATCAAAAACGGCGACCGCATCACGCTGGATTTCACCGGCACCGATCCGCAATCGACCGGCCCGATCAACTGGCCGGCCGACTACGCCGGCGGCGCGTTTCTGATCAAATGGATCGCGCCGATCCTGCGCAACCTCGCCGACACGCCCGAACGGGCGGCCGAAATCCACGTCAACGAAGGCGTCTGCGAAGTCTTCGACGTGGTGTTTCCGCCGAAGGGCACGCTGATCACGCCGGAATGGCCGGCGGCCACCAATGCGCGCTCGTTCGTGCTGCTGCGCTGTCTCGGCCTTCTCGCCGGCGTGGTGGCGCAGGCGGCGGCCGGGCGCATGCCAGCCGATCAGGAAACCATCCGCTACACCGGATTTTACGGCACCGACAACAACGGCAAGCCTTTTCTGTCGCGCGAAGTTTTGGGCGGCGGCTCCGGCGGCCGCTATTACGCCGACGGCAACGACGCCATCCACATCGTGCCGGACTCGCGCAACCAACCGGCCGAATTCACCGAGACGCGGTTTCCGCTGCTGGTCGAGAAGCTGGCGTTGCGGATGGATTCCGGCGGCGCCGGCAAGCGCCGCGGCGGGCTCGGCTACGACAAGCATTACCGCGCGCTGGTCGACTGCCGCACCATCGTGACCGCCGATCGGGTGCGGCTCGGCTGCTACGGCCTCAACGGCGGCAAGGCCGGCACGCCGTTCTGCGTCACCGTCGACGCCGAAGGCGCCGCACACGACCTTGGCGGCCTGGTCGACGGCGAGCCGGTCCGCGCCGGGGAGATCATTCGTGTCGTCACCACCGGCGGCGGCGGCTGGGGCGATCCGCTGGAGCGCGAGCCGGAGCTGGTGCAGCGCGACGTGACCGAGGGCAAGGTTTCCGTTGCGGCGGCGCGGGATGATTATGGCGTCGTGCTGGTGGCCGATGCCAGCGGCGAGCCGGTGAGCATCGACGCTCAGGCGACGGCAGCTTTGCGCGCAAAGCTGAGGGCTGCACGAACCACCGAGCGATCCATGATCGACCGCGGCGGCGGGTTCGAGAAAATGCTCCGCGGCGAGGTCAAACCGTGGACGCGTTCCGCGTAACAAAGAAACGTCAGCAGCAAGGACCAAGCGTAATGGCTATCGAAGTCGCCAAAGTCGAATTGAAGAACGTGCAGGATGCGTCCGGCATGGCAGCCGCGATCGCCAAGGGCCAGTTCAAGGCCGACGAGGTGATCGCCATCATCGGCAAGACCGAGGGCAATGGCGGCGTCAACGATTTTACCCGCATCCTCGCCGACCAGGCGTTTCGCGCGGTGCTGAAAAAGCTCGGCAGCCGCTCAGAACAGGTGATCGCGCAAATCCCGATGGTGTGGTCGGGCGGCTGCGACGGCGTCATCACGCCTCATGCGACGGTATTCGCGCGCAACGCCAAGACCGGCCCGGCGACGCAATCGCGGCTTGCCATCGGTACGGCGATGAGCGCCGAGCTGCTGCCCGAGGATATCGGCCGGCCGGCCATGGTCGAGAAGGTCGCCGAGGGCGTGCGCTCGGCCATGCGCGACGCCGGCATCGACGATCCGGCGGACGTGCATTACGTGCAGACCAAGACGCCGCTGCTCACCGTCGATTCGGTGCTCGATGCGCACGCCCGCGGCAAGGAGGTCGCCTGCGAGGTGCACGAATCCATGGGCGTGTCGAATGGCACCACTGGCCTCGGCATCGCCGTCGGTTTGAGCGAAATCAAGATGCCCAAGGCCGAGGACATCTGCCGCAACCTCGATCTCTACTCTTCCGTCGCCTCCTGCTCATCCGGCGTGGAACTGACGCAGGCGCAGATCGTCCTTCTCGGCAACAAGAAAGGCGCCGGCGGCCGCTATCGCATCGGGCATGCGGTGATGAAGGACGCGCTCGACATCGACGGCATCTACGAGTCGATCCGCAATGCCGGCCTCGATCTGCCGGCGCGGCCGCGCGCCGAAGACTTGGGCGGCCGGCTGGTCAACTGCTTCATGAAATGCGAGGCGGACCGCACCGGCAAGCTGCGCGGCCGGCGCCAGATCATGCTCGACGATTCCGACGTATCCTGGCATCGCCATATCAAGGCCGCGGTCGGCGGCCTCGCCGCAGCGGCGATCGGCGATGCCGCGGTGTTCGTGTCGGTCGACGCAATGCATCAAGGCCCGCAGGGCGGCGGGCCCTGCATCGCCATCATCGACGCCGGGGAGTAGGCCCGTGCCTTCGGCATACCCGCGTGGCGAGGCGAACAAACAATCGCCGCCCGCGGCGACGCTGGTGCGAAAATCGGCGCGCGAACTGGCGCGGCTCATTGCTTCGCGCGCCGTCAGTCCCGTTGAAGTGCTCGACGCCTATCTCGCCGTCGTTGAACGGCTCAATCCAAAACTCAACGCCATCGTTACGCTGGCCGCCGAGCAGGCGCGTGATGCCGCGCGGCTTGCCGAAAGCACCGTCATGAAGGGCGAGCCGCTCGGCCCGCTGCACGGCCTGCCGATCGGGGTCAAGGATGTCACCCCGACCGCAGGCATCCGCACCACCTTCGCTTCGTCGCTGTTCAAGGACTATGTACCGACTGAGGACGCCGAAGCCGTGCGCCGCCTCAAAGCCGCCGGCGCGATCGTGCTCGCCAAGACCAACACGCCCGAATTCGCCTGCGGCGCCAACACCAACAACGCGCTGTTCGGGCCGACCCGCAATCCGTGGAACCCGGCGTTGAGCCCGGCGGGGTCGTCTGGGGGCTCGGCCGTTGCGGTCGCCGCGGGCATGCTGCCGATCGCTCAAGGCACCGATTTCGGCTGCTCCATCCGCATCCCGGCGGCGTTCTGCGGCATTGTCGGCATCCGCCCGACGCCCGGTTTGACGCCGAGCTATCCGCTGCATCTGCCCTGGGATCCGGGCCAGGTGCACGGCCCGCTGGCGCGCAATGCAAAGGACGCCGCGCTTTTCCTCGACGCGCTGGTCGGCTTTTCCCGCATTTCGCCGATTTCGGTGGCACCGCCGTGGCGGAGCGCGCTCGCCGAACTTGAGCGCAGCGAAGAGATCAAGGGTCTGCGCGTCGCCTATGTCTCCGACATCGCCGGGATCGGCGTGGAAGCGGAGATCGACGCGATTTGCCGGGACGCGGCAGCCGCCTTGGGCAAGCTCGGCGCCACTGTGGAGCAGATCGAATTCGACGCCAGCGGCGGGCGTGCGGCGTATCAGACCTGGCGCGGTTTCTGGATGGTCGGCCAGCAATACGAGCGGCTCGCGCAGATCAAGGAGTTCGGGCCCAACCTGAGAGGCAACGTCGAAGCCGGACTGAAACTGAATGCGCTCGACTTTGCCGCCGCCGAGCACAAGCGGGAAGAGATGTTCCACCGCTTCCGCAAACTGTTCGACCGTTTCGACGTGCTGCTGACGCCGGCGGCGCCGGTGAAACCCTATCCGGTGGAGATGAATTTTCCCGACACCATCAATGGCCGCAAATTCGAGAATTATATCGACTGGATCGCACCTGCTTATCTGATCACGTTGGTCAGTCTGCCGGCCGCGACGGCGCCGGCCGGCTTGTCGCAGGACGGACTGCCCGTCGGCATGCAGATCGTGGCGCAGCGCTTCGAAGAGCCGCTGATCTTGCGCGTCGCGCGACGCATCCACGAGGGAAGCGGCGTGGGATGGCCGGCCATCAGCGCCGGCGAACCACAGCATGCCGCTCGATGAGCCGCCAGCGCTTTGGATCAAGGACCCCCTCGCCGTCTTCGCTGACGGCGCCGAGCGCGGGATCGTCCTGCAAGGCGGCCGCATCGTCGAACTGGTAGCGGCGGGACGCAATCCCGCAACGCCGGATGTGAAAATATTCGACGCCGCTGGGCACGTCGTCCTGCCGGGACTGATCAACACGCATCATCATTTCTATCAGACACTCACGCGCGCGGTTCCTGCCGCGCTCGACCGCGAATTGTTTCCCTGGCTGCAAGCGCTTTATCCGCTGTGGGCGCGATTGACGCCGGAGACGCTCGACCTCGGCGTGACGCTGGCGATGGCGGAGCTGATGCTGTCCGGCTGCACCACGACGACGGATCACCATTACGTCTTCCCGGCCGGGCTCGAAGATGCCATCGACATCGAAGTCGCCGCGGCGCGGCGCCTGGGCCTGCGCGTTTTGTTGACGCGCGGCTCAATGAATCTGTCGCAGCGCGACGGCGGACTGCCCCCGGACTCCGTGGTGCAGGACGAGGACGCCATCCTCGCCGACTCCGAGCGCGTGGTGGCGCGCTATCACCAAGCCGGCGACGGCGCGATGGTGCAAATCGCGCTCGCGCCCTGCTCGCCGTTTTCGGTCACGACCTCGCTGATGCGGCAGACCGCGGAGCTGGCGCGGCGGCTCGATCTGCGCCTGCACACCCATCTTGCCGAAACCGAGGACGAGAACCGCTTTTGCCTCGAGCTCTATAAATGCCGGCCGCTGGATTATCTGGACGATTGCGGCTGGCTCAACGACCGGGTCTGGCTGGCGCACGGCATTCATTTCAACGCCGAAGAGATCAAACGGCTGGCGCGCGCCGGCGCGACGATTTCCCATTGCGCCTGCAGCAATCAGACGCTGGCGTCGGGCGCCTGTCCGGTCTGCGCGATGGAGGACGCCGGCCTGGGCGTCGGGCTTGGCGTCGACGGCTCGGCTTCGAACGACGCCTCGAATTTGATGCAGGAGGTGCGCGCCACTTTCCTGCTTCAGCGCGGCCGCTATGGCGTCAACAAGGTCAGCCACTTTGACGCGCTGCGCTGGGCGACCAAGGGCTCCGCGGCTTGCGTCGGGCGCACGGATATTGGCGTCATCGCCGCCGGCGCCATGGCCGATCTGGCTTTGTTCAAGCTCGACGAATTGCGCTTTTCCGGCAATGGCGATCCGCTTGCCGCGCTGGTTCTCTGCGGCGCGCATCGCGCCGACCGGGTCATGGTCGGCGGACGCTGGATCGTCGAAGGCGGTCAAATCCCGGGACTCGATCTCGGCGAACTTATCCGGCGACATTCGGCGGCGGCACGGAAACTGCAAGCCGGCTGATGATGCGTAACATGGCGGGTTCATCACGAGCCCGTTCGTTCAGAAGGCGCGTGAGCATGCAGACCTACACCGTCGATATTGCCGGCGAGGCCGTGACGCTGCCGATCGTGGCGATCAACGACAAGCTCGCGATTTCGCTGCTGATGGTGATCGACATGGGGGTGCGGGTTCGGCGAGCGGATCGGCAAGGCGCTGGCCTTAAAGCTCGGCCCGCTCAAGCCCGACATCGTGGTCGGCGCCGCGACGCTCGGCATCCCGGTGGTGATCGAGGTGTCGCGCGCGCTCGGTCTCGATCAATACGTCAACGCCCAGAAGTCGCCGAAGATCCATCTGGCCGACGCTTTGGTGCAGGAGGTGCAGTCGGTGACGACCGCGAGCAAACAGCGCCTGATGCTCGACCGCCGTTCGGTACCGCTGCTCGCCGGGCGGCGGGTCGTGGTGGTCGACGACGTCGTCGCGACCGGCTCCAGCCTTGCCGCAACGCTCAAGCTGGTGCGCACGGCCGGCGCCGACATCGTCGGGGCCGGCGTGATCCTGACCGAAGGCCACGGCTGGAAGCAGACGCTCGGCGCCGATGCGCGGCTGGTTCAGGGTCTCGGGCACATCCCGCAATTCGCGCTGGCCGGCGGCAAGGCCGTGCCGATGCCGGAGACGCTGTAGGCAATCTTTCCCCGCACCGGACGTGGAATCGACAAAAACAGCATCAAGCGGTGCGCGCCGAAGCTCACCGACTGTCGGAAGCGATAGACCGCTTGTGATGAATTTTGAGCGGAGCCGTCGGCGGGGGCGAAAGGCAAGCGTCATGACCGCAGCTACAGCTCTAAGCGAAAACCGCTTTCGAGAGCGTCAGCCCGCTTTCAGGTGCCATCCGTTCGTGCTTTTCAGCGATGCTCTTGATGCGGTAGCAGGGATCGTCGGGGTCTCGGTCCGAGGCGGGAACGAGATGGCGGATTTCATAGGGACCGGGAGCTGATGATCGAAGCATTCCCGGCTCGAGCTCGACTATTTGGCCGATATTGAACTTATGAGCCATCAGGCTTTCCTTTCGTTCATTGGGCTTTAGCGATAAAATGGGCGGGTTTCTCTTCGCCCTTGTGGGCATGTAGGAGGCGGGCAATCTGGCCTCGCAGCGCGGCCGTTTGCAGTATGTCCCCCAGCGAGCCGGCGGTATCAAAAAGCTCGCGCTGCAGCTTCGTCGGAATCGTGTTCCACTGCATGATGACGGCCGCCCCGAGGCAGCGCAGGATGCGTTCCTCTTCGTCGGCGAGGGCGACGCCGTTCGATCGATCCCTTTCCGCGCCGGTCACGGTCTCCTGATAATTGTCAGCGAGCCATTGCTCATTATCAGCAAGCGCTGTGAATCTCTGCTCGAGTTTCTGAAAATCGCTGCTTTGGCTCGAGCCGGTCGACGACCTGGCCAAGTCGCCGTATTCGGTCGCTCTCGCACGATATTGGGTGGGCTTAAACATCAAGTTCCTTCCTAAAGCGCCTCCGCTTTGCGGGTCAGTTTTGGTCATTTGTCGGAGTATGAACTTGAATATGGGGGTCACGAGATCAAATAACGAGCCCAACGGGTGTTTTAGTCCTAGCGTTTCGGCGCGTCACATAGTCCTGGACACCAGTCCAAAAGGGGCGCACGGTCCAATTTAGCTGATGCGCGCTCGGCGCCGCCGCCCTCAAGCGAGAAAGCTGATTCCTAACCCGACCCGAAAGTCGGACGCGGGCGATTTGCCCGGTCGGCTCTACACGAGCAATCGGTTAACGGGGAAATTGCCAATGACCTCACTTGCCGATCTACTTGACCCGGATCAGTGGGTCGCGTCAGGCAAAACTCTCTTGGATTTCCCTTGGCCGGACGGCAACAACGAACGAGAGGCCGTGAAGCTCATTTTTCTTGCTCGACCTCAACTTGGCGCCCATCTTGAGCGATGGTCCAAGGGGGTGATGGAGGCGCTTGGCCGGCGCGGTGGTGAAAACGTAAGCGACGTTTTTGTAGAGGAATATCTCCGTGAATTGTGGGAGCGAAGCCGCGCGTCGTCCTGAGTGACGTTCAACCTGCAGCGGACCCGACTGGTCAGACAGCACGGCGAACATGACGACGACCCCGGATTCATGATGATCGGCAGAAACGAGATGCTAAAAATGATGCCGTCTTTGCCGTTCCCTGCGGGTTGCGCCTAATGCCCAAGGTCCTGAGTAAGATGAATGAGTACCGAGCCAACGCGGCAGAGTGCCGCCGAATGGCCGACGGCACAAAAAATGCTCTGGAGCAGCAGATGTGGCGCGACATGTCAGAGTCCTGGCTCGGAATGATCGGGCTTGCCGAACGAGACGACTTTGCGGCCGAAGAGCGCGAGCACGGCACGAAGCAGTCGAAGTCAATGTCCTCCCATTAGAACGCCTTCGCTATTCGCTCTATTTAGGGCACAGCGTATCGTGGCCGACGGCGTGGTTTGGGCTACGCGCTGGTCGAGCAGCGATGATGTCAGCCGTCATCCCCGTCCCCGTCGCGGCGTTCATCCAGCAGTTTCTTGCTAGGGGCTGTGCCCACGGCCCGGCTTACGGCTTAAAGGTGCAAATCGCCGTTTCAGCTCTGCAATGATCTCCAAATCCCGCTTGCTATGACGGACCAGATCGGCCCGCCATTTCCCCGTTCCGTACGGCTGACAGGGGTCGTACTGCCTTACCGCGCGTTCAAACTGCGAAATGAGGTTCCTGATTTCGTCCATGCTGGTTCCCGTAAGCTCTCCTGCGCATCTTCAAGATATCGCGCCATAGGTAGCTTTTAACTTCCTTTGTGCTGATCTCGTTGCAGAATGGGCAGAAGATGAGCGGTTCCGAACCCACTCCAAGTTTTACGATCGTGCGGGGGTCCTCACGGTGAAGCCGCAAGACAGGCACACATGGTTCGGCGTGCCCTCGCGTGGAATCCGCAAGCTTTCGATGACGGGAATTGGAGCCGTGTTATGCGGCATACGCATCTCCACTCAAGCAGGCGGGAGCGCTACCGAACTCTCAGCCACCGACGCCTGCCACGGGGCCGCTGTCGGTGATCAAACATACATAGGACCGATCGGTACATTTTGCGAGGTCAAGCCCTTGAACATAAAGCGGCTGGCGATCCGACTCCAATCAGCCTGGTGCCAATCGTTTCAGTTCGCGGCTTGCGAACCATGAGTCTTGTTCCAACGGCCGGCTGACCCGTGCGGCCACCGCTTGTCCCAGCGCTTCCATCCCCTTCCGGTTGAAATGCTTGAAGTCGCGAGGGCCATGAAGGATGTCGCGAACGCTGGCGGCGCGAAGGGCCGGCCGCAAATCGTTAAAACCTGCACCCTGACCGACCGCGGCGGCACGGATCAGGAGAGACATATGGCGTAGCTAACGCGGACATTGACCAACGGCCAACCGGCCTCGATATTCGAGCACACGCCCAAGTGTGGCTTAATCGGAGACAACCATGAGCGATCTGCACGACTTCATTGCCGGCATGCCGAAATGCGAGCTGCATGTGCATCTGGAGGGCACGCTCGAGCCGGAAATGAAGTTCGAGCTGGCAAAGCGAAACGGGATGTCGCTGCCATACAAGGATGCTGCTGAAATGCGGGCGGCTTACAATTTTCACGATCTGCCGTCGTTTCTCAAAATCTACTATGAGGACATGCGAGTCCTCCTGCACGAGCCGGATTTCTACGACCTGACGTTTGCCTATCTCGCCAAGGCGCATTCGCAGAACGTGCGCTATGTCGAGATGTTCTTCGACCCGCAGCCGCACACCGGGCGCGGCGTGGCGTTCGATGTGGTGATCCGCGGCATCCGGCGCGCCCAGCTGGAGGCGGAGCGCATGCTCGGCATCAAGAGCCAGCTGATCATGTGCTTCCTGCGCGACTGGAGCGCCGAATTCGCGATGACAACGCTGGTGCAGTCGCTGCCGTACCGCGAATGGATCATCGGCGTCGGCCTCGACTCGGACGAAAAGGACAATCCGCCGGTGAAATTCAAGGACGTGTTCGCACGAGCTCGCAGCGAAGGCTATCTCTTGACCATGCACTGTGACGTCGATCAGCAGAATTCGACCGAGCACATCCGGCAATGCCTGGAGGAGATCGGCGTCAACCGCATCGATCACGGCGTCAACGTGCTGGGCTCCAACGCGTTGATCGACGAGGTCGCGCGCCGGCAACTGGCGCTCACCATCTGCCCGGTCTCCAACGCCTTCGTCACCAATGGCAGCAAGGCCAAGGAGATCAAGCGGATGCTCGATCTGGGCATCCGCGCCACGGTGCATTCGGACGATCCGGCCTATTTCCGCGGCTACATGAACGAAAATTTCGTCTGTGCCCAGGAAGAAGCCAATCTCGGCCCGAAGGAAGTCGTGCAGCTGTCGCGCAACGCCTACGAAAGCACCTGGCTGCCGCGGGCGACCAAGGACCGCTACCTGGCCGAACTGGATGCCTATGCGGCGCGCTGAGCGGCAAGCCCGTCAACAATCGGGCCGATAAAAAATGGCCGGGCGGTGAGCCCGGCCATCGCATTGTTGGACCAAAGACGGCAGAAAACCCGGAGAGTCACTTCCCCGGAACCTTGTCATCGATGCCTTTGACGTAAAAATTCATGCTCAGGATCTGGCCGGGATCGAGATGGTCGCCGCCCTTGCACTCGACGGTCTTGCCGTCCTGGTCGACGATAGGGCACTTGAAGGGATGCAGTGTCCCGCCCTTGATCGCCGCTTCGGTCGCCATGGCCATCGTCTTCACATCGTCGGGCATGTTGGTGTAGGGCGCCATCACCACCATGCCTGAATCGAGGCCGCCCCAGGTGTCCTCCGACTTCCATTTGCCGTCGAGCACGTCCTGGGCGCGCTTGGTGTAGTAGCCGCCCCAGTAGTCGGTGTCCGCCGTGAGCTGGGCATGCGGCCCGAACTTGATCATGTCGGACGATTGCCCGAAGGCGTGGATACCGCGTTGCTCGGCGATCTGCATGGCGGCCGGCGAGTCGGTGTGCTGGGTCAGGATGTCGGCGCCCTGGTCGATCAGCGCCTTGGCCGCGTCGGCTTCCTTCGGCGGGTCGAACCAGGAATTGACCCAGATGATCTTGACTTTGATGTTCGGATTGACGCTCTGCGCGCCGAGCATGGTCGAGTTGATGCCGGAGATCACTTCGGGGATCGGGAAGGAGACGATATAGCCGATCGTGCCGCTCTTCGACATCTTCGCCGCGATCTGGCCCTGGATGTAGCGGCCTTCGTAGAAGCGTGCGGCGTAAGTGCTCACGTTCTTGGCGCGCTTGAAGCCGGTGGCATGTTCGAAGAACACATTCGGGTATTTGGCCGCCACCTTGATGGTCGGATCCATGAAGCCGAATGAGGTGGTGAAGACGAGCTTGTGGCCGGTGCGCGCCAGTTGCTCGATGGCGCGTTCGGCGTCGGCGCCCTCCGGCACGTTCTCGATGAAGACCAACTCGACCTTGTCGCCGAGCGCCTTTTGCATCGCTTGGCGGCCAAGTTCGTGCTGATAGGTGTAGCCGAGATCGCCGATCGGCCCGACGCCGATGAATCCGACTTTGAGCTTTTCCGGCGCCGCCGTGGCGTGGAAGCTTATGGCGGCAAGCGCAATGATGCCGGCCGCGGCCGCAGCGAAGATTATCCGTTTGTTCATGATTTCACTCCGGGTTGACACGAGGGACGCTTCCGCGGGCGAGACGCCCGTTGGAACATTCACCGATCCGGGACGAACACGACCCCTAGCGATGCAGGCGCAGCGGACCCGGCCCTACCGCGCGTCCGTGAAATCAACACGAGAACGATGACCGTGGCAAGATAGGGCAGCGCCGACATCAACTGCGGCGGTATGCCGAGCCCCAGCGCCTGGGTGTGGAGCTGCAGGATGCTCACCGCCCCGAACAGGTAGGCGCCGGCGACCAGCCGGCCCGGCCGCCACGACGCGAACACCACCAGCGCCAGCGCGATCCAGCCTCGCCCGGCGGTCATGCCCGGAATAAAGAACGGCGTATAGGCGAGCGGCAGGTACGCACCGCCGAGCCCGGCGCAGCCACCCCCGAACAGCACGGCCAGCATCCGAATCTTGAGCACGGGATAGCCGAGCGCGTGCGCCGAGGCGTGATTGTCGCCGACCGCGCGCAATATGAGCCCCGGCCGCGTGCGATAGAGGAACTGCCAAATGCCGATGATAAGCGCGATCGACACATAGACGAACGCGTCCTCACCAAACAGGATGCGGCCGACGACCGGCAGATCGGTGAGAATCGGCAGATGCAGGTGCGGGGCCGGCACGATCTTCTGGCCGACGAAGCCGCGGCCGATCAGGCCCGACAGGCCGACACCAAAGATGGTCAGCGCCAGCCCGGTCGCCACCTGGTTGACCGCGAGGCCGAGCGTCAACGCCCCGAAAATCGCCGCCATGGCCGCGCCCGCCAGGATCCCGCACAGCGCGCCAACGATTGTGGAATCCGACAGATAGGCGCCGGCGAAGCCGCAGGCCGCCCCGACAATCATCATGCCTTCGACGCCGAGGTTGAGCACGCCAGAACGCTCGACGACGAGTTCGCCGGACGATGCCAGCAGGAGCGGCGTCGACGCCGAGATGACCGACAGGATGATGGCTTCAAGCACCAGCATGCGCAGGTTTCCGCACGATTTCGATGAAGCGGAGGCGATAGACGATGAGCGAATCGCAGGCGAGCACGTAGAACAGAAGAATGCCTTGGAACACCCGGGTGAGGTCGTTCGATACCTTCATCGAGATTTGCGCGGCCTCGCCGCCAATGAAGGTCAGCGCCAGAAACAGGCCGGCGATCAAGATGCCGACCGGATTAAGGCGGCCGAGAAAAGCGACGATGATCGCGGTGAAGCCCAGGCCTGACGAAACCCCAGGGTCCAGATGGCCGACCGGTCCCGCTACTTCGATGATGCCGGCGAGCCCGGCCAGCGCCCCGGAGATCAGGAAGGTGAAAATGACCAGCCGATCGGCATTGAAGCCGGAAAAGCGCGCCGCACGCGGCGCCGCGCCGACCAGCCGGATTTCAAATCCCATGATCATGCGCCCCAGCAGCACGGTGACCAGCATGACGACGATCAGAGCGATGATCGCGCCGGCGTGGAGGCGACTGCCTTCGATCAGGGTCGGCACTGAGGCGACCGGATCGAATGCCGCCGTGGTGGGAAAGTTCAGACCGTGAGGGTCGCGCCACGGCCCGCGCACCAGATAGTCCATGCCCAGATCGGCGACATAAACCAGCATCAGGCTGGTGAGAATTTCGCTGGCGCCAAAATACACCCTGCAGATCGCGGGAATGAGCGCGTAGAGCGCGCCGCCGATCGCGCCCAGGAGCAGCATCACCGGCAGCACCCAGGGCCCGACATCGGCGCCGTTGGTGCGCACCGCGAGCCAGCTTCCGCACACGGCGCCGACGATAAATTGACCCTCGGCGCCGATATTCCAAACATTGGCGATGTAGCAAAGCGAGAGACCGACCGCGATCATCACCAGCGGCGTGGCCTTGACGGCAATTTCCTCCAGCGAATAGGGGTCGGTCAGCGGCTCAATGAAATACACATTGAGCGCCGCGATCGGATTCTTGCCCATGATCGCAAACAGGATCGCGACGGTGACGAGGGTGAGCGCGACGGCAATCAGCGGCGAAGCCACTGCAATCACCGCCGAGCGTTCGGGGCGTTTCTCAAGCACCAACGGCATGCTTGGCCTCTTGCTCGCCGGTTTGCCCGCTGGCGCTCGCGCCGCCCATCAATAATCCGAGCTTTTCGCGCGTGGCTTCAGCCGCGTCGAGCGGCGCCGATAGCCGACCGTGGAACATCACCGCAATGCGGTCGGCAATCTCGGCAAGTTCGTCGAGATCTTGGCTGATCGCCAGCACCGCTGCGCCGCGGCTGGAAAGATCAATCAACGCCTGGCGAATGGTCGCCGCCGCGCCGGCATCGACCCCCCAGGTCGGCTGACTGACGACGAGCACGCCGGGCTCGCGCAGGATTTCACGGCCGACGACGAATTTCTGCAGATTGCCGCCCGACAGGCTTACCGCTTCCGGATCGCGCTTGGCCTTGCGCACGTCGAAGGTCTTGGTGGTGCGGTCGACATGCGCCAGCGTTGCCAGCTTGTTGATGAAGCCCTTTTTCACCATGCCGCTGGCGGCATGGCCGGTCAGCAACGCATTCTCCGACAGTTTCATCCGCGGCGCGGTGCCATGGCCGAGCCGCTCTTCCGGCACGAAGGCGGCTCCCATGCGGCGGCGTTCGGTCACGTTGAGCAGGCCCGCCGCCTGACCGTCGATCACGACGGCGCCTTCGCCCGGCGACAAGCGCTCTCCCGACAGTGCGGCAAAAAACTCGTCCTGACCGTTGCCGGCGACGCCGGCAATCCCGACGATCTCGCCGCCGCGGACCTCAAGTGAGATGTCCTGAAGCCGCGTCCCGTGCGGATCGTCCGGCTCCAGCGACAGCTTATGGATCACCAGCCGCGGCACTGAGGTGTTGCGGCCGGACCCGGCCTTCACCTCGCCGATCTCGCCGCCGACCATCATGCGGGCCAGCGATGCCGCGGTCTCGTGGCGCGGATGGCAGGTCGCCACCTTCTTGCCGCCGCGCAGAATGGTCGCGGTATCGCAGAGCCGTTTCACTTCTTCGAGCTTGTGACTGATGTAGAGGATCGCGCGCCCTTCTTCGCGCAGCCGGCGGAGCACGATGAACAGCTGATCGGCCTCCTGCGGCGTGAGCACGGCGGTCGGCTCGTCAAGGATCAGGAGCTTGGGATTTTGCATCAGCGCGCGCACGATCTCGATGCGCTGCCGCTCGCCGACCGACAACCGCCAGACTTCGCGCTTGGGTTCGAGCGGCAGACCATAGACCCGCGCGGTTTCCTCGAGCCGTTCCGAGATGGCCGAAAACGATTCTGTCGGCGGCAGGCCGAGCGCGACGTTCTCGGCGACGGTGAGGTTCTCGAACAGCGAGAAATGCTGGAACACCATGCCGATGCCGAGAGTGCGCGCCTCGGACGGGCCGGCCAGCACGATCTTTTGCCCCATCCAGCGCAATTCGCCGGCGCTCGGCTGAATGAGGCCGTACATCACCTTGACCAGAGTGGACTTGCCGGCGCCGTTCTCGCCGAGCAGCGCGTGGATTTCAGCGGGAAACAGGTCAAGGTCGATGCGGTCGTTGGCGAGAAAATCGCCGTACCGTTTACTGACCGCGACAGCGCTCAGGAGCGGTGCAGACCGCTGGGGCGCGGCTTGTGGCGACACGTCAAGCATCTAAATCGCCGTGCATACCCAGGTTTTGCAAGGTTTCTGGCCAGCCTTTCCGCAGCGATCGTTGCAAGGATCGTTCCACTATGGGCCGTCGTCCGTCCGGTCCGCGCCACCCATCATCCGACAAAAACGGCGACGGCAAAAGGAGGCAGATGGAGAATTCTGCTAAAACGACGCCGCCGCGCTAAGCTTGCGCTGCTCCGGCCGGTTCTGCCATTGTGGTTTTGCCGGGACCACTGGAGGGGAACCCGACATCGTGGAGCTGATACTCGCCGAGTCCGCAAGTGCGATCCTCCGCTGGCTTCACGTCATCGCCGGAATAGCGTGGATCGGCAGCTCGTTCTATTTCATCCACCTCGATCTCAGTCTCAAGCCGCGTCCCGGACTGCCCCAGGGCGTCAAGGGCGACGAGTGGCAGGTTCACGGCGGCGGCTTCTACCACATGATGAAGTACTTGGTCGCGCCGGCGCAAATGCCGGACAGCCTGACCTGGTTCAAATGGGAAGCCTACACGACCTGGCTGTCGGGATTTGCGCTGCTGGTGCTGGTTTACTATCTCGGCGCCGACCTCTTCCTGATCGACAAATCGGTGCTCGATCTCAGCGCCGCCCAGGCCGCGGGTATCGCCTTCATCAGCCTCGTCGTCGCGTGGCTGGCTTATGAGGGCCTCTGCCGGTCCCCGCTGGAACGTCACGAAGTCGCGCTGGCGGTGGTCGGCTACGTCTTTCTGGTCGCGCTGACTTATGCGTTTACCCGAATATTCAGCGGGCGCGGCGCCTTTACCCAGATTGGCGCGCTGATCGGCACCATCATGGTCGCCAATGTCTTCGTCATCATCATCCCCTATCAAAAGAAATCGGTCGCGGCGATGCTCGCCGGCAAGGCGCCGGACCCGCGCTGGGGCCAACTCGGCAAGCAGCGCTCGGTGCACAACAACTATCTGACGCTGCCCGTCGTTTTTCTGATGCTGAGCAATCACTATCCGCTGTTCTTTGCGACGCGGTTTAATTGGCTGATCGTTGCCATCGTGCTCGCCATCGGCCCGGTCATCCGCCACTTCTTCAATTCGCGTCATGAAGACAAAGGCAGTCCGTGGTGGACCTGGGGCGTGGCCGCGGCCGGCATGGCGGCAATCGCCTGGCTCTCCGCAGCCGGGCCCCGCGTGGTGACGACCGGTGCACTGCCGCCGCCGCCCAAATTTGTCGAAGTTGCCGATATCGTCACCTCCCGCTGCAGCATGTGTCATGCCGCCGAGCCGGTCTGGGACGGGATTGCGGCTGCGCCGCAGGGCATCAGGCTCGACACGGACGAGCAAATTCGCCTGCATGCCCCGCTGATCGAGATCGTAGCGGTGCGCTCGAATGCGATGCCCCCGGGCAACATCACCGAGATGACGAACGGCGAGCGCCTCGCGCTCGCGTCCTGGTTCGCGTCCGGCGCGCCGGCGAAATGAAGCCGCAAGCAAACCGTGACTGAACAGATGGCAGACGGAAATTCTCGGGCCATTCGCGGCCGGCTGTTGACCTTCTTGCGAACGCCGCATGGCGCCGGCGACGCGCAAAGCTATCGCTACATCGACGACGGCATCGTCCTGGTGAAAGACGGCCGGATCGTATGGGTCGGGCCGGCGGACGAACTGACAGAAGCGCTGCCTGCGGGGACGCCGGTCGAGCGTCACGCCGGTGCGCTGATCCTGCCGGGGTTCATCGATCCTCACATTCACTATCCGCAGACCCAGGTGATCGCGTCCTACGGCGCCCAGCTGCTCGAATGGCTGGAGAAATACACCTTCGTCGAGGAACAAAAATTCGGCGATCCCGAACATGCCGCGCGCAACGCCGAGTTCTTTCTCGACGAGCTCGCGCGCAATGGCACCACCACCGCCGTGGCCTATTGCACCGCGCATCCCGGTTCGGCTGAGGCATTGTTCAGCGCCGCGCATCGGCGCAATACCGGCATGATCGCCGGCAATGCCATCATGGATCGCAACGCCCCGCCCGGCCTGCTTGCTCCCGCGGGCACCGCCATTGCCGACAGCCGTGCGCTCATCCGGCGCTGGCACGGCACCGGGCGGCAGCGTTATGCGGTGACGCCGCGCTTCGCCCTTACCTCGACGGAGGAACAGCTCGCGGCCGCGGGCGCGTTGCTGAAGGAATTTCCCACCGTCCTGATGCAGACCCACCTCGCCGAAAATCATGACGAGATCGCGACGGTGAAACGCGTCTTTCCCGACGATGCGAGCTATACCGCCGTTTACGAGCGCTTCGGACTGCTCGGTCCACGGTCACTGTTCGGGCATTGCATTCATCTCGACCACACCGAAGTTGCGCTGTTGCGCGACACCCAATCCGTCGCCGTGTTCTGTCCGACTTCGAATCTCTTCATCGGCAGCGGCCTGTTCGATTACGCCCGGCTGGCCGCGGCCGGCGTGCGTATCGCGCTCGCCACCGATGTCGGCGGCGGCACCTCCTATTCGATGCTGCGCACCGCCGCCGAGGCCTACAAAGTCATGCAGTTGCGCGGACAAAACCTGCCGGCGCTCTCGGCCTTCGATCTGATGACGCGCGGCAACGCCGCAGCGCTCGGGCTAGACGGCGAAATCGGCACGATCGTTCCCGGCGCTTTCGCCGATCTCGTCGTGCTCGACGCGCGCGCAACGCCGGCCATGGCGCATCGCATGGAAGTGGCGCGCGGCCTCGAAGACGAGCTTTTCGTGCTGATGACGCTCGGCGACGATCGCTCCGTGCGGCAGACCTATATCGCCGGTCGGGCTGTGCTGTAGCGAGCCGCGCTTCCTTTCCGGGCCTCAACTTGGAGGGGAATTTATTCGGCTTCCGCCACGTCCCTTACCGCCTGTTAACCAACTTCGGGTCTTCTGGCTTCTTCGATCGGGGGCTGGAGGAGCGCTTGCCATGACGCGGTCTCGTCGCGCGGCTGCGGCCGTGCCATGACCCATCCCGCCGTAGTCCACCCCTCGACCGGCGCGACGCCCCAGCATCGATTACGACTGCGCAGACCCGTGCCGCGCTTCGGCATCGTGTCGCGGCTGACGCTGATCGGCGTGGCGAGCATCGCCGTCGCGGTCGCCGTCTCGATCTGGACCTCAGTGAAGATCGCCGAAGCCGAAATGTACCGGCAGGCCCAGAACGACCTCTCGATCAACATCAAGCTGCTGGATTCGATCCTTGCCGGATACGGCATCCCGTCTTTGCCGTGCAGGTCGGCGATCTCACGCTCCAGGCCGATGATCGGACCGTTGGTTCCGGAAATATTGCGGGTGCCGCCGGCGCCGGTACCCATGCTGGCGGCCGCTTCGATCATCGCGGCGATCGTCTTGGGATGTTGGCCCATCCCGAGATAGTCGTTGGAGCACCAGATCACGACCTCGCGAAGCCCCTGTGGCGAGCGCCAGACCGCATGCGGGAAGCGCCCGGCCAGCCGCTCCAGTTCGACGAACACGCGATAGCGGCGCTCATCCTTGATGCGCGCCAATGCCGCGGCGAAGAATGATCGGTAATCCATATTGATCTCCTCGACTTAAGCGCCTGGATTTGCGCGCTTACGCTGAGTTTCCATGATCTGCCGGGCGGTCATCGACTTCAGCCGTGAAAAGGTTCCGAGGCAATGATCGAGCTCGCGTTCGGAGAGGCCGCGGCCTTCGTTGCGCATGGCCAGGATTTTCTTGACGGTCGGCCAGGACACGCCGATGGCTTTGGCGAGAATAAGCACGGTCTCCGGCCGGTCGCCGGCCATTTGCCAGCTCGACCTGTTCGATCGGCAGATCGCAAAGTACGGCAAGCGCCACGGTGGTCTCTTCGAATTTGCCGGCCTCTGCGAAGGCCGCGACGGCGGCATCGTTCAGCTGGTCTGCGGCCCGCAGCGTTGCGACCTGCACGCGCGCCGCGATGTAATCGCGCGACAACGCCGTGGTCCTGGCTTGAACCTGGTTCACCGCTTCGGCGATCGCCGACCGGATTTTCACTGCGCTCAGCGGATCGGCAGCCTCAAGCTTGCTGCGGACCGCCTCGGACGCCCTGGTCAGAAGCCGCAACAGGTGATGGCGGGGGAGATCGCGGCGCAGTCCGACGCAACTGGCCAGTTCATCATCGCCGTCGGATCGCCGCACCAGGGTGCCGTAGCCGATCTCGGAGAACCGCGCTCCCGGATTTTCCGCGGTGCTCAGCACGACCGGCTGGTCGCCTCGCTCAACCAGCACGTCGGTCACGATTTCATCGAGGTGGGTTCGCTTCGAGATTGCCAGCAAATGCCGCTGGCTCTTGATGCGCGCGTTTTCAGCGAGGGTCCCGCTATCGAGCCGCGGCGACCGCTCCAGCATCGGCCCGGCCACGTCGATCGCGTCGTCGAATGCAAGCAGGCGGCTGACGACTGGCGGAGCGAGCGGAATCTCCGCGAAGCGCCTGGCGAGCAGGGCACGAGCCGATACTTCGATGGTCGCGACCAGGCGGGTAAAAACATCGTCGAATACGGCGATCTGATCATCGGAATAGCTGGTGGCGCCAAACACGAACAGATCGGAAAGACGCTCGATGAGCTCCGCGCGGTGCTCGATCGTGCCCGCCGCGACGACGCTGTTAAGCTCCTCGAGGAGTGCAAGATGCGCGGTCATGCCGCCGCACCCGCCCGGTAACGGTACGCCCGCGCCAATACCAGCTCGGCGGGAGGAACCGGCCGGCCGAGGAGATAACCCTGTGCCAGCGAGCATCCGGCGGTGCGCAACAGCAGATACTGATCGTGGGTCTCCACGCCTTCTGCTGTTGTCACGATGTTGAGCGTCCGCGCCAGGCTACTGATCGCGCAGACGATCGCCGCGCAATCCGAGCGGGTGGAGATCTCGTTCACAAAAGAGCGGTCGATCTTGATCTTGTCGAACGGAAACATCCGCAGGTAGCTCAGCGACGAATAACCGGTGCCGAAATCATCGAGCACGATGGAGACGCCGAGGCTCTTTAGCGCCGCCAGGATGGCGATGTTCGCCTCATTGTTGTGCAGCAGAACGGACTCGGTCACCTCCAGCTCAAGCCGGTGCGGAGATAATCCCGACTCCGAAAGCGCCCGCGAAACGGTGCCCACCAGATCGCCTTTGCCGAACTGGACCGGCGAGAGGTTGACCGCGACCTGGGTGTTCGCCGGCAGATCCCTGCCGTCGGTGCAGGCCTGGCGCAAAATCCATTCCCCCAGCGGCACGATCAGCCCAGTCTCCTCGGCGAGCGGAATAAACTCGCCGGGAAGGGCAAGCCCGCGCTGCGGATGGAGCCAACGCACCAGCGCTTCCACGCCGCACGGCCATCCGGTCGCGACGTCGAAGATCGGCTGGTAGTGCATCTCGAATTCGCCACGGGTGATGGCGTTGCGCAGATCGATCTCGAGCGCATGACGCGATTGGGCTTCCGCTTCCATCGCCCGATCGAACACGCAGTACCGATTGCGCCCAGCGGATTTTGCCTGATACAGAGCCAGATCGGTACATTTCATCAGCTGATTGACGTCGGTCCCGTGTTCGGGGGCGAAGGCGATCCCGACGCTCGCGCCGGTGATGACCTGATGGCCCTCGATGTCAAAGGTCGTTGCCAGCACATCGAGGACGCGATTGGAGAGCGAAACCGCCGCTTCGCGCTGATCACCGGCGCAAATCTGAAGGATGGCGAATTCGTCGCCTCCCAGTCGCGCGACCAGATCGTCGTCCTGCAAGCACGCCCGCAGCCGGTTTGCCACCGCCCTCAGCAGGCCGTCGCCGATGGGATGGCCGAGCGAATCGTTGACCGATTTGAACCGATCGAGATCGAGCAGCATGACCGCAAATCGATCGCCGTGCTGCGCCAGGCGAACCAGCGCTTCACCGACCCGCTCAACGAACAGAACGCGGTTGGCCAGCCCGGTCAGCGCATCATGGTGCGCCTGATACGATAATTGCGCGGCCGACCGTACCCGCTCGGTCACGTCCTCGATAATGGACAACAGATATTCCGGCTGTCCATCCGGCTTCTGAACGATCAGCTTCTTGGTGAAAACTATCTGCGAATTGTCGCCGGGACGATGAAACGGAGGAGCCTCGTAGGCCACTTGTTGATCGCTGCAGAGCGTCGCCCTGTCGTTATCGATAATCGTTTTGGCCGCTTCGGGCGAAAATATCTCATTTGCCGTCTTGCCGACGATGTGGTGCTTGGCGCAGCCGATGAATTCCTCTCCTTTCCTGTTGACCAGCAGATAGCGGAATGTCTTGGCGTCTTTCACCAAAATGGCCGCCGGCACATGTTCGATGATCGTGTCGAAGAAATTCCTGGTGCGATGCAGTTCGCGCACCGCGTGGGCATGCTCGGTAGCATCCTCGTGCGTGGCGACCCAGGCTCCGCCGCCGACCGGCGAGACCACGGTCTCGATAACCTTGCCGTTGATCCATTCCCGGCGGGTTCGCAGCGATTCACCCCGCGCGACACCGTTCAGGATCCTGTCGACTGCATGATCGATGTCGCCGAGGAACGTCCCGGCCTTGACCTTGAGTTCGAACAGCTCGCGAAGCGTGCATCCGCCGGCGATGAACTCCGGCCTGAGGCCGTACATGTTGAGATACGGCTTATTGCACAGCAATAATCGCGACGACGCATCGAACATGCAGAGGCCGTGGACGATATTGTTGATCGCCGCCTGAAACTGCAGGCTTCCGGCCTGCAGCGTCACCGCCATCGCATCGTTTGCTTCGTTTGGTTCGGCGTCCATCTTGCGGAATTCGCGGGATTAAGGTCGGGAGCGGGTTCGGCGTGCCAGGCGACGCCAGAGCGACATCTCCGCCGTTGCCATGTTACGCCGCGCCTAAGGCTCTCGCCGGAGCGCCGCCATAGGCCGCCTCCGCCATGGTTCGTGCCAGCGTTCGGAACGCCTCGGTCCAGGCGTCGCCCAGCTCGGGAGTGAACTGGGCACCCAGCACTTTTCTCAGCATGCGGAGCAATGCGTTGCCGAAATGAGTGTAGTAGTTCGGCGTCACGCCATAGTCGACGTGCATCCGCGCCAGGTTTTCTACGCTATTGAGAATTCTCTCGGGCGCCGCGAGCGAACGCACCACATAGGCCAGAGCGGAAAGCAATTTTCTGTGCTGGTCCCGCATGTCGCCGTTGAACATGGAGCGAAGCGAGGGATCGATGGCGAACAACTCCGAATAGAAAATCTCGGCAGCTTCCAGCCGCAACGCCGCGACCGTTTCAAAGCTCTGTTGTACAAGCGCGACCTTGCGAGCGTCCATGACCAGCACGCCTGACGACGACTTCGCCGAGGCTGCTAAAACTATAAGCTGTTCTTTAAGCGTTCCTGAACAGAACACTCAAGGTAGATTGCTATCTTACCTTGGCCGGCAAAACAGCTTCAGCAATGCTCCGCGAAACGGCAACCGGCGCAGCGTCGCGTTGGCGCCGCGCCGCAATTCATGTCAGGTTTGCAAGTCATCCTCCAGAACGTGGCGCGCACGGGTTACCGAAGGCAGCGCTTCGCGCACGGGAGAAGCCGATCCATGAACGACCTAAATACATTGATCCGGCGGCTGCCGAAATGCGAGCTGCACATCCACATTGAAGGCAGCCTGGAGCCGGAGCTGATGTTTGCGCTGGCGCGCCGCAACGCCATCCGGCTGCCATATGCGTCGGTTGACGCATTGCGCCAAGCCTACCGGTTTCGCAACCTGCAGGATTTTCTCGACATCTATTATCAGGGCATGTCGGTGTTGATCACGGAGCAGGATTTCTACGACCTCGCGTTCGCCTATCTGCAACGGGCCCGCGCCGACAATGTCCGCCACATCGAGATGTTCTTCGATCCGCAGGGACACACCGCGCGCGGCATCGCCTTCGCGACAGTGGTCAATGGTCTGCACCGTGCCATTGCTGATGCCCGCCGCGATCTTAGCGTCCAGGCAAGCCTGATCATGTGCTTTCTTCGCCACCTCGACGAAGCGGACGCCGAAAAGACGCTGGATAGCGCCTTGGCATTCCGGGACAAGATCGTCGGCGTTGGCCTCAATTCATCCGAAACCGGGCATCCACCGCGCAAGTTCAAGCACGTGTTCGGCCGCGCCCGCGAGGCCGGGCTCTTTGTCACCGCGCACGCCGGCGAGGAGGGACCGCCGAGCTATGTATGGGAAGCGCTCGACGTGCTCGGCGTTGGGCGGATCGATCACGGCAATCGCTCGCTCGAGGACCAAGCCTTGGTCGGCCGGCTGGCGCGCGAACGGCTCGCGCTGACCGTATGCCCGCTGTCCAATCTGCGGCTGCGAGTGGTCGATGACCTCACCCATCATCCGCTGCGGCGGATGATGGACAAGGGCCTCGTCGTGACGGTGAATTCCGACGACCCGGCGTATTTCGGCGGCTATGTGAACGAGAATTACCGCGCCGTATCTGACGCGTTGTCGCTCCAGCACAATGAAATCGTCGCGATCGTCCGCAATGGCGTCCAGGCTTCGCTGATGACAAAGTCCGAGAAGGACAACGTGCTGGCGGAAATCGATCGCGTGCTCGCCGCAGCGGACTGAAGAAAGCCTAGCCGGCACGCTCACGCCGGCTGAACTGCCGGACTTTCGATCTGCACCGAGGCCCGCTCGCGCACAATGATCAGCTGCGCCGCGAGCCCGGCGGCAATCACGGCGGGGTCCTTGCCTTTGATCTGCGGCACGCCGATCGGACAGACCAGACGCTCGATCTGGCTCGCCGTCAGGCCCATCTGCCGCGCCCAGCTGATGAACCGCGCCCGTTTGGTCTCTGATCCGATCAGGCCGACGAATTCAAAGGTCTTCCGCTGCAGCGCCGCTACGGTGATCTCGAAGTCGAGCGGATGCGAGTGGGTCATGACGATAATCATCGCATCGCCCGGCGCGTCGGCAAGCTCGCGATCGGCCGCATCGGTGCCGACGGTAACGACGTTTTGCGGCACGTATTGCGGAAACTGATCCGGCCGGCTGTCGATCCAGCGGACGGCGAACGGCAGCGGCGCCAGCGCCAGCACCACGGCGCGACCGACATGACCGGCGCCGAACAACAACACCGGCGTCGTCACTTCGCCGAAATGTTCATGGAACGGCATCGTCTTCGCCAACGCTGTAGCCGTCCAATGCGTCTGTCTATCCGCGGCGGCATGAGCCGCAAGCGTGCGGGCGATCCGTCCGTCCTCAGCGAGGCGGCTTTGGACGACAAAAGCGCCGGCCTTCTCCGCCTCTTCGAAGCGCCGCACAGTCGGCAGATCGCTGGCGTCGAATGTTTCGGTGAGCGTCTTCACCATGCCGCCGCAGCACTGGCCGAGATTGGGCCCCAGCGGCCAATCGCGGAATTCCGCCCTGCCGCGTCCGGCGGCAAGCGCTGCGCGCGCCGCCGCGATCGCCTCGTATTCCAACCGGCCGCCGCCGATGGTGCCGAAAAACCCGCCGTCCGGCTGCAGGACGATGCGCACTCCGGTCTCGCGCGGCACCGAGCCTGCGGCGCCAATCACGCTGACGAGGCCGGCGATACGGTGCCGTTCGATCGTTTCGCGAATGCGGGCCCAGACCTTCGCCATTTCACGTGTTTTCCGAAAACATCATGCTCCACTCGGTATCGATGCGGGCGCCAGCGCGGCCACGGCATCGACCGGCCCGACCGCCTTGAGGATCGCTTCCGGGGTCGCCGGGGCGTCGAGCGCGACCGGCTTGCCGGGGTGCAGCGAGTGTATCGCATCCGCGATCGCCGCGAATACCGAAATCGCCAGCATCAAGGGCGGTTCGCCGACCGCCTTCGAGCGATAGATCGTTTCCTCGCGATTGCTGCCGTCGAACAACGCCACCCGGAAGTTTGCCGGCACGTCGGAAGCGACGGGAATCTTGTAGGTCGAAGGCGCGTGGGTGAGCAGACGGCCCTTTTCGTCGTAGACAAGCTCTTCGGTCGTCAGCCAGCCCATGCCCTGGACAAAAGCGCCTTCGATCTGGCCGATGTCGAGCGCCGGATTGATAGAGCGCCCGACGTCGTGGAGGATATCGACCCTGCGGACACTCATCTCGCCGGTAAGAATGTCGATGACGACTTCGCTGCACGCCGCACCGTAGGCGTAATAGAAGAACGGCCGGCCTTTGCCCTTGTCGCGGTCCCAGTGCAGCTTCGGCGTCTTGTAGAACCCGGCCGCCGACAGATGCACACGGGCGCCATAAGCCTTCTTGGTTAATTCGCCGAACGGAATGCTTTCATTGCCGATGAAGACGCGGTCGTCGCGGAACGCGATGTGATCCTCGGACACGTTCCAGGTTTCGCTGGCGAAGCGAATGAGCCGTGCCTTGATCTCACGCGCCGCCTGCTGCACCGCCATGCCGTTCAAGTCGGTGCCGGCGGATGCGGCGGTAGCGGAGGTGTTCGGCACCTTGTCGGTCGAGGTCGCGGTGATGTGCACCCACTCCAGCCCGATGCCGAATTCTTCGGCCGCCACCTGCGCCATTTTCTGGAACAGGCCCTGCCCCATCTCGGTGCCGCCATGATTGAGTTGAACCGAGCCGTCCTGATAGACGTGAATCAGCGCGCTGGCCTGATTGAGATGCGTCAGCGTGAACGAGATTCCGAACTTTACCGGCGTCAGCGCAATGCCGCGCTTGAGTATCGGCGAACGCGCGTTGAACTCCGCGATCTCGCCGCGCCGCGAACGGTAGTTCGATGAGCGTTCGAGCTCACCGATCAGCCGCGGCGCCACGTCGTGGTCTTCGACTGTCTGCCCATAGGGAGTGACGTCGCGCCCGGCGCCGTAGAGATTGGCCTTGCGCACGTCGAGCGGATCGAGGCCGAGGTTCCAGGCAATGGCATCGATCACGCGCTCGATTGCCAGCATGCCCTGCGGGCCGCCGAAACCGCGGAACGCGGTGTTGGAGACCGTATTGGTCTTGACGCGCCGCGTATGAATCTTGAATTCGGGAAGGAAATACGCGTTGTCGGCGTGGAACATGGCGCGATCGACCACGCCGATCGAGAGATCGGCGGAGCATCCGCACCGCGCGTCAAGGTCGAGGTCAACGGCGCGGATGCGGCCATCGGCGTCATAGCCGACCGCATAGGCGACGGCGAAGTCATGCCGCTTGCCGGTCATCGCCATGTCGGCGTCGCGGTCGAGCCGGAGCTTGCACGGCCGGCCGGTCGCGCGCGCCGCCAAGGCCGCGATCACCGCCCATTGCGTCGCTTGCGTCTCCTTGCCGCCAAAACCGCCGCCCATGCGGCGCACGCGGCAGGTCACGAACGAATCCGGCAGCGCCAGCACGCGGGCGACGATGTGCTGCACTTCGCTCGGATGCTGGGTCGAGGAATAGACCAGGACCGCGCCGTCCTCGCCGGGCACGGCAAGCGCCACCTGGCCTTCCAGATAAAAATGTTCCTGGCCGCCGATGCGGAATGTTCCGGTCGCGCGCGACGGCGACGCGGCAATCGTCTGTGCGAAGTCGCCGTTGATGAAGGCATAGTCCGGCAGCACCCGCTCGCCGGCCGCTTTGCCCTGCTCGACGGAAACGTTGGGTGTCTCGGCGTCGACCTCGATCCTGCCGCGAAGTGCCGCGCGCCGCGCCGCGTCCCGCGAGGTCGCAAGCACTGCAAAGACCGGCTGGCCATGGAAATCGACGCGGTCGTGCGCAAACACCGGCTCGTCGGCGTGCGCCGGCGAAATATCGTTTTTTCCCGGAATGTCGGCCGCAGTGATGACGGCGACGACGCCCGGAACATTGCGCACCTCGCTCAGATCGATCCGGCGAATGGTCCCGCGCGCCACCGGCGAGCCCCCGACCGCGAGGTGAAGCGTCCCCACCGGCTCCGGAATATCGTCGATATACTCGGCGGCGCCCTGCACGTGCTTGGCGCCGCTGTCATGCGGCAACGGCTTGTAGACATGGCGCAGCGGCGCCTCGAGGAGCGCGTCACTCGGCGGCATCGGCAAATATCCGGGTATCAGTAATCCGCGTGACATCGCTTCCGACGCCGGCCATCTCCGCGATCGCCTTGACGACCAGATTGGCGGCGACGCGGCGGCGATAGGCCGCGCTGGCGCGCAGATCGGTGAGCGGGGTGAAGTCCTCATTGATGGCCTCAGCGGCCGCTCGCCAGCGCCGCGCATCCGCGAGCGGCAGCCCGCGCAGCAACTCTTCGAGTTTTTTCGCCCGCTTGGGGATGCCCGCCATTCCGCCGAACGCGACCTTGGCGGCACTGATCCTGCCGTCAGCGACCGTCAAGCAAAACGCCGCGAGCACCGCGGAAATGTCTTCATCGGTCCGCTTGGTGATCTTGTAGGCGCGAAATTCCGTTGCCGGCGGCAGCCTGGGCACCAGAAGCCGGCGCACGAATTCTCCGGGTTTGCGATCCTGTTTGCCGTAATCGAGAAAGAAATTTTCCAGCGGCAAGCGGCGGACCTCTTCGCCGTGACGCAGCTCCACCTCGGCTCCCATCGCGATCAGCATGGGCGCCAGATCGCCGATCGGCGAACCGTTGGCGATATTACCGCCGACGGTGCCGCTGGCGCGCACCTGGATGGAACCGAAGCGGCGGAGCACCTCGGCAATGTCCTGATCGATCGATCCCAGCACCGGCGCGGCGCGCGCCAGCGAAACGCCTGCCCCGAACGAATAACCATCGGGGGTCTCTTCGATATGAGAAAGCTCGGCGACACGCCCGACGTGAATGATTTTTTCGATCGGGCTGAGTTTTTTGGTGATCCACAAACCCACATCGGTGGCGCCGGCGATGATGGTGGCGTCGGGATGCTGGGCATAGAGCCGCGCCAGCGATTGCTCGCTCGCCGGCGCAGCAAAGAAGGCAGCATCATCGCCGACCATGAGATCGGCCTTGTCCCCGATCGACCGCAGCGCCTGCAGCCGCGCCGCGGCGTTATGGGCAAACCGATCATCGGCAGCGACGTCGCAGACATCGAGAGCGGCCTCGACAATCGGCCGGTACCCGGTGCAGCGGCACAGGTTTCCCGCCAGCGCGTCGTTGATCTGTTCGCGACTCGAGGCGCCGCCGCATTCGTGATAGTGGGCAAACAGGCTCATCACGATGCCGGGCGTGCAGAAGCCGCATTGCGAGCCATGCTCGCGCGCCAGCGCGTCCTGCACCGGATGCAGCACGCCGCCGTCGGTAAGATCTTCGACCGTGATCAGCTCGGCGCCATCCAGCTGGCCAAGCAGCGTGATGCACGAATTGACCGGCTCATGGACGATGCGGCCGTCGCGCTCGCGCGCGACCACGACCGCGCAGGCGCCGCAATCGCCTTCCGCGCAACCTTCTTTGGTGCCGGTCGAGCGTTCCTGCAAACGCAGCCAGTCGAGCACGGTAGTACGCGGCAAAAATCGGTCGAGGCGCACGCTGCGGCCGCCTCTGAGAAATTGCAGGGTATTTCTGGTCATGCGCGTTGCCACGAACTCAACGATGCTTTCTGTCTTGCGGTAGCGGCATTTGCGCACAATGAACAAATCAAGGCAAGTAATGTGCCAAAGCCTCGTTGTATATCAAGCACTAGTGTTCGGCAGAGCGTCGTGAAAAACTCAGGTATAACGAAATACGCGAGGGCCAACCCCACCTTGCCGTCACTTGATCACGAGACATTTCTGCGCCGGAGCTTTGCCGTAGCGCAGCGCGCCCGCACCCACGGCAATCATCCGTTCGGCGCCATCCTGGTCGGTGCAACCGGCCAGGTGCTGATCGAAGCTGAAAACGGATACATGCCGGATCGCGACATGACCGGCCACGCCGAGCGGCTACTCGCGACGCAAGCCTCGAAGCAATTCGATACGAAGTTTCTGGCCGCGTGCACCCTATACAGTTCCGCCGAACCCTGCGCCATGTGCGCCGGCGCGATCTATTGGACCGGCATCGGACGGGTCGTGTACGGACTATCCGAAGGGCGCTTGAAAACCATCACCGGCAATCACGCCGAGAACCCGACACTTGATCTGGCCTGCCGCACCGTCTTTGCCGCCGGCCAGCGCCACGTCGAAGTCATCGGTCCGTTGCTGGAAGATGAGGCGGCGGAGATTCATGCCGGCGCGTGGGGCGGCAGTTAGAAGTTTCGGTCTGAAGTCCCGCAAGCAACAACCCCCTCACGGCCGCCGTTCTGACGCCAAGGCAAGCGCATCGTCCAGGCGATCATTGCCCCAGAACATCTCCGTGCCGACGAAGAAAGTCGGGGCGCCGAATATTCCCCTGACCCGCGCCTGTTCGGTTTGTTCGCGCAATCGGGTCTTCGTGGGCTCGGCCTGAGCCTCGTTCAAAAGGTCCGCTGCCGGGAGATCGAGCTCATCCAATATCGGCGCCAGGCGTTCCGGCAGATTGATGTCTTGGTCCAGCGCAAAATTCAATTCCATGACGCGGCGGCAGAAAGCGCCGATCCAGGGCCGCTCGGCGCCCAACAGCGCAACGCGCATCGGCAGCACGCCAAGTCGCGGAAACACGGTGGGCTGCACCCATCGCAGGCCGTACTTGCGGCACTCACGCACCATGTCCTGCCAGACATAATCACCCTTCTCTTTCTGCAGCACGAAGGGGGACGTTTCCATGCCCAAGGCCCGGAATATCGGGCCGAGCAAAAACGGCTTCCAAAGAATTCGGACGCCGCGTTGCCGTGCCGCATCCTCAATCCGCATCATGCTCAGGTAGCTATAGTTGCTGCCGAACTCGAACCAAAACTCGAGCTCCGGCAACGACGCGGACGCCACCGTTGAACCGGTCATCGCGGCGTGTTCCAAGGGACGCCGCTCCGTTCTGATTCACAAGAACCGGGGCGTTGCTGGCCAGCGCGCATGCGCGCATCCTCATCTGGATAGTCTGGGCCTTTTCGAAACTGATACTATCGCGCCGAGCGCTCGACCCGAAAGAGGTGACCGATGCTCGAATTGCGACCCAGTTGCGAGTGTTGCGACAGGGATTTGCCGCCATCGGCAACGGACGCCATGATCTGCACGTTCGAATGCACCTTTTGCCGCGACTGTGTCGATGCGAGGCTTGGAGGCGTTTGTCCCAACTGCGGTGGAAACTTTTCGCCCCGTCCAATACGTCCCGCGGCGGCACTTGCAAGAAATCCCGCATCAACGCGCCGCATTTTCAATCCGCAAGGCTGCGGTCGAGCCAAACAGGCGACCTAGAACGCACTAGGGCCTACGCTCGCGCACCGCGATCACTTGCTCGGCAGCCGTCACGCCGGTGTGCCAGGCGCCGTGGGCGGTCGAAAAGTCGGTGATCGAGCAGGCTTCACCGGCGAAGAACAGCCGATCGTCAACCGGCTCAGCGAGCGTCGCACGACAATCCGCGAACCCTGGCCGAGCAAACGAGTAAGCGCCGAGCGAAAACGGATCGACGCCCCAGCGATGGATGCGGATCGGCCGCACGCGCCTGGCGAAGGCGCCCCCGAGCAAACTTGTCAGTTCGGAAACCGCAAAGTCGAAGAACGCCGTCTCGCCGTCTCCTTCGAGTTCGGCGGCCAATGTCCCGCCGAAATAGGCCTCGATCAGCGGACGTCCGAACGGCCGGAAATGATACGCACCGGTCGCCGCCCGGTCGGTATGCCCGAACAGCCGCACATCGTTATCGAACTCTCCGGCGCCGTCGAGCGACATGAACAGTTTGTCGTCGCGGCCGAGCGGCAGCCCCGCGGCAGCCGCGGTTTTTTCGGGAAGCGCCGGCGTAAACGAGATTCGTTCTGCCGCAAGCAGCGTGCTCGGGATGGTGACAATGACCTGGTCGGCTGCGATCGCGCCTTTTGCAGTCTCTATGCGCAAACGCCCGCCGCGATGATCAATCTGATGCACCGGGCAATCGAGCATCGTCGGCAGATCCGCTCCATGGGCGCTGATGATCGCGCCAAGTCCTTCGACGATGCGCCAATTCACGCCGCTATCTTCGTAGCGATCAAAGTCCTTGGCCGAAACCCGATCCCATTCGGCGCCGCTGATGAAAGTACTGATCGCGTTGATGAGCCCATTCCAGCGGCTGCCCGGATCGAGGAATGTCGCCGCGGGAAGATCCGACTCCCTCTCGGCGATGCGCTCCAGACGCGCGTAAAACAGCCCCATCGCTTGACCAAAATCGTTTTGCTCCGCCCTGGAAAAGCCGATCTCGAGCGACGAGCGCATCCAAGGCGGCGGCGTTTTGTCGATCGCGGCGCCCTGTTCCTCCGCGACGCCCCGCCAGGGATTGCGATCGGCGGAATGCAGCCAGCCGCAACCCAAGTCCAATGCAAAACCCGATCCATCGATCACGGTCCACGCCCGGCCGCCAAGCCGCGGCCGGGCCTCGACAATGAGGCATTGGATCGAAGCTGCGCTCAGCCGGCGGGCCGCGGCAATGCCGGCTGCGCCGCCACCAACAACCACGACCTCGACATCACCGCTCGGCATCACCAACTCCAAAGGGCTTGGCCCACGCGACCGAAACGGCCATGCTCGAAACCGCCGGCTTTTGAGATAAGGCTCCCTACCGGCTCTCCCCTAGTGCAGTGAGGGCAGAAAATGGATGACGCGCAATTTGCCGACATTGCTGCATGGATAAGCAACGCCGGGCTGAGTGGCCAGGACGAAACCACGATGGTCACCGAGTTCTGCATGCGCTTGGTCGCGCACGGCCTGCCATTGGCGCGCGCGCAGGTGTTCATCGATACCTTGCATCCGGTCCATGGCGGCCGAGCGTATCACTGGCAGGCGGCCAAGGGCGAAACCACTGCCAGCGAATATGGCCCCGCCAACGAAGGCGAAGCTCTCGAGCGCTGGCGACGAAGCGTGTTCTATCACTTGCTCGAAACTGGCGCTTCCTCGTTTCGGCGCCGGCTCAGTAAGGAGGGCGGGTCCGGCTTCCCGATTCTCGGCGAATTTTCGGTGGCTGGCATGACCGACTATCTTGCCATCGTCGACCGTTTCGGCGCCGATGCCGTGATCGGCGAGATGGATGCAGTCTATTCCTCGTGGGTCACGGATGTGCCTCAAGGCTTTACCGAAACCCAAACCGCGGCCCTGCGCCGGCTGACGCCTTGCCTCGCGCTCGCGATCAAATCCGCGATGCTGGGTCGCATTGCGAAGACCTTGGTCGAAACGTATCTCGGGCGCGACCCGGGCCGAAGGGTCCTGAAAGGCGGCATCACGCGGGGCATCTCGGCGTCAATCGATGCGGTGCTTTGGTTCAGCGATCTGCGTGGCTACACGCGTATTTGCGACCGCGCTCAGCCGACCGAAATCATACCCCTGCTCAACGATTACGCCGAGACGGTGATCTCCGCGATTCACGACGAAGGCGGCGACGTTCTGAAACTCATCGGCGACGGCACCCTGGCGATGTTTACCGGCGACGACCGCAATTCTGCCTGCCGCTCGGCGCTCGCTGCGGCGCGAAAGACCCTCGATCGCATCGACGAACTCAGGCAACGTCGTCTTGCCAGCGGGTTGCCGGCAACGGACCTTTATCTCAGCCTTCACGTCGGCGAAGTCGTGTACGGCAATTTCGGCAGCCGCGAGCGCCTCGATTTCACGGTGGTCGGCCCGGCGGTGAACGAAGTCAGCCGCATCGCCGCCATGTGCCGCCTCGTCGATCAGACCATCCTGGTATCGTCGGCGTTCCACGCGGCGCTCGGCCCCGAGCAAGATCACCTTGTCTCGGTCGGGCGTTATGCACTCCGCGGCGTGGAACAGCCGCAGGATCTTTTTACGCTCGACCGGGCGCGCTGATATATTTGGCGGCGATCGGAACGCGCGGCGCGGCTCGCAATCGTTTCCAGCTTCGCCCGCCGGGAGGCGTTACGATCTGGCGTCCATGACTTGAGGAGAGCGCTCGTGGCATCGGAGGACGTCGAGCGCAAGCTGGCGGCGATCTTGGCGGCCGATATCGCGGGCTACTCGCGGATGGCCGGCGCCGACGAGGAGCGGACGCTGGCGCGGCTGCGGGCGTTGCGGGGCGACCTGATCGATCCGGCGATCGCAGCCCACCACGGCCGCGCCGTAAAGCGCACCGGCGACGGCGTTCTCATCGAGTTTCGCAGCGTCGTCGAGGCGGTGCGCTGCGCGATCGAACTGCAGAACGGGATGGCCGAGCGCAACGCCGGCCTGCCACCCGAGCGCCGCATCGAATTCCGTGTCGGCGTTCACCTCGGAGACGTGATCGAAGAGGCCGACGGCGACCTGATGGGCGACGGGGTCAACATCGCCGCACGATTGGAGGGCATCGCCAAGCCCGGCGGCATCTGCCTTTCGGAGGATGCCTACCGGCAAGTGCGCGACCGCCTGAATGAGGCATTCGTCGATCTCGGCGACCAGATGCTCAAGAACATCGCGCGGCCTGTGCGGGCATACGCGATCAAGACCGGATCGGATGGCTCGACCGCCACGCCTCGTGCCACGCCGGCAGCCCGCGCGCCAATTTCAGGCCCCCCGCGCCTCTCCATCGTCGTGCTGCCCTTTGCGAATATCGGCTCTGATCCCGAGCAGGAGTATTTTGCCGACGGCGTGACCGAGAGCCTGACCACCGACCTGTCGCGCATCGCCGGCGCGTTCGTCATCGCGCGCAACACCGCCTTTACCTACAAAGGCAAGCCGTTCGAAGTGAAGGCGATCGGCCGCGAGCTTGGCGTGCGCTATGTGCTGGAGGGCAGCGTGCAGCGCGGCGGCAATCGGATGCGCGTCAATGTCCAGCTGATCGACACCGAAAACGGCGCTCACCTCTGGGCCGAGCGCTTCGACAAACCGCTGGCCGACCTCTTCGACATGCAGGACGAGATCGTCGCACGGCTGGCCGGAACGCTCAGCGCCGAGCTCGTCGCCGCCGAGGCGCGCCGCGCCGAACAGGCGCCCGATCCCGATTCGATGGACCTCTATTTCCAGGGCATGGCCTGCATTAACCGCGGCGAGACGCCCGAATATGCGGCCCAGGCGAAAGAATTCTTTGTGCGCGCGCTGGCACTCGATCCGGGCAACCTCGAGGCGCTAGTCGGCGGCGCTTTTGTCGACGCGGTCGTGGGCGCGCACATGTTCAGCAATGACCGGGCGGAGCGACTTGCCGCCGCCGAGGCGGCGGCAACCAAGGCGCTGTCTCTCGCACCGAACCACGCCTGGGCTCATATGGTCTTGGGCAGCGTCCAGATTTTCACTAACCGTCCCCTGCAAGGCATCGCCGAATGCGAGCGCGCGCTCGGGCTCGATCGCAATCTCGCAATGGCGCGCAGCTATATCGGCCACGCCAAGATAAGCGTCGGTCGCAGCGAAGAGACCGAAGCCCATGTCGCGGAAGCGCTGCGCCTCTCGCCTCGCGACGCGACAGCCTATGTCTGGATGGCGGGCGCCGGCGTCGCCAAGCTGTATCTGGGCGCCGATGAGGCTGCGGTGGCGTGGCTCCGCCGCGCCATCGAGAACAACCGGAATCAAGCGATCGCGCATTTCTGGCTTGCGGCCGCATTGGCGTTTCTCGGCCGCGTCGACGAAGCCCGCGCGGCGGCCCAAGCGGGACTGGCGCTCGATCCCGCCTTCACCATTGCCCGCTTCCGCCACGCTGCCGCGACCGATAACCCGGTTTATCTGCAACAACGCGAACGCGTTTGTGTCGGCATGCGCAAGGCCGGGGTGCCGGAAGGTTGAGACCCGAACCGGCCATCGGGCGGCCGCCCAAGCGACGGTGACTCTTTTCCGCGGCTCCAAACGTCCTGGGTTCATGAGGCCGATGCGGCCTTACTGGGCAGAGCCAACCTAGAAGGAGGAATCGGCTATGGTCGATATCTTACACAAGGTCGGAATCAAATCGTCGTCGCTGAATGATGCCTACAAGGCATTGGCCGTGCGGGAAGGTCTTTCCGGCTGGTGGACGACCGACACGCAAGGCGAAAGCAAGGTCGGCGGCGTGCTCAAATTCCGCTTCGGCAACGGCGGTTTCGACATGAAGGTTCTTGAGCTTGATCCCGGCAAGCGGGTGCTGTGGCAAGTGGTCGACGGGCCTGAGGAATGGATCGGCACGAAAGTAAGCTTTGATCTCAAACAGCAAGGCGACTGGACCATCATCCTCTTCAAACACCAGGGCTGGAAAGAGCCGGTTGAGTTCATGCATCATTGCAGCACCAAGTGGGCGGTCTTTCTGCTGAGCCTGAAGTCGCTGCTCGAAACCGGCAAAGGCCGCCCTTGGCCGAACGAGATCAAGCTCGACAGCTGGGAATAACGCGGCGCCGACCAAAGACTTTTTTCGAGCCGCGAACGTCCTCGTCATACCTGGATGCTGGAGAATGACCTATGAGCCTCAAAGGTAAGACAGTTGTCGTCACCGGCGGAAGCCGTGGCCTTGGCCTGGGACTGGTAGAAGCCCTGGTCGTGCACGGCGCGAGCGTGACGGTTGTCGCCCGCGACGCCGATGCACTCGACTCCGTCCGCGCCCGGCTGGGCGTCGCCACGATCTCAGCCGACGTGACAGACGAGACCGCCGCGCATCGCATCCTTGCCGAGGTCCGCCCGGATATCTTGGTGCTCAACGCCGGCGCGACACCGCGCATGGGGCGGATCGACAAGCTGAGCTGGGCGGACTTCACTGCGACCTGGGAGACTGACGTAAAGGCCGGTCTCTACTGGATACAGATGGCACTCAATCTGCCGCTCAAGCCCGGTGCCCGCGTCCTCGTGGGCTCCAGCGGCGCGGCCGCGAATGGATCGCCGATGTCTGGCGGCTATGCCGGCGCCAAGCGCATGCTCTGGTTCATGGCCAAATACGCCAATGGAGTCGCCAAACAGAAAGCGTTGGGCATCCGCTTCCAGGCGATTGTGCCGATGCAGGTGATCGGCGGGACCGGGGTCGGCGACGAAGCCTCCAGCGTGTACGCCCGGGCGATGGGCATCGAGCGCGACGCCTACCTGGCCCGGTTCGGCGCGCCGCTGCCGCCGCGCCAGTTCGGTGAGCACCTGGTCGCGGTGCTGGACGATCCGCGATACGCCTCGGGCTTTGCCTTCGGCCTCAAGGGCGATACCGGAGTCACGGTCCTCGATGAGGAAGCGGCTTGAGCGGAAACCCCTCCTCACCGCCGACGGCGCGCCAGGCGGAGCTCTTGGCGCTCGCAAACGAGCTACGGCCGGAGCTTCACCGCTACTGCGCACGCCTGATGGGCTCGGTGATCGACGGCGAGGATGTGGTGCAGGACACTTTCGCCCGCGCCTTGGTCGCCGTGGACGAACTGGAAGAAGCGGTGCCGCCGCGCGCCTGGCTGTTCCGGATCGCCCACAATCGCGCGCTGGACCTGCTGCGCAGCCGCGCGATCCGCGCAGCCGCGCCCATCGAGGCGGCCCACGAGGTCGCCGATCCAGAGAGCCCGGATCCTGTGGAGGTGCTGATGCGGCGCGAGGCAGTCGAGACGGCGGTGTCGCGGTTCGTGGAGCTACCGACCATGCAGCGCAGTGCCGTAATCCTCAAGGATGTGCTCGACCAGTCCCTGGAAGAAATCGCTGCCGTGCTCGACATCACCGTCAACGCGGTGAAGGCTCACCTCGCTCGCGGGCGGGCGCGACTGAAGGAAATCAACGCCCAGGCGGCGGCCCGGCCCGCGCCGCGTCCGCCGTCACCCACCGTCGCCCGCTACGTCGCCCTGTTCAACCAGCGCGACTGGGACGGACTGCGCGCGATGCTGGCCGACGACGTGCGGCTGAACCAGGCAACGTACCGGCCACGCGCCGGCGCCGGCGACGTCGGCAGGTTCTTTGGCTTCTATGCGGGCTTCGCCCCCGTGCGGCTCGTCCCCGCCTGGCTAGAGGGCCGCGAGGTGATTGCGGTCTACGATGGCGCTGAGGCTGTGAAGCCCAGCTACTTGATGTGGCTGGACTGGACTGACGGCCGGATCAGCTTCATCCACGACTATCGTTATGTCCGCTACGTCGTCGACGGCGCTGAGCTGGTTCTGGCGCCGGACACAGTGCCTCCGGACGCGGGGACCGCTCGCGGCTGACCTGTGTTTATAAAAATGGACTTATGAATAAACATCCGACGTCGGCGCCGTGACTCGGCTGAAAAAAGCGCTAAGCCCGTTTGGCGCACGGCCAAGTAGCCAGCGCAGCGCGTTCGGATTTCCGACCAGACCGTGTTCCGCGTAATAGCGGAACATCGCCGCCAGCGTGATCCGCTCGTGCTCGCCCATGCCGGCGGCGCGAGCGCGCGCTTCCCAGGCTTCAACCGCTTCCGCTTCAGCACGCACCTCGCGCGCAAGCGCCATGCCGATCGCGGCGGCGACTTCGCTTTGACTGATTGGATCGGTGCCAACGACTTCGTACGTCGCCCCAAGGTGGCCGTTTTGCGTCAGCACCAGCGCAGCGGCTTCCGCGACATCGTCCAGATCGACCAGGCTCAGCCGCGTCTCGACCGGATAGGGAATGCGGTACACGCCATCTTCTAAAATGCCACGCCAAGCGCCGAGGATATTTTGCATGTAGGCGGTAGGCTGCAGGACGGTGAGATCGAAGCGTTTGGCAAACAGCATTTCCTCGGCCCGCATCTTGGCCCAATGATGCGGCATCGCCTCGATCTGCGGATGCAAAACCGAGTGGAAGACAAAACGTCCGACGCCCTGCGCTCGCGCGGCATCGGCGACGGCGTGCGCATACCGGACTTCGTCTCGGCTGACATTGGGACCAATATGATAGATCGCGCGCGTTCCGGCGGCGGCGCGAAAAAGAGCACCGCGGTCTTCGAAGTCGCCGACAGCGACTTCGGCGGCGCCGAGCGCCAGCAGCGCACCAGCGTGCTCGGGACGGCGCACCAGCGCGCGAACGGTTGCGCCCTTGGCCGCAAGCGCCTTGACGACGGCCTTGCCGGTCTTGCCGGCGGCACCGGTGACCAGAATCATGATCGCTTGATCATAACGGCTTAGCCGGGTTGGAAGTCAGTTCGAACAGACGGCCGGGGCTGAGCGGAATTTCGTTGAGCTCAATGTTCTGCTGCAGAAGCCCGAGCGCATCTTCAATCGCCTGCGCGAACAGCGGCCCGACCGGAATCGCGCCGGCCTCGCCCGCGCCCTTGATGCCGAGCGGATTGAGCGGCGAAACCGTTACGGTATGGGCGATCTCCATGTGCGGCACTTCAAGCGCCGTCGGCAACAGGTAGTCGGCGAGCGAGGCGTTGAGCAATTGCCCGTCCTCGTCGAACACGAGTTGTTCGTAGAACGCGTTGCCGATGCCTTGGGCGACGCCGCCGTGGATCTGGCCGGCCAGGATCAACGGATTGATGACCGTGCCGCAATCGTGCACGACCACGTATTTGAGAACTTCGAGGGTGAAGGTTTGCGGATCGACTTCGACGATCATGGCATGAACGCCGCTTGCGGTCGCTCCGCCCGGCGGGCCGAAATATTGTGTCGATTCTAATCCCGGCTCGGTGCCGGGTTTCACCGCGCCGCGCATCGGATTGGCTGCGAGCGCCAGCGCGCCGAGCTTGACCGCCTGGCCGGGGACGCCGACAACCGAAACCTCGCCGTTGGCGATTTCAAGATCTTCCTCCGCGCATTCGAAATGTTCCGCGGCGAGTTTCAGGATTTTCTGCCGCACCACCTTGGCTGCCTCGTTGACGGCGTTGCCGGCGACGACCGCGCCGCGGCTCGCGAACGTGCCGGCGCCCCAGTAGAACTGATCGGTATCGCCGGTTACCACATCGATGTCGCGCACTTCGACGCCGAGCTGGTCGGCGGCAATCTGGGCGAAACTGGTGAAATGCCCCTGCCCCTGCGTGCCGATGCCGGTGGCGATGCTGACCTTGCCGTTGGTCTGCACCTGCACCTTGGCGCCTTCGTAAGGGCCGATGCCGGTGCCCTCGACATAGCAGGCGACGCCGATGCCGACATGGCGGCCCTGCGCGCGCAGACGCGGCTGCTCTTCCGCCAGGAACCGATCGTAACCGATCATCTCCAGCGCTTTGTCGAGGATCGGCTCGTAATTGCCGCTGTCGTAGGAAAGCGGCGCAAAGTCCTGATAGATGATCTCGTTGTTGTACGGGAATGCGTCCGGCGGGATCAGATTACGCCGGCGGATTTCGGCGCGGTCGATCTTGAGTTCATGCGCGGCGATATCGAGGAGCCGTTCAATGACGAACACCCCGTGCTGGCGGCCGGCGCCGCGGTAAGGCGTGACAATTGGCTTGTTGGTGAAGATCGCGGTGAAGGTGCTGTCGTAGTTGGGAACGACATAAGGCCCAAGCAGCGTGCACTGGCTGTTGATCGGCACCGTAAGCCCGTAGGGGTTATAGGCGCCGGTATCGTGCAGAAACACGTCCTTGATGCCGAAGATGCGACCGTCGGCGGCGAGCGCAATTTCAGCGTCATGCGTCTGGCCACGTTCGTGGGTGGTGGCAAAGAAATGCTCAAGCCGGTCCTCGATCCATTTGACCGGCCGGTTGAGTTTTCTTGCCACCCACGGAACCACCACCTCTTCGGGATAGAACAGCATGATCTTCGGGCCGAAGCCGCCGCCGACGAACGGCGCGATCACGCGCACCTGCCGCTCGCTCAGGCCCAGCATGCCGGCGAGCCCGTTGCGCAAAAACACCGGCGCCTGGGTCGTGTCCCAGACAGTGAGCTGATTGGCGCGGGCGTCCCAGTTGGCGACGATGCCGCGGGTCTCGATCGGCGACGACGCGCCGTGATCGTAGAACAGCCGGCGGCCGATAATGTGATCGGCGCGGGCGCGGGCGGCGGCGTAGTCGCCGCGGCTTTGCCGGAGATGAGCGGCGACGTTGCTGGGCACGTCGTCGTGGACGCGGGCGGATGTATCGGTCAGCGCCTTTTCCAGATCGACCACCGCGGGCAGCGGCTCGAGATCGACGACGATGTCGGCAAGCGCGTCTTCAGCGAGATAGCGGCTTTGCGCCAGAACAACGGCCAATGGTTCGCCGACATGACGCACCTTGTCTTTGGCCAGCGGCACCTGGGTGCGCTGATTGAAGATGGTGTCCTTGATCGGCGGCGGCGGCACCAGCAACGGGCCAGATGCCCAGTAATCGCCGAGATCCGCTGCGGTGTAGACCGCAACGATTCCGGTTCGGGCCCGCGCCGCGGTAACGTCGATCGAACGGATGCGGGCGTGGGCGACATTGCTGCGCAGAAACGCTGCGTACAGCATGCCGGGAAGTTCGACGTCGTCGACGAACAGCGCCTGGCCGCTCAACAGCCGCGCATCCTCGTTGCGTCTGATCGGAGCGCCGAAATTTCGCGTCGACACGACGTTCACCCGCGCAGCCGCTCGGCGGCGAGTTTCATCGCTTCCACGATGTGCTGGTAGCCGGTGCAGCGGCACAGATTGCCGGACAGCGCCTCGCGGATCTGCGCCTCGTCCGGGGCGGGGGTTTCCTCAAGGAAGACCTTCATGGTCATCAGGATGCCGGGCGTGCAATAGCCGCATTGCAGCCCATGGCAGTCGCGCATCGATTCCTGCAACGGATGCAGATGATCGCGGTCCGCAGCGAGGCCTTCCACGGTCATGATGCTGTGGCCATCGGCCTGCGCTGCGAACATCAGGCAGGATCGGACCGCGGCGCCGTCGAAGATAATGGTGCAGGCGCCGCAGACGCCGTGCTCGCAGCCGACATGCGTGCCGGCAAGCAGAAGATCGTGGCGCAGGAAATCGCTCAGCAGCAACCGCGATTCGACATTGCGCGTGTACGGGGTGCCGTTCACCATGACGGTGATGTCGTGAGTATCAGTGCTCATGCCGCGCCCGCTGGTTGGCGGTCGTCAGGGCGCGCGCCGTCAGCACGCCGGCGAGATGCCGCTGAAACTCCTTGCTGGCATGGATGCTGCCGCCCGGATCGATCGCGCTCTGCACCAGTGCGGCCGCCGCCTTGATCTCCTCCGCGCCGATCTGCCGGCCAGCAAGGGATTCACTTGCTTGCGCCGCAAACACCGGCCCGTCGCCGGCATTGCACAGACCGATCCGTGCTTCGCTGCAACGTCCTTCGTCATCGAGCCGCACCGTGCAGGCCACGCCGATGAGCGCAAAATCGCCGCGCCGGCGCGAAACCTCCATAAAGCAGCTGCCGGAACCCGGCTGTGCGGTCGGCAGTTCCACTTCCACCAGCATCTCGTCAGGCTCGAGCGCGGTTGACAGCGCGCCAACAAAAAAATCCGCGGCGGAAATCCACCGTTCGCCGCGCACCGACTGCGCGCACAATCGGCCGCCCAGCGCGACCACGATAGCCGGCATTTCCGAGGCCGGGTCGGCATGTGCCAGATTGCCGCCGATGGTTCCGCGATTGCGGATTTGCGGGTGCGCAATATGGGGCATGGCTTCATGGATCAGCGGCAAATGACGCGGCACTGCCGGATCGCGTTCCAGCGTCCGATAACGCGTGAGTGCGCCGATGCGGAGCGATTGCGCGCCGTTCTTGACGCCGGCGAGTTCCGCCAACGGGTTGATATCGATCAGCACAGCCGGCTGGGTCAGCCGGAAATTCATCGTCGGAACAAGGCTTTGTCCGCCGGCCAGAAAGCGCGCTTCGTCGCCATGGTCGGCCTTGAGCTGGAGGGCCTGCTCGACGGTGCGGGCAGCGACATAGCGGAAGGGCGCGGGTTTCATATCGTGCGGAGCGTACCAGAAAGCGGGCGATGCCTACCGGCCAAAATATGTAAAAGATTGCCGGCAAGTCAAAACGCTCGCCGCCAAGGAAGCGATGCAGGGCGTGGCCGACTTCGACCAAAAAGGCTGCGCTGGCCGCCGGCACCGAGCGGTTTTCCATCGATGAATGCCCGTAATCCTACAACCACAGCCGGTCGATAAAACATTTTACAATTGAAATAAATTGGCACGCCCAATATTGTCAGCATGAACAAAGGTTGGGCGCGGATTCCGCGCCTGGGTCTGCCTATAATTTAGCATGGACCCACGCGCGGCCAGGCGGCCGGGCCCAACGGAGCAAAGCGTGGCATTCGGGTCTTCGCCGAAAGTACCCCTCCGTACGGTCGAGCGCGTAACGCCGCGGACCGCGATCAGCGAAGCCAACGCCGCAGCAGCGCCGGCGCTCACCGTCGACGCGCGCGGCGTCTCGCTGACATTCCAGACCAGCGACGGGGCGGTCGAGGCGCTCGCCAACGTCGATCTGCAGATCAGCGACGGCGATTTCGTATCGTTTATCGGACCGTCCGGCTGCGGCAAGACCACGCTGCTGCGCATCATCGCCGACCTGGAGCGGCCGACGGCGGGCACAATCCTGATCAACGGCATCAGCCCGGAACAGGCGCGCTTGCAGCGCCACTACGGCTATATTTTCCAGGCGCCGGCGCTCTACCCGTGGCGGACCATCGAACGCAATGTCGCGCTGCCGCTGGAAATCATGGGGTTCGACGCCAACGAACGGCGCCGGCGCGTCGAGCGCTATCTGAAACTGGTGAATCTTTCCGGCTTCGAGCGCAAATTTCCCTGGCAGTTGTCGGGCGGCATGCAGCAGCGCGCCTCGATCGCGCGGGCGCTGTCGTTCGATCCGGCGCTGCTGCTGATGGACGAGCCGTTCGGCGCGCTCGACGAGATCGTGCGCGATCATCTCAACGAGCAACTGCTGCGGCTCTGGGACCAAACTGGGAAAACCGTGGTCTTCGTCACCCATTCGATTCCCGAAGCGGTGTTTCTGTCCACCAGGATCGTGGTGATGTCGCCGCGGCCGGGGCGGATCATCGACATTATTCCCTGCGATTTTCCGCGCGACCGGACGCTCGAGATTCGCGAAACGCCGGAATTCATCAAAATCGCGCAGCGGGTGCGCGCGGGTCTGCGATCGGGTCACTCCTATGACGAGTAGCGCCCTTGCCCTGCCGCGGGCGGCTGCGCGGCAGACCTGGTTGACTGCGCATGCGCCGGTCATCGTCGTCGTCGCCATTCTCGCCGTGCTCTGGTACCTCGCCGCCATTCTGATGAATGCGCCGCTGGTGCGCGATGCGTTCGAGCGCAACGACATTAAATACACCACCGCCGAGCTGATCGCCGGAACGCTTGATGCCGAGCGGCCGGTAATGCCGGCGCCGCATCAAGTGGTGGTGAATTTCTTCGACTCGGTATTCGACTATCCGCCGGATTCGCCGCGCAGCCTCGCTTACCACGCCTGGGTGACGCTCTCGGCCACCGTGGTCGGCTTCGCCATCGGCGCCTTGTTCGGCATCGTGCTCGCGGTGCTGATCGTCCACATGCGGACGTTGGAGAAAAGCCTGCTGCCCTGGGTCATATTCTCGCAGATGGTCCCGATTCTGGCGATCGCTCCCATCGTCATCGTCGTCTTCGGCGCCATCGGCATCCGCGGCCTGTTCCCGAAATCGATCATCTCGGCCTATTTGTGCTTTTTCCCGGTCACGATCGGCATGGTCAAAGGGTTGACGTCGCCGGATCCCATTCAGCTCGATCTGATGCGGACCTGGTCGGCGAACAAGCTGCAGGTTTTCTGGAAGCTGCGCTGGCCGTCTTCAATTCCGTTTCTCTTCACCAGCCTGAAAGTTTCAGTGACGATTTCACTGGTCGGCGCCATCGTTGCCGAACTGCCGACCGGGGCCCAGGCCGGCATTGGCGCGCGGCTGTTGACCGGCTCGTATTATGGCCAGACGGTTCAGATCTGGGCCGCACTTTTTGCTGCCGCGATCATCGCCACGGTTCTGATTGCCATCATTGACGCAGCCGGCAGGTTCACAGCGCGGCGGATGGGAGCCGCGGCGTGATCGCCCGCGGCCAGGCGCTCGGATTTTGGCTCGCCGCGCTCGGCCTCGTCGCGGCGTTGGCGTTGCCGCTCTCTACTGAGGCGGCACCCGGCATGGCGGCCCGTCCGGTCCTGCTGGCCGCGGTGGTCGCCACCGCCGTCCTGTTCGCACTGGCTCCGCTTCGGTCGGACCTTTCGGCGGGCTTTGGCTTCCTGGCGACGGCGCTTGGCTGCGCGGTGACGCTCAATTTGCTCGCCGACAGCTCGATCGCGGGCTACGCCTCATGGGGCTACTGGCTGCTGGTGCTTGCGACCTGGCTTGGCGCCGCCCTCACCTTGACCCGGCTTGCCGGACTGCCGGCGTCGGACCGCACGCTGCGTTGGCTGCAGGATCTCTCCGTCCCATTGCTGTTTGGCGCATTCCTTGTCTATCTTTGGGAAGTCGCCGTGCGCGGCTTCGGCGTTTCGCCGGTGCTGATGCCGGCTCCGACTTCGACCGCCATACGGTTCGTCGAGTCGCTGCCGGTCTTGCAGGAGGACTTCATTCAGACCTTCGTGCGCAGCGTGCTCGCGGGCTACGCTATCGGCTGCAGCGCGGGTTTTTTGGTCGCCGTCGTCGCCTACCGGTTCGATTTTCTCAAACGCGGCCTGCTCCCGCTCGGCAACTTCGTCTCCGCGCTGCCGATTGTCGGCATCGCCCCGATCATGGTGATGTGGTTCGGCTTCGATTGGCCGTCGAAAGCGGCTGTGGTCGCCGTGATGTGCTTCTTCCCGATGCTGGTGAACACGTTGGCGGGGCTCGCCGCGGCCGGACCGATCGAACGCGATCTGATGCGCTCCTACGCCGCCCGGCCGGCGCAGACATTGCTCAAGCTCAATCTGCCCGCGGCGATGCCGTTCATCTTCAACGCCCTGAAAATCAATTCGACGCTGGCGCTGATCGGCGCGATCGTGGCCGAGTTCTTCGGCACGCCGCTGCACGGCATCGGCTTTCGCATCTCGATCGAAGTGGCCCGGATGTCGCTCGACATGGTGTGGGCCGAAATAGCGCTGGCCGCTCTGGCCGGAATGGCGTTCTACGGGATCGTCGCACTTGCCGAGCGTGCGGTGACTTCCTGGCACCCGTCCTATCGGACATGACTCGGTAGCTTGAAGCGTGGAGAGAAGAGCAATGATGATGAAGAAGTTGGTTCTCGCCACGAGCGTCGCTTGCGGCGTCTCGTTGGCAAGCGGCGCGCACGCCGCCGACAAGGTCACCATACAGCTCAAGTGGGTGACCCAGGCGCAATTCGCCGGCTACTACGTGGCCGCCGCGAAAGGCTACTACAAGGACGCCGGTCTCGACGTCACCATCAATCCGGGCGGACCTGACGTCGCCCCGCCGCAAGTGATCGCCGGCGGCGGCGCCGATGTGGTGGTCGACTGGATGCCGTCGGCGCTGGCGTCGCGCGAAAAGGGCGTGCCGCTGGTCAATATCTCGCAGACCTTCAAAAAGTCGGGGCTCGAGCTGACCTGCCGCAAGGACACCGGCATCAAGTCGCCGGCCGACTTCAAGGGCAAGACGCTTGGCGTCTGGTTCGGCGGCAACGAATATCCGTTCCTGGCGTGGATGTCGAAGTTGAAGCTGAAGACCGACGGCTCGACCGGCGGCGTCAAGGTGATCAAGCAGGGCTTCAATGTCGACCCGCTGCTGCAGAAGCAGGCCGACTGCATCTCGACCATGACCTACAACGAGTACTGGCAGGTGATCGATGCCGGCTACAAGCCGGACCAGCTTGTGGTCTTCAAGTACAGCGACGAAGGCGTCGCGACGCTCGAGGACGGCCTCTACGTGATGGAGCCGAAACTCAAGGACAAGGCCTTCGTCGACAAGATGGCCAAGTTCGTGAAGGCCTCGGAGAAGGGCTGGAGCTATGCCCGCGAGCATGACAAGGAAGCCGCCAAGATCGTGCTCGCCGCCGACACCACCGGCGCGCAGACGCTGCATCACCAGGAGCAAATGATGGGCGAGATCGCCAAGCTCCTCGATCCAGGCAATGGCAAGCTTGATCCCAAGGATTATGACCGCACGGTCTCCGAACTCCTTTCGGGCGGTTCCGATCCGGTGATCACCAAGAAGCCGGAAGGCGCCTGGACGCACGCCGTCTATGACGCGATGAAGTAGACGTCGCCGACTTCATCGAAAGAAACAGCATGGCCGGCCTAGTGCCGGCCATGCTGCTTTTGTCTGAGCGTTCCTCGCCAGTCAGGCGGTCGCGGGCTCAAAAGTGCCGCCACCATTGACGCCCGGCTTTTCGGCATCCCACAATCCGCGGCCAACAAGCAATCACTGGGAGGATCAGCATGTCGACTTACGTACTTGTCCACGGCGCCTGGCATACCGGCAAAGAACTCGAACCCACCGCAGCGCCGATCCGGGCGGTCGGCCATCAGGTGTACACGCCCACGATCGCGGGCAACAAGCCGGGTGATCCAAAAACCATCGGCTTGAATGATGCGATCAAATCGATCGCCGATTATCTGGCTGAAAATAACCTGAAAGACGTCATTCTCGTCGGACACAGCTATGGCGGTATGGTCATCACCGGCGTGGCCGATCGCGCGGCCGACCGCATCCGCCGTCTGGTCTATTGGAACGCTTTCGTTCCCAACAACGGGGAAAGTCTCAATGACATGGTACCGCCGCCCTATGTCGCGCTGTTTGAACAGGTGGCCGCCCAGCGCAACGACGGCTCGGTCGTGCTGCCGTTTCCGATCTGGCGCGAAGTTTTCATCAACGACGCCGATCTCGAAACGGCGCAGAAAGCGTACGACATTCTCAATCCGCATCCGATGAAGACGTTCAGCGACAAAATCTCGCTCAAGACCAATCCGGCTGACATGCAGATCGGCAAATCGTATATCAACTGCACCGAAGATACCTCGCTGCCGCATCACTACCCCTGGCATCCGCGCCTGTCGCAGAAGCTCGGATTGTTCCGGCTGGTTCAGGTTCCCGGCAGTCATGAACTGTGCTTCACCAATCCGAAGCTCTTGGCGCAAGCCATCATGAATGCGGGTCGCGACTGACATCGACGCGCTCAGGCGCGGCGGCCGGGCGCGAATTGCGTTCGCGCTCGACTGCTTCCAACACCTCCTCGCATCGTAGCGGCTCGAATCCGGGGCGGAACTTTTGCCGGCCCAGCCGGTAGATGGCGCGGTTGTTCGGCGCCGGCACGCCGTGTTCCGCCGCCAGACCAACTATGTAGCCGGTGATCGATTCAAGCTCGGTGTCGGTAGCGCCGCGCAAGGCCACGTCCTGGGTCATGCTCGACATCGGCATGGCACGAAGCTTCATCTTGAACACCGGCCTGAGCAACCAGCCGGGCAGCAGCGTCGCCGCGCGCAAAAAGGCAAAGGACGGGATGCCGGCGATGCGATGCTCGTGGTAACCGGCGGCGCGAATAATGCGCACGCCTTCCCACAGGGTCTGCGAGAGCAGCTGCTGATAGACCGCAAGGTTCGATAGCGGCCGCCAGCCGCGCCCCACCAGCGCATCCAGCGCGTTGGTGAGATTGATCACGATCTTGGTGTGCACCGCGTCCTGCAGGCGGTCGGTGATTTCCGTCGGGCAGCCGCGGGCGAGGATCGACTGCACCAGCCGCAGCTCGGTACTTAAAGTGTTGTCCGGGGTGCCGATCAGCAACGGCCCTTTGTGCTGATAGCCGATCACGGTCGGCCCGTCGCGGCGGGCGTTATAGCCGACCACGCCGTAGATTACCTTGTAGAAGAACTTCGGCAGGATGCGCTGATTGTCGATGCCGTTGGCCAGCGACACGATGACCGGCCGATCGCCCAATGCCTCGTGCGCCTGCCGCGCGACCGCCTCCAGGCTGTAGTTCTTCACCGCCAGCACGACGATGTCGACGTCGCCGATCTCGCCCGGCCGATCGATCACGGCAACGCGCACAGTGCGGCGCGTCCGCTCCGGCGCCGCGAACTGGTAGGTCGTAATGCCCTCTTTGCGCAGCGCGGCCTGGCTCGCGCCGTGGCCCATGATAAAGACCGCGGGATAACTGTCGGCCACCCAGGCCGCCACCGACGCGCCGATGGCGCCGGGGCCGATGAACAGGATTTTCGGGTCGCTCATGGGCGCGGTTGACAACACTCTGGACCGCCATGCGTCTTAAAGTACAACGCTAAAAGGCCTGGATGGCCGGGACAAGCCCGGCCAAGCCCGGCCATGAAGACGAAAAATAAGGCGTTGGTCGGTTGCGGATCAGCCACGCGGCTGGGGCGCTTGCCATGGAACGACGCCATATCGCACATTCGGCGGGTGCAGAAAATCGAGCTTTGGCAATACCAAAGCCTGCAGGAGGACGGCGTGACCAGGGCGTTGGAGAAAACCTACGACGGCATCATCATCGGCGCCGGACACCACGGCTTGGTGCTTGGCAGCTATCTCGCCAAGGCGGGCTTGAGTATTCTGCTGGTCGACCGCCGTCTGGAGTACGGCGGCGGCTTGATGACCAAAGAGGCCACCGCGCCCGGCTTCTATCACAACCTGCATTCCATCAACCATTTCCACATTTCCGAGACGCCGTGGTTCAAGGACTTGGGCCTCGAAGATCGCGTCACCTATATCACCCCGCGCTATGAGTTCGGCCAGGCGCATCGCGACGGCACCGCTTTGGTGTTCGGGCGCGACCGCGAAGAGACCATCGCCAACGTGGCGCGCTTTTCGAAGAAGGACGCCGAGACCTTCCGCGACTGGAACCGGCGTGCGGAAGAGATCACCGCGCGCATCCTGATTCCCGAGCGCTATGCGGAGCCGTTGCCGCAAGCCGAGCGCGAAGCCCTGCTGGCGAAGACGGCGATCGGGCGCGACTTTCTCGCCATAAGCCGGCGCCAGCCGCTCGACGTGGTGCAGGAGCTGTTCGAGAACGATCACGTCAAGCTCCTGTTCCTGTTCAAGGTGTCGCTGTTTGGCACCTGGCTCACCGATACGCTGTCGAAGACGAGCCCAATGGGATCGGTCATGCGCGCCTTCGATCTGGAGACCGGCTATCAGCTCTGTCAGGGCGGCTCGTTCAATCTCGCGCGCGGACTGATGGAGACTTTCATCGCCGCGGGCGGGACGTTTCAGCCGCAAGTCGCGATCGACCGCATCCTGATCGAGGGCGGCCGCGCCGGCGGCATCGTTCTCGCCGATGGCCGCACAGTACGGGCGCGCCAATTCGTCGCCTCGACCATCGACGTGCATCAGACCTTCGAGAACATGATTGGACGCGCCCAACTACCGGCAACGTTCGCAGAAAAGCTCGATCGTTTTCAGGGGACCAACTGGACGCTGTTCGGCCTGCATCTCGCGCTCCATGAAGCGCCGCAATTTTCCGCGGCTGCGTTCGATCCAAACATCGACCGGACGCTGAAATGGAGCATCGGCGCCGAAACCATGGAGGATCTCAACTCGGCGTTCGAGGATGTGAAAGCCAACCGTCCGCCGCGCATCGTCCAGTTCGGCTCCGGACCATTGAGCGTGGTCGATCCGACCCAGGCGCCGCCGGGCAAGCACACCACCTATTGCTGGCATGTCATGCCGTACGATCCTGATCTGGGCGGACAAGGCTATGAGGATTTCAAACGCGACTTCGCCGAAAAGATCATCGAAACGTTCGCGCGCTACTGCCCCAACATGACCCGCCGCAACATCATCGGCCAGTATGTCTACACGGCGCGGGAATACAGCGCCGAACTGATCAACATGCGCCGGGGCGACATTTTCATGGGCTCGTTCAATGCCGAGCAGGTGATGTACAACCACTTCGGCTACCGCACGCCGATTCCCAATCTCTACATGGCGGGATCGGCCGGGCATCCGGGCGGCGCCATCTCCGGCGGCTCAGGCTACATCGCCGCCGGCATCATCGCCCGCGATCTCGGCGCAAAGTTATGGTGGCGGCCCGCCGATGCCGGCGCGGCACTCGGCGCGCTCGCCGAAGCGGCGTAAGAAAATGCAATCAGCGTTATTGCGAGGAGCGGGGCGACGAAGCATGGTTGCGTCGTTGGTCCGATCCGGCCATTAATATCAGTCGAAAATAACAGTCAGACGTCCAACAAGCCACAAACAGGCAACTTTGGGAGGAAGTCATGTCCAGCATTGTCAAGCGCACCATCGACGCAAAGACCGCGCAAGCGGCGATCGACGCTGCTGCCGCCAAGGCGCGTGAATTGGGCCTTCATATGTGCATCGCGGTGACCGACGAGGTCGGCGATCTCAAGGCCTTCCATCGCATGGACGGCGCGCCGAAGCTCTCCATCGGCATTTCCCAGGACAAAGCCTACACCAGTGCCAGCTATGGCTTCCCCACCCATGGCTGGTACGACTTCATCAAGGGCGATCCGCCGCTGCTGCACGGCATCGTGCACACGCCGCGGCTGGTGGTGTTCGGCGGCGGCTATCCGATCAAGGAAAACGGCGAAATGGTCGGGGCCATCGGCCTGAGCGGCGGCCACTATACCCAGGACATGGAGTGCGCCAAGGCGGCGCTGGCGGCTATCGGCGCCGACGCGATGTAACCACTTCCGCAATCCTGCTGCATAGGCGCCGCACTGCCGATTCCACTGCCGGCTGCACGGCGCGCACAGTTAGTTGGGAGTGACGGCGATCGACTTTGCCGTTTCCGAGCTTCAGCAATCGTTACGCCTCGCGGTCGAAAAGATCTGCGCGCGTTTCGGCGACGATTATTGGCTCAAGCGCGACCGCGACGGACAATTCCCCGGAGAGTTTCATCGCGCGCTGGCTGCCGACGGCTGGCTGGGCGTGTGCATCCCGCAAGCCTATGGCGGCTCGGGTCTCGGCATCAGCGAAGCGGCCATCATGATGGAGATCATCGCCGCGTCGGGCGGCGGCTTTTCCGCCGCTTCCGCCGTGCACATGAATATCTTCGGCCTCAATCCCGTCGTCGTTTACGGCAGCGACGAGCAGAAACGCCGCATGCTGCCGCCGATCGCTGCCGGCGCGGAAAAGGCCTGCTTCGCCGTGACCGAACCGAACGCCGGCCTCGAGACCGGCAAGCTGCAGACCCGCGCCGAACGCCGCGGCGACGTCTATGTGATCAACGGCGCGAAAATCTGGATTTCCACGGCGCAAGTCGCCGACAAAATGTTGATCCTCACGCGCACCAGGCCGATTGAGAATGTGCGCAAGCCGACCGACGGCTTGAGCCTGTTCTATACTGCGCTCGATCGGCGTCATGTCGAGGTGCGCGAGATCGAAAAAATGGGGCGCAGCGCGGTCGATTCCAATCAGGTGTTCATCGACGGCCTCGAAGTTCCGGTCGCAGACCGGATCGGCCAGGAGGGCCGCGGCTTTGAGTGCATTCTCCACGGCATGAATCCCGAGCGCATTCTGATCGCCGCCGAAGCGATCGGCCTCGGCCGTGCCGCACTCAAGCGCGCGAACGCCTATGCAAAAGAGCGCGTCGTGTTCGGCCGGCCGATCGGGCAGAACCAGGCCATCCAGCATCCGCTCGCCGAATGCTGGATGGAGCTTGAAGCCGCCGATCTCATGATGCGCAAAGCCGCCTGGCAATACGATCAGGGCATTCCCTGCGGCCCGGCAGCCAATGCCGCAAAATTCCTTGGCGCCGAAGCCGGCTTCAAGGCCTGCCAGACCGCGGTCATGACCCATGGCGGTTACGGCTACGCCAAGGAGTATCACGTCGAGCGCTATCTGCGGGAAAGCATGATCCCGCGGATCGCGCCGGTCACGCCGCACCTCATTCTCTGCTTCATCGCCGAAAAAGTTTTGGGATTGCCGAAGTCCTATTGAGGCGTTGCGATGGCGATAGAACAGGATGCCGACAACCAAGCCCCGCTCCGAGGGCTGCGCGTCATCGATCTCACGTCGATGGTGTTGGGTCCTTACGCCACCCAAATCCTGGCGGACTACGGCGCCGACGTCATCAAGATCGAGCCGCCGCACGGCGATCTGATGCGCAAGGGCAGCGCCAGCAAGAACGCCGGGATGAGTGCAATGTACCTTCAGCTCAACCGCAACAAGCGCAGCGTCGTCCTCGACCTCAAACAGCCGGCGGCGCGGGCGGCGTTGCTGCGGCTCTGCGAACAGGCCGACGTGCTCGTTCACAACACGCGGCTGGCGGCGATGCGCCGGCTCAAGCTCGGCGACGACGACGTACGCAAGGTCAACCCGCGGCTCGTTTATGTCAGCCTGATCGGCTATGGCGACAATGGTCCGTACGCCGGCAAGCCGGCTTACGACGATCTCATTCAGGGCATCTGCGCGCTGCCGGCGATCGCCGCGCAGGCCGGCGGACAGGAGCCGCGCTACGTGCCGCTCACGCTCACCGACCGCATCGTCGGCATCAATGCCGCGCACGCCATGCTCGCAGCCGTGTTTCGCCGCGACCGCAGCGGCGAAGGTCAAACGGTCGAACTGCCGATGTTCGAGACCATCGCGCAATTCGTGCTCGGCGATCATCTCGGCGGCCGCACCTTCGATCCGCCGATCGGCAAACCGGGCTACGAGCGGCTGCTGACGCCCAATCGCCGCCCGTACGCCACCCGCGACGGTCATGTCTGCGTGCTGATCTATACCGACAAGCACTGGCAGGGGTTCTTCACAGCGATCGGCCGCCGCGACGAGTTTCTCGCCAATCCGCGGCTGTCGGATCACGGCACGCGCGCGCGGCACTACAACGAAATCTACGGCATGGTCGCCGACATCCTGCGCACGCAAACCACCGCCGAGTGGATCGCGCTGTTCGAGCGCTGCGACATTCCCTGCGCGCCGATGAACGATCTCGACGCCTTGATCGGCGATCCGCACCTCAACGCGGTCGGGTTCTTCCAGACCCACATGCATCCGACCGAGGGAGAGGTCCGCTACACCGGCATCCCGAGCCGATGGAACGGAACCGCTCTGCAGATCACCCGTCACGCCCCGCATTTGGGCGAGCATAGTGTAGCGATCCTCAAGGAAGCGGGCATCGCGTCCGGCGACATCGACGCGCTGATCAAAAGCAGCGGCACTATGGACGGCGAACCGGTGCCGGAGACCGCGACGCCGGGGCGGATTGCCCGGAAAAGTCCGATGCCCTAGCTTGCCCAAGAACGAAAAATTCAAGCCGCGCCGCAAACAGCGCCATCGGCACCATGGTGGCCTGCGCGACCACGACGGTGGCGGCGGTAAACGCGCTGGGGTCGCTGCCGTCGTGAGCCACCCCGGCCTGCCCGAGCAGCGGCAGCATCGCCGCATTGCCAAGATGAAACAAAGTCAGCGTCGCGCCGAGCACCATGAGCTCCTTCGACCGAAACAGGACCGTGAATTTGGCAACCGCAACGTCGCCTTTCTCTGCAGCCCCTCGCGCAGCGCGATGATCGATTTTGCGCGGATTGATGCCGAGCGTCGCCCCGACCGAGAACAGCGCCATCAGCGAAAGAATGACAAAGACAGCGCCAAGTCCGAAGACATATCCGGTCAGACCGGCGAATACGGCTGCCGCCACATTGCCGGAATGATTCCACGCCTGATTCCGCCCGAGCTGGTGGGGAAATCCATGCTGGCGCAACCGAGGCCGCCGTGATGACGACCGCGGCCGCGACAACAATTGCGCGCTTGGCGCGGGTGACATCGACCAACGCGCCGAGCGGCGTGGTGACTGCCATGCCGGAAATGCCGCCGATCGTCATGGCCAACCCGATTTCTGCGGGCGACCAATGCCGCGCTTGCAGGAACACGCCGAGGAAGGACCGAGCCCGGCTTGCACATCGGCCATGAAGAAATTCAGCGCGTTGAGCGCGAACAGCGACGAGTTCATGGCTCTCACGCCCTTCGCCGCGCCCGGCAGCGCGGTCGCGATTAGATCGGAGCGCGAAAAACGAAGAACGCACCCCCCGCGATCAACGCAAAGCCGATCACCTGGTTCCAGGTGATCGGCTGCTGCAGATAGACCACCGAGAACACCGCGAACACCGACAGGGTAATCACCTCCTGAATCGTTTTCAGCTGGGCGGCGTTGTAGACGTAGCTGCCATAGCGGTTGGCCGGTACCGCCAGGCAGTATTCGAAGAAGGCAAGGCCCCAACTTACGAGGACCACCTGCCAGAGCGGCACCTCGCGGAAGCGCAAATGCCAATACCAAGCCGTGGTCATGAACGTATTGGAGCCGATCAACAGAAGGACGGTGAGGAGATAAGGCGACATAGGCAGGGATGGCATCGGGAATCCATTTCGGTAAAAGGTTGTTGCCGGTCTCTAACGCGCGACGGGGCGATCCGCCGTCACGGGTCACTGGTATTAATAGCAGTGGGAATCGCCGCACCTCCGTCGCATTTTGCCCCTACCGCTTGCGCCATTAAGCCCTCTTTCATTGCCGATCCCAAACCCCGGAGCCAGTGAATGCGCCACCGCCACAACGCCACGACCCTGATCCTTGCCGCCGCCCTGGCGCTGATGCTGGTTCCCGAGATCGGCCGCGCCCAAGGCCAATCCCAGGTGCCGATGCCTCCGGGCGGCTTCAAGCCGCCGCCGGCGGCGCCAGTCAAGCCGTACAAGCCGGTCGCAGTGAAACCGCCCAGCGCCTACGACGATCCGAGCTTTGCAGCTTTCCGCAAGCAGCTCGTCGATGTTGCCCAGCATAAGGACCGCAACGCGCTCGCCAAGCTGGTGGTGACCCAGGGCTTTTTTTGGATGCAGGACAAGGATATGGCCGACAAGCACAAATCCGCCATCGCCAATCTCGCCGGAGCGATCAACCTCGAAGCCAAAGACGGATCCGGCTGGGCGGTCTTGTTCGGCTATGCCAACGACTCGACCGGCGCGGCCCTGCCCGACCATCCGGGGGTGATCTGCGCGCCGGCGGACCCTACCCTCGATCCCAAAGAGTTCGAGACCGTTATCAAGGCGACGCAGACCGAACCGCCGGATTGGGGCTATCCGGCGAAAGACGGTCTTGAAATGCGTAGCGCGCCAAAGCCGAATGCGCCGGTCGTCGAAAAGCTCGCCCTGACGCTGGTGCGCGTGCTGCCTGACAGCGCTCCGCCAGAGGACCCCAATGAGCAGCCGTTCCTGCACATAGCAGCACCATCGGGCAAATCCGGCTTCGTCCCCCTCGATACGATCTCCGGGCTCGGCGGCGACCAGATGTGTTATGTCAAGGACGCGACCGGCTGGAAGATCACCGGCTATTTCGGCGGCGTTGCCCAGTAGTTAAGGTGCCGCGGACGTCATTCTACCCGCTTCGCGACCGGCCCACTAACTCCTCCCGCCACAGAGCGGCGAACCGCGGCTATTGAACATGCGCGGTCGCCGGACGAAGATAGCCTCATGGCGGGGGTGCGGCGGCGGTCGGGAGGTGCGGGCAAGCGCATGCGCGATATCGCGCGCATTGCCGCTGCGCTGGTCTGCATTCTCGCCGCGCCCGTCATATTTTTTACGCCGGTTTCAGCGCAGCAGCGCCCGCTGCTGCTCAACAATTTTCAGCCGACCATGGCCGATGTCGCGCCCGGTATCGACCACGGCAATGTGAGCGACGATCTTCCGGAGCAGTTCCAGCGCCAGGCGGTGTTCTACCGTTCGCAGCTCCCCGTCGGCACGGTGATCATCGATATCGCCGACCGCCACCTTTATTTGATCGAGAGCGAAACCCGGGCGCTGCGCTACGGCATCGGCGTCGGCCGTGACGGCTTCGCCTGGGCAGGCCTGCTGCGCATCACGCACAAAACCGAATGGCCCGATTGGCGTCCACCCGCGGAGCTGATCGAGCGCGAGCCGTACCTTCCCCGCTTCATGGCCGGGGGACCGGGCAATCCGCTCGGCGCCCGCGCCATGGATCTCGGCAACACCGCCTACCGCATTCACGGCACCAACGCGCCGGAAACGATCGGCCAGTTGCTCACGCTAGGGTGCTATCGCCTGGTCAATGACGACGTGATCGACCTCTATGACCGTGTGGCCATCGGCACCCGCGTCATCGTACGGCAGAACTAACCTCCCCGTTCTCGCCGCACGTCCCCGCGGAAGCAGGAACCCAGCACTGGATTCCCGCTTGCGCGGGAACGAGCGGAAGCGACCTACTACTTCACTGCCATTTTCTCGACCGACTGCGCCGTCTGGCCGAACAGGATCGCGCGTTCCTCGGCAGTGCGGATGCCGCCAGGGTTCGGATTGATTTCCTTCGCCTTGGCGTAAGCGCGCTTGACCGCGTCGCGCGCGGCAATCGCCTCCAGCCAGCGCTTGAGGTGCGGGAAGTCCGCGATGTTCTGGCCCTGGCGCTCCCACGGCACGACCCACGGATAGCTCGCCATGTCGGCGATCGAATAGTCGCCGGCGAGATAGTCGCGATCAGCGAGCCGTTTGTTCATCACGCCAAAGAGCCGGTTGACCTCGTTGCGATAGCGGTCGATGGCGTAGGGGATCTTTTCCGGCGCGTAATTGCCGAAATGGTTGTACTGCCCGGCCATCGGGCCGAGACCGCCCATCTGCCAGAACAACCACTGGATCGCTTCGGTGCGCCCGCGCAAATCCTTGGCGATGAACTTGCCGGTTTTGTCGGCCAGATAAAGCAGGATCGCGCCGGACTCGAATATCGAGATCGGCTTGCCGCCGTCGGCCGGGGCATGGTCGACAATCGCGGGAATGCGGTTGTTCGGCGCCACCGCCAAAAACTCCGCCTTGAACTGCTCGCCCTTGCCGATATTGATCGGGATGATTTTGTACTGCAGTCCGGTCTCTTCGAGAAAAATTGTAACCTTATGGCCGTTCGGTGTGGTCCAATAATGCACGTCAATCATGACAAGCCTGCCGATGTTGGGAGAACCAAACTGAGTTTAGGCATTGCCTAGCGAAAATTTAACCCCTCGCAGCGCATTTCTGTCATGTGTCCACGTCCGCCACCACAGCCCCGGCGCGCGAATGGGCGGCGCCCCCAACAGCCAATTGGCTGGTCGCTGTGGTGGTCCTCGCGCTGTTCGTCGTTGCCTGCGTCGCCAGTGCCGCACGCAAGGATGTGACCACTGGGTTCGACGAGCCGGCGCATATCTCCTACGTCGCGCATATCCAGCACACCGGCGAGGCCTGGCCGGTGCTGGAAAAGATGCGGCTCATGGACCCGCAGACGTTTCAGTTCACCGACGAGCCCAACTTCCTCAACCACCCGCCGATCTTCTACGCATTGCTGGCCGCGCTCGGCCCCAAGCTTGAAGGCCATCCGCAAGCGCTGTTGGCCGACCGGCTGTTTAATGTCGCGCTCGTCGCCATCGGCCTCGCCGCGTTGCTCGGATTAGCGCTCACCGCGCAGTTTTCGCGCCAGGAGTTTTACGCTTACGCGATACCGCTGGCGTGCATTCCGATTCTGGTGCAGCTCGCCGCCGCGGTAAACAACGACAATCTCGCTTTCTTCGGCGGCGCGCTGGCGACGCTCGGGGCGTGGCAACTGGTGGCGACCGGCCGTGGCATGTGGCTCGCTTGCGCGCTGATCGGCATGGTCGCCGCCGCATGGGCGAAGCTGACGGGACTGTTGCTGACGGGCGCGATGGTGAGTGCCGCGCTCGCTTATCTGCTGTGGCGCGGGCGCATGCACTGGACCTGGATGACGGCAGCCGGCTTCGCCTTCGCGCTCGCAGCGGCGCCCTACGCCATCTACGTAATGCAATACGGCACTCCGACACCGGAAACACCGGCACAGCTGGCGCTCCTCCAGGAGGGCGCGCACGCCGCCGGCTGGGCCGATCTGCCGCGCAAATCTTTTCCCAGCTATCTCGCTTCCTTCATCGGCGAATTCATCGCCGGCTGGATGCCGACGCTGCATACGCGCAGCGTGTTCAATTACGCCATGCTTGCTGTACCTGTCGCAGCGCTTATCTGCGCGTCGGCCGGCGTTGCGCTGTCACTGCGCCGGCTGTGGCGCCGGTGCGAAACGCCGCTCGACGTGGTCGTGCTCTCGGGTACGGCCGCGCTTCTTGCGACGTTCGCGATCCATGTCGGCTACAGCTACAGCCGCCATCTCGCCACCGGATGGCTGCTGGACGCCTATCCGCGCTACTACCTGCCGCTTGCCGCGATCGTGCCGCTCGCCGGTTTGTCGCTGGTCGCTGCGGTCGAAGCGCCGCGCTGGCGCGCCGCCCTGCTCGCCTTCCTCATCGCCGGCCCGGTGATCTTCCGCATTCTCGGCGCGCCATTGGGCTAGACCGCCCGATTTCGGCTTCGTAAACCGTTCCGGCAGGAGCAAGTCATGATCACCGAGATTGCGCAAATCGACGTCAAGCCCGGCATGGAATCCGAATTCGAAGCCGGCGTGAAAACTGCCGCGCCGATTTTCCGGCGCGCCAAGGGCTGCCGCGGCATGGAACTGCGGCGCTCGATCGAAAAGCCGGGCCGCTATCGCCTGTTCGTCGAATGGGACACGGTCGACAACCACAATGTCGACTTTCGCGGCTCATCCGACTTTCAGGAATGGCGCAAGCTGGTCGGCCATTGCTTTGCTTCGCCGCCGGACGTCGAGCATGTGCAGCAGGTGGTCAAGGGGTTTTGAGCCGTCCGTCATTCCGGGGCCGAGCGAAAGCGAGGAACCCGGAATCCATAATCACAGGTCGGCGAATATGGATTCCGGACTTGCCGCTTTGCGGCAATTCGGAATGACGGCGCCACCTTTTCCCATCCGCGGACTCGGCCCATATTGGGCTGATGGCGAAAGGCCGCGACCCAGCCAAGCATTCGAAAAAAGACCCGGCCAAGCCGACCCGCGCCAAGGCGGCGCGTCCGGACACGCCGGCGATCGACCCGGCACTCGCCGATTTGCTCAATCCCGCCATCGGCCAGGGCCGCGCCGGTGTCGGGTCGCAGACGGGAATCGAAAGAAATCCCTCCCCCCTTGTGGCGCAGGGTAGGGAGGGGGGTCGGGAGGCAGTTCAGCGGTCCTCGACGCGTGCAAAGAACGCCGCAAGTTTTGCGCAAAGCCTCCCGACCCCTACCCCCAGCCCCTCCCCACAAGGGGAAGGGGAGCAGCGCGCGTCTGGGCTGCAGCCGCCGCCGGACAATTCGTTCGACCGCCGCGCCGACTTCGCTAATGCGCACCGGGCGCGCGCTTCGGTGGCGCGCGGTTTTGGCGAAGCCCCGCAGCAGGGTTACGTCGGCAAAATGCCGGTGCCGCCCGGCGAACTCGATCCCGATCTGGCCCATGCCCTCGGCATCGATGAGCAAGACAGCGCTACCGAAGAAAACGCGCGCAACGTGATCACGCCCGACATGGGCCCGGCCCGATTGCGCCTCGCGCGGCCGGTCTCGGGAGATATCGGAACGGTTGCCGGCCTCGCCAGCCAGCAGTCGCTGGACAGATTACTGCGCGAAGGCCGCGCGGAATTTCGCGAGCACGACGGCGCCAACAAGATCTGGACGCCGCATCGCCCACCACGGCCGGAAAAATCCGAGGGCGGGCGCCAGCTCGTGATCAAATCCGACTTCGACCCGAAGGGCGATCAGCCGCAGGCGATCGCCGAGCTGGTCGAAGGCGTGCGCCGCAACGACCGCACCCAGGTGCTGCTCGGCGTCACCGGCTCGGGCAAGACGTTCACGATGGCGAAGGTGATCGAGGAGACCCAGCGCCCGGCGCTTATCCTCGCGCCGAACAAGACGCTGGCGGCGCAGCTCTACGGCGAGTTCAAGAATTTCTTCCCCGACAATGCCGTCGAATATTTCGTCTCCTATTACGACTACTATCAGCCCGAAGCCTATATCCCGCGCACCGACACCTATATCGAGAAGGATTCCTCGATCAACGAGCAGATCGACCGCATGCGCCACTCGGCGACGCGGGCGCTGCTCGAGCGCGACGATGTGATCATCGTCGCCTCGGTGTCGTGCATCTACGGTATCGGCTCGGTCGAGACCTATTCGGCGATGACGTTCTCGCTCAAGCGCGGCGAGCGCCTCGACCAGCGCGCGCTGCTCGCCGACCTGGTGGCACTGCAATACAAGCGGTCGGGCGGCGACTTCTATCGCGGCTCGTTCCGGGTGCGCGGCGACGCGATCGAGATTTTCCCGGCCCACTACGAGGATCGGGCGTGGCGGGTGTCGCTGTTCGGCGACGAAATCGAATCGATCCACGAATTCGATCCGCTCACCGGCCAGAAAACCGACGAGCTGGAATTCGTGAAAATCTACGCCAACTCGCACTACGTGACACCGCGGCCGACGCTGCTGCAGGCGATCGCCGGCATCAAGGTCGAGCTCAAGCAGCGCCTCGACCAGCTCAACGCCGCCGGCCGGCTGCTTGAAGCGCAGCGCCTCGAGCAGCGCACTCTTTACGATCTGGAAATGATGGAGGCGACGGGAGCCTGCGCCGGCATCGAGAATTACTCGCGCTATCTTACCGGGAGAAAACCCGGGGAACCGCCGCCGACGTTGTTTGAATACGTGCCCGATAACGCGCTGGTGTTCGTCGACGAGAGTCACGTCACCGTGCCGCAGCTCGGCGGCATGTATCGCGGCGACTTCCGCCGCAAGGCGACGCTGGCCGAATACGGTTTCCGGCTGCCGTCATGCATGGACAACCGGCCGCTGCGGTTTGAGGAATGGGACGCGATGCGGCCGCAGACGGCCGCGGTCTCCGCCACGCCGGGGTCGTGGGAGCTCAACGAATCCGGCGGCGTGTTCACCGAGCAGGTGATCCGCCCGACCGGCCTGATCGATCCGCCGGTCGACGTGCGGCCGGCGCGCACGCAGGTCGACGATCTGGTCGGCGAAGTGCGCGCGGTGGCGCAAAAGGGCTATCGCGCGCTCGTCACCGTGCTGACCAAGCGCATGGCCGAGGACTTGACCGAGTACCTGCACGAGCAGGGCATCCGGGTGCGCTACATGCATTCCGATATCGACACCATCGAGCGCATCGAGATCATCCGCGATCTGCGGCTCGGCGCCTTCGATGCGCTGGTCGGCATCAACCTGCTGCGCGAGGGCCTCGATATTCCGGAATGCGCGCTGGTCGCCATCCTCGACGCCGACAAGGAAGGCTTCCTGCGCAGCGAGACCAGCCTGGTGCAGACCATCGGCCGCGCCGCGCGCAACATCGACGGCCGCGTCATTCTCTACGCCGATGCCGTCACCGGCTCGATGGAACGCGCCATGGCCGAGACCAATCGCCGGCGCGAGAAGCAGGCGGCCTTCAACACCGCCAACGGCATCACACCGGAGAGCATCCGTAAGGGCATCGGCGACATCCTCAACAGCGTGTACGAGCGCGATCACGTGCTGATCGCCGCCGGCGCCGGCGATGGCGGCGAGTTCGGCGAAGCCGCCACTATCGGCCACAATTTCGAGGCGGTGATCGCCGATCTGGAAACGCGCATGCGCGCCGCCGCCGCCGATCTCGACTTCGAGGAAGCCGCGCGGCTGCGCGACGAGCTCAAGCGCCTGCGCGCCACCGAGCTCGCGGTGATCGACGACCCGACCGCGAAATTCCTTCCTGCTCCTTCTCCCCGCGCGCGCGGAGAAGGCACAGGCGGTCTTCGGCCGCCGTCCTTCAAGCAAGAACGCGATGCAAAGCATCGCGATGATGAGGGGGCGTCGCCGCCGGGCTCAGAATCGCGGAGAGGTAAAGGCAAAGTCCACAAGCCGGCGCTCGACGAAATGGGCATCGCCCTCTATCACGAAGTCGCCCCGCATCGCCCAGGGCAAAGAAACGCCCCGCGCAAACCGACACTGGACGAAATGGGTCCGACTGTTGAATCTATCCCCGGCAAGCCTGCGCTGCCGGCCGCCGGCCGATCGGGACCGCGCTCGACGCTTGGCCGGCCGGGTATGCGCGGCGGCTGGAAGCCGCGCGGACGCTAGGCGTACGGCAGGCGGGCCAGCGCGATGGGGAACGATAAAGCGGCGGAGGGGATGAAATGAACGTGCCGGGCTCGTGGGATGTCTTCGTCCCGTTCAGCGGATTCCACGCCTTCGTTCTGGTGGTCTGCGCCGTGCTGATCGTCGCGCCCACGGTCATCGGCCGCTCCTTGACGAAGGACGCCGAACCGATCTGGCGGCGCATCCTGGCGGCGATCGCGGTCTGCTACTGGGTCGGATACAGCGCCTGGTGGAACCGGCACGGCCTCGATCCCCGCACCGGGTTGCCGCTGCACATCTGCGACCTCAACGGGCTGATCGCACCGCTGGCGCTCATCACCGGCTGGCGCTGGGTCCGGGCGACTTTGTATTTCTGGACCGCAGCGCTGACGCTGCAGGCCTTCATCCAACCCGCGCTCAGCGCCGGCCCCGCCTCGTTGGTGTTCTGGGCGTTTTGGGGCGGGCACAGCCTGATCGCGATCTGCGCGGTCTACGACATTGTCGTCTTGGGCTTTCGTCCGTCGTGGCGCGATTTTGGCCGAGCCTTCGCCATCAGCATAGCCTATGTGGCGTTGGTGATGCCGTTGGATATCTGGCTTGGGGCCAATTACGGCTTCGTCGGCAATCCGGCGGACATCAGCGAAGTTCCGCCGTTCATCAACGCACTCGGCCCCTGGCCGCAACGGGCGTTTGTGCTGATCGCCCTGGTACCGATCGGCTTCGTCATCGTGCTGGTGCCCTGGCTGATCGCCGCCCGATTGCGGACGCTTGGACACGCCGACATGTCCGGCGAATGGAAGCCGAGCGGACGGTAACGGCCGCGAAGACCCGGCGCCGCGGAGCGCCGGGTTTTGTTTGTCAATGAGCGCGGAAATTGCCCGTTATCGGGTAATTACGTCCGCGATTTTCCGATCGGACGGATTCACGATCAAAAGTTTGCCCTCGATCATGGCAAACTGATAGGGCCGGAGCGAAGGAACATCGCTGGCCGCCTTGGCAGGCATCGGCTGCAGCTTGACGCTGCCCGGCACGACCTCGCCGATGCTTCTGAAGAAGCTGGGCGGCGCCTTCTGCTTGGCGGCCTCGCTGTTGAGGTCGTTCCATACCGTCTTTTGCTGCGTACCGGACAGGCTCAGCGTATCCTTTGCCGGCGGCGACATTTTTGCGCTCGACGTGTTCGTGTCGGCGGCCGACGCCGCCGAGACGCCCGCCACCAAAAGTCCGGCGGCCAGCGCCATCGAAATTTGCTTGTTCATGGGGCGATCTCCTTGGTTGTTCACTGCCGCCCCTAGTGAAGAACGCCGCCCGCTGCCGCGTTGTTTCGTTACAAGCGGTTCATGGCTTTTAGGCCGCGCGGCAGCCTGTCGCGGGCTTGGCGGCGCGGCGCGGACCAGCGAAGCACCTCCGCTACGGCGCGATCACTTCGGCAATCGTCCGGTCGGTCGGATTGACGATCACGAGCTTCTTCTGCAGCATCGCGAAATTGTACGGCCGCAGCGCCGGAATGTCGCCGGCCGCCCGGTCGGTCACCGGTGCGGTCTGCACGCTGTCCGGCACCACGGCGCCCGCGGTGGCGCTGAAGCCCGCGGGCGTCTTCTGATTGAGGGCGTTGACATAGAGGTCGTGCCAGGCCCGCTTGCGCTGCGCGGTCGTCAGCTTGAGCGAATCCCCCGGCGACAGCGACAGCTTCACCCCCGGGTCGTTCGGCGCCGGCGATTGCGGCTCGCCGGCCGACGCTGGCGCAACGCCAGCCAGCAGCATGGCTGCGGCCAACGCGACTGATGTTCGGGTTTTCATGACGATCTCCGATTTTTCGAAATGACCGGAGACAACGCGCAAGGCCCGCCGCCGTTTCATCAAAAGTGTCTTATGGCGGAAGCTGCGGGCGGATGCTGGGCCTGAAACGATCGCGCGAACCGGCCTGGCGGCGTTTAGGCGCGCCAAAGAAGGGCGCCATTGGCGTTGCGCAGGGCAATTAGGCTAGGTTGCGCCGTTCACGGACACGAATCGCGCAATCGAGCAACCCGGAGGGCCCCATGGCCAAAGGTCAGATGCGAAGCAACAAGGAAAAGAAGAAGCCGAAGCAGGACAAGAACAAGAAGAACGCCGCGGCCCCTGCCCCCTCGCCGTTCGCCGGCATGCATAGCCAGGCCAAGCCCGGCACCTACCCGTACGGCAAGAAATCCTAGACGGGGCGCGCTCTGGCAATCCCCGGGGCGCGACCGGCTGCGGCGATGTCCGATATCGCCCTGAACTGGGGCCCGTTCGACTACGCCCTGATCGCGCTCGTCATCGGCTGGCCCGGCCTTGGCATCGGCTTGGCCCTCGGCGCCATCGCCCGGCGCCGCCACCGCGCCTGGGGCGCGCTCATCGGCGCAGCCGCCGGCTTCGCCCTGTGGCTCGGCGGGTTTGTTTGCTGGAAGCTCAGCCCGTGGGGGTGAGAGAGCGGTGGGTAGCCTTCGGTCTAGCGCTCGCCGAGCAGATTCTTCGACTCAACCTCTGCTATCCTTCGCCAACACTGGATCAATTCGACGGATGCTCTATCGGCCCCCGAAGCAGGTCAAGCAACCTCCGAAGAGGCGGCACAAAGCTGGTCGGATACGCCTTGAGATTCAGGACGCCTTTAAATTTCTCTCAGAGCCGATCCAAGAAGATGTTGAGTTGGATGAGTCGGTTGTGATTCCTTGATGGGCGCCTTGATTCGCACAGGAGCGCCCGATGTGGAAGCCCGAACACCGGCAGGCTGCCGAGCGGCACGGCCTTCGTTACCCGAGTGACCTCAGCGACGCCGAATGGGCGCTGGTTGAACCGATGGTTCCACCGGCCAAGCACGGCGGCCGGCCGCGGGACGTGAATGTCCGCGAGGTGCTGAACGCGATCTGCTACGTGCTGTCGACTGGCTGCCAGTGGCAGGCCTTGCCGAAGGACCTGCCACCGAAGAGCACAGCGCACTATTACTTCATGCTGTGGGACTGGGACGGCACGCTGGCGCGCATCCACCACTCGCTCTACGTCGCGACCCGCGAGCAGGCCGGACGCGAAGCAAGCCCGACGGCGGCGATCATTGACAGTCAGAGCGCCAAGGCCGCTCAAAAAGGGGCTCTGCGCTCGACCCGCAGGGGTTCGATGCAGGCAAGAAGGTCACGGGACGCAAGCGCCACATCCTCGTCGATACGCTCGGCCTGCTGTTGAGCGTGATCGTTCACCCTGCCGACGTGCAGGATCGCGATGGCGCCCGCCAAGTGCTGCGGACGGCGCGTCGTCTGTTTCCCTTCATCGAATGCATCTTCGCGGATGCCGGATATCAGGGGCCGAAGATGGAGAAGGTCATTGCCGGCACCGGGTGCTGGACATTGCAGATCGTCAAGCGCCGCGATGCCCACCACTTCGTCGTCTTGCCCAAGCGATGGATCGTCGAGCGCACAATCGCATGGATCAGCCGCAACCGTCGTCTGGCGCGCGACTTCGAGCGCTATGCCAGGACCGTTGCCGCCTTTGTCCGCCTCGCCATGATCCGCATCATGCTCAGACGCTTGACCAGACCAACCCTTTGCTCATGAATCCCAACTTCTTGGATCGGCTCTCAGAGCTCAAGCCCGGCTCGATCGACCTGATCGTATCATCACCGCCTTATTGCATGGGCAAAGAGTACGACACTTCGGCGAGCGTCGATGACTTCATCGCTGACCACGAGAAACTTGCGCCTCTGCTCGTCCGCGCACTGAAGGATGGAGGGAGCCTCTGTTGGCAGGTCGGACACCATGTGAGGAAGGGGATCGTCGTCCCGCTGGATGCAATCGTATATCCAATTTTCGCAGAGCAAGACGGCCTATTCCTCCGCAACCGCATTATTTGGACTTTTGGGCATGGCGTACACGCCAGCCGTCGCTTTAGCGGGCGCCACGAGGCAGTTCTTTGGTTTACGAAGGGACCTGATTACCGATTCAATCTCGATGCCGTGCGGGTGCCACAGAAATACCCAGGCAAAAGGCACTACAAGGGCCCCAAAAAAGGCGAATGGAGCGGAAATCCACTAGGAAAGAACCCTTCTGACGTCTGGGAAATTCCGAACGTGAAATCGCGACACATTGAAAAAACAGACCATCCGTGTCAATTTCCGGTTGCGTTGGTGCAGCGACTTGTACGAGCATTGACTAAGCCGAATGGACTGATTGCTGATCCATTTATGGGCTCAGGCTCATCTGCGGTTGCAGCAGCGCTTGAGTGGCGGAGGTTTGCGGGCTGCGACATTGATAGGTCCTACGTTGCGATAGCTGAAAATCGAATCGCTCAGCTCAACAGCGGAGCAAGCATAGTTCGACCGTTAGATCGGCCGATCTATCAACCCAACGGGACAGAGGAGGTGGCGCGCCGGCCCGCTCACTTCCGATAGGAATGTGAGAGGTGTGCAGTGAGCCCACAAAGCCCGTCAGAAGCGCAGGCTTCTCCAGAAAAGCGCTTATTTATATCCCTCCTTACTAGAGATATTTCTTTGATCGATGCCTTTTTGGACGTCATCGATAATTCTATTAATTCCTCAATAAAGACGGAGAATTTGACGCTTAGAAATGTTGGCGACTATCGCAAATTGTTGACAAATCAATCTCATAGGAAGGTGGCGGAAGTCAGAATCTCAATTTCGGAAACAATGATTGAGATATCAGATACCGCAGGGGGCATTACCTTCGCGGATGCCGAAGAAGAGGTATTTCGATTTGGAAGAGCGGGGGACGGAAACTCTGGAGATCGTTTGAGCGTATACGGAATTGGTTTGAAGCGAGCGATTTTTAAAATGGGGAATCTGATCGACATTACCTCAAATCATCCGAATACTGGCTTTATGCTCCATATCAATGTTGAAGAATGGTCGAAGGAGAATGACGAGCGTTGGACCTTCAAAAATCTTAAGCCGCACAGATCGGGCAAACCATACGGTACGTCGATTAAGGTGTCCGAACTTTCTGATGATGTAAAAACTCGAATTAGAGATGCTACGTTTCAATCCGAATTAGCGACTCGACTGAGCGAAACGTATGTCTATTTTCTTGGTAGACTGATTAACATTGAGGTTGACGGCACCCCAATCAAGCCCACCCCTCTCGAGATCGGGTCAAATTTCGCAAGCGAGCAATTTAGCGAACACAGCGTATCATTCCCCGATATTTCGAATCATTTACGTGAGGTTTGGCACGGCAATTGGGCGCAAAAAGAGCCAGAGTTTTTGAAAAGATAAAGCGGTTATCTCTTTTTTGTCTTGTGCGTCTATCTCCGAGTGCAGACCGAGGGTTAGTATTGGGAGTTGGTTGACAACCTTCGTTAAGACCGAGATGGCTTGGTTTCGCAACTACTACCGATGCGCTCGTTGCGACTACGAATGGCCGGACGAGTGGTCCTGCATGTGCGAGGACGACTGTCCGCATTGCGGCGCTCGCCACATGTCGCCTTATGACAGTGATAACTTAACGACGGTCGTTGAGCCGAGCGGCACCGAATACGTCGTGCTTTGGTCGCCTGAAACGGCCGAGCACGATGCCGACTATCGAGAACTCGGAAGATTTCCGACCCGGGCACAGGCCGAAAACTTCATGGCGACAGGCTGATCGCGGCCGACTTGCCTATATGACTAGGACCGCAGCGTTGGACCTGCGGCGGCACAGGACCGCCGGCGGCTGGCGGCCGGACCTTCGGCGCCGGGGCCTTGGCCGCTCAGCGCGTGAGCTTTTGCAACTCGGGAAACGGCTTGTAGACCGCGTCCGCGCATTGCTCTTTGGCCTGGTCGACAAAGCGGTCGAACCGGCCGGCGACGAAGACGGCGGCGATCTCCTTCACCCCGGCATAGGCATTGCCGGCTTTCTTGCCGTTGAATCGCACGCAGACCACGTAGCGGATGTTGCCGCCGATGGACTTCAGCGCCGGGTCGGCAATCCCGGTGTCGCGGATCCCGGTCGGATCGTTGAGATAGGCGTGCATGGCGCCGAGAATCTCGGGCTTGTAGTTGGCCGGAACGACGTTGATCTCATCGTCGCTGGCGTGAGGGGGCCCGCCGGTGGGCAGCAGGTCATTCGAGCACCCGCCCAGGAGCAGCGCCGCAGCCAGCGCCGCTGCCACGGATCGCCTGCGCCCCCTCCGCCGCATCGATTGCGCCCCTTTTACCCGCGCCCGCGGCGCGCCTTTAAGCACAAATCGCCTTGCCCGCCATCGCCGCGTCACCTTGGATAGCCATAACGGAACATAACCCGCTATAAGGCACTCGGCCGCCGTGGCTCCACAGTCCTCTGGTCCTTACCTCAATTGATGCCCACTATCGCACATCTCATACACGACTACGGCCTCGTCGTAGTCGCGGGTGTCATCGGCCTCGAAAGCGCCGGCATTCCGGTTCCGGGCGAGTCGGTGCTGATCGCCGCCTCGATCTTTGCCGGAAGCCACCATAGTCTCAACATCGTGTCGGTCGTGGTGACGGCGACCGCGGCGGCGATCGTCGGGCAGATGGTCGGCTATGTCATCGGCCGCGAATACGGCTATTGGCTGCTGCTGCGCTATGGCGGCTATCTCCGCATCACCGAAAGCCGCATCAAGCTCGGCGAATATCTGTTCCTGCGCCACGGCGGCAAGATCATCTTCATCGCCCGCTTCGTGCCGATGCTGCGGGCGCTGGCCGGCATCCTGGCCGGCGCCAATCGCATGCCATGGCGGCAATTCATGCTGGCCAATGTGGTCGGCGCATGCATCTGGGCCGCCTTCTTCGGCTTCGCCGCCTATATGCTGGGGCACCAGCTCGAAAAGGTCGCCGGCCCGCTGGTCATCGTTATCGGCGTTGCCGCCGTGATCGTCATCGCCATCGGGGCCAATTTCGTCGGCCGCCACGAGGCGCAGCTGGCGGCGGAAGCCGAACGCGCCCTGCCCGGGCCGCTGAAGTGGCCGTAACCGCCGGCGGCTTGCAGCGGGTTTCCGCCGACGCCATATAGTACGCGTCGGGACGGAACAGACTTCCCCCGGCGAGGGGCGCCGCAAGGGCCCCGCAAAGTCGCTTGGCAAAGGGCTTTGGGATCATGTCCAGGGTATCGTCGCTTTCGAGTCCGTTTCTGCTTGGCTTCGACGAGATTGAGCGCGTTCTCGATCGTGTCGCCAAAGCGGCCGACGGCTACCCGCCCTACAACATCGAGCGCATCCCGCACGACGCCAGCGGCCCGGAACGACTGCGCATCACGCTTGCGGTCGCGGGGTTTACCCGCGATCAGCTCGACGTGACGCTGGAAGAGAGCCAGCTGGTTATTCGCGGCCGGCAGCAGGACGACAAAAGCCGGCAATACCTGCATCGCGGCATAGCCGCGCGGCAGTTTCAGCGCAGTTTCGTGCTGGCCGAGGGCATGGAAGTCCGCAACGCGGACTTGAAGAACGGATTGCTCTCGATCGATCTTGTGCGCCCGCAGCCCGAACGTGTGGTAAAATCGATTTCGATCAAGGAATCGGAGTGAGAAACCTTATAGGATCAGCGTGCGTTGTCGGAAGAAGGAGTGGACGGCCATGCAGTCGAGCCGTGTCGAAACGAAGCCAATAGAGATATCCCCGGAAGCGCTCGCCCAGCTCGGCGACGGCGAGATCGCCTATGTGAAGACGATCCGCTCCGAAGACGTCCGCGCCCTGTTCCCGCAAGTGCCGGAAATCGAGCCGGGGCTGAAGCTGTTCGCGCTGCACGCCGCGGACGGCACGCCGATCATGCTGACCGACAGCCGCGAGGCAGCCATCGCCAATGCCGTGAGCCAGGACCTGGAAATGGTGAGCGTGCACTGAGCAGGGGTCAGTAATCAGGGGCCAGTAATCAGAAGGGCCGCGACTGCGCGGCCCCTTTTTTTTCGTACTACATCTACTGATTACTGATTACCGACCACTGATGACTGACCCCTGATTCCTGGCCAGCTACGCGGCGCTCGCCGATGGCATGGCCAGTACGGCATACAGCGCCTCGGCGTCCTGCGAGGCGCGCAGCTTGTGGGCGACGGCGGAATCGCGCAGCAGCCGCGCCACCCGCGCCAGCGCCTTCAAATGATCGGCGCCGGCGCCTTCGGGCGCCAGCAGGAGAAAAATGAGATCGACCGGCTGACCGTCGAGCGCCTCGAAATCGACCGGCCGGTCAAGCCGCGCGAATAATCCAAACAGCCGGGTCAGATTCGGCATCTTGCCATGGGGTATGGCGATGCCATTGCCGACGGCCGTGGAACCGAGCTTCTCGCGCTGCATCAGGATTTCGAAGATCGCACGCTCGTTCTGGCCGGTGAGCGCCGCCGCGCGCGCGGCAAGCTCTTGCAGGACCTGCTTTTTGTTGTTGACCTTGAGCGCAGGAAGGATCGCGTTCGGCGCGACGAGATCGGTGAGCGGCATAGGTGGGACCTGGGGGGTGAGCCTTAAGCCCGGCTCCATTCGAGCATGATCTTTTCCGGAAACCGGTGCCCATTTTTCGGGATCATGCTCAAGGGCGGCGGACCATAAGGAGCGTCGATAAGCGCGTCAATGGGCATGCGGCGGGCGGCGATGGGGCCGGTTGATAGCGGGTACCGGGGCGATAAAGTTCCATCGTGGTGTTTCGTTCCGGCCGCGATGGATGCGCGGTTCGCCTTACTCGGCCGAGCCCTCATCGGAACGCCGCGGGCGGTGCTCCTTGAGCCGGCGATGATAGCGGCGCAGCCGCTTCTCCACCTTCAGCGCCGCGTGGTCGGCGCTGGCATAGGCGTCGGGCGCGCTGCCTTCGGCGTGCAGCGTGACCTTCGAATCGAGATGGATGGCGCATTCGGTGCGAAACCCGGAGCCTTCCCGCTCGACCGTGACGTGCCCGGAATACCCGCCGTCGAAATATTTGCTCATCGCTTCGCCAATCCGCTCGCCAATGCGCCCGCGCAGGGCATCGCCGACATCGAGATTCTTCCCGGAAATGCGAAATGACATGGCAGCCTCCGTTAGAGCATGATCCGGAAAAGTGGAAGCCGGTTTTTCCGAAAAGATCATGCTCCACCAAGATGATAGAGCGCCAATCGATTCAAGATGAAACGATTGCGCTCTAGCCGCACATTCCGTCGTTATCTCGAGCTAGGTATCGCCCGCCGCGGCGTCAACGTCGCGTGATCGCGGATGCCCGGCGGCCGGGCGATCCGATCAGTTGACCGCGGCCGCCTGCTTCTCGCGCCGGCGTTGCACCGACGAAGGAATCCGCATCGCCTCGCGATATTTCGCGACCGTTCGCCGCGCGATGTCGATGCCGGCTTCGCGCAGCTTGTCGACAATGGTGTCGTCGGACAGCACCTCGGCCGCGCTCTCGGCATCGATCAATTGTTTGATGCGGTGGCGCACCGCTTCGGCGGAATGCGCTTCGCCGCCATGGGAAGCTGCGATCGCCGAGGTGAAAAAGTATTTGAGCTCGAAGATGCCGCGGCTGGTCGCCATGTATTTGTTGGCAGTGACGCGGGAAACGGTCGACTCGTGCATGCTGATGGCTTCGGCCACGGTCTTCAAGTTGAGCGGACGCAAATGCTCGACACCGTGCGCGAAAAAACCGTCCTGCTGGCGCACGATCTCGTTCGAGACCTTGAGGATGGTGCGGGCCCGCTGATCGAGCGCGCGCACCAGCCAGGTGGCGCTTTGCATGCATTCGGCGAGGTAGGATTTTTCGGTGTCGCGCCGCGCCGTAGCCGAGACTTCGGCGTAGTAGGTCTGATTGACCAGAACTTTCGGCAAGGTGTCGGAGTTCAACTCGACGATCCAGCCGCCATCGGGCGAAGGCCGCACGAACACGTCCGGCACGATCGGCTGCACGATCGCCGAGCCGAAGGCGAGACCGGGTTTGGGATTGAGGCGGCGGATTTCCGCGATCATATCGGTGAGATCCTCGTCGCCGACGCCGCAGGTTTTTTTCAGAGCGGCAAAGTCGCGCTTGGCGAGAAGGTCGAGGCGCGCGATCAGGGCCTGCATCGCCGGATCGAAGCGGTCGCGCTCCTTGAGCTGCAGCGTCAGGCATTCGGCAAGATCGCGCGCGCCAATTCCGGGCGGATCGAAGCCCTGCAGGATGCCAAGGACGGCCTCCACCTCGTTGACGTTAGTGCCGAGCCGCTCGGCCACGGCCGCAAGATCGCCGCCGAGATATCCCGCCTCGTCGATGAGGTCGATCAGGTATTGCCCGATCATGCGACGGGCGGGATTGGCAACGGCGAGCGTGAGCTGTTCGCGCAGCCAGTCCGCAAGCGTGGTTTCGGCGGGAACGAACGCCTCGAGGTTATATTCGCCGTCGTCGCGGCCGCCCGAGCCGACATTCGCCCATTCCGAATACCCCGCCGGACCTTCGGCGGCGCGCGGACGGGTCGGCTCGGCGTCGTCGGGAAAGACGTCTTCGCGGCGGACGTCGAGCGGTTCCTCGATGACATTGCCGACCGGCTCGCCGTCGCGTCCGTTCCATGCCTCGCCGTCCGCAGGCGGCGTATCGGGCGCTTGCATGCCATTGGGCTCGTTCGGCGCCGGTTCCTCCTCGGCGCCGCGGTCGAGCAGCGGATTGCGCTCAAGCTCGGCTTCGACATAGGCCACCAGATCGAGATTGGAGAGCTGCAAAAGCTTGATCGCCTGCATAAGCTGCGGCGTCATCACCAGCGTTTGGCTCTGGCGGATCTGGAGTTTTTGGGTAAGTGCCATTACTGAGGTGACCAGACTGGTCCGATTCTTGCTTGTAGGGTCTTATTCTTCTACAGCAGTTCGGCCGGGCTGTCGTCAACCGATTTCGAACAGCCTTAAAGCTGGAATTGCTCGCCCAGATAGAGTCGGCGCACGTCGGGGTTGTTGACGATATCGTCGGCGCGACCCTCCATCAGCACCTCGCCGGAATAAATGATGTAGGCCCGGTCGGTCAGGCCGAGCGTCTCGCGCACATTGTGATCGGTGATCAGCACGCCGATGCCGCGATTGGTCAGATGGCGGACCAGCGATTGGATGTCGCCGACGGCGATCGGATCAATGCCGGCGAACGGCTCGTCGAGCAGCATGTAATTCGGCCGGGTCGCGAGCGAGCGCGCGATCTCGACGCGCCGGCGCTCCCCGCCCGACAGCGCAATCGCCGGCGTCTTGCGCAAACGCGCGATGTTGAATTCCTCGAGCAGGCCGTTGAGATCGCGCTCGCGACGCTTGGCATCCCGCTCGACCACTTCCAGCACGGCGCGAATGTTCTGCTCGACGGTGAGGCCGCGAAAAATGGAGGCCTCCTGCGGCAGATAGCCGATGCCAAGCCGCGCCCGCTGATACATCGGTAACGCCGTCACATTGTGGCCGTCGAGTTCGACACGGCCTTTGTCGGCCTTGATAAGGCCGGTCACCATGTAAAATACGGTGGTCTTGCCGGCGCCGTTGGGGCCGAGCAGCCCCACCGCCTCGCCTCTGCGCACATAGAGACTTACGCCCTTGACCACCTTGCGGCCGACGAAACTCTTCTCCACGCCGTGGACGGAAAGAACGCCCTTGCCGTCGGGCGGTGCGGCGCCGTTGCCGTCGGTGCGACGGCGCAGCCGCGCCGGCGGTGGCGGCGCATTGTCCGGCGGCGACTGACGGTGCGGCACGCCGCCGGGCGCAGGCACCCGGGTTGGCACGGTTTCCGGCGGCGGTTGGCGCGGCGACCGTGGCGGACGCTTGGCGCGCGAGCGCTCTGCAGTTGCCGGCACGCTCGCGATATCGCGGTAGGTAGCGCTGATCGCGCCGCCCATGCTGCCGAGATTGATGGCTTCGCTTCCGTCCGCTACCGCCTGGCGCGGGGCCGGACCACGGCGCCGGCGAAAATATGAGAAAATGTCCACTACGCCAGCCTCGGGAGCTACTGCTCGAATCGCGGAGAAACCCGACTTCTTGGCGGGGACCTTAACCGATTTCCCGCGGCGATGCTCTGGCCGCCCCTAGTTGGCTTTTTCGGGCCCCGGCCCGATCGACATGAAGTTCGAAGCGCCGCCGTTTTCGTTCTTGTTCGGCAGGATGAGCGCCCGGACGCGATTCTGACTGGTCGTGCCCGAATCGATATGCGCGTTTCCGGTGGTGGTATCGACCACGACCCGGTCGCCATGCAGAACATTTTTGCCCTGGCTGACAACAACATTACCGGTCAGCGTGATGGTCTTTTTCTTCAGGTCGTAGACGCCGAGATCGCCGCTGGCGTTTTGGTCCTTGGAAACGACCGTGACGCCGCCGCGCGCCTCTATCCTGCGGATATCCTGCGCGCCTTGCGGCATCAACGCCTGTTGAACGGGCGCGCCCGCCACCGGCGCGGTGACCGTCGCAACGCGCTGCCCGCGTGCACTGGCACCGTGCTCGGCTCCATAGAAGACGACGAGCGTTTGGCACTTGATGGTCATGTCGCCCTGGACGACCTGCACGTCACCGGAGAAAGTCGCCATTTTGCTCTTGTCGCGCACTTCGAGCGTTGCCAATTCAATTTGGATCGGTTGATCCTTGTTTTGATCTTGCACGCCGCCCAGGAGCGGGCTGGTTGCCGCGGCGTGCGGACCTTGCGCCGCCGCCGAGCCCGGCACGGACAAAGCAATCATCACCGCCCAGAACCGAAGCCACCGGTTCATTTTTCGCTCGCCTGGGTCAATTGGTCCGGCTGCACGGTCATCGACACGCCGCCGCTAAAGCGGATCAGATCGCCGCCGTCGGCCACTTCCAACCGCTTGGCGGTGATGACGCCGTTGGTGAGCTTCACCCAAACCGGCTTGTCGGTGTTCACGTTGCCTTTGTGCACATCGATCACCGCATCGCGCAGGCGCACCTCGTAGCCGGTCGAGGACACCAGATGAACGCTCTCGGTGAGGGTGAGCATTTCGGATTTCATGTCATAGGTCCCCGAATTGGACGTGATATTGACCGTACTCTTGTCCTCCATCTGTATTTTGGCCTGGATCTGATGCAGCTCCATCAAATCCGGTTTGGTGATGTCCTGCTCGGCGGATTTCGCCGTAAACTCATAGGGCCGTGAATCGACAGTGAAGCCGGCGAGCCGTGGCTGCTGCATCGTGACCTTGGTTCCTTTGATCAGGAGATCGCCGATTTCGCCCGGCAGCCGAAAGCCGCCGACCGTCGGCATGTAATTGACGGCGCCGACGGCGACCAGAGCCGCGGCAATGATGGCAGGCACGCCGATGCGGAGCCAATGCACGTACCGGCTGTGCCGCAGGGCGGCGCGATACACTTGTTCGGCATCGCCGCGAGACGTCGCTGTAAACCCGCCGCGTCTGGCGGAGCCGACGGAGTAGGCGCTGGTCAGCGGTATTCCCCTTAAACGACCCGTTGCCCGATTCGGGGCGCAGATGGTTTTAGCGGTTCTGCGGCGGAATTGTCCCCTGCGAATATGGCCTCGCCCGGGCGGCTTCCGGAAACCGCGGATTCATCGCCCCGCGGCTGCTGATGATAATCAAGCCTATGATTTTGCTATGTTTTCTATTTTAGTTCCGGCGAATTTCAGTGCACGAGCACCGGAACTGCAGCGCCGCCGCTAGGAATGGGCGAAAATATCGGTGTCGGCAAAGCCGGCGAGGTCAAGCCGCACCCGCGCCGGCAGGAAACGAAAACAGGCCGCCGCCAACCCCTCGCGGCCTTCGCGCGCCAGCATGGCGTCGAGCCGATCCTTGAGCGCATGCAGGTAAATGACATCGGACGCGGCGTAGGAAACCTGCGCGTCGGTCAATTCCGTCGCACCCCAGTCGGACGATTGTTGCTGTTTCGAGAGGTCGTGCCCGAGCACTTCGCGCACCAGGTCCTTGAGCCCGTGCTTGTCGGTATAGGTGCGCGCCAGCCGCGAGGCGATCTTGGTGCAATAGACCGGCTCCGGCATCACGCCCAAAGCGTTGCACAGCATGCCGAGATCAAACCGCGCGAAGTGAAAAATCTTCAGCACGCTGCCGTCGGCCAGCAGCCGCTTCAGGTTCGGCGCGTCGGTCGCACGCGGCGGAATCTGCACCACGTCGGCGGAACCGTCGCCGGGCGAGAGCTGAACGAGGCAGAGCCGGTCGCGGCCGACATTGAGCCCCATGGTTTCGGTATCGATCGCCACCGCGCCGGTGTAGCGCGAAAGGTCGGGCAGATCGCCGCGATGCAGGCGGATGGTCATGCGGGGATGCGCTGCGACAGGGCTCGTAAGGCGCCGACCGACTTGGCTCGTCGGCGGCGCGGCGCACTTGAATATCGCAACCGAAACGGCCCGTCAAAACTAGCCGGCATTGATCGGCACCAGGCCGGCAAGCTTCAGGCTCAGCGTGCGCAAGCGCTGCCGCGCCTCCGCGTCATAGGCTTGCGCATCAGCTTTGGCTTCGCGCTGGCCGTTGAAGTAAAGACCGCTCCGTCTCTCCAGGTCTGGAGACATCGCGAGCTTGAGAATCGCGTCGGCGCCTTCCTCGACGGTGCTCATCGGCGTCCCGAACTGGCGCACCATCGCCGTGTTCATGAAGGTCGCCGGATGCAAGGCGTTGACCGTGATGCCGGTGCCGTCGAGCTCGCTCGCGAGATCGATGGTGAACAGAATCTGCGCCAGCTTGCTCTGGCGATAGGCGCGCATGCCGCTGTAGTCGTGCGTCAACATCACGTCATCGAAATCGATCGCCTGCTGTCCGAGCGAGGAAACGTTGACGATGCGCGCGGGCTCGCTGTTTTTGATCAGCGGCAGCAGCAGATGCGTCAGCAAAAACCCGGAGACGTAATTGACCGCGAAGCGCAATTCGTGGCCGTCGGCGCTCTCTTCCCGCCTGCCCTGCGGCCCGCCGCTGCCGATGCCGGCATTGTTGATGAGGAGATCGAGTCGCTTGGTCGTTTGCTGAACGGCGCTCGCAAGCCGGCGCACCTCAGCCAGGGCGGACAGGTCGGCCTGCAGGAATTCCGCCGAACCGCCGGCCGCCTTGATCGCGGCCACGACCTCGTCGCCGCGCGTACGATCGCGGCCGTGCACCAGAATGCGCCAGCCGTCTTCGCCCAGCCTCGTCGCCACCATGCGTCCGACGCCGTCGGTCGAGCCGGTAATCAGTGCTGTTTTACCGTCCGGCTTTGCCATTTGCGCACCTCGCTCACGCCCAATGTAGGCCCGCGACCGCGGTCGGACCAGACGCTCAGCAATCAATAGGGCTATTGCGACAAATTCATTTCTGCTCAAGGTGCCAGGCGCCGTCCCAGTCGTCGGCCGGCGCCGTTGCCGCCAGGGCGTCGATGCGCTTGAGCAAGGTCAAAGACGGTCCGTCGTTCGGAACCGCTTCGAGCGCCGCGGCAAAGCCGCGTCTGGCTTCCTCCCAGCGCCGGGCCCGGTAAGCGGCAAGAGCTGCGGCGTAGCGGGTCCGCAGCTCGACCTGCGCCGCGTTCAACGCGCTGCCGCGGCCCATAATCTCGTACACCGGCTGCGCATGGGTCTGGCCGACCAGCACGACGCGATCGATCTCGCGCGCCTCGACCGCGGCGCCGGCGGCGATGACCGTCGCCTCCGACGCCAGGATGCGGCCGCCATAGAGCTTGTTGGCGCCTTCCAGACGCGACGCCAGGTTCACCGTATCGCCCATCACCGTGTAGCTCATCATAACTTCGGAACCGACGCCGCCGACCAGCGCTTCGCCGGTGGCGATGCCGACGCGGATGTCGAACGAGATCGGAACGTTGCGCAGCCCGAGCAGGTCCGGCAGCTCGGCGCGAAACGGCGCGACGCGGTCCAGCATGTCGAGGGCAGCAAAGGCGGCACAGCGCGCCTGATCGGCGTCCGCGGTGAAGGGCGGTCCCCAATAGGCCATGATGGCGTCGCCGATATATTTGTCGATGATGCCGCCGTGCTCGCGGATCGGCGCCGACATCGTCGAAAAATACCGGTTCATGACCTTGACGAGACCCTGCGGCGTCATCTCCTCGCTGACGCCGACGAACCCCCGTATGTCGCAGAACAGCACGGTCATGACGCGCCGCTCGCCTGCCGTCGCCAAGGCCGGTCCGTTGATCAGCCCTTCGACGATACGGGGATCGACGTATTTCCCGAACGTCTCGCGGATGCGTTCCTTCAGCCGCAGCTGCTCGACCATGCGATTGAAGGCCATGGTCAGATAGCCGATTTCGTCCTGCGACGTGACCGCCAGCGTGCCGTCGAGCCGCCCCGCTTCGACGGCGCGCGCGCCTTCCAAGAGCCGGCGCACCGGGCGGGTCAATCCGGTGCTGACCAGGACGGAAAATACGAGGCCCAGCGTCGCGGCGAGCGCCGTCAGCAGGAGGGCGGCCACCATGACCACATGCTGCTTGCGCACCGTCCCCGCGGAGTCGACGCGCAACAGGTCGATCATCTCGGTGCGGATGGCATCGAGCTCGCGGTCGAGGTCGTTGCGCAGCACGTCGATCCGGTCGAGGCTGTCGGCGATCGCCTCTTTGTCACCGCCGCCAAGCAGGCGCAGCAGCCGCCCGATCTCGTCGTCGAGCAGGCTTCGGGCGCCGGAGATGGCATCGCCAAGGCGGGTTTCGAGCCGCACCAGCGCCGTCGCATCGCCGAACGTGCTGCCCTTTGCGATCAGGCCGTCGATCAGGCTGCGCGCCGCTTCCGTTTCCTTGTTGAAAGCCGCGCCGCTGGCGTCGAAATCGTTGCGGGCCGCGGCGAACCGGCCGTCCTTTGCCGGGCCTTCGCTCTTTTCTCGATGACCATACGGCGCAACGCCAACGCGCGATCGAGCGAGCGGATGTTGGCCCGCGCCAGCGCGCCATAGGCGGGAACATAGCTCTGCGTCAGATCTTCGAGACGGCCGCCGACTTGCAACACCAGCGCCAGCGACACCAGCGCCGTAATGGCCATCAGCACGATAAGGACGACTGCGATGCCGATGATCTTGCGCTTGATCGACAGTCGGATCATCGAGCGATCCCGGTTCGGCCGCGCTGGTCAAGTCCGTGGACTTTCAGGTGCCTTCTTAATGCGCGCCAAATTAAATGCGAGTTTCGCAATTGGTGCCCAGGAGAGGACTCGAACCTCCACGCCTCGCGGCGCTAGTACCTGAAACTAGTGCGTCTACCAATTCCGCCACCTGGGCTGTGCGGCGATAGGTACGGAGCCGTCTTCTCGTTGTCAATCGAGCGGGCTAGCCCTCTGTACAGCGCCAAATCGATCCTGTATTGCGGCCGGCGATGACCTTGAAGAGCAAATTCGACACGCTGGTCACCGTGTTCGGCGGCTCGGGCTTCCTCGGCCGCCACCTGGTGCGCGCGCTCGCCAACCGCGGCTACCGTATCCGCGTCGCGGTGCGCCGGCCTGAGCTGACCGGGTATTTGAAGCCGCTCGGGGCGGTCGGGCAGATAGAAACGGTGCAGGCCAATGTGCGCTTTCCGCACTCGGTCGAGGCGGCGGCGCGCGACGCCGACATCGTCGTCAATCTGGTCGGCATCCTGTTCGAACGCGGCCGCCAGCGCTTCGACGCCGTGCAGGCGGAGGGCGCGGAGACGGTGGCGCTCGGCGCCAGAGCCGCCGGCGCGCGCCTGGTGCATGTCTCGGCCATCGGCGCCGACGAAAATTCACCCGCGCACTATGCGCGCTCGAAAGCCGACGGCGAGCGTCGGGTGCTGGCGGCGCAGCCCGCAGCGATCATCATGCGGCCGTCGATCGTGTTCGGCCCGGAGGACGCGTTCTTCAACCGCTTCGCTGCACTGGCGCGCATCGCGCCGGCGCTGCCGCTCCCCGGCGGCGGCCACACCCGCTTCCAGCCGGTGTTCGCCGGCGACGTCGCCGAGGGCATCGCTAAGGCGGCCGACGGCGAGGCCGAGCCCGGCGCCATCTACGAGCTTGGCGGCCCCGATGTCCGCACCTTCAAGGAGCTGATGCAGTTCACGCTCGCCACCATCGAACGCCGCCGCCTGCTGGTGCCGGTGCCGTTCGCCGTGATGAAGCTGCAGGCGGAGTTTCTGCAATTCCTGCCGAAACCGCCGCTGACGCCCGACCAGGTCGAGCTGCTCAAAAGCGACAACGTCGTCTCCGCCGCCGCGCACGAGCAAGGCCGCACGCTCGAAGCGCTCGGCATCGTGCCCAATTCGATCGCCGCGCTGGTGCCGGATTATCTCTGGCGGTTCCGCAAAACCGGCCAGTTCCGCAGCCGTCCGGCGTAGGCGCCGCCACCGCGATCACGCCCGGAGAACATCCCGCACTGACTGCGGCCGTGCATTCCCGCTGTCGCGGGAATGACCGTCACGACTCGTATTTGAACGAGAGCGCGACGCGGGTGCGGAACGCCGTGACCTTGCCTTTATCTACCTTCATGTCCATTTTGGTGACTTCGGCAACGCGCAGATCGCGCAACGAACCGGCGGCCGTTTCCACCGCAATGCGCCCGGCGTCTTCCCAGGATTTTTCGCTGACGCCGACAACGTCGATAATGCGATAAACGCTATCCGATTGCTTCTTTGCCATTGGATCGATCCTTTCCAGGCCGAGCGAGCGCGCGCGATCAAAAATTATCGCGGCGGTCGGCTTAAGCTTAGATCAAGGACCACCGTCTCGTCGATGACCCGAAAGCCGCTCATTCGCCGAGCGGTCTGGACTCCACGCGCCGAAAGACGGAAGCTTGCTAGCAGTCTTGCTACTTCGTGCGCGTCATCCAAAGGGCGGAACCGATGCCGGGCAAGCGCGTCCAGATCGATGAAGAAACCTGGCGGCAGCTCGACCTGCTCGGCCACGACCAGATGAAGGACTTTCAGGAACTTGCCGACGAGGCGTTCCGCGATCTTCTGAAGAAATACGATCGCCCCGTTGATCTGAAAGACGCGCTGCGGCGCAGCGCCGGCGTTTCCGCCACGGTGCATCAGCTGGCGCCGGTCAAAGGCAACAAGCCGCGCCGCAAATAGCGATCGCCGCTAGGCAAACCGCTCGCGCGCGCGGGCGCGTGCTTTGATCGCTTCGACTTCGCGATTTTTGGCCGGGCTCGCCGTCTCCAGCGATGTCAGAAGCCGGCGCGCTACCTCGGTCACCTCTTCAACCGCCCGGTTGAATGCCGCCTCGTTGGTTCGCGACGGGTGGGTAAAGCCGCTCAGCTTGCGGACGAACTGCAGCGCCGAGGCGCGGACTTCTTCGTCCGTCGCCGGCGGCTCGAAATTGAACAGCGTGCGGATGTTACGGCACATGGATTGCTCCCTGGAACGCCTGAACTCGACCGATCCATACTCCGCCAATCCCGCCTTGGGAAAGGCCCTTTGCGGCGATAGGCTGGCGGATCGATCAGCCTGCCAGAGCCCCCGTGCCCGCCGCCCGCGCCGAGCCCGTTGCCATCGCCGGTGACCATGATGTTCGCGTCTCCGGTCTGCTGCTAACGCCGCCCGGCGCCCGGGCTTGCTATGTGCTGGCGCATGGCGCCGGCGCGGGCATGAATCATCCGTTCATGGCGGCGGTTGCCGCGGAACTTGCGCTGCGCGGCATTGCCACTTTGCGCTACCAGTTTCCCTATATGGAGCGCGGCGCCAAACGGCCCGATCCGCCTCCGCTTGCCCATGCAACCGTCCGTGCCGCGGTCGCGGCGGCGCACGACGCGCTCCCGGACCTACCGCTCATTGCCGGCGGCAAATCCTTCGGCGGCCGCATGACCTCGCAAGCGCAAGCCAAAGCGCTGTTGCCAGGCGTGCGCGGACTGGCCTTCCTCGGCTTTCCGCTGCATCCGGCGGGCAAGCCTTCGCAGGATCGGGCAAAGCATCTGTTCGACGTGCAAATCCCGATGCTGTTCCTGCAAGGAACTCGGGATACGCTGGCGGCGCTCGATCAGCTTGAGCCGTTGCGCCAATCGCTCGGACCGCGAGGGACGCTGAAGCTATTCCCCGACGCCGATCATTCGTTTCACGTGCCGGCGCGAAGCGGCCGGACGGACGCGCAGGTTCGCAGCGATTTGCTGGATGCGCTCGCGGCCTGGATCGACGGCGTGATCAGAGCCTCAGCGCCAAAGCAATAAGGCCGAGCGCGCCGACCACGACGCGCCACCACACGAACAGTGTGAAGCCATGGTGCGAGACGTAGCCGAGAAAAGTCTTCACCACGAACCACGCGGCGATGAAGGAGACGAAGAAGCCGACGGCGACCAGCGCTGCGTTGCCGTGACTCATCTGAGCATGGTTCTTGTACAGATCGTAGGCGAAGGCGCCGGCCATGGTCGGCATCGCCAGCCAGAACGAGAATTCGGCGGCGGCGCGGCGATCGGCGCCGAGCAGCATGGCCGAGACGATGGTCGCCCCCGAACGCGACACGCCGGGAACCATGGACAGGCACTGCGCGACCCCGATGATGAAATACATCGGCAGCGTGAATTTCGTCGCGTCATGGTAGCGCGGCTTGAGATCGAGGCGATCGACCCACAGCAGCACCGCGCCGCCGGCGATCAACGAGACGCATACGATCCAGGGATTGAACAACACCTCCTTGATGATCTTGTAGGCCAAAGCGCCAATCACCGCCGCCGGCAGGAAGGCGATCAGGACGCCGATGACAAAACGCCTGGCCTGCGGATCGCTGAACATGCCGGTCGCGAGCTGCCACAGGCGCGCGGCGTAGATCGACAACAAAGCCAAAATGGCGCCGAACTGAATCAAGACCGCAAAGCTTTTGCCGAAGTCATCGTCGCCGAAGCCGAAAAACCGCTGCATCAGCAGGAGATGCCCGGTCGAGGAAACCGGAATGAATTCGGTCAACCCCTCGACCACGCCGAGGATGATCGCCTTAATAAAATCGAACGTCATTGATCAACTCCGCGGCGGAGAAAGGCGCAGCATGCGCCCGGTTCGGGAGGAGACCCCGGCACGATGGGTTGCAGATGGTTTGTCAGACTTGTGACCTAGCATCGGCACTCTGGCAACGGCAACGGCCCCGCCCTCAACAGGCGCGACCCGCACCGGTTGCCTGCCGGATCGCTTCGCTTATAACAGGGCGATTCGGACTAGCACCGCTGTTCTCCTCGCAACTTCCCCCGCCACATTTTTCCGTGCGCCCGTGAACATGCTGACGCTGTTTCACCATCCCTTCTGTCCGCATTCCCGTTTCGTGCGGCTTAGCCTCGAGGAACTCGGCTTGACGGCGCGGCTCGTCGAGGAGCGGGCCTGGGAACGCCGCAAAGAATTTCTTCTGCTCAATCCCGCGGGAACGACGCCGGTCCTGGTGGAAGAAGGCGTGCCGCCGGTTCCGGGCGCGGCCATCATCGCCGAATACCTCGACGAAACGCGGGGGCCGACGCCGGCCCAGAACCGGCTGATGCCGGGCGAACCGCGAGACCGCATCGAAATCCGCCGCCTGACGAGCTGGTTCAACGACAAGTTCTTTGCCGAGGTCAGCGGCCCACTGGTGATGGAGCGCGTCTACAAGCGCTTTATCGCAACCGGGGACGGCGGCGGCCCGCCCGATACCGACATCATGCGGGCGGCGCGCAACAATATCAGATACCATCTGACTTATATCGGCTGGCTCGTCCGCAAGCGCGACTGGCTCGCCGGCGACAGCCTGACCTATGCCGATCTTGCCGCGGCGGCGCATTTGTCCGCCGTCGATTATCTGGGCGATGTGCCGTGGGACGAAGACGAGACCGCCAAGGCCTGGTACGCGAGGATCAAGTCGCGACCCTCGTTCCGCGCGCTGCTGGGCGAGACGATGCTGGGTCTGCCGCCGTCGCCGAGCTACGCCAATCTCGACTTCTGACCGCGTCTGATGCGGCCGCGCTCAAGATGGCACTCGCTGCGGCGGCCCGCGGGCACGGCTTCGACGCGATCGGACTTGCCCGGCCGGATTCGATCCCGCGCGCGGCCGAGCGATTGCGCGCGTTCCTCGCAACCGGCGCCCAGGGCGACATGGACTGGATGGCGAGAAACGCCGAGCGTCGCGGCAATCCGCGCGCCTTGTGGGCGGAGGTGCGGACCATCGTCATGCTCGGCGTTAATTACGGCCCGACCGACGATCCGCTCGCGATCCTGAGCGAGCGGATGCGCGGCGCCATCTCGGTCTATGCCCAGGGCGATGATTATCACCAGGTGGTCAAGCCGCGGCTGAAAAGCCTCGGACGCTGGCTCATCGACAACGCCGGCGGCGATATCAAAGTGTTCGTCGACACCGCGCCGCTGATGGAGAAGCCGCTGGCCGAGGCGGCCGGCCTTGGGTGGCAGGGCAAGCACACCAATCTGGTGTCGCGCGAACACGGCTCTTGGCTGTTCCTCGGCGCCATTTTCACCACGCTCGACCTGCCGCCCGACGCCCCCGAGCGCGACCATTGCGGCAGCTGCCGCGCCTGCCTCGACATCTGCCCGACGGCGGCGTTCCCCGCGCCCTATCGTCTCGATGCGCGGCGCTGCGTTTCCTACCTCACCATTGAGCACAAGGGCCCGATCCCGCGCCCGCTGCGCCCGCTCATCGGCAATCGCATCTATGGCTGCGACGATTGCTTGGCGGTGTGCCCGTGGAACAAATTCGCCCGGGCCGGACATGAAACCAGGCTTGCGGCGCGCGCCGACTTGCGCGCACCGCAACTCGCCGAGCTCGCCCGGCTCGACGATTCCGGGTTTCGTGCGTTGTTCGCGAAAAGCGCGGTCAAGCGCATCGGGCGCGCGCGCTTTGTGCGCAACGTGCTGGTCGCGATCGGCAATTCCGGCAACGCGACGCTCGGCGACGAGGCCGAGCGATTGCTGGACGATTCTTCGCCACTCATTCGCGGCGCCGCGGTGTGGGCGCTCGGCCGGCTCGACCGCGCGCGACTTATTCGCTGCGGCGAACGCTTCCGCGCCGCAGAGTCCGATCCGGATGTGATCGGCGAATGGACGGCTGCGGCCGGTCAGGAGAATTGAGGATGGCCCGTTCATGCGGCGCGTCATTCCGGAAACCGCGCAGCGGTTGTCCGGAATCCATAACCACCGCCCGTGCAGAGCTTGCACCGATGGTGGATATGGATTCCGGGCTCGCGGGCTAGCGCCCGCGCCCCGGAATGACGACCAAACAAGAACAAATGTCCACGCTCATTTGTTTCGGGCTCGGTTACTCCGCGGAACATTTCATCGGCATGTTCGGCGATGGCTTTGAGCGCATCATCGGCACCGTGCGCGGCGCCGAACGCGCCGCCGTTTTGAATGCGCGGTTTAGCGGCCGGCTCAAGGTCTTTGCCTTCGATGGCACTTTGGCCACGCCGGAAGTGGTACGCGCGATTGGCGATGCCGATCTGGCGCTGGTCTCAATCCCCCAGACCGCAAATGGCGATCCGGTGCTTGCGGCTTTCGGCGAAGCTTTGGCGCATGCGACCCGGCTGCGGTCGATCGTCTATCTGTCAACGGTCGGAGTTTATGGCGACCACGGCGGAGCGTGGGTCGACGAGGAAACAGCACCGCGACCGGATTCGGAGCGCGCACGCGAACGGCTGGCCGTGGAACACGCTTGGCAGAAGTTCGGCCGGCGCTCGGGCGCCGCGGTCGCCATCCTGCGGCTCGCCGGCATCTACGGACCTGGTCGCAATGCCCTCGTGCAGATTGCGCGCGGCGATGCCCGGCGCATCGTCAAGCCCGGCCAAGTCTTCAACCGCATTCATGTCGGCGACATTGCTCAGGCCATTGACGCGGCGTTCGCGCGCAACACTACCGGAATTTTCAACGTCGCCGACGATGAGCCAAGCCCCCCGGGCGATCCGCTGGTCTTCGCCGCGCAACTGTTGGGCCGCGATCCGCCGCCGGAAATCGCCTTCGTGGACGCCGCGCCATCGCTGTCGCCGATGGCTCTGAGTTTTTGGCAGGACTGCCGGCGCGTGCGTAACGACAAGCTCAAGCGCGAGCTTGGCGTCGCTCTCCTCTATCCTAGCTATCGCGAGGGTTTACGTGCGCTGTTTGCCGCGCGGTAGGAGCGCATCGCTTTCACTCAATGCAAACTCGGGCCCTTGAGGAAGCGGTCGCGCTCGCTCGACTTGACGCGCAGATCCATGGTCTCGCCGTCGCGATAGACCGTGATCGGCACTTCGACGCCGGCCTGGCCCTGCGCCCAAATGCGGCGGAACATGCCCGCCAGATCATTGACCTCCGTGCCCGCGACCGACAGCACGATGTCGCCGGTACGCAGGTCGGCGCGCTTCGCCGGTCCGCGATCCGCGAGGCCGACGACCACGAGCCGGTTCTCGACTTCGGTCGCGTAGAAGCCGAGCCAGGGCCGCGACGGCGCATTGCGCCGGCCGAACTTGAGAAGGTCATCGAAGATCGGCTTCAGCAGGTCGATGGGGACCATCATGTTGATGTTCTGGGCCGGTCCCTTCTCGACCGCGTGCTGGAGCTGCAGCGAACCGATGCCGAGCAGATCGCCGGCCGGTCCAATCAGTCCGGTGCCGCCCCAGTTCGGATGAGCCGGCGCCGTGAAGATCGCTTCGTCGAGCACGTACTCCCAATAGCCGGCGAATTCCTGTTTGGCGACGATGCGGGCGGCGACCGAGTGCTGCCGTCCGCCGGCGCCGCCGACGACGACGCGCTCGCCGAGCGAGGCGGCCGCCGATTGACCGAATTGCAGCGCCGGCATGTCGAGCTTGGCGAGCGCTTGCACCAGGCCGAACCCGGTCTCCTGGTCGTAGCCCAGCACGTGACCGGGCACCGAGCGGCCGTCGCTCAGCGTGAGCCAGACGGTGTCCGCCTCGGTGATCAAATAACCGATGGTCAGGATGAGCCCGTTGCCGCGAATGATGACACCGTTGCCGGCACGCTCGGTGCCGAGCGTTTCCGCGGTGAATGCATCCGACGGCACGGTCGCGCGCAGCGACACTATGCAGGCCAAGGCCAGGTCGAGATCGTAGCTATAATCCTCCGGCTTCGGTTGCACCGAAGACGGCACCTTCCAGTCGCTCACGGACGCCATCTGACCTTTCCTTCACCCCGCACAAGGTCTTGTAGCCGGGAATGGAGCGGCAGTGAAATCCCGCCGGGGTTGTTGCGCAGACGCGGCGCGCTCATCAGTGTTCTGGCTTGTCGGACGCCGCGGCGTTCTGTTCCAGCTCCTGCAGGCGCTTCTCGAGGTCCGGCAGGCTCCGCACCAGCTCGCACTTCTGCTTGTCTTCCTGCGCCTGTTTTTTTACCTCTTCCCAGCGTTGCTTGGCATCCTCCAGGCTCCACGGGCGGCGCTTCTCCGGATTATAGACCTGCGCCTTGGCCAGGTTCTCCAACGACCGAAAATACTCTTCCAGATTGAGCATGCGCCGGCGCAGCTGAAAAAAGAAGCTCTTGCCGTCCAGCTCGCTGCAATGTTGCAATCCCTCGGCAAACGTCTGCTGGGCCATGTGGGCGTCGAAAATCCTGCCTTTGAGCTCGTCGATCTTTGCTTTGCGCTCGTCGGTAGCAAGATTTTGCGCATGGAGCGCAAAATCCTGCGCCAAGAGCGGCGTCCACAAAATCAGGAACAACGTGACAACACCGCAGGCGAGCCGCCTCACATCAGATCTCCCAAGATCGCCCAGTCTTCCCCCTCGATCTGCACATAATCCGGACAAGTCTGACTAGCGAGCTAGCACCAATAACACGGCGCGCGTCCGTTGTTCATCAATCATTATCCATGATCTTCGCCGCGCTGCTATCGGCCGCACTTAACCGGCTGATGCGGCGCCCGCCGTGGTGTTTGCCTTGTTCCCGCCCAATCTTGTTTGCAAACATGGCGGCCTGTTGCGTGATCGGGGCCGGCCTTGCGCGTCAGTATCAGCCTTTTGACCCTTGCGGTCGCCTTCACCGGTTTGCTCGGTGCGGCGGCAGCCCAATCCTATCCCCCACCCGGATACTACTACCCGCCGCCGCCGGGCTATTACCCGCCGCCGCCGCCCGGATATTACCCGCCGCCTTACCGGCCTCCGCAGCCGCGGTCATACAACAACGCACCGGTGCCCCCATCGACCGTCGGCGAGCCCTACGGCCCGGCGGCTTATGACCCGAGGGGCGAAGCGATTGGAGGCTACGATCCGAACTATACCGGCTCGATTTACGACTCGCCCCCCGGCGCCCGACCGCCGCCAGACCGCGCAACCGTCATTGCAGGATTGCCGCCGGAGGAACAACCCGAGCAGGGCCCGGCCAAGGAGCTGCCGCCGCAGTTTCGCCGCCAGCTGGTCGATTACGTCACCTCGCAGCCTGCGGGCACCGTCATCATCGATACTCCGCACACTTATCTTTATCTGGTGCTCGGCGGCGGAAGGGCTTTGCGCTATGGCATCGGCGTCGGACGCGAAGGCTTCACGTGGTCGGGCACCGAGCGCATCAGCCGCATGAGCGAATGGCCGGATTGGCACCCGCCGAAAGAGATGATCGAGCGCCAGCCTTATCTGCCGCGGTTCATGGCCGGAGGCGACGGCAACCCGCTCGGGGCGCGCGCGCTCTATCTCGGCAACACGCTCTATCGAATCCACGGCACCAACCAGCCATCGACCATCGGACATTTCGTCTCCTCGGGCTGCATCCGTCTCGCCAATGAAGATATCGAGGACCTCTACAACAGAGTGAGCGTCGGCTCGCGCGTTGTGGTCTTGCCGGGATCGGCGTCGGCGCAGGCGCGTTGATTGTTTGGCCTGCGCGCCCGCGGCTAAATTTTCATCTTGGTTTTTCGGCGACTCAAGCTAATGTCGTTGCCGCTGGATTCGGCGGGCTGGGCTCGCTGCTGATTCGGCAAGCGTCGGCCGCAAGGCTGCGGTCGACGCGAGGCCATAGGCCCTCGCGGTGATCTCTCGCTCCTAGTGACGCGTGCTTTTGCGGATCGCGCGCAGGCGTTCAGCGAGGTCGCATGTTTCCCAATTTCCGCCTGATGATCGCGGCGGCGTTTGCCTCGGTCGTGGCGCTGGTTTCCGCATTTGGTGTGTTCGCCAGCTTCCACGTCAGCCACCGACCGCTCGTGCCCCTGCCGTCCGCCAACGCATCGCTGCAACAACTCCGCGCCGACTATGCCGAGACGCTACCGATCACAGCGGCCGAGCCCTTTGAGCATCGCTTCCGGATCGGCGAGCCAGCGGCCGGACCCGGCATTTCAGCCTTGGCCTATGCCGCCGTCCAACCAAACGACCAACCGATCATGAAAGCCGCCGCGCCGGCCGCAGATGAACAGGAGCACGACGCAGCGGCGCCCGATCAGGCGCCGTCTGCGGTCGATCGCGACAATGCGCCAGTGCAACAAACCGCGGTTGCCGACCCTGCACCCGATGCAAAGCCGGACGAGGCGGCGCCTGACACGAAACCCGACCCGGCCGCCGCCGAGGCGATCGGCGCAGCACCGCCCTCCTCAGCGCCGGGCGTTGCTGCCATCGAGCCGGCGGTAGCCGAGCCGCCAGCGGAGCAAGGTGGCCCGGTCGGACAAACAGCCGAAACCGAAATTGTGCCCGCGGGTCCCGCCGTCGAGTCCGCACCGCCCACGCCCGAAACCCCGGCGAAGGTCGCGGAGAAGAAGACCAAGCACACGCGGGTCGCCAAAGCCCATCGCGCGCACCGGTCGCGCGCCGGAGTCTTCGCGGCCGCGCAAAGTTTCAAACCGAACACAACGTTGTCGGCGGACACTTTTCAGACCGCAGTGCAAACGTGGCCGCCGCAAACGCAAAAACAGCCGGCGAAAACCCAACGCTCCAAAACCGCCGCAGGAGCTCCCCTTGACTTGGGCTCTGCGATGGGCGGCCCGTTTGTCAGCGCACCAAGCCAATAGCTTGCGCACCGGGTTGACCGGCGACCGACTTGCGCTCACGTTTGCGGTTTGACCGGAATTTCCCCGCAGAGCGCGCGTGCCCCCGCTTTCCGTCCTCGATTTGTCGCCCGTCACCACCGCCACGCCGGGATCGGCGGCCTTGCGCAACTCGCTCGATCTGGCGCGGCTCGCGGACCGGCTCGGCTATACGCGCTACTGGCTCGCCGAGCATCATAACCTCGCCAGCATTGCCAGTTCCGCGCCCGAGATCATGATCGGACAAATTGCGGCGGCCACCACGCACATTCGCGTCGGTTCGGGCGGCGTCATGCTGGTGAACCACGCCCCGCTCGTGGTCGCGGAACGTTTCAAGGTATTGGAGGCGTTGTTCCCCGGCCGCATCGATCTCGGCCTCGGTCGAGCGCCGGGGACCGATCCGGTCACTTCCTACGCGCTGCGCCGAAGGCAGGATACCCGCGAGGGTGATGAGTTCCTCGAGCGTTTTCAGGAACTGATCATGCTGGAACGCGACGGCTTTCCCGAGGGCCATCCGTTCCGCACCGTGCACGCCGTGCCCGCGGACGTGGCGCTGCCGCCGGTGTGGCTGCTCGGCTCGAGCGGTTACAGTGCCGAACTCGCCGCGGCGGCGGGCATGGGGTTCGCCTTCGCGCACCATTTCGCCGAGCACGACGCGGAGAGCGCGATGCTCAGCTATCGGGCACACTTCAAGCCCTCGCAAACCTTGCGCGAGCCCCACGCCATTCTCGCCACCGCCGTGATCGCAGCCGATACCGACGCCGAAGCCGAGCGGATTGCCGCCAGCGCCGACCTGACCATGGTGCGCCGCGCCAAAGGCGAATATCTGCCGCTGGTTTCGCCGGCAGAGGCCGCTGCCTATCCTTATACGCCGATCGACCGCGAGCGCATCGCGCGGCAACGCGAGCGCCTCATCGTCGGCGGCATCGATAACGTCACGCGCCGGCTGCTCAAGCTCATCGAATCGACCCAGGCCGACGAATTGATGATCACCACCATGACTTACGATCATGGCGCGCGCCGGCGCTCATACGAGCTGCTGGCGGAAGCCTTCGCGGTGGCGTTACCGGCTTGAGGCGCATTGCCACGCAACCCGCGCGCGGCGAACGCGTTGTAAATTCGTCTTGCGTTACCCTTAACTGCCGGAAGTGACTCTCTTTCCCGACCGAGCGGTGGCGTAAGGCCTTGGTCTCGACTAAGGTTTTGTAATCCGAATCGCGTCTTCCGTTTCGGCTGGGTGGCCCAATTGAGCACCGACTACGCGCGGCACGCTGCTGTGCCGGCTTCTCGTCACCAGCCTCAGCGTGCCCGGCTCGGCACCGCCTGCACGATTGCCTGCGCCTGCGTGCTGGCCGGTATCGCTTGGCCTGCTGCAGCTCAGGCCAAGCTTAAGACCGCGCTCAAACTCAAACACGCGGAAGCCGCGCATGTGAGCAAGGAGCCGTTCGGACATATTCCGAAGGGGCCGCTGCAGATCATCATTTCCATCGACCAGCAGACGCTTCACCTTTACAGCGGCGGCATCGAGATCGCGGATGCACTGGTCGCAACCGGGGTGCCCGCACATCCCACCCCGCTCGGCATTTTCAGCATCATCCAGAAGAGCCGCTTCCATCGCTCCAACATCTATAGCGCCGCGCCCATGCCCTATATGGAGCGGATCACTTGGTCGGGCGTGGCGCTGCACGAAGGCGGCAATCTGGGGCATCGAGCCTCGCACGGCTGCATTCGCATGTCGCATGACTTTGCGACCCGCCTGTGGGACGTGACCAGGCTCGGCGCCCGCGTCATCATTGCGCACTCCGAGCTGCGGCTGGAAGAAATAGCCGATCCGCATTTGTTCGTGCACCAGACGAAACCGAGCACGCCCGATCCGACGGCTTCCGCGTCGGCGGCGGCGAAACCTTTGAAGACCGCGCAAACGTCCGATGCCGGCAAAACCGCCGATGTTCCGAACGAGCCAGAAAAGAACGTCGCCGATATGGCGCCGGCCAGCACCGACGGCGATCCGCCCGCGACCGCCGTAGCCCAAGAGCTGCGACCGAGCGATCCCGGCACGAGCGACGCTACTCGTCCGGTATCGGTCGCAGCCGTCGATCCCTCGCCCGCTACACCGCCGAAGCCGGTCGCGATCGCGCATGCCAGCAAAGCGCCGATTGCAATTTTCGTCAGCCGCAAAACCAAGACTATTTACGTGCGCCAGGACTTCTCACCGCTGTTCAATGCGCCCGTCACGATCGAGCATCCGGACCAGCCGCTTGGCACCCATGTGTTTACGGCGATGGAATATCTGGACGATCACGCCGGCTTTCGCTGGAACGTCGTGTCACTGCCGGGTGAGCCGTCCAAGGCAGCACGGCAACCGGAATACGAGAGGAAACTCTCAAAATACGCCAAGGCCAGGCGTCGCGACGCCGGCGCCGCCGAAGCCCGCTTCGATCCGCCGGCGCCCCCGCCGCAAACGCCGCAACAAGCGCTTGCCCGCATCGAAATCCCCAAGGATGTGATCGATCAGATCTCGCAGCTGATCATCCCGGGTTCTTCGCTTATCATCTCCGATCAGGGCCTCGGCGACGAAACCGGCGAAGGCACGGATTTCATTGTCGCGACCGCAGACAACGACCGCATCGAAGCCAACGCCGGCGCCGGCCGGAGCGCAGGACGGCCTCGTCGCCCCGCCGACGCGGCGATCAGCTTTCGCCGTGCGCGGGCGCTTCGTTGGGAAGAGCCGTTCCCGCCCGAGGACTAGCGCTTCAAGTCGTTCCCTGTCCCCGGCGATCGGCGCAGTGCGCTGACCCAGGTCAAGCCCACTGAACTGCCATTCAAGCGACATTCGCGGCGGTATATGCTAGGCGAGCCTGGGGTTAAGGGCATTTCACGCGAAGGAGGATCGTCTTGGGTCAGCATTTCTCACTTGTCGCCTCGGACAGCTTTAAGCTTGGCGCGTATCGAGCCGAGCCGAGCGGACCGGCGAAAGGCGGCATCGTCGTCGTTCAGGAGATTTTTGGCGTCAATCACCACATCCGCGCGGTCGCCGATCGGCTGGCCGCCGAAGGCTACGGCGCCGTGGCGCCGGCTTTATTCGATCGTCAGCAGCCGAATTTCGAGAGCGGCTATTCGCCCGACGAAATCGCCAATGCCCGCAAGTTCGTCGCCAACCCCGATTGGGGAGCGATGATGCGTGACGTGCAGGCCGCCATCGACGATGCAAAGCAATACGGCCCAACCGCCATTATCGGCTTCTGTATGGGCGGCACTTTGGCGTTCCTTGCCGCCGCCAAGCTCAACGGCCTTTCGGCTGCCATCGGCTATTACGGCGGCCAGATCGCCAAGAATGCCGACGAAAAGCCGAAGGTGCCGACGCAGCTGCATTTCGGCGAGAAGGACGCCTCGATTCCGATGAGCGACGTCGAGATCATCAAGCAGAAGCGCGGCGGCGATTGCGAGATCTACGTCTATCCCGACGCGCAGCACGGCTTTCATTGCGACGAACGCGGCAGCTACAACGAAGCAGCCGCCAAGCTCGCCTGGCAGCGCGCGACCGCGTTCCTGCAGAAGCACCTCAAGAAGTGACGGCTTTGCGTTGGCGCAACCGCTGAAGAGGGCTGGACTCGAACCCGCCGCGGCTCGTAGAGCGAGCTCGGCGGGTCTCGCCTCACGCTGACGACCCTGCGGTTCATCCAAACAACGAGAGTTTGCGATTGCCGCGGCCAGCTCGGAGCATGCCGGCGTCCAGGCGATCGCCCTCTAGAACCAGCGCTCCTGCACGTTGATAGTGTCGCCCGGATGCAGCGGGAAAGTGAGCGGGACCGCCATGCGAACCAGGCGGCCATAATAGTTGCGATTCAATACGATGGTCTTGCGGAAGGCCCGCGGCGTGAAACCGCCGGCGATCGCGACGGCCGTCTCCGCGGTCATGTTGGCGACGTAGGGATATTGGCCCGGCGCGGTCACTTCGCCGAGGATGAAGAACGGCCGGTAGGCCTCGATCTCGACCGCCACGTGCGGCTCACGGATGAATCCGTCGCGGAGCTTTTCAGAGATTCGGCCGGCGAGCTGCTCGGTGGTCGCGCCGCGCGCCATGACCGCACCGATCAGCGGCATGTCGATGTGGCCGCCGGCGCTGACGATATACGAGTTGGTCAAGCCGTCTTGACCGAATACGACGATGCGCAGGCGGTCGCCGGAATCGAGCGTGTAGTGCCCCTCCGGGATTGGGGCTGCGTAGCCGTACAGCGGGGCCCGAGAGGGCGTCGCGTACGGTACCGCCGCCACAGCGGGAGCGGGTGCGTAAGGGGCCATTCCGTAAGGGCCCGCGGCGTAAGGCACCACCGGTGCCGCCTGATAGTGCGGTGATGGATACTGCGCCGGATACTGCGCCATCGGATACTGCGCCGCCATATAGAGCCCGGATGCCGCGGGCGCTGGCTGCGCGGTCATCCCGTAGACCATGTTGTCGATGCCGGGCATCGCCGCCGCTGTCGGAGCGGCATAGTATGTTACGGGCTGCTCCGCGCATCCCGCCAACGCTACAGTCAACAGCAGAGTAAAAGAGCGCAGGAACTGCATCTGCATACGCGGAAATCCGGCCGGGGTCGGACAAATCGTGAGCCCCGATTAACGCCCGGTATGGTTAACAATCCCTCACCGGTCGCGGGATATCATGCCGAGTGCGCTCTGGCGGACTTGGCCGTTCCGCGCTTCGCCATGAACCGAAATTCATTGCTATCGCGGTACAAGTCGCTCGTCACGGTCGCGCTTACTCGGCCTTGGCATCATGGCGCGACAGCCGGTCGGCGATGGCGAGCATCAGCATCGCGGCGACCAGCATGAGCGGGAAGGCGAGCGCCCAGGCAAGCTTCGACGTATCGGTATATTTTTCCAGGTCCAGATACCAGGCCAGCGCATCGACCGCCGCGATGACGACGATCGAGCCGAGCAGCTTTTGTTTCAGCGCGGAAAAATCAACGTCGGTGAGCCCTTCCGGCCATTCGGGATGCTCCGCGCGGTCGATTTTGCGGATGAAATTCTCATAGCCGGAGAAGATCACGATGATGACCAGGTTCGCCGTCAGCGTGACGTCCACGAGGTTGAGCACGTCGACCACGAGATCATGCCAGCTCAAAACCTGAACCTTGTTGGCCACTTCGTAGAAATCCGCGAAGAACCGATAGATCAATAGAACGACGCAGCATGCGAGGCCGAACAGAAACGGTGTCATCAACCACCGGGTCAGCAGGATCGCCGATTGAAAGCCGCGTTCGCTCCGCCGCATGGGACCCCCGCGCTGTTGCTTGCGGATAGCTAGCACAAGGAGCGAATGGCGAGTAGCGAATGGCGAAACAGCAAATACCTGGACCCTACTTTATTCGCTATTTGCCGCCCGCGATCCCTACGCGGCTACTCCGGTGCCGATCGGGCAGCTCACCCCGGTGCCGCCGAGGCCGCAATAGCCGTGGGGATTCTTCGCCAGATATTGCTGGTGATAATCCTCGGCGAAATAGAACGGCGGCGCGTCTTCGATTTCCGTGGTGATCGCGCCCATGCCCGAGGATGAAAGCGCTTTGGCATAGGCCGCGCGCGAAGCCTCCGCCGCGGCGCGTTGCGCGGGCGTAAACACATAAATCCCCGAGCGGTACTGAGTGCCGACGTCGTTGCCCTGCCGCATGCCCTGGGTCGGGTCGTGGGTTTCCCAAAACGCCTTGAGCAACTGTTCGTACGAGATCTTCTTCGGATCATAGACCACGAGCACGACCTCGTTGTGGCCGGTGCGCCCGCTGCAGACCTCCTCATAGGTGGGATTGGGCGTGAAGCCGCCGGCATAGCCGACCGCGGTCACGTAAACGCCGTCGCCGAGTTCCCAGAACTTGCGCTCGGCGCCCCAGAAGCAGCCGAGCCCGAACATCGCCATCACCAGCCCTTCGGGATACGGGCCTTTGAGAGCGTGGCCATTGACGAAATGCTGCCGGGCCGTCGGGATCGGGCTCGGGCGCCCCGGCAATGCATTTTCAGCGGCCGGCATTTCCGTCTTTTTCCTGAATGCGAACATGGTGGCGTCTCCGTGTCAGGGCGTGCTGTCAGAGCGTGATGTCAGACCGTGCGCGGCGAAACCAATATAAGCGTTGCGGGCAGGCGATGCAGCCGGATTGGCGATCACGTTTCGCCGAGCGAAAGGCGCGTCTGCCTCGGTTCGCCTTTTGCGGAGCCGATCGGCGCGGACCGGCTTCCACCGGCCGCTTTTGCCGCTTATTGTGCCCGCCGCGCGCCGCACCGGGCGGCATGGCTGAGGAGGGGAACAACGATGTCTCGGATGCTCGCGCTCGCCGGCGCGTTGGCCGCGTGTTTGCTCGCCGCCGGATCGGCTTCGGCCCAGCAGCCGGCAGCGCCTCCCTATGGATCTCCGATCACGCTCGACGACGCCAAGCGCGCGATGTCGGCGGCCGAGCTCGAAGCGGCCAAGAATTCCTGGCAGGTCGCGATCACCATCCTCGACAGCGGCGGCAATCTGGTGATGTTCCACAAAGTCGACAACACCCAGCTCGCCTCGATCGGCGCCTCCGAGGGCAAAGCCCGCACCGCGCTCACTTTCAAGCGCCCGAGCAAGGCGCTCGACGACGCCATCGCCGCCGGCGGCGCCGGTTTGCGGCTCCTTGCCGTCAAGGACATCACCCCGCTCGAGGGCGGCATACCGATCCTGATCGACGGCAAGATCGTCGGCGCGATCGGCGTCTCCGGCGCGCTGTCCTCGCAGGACGCCCAAGTCGCCAAAGCCGGCGCCGACGCACTGACGAAGTAGACGCTTCGCAGTAACGCTTCGCACTCTTTTTCCGTTAGTCCCCAGCGCTCGCAGGGCGGACCAAACAACTCGTGCCCGCGACGCTTCGCACTCCTTCTCCCCGCGTGCGGGGAGAAGGTTGGGATGAGGGGGCGTTCCCGCTGGGCTCAGAATCGCGGATAGGCCCCCTCACCCTCGTTCGCTTCGCTCACTCCGACCTCTACCCGCGCGGCGGGGAGAGGTGAGAAAGAAAATCCTTCGCCGCACGATCGGCCCTTCAATGCACAAAGTTCGACGGCGGGTAGCGGCGCAAGTGCCATTCGGTGTGCGACCCCGCCGGCAGCCGCCGCGGTCCACCGATCTGGACCTGATCATAGGCCTGCTTCTGCAACGCCGGCGGCATCAACGGCCAGCCGCGCTCCAGGCAAGGCCGCACCTCGCCGCTGCAATGTTGGTGGCGGCGGCAATAACCGCGCGAGCAGAACCGCCACAGCGGCAGCGCCTCGGCATACAAACGCCGGATCGCCGCGAACGCAGCTTCGCGCTGCACCACCTGCTCGTCCGGCGTCAGCCGCTTGTTGTAGAGTCCCTTCATTCCCGATTTTTTCCGCCGTGCCATCGTGAGTTTCCCTTTCACCTTCCCACCGCTTGCAGGGCGAACCGAACAGCTTTGTGCCTGCGACGCTTCGCACTCCTTCTCCCCGCGTGCGGGGAGAAGGTTGGGATGAGGGGGCGTTGCCGCTGGGCTCAGAATTGCGGCGCTCAGAATTGCTGAGAGGCTCCCTCACCCTCGCTTCGCTCGACCTCTCCCCGCACGCGGCAGGGCTATCGCATGTGGCGAAGCATATCGAGGAGAAAGGCGTCATCCCATCCTGCGTTTGAGCTTGCCGCGAAGCGAGGTTTTAGTGTCCGGATGAGCACGCGCGACATTGAGGGCGAGGCGACGCAGCACGGCGAGGTTGGCAGGCGCATTGTCCTTGCGGCTGCGGGCGAGATCTTCGTCGAGCAAGACATCGAGCGGCCAATGCAGACTGTTTTCGATGCTCCAATGGGAGCGAACGATGCGCAGCATTTCCGCCGGTCGCCATTGGCGCGACAACAAGAAATAGCGCTCGACGATTTTGTCGCCGTTACGCTTGCTGGTGATCTTTGCAACCGCTTGCAGGCCGGGGAACTCGTGCCGCTCGGCCGTTGCGCCGGCCGCGGCGACCACCGCCACCCTGGTTTCGTGGCGGCCATGACGATCGTCGACGGTGACGGTCGCGCTCGCGCCCTGGCGCGTTGCCGTCGCAACCGCGGCCTTCGCATCAAGCAGCAAAGCATGCCGGTTGTCCTTGACCGCAATCGCATAATCGCCGCCCTGCTCGACAATCGCGGCCGCCATCGCACGGTGACAATGCAGTGCATCGGCGGTGCACACAACCCTTCAAGGTCAACAGTCCAATGAGCTGCAGGGCAGCGGCTGCTTCGTTGTTGCCCTCCGCCAACACGTTGGCCAACGCCATGCGGGTCTGCGCACCCCAGGCCGTAACCATGATCGGCGGCATGTGGCTTTTGCCGCTGTCGTAGGCGCGCCTGAGCGCCTTGCCGTCGAGCGCGACGACGCCCTGCACGTTCTCCGCAAAGGTCTGCATGAACTGACGGAAGGCGCTGTCGAAAGCCTGCGGATCGAGCAGCGAAAGACGCGGCTGAAGGTATCGTGGCTCGGCACTCCATGGGCCAAAACCAACACCGTCCGCAGCAGTGCCGTCTTGGTTTTGGCGAACAGTGCCATGTCGCTGCACGTCTGGGCGCCGCACAGTGTGGCCAGAAGCGCGATGAACAAAATCTCCGTCAAATCGTGCAGCGCATTGCCCGCCCGCGGGTCGGGAAGCTTGGAAAAACACTGCGAAAATCGCTCCATAGGTATCGCCCTCCGATTAGGGGGACACATTCAGAATCAAATTCTGCTTTCTTAGCAACATCATAGAAGTTCAAGGAAGCCGCACGCGGGGAGAGGTGGAACGAGCGAATTCGTTCTCGCGGCGCGAATGCGTCCGAATTTTGCCAACCACCACGAAGAAACGAAACCTACTTCTAAACTCGCCCCCGGCAACAAAAGGGAGGCGGAGCGCCGAAAGGCGCACCATCCATTGGCCGCGCCACACCAACAAACGTTGCCGCTTGCTGATGCCCGGGCGCGGCAGCGGACCTTGACGCGGCCCGCTCGCCTTCCGGCGCTTCGCCGCGGCTCTCGTCGCAGCGACCGAACGCGTTGACTTAGCCCAGGCCGTGCTTCACGCGATCAAGTGCGAAGGCGTTACCCTCGCCTTTGGATCGCGCTTAAGCCAGGCACCTGGCGCCCCGGTCATAATGCCGGAGGGAACGATGCCCGAGCCCCCGGGAGCAGGGTTACAAGCCCCGCCCGCAGGAACCGCACTCGCCCCATCCAACGGCTGTCACCGGTAGACGTCCCTGAAGTGAGCGAGATTCGCGCCTTATTTGTAGCTGAAACGGAACTCTGCTCATTATCGGCTTGACACACAAGCCCTGCTAGATTTTCATCAAAACGGGATGGTCATGGACGTTTTTACAACCCCGCATTTCCGAGACGACAGCGAAGCCCGCAAGGTTCTGAGGGCATACTGTGGCCAGACGGTCCGGTCTGCCCGCATTGCGGTGTGATCGATCATGCCTACGCGACCAAGCGCGCTGGCGTGTATCGCTGCGCCGAGAAGGAGTGCCGCAAGGATTTCACCGTGACGATGAAAACTGTGATGGAGCGCAGCAGATCGCGCTGCACAAATGGCTACAGGCGTTCCACCTGATGTGCTCCAGCAAGAAGGGCGTCAGCGCCCACCAGCTGCACCGCACGCTTGGCGTCGACCTACGAGGCGGCTTGGTTCATGGCGCACCGCATTCGCGAGGCTATGCGCGCTGGGGGCTTAGCGCCGCTCGGTGGCGAGAGGCAAAATCGTCGAGGCCGATGAAACCTATTATGGCGTAGATAGGCCGGTGCTGAGCGCCAACAAGCAAGGCCGCGTTCAGCGTCAATCGGAAGGGCAAGAAGCGTCCTATCGTTGCGCTAGTGGAGCGCGGCGGCAATGTGCGCACCTTTCATGTTCCGGTCGCGAGCAAAGAGCACGTTGCCAGATCGTGAGCGAAAACATTGCGCGCGAGTGCGGCTGCACACGGATGAAAGCAATCTGTATCCGGCAATTGGCAGATGTTCGATGCGCACAAGACGGTAAAGCACAGCATCGAAGAATACGTTCGCTATGATTGCGGAATCCGGTGCAACGCGGACACCGGTTCCAGCGCAAGGCGGACAGCATTCCGGTGATTGCGGACAGCAGGTGATGGCGTCGTAAGCGGCGCTCCCGTCGACAGTCGAATCAGCTGATCGGGCTCCCTGGCAACCAGGGAGTGACCGATGCCAGCGGAGAGAATGTCGATGAGGAAGATCCGTGACGCGCTGCGTCTGACGCACGCGATGGGGATGAGCCGGCGGTTGGTCGGCGAGGCGACGGGGATCGGCAAAACGGCGGTTGGCGAGTACGTGCGGCGCGCGGCTGCGGCGGGTCTCAGCTGGCCGATCGCGGACGAGATTGATGATGCCGAGCTGGAGCGGCGGTT